>NZ_NGLC01000001.1:4783-99525 GCF_002140755.1 Enterococcus sp. 5B3_DIV0040
TTTGGGGCCTATAGCTCAGCTGGTTAGAGCGCACGCCTGATAAGCGTGAGGTCGATGGTTCGAGTCCATTTAGGCCCATTACATTTTTAAACTGGTCCGTTGGTCAAGCGGTTAAGACACCGCCCTTTCACGGCGGTAACACGGGTTCGAATCCCGTACGGATCATGCAAACACTCTTGAGAGTGTTTTTTTATTGCCCAAAAATGATCTTTTTATCATTTTTTCAAGCATGAGCAGTCAAAATTTGTTATAATCAGTCCGTTGCAAGTTCCCGAAAGGATTCGCAGCTGCGAAGATGCCTTGTAACCGAAACATATATTAGGGGGAATACAAAAATGACAGAGAAACACTTATTTACATCAGAGTCCGTTTCAGAAGGACACCCAGACAAAGTAGCCGACCAAATCAGTGATGCCATCTTAGATGCGTTGCTTGCCGAAGATCCAATGGCACGGGTCGCTTGCGAAACGTCAGTTACTACCGGATTGGTTTTAGTCTTTGGAGAAATTTCTACTTCTGCTTATGTAGATATTCAAAAAGTCGTCCGAGAAACCATCAAAGAAATCGGCTATACACGAGCAAAATTCGGCTTTGACGGCGATACGGTTGCTGTTTTGGTAGCGATCGATGAGCAATCACCAGATATCGCTCAAGGCGTTGACGATGCTTTAGAAAGTCGTGGAGAAACGGATAAAGAAGATATCGGTGCCGGCGACCAAGGCTTGATGTTTGGTTTTGCTGTTGATGAAACACCTGAATTGATGCCTTTACCGATCGCGTTGAGCCATCGGCTGGTACGTCGCTTAGCAGAGTTGCGGAAAAACAACGAACTAAGCTACTTGCGTCCAGATGCAAAATCACAAGTAACCGTTGAATATGATGATAACGATCAACCACAAAGAGTGGACACCGTCGTTATTAGTACCCAGCATGATGATGCGGCTGATAATGAAACGATCCACCGTGATGTCATCGAAAAAGTGATCAAAGAAGTGATCCCTGCCGATCTTTTAGACGAGCAGACAAAATATTATATCAATCCTACTGGTCGTTTTGTGATCGGCGGTCCTCAAGGGGATGCCGGTTTGACTGGCAGAAAAATCATCGTTGATACTTATGGCGGCTATGCACGTCATGGCGGCGGTGCGTTTTCTGGAAAAGATGCAACCAAAGTTGACCGTTCAGCCAGCTATGCGGCTCGCTACATTGCCAAAAACATCGTAGCAGCAAAGCTAGCCAAAAAAGTGGAAGTACAATTAGCCTATGCGATCGGTGTGGCACAGCCCGTTTCGATCAGCATCAACACTTTTGGCACAGGAACCGTCAGCAACGAGCGCTTGATCCAAGCGGTACGGGAAAACTTTGATTTGCGACCAGCAGGAATTATTGAAATGTTAGATTTGCGCCGTCCGATTTATCGTCAGACTGCCGCTTACGGACATTTCGGTCGTACAGATATCGATTTGCCATGGGAACGCACCGACAAGGTGGCGGCACTTTTGGCAAGTGTGAAGGATTAAAAGAGGCGACCTCTATTGATGACTATCAATAGAGGTTCTTTTTTTTGGAGTAAAAGGAGGAGTTATATGCGAACCAATGTAAAATTAGTCACCATTGCGGTTTTTGTCGCAACGTTTATGACCGCAATCGAAGGAACGATCATTACGACAGCGATGCCTACCATCGTTAGTTCATTGAAAGGGATCGAGATCATGAACTGGGTCTTCTCGATCTATCTTTTGACCAGTGCGATGTTGACCCCGATCTACGGCAAGTTTGCCGATAATATCGGCCGCAAACCAGTCTTTTTATTTGGGACGTTGCTGTTTATTATCGGGTCGGCGTTTTGTGGGATGGCCAACACGATGTTGACGTTGATCATTGCCAGAGCGTTGCAAGGATTAGGCGCAGGTGCCATGATGCCCGTTGCCCTAACGATCATTGCGGACCTGTATCCCGTTGAAAAGCGGGCGAAAGTCTTAGGGCTCAATAGTACGGCTTGGGGGATCGCCAGTGTCGTTGGTCCCTTAGCCGGTGGCTTGATCGTAGATACGATCGGGTGGCATTGGATCTTTTTTATCAACGTACCCATTGGATTAGGGCTGATTGCCTTGATTTGGTTTTATTTTCATGAAGAAAAAAAGGCCTTTGCTGCAGTCAACATTGATTATGCAGGCAGTCTCTTGTTGATGTTGACACTAGTAGGGCTCCTGCTAGGCTTCCAGTTGCTGGGAGATTATGGTGTGAGTCTGCCTGTCCTCAGTCTGTTCGTTTTTTCTGTCCTTATGTTCATCGGCTTCGTTCGGGTGGAGAAAAAAGCAGCAGATCCGATTATTGATCTGAAGCTGTTTCACTCAAAATTATTTGTGGTGGTCAATATCGTAGCAGCTTTGGCTAGCGGCTTCTTGATGGGGATCGATGTTTATATCCCAATGTGGATGCAAGGAGTCTTAGGCATGAGTGCGGGGATTGGCGGGCTTGTGTTGGCACCGTTGTCGATTTTATGGATGATTGGTTCCTTCTTAGCCAGCCGTTGGTTGACACAGCACAGTGTCAGCTGGGTCTTGACGGTTAGCTTGTTGATCACGGCTACCGGTGCTTTGTGGCTGTTTTTGACACCAGCACAGACGTCATTCTGGTTGTTCTTGGTCATTTCTTCTATTACTGGCGTCGGGTTAGGGGCAACGATGGTGGTTTGTACGGTTACTGCCCAAACCAGCGTTGGCCCCACACAAGTCGGCGTGGCGACTTCTTTCAATACCCTGTTGCGAACGATCGGGCAAACCATCATGGTAGCGGTCTTCGGTATCGTTTTAAACACCAGTAATAGCGTAGGCTTAGCACAGGCACAAGTCAATGATAGCAGTGTCATGAATCAGCTAGTAGATCCAGCCGCTGCGCGCCAGCTGCCAACCGTATTATTAGGGCAATTACGGGAGATTCTTTATAGCGGTCTACACTGGGTTTTTGGGATCGGTGTTTTACTTATTGTGCTAGCGATTGGTTTGACCCGCACGATTTCGCGAGAATCTGGTACAATATAAAAAAAGGATCGCAGGTGAGTGTATGGCTTTTTTACAAGCAAATATCTATTCAAATGTTCTTGAAATGGAGGTAATGATCGATGTGATCTTGCCTCAAAGTACCAAGAAAAAAATCGGCACGCAAAGCCAATCAACGGGCACAGATCTCCCGGTGCTTTATTTGTTGCATGGGATGAACGGAAATCATAGTGTCTGGCAGCGACGGACGTCGATCGAGCGGTATGCCGCAGAGTATCAACTAGCGGTCATCATGCCGTCTACTGATCTGGGTTGGTATACCGATACGACCTATGAGATGAAGTATTGGACTTTTATCGCCGAAGAATTACCACAGATTTGCCATGAGCTGTTTCCTCAGCTGACGCAAAAACGAGAAAAAACTTTTGCGGCTGGGCTTTCGATGGGGGGCTATGGGGCAGTAAAACTCGGGCTGAGAAAGCCTGACCAGTTTGCGGCGGTAGCGTCTTTGTCTGGGGCATTAGCGCTGGCTGAAAGCATGGATTCCTTGCTGCAGCTGCGAAGCCAAGCTTATTGGGAAGGAATTTTTGGACCATTAGAGCAATTCAAAGGGTCAGAAAATGATTTGATCCATCTGATTGAGACCATCGATCCAAGCACAGCGCCGCGCTTTTTTATTAGCTGCGGAACCGAGGATCAGCTGTATCCGGCAAGTGAATATGCGGTGGATAAGCTGCAAAAACGCAAACTAGCCGTAACGTTTGAATCGGGAACTGGGGATCATGATTGGAATTTCTGGGATCAATGGATCCAACGAGTCCTGCAATGGCTTTTTAGTGAATAAAAAAACCATCAGTCGATCGACACCTTAACGTGCCGAGGACTGATGGTTTTTTCGTTCGATACAAAATAAGATCGGCGGTTGGTTGCGCTGATTGATAAATTGATAGGAAAGGACATTGAATGCCTCTTGCGGCAGCTGCTGACAAAAGGAGTGTACTTCTTTCAGCTCTGCTTCGCCGCCAGCGTGTCCATAATAGCAGACGAGGATGATTCTACCTTTCGGGGCTAAACGTGTCAGTAAAGCTTCTAAAGCCGTTTTCGTTGTATCAGGCAGCGTGATGATCGCTTTGTCCCCTTTCGGCAAGTAGCCTAAATTGAAAATGGCGGCGTGAACCGGACCACTCACAACATCTGCCAACGTCTCATGGCCTTGATGGATCAGCTGGACTTGCGCCAACAGCTCTTTTTCAGCCAACCGCTTTTTGGTAGCTTGCAGGGCTTGTTCTTGAATATCAAACGCAAACACCTGACCAGTTGGGCCAACTAAGGAAGCCAGTAATTCCGTGTCGAAGCCGTTGCCCATCGTGGCATCAACGGCGGTTTGTCCCGGCTGCAGAACTTCTTTTAAAAGGGTGTGGCTATAGCGCATGGCGGTCGGCAGCATTGACAGGCTCCTTTCGCACGTTGAATTTTCCTTGATAGGAGTTGCGGCGCAGCATTTCTTGATCAATCTCATTCAAGACTTCCCATTTTTTCAAACTCCACATTGGACCTACCAGAGAATCCCATGGTGCATCGCCTGTCAAGCGATGAATGATGATCTCTGGGGGGATCATTTCTAACTGATCGCAGATCAATGACACATAGGTATCGCGCCGCATCAATTGCAAACGTCCTTCATGATAATCCCGCAGCATCCGAGTATTGCGCATCAAATGCAGCAGGTGCAGTTTGATGCCTTGGATATCAGAATCTTGAATGGTGCGGCGGACATTTTCTTGCATCATCTCGATCGTCTCGCCTGGCAGGCCATTGATCAAATGGGTACAGACACGAATATTGTGTTTGCGCAGGCTGGCGACGCCGTCTAAGTAAGTTTGATAATCATGGGCGCGGTTGATGGCATTGCTCGTGGTTTCAAACGTCGTTTGCAGTCCTAATTCGACCCATAAATAAAAGCGTTGATTGAGCTCTGCTAGATAGTCAACGACATCTTCTGGTAAGCAGTCTGGTCGGGTCCCGATGGAGATTCCAACAACACCAGGTAGTGTCAGCACTTGCTCGAAGCGCTCGCGGATCACTGCCACCGGTGCGTGGGTGTTCGTAAAATTTTGAAAATAGACAATGTATTTGTCCACTTGCGGCCACTTTTTGTGCATCATGGCGATCTCTTTTTCAAACTGCTCTGGCAGTGGGGCTTCAGGAGCTACGATCATATCGCCAGAACCGGACACACTGCAAAATGTACAGCCGCCTTTGGCAACGGTGCCGTCACGATTGGGGCAGTCGAAGCCCGCATCGATGGGGACTTTAAAGATTTTTTCGCCAAATTCTTGCCGCAAAGCAAAGTTCCACGAATGGTATCGTTTGTTTTTATCTTCTGCATAAGGAAATGGATTCATTTTTTTACCTTCTTTTATAATTGTTTACGCGTGAAGCGCCAGACAAAGCGTTTTTGCAAGTAGTACGGATAGGTCAACAGCAGCCAAGACAGGCCAACACAAAAACCGCCTAACACATCACTGGGGAAATGCACACCAACATAAATACGGCTGATGCCGATGCAGCCAATCAAAAGGCCCAGCAAAAGGCGGATGCCCCATTGCCAAAAAGGCTGCTTGAAGAAAACTGGGACCAAGAAGAGCAAGGTTCCATAAAAAATCATACTGCCCGTCGAGTGTCCACTGGGGAAACTGAAACTTGATTCCGTGACTAAGTGTTCAAGAGTTGGGCGCTCCCGTAAAAAGACCAGTTTGATCAATGGATTAAAGAGCCCAGCAATCCCGATGGTACCAATACTGAGCCATATAGCTTCAGCATAATACTTGTTGATCACTAAGACAGCTAAAACAGCGAGAAAGAGCAAGATGATCGTGGTAGGATTCGCAAATTTTGTGACCCATAGAAAAAACGGTGTCCAAAACGGGTAGCCGCTGCGGATGATGCGAGTCAAGGTTTCGTCAAAGGAGACCAACCAAGTAGGGTAAAATTTCACGACATAGCCGAGAAAAACGAACAGCAGTAAAAAGCAACTGCCCGCAAATTGAAAATAAAGTTTTTTATGCATGGATAAGCCTCGTTTCTAGAGAATTTCTGTCAATTATTGTCATTAAGTCAAAGAGACATCTAGAAGGTATTATAGCATTTATCACAAGTCGGAAAAAGCAGGGAACGAGCAGGGGGTTACTCGTCTGAGCAAGCGATACGTTTATCGGGAGCAGGCCAATTGCTTCATTGCAATAAATGTTCGTTTGATTACAAAGAGTTTACAGTTTCTGAAATCGGCTCAAATACCTTTTATAAATTCTTAAGAAATTGTATACTAAACCTACGTTCACTATAAGGAAAAAACGGAGGAATAACGGACATGAACACGAGTCAATCAAGAAAAGTACATCGTCAAGCAGACCAATCGGGCGATAAGTATCGAGTGATCAAAAAAAGTGCAGTTGTTTTAGGAACAACACTGACTGCTTGCTCTGTTGTAGCTCCATTGGTGTCATCGGTTCAAGCAGAAGCCGTAGAGACCTCGATCGCCCAAGTTTCTACTAGCAATTTTGCCGCGCCGAATACTTCCGCGTTTATTGCTGAAATCGCTACGTACGCCCAACCTGTGGCAAACGCCAACGATCTATATGCTTCTGTGATGATCGCGCAAGCCATTTTAGAAAGTGGTTGGGGCCGAAGCAGCTTATCAAAAGCACCGAATTACAATCTTTTCGGAATCAAAGGCAGCTATAACGGTCAAACCGTTTATATGAGTACCTTAGAATATTTGAACAACCAATGGTTGACTATGAATGAACCCTTTAAGCGTTACCCATCTTACACGCAATCATTTGAAGATAACGCACGTACTTTACGCTCAACTTCTTTACAAAGCGGCGTCGCGTATTATTCTGGCGCTTGGAAAAGCAATACGACTTCATATCTTGATGCAACCGCATGGCTAGCAGGCCGTTATGCGACTGCACCAAACTATGCCTCTTCACTGAATGCCGTGATCCAGCAATTTGGGTTGACGAAATATGACACGCCAGCTTCTGGCAATGCCGGTGGTGGCGCCACAGCCAGTGCTTCAACGAGTACGACGACCACGACATCAGCTGTCAGCACGAGCGGTAGTCAAACCTATACAGTCGCTTCGGGGGACTCAGTCTGGTCGATCGCCAACAAACATGGCATCTCCATGGATCAGCTGCGCAGTTTGAACAATATCAAAAACGATTTTGTTTATCCAGGACAAACCTTGAAAGTCAACGGCAGCGCCCAAAGTACTTCGGCAACTTCAACGGTATCGATCGTCAATCGCAATGCTTCAGCAACTACATCAGGCAATACCTACACCGTAGTTTCTGGCGATTCCGTTTGGTCGATCGCCAATAAGCATGGCATTTCGATGGATCAATTTCGCAGTTTGAACAACATCAAAAATGATTTTGTCTATCCAGGGCAAAAAGTTGTCGTTAGCGGTGGTTCGTCTACGAATACCAGCAGTACTACGACCGTCAGCACGGCATCAACGGCTAGTCAAAGCAGTGGCGGCACCTACACGGTGGCAGCTGGCGATTCAGTCTGGTCGATCGCTAACAAGCATGGCATCTCGATGGATCAGTTCCGCAGCTTGAACAATATAAAAAACGACTATGTTTATCCAGGTCAAAAGGTGGTTGTCAGCGGTAGTTCTACCCGTACAAGTACAACGACGAGCACGACCGTCAGCAGCCAAACCAGCAGCAGTGCTGCAGGCAACACCTATACGGTGGCTTCTGGTGATTCAGTCTGGTCAGTTGCCAATAAACACGGGATTTCGATGGACCAATTCCGCAGCTGGAACAACATCAAAAATGATTTTATCTATCCAGGACAAAAGGTGGTCGTCAAGCAAGGCGGCACGGCAGCTACTACCAGCAATTCAGCGACAAATGGTACGTACAAGGTCGCATCGGGGGATTCCGTTTGGGGGATCGCAGATAAGTTCGGCATCACGACGGATCAATTTATCCAATGGAACAATATTCAAAATAACTTTATTTACCCAGGACAAACAGTTAGGGTAAAATAGATTGCTATTCCTAATGATTTTTGTTAGGATAAGTGCAAAGAAACTTTCACGTTTGAGAAGGAATAGTAGAAGTACGGTGGGACTTTTAGAGAGTGCATGGTTGGTGGAAATGCACAGCACACCTTTCGAACTCGTCTTCGAGTGATATCTGACTGAACCTGATTTGGCTAGGCAGATACGGCGATGGCCGTTAAAACATCGAGGTCTGCTTTTTTGAGGAGCAGATAAACTTAGGTGGTACCACGTTGATAACGTCCTATAAAAATCATAGCGATTTTTATAGGACTTTTTTTAAGTTTTGCTGGTTGATTTGACGAGCAAAACACCAATTTTTTAGGAGGAGTCCATCGTGAATTACAATCACAAAGAAATCGAAAAAAAATGGCAAAAATATTGGGCAAAGAAAAATGAATTCAACACCCATGATGAGCCGGACAAACCAAAATTTTATGCGCTAGATATGTTCCCGTATCCATCTGGACAAGGATTACATGTCGGACATCCAGAAGGCTATACAGCTACGGATATCTTGAGCCGCTTCAAACGCAGCCAAGGGTACAATGTACTGCACCCAATGGGCTGGGATGCCTTTGGTCTGCCTGCCGAACAATATGCATTAGACACTGGAAATGATCCAGCGGAATTCACGAAGAAAAATATTGAGACCTTCCGCCGTCAAATCAATGCGCTAGGATTCAGCTATGACTGGAATCGTGAAATCAATACGACAGATCCCGAGTACTACAAGTGGACGCAATGGATCTTTACCAAGCTTTATGAAAAAGGGTTAGCTTATGAAGCCGAAGTTCCAGTAAACTGGGTACCAGAGCTTGGGACCGTGATCGCCAATGAAGAAGTCATTGACGGCAAAAGCGAACGGGGCGGCTACGATGTGATCCGCAAACCGATGCGCCAATGGATGCTGAAAATCACGGCGTATGCTGATCGTTTGTTGGACGATTTAGAAGAAGTTGATTGGCCAGAAAGCATCAAAGAAATGCAACGCAATTGGATCGGACGTTCGGTCGGAGCCAACGTTACGTTTAAAGTGGCAGGGATGGAAAAAGACTTTACCGTCTTTACGACTCGCCCAGATACCTTGTTTGGTGCGACCTACGCCGTATTGGCACCAGAACATGAGCTAGTGGCCCAAATCACTACACCAGAACAAAAAGCAGCCATTGATGCCTATGTAGAAGAAGCGTCGAAAAAATCTGATTTGAACCGAACAGATTTGGCCAAAGAAAAAACTGGTGTCTTCACAGGTGCCTATGCCATCAATCCCGTGAATGGTAAAGAGATCCCGATTTGGATCGCCGATTATGTTTTGGCTTCTTATGGAACAGGTGCGATCATGGCGGTTCCTGCCCATGACGAACGTGACCACGAATTTGCCAAAACATTTGGCTTAGAGATCATTCCTGTATTGGCAGGGGGCAACGTGGAAGAATCTGCCTATACCGAAGATGGACTGCATATCAATTCAGACTTTTTGGATGGGCTAGACAAAGAGACAGCCATCGAAAAAATGGTCGCATGGTTGGAAGAAAACCACGTTGGGAAAAAAGAAGTCAGCTATCGTCTTCGCGATTGGTTGTTCTCTCGCCAACGGTATTGGGGAGAGCCAATCCCAATCATCCATTGGGAAGATGGTACGACTACGACGCTTCCTGAAGATCAGCTGCCGTTGCGTTTGCCAAAAACCGACAATATCAAACCAAGCGGTACTGGTGAATCGCCATTAGCCAATGTCACAGATTGGGTCAATGTCACCGACCCTGAAACTGGAAAAAAAGGACGTCGTGAAACCAATACGATGCCGCAATGGGCTGGAAGTTCATGGTATTTCTTGCGCTTTATCGATCCTCATAATAAGTCTGTTTTGGCAGACTACGACAAATTGAAACGCTGGATGCCAGTCGATATTTATATCGGTGGCGCAGAGCACGCTGTCTTGCACTTGCTTTATGCTCGCTTCTGGCATAAATTCTTGTATGATATCGGTGTCGTGCCAACGAAAGAACCATTTGAAAAATTGTTCAACCAAGGGATGATCCTTGGGGAAAACAATGAAAAAATGTCAAAATCCCGCGGCAACGTCGTCAATCCAGATGATGTCATCAATCAATACGGTGCGGATACTTTGCGTCTATATGAAATGTTTATGGGACCATTGGATGCATCGATCGCTTGGAATGAGAATGGTCTTGAAGGCAGTCGTAAATTCTTGGATCGTGTGTGGCGCTTGATCGTCGATGAAAATGGCAAAATGCGTGACCGCATCACGACATTCAACGATGGCAAATTGTCGAAAGTTTACCATCAAACCGTTAAGAAAGTGACGGAAGATTTTGAGCAGCTGCATTTCAATACGGCGATTTCCCAATTGATGGTCTTTGTCAATGAAGCGTACAAAGCCGATGCCTTGCCTTACGAATATGTCGAAGGATTTGTGCAGCTATTGGCTCCGATCGCACCGCATATCGGGGAAGAGCTATGGTCGATCCTCGGGAATGACCATGGGATCTCTTATGTGCCATGGCCAACCTATGACGAAAGTGCCCTAGTGGAAGACGAGATCGAAGTCGTCTTTCAAGTCAACGGCAAAGTTCGCGCCAAAGCAATGGTGCCAGCGGATGCCGAAAAAGCAGTGCTTGAACAATTGGCGCAAGAAAACGAACTTGTCCAAGAACAGCTCCAAGGAAAAACGATCCGTAAAGTGATCGTCGTACCGAACAAATTGGTCAATATCGTTGCAAACTAAACGCTAAAAAATAGCTGCCTAGCAGATCGAGGGTCTGTTAGGCAGCTTTTTGGTGACGACAAAGAAAAAAAGTGTTACTGAGTAGTTCTCAGCAACACTTTTTTGTTATTTTTTGCGAATGATCCCATAGAACAAAGCGGCTGTTGCGACCAATGGAATCAAGATCACTAGTAGAAAGCCGTTTGGATACGTAGCGCGAGTGAAAATTTCTGATGAAGCATCACTTCCGCCAAATAGATGATTGGAAATCATGAACTGAGCCATCATAGCAACGATTGCGACAAAACCAATTGCAGCACCAGTACCGACGAAAATTTTTTTCTTTGCGTTGTTCATTACATTTGCCCCTTTTATAGTCTCTATGTATCATTATACAAAATTTGGATGCGTGTTCAATCTGATTTTGTCAAATAATTGATTCGTAATACACTTGAAATGTTTCTGACATATTTAAGCACCAGAAGAGTAAAAATTCCCCTGTAGACCGATCATATTATTCGCTGATCCTCACGGACTCTCGTATAATAAAGTAAGAGAAAAGAAAGAGGGGACTTACATGGAGTATCAATCATTTGAAGGCCAGTCGGCTTTTTTTGAAGATTATGCACGGATTGCCAAACCTGGCTATGAGGAAGAGGCAGTCACTGCCGATGTCTTGGAACAGTTGAATCAACAATTAACAGAAGAAGAGCTGTTTTACCGTTTAGCAGCCGAAGATGCCAAAGAAGGGCAAGTCTTTTTGTTTCCTTTCAGCAAACGAATGTTTACCGAAGACCTTGACGCCGCCATTTCAACAGAATTCCGTTATGATGGCGCACCCTATGTCTATGAGACTTACGAAGACGAACAACCTTAGTCACGCAGAAAAAAAGCTTTCAGATGATCTGTTAAATCATCTGAAAGTTTTTTTGTTGAGGCAACTTGTTGCTATTGGTGTTTGGCTTGCTGCTGCGCTAAGGTCAAGTCACCGATGTAAGGGACTTTTTTTCCAGCGACTTTCAAGTATTGTTCGGCGCCTTTGCCCGCAATAATCACGATATCACGACCGTCTGCTTCAGCGATCGCCAATTTGACGGCTTGAGCCCGATCCATCTCATGAATGATGGCAACTTCAGGATTGGTGATAGCATCTGCAATTTCTTTTGCGATCGCAGCTGCTTCTTCAAAATCAGGATCATCGCTGGTCAGGTAGACTTTGTCCGCATATTCTCCTAGCGCTCGTCCCATATCTGCTCGGCGAGATTGGGCTTTGCCGCCAGCACTGCCAGTGACAAAAAGCAGGCGACCATCTGGGCGTAATTGACGGGCAAGTTCACTTAATGATTGGAAGCTCAGGTAATTGTGGGCATAGTCAACGATCATGACGGCGCCATTTTCTTTTTCTAAAACGATCATTCGTCCAGGGATGATCACTGTCGGCAGGACTTTCTGAGCGTCCTCACGAGAGGCACCCGCTAAGCAGGCAGCCAAAATCGCCGCTGCGGCATTCTCATGGTTGAAAGAACCTAAGATCCCCAGTTGATATTCACCAGAGACTTGCAAGACATCAGAAGCAGCTGTCAGGGCAAAACTCTTTAGGTCCATTCCTTCTTGGACGACATAATCGGCGTCTGAACGTCCGTAGGTGATATAAGGAACTTGATGGACTTCACAAGTTTCTCGCAGCAAGTGGTAGTGATCGCTTTGACGATTTAAAATCATTTGTTTGCTGTTGCGGATCAGTTCCCGTTTGCAGTAAAGGTAATCATCATAAGTTGGATGTTCCACTGGTCCAATGTGATCAGGCGAAATATTCAAGAACGCGCCAATATCAAAGGTAATACCGGCGACTCGTTTGGTTTTATAGGCTTGGGAAGAAACCTCCATCACAAGATGGGTCATGCCGTTTGCGACAGCCTCGGCCATCATCTTATAAAGATCCAGTGTTTCGGGGGTCGTCAACACTGCTTCATTAAAGGTTTTTCCGTCGACTGAGTTTTCCTCAGATGAAAAGAATGCTACTTTTTGACCCGTCGATTCTGCTAAAATCGCCCGAGCAAAATAGGCGCAGCTGGTTTTGCCTTTTGTTCCCGTGATGCCGATGGTCACCAACTGTTCTTGAGGATGGCCATAAAACGCTTGAGCGATCACTGCCATCGTTTCTCGAATGTCGGTGACGATGATTCCATAAGTTGCAAAGTTGTCATAGGGAGTTTCTGAAATGTAGCACTGAATCCCTTGGTCAATGGCGGCAGCCAGGTAGCTTTCTTTAAAAGAAGCCCCTTTACAGAAAAAAAGCGTCGCCGCATCGGCTGTTCGCGAGTCGTAGCTTAATGAGGTAAAGGCAAGATCAGTCATTTCTTGCGGCACGGTATAAACCCAATCAGTGGGGGTGATGATTTCTTTCAATAGGTTTTCCTGCAATAAGAGCTTGCGGATCTGTGGCACGGTAATGAGTTCCTTTTGCATCGTTGTTCTCCTTCATTCCTCTAAAGATTTCTCTTATTATAGCATAACTCCTAAAAACCGCCGTTTGGGAGGGAAAAGTTTTCTTTTTTTTCTCCTTATTTTGAAGAAACTTTAAGATGTTGCAAAAATAGATTGCGACCAACCCTTTTTCGAATTAAAATGGAAGGGATATGTTTGTAGAAAGTTGGAGATAATGGCGATGGATAATCACATGCGTTCAGTGTCAAAAGAATTAACTACACAAGAAAAAATGGCTCAAGGATCTGCTTGGATGACGATGGGAAATATCGGCTCACGCTTGCTTGGCGCCATTTACATTTTACCCTGGTATTATTGGATGGGCGCAAATGCGGATAAAGCAAATGCGTTATTTGGAATGGGCTATAATGTTTACGCCTTATTTTTAATGATCTCCACTGCGGGGATCCCATCGGCAATTGCCAAACAGATTTCTTTTTATAATTCTCGCCAAGAATACCGCACGAGCCAGAAGCTCTTTTTAAGAGCCTTCCAATTGATGGCAGGCTTTGGCGTGGTGACCGCCGGCATCATGTATTTGGCAGCCCCATGGTTGGCAACGGCTTCAGGTGGCGGGGAAGAATTGATTCCTGCAATGCGCTCATTGAGCATTGCACTATTGGTCTTTCCTTGTATGAGTGTCATGCGAGGGTATTTCCAAGGAAACCAAGACATGAAACCTTTTGCGATCTCGCAAGTGGTGGAACAAATTGCACGTGTCTGTTATATGCTTTTAGCGACCTTCATCATTATGCGGGTCATCGAAGGCGAATACACGGCAGCCGTGACGCAATCGACCTTTGCCGCCTTTATCGGTGTCTTAGCCAGCATTTTGGTATTAGGCTATTACTTCCAAAAGCAGCGGGTGCGGATGGATGTTTTAGTCGATATGAGTAAAGAAGAAACGGTGCTGCAAACCAAAGAGTTGGTTTTAGCGACCATCAAAGAAGCGATCCCTTTTATTATCGTAGGCTCTGGGATCACGATTTTAAAATTGGTGGATCAGTACACCTTTGTTCGAATGATGAGCAGTTTTACCGAATTTTCAAATGATCAGCTCTTAGAACTAATGGCGATTTTCGGCAGCAACCCTGATAAGTTGACAATGGTGGTTATCGGATTAGCTACTTCCATGGCTTCAACGGGCCTGCCTTTGATCAGTGAAGCAGTCGCCAAAAAAGACAAAAAGAACTTAGCTAAATTGATCAGCAACAACTTGCAATTGTATTCCTTTGTAATGTTTCCAGCGACCTTTGGGATGATCGTACTGTCTTATCCCCTATACACCTTGTTTTATCGTCCAGATGCGTTAGGGGCGAGCGTCTTAGTCGCTGCCTGTCTGTCTGGTTTGGTCTTAGGCTTGTTTATGCTTAGTTCGAGTATGCTGCAAGGGATGTACCACAACAAAGAAGCGGTTGTTTTCTTCTTTGTAGGGTTACTGGTGAAAGTGATCTTGCAGTATCCAGCGATTCGTTTGTTCCAAGTCTACGGTCCATTGGTTTCTACCACGATTGCCTTAGGGATCGTCTGCTGGCTGAATATTCGCAAAATGATTCGCAAAGGCCATTTCAATGTAAACTTAACGTTGCGACGGACATTATTGATTGGCGCGATGACGATCATTATGGTGATCGCAGCGTTGATCGCTCGCCAACTCTTTGGGCTTGTCTTGAGCTCTGAAAGAAAAGTCCAAGCCTTTATCTTGAGCCTGCTAGTAGCAGGAGTCGGCGGCAGTGTATACATCTACATTGCGCTGAAATTGCGTTTAGCTGAAAAATTACTCGGCTCATCAATGGTTCGTTTACGCCAGAAATTACACATCAAATAAAACTAGAAGCAGCCGCTGAGCCTCCTTTGCGAGACCTTGGCGGCTGTTTTATATGAAAGGAAGAAACCGATGCGTTTAGACAAGTTTTTAGCGGATATGGGTTATGGCTCCCGCAAAGAAGTGAAACAGTTGATCAAAAAAGGTCTCGTGACCGTCAATGGACAAGTCATCAAGAGTGACAAAGCACAAGTACAAGAAACACAAGATACCGTTTGTTTTGAGGGGGAACCCATCGTCTATCAAAGCCAGTTTTATTATTTGCTGAATAAACCCGCCGGCGTGATTTCGGCAACCGTCGATTCCTATGAAGAGACGGTCTTAGATTTGTTTTCTGAAGAAGCATTTCGCGAAGATCTGTTTCCAGTAGGACGGTTGGATAAAGACACCGAAGGCTTTTTGCTGATTACGAACGATGGCGGATTGGCGCATCAATTATTGTCGCCTAAAAAGCATGTGGAAAAAGAATATTATGCCCAAGTCGAGGGAATCATGACAGCGGAGGATCAAAAAATCTTTGCCAAAGGCATCAAATTAGACGGCGAGTGGACTTTGCCGGCTGAGCTGCAGATCCTCAACGTCGATGAAGACGAAATGCGCAGCGAGATCAAACTGATCCTCCATGAAGGCAAGTTTCATCAAGTCAAACGGATGGTCCATGCAGTAGGAAAAGAAGTCGTTTATTTGAAACGGATTCGCATGGGCGGGCTGTCCTTGCCAGATGATTTGGCATTAGGCGAGTATCGGGAATTAACGTCTGAGGAATTGGCGAAGCTGCAAGAGCGAGGATAAGACGATTGGCGAGCTAAAGAAATTCTTATAAAAGTTGTTATTCGGCTGCAATATTTGTAAAAAAAGCCCGTTTTATAGGTAATTTACATGAAAATTTGCAACAATAGACTTTAAACTGTTGGAAAAACCCTCTTTTTTTTCATGAATAAGCATGTTAAAGTAGCCAAGCTACTAAAAAAAAGAAGGAGTTGCCTCATTGAAGAAAAAGATTTTTTTATTGCTCGCCCTTACGTTGCCGCTTTTCCAGCCAGCTGTCAGTTATGCTGCTGAAACGAAGAGCACTGAGGAACTGACGGTTTTGACTGCAGAACTTGCAACGTATGAAGAGGAAGTCACCACTAGCCAACAGAAAGTCACAGCGCTGGAAAGTCAACTAGCGGATTATCAGGAAGAATTAACCCAATTAGCACAAGAAAGCCAGGAAGTTCAAACGCAGATCGCTGCTCTGAATGACCAAAAAGCCCAGCATCAAGAAAGCCAAGCGCCAAGCAGCCTGGTAGTCGACGGACCACAAGCCACGATCCAACAACTACGCAAGTTTAGTGAACAACAAGCGGCTTTACGGGAAGTGAACCAACAATTGGCGGAAAAAGAAGCCCAACAGCAACGAATCACTTCGTACCAAACCTTGACGCAAGCCCAATTAGTACATAGTAAAGAACAACTAGCAACAGCAAAAGAAGAATTGCAGAGCCAACAAGAGCAGCTGCAGCAAACGCAAGCGCAAGTACAAGACTTGCAAGAAAAAGTGGACAAAGAAGCAAAAGCCGCTGAAGAAGCAAAACAAAAAGCCAAAGAAGCAGCAGAGAAAGCAGCAGCCAGTGAATTTTCACTGCCAATCACGGGCTCCGTGTCGATCTCCAGCGGTTTTGGTACTCGAGCAGACCCGACTGGTTTTTCAGGGACGCAGCATGACGGGATCGACTTCACAGGTCAAGCGGGGGAGAAGATCGTCGCCGCTCGTGATGGACAGGTAGAAGATGCTGGCTATGGCCTAAGCACTGGAAATTACGTGATTTTGGCTCATGATAACGGCTTTTACTCGTATTATTTTCACTTAACAGCTGTCAGTGTCTCGAAGGGGGCAACCGTTGCAGTTGGCGAGCAAGTAGGTACGATGGGGACGACTGGAAACTCGACTGGCGTCCATTTGCACTTTGGATTGAGTAAGACGTTGTGGTCGGATTTCGTTGATCCAGCAGCTTACTTACCGCTATAAGCCGAAGCACCGAGTAGAAACATTGAAAAAAACATCTGAAACCAAAAAGCATGACTGACAAGAGGGGTTCCTCAAGTCGTCATGCTTTTTTTTGTTTACCACAAGCCCGGTTGAGCGATAATCACTAACTGTTCTTTGGTAAAGGGATGCTCCAGATGCAATTCATAGCCATGCAGCAGCAAACGCGGCGCTGGTTTGTTTTGGTAAAGCGGGTCACCGACGACGGGATGACCGATACTGGCAAGGTGGACGCGAATTTGGTGCGTCCTCCCCGTATCTAACACACAATACACATCGGTCGTCTTTTGTTGGGTGTGGGCGATGGTTACATGGGTGACGGCTGACTGACCGTTGCGGGGGTCAATGATCCGCTTGCGACGATCGTGACGGTCACGACCGATTTTTTTGGCGATCGTTTGATCTTGCGTAAGTTTGCCCCAAACCGTGGCTTGATAGCGGCGGAAAATCTGTTTGTTTTCCAACATTCGGCCCAAGATCGGCAACACCAAAGGATTTTTTGCGAATAAAACGACACCGCTGGTTTCTTTGTCTAGACGATGGACCACATAAGGCTGCTGCTGTTTCGGCGCAAGGTAAGCAGCTGCATCATTCAATAGGGTATCTGCTTCTAATGGCTGATTGGGGTGCGTCTTGACCCCCGCAGGCTTGTTCAGCACCAATAAGTGTTCATCTTCAAAAAGTACGTCGACTTTGTTTGCTTGGCCTAACTGGATCGGCTGATAGCTGTAATCACTGTCTTCAATGACCAAAGTGATTTGATCGCCGCCACGAACTTCTTGATGAAACATCGCGGGCTGCTGATTGACGGTAACATTTTTCCGTGTGCGCAGAAAATGACGCACTTTTCGTGGGACGAGCCACTCCCGTTCCAACAAATCGCGAAGCGGCATGGGCGGGTGATTTTCGGGTAAAGTCATGGTGTATTCCATAAAAACGTCCTTTCTTTGCTGTTCGCTATCGACTATTATAGCATCTTTAAGCTTTTCTTATAAAAAAAACAATAAAAAACAGAGCATTCAATGCTAGAATAATAAAGCATTCTTTTCGAATGAAATTACGTCTAGAGCCGTATAACAAAGAAAGTCATTTATGCTACACTTAACCAAAGGAGCGTGAAGTAATGGATTGGAAACACATCCTTCACAAAATAAAGACCGGTTGGCTGACCTTTTGGCGCTGGTTAAAACCGTATTTGCAGCAATTTCATCAATGGCGCAAGCGGGTTTGGAAAAAATACCACGTAAATAAAATTTTTATTTTACTTAGTTTAGTTGCTATCTTAATCATGAGCGGGTATTTGTTTTATATCGCCAAAAATACGAAAGTCAGTGAATTAGAGTCAGGTCTGAAAGAATCGACGGTGATTTTTGATGCCAATGGTGATGAAGCAGGGCAGTTGTACTCGCAAAAAGGCACGTACGTTTCTCTTGATGCCATTTCCAGTGATGTGGTCAACGCCTTGATCTCAACCGAAGACCGCAACTTCTATAATCACCACGGGTTTGATATCAAGGGGATCGCTCGAGCAGCCCTGCGCATGCTGGTCAACCGCAGTGCCGAAGGCGGTGGGGGAAGTACCATCACCCAGCAGCTTGCCAAAAATGCCTATCTGTCCTTGGATCAAACCTTTAGTCGAAAAGCCAAGGAGCTTTTCTTAGCGATCGAGATCGAGAAGAAATATTCTAAAGATGAGATTTTGGAAATGTATTTGAACAGTTCCTATTTTGGTAACGGGGTTTGGGGCATTCAAGATGCCTCGCTAAAATATTTCGGTGTCAATGCTTCTGAACTAAGCGTGGGAGAAGCTGCGACGTTGGTGGGGATGCTCAAAGGTCCTTCGATCTATAACCCGATCGACAATCTGGAAAACGCCACGAACCGTCGCGATACCGTCTTGAGTTTGATGGTGGATAACGGCAAGTTGGACCAGTCCGTTGCTGACCAAGAATCACAAGTTGCCTTAGCCAATTTACTGTATGATGGATTTGGCAATTCAGAATCTGGCTATAAGTATCCTTATTATTTCGATGCGGTCATCGATGAAGCTGAATCCTATGGGTTGGACGCCGATGATGTCATGAATCGCGGCTACAAGATCTATACAGCACTGGATCAAAACTACCAAGCGCAAATGGAAGCTGCCTATAAAAACGATGCCTTGTTCCCTGAAAATGCCGCTGATGGCACGATGGTGCAATCAGGCTCTGTCGCACTTGATCCGAATACCGGTGGGGTGCAAGCGGTGGTGGGTCGTCGTGGCGAGCACGTCTTTAGAGGCTTTAATTTTGCCACGCAAATGAAACGTTCACCAGGCTCCACGATCAAACCGATCAGCGTCTTCGCCCCTGCCCTAGAAGCTGGGTTTGAACCCGATAGTATCCTGAAAGACGAGCCCCTCGATTTTTATGATGCTCAAAACTTTGATGGGACCTATGCTGGCGAAGCAGTCATGTATCAAGCCCTCGCCCAAAGCCTGAATCTGCCAGCAGTTTGGCTGTTGCATGAGATCGGCTTAGATCGTGGGTACAGCAAAGCACAAGAGTTTGGACTTTCCTTGACCGAATCCGACAAATATTATGGCTTAGCATTAGGTGGTTTGGAAAAAGGGGAATCACCCATGACGATGGCAGCAGCGTATGGCGTTTTCGCAAATGGCGGGTATTACTACAAACCGCATTTGATCACCAAAATCGTTGATTCAACTGGTGCCGTGATCGTTGACAATACGTCTGTGCAAGGCAAACGGGTGATTTCTAAAGAGACCGCTGATAAAATGACGAGCATGATGCTCGGCACCTTTTCTAACGGGACGGGTGTTAGTGCCAGTCCGTACGGCTTTACGATCGCCGGTAAGACGGGTACGACAGAGACCAACTTTGATGCTTCTAAGGTCAATGACCAATGGATCGTCGGCTATACTCCTGATATGGTTCTTTCAACTTGGTTAGGATTTGAGCATGTGAGTGAAGATCATTACTTAACGGGAACCAGTGGGCAAGTCGTTGGGAAAATATTCAAAGCAGAGGCCGAAAGCTTACTGCCTTATAGTCAAGGTACCCAGTTCCAAGTCGCAGACGCTTATTGGACAGGCGGAAAATTGATGGCAGCCGATGAAGTACCAGATCCTGAGAGCAGTACGTCACAAAATGGCAATGATTGGCAGAAAACCATCGATGACTTTGCCGAAAGCGCCAAAGAAGGTATGAAGGAATTCGGCAGCAAGATCAAAGAAGGAACGAAAGAACTGTTTGGCGGCTTGTGGAATTCCATCAGCGGAAATTAAAGGAATTAGGCAACTGCTAGTCTAGAACCTGAGAAGAATGGTATACTAGAAAAAAAGAGGAGGCGTCAAAATGGCAAATATTTATGATACAGCAAACCAATTAGAACGTGAATTACGCGAGTCAGAACAGTTTCAAGATTTGAAAGGTTCTTTCGACCGCTTGAAAGCAAATGAAGAAGCGTATGCGTTATTCAAAGAGTTTCAAGAGTTGCAACAAAGCCTGCAACAAAAAATGATGGCTGGCGAAGAAATGACAGAAGAAGAAGCGCAAAAAGCCCAAGAATTATCGCAAAAAATTCAACAAGACGGCATTGTTTCTGACTTGATGCAAAAAGAGCAAGCCTTCAGCTTAGTAGCCAATGACTTGAACCGCATCATCATGGGTCCTGTAAGAGATCTATACGAAGCGTAATCGCCAACAAACAAAGACCAAAGAAGCAAGTGAATCTTCAGAGCAATCGGCTGCAACTGCAAGAGCCTTTTCCAAAGAAGTTTCAAAATCGCTTCTTTGGTTTTTTTTATGAAAAAGGCGAACAAATTTTCGTATTTTGCTGACGAAATGCCTGAGAAATGTTATGATAGAAGCATTAAGGAGGGAGAAAGAAATGCGATTTTTACATAGTGCAGACCTGCATATCGACCGGTCATTTGAAGGGGTTCATTTGTTATCTGAAAAAGTGAAGACCCAACTCCCTGCCATCAATCAAAAAATCATCCGTAATTTGGTGGATGTTGCCTTAGAAAAAGCGGTCGATTTTGTTTTGCTGGCTGGGGATACATTCCATCAAGCACGGCCGAGTCTAAAAGTGCAGCATGACTTTTTTGCCCAACTGCAACGACTAGGGGAAGCACAGATCCCTGTCTATATGATTTTCGGCAACCATGATTATTATGATCCGCAACGGTACTGGTTTGCTTTTCCAGAAAACGTCATTCTCTTTTCATCAGAAGAAGTTCAAACGGTTCAAGGAACAACGAAAAACGGTGAAACCTATGCAATCAGTGGATTTAGCTACCAACATCCTTGGATTACTGAAAATAAAGTAACAGAATTTCCTGCAAGAGCAGCGGTGGATTACCATATCGGGCTTTACCATGGGGACCAAGCTGGTGAACGGTATGCCCCCTTTTCAATCAGTGAAATGAAGCAAAAAGGCTATGATTATTGGGGCTTGGGGCACATCCATGTACCTAAGACGCTCTCAGAGCAGCCACCGATTCTCTATCCAGGTACACCTCAAGGAAAGACCAAGAAAGAACAGGCGACTGGGGTGATTTTGGCAGACTTAACGCCGCAGGGACCAACGATCGAGCGCTTGGAGATCGCAGAGATCGCTTGGCAAAAGCAAGTGGTCGCCTTAGCGGATGTGACTGCCTCGAATGCCGTATTGCCAGCGATCATCGAGCGCTTAAAAAGTCCTGGTTCGCGCTTGCTGCATCTGGTGTTGACCGATGTGCAGCAGCTGCCGCCAGATTGGTTTCCAGCTGCGGAAAAAAATGAATGGCTGACCTACCTCAATGAACGGTTGGCACAAACAGAGCCGCTGCAAGTGATCTATGCCCTTGAAGTCGAGCAAGCCAATGAAGACAAGATCGCATTGGCGGTATCAGAAGATTATATGCTGCAGTTTTTAGCGATGTATGAGTCGCCAGAGATGTTTGCGGATCGATTGTCGGATCTATTGCAGCATCCACTGATCCAGCGGGGGATCACCCATGAATCATTTCAAGAAGAAGTCTTGCAGCAAGCCAAGCAATTGTTGAAAGACGACTTTCAATGGGAGGAGCAGTCATGAGAATTTTAAAAGCAGAGATTACCGGTTTTGGGAAATACCATGAACAAAGCTTTGCCTTTCATCCGAAAAATCAGCTGCTCTTTGGGCACAACGAGATCGGAAAATCGACGTTGTATCAATTTATTGCCGCCATTTTGTTTGGCTTTTCGAAAAAGACAGCCAAGAAAAAAGACTATACCCCCAAAAACGGTGCTGCTTACGGTGGCAAGTTATGGTTGGCGCTGGAACCCTTCGGCGAAGTGATCGTGGAACGCTATCGGCAAGTGGACCGTGGTCGTGCCAAAGTCCATGTCGCTGGCCAGACGGTCGATGAGCAATGGCTGGCACAACACCTGCAGCCCCTCAATCGAGCATTGTTCTTCGATGTCTTTACTTTTCAGCAAGAGCAATTGACCCAGATCGATAAGCTAGAAGAAAATGAGCTGCACCAAGCGTTGATTTCTCTAGGGATCAGCGGCAGTCAAAAAATGCTGCAGCAAGTGGCGCAATATGAAACCACCAATCAGCAGCAATACAAGCCACGAGGGCAAAAGCTGCCTTTGAACCAAGCGTTAAAACAATTAGAAAAACTGCAAAAAACGATTGCGGAAAAAGAAAGCGAAGAAAGCCGCATCCAACAGCAGTATCAACAGATCGCCCAGCTGCAAGAACAGATCCAAGACTTGCGGCACCAGTATCAAGCATTGAATGACGCTTATCAGGAAAATCAGCAACAGCTGAGTCACTGGGGCCTTTATGAAGAGTGGCAGCAAATGGCACCAGCAGATACGCTAGCCGATCCTCAGCAAGTCCAAGCCATCAAACAGTTTTATCAGCAGTATCAGCAGCTGACGGAAGAAATTCGCAAAAAAGAAGCCGAATTAGATCAGTTGGAGCAAGGAAAAGAATCAGACAAGTATTTCTTTTACCTTGATCACGAGCATCAGATCAATCACTTGCTGCAGCAGCAAGTGACGATGGCGCGTTTGGCAGATCGTGAAGCAGCAGCCAATCAACAAGAAACAGTCGCCATCACAGAGTTGAATCGCTTGATTGAAAAGCGCCAGTGGAGCAGAAAATCGCCGCCGCTAGTAACGGCTTCGATCCATGAACAAACCACACGTTTACTGCAAGAACGTGTGCAGTTAGAAGAGCTCGAAAAGCGCATGAGGCATTTAGAAGAAAAAGCGCAACCTTTGCAAGACACCGCGGCCCGCTTAGAACAGCAGCATCCTCAATTGATTGGCCGCAAGCCCGTTTCTCGCCCACTATGGCCGCTAGGGATCGTCGGTGGGCTAGTCGCAGTGATCGGTATCTTTTTGCCAAGTCCCTGGCGCTGGCTTGCATTAGGTGCGGGGATCGCAGCGATCATCGGCAGTATTTTGCCGCTGATGAAAGCAGCACCAAACAAGCAGCAAGGCATCAAGCAAGAATGGCAGACGGTCCTCATGCAGCTGGATCTGCTGGGCGAAGAGTTGGCACAGCTGGAAAATGAACAGCAGCAAAAGCAGCAGCAGATCAGCCGTGCCCACCAAGCGTTGACACCCTTTTTTGGTGATTTGCCGGTGGAAAACTGGCAGTCGAATCTATTCGCCTATGATGAAGATGTTGCTAGCTATCAAGCCTACTCACAGCAGCGCAAGCAAGCCTATCAAGAACGGCAAGCGGTCACGGAAGAATTGGCCCCCTTTGAGGAGCAATTCCGCCCGTATGCGGAGTGGCTGCCGCTGCAAAACAAAACCTTGTTAGAAAAAGCGGCGATGTTGCAGAAGTTTCATGAAGAGATGCAAACGATCAAGCTTTCGCGGTTGCAACAACCTAGCACGTTACTGGCCCAACAATTGACCCGTACCCGCAACGAACGCGACCAGCTGTTTGCCCAAGCCAGTGCGCTCTTGCAGCAGCAAGGGTTAGATCACCCTGCAGAAATCAGCCTCTGGTTGAAGCAATGGGAAGCAGCGCAGCGCACGCAGCAGCGAGCAGAAGAATTGGCGGGGATGTTAACACCGATCTATCCCAAACCAGTCACACAAGCAGAATTGCTGCAGCAAAAAGACCAGATCAAGCAGCAGCAAACACAGCTTCAGGCACAAATGCAGCAGTTGACGGAACACAAACAACGCTTGGAATTAGAAGCAGCAGCCAGTCAAAAAAACGGCACCTTGAATCAGCTTTATCAAGAAGAAAGTGAGCTGAAGGCGGTCATTGAAGAACTCGCTGTGGCATGGGGCAGTCGTCAGTTGGCGGCTTCAATTTTGACGGATGTCACGACTGAATTGTCAGAACAGCAATTGCCGCAGCTATTGTCAGCCGCTTCGACTTATTTTGAACAGCTTTCAAACGGACGTTATCAAAAGATTCTTCTGGAAAATGGTCTGTTAGTAGCGGCAAATGCCAGCGAGACCTTTTCGATCATTGACTTGTCCACAGGAACGAAGGATCAGTTGATCATGGCGTTACGTTTCGGTTATCTAGCGCTGCAAAAAAATCACCCGTTGTGCCCGATCATTATTGATGATGGTTGGTTGCATTATGACAGTGTTCGTAAGGAACGCTTCGCAGCACTATTAAAAGAGTTTGGACAAAGTTATCAAGTAATTTGTTTGTCTTCTGACCAAGAAATGGTAAGCTATTATCAGAAGTACCAGCAGCCTATCCAGGATCTGAGTAAAGGAAGTGAAAGATTTGGCTGATCGGCCAAATAAGCCCATGAAAAAAATTCGTGAATTAACTGTTGATGAAACGTTTCAACTTTTCTTACTGATCAAAAATGCCGATGTACGGATCGCGAAAAACGGCAAAAAGTTTATTGCCTTCACGTTTCAGGATACATCTGGCACGATCGATGGAAAGTTTTGGGATGCATCAGATGAAGAAATCGCTCGTTTTGAACCCGGGAAAGTGGTACTACTAGATGGGAAACGAGAAGTTTACCAAGGCAATCCGCAAGTCAAAATCATGCATTTGCGTTTAGCGAAGCCGGAAGAACCCCACGAACCAAGCCAATACATGGAAAAAGCGCCCTTGCGAAAAGAAGAGATGGAAGAAGAAATCAGTCAAACCTTGTTTGAGATCACAAATCCTCACTGGAATCGCATCGTCCGTTTCTTGTTGAACAAGTATAAAAAGGAATTCTTTGATTTTCCAGCTGCGAAGCGCAATCACCATGCCTTCGCCAGTGGATTGGCGTATCATACGACAACTATGCTGCGTTTAGGAAAAGCGATCGTCAAAGAATACCCTGAATTAAATGCGTCACTGCTGTATGCGGGCATTATTTTACATGATTTAGGAAAAGTGATCGAGTTGACAGGTCCCATGACGACAGAATATACCTTAGCGGGGAATCTAGTAGGGCATTTGGTCTTAGTGGATGAAGAAATCACGCAAGCCTGTATTGCTTTGAAATTTGATGACAAACAAGAAGACATCGTTGTTTTGCGGCATATGGTCTTAGCCCACCATGGCTTGTTAGAATATGGGTCACCTGTTCGGCCCCGCATAATGGAAGCGGAGATCCTCCATCAGATCGATAATTTGGATGCTTCCATGCAAATGATGCTGACCTCGATCCGCCTGACAGAACCTGGTCAATACACAGACCGAATTTTTGGCATGGACAATCGGAGTTTTTATGTACCAAAAGAAGTGTAGCAGTGATGTTGCAGCTTGATCGATCAAAGTGAATGATAGAAAGAACAAAAACCACGCTAGGCTTGCTTAGCGTGGCTTTTTTAGCTGCTGGAAAAAACAGTTGAATCGTAGATAGAAATCTAATCGGCACAAAAAAAGAAGCACCGCTATGACGGCACTTCTTTGTTCGTTTATTCAGCAGAAGAATCTGTAGCACTTTCACTTGTTGCAGTAGAATCATCGGTTGCCTCAGTAGCAGAAGAATCTGCTGCTGAGCTGTCTGTTGCATCTGTTGCAGAAGAGTCAGCAGTTGAATCTTCTGTTTCGGCAGCTGTGATGTAATCAGAAAGCAAGTCTGCTAAGTCAGAGTCTTTCATTTTCACATTGGCTGCTTGCAATTCTTGACCGATCGTTGCTGCCATAAAGGTTGAATCATTCAACAACGTGTTTTGAGCAATTTCAGTCAATTCATCTTTGTATTTATCCATATCGTTGCCTTTGTCTTGGTTTTTCACCATTTTCACGATATAGTATTCCGTCGTATAAGTCGACGTGTTGGTTGCAGAGATCACTTCAGAGATTTCACCATCTTTTAAATCAAAAGCGGCTGTTTTCACTTCGTTTGGCACAGCAGTTGACGTAGAATCGAATTTGATCGTTCCGCCATCTTCTTTTGTTGCTGCATCCGTTGATTTTTCTTTAGCGATTTCGCCAAAGTCAGCATCATCTTTTTTCGCTTCTTCTAAGACATCTTTGGCATCATCTTCACTTGCTACTTTGATGATTTGTGCTTCTACTTCTGGGTGGAAAGAATCCCAAGCAGTTTTCATTTCTTCATCAGTAATATCCATGTTGGCTTTTAAGCCTTCACGTAACGCAAGCTGTTCTTTCAATTCTGCACGGTAAGATTTCACCGTATAACCAGAAGCAGTCAAGGTTGATTCAAAGGAATCACTACCGCCGTATTGTTCAGCCACGTTGTTGAATTGTTCGTCGATCATTTCTTCAGTCACGTCATCGCCGTATTTTTCATTAAAGACTTTTAAGACGATCATTTGACGCAACGCTTGTTGGTTTTCTGAACTTGTTTTTGCTTTGTCATAAAAATCTTGAACAGTGATTTTACCGCCCTTCATTGTTGCGATTTCCTCACTTGAGTTTCCACAAGCCGCTAATGCAAAAAGACTCATTGCACTGACTGCTACTAAAAGTAATTTTTTCTTCATTCGTTTAAGCACTCCTAATTCTAAAAAGATTCATAATAATCACTGCACCTACTATACCACTTCTAGAAATGGTTGGGAAGAAAACAGTGGATGTTTCAAACAAAATTCATAAAAACTACAAATTTTCGATTTGTTTGTCATCCGCTGCGCTTTGGGCTTGAATCGTCGTAATGTGTTGATTCAATTGCTCCATTTGGGTCTTGATCCGAGCAAGGCGCGGTTGGGCTTGGAATTTGAAGGCTTCCAAATCTTTCGTGAAAGACTCCGTAACAACAGGGATCGTTTCGTCGATCGTTTTGCGGGTCACCATTACGGCATCTTTTAGCTGTTTGACGCTGTCATTGAATTCTAAGGTCGCTTCTGTCGTGTCATCTAAATAGCGAATCAATTCTTCACGGGTTTCATTGCCGCTTTTCGGTGCAAAAAGCAAACCGCCTAAGCCGCCGGCGATGGACCCGAATAATAGTCCTTTAAGAAAATTGCCGATCATTTAGTCCACCTGCTTTCCAATTTTTTCGGCGATTGCCGCTAGTTCTTCCCCCGTGTAATTGTCTGCGTGATTGCCAAAATGGATCTTGAAATCATCGTCTTTGCTGTAACGAGGAATCAAATGGACATGGGAATGGAAGACCGATTGATACGCCAATTCTTTATTGTTGTTGATGATATTTAAGCCTTCGATTTCAGGGAATGCTTTTTCGATCGCCCGAGCAATCTTAGGGATGCGGGCAAAAACCGCTGCTGCCAACGTTTCATCGTACTCAAAAATATCCGTCACATGGGTTTTGGGAATCACCAATGTATGACCAGGGGTGACTTGGGAAATATCTAAAAAGGCATAAACTTGCTCATCCTCGTAGACTTTGTAGCTAGGGATCTCACGATTGTTGATTTTACAAAAAATACAATTTTCCATTGTAAAAAAACCTCCTTGATCTATTACCTCTACTTTACCATATTTTGCTTTTTTTCGTCTGGTTTCCTCTTTGAAAAAGTCGGAACAAGGCAACTGTTCCTTCAACAAAGGCGCTTTTTTAAAGAAATGCGAAAAGCGAGCGAGAAACGCTTGCATTTAGATTCCAACAACCCTAGACTTAATATCAGAAATCAATTGGAAAGAAGGAACCTATGAAACCGATCATCAAAGAAACCTTACAGAAAAAAACAACGACTTCAGCGAAGCTCCGCTACTTGGCTTATGCCTATAAAGAATGGTTGATTGCGATCACGCTTTTTGTGGTGTTCGCAGGTTCGATCACCTATTCGCTAACGCGTCCAAAAGAAGAAGTAGTCAATGCCGCCATCGTCACTGAAACAGCGATGGACCCTACGGTGCAGAGTGAATTGGAGACAGCCATTGAGACCTGGGCGATCGACCAAGGGTATCAAAAAGAAGAGTTGAGGATCAGTCTGGTTTCCTATGCTGAACCTGCTGCTGTCCAAGCCTTTACTACCCGTCTTGCCGCCGGTGCGATCCAAATGGTCATTTTTCCAGCGAGTGATGCACAACTGTGGCAAGAACGCTTTGGCAGCCAAGAATTGCCGCAAGAAACCATTACAGTGGGAGAAAACGAATTTATCTTACAAGTCACGAATAAAGAAAAATAAGCAACGGTTTTGCTAGCGGATTGAAAAAAGAGCCTACGTTGACAGAAAGCCGTAATTAGGCGAATCGGAGGAAAAGAATGACTTTACAAGTAGCAAATGTGACAGGCGGTTATAACCAGCTGCCAGTCTTAAAAAATATTGATTTTACGATCGGCGATGGTGAGCTCGTTGGTCTGATTGGCTTGAATGGGGCGGGGAAGAGTACGACGATCAAAGAAATCATCGGGTTACTGCAACCTCACAGCGGGACGATCACGATCGACGGCTTGACCTTGAAGGAGAACCCAGAGCAATACCGCAAACAAATCGGGTATATTCCCGAAACCCCATCTTTATATGAAGAATTGACCTTAAGAGAGCACATTGAAGTGACAGCGATGGCCTATGACCTTCCGCAAGAAGAAGCCATGAAGCGAGCGGAGCGTTTGTTAAAAACCTTTCGCTTAGAAAACAAACTCGATTGGTTCCCAGCAAACTTCTCAAAAGGGATGAAACAAAAAGTCATGGTGCTGTGTGCCTTTTTGATTGAGCCAAGCGTCTACATCATTGATGAACCTTTTCTAGGATTAGATCCTTTAGCGATCAATGCGTTATTGGAGCTGATGAATGAGATGAAACAAACCGGGGCATCAATTTTGATGTCCACCCATATTTTAGCAACCGCAGAGAAGTATTGTGACAAATTCATCCTACTGCATAACGGTGAGATCCGCGCACAAGGGACATTGGCGCAGCTAAGAAGCCAATTTCAAGCGCCAGAAGCCTCCCTTGATGATCTGTACCTCGCACTGACAAAGGAGAGTCAAGCATGAAGCAGTTTTTCTCGCAACGCTTACAGCGGCATCAAAAACAGATGACACGCTATTTGCGCTATGTCTTCAATGATCATTTTGCTTTGATCAGCACCTTCTTAGTGGGAGGTCTGGGGCTGTATTATTCAGAATTGCTAAAAACATTGCCGCGGCCGTTTCCATTAGGCGGCATCATCGTGGTCGCTGTTTGGCTCTTCGTTTTACCGCTGGGACGCTTAGCGACACTGACGAAACCGGCAGATTTGATTTTTCTGTTAGCCAAAGAAGGGCAAATGAGAAGTTACCTCAGTCAAGCCCTGCGTTATTCCCTCTGGCTGCCCTTTGGGGTCTTATTTTTAGCCGTAGGAGCAACGATGCCTTTGGTCGTGGTCACCGCAAACAGTACATTTGCTTCCTTTCCCTTCTTTTTAGGAATGATGTGGCTGTTAAAACTGGGGGATCTTTCACTGCAGCGGATTCGGTTGTATCAAGAAACACAGCAGCAAGTCAAACAGCAGCGAGGAATCTGGTTCGCCAGTGCGTTAGCTGCCACACTTGCCAGTATTTATGTAGCACCTTGGCTAGGGTTGGTGATCAGCATCCTCCAAGCAATCTGGTTCCTCTTTGGCGTGAAATCTAATCGTCAGCTCTTGGATTGGGACTATATGATCCAAGCCGAGCAATCGCGTTTATTACGGATTTATCGATTTATCAACTTGTTTACAGATGTTCCCCAAATCACGACGGAAGCCAAACGACGCAAATACCTCGACTGGTTGCTGGCAAAGATCAAACCAGCCCAAAGCAATACGTATCTTTATCTTTACTTGCGCCGAGTGATTCGTGGTGGGCAATACGGCGGTCTTTATGTCCGTTTATCCTTGATTGGTGGCTTCGTCTTATTCTTTGTCGATGAGCTTTGGATCAGTCTGCTGATCGGCTGCTTGTTTCTTTATCTGATCGGTTTCCAACTGATCCCTTTGATCAATGAATTTCAATACATGGTTTTGACCCATTTGTATCCCGTGCCAGAAAAACAAAAAGCCGCAGCAATCAAAAAAATTATCGGGTCACTTTTGCTTGTGACGACTGTTTTTTTCGGCGTGATCTGTTGCTTGCGCTTGCCCGTTGTTTGGCAAGGGGGCATCGCTTTTGTGGGCTTCTTCCTCTTTGCGGGTCTTTTTTTAGGCATCTACTTGCCAGGGCGATTAAAGAAAATGCACGCCTGATCCTCAGGAAACCTCTCTTACAAAAAGCGAACGCATATGCGCTTGACGGCGACCCTTTAGGAAGCTAGAATAAGAGGTACTGCGAAATAAGGAGAGAAGCTAGGATGGATATTCGCTTGGATCAAGATTGGCGTATGCGGCCGATCAAAGGCGACACCGGGAAAGCCTATATCGGGCTCAAGGACAACGACAAAGTCTTTATCAAACGAAATACGACCCCGATGCTTGCGGCACTCTCTAAAGAGGGCATTGCACCCAAACTCGTCTGGACGAAACGGACGGGAAATGGGGATACGCTCTCCGCACAAGAATGGCTGGATGGACGGGTCTTAGATCCCGATGAGATCGGCCAAAGAAATGACGTCATTGATGTGTTGTATCACTTGCATCATTCAAAAACGCTGGCACAGATGCTAAGCAAAATCGGCGGACAAGTCAGATCGCCTGAACAAATGCTGATGGATTATCAAGATCAGCTGCCTTCTGCGGTGGCTCAAAACCGTTTTATTCATTTGGTCACCGAGTATTTAAAAGCCAATATTCCAGCTTTTGACGAGCAAAAAGCCGCGGTCGTCCATGGCGATGTCAATTATCGAAATTGGCTGGTTTGTCAAAACTATTTGTATTTAGTCGATTGGGATTCCGTGATGTTTGCAGATCCAGCAATCGATATCGGGACTATTTTAGGTCACTATGTGCCGCTATCCAGCTGGTCCCATTGGCTGGTGCGCTACGGTATCCATAGCAGCAGCGAAGTGATCGAAAAAATTTATTGGTATGCATTGTTGAGTATGCTGCAAGAGGTCAAAAAATATTATCTGCGGGGCGATTACAAAGCCATGAATGCAGAGATTTTACAATTAAAACGAATTTATAGTGAATGAAGAGAAGATGGAGCGAGGCAATTTGGTTCCATCTTGTTTTTTCGGAAAGGAAGAAACATGAGAGTAAGAAAACGTGCAGGTGCAAAAGAGCTGATTGAAGCTCATCCACAATACGTCGTTGCAGAGCCTACCGAATGGAAAGGGCGTTGGCATGAACGCTTTGGCAATGATCATCCGCTACACATCGAGATCGGCATGGGAAAAGGTCAATTTATTACGGAAATGGCGAAAGCTCATCCCGAAATCAATTATATTGGGGTAGAGATGCAGATCAGTGTCGTTTCGATCGCACTGGATAAAATGATCGAGCAGGAGATCCCAAACTTGCAGCTGCTGCATGTGGATGGTTCGGTTTTGACCAACTATTTTGAAGACAATGAAGTAGACCAGATCTATTTGAATTTTTCTGATCCATGGCCTAAGAAGAAGCATGAGAAGCGCCGTTTGACTTCTAAAGCCTTTTTAGCGGTGGACGAGCAAATTTTACGACCTAATGGCGAAATCCATTTCAAAACGGACAACCAAGGATTGTTTGAGTATTCCTTAGCGAGCTTTTCTCAATATGGCATGATCATCAAACAAGTTTGGTTGGACCTGCATAACAGTACCTTTGAGAACAATATCATGACGGAATATGAAGAAAAATTCTCAAGCCGCGGGCAGCGAATCTATCGAGTGGAAGCCCAATTTGTGGCAAAAGACCCGCAGGAATAAAGAAGAGACGAAAGACGAAGCAAATTTGCTTCGTCTTTTTTTTCTATTCTCAAAAGGCTTGCGTATTTCTTTTTAGGAGGGATAAGTCGTGGATATTCAAGCATTCTCAGATGAGTTGATTCACTATGGCAGACAAGAACGCATGCAGGATCTGGCCATTTTGCCGAGCGGTACACAGATGGAGGTGATTTTCAGTAAAAGCTATCTCAGAAAGACCTATCAAGTACTGACCAACGAAGAAGCCCAGCAGCTGATCACTCGCTTCAAATTTTTAGGAGGAATGGAGGTGGGAGAACGACGCAAAGCTCAGTTAGGAGCAGTCAGTTATCCGTTAGGCGATCAGCTGCAGCGGCTGCGCATCTCCACAGTCGGTGATTACCAAGGGCGTGAAAGTCTCGTGATGCGGTTTCTTTATCCTTTGACTCAGGAGCACCTGCGCTATTTTTTTGCAGAAGACGTCCAGCAGATCCAACAGGCAACCAAACAAAGAGGGCTGTATTTGTTTTCTGGCCCCACTGGCTCAGGGAAATCGACCCTCATGTATCAATTAGCTCGGGCAACCAAGGGGCAAATCATTACCATCGAAGATCCTGTGGAGATCGAGGAGCCGCGCTTTTTACAGCTGCAAACCAATTTGAAGATCGAACAAGACTATGATGAATTGATTCGCTTGTCCTTGCGGCATCGTCCAGACCTGCTTTTGATCGGCGAGATTCGTAACAAAGAAACGGCGCAAGCCGCTGTACGAGCCGCTCTGACAGGTCACCGAGTATTTGCCACGATCCATGCCCGAGGTGTAGCAGAAACCAAGACGCGGCTGCTGGAATTGCTCGGGCCAGACGATCGTCTGGCACATGCGCTGCAAGGGATCATTTATCAGCGATTGTTGCCAAATGAAGCGAATGAACCTCATGGATTGCTGGCATATCACTTTTATGAGGGGCAAGTGGAAAAAAAGTGGCAGCAGGTATTAAAACAAGTGAAAGAAAGTGGGTGGATCAGCGATGAAGTTTATGAAAAAGAAGCCCCAGCTACCACGCCGTGCAACTGAAGCCCTCTTAGTCACCTTCACGGTGTTATTGGAGAGTGGCTTTTCCCTACAAGAAAGCCTCCAAGTGCTGCTGCGCAGCCGCCAGTTTTCTGAACCTGTGATCGAACAGCTAATTGTACATCTCGCCCAAGGGCAAAGCTTTGCAGCAGCGGTAGCGCCGTTGTCGTTATCGGCTACTGAAAAAAGTCAGCTTCATTTAGCAGAAAATCATGGGGATCTCACGGCGACCTTGCGGCGGATGGTCGACTACCATAAATTGGTCAACAAGCAAAAACAGCTGCTGTACAAAGTAGCTGCCTATCCGCTTTTGTTACTGGTCTTTTTAATAGCTGCGCTTTTTGGGATGCACCGCTTTTTATTGCCCCAATTGCTAGCCTCTGGCATGATCGACGAAGGTCATTGGGGCATTCGCGCCATCACTTGGGCACCAGCAGTACTTATCCTCTTCTTGTTGTTAAGTGTGCTGCTTTTTGTGATCAGCCGCTGGGTGTTTGCCCGCCGCACTGCCTTGCAAAAAGCTGTGTTTTTCAGCCACCTGCCATTGTTCGGAGCATTGTACACGAGTTATCACACGAGTTTTTTCGCATTGGAATGGGGCAAGTTGTTTCAGCAAGGGTTAGATATCCAACAGATCATCGAGTGTATGGAGCACACCAATAAAGCTACCTTGATCCAAGAATTAGCACGAGAACTGCGAGTGACCTTGACACTTGGGGGCGAACTCCCAGAAAAACTTCGTCATTTCTCGTTTCTCACACCCGAATTTTCTTTGATCGTCTTTCAAGGAGAAGTACGAGGAAAGTTAGGAGAAGAGCTTTTTTTATACAGTCAATTATTGATGGAACGCTTGTTTCAACGAATCGAAAAAGCCATTCACTGGGTTCAGCCTCTGATTTTTTTGTTGGTTGCTTTAATGATCGTTGGGATCTATGCCGCTATGTTTTTACCAATCTATGGAAATATCCAAGGAGTGATCGAATGATAGAAAAGAAAGTAGCATCTCCTCGCAAGCAGGGGATTTGGCGTGTCAAAAAAGGCTTTACATTGGTTGAAATGCTAGTCGTTTTATTAGTGATCAGTATTTTGGTTTTGTTGTTTGTCCCAAATCTTGCCAATCAAAGAGGAATCATTGATGAGAAAGGAAATGCGGCGATCGTGAAAGTAGTGGAAACCCAGATCGAACTCTTTCGTCTAAATGAAGATCGGGTGCCTTCGAAAGAAGAATTGATTGCAGAAGGGTATGTATCTGAGGAACAATATGCGATTTATGAGCAAAGAAAGTGAGAACAATGGCACTAGGGGATTTTCTGGGTTTACCTTGATGGAAAGTCTCTTGGTACTCTTGGTCAGTAGTCTCTTTCTCTTTTTCCCCGTCGTGGCTATCGAGTACTATCAACGATCTGCGGAAGTTTTCGGCTTTTGTGCTCGCTTAGAAAAAGGACTCTATACCTTGCAGCAATCGGCCATCATCGATAACACACAAACCCGAGCAATCTATCAAGCAGAGCCAACACCAACTGTTTCATTTTACGGCGCTGCAACTGAGCCAGTCACCAAGATCGACGTTCCTCCTCAACTAGCGATGCAGGCGTTTCCCGATATTCTTTTTAGTAGTCAATCCGGCAACAACAGCAGTCTGCGAAGGATCATTTTCTATTGGCAGGAGAAAAAGCAAACCATCAGCTATAAGTTTTTATTTGGGAGTGGCCGTTATGAAAAAATCGTTGAATAGTGGGTTCATCTTAGCAGAAAGCCTGATTGGCTTTGGGGTCTTGGCAACTTGTGTGTTACTGTTTTTAGCAATGCAGACCGCTTCACTGACGCAAAGTGCGGCATTGCAAGAAAAAGCCCAAATGCTGCGGGTGCTGTATGAAGAAGTCCAGAACCACTCCTTTGATGCGTCAACCATTACCTACACGACGCAGCGTCAGGCAGTCTATCAAGTTCGCTTTTGGCAAGCAGCGCAGCATCAACAAGCACGCATCCAAAGCTGCGAGCAGCTCTGGGAGATCGTGTATGAAGAGTAAAGGCTTTACTTTGTTGGAGTGTCTGTTGTCTTTATGGGTATTGGCGATCTGCTTATTGCTGATCAGCGGGATCGTTAAGCACCTCGCACCCGTCAATCAGCAGATCATGGCTCGCAAAGATCAAGAATGGCATGTGTTTTTGTTTCAGCTGGAACGGGAATTAAGTACCTGTACCTATCTATCGGTCAGTGAGACCACACTGTATTTGAGAAGCAGTCAAAACAATTCGGTCACCATCGATCGCATCAATCGCGTGCTGCGAAAGCGGGACAACAATGGGTATCAACCACTATTGACAGAAGTAACGGATGTGTCTTTTGAGAAAATTGGCGCAGCGATCCGCTTTACCGTTTCCTTTGAGAATGGAGAGCAGAAAATTGGACAATGGAAAATTCACACACAAGAGGCGGCATAAAGGCGGTATTTTACTCACAGCATTGTTGTTTGTGCAGCTGTTGAGCTTGATGTTATTGCTAGTGTTAGAAAACAGCCGCACAACAGCCCTTTTTTATACAAAAACCATTGAAACCTATGAAGCCCGCATCATGAGCGAACTGTTTCATACGGAATTCTTGCAAAACGAATTGGCAGATCAAGGGTCACGACTTTATAATGTAGGAAAGTTAACCTATGAACGGCAAGGACAACTCTTACAGATCGAGTGCCATGTCAAAAGCCGCCGCTTTACATTTACCTTTTTGTTACCCGAAGAAGAGCCTGAAATAGACACAGATGACCAAGAAGAATAGTACAGGAAAAGGATGGTTGTTTCGACCATCCTTTTTCATACAGAAATAGAAAAAGAATGTTTACAGCTTCACAAATTATTCTAAACGAAAGCGATTGATTATTTTGGATGAATCGGCTAAAATTAAACAGGTATATATGTTGTTATAGTTTTGAAAAGAGGTGCAAGATGTCCGCAGAAAAAATGGAAACGTCTTTTCATTTGACCGTTGAAGCGATCCAACTGCTTCAAAACGCATTGGAAACGTCTTTTTTTGATGCTTACGTAGAGACGATCGAAAATTTTGTTGATCAATACCAAGTTCGCGTGATCGATGGGGTACCAGATGAAGCAACTGCTGCTCGTTTAGAAACCATCTATCAAGAAATTCGAGCAATGGAACTATCGGCAGAAGAAAAACGCAAGCTTGCGCAGTTGGTTTTGTTGAAAGGCAGCCAAACGGAGCGCCTGCAGGCCAATCACCAACTGACACCAGATAGTCTTGGGTTTTTATTCGTCTATTTGATCGAGCAGTTGAGTAGTGCCGACCAACCAGTGAAACTTCTTGATTTATCGGTAGGCATGGGGAATCTCTTATTGACAGTCTTGCTGAATCTGCAATTAGCGAAGCGTCCAGTAGAAGGAACCGGTGTGGATATTGACGAAACCTTGTTGGCGATCGCAGCTGCAACTGGCGAATGGACCAAAGCGCCCTTGCATTTGTTCCATCAAGATGGCTTGCAAGAGCTTTTGATCGAACCGATGGATCTGGCGATCAGCGATCTACCGGTGGGCTATTACCCACAAGATGACAAAGCCCGCAGCTTCATTACGGCGGCTCCAGAAGGGCACAGTTACGCCCATCATTTGTTGCTGGAACAAGCGATGAACTATGTCAAAGCTGGCGGTTACGGTTTGTTCTTAGTACCAAGCAACTTTTTGGAAACGGAACAGAGTGAATTTTTGAAAAAATGGCTGAAAGAAAAGGTTTATTTGCAAGGAATGATTCAGCTTCCTGAAGAACTCTTTAAAAATGAACATTCACGTAAAAGTATTTTGCTTTTACAAAACCATGGAGGGACAAGCAAACAAGCAGACGAAGTCTTGCTGGTCAAGCTAGCCTCACTGAAAGAACCAAAGAACATCACAAAACTTTTTGAACAATTTGCGGCTTGGAAAGCAGCAAATCTGTAATATAATTCGGATAAGGAGATCATCATGTCAAAAACAATCGCAATCAATGCTGGAAGTTCAAGTTTAAAATGGCAATTATATCAAATGCCAGAGGAAACAGTTGTCGCTAAAGGAATCGTTGAACGAATCGGTTTGAAAGATTCTATCTTTACCATCAAATATGGGGAAGATCAAAAATTCGAACAAATCATCGACATCAACGATCACGAAGTAGCTGTAAAAATGTTATTGGATCAACTGATCGAATTAAACATTTTAGGTGCCTATGATGAAATCACTGGCGTCGGTCACCGCGTCGTTCACGGCGGAGAAGATTTCCCTGATTCAGTTGTGATCACAGACGAAGTGATGGAACGCATCCAAGCATTGGCTGAATTTGCGCCATTACACAACCCAGCAAACTTGATGGGGATCACTGCTTTCAAAAAAATCTTGCCAGAAATCATCAGTGTCGCTGTTTTTGATACTTCTTTCCATGCAACGATGCCAAAACACAATTACCTATACAGCTTGCCATTAGAGTACTATAACGAATTTAAAGTACGTAAATACGGCTTCCACGGTACAAGCCACCGTTATGTTTCTGAGCGTGCAGCAGAAATGTTAGGTAAACCAATCGAAGAATTAAAAATCATCACTTGCCATCTAGGGAACGGTGCGTCGATCACTGCGGTTGACGGCGGAAAATCAGTAGATACATCAATGGGCTTCACGCCATTAGCTGGTGTAACGATGGGCACACGTTCAGGTGACATCGATCCTGCTGTTTTGCCTTACTTAATGGAAAAATTAGATTTGAATATCGATGAAATGGTGGATGTTTTAAACAAAAAATCTGGTTTATTAGGTTTAACTGGTATTTCCAGCGACATGCGCGATCTAGAAGCAAACTACGACAAAGAAGAAGTCAAAGTTGCTTATGACGTCTTTACTGACCGCATCCGTAAATACATCGGTGGCTATGTCACAACCATGAACGGTGTTGATGCGATCGTCTTTACTGCTGGTATCGGTGAAAATGATGCCCACGTCCGCAGCGAAGTTATCAAAGGCATGACTTGGTTTGGTTGCGAATTAGATGCCGATCAAAATGCAAAACGCGGCGAAGAATTAGTGATCTCAACTGAAGAGTCAAAAGTCAAAGTACTTTTGATCCCAACAGATGAAGAATTAATGATCGCTCGCGATGTGGAACGTTTACGCGGCTAAGCGAAAACCTTCCTTAGAATAGAAGCTGAAACACATGCAAGAGAAATGCTTGCATGTGTTTTTTTGTAGGAAAGTCCGCAAAATGGGGCTAGAGAGAAAAATTGGTGAAGACCATTTTCTAATTTTTTAAACAGATAATTTAATAATTATACATATGAGAATTGGCTCATACTGCACCTAGGTGGAGGGCTTCTCATTTTGCTTTCATTTGAATTTAAATTTCCCTCCTTTTTTACAAGATGTTCTCAGGGAAATACCCTTGTAAAAGTTGCCAAATGGGAATAAACTGGCATTTGTGAATTTTCAGAAAAATTCCGCTATTTTATTTTCATTAATTTTTATAAGGGGCCATTACATATGGAAAAAGAAAAAACATTCTTAGGTCAGCCGCGAGGGCTGTCGACTTTATTCTTCACGGAAATGTGGGAACGATTCAGTTATTATGGTATGCGGGCGATTTTGGTGTACTTCATGTACGATGCAGTTGCCAACGGCGGCTTAGGGTTGCCAAAAGGAACGGCTGTGGCGATCATGTCGATTTACGGTTCCTTAGTGTATATGTCAAGTATTGTTGGCGGCTGGATCTCGGACCGTCTGTTAGGATCAAATAAATCCGTCTTTTATGGTGGGATCTTGATCATGTTAGGACACATCGTTTTGGCAACACCTTTAGGGATTCCAGCGTTGTTTGTGTCCATGATGCTGATCGTCATCGGAACCGGACTCTTGAAATCCAACGTGTCGGGTATGGTGGGGCATTTATACAGCAAAGACGATATCCGTCGGGATGCTGGTTTCTCGATTTTCTACATGGGGATCAATATTGGCGGCTTGTTAGCACCGATCATCGTCGGGATCTTAGGACAAGAGGTCAACTACCACTTAGGCTTTTCGATTGCTGCTATCGGGATGTTCATCGGTTTGGTGCAGTATTATGTGCAAGGAAAAACCACGTTGAAAAGTGTAGCGATCGCGCCAACGAATCCCTTATCGGCAGCCGAAAAGAAAACCTTCTTCCGAGCAGTCGTTCTGGTTCTTCTCGCATTGGCAGTGTTGTTTGGCGCAGCAGCTGCAACTGGCCATCTGACGGTGGATTTCTTCATCAACTTTATCAGTGTTCTAGGTATTTTCTTACCGATCTACTACTTTACCAAAATGCTCCGTTCGAAAGATGTCACACCAGATGAAAAGAAAAAAGTGTTGGCCTACATTCCGCTGTTTTTGTCAGCGATCGTCTTTTGGTCATTGGAAGAACAAGGCTCATCGATCTTGGCATTGTTTGCCGCTGACCGTACGCAATCAACGTTATTCGGCATCAATATTCCAGCAAGTTTGTATCAAACCTTAAATCCACTTTTTGTCGTCTTATTGACACCTGTCTTTGTCTGGTTGTGGACCAAACTAGGCTCTCGTCAGCCACGGACAGAAGTGAAGTTTGCCATCGGTTTAGTCTTAGCCGGTTTGTCCTTTCTATTGCTAATGCTGCCAAGCCTCTTGTTTGGAGTAGAAGAACGGGTCAGCCCATTATGGTTGGTATTGAGCTTCTTCATCATGATTGCAGGGGAAATGTGTCTTTCACCGGTGGGCTTGTCGGTGACGACCAAACTTGCGCCGAAAGCCTTCGAAGCACAAACCTTGGCGATTTGGTTGTTAGCAGACGCTTCTTCACAAGCCATCAATGCGCAAATCGCTCGGTTCTACACACCGCAAACAGAAGGGATGTACTATGGCATCGTCGGCGGAGTAGCCGTTGTTGTCGGTATCATCTTGTATTTAGCTAGAAAACCGATCCGCAACTTGATCGGCAACATTCATTGATCAAAAAATAAAAACTTGATTTTCCGCCTATGCATGGATTGAACAACCCATGCATACGGTAGGAAAATCAAGTTTTTTTGTTGCAAATCAATCTCTTAATCAATCAAGGGGCTCAATGGCTGGTGCGTGATCTGCTGCTGTGCAATGACCAGGGCTTCTTGGAAGTGCTGCTGTAAAAAGTAGCGGTCATGGCTGACCGCCAACAGGGTCCCTTGATAATCTTGCAGCATTTCTTCAATTTCTTCTCGGGCATAGCTGTCGAGATGATTGGTTGGTTCATCCAAAATCAGGACGTTGATTTTTTCTAAAAAGAGTTTCAGTAACGCCAAACGGATTTTTTCACCACCAGATAAATCTTTGATTCGTTTGGCCACATCACTTTGATAAAACCCACTTTTGGCCAATTGCCGACGAGCAGCCTCTTCGTTTCCTGTCAACGTCTGTACGTAGGCCAACAAGCGACTCTCAGGATCGGCAAACTGCAGCTGTTGGGGCAAATAGCCAATTTGTAAGCTGCTGCCGCGCTTGATAGTGCCGCCGCTAGGAAGCTCCTCACCGAGAAGTAATTTGAGTAAGGTTGATTTTCCAGTACCATTGTCGCCAATGATGGCTAGATGCTCCCCACGGTAGATTGCAAAACTACTGTCTTTGAATAGGAGCTGATCGGCATATTGCTGGTGCAAGTCGCAAACGATGAACACCTCTTTGCCTGATTTTCCGCCATTTGCCAAGCCTTGTAGCCGATTTTTCGGGGGCGCTGGCGGTTTGACCAGCGTAAGTTTCGCTAGGCGGCGTTCCAATTCTTTGGCTTTTTTGAAGAAGGATTCATTGTCTCCTTCATGGCCCCACTGACGAAACCGACGAATCATGACTTTTAGCCGCTGGACTTCTTTTTGCTGCAGTTCGTAATTTTTGGTCAGCTCCGCCAAGCGAGCTTCTTTTAAGACACGAAATCGGCTGTAATTTCCAGGATACTCAACCAAGGCGCCTTCTTCCAGTTCCCAGGTCTTGGTGGTGACTTGATCGAGAAAGTGCCGATCGTGCGAAACGACTAGAACCGCTTTTTTCGTGTTCTGTAAATAATTTTCTAACCAGCGGATACTGGAAAGATCCAAGTGATTGGTTGGTTCATCCAGTAACAGCAGGTCAGCATCGGCAACTAACACTTTGGCTAAAGCGACTTTGACCCGTTCACCGCCGCTAAGCTCTGTTAAGCGTGCGTTCTGTCGATGGGGAATTCCTAAGCCTTGTAAGATCGCGGAAATTCGGTCTTCTAATCCATAGCCGCCCAGCTCTTCAAAGCGCTGCTGCAACTCGCCATAACGGATCAGACACTTCTCTAAATCAGTATCGGGTTCTGCCATCAAGGCTTCGTAATGGCTCATTTGCTGCTTGAGTTCTTGAATGGTAGCAGCAGAATGGAGCAGGTAGTGGGTAACGGTTGCTTCAGAAACTGTCAGCTCTTGCTCGACCGTCCCGATCCTCAAGCCTTTTTGGCGGCTGATAACGCCGCTATCGACGCCTTCACTGCCAGTCAAGATTTGTAAAAAGGTTGATTTGCCCGTTCCGTTGATGCCGACTAGGGCAATTTTTTCCCCAGCTTCGATTTGGCAGGATAACTCCTCAAATAACGGATTCCCGCCGATGGTTTTTTTAATAGCAATTGCTTGTATGATCATGATCTCTCTCCTTGAGACCACTCAAAAAGGCCATGGATATCCATGGCCAGTGTTATTTAAACTCAGATTCTCTTGAGAAAAATACCTTGAGATGGCCATTGATTTTACGTGAATTTCACTGTTTTGGACAGACTCGTCCCGTCAACAGCAACTGTAAAACCAATTGCATGGCTAAATGCGATATGGTATCGTTGGTAATTTTCATTACTTGTTATTTTAGTCATGCGCATCATGGTAGTTTCCCCTCCTTTGTGTCTTTGTCTTTTCAGTGTACCTGAAAGTATTAGAAAGTTCAACCAGTACTGGCGGTTTCTTAGCGTTCCTCGATGCGTAATTCTGTCAGAGAGCTTTCTTTCATCTGACCGATGACTAATGGAACGGTCTCATGAACCACATCGCTGTATTCTAAGCCGAACCAGCGTTCAGGTGAAATGGTATGGCGTTTGATAAAAAGCTTCGTCTGCATGACTTGCTTCTGCCATTTGCTTAATGCAGTTGCATTCGACAGCTCTTCTTCGATCATCACGAATTGGAAATCGCCCACATTGCGTCCAGGCGTTAAGGAGTAGCGTTGCGGCTGCAGCGGCAAGCGACCATCTTTCATTAATTCTTGAATGATTTGGCGAATGTAGAGATTGACTTCTTGCGGCACCCGAAAGCCGAGATAAAGCTTTAGTTTAACGATAAAATCGGTATCTGCCATCGAAACTTCATATTTTTTCGTATAGGGTTCATCGGTGACTTCCACATTGACGAACCAATACACTTTGGCACGCTTCGGTCGTTTGTCTAAAATGGAATAGATGAACTGCTGACCGATCTGATCGTCTTGCAGCTTAGGAACCATGAAGACGACGTTCGTCTGAGATAACGGCAAAGAATCATCTTCCCGCAACTGTTTCAATTGAGGGATGTAGGTAGAAAGTGCAACTTCTTCGGCAGCATTTTCTTGAATACGATTGCCCCATTCCCAAATCAGCATCACGCCGATGATCACGCTGGCTAATAAGATGGCAACGTAACCGCCATGGAAAAATTTGGTCGCACTGGAGATAAAGAAAATCCCCTCGATCGCTGCAAAAAAGAGCGTGATGAACGGTGCCAAGAAACGGGTCTTCTTGTTTTGGTGCAAGTAGAAATACAGCAAAATAGTGGTCATCAACATCGTTACCGTAATGGCCAATCCATAAGCAGCTTCCATCCGAGTAGAGGTCTGGAAGAACAAGACCACGCCAGAACAGGCGATCCACAGCAAGGTGTTCAAGGCAGGAATGTACATTTGCCCGATAGACGCCCCCGGATAGATGATTTGCATCCGCGGCAATAGTTTCAACTTGATGGCTTCAGAAACCAAGGTAAAGGAGCCAGACAGCAGGGCTTGCGAAGCAATGATGGCAGCGAGGGTGGCAAAGCTGACGCCAAAGACTGTCCACCCTTGCGGCAACGCTTGGAAGAATGGATTCAAGTTTTCGATTTCTTGATAAGTCGGGTTTTGATAGACTTGCAGCAACCACGCCGCTTGACCAAAGTAATTCAGCATCAAGCAGATTTTGATATAGGGCCAGCTGGCATAAATGTTTTTCTTGCCCACGTGACCTAAGTCTGAGTAGAGGGCTTCCGCACCAGTCGTTGCCAAAAAGATATTGCCGAGAATAAAGAGACCGGCGCTGTTATCGGGACTAAAGAGCAGATTGATTGCATAACGGGGATCAAGGGCGCGAATCACTGAAAGGTCACCAGCAAAGTTCATCACACCGACGATGCCTAAGAAGGTGAACCAGCCTAGCATGATCGGTCCGAAGGCTTTGCCGACAAACTCAGTCCCAAAGCGCTGCAGGGCAAAGAGGACCAATAAGATTGCTAAGGTGATGCCGACGATGATCGATTGATCATTGCCGAAGCGATCAAAAAAGACTGGAATCCCCCGTAATCCTTCGATGGCAGTGGTCACCGTCACGGCTGGCGTCAACACGCCATCTGCTAGCAGGGCTGCGCCCCCGATGATTGCTGGAATAATCAAATAGCGGCTGTTTTTACGAACTAGGGTATAAAGGGAGAAAATCCCGCCTTCTCCATGATTATCCGCGTTTAATGCGATCAAGACGTACTTGATCGTCGTTAACAGCGTTAGCGTCCAAAAGACGAGCGAGACGCTGCCTAAGATAAAATCGGGTGTTAAGGTGCGTAGTCCGCCATTGTCCTCCACCAAGGCTTTCATTACGTAAAGCGGGCTCGTACCGATATCACCGTAGACCACCCCCATGGCGACTAAAAGTCCGCCGGCGGTCACTTTTTTCATTTTACTTGAACTCATTGACTGTTTTCCCTCCATTTTAAACTGCAAAAAGACCTAAGCGGCCCCTTGCCACTTAGGTCTTGCAAGAAACATCTTAAACCAGCGGATTCCCGCTTGCTGTTGATCTAAGATCATGGAACGATCCATGTGCTACTCCCCTAAAGTGCTCTTATTATCTTTGTTTTTACAGCTCCTGTCAATTGATTTGTTAAAAATGGCAATAAACATTTTTCATTTCCTGCTTTTCAGCGTAAGATAACAATAGGTATGGAATAAGGAGGCAGGAAAATGATTGAGATCAAGAATCTGACGAAACAGTATGGACCAAAAAAAGCGTTGTCTGATCTTTCCCTGACGATCCGTCAAGGGGAGATCTTTGGCTTTCTGGGACACAACGGAGCAGGGAAGTCGACCACGATCAAAAGCTTAGTGAGTATTTTGCAGCCAACGAGTGGGGAAATCTATTTTGATGGCCAATCCCTCGTGGAACATCGCGAAGCGATAAAAAAACAAATTGCTTATGTGCCGGACACGCCAGATTTGTTTTTACAGCTAACGGCAGGGGAGTATTGGGACTTGATTGCCGCCGCGTATGAGGTGCCAGCAGCGGAAAAGGCCGAGCGTTTACAAAAATTAGGGCGCTTGTTTGATATGCTGTCTCATGAAGAAGAGACCATCGCCAGCTTTTCCCATGGAATGCGGCAAAAAACGCTGCTGATTGGGGCATTGATTCCCGATCCTGACATTTGGATCTTGGATGAACCGTTACAAGGCTTAGATCCCCAAGCGGCGTATGATTTAAAAGAAATGATGAAACAGCATGCTGCCAAGGGCAAGACCGTGATTTTTTCCACCCACGTCTTAGACACCGCCCAGCAGTTGTGTGATCAATTGGCGATTTTGAAAAAAGGCGAGCTGCTGTACAATGGCTCAGTGGCAGATTTGCTGGCACAGCATCCGTCGCTTTCTTTGGAAACGATCTATCTGCAAATGACTGGGAGAAGTCAAGAAGAAGCGATTCTTGCAGAAGCGGAGGAAGCGTAGATGCGAAAACAACAATTTCTGACTCTGACCTCCGTTAATTTGCGGTATGCCAATCCCCAATTGACAGACAAAGCCCGCAAAAAAGGCAAGGCTGGTTCGACCTTGACCAGTTATTTGTTGTTTCAATATGCGCTTTCTGGGGTAGTGTTTCTGCTAGTCTATGGGTTGACGATGATCACATTGGATTTTAGTCAGATGCCAGGCTTTTTTACCGCTTATGTCGCTTTGTTCGGGATCTTAGGCTTTTCCCAAGGGATTTCGTCCATTTACAATGTCTTTTTCGAGAGTCAAGATCTGCCAGCGTATTTGCCGCTGCCCTTTCGACAGAGTGAAATTTTTCTGGCAAAGATCGTGGTGGTATTTCTCACCGTTGCGCCGTTTATTTTTCCTCTGTTGGTCTTATTTCTCCTGACAGGGATTCGGGCAAACGTCTTTTTCTTGCTGACGATCTTATGGGCGTTCTTGCTGTTCGGCTTGTTTTTAGTCTTGATCTTCAGCATTTGCAGCTTGATCGTCTTCAGCCTGACCCGCACCAAGTTTTTCTTGAAGCATAAAAAATTGGTCACTAGTTTATTGCTAGGCGTGACGATGCTGGTTGTTGTGATCGGGGTCTTAATGATGAATCAGGTGAATACTTATGAGACAGACGTGGTAGATCGGGGAGCGATCAGCTTTTTATTGCCCTTTTATTATGTGATGGTGGCACCGTTTCAAACGACTGGTTTGCTTAGCTTGCTAGGGATCATCGCCACAGCAGGCGTGTTGCTTTTTGCCCTCTATCGATTGATCTTGCCGAAGTTTTATGAGCAAGTGGCAGCCGCGGCGCCCAACCAAGGGAGTGTTCGTCGGAAGCATAAACCCAATCAAGGCTTGGGCCAGCTGTTGTTTAATTACAATTCGCAGTTGATCCGAGATCCGAATTTGATCATGCAAGTCTTTTCTTCTTCGTTGCTGATGCCCATTATTTTCTTAGTGTCCTTTGTGTTTACAGGAGCGATTCAGTTAAGTGAATTGGATGAGCGGTTTATCGGTGTCGTTTTTGTGGCGGGGATCGCCTTGGCAGCATTGATGGTCAACCCGACTTCTTTTATCAGTAATTTGATCTCACTGGATCAGGAGAATTTCTTGTTTGTCCGCTCCTTGCCGCTATCGATGAAGCGCTACTTGCGGGAAAAATTCCGCTTTGGCGTCGTTTTGCAGCTGAGCTTAACGGCAGTCATCGTGCTGGCAGCAGTCCTTCTGTTCAAAATGCCGCTGATTTTGGCTGTCTCTTTTCTAATCGGGGCACTTTGGAGCAGTTTTCTTTTGTGCTTGAAATATTTTGCTCGTGATTATCGGCTGCTGCTTTTGGATTGGACCAACATCAGTCAATTGTTTACGAGAGGGGCGGGGAGTCTTGGGTTAGCCATTGGAACGATCGCAACGCTGTTTCTTTCCATCATTGTTATCATTCTTTACGGCTTTGCTGCGACTTCGGTTGATTTTTGGTTATTGAATGGTCCGGTTTTCTTTGTGATCCTCTTGACCAGCGTCCTTTGGATAGCCCATTATTACCATAGATTTTGGCGTCGTTTTTCCTAAGGGAAGCGACGCTTTGCTTTTTTTATTTAAGGATGGGTAAATTAACTATTTATTCAGAAAATTCAGAAAAACTATTTACAATCAAGCGGAAACATGGTTAGATAGGAGTACCTATTACTTTGCTTTCATTTTTTGCTGTACAAGTTTGGATAACCGACTTGTCAAAGAGCTGTGACCAAAGTCAAAAAGACCAATGAGACCTGAGCGCTCGTTGCCTCTTTTGCTTTTGTCACGGTTTTTTTGTACAAAAAAACCTGCCAAGCAGCGGCAGGTCGTCTCACTATTAAGCTTTCGTGTGGTCTTTTGCTGGGACTTTGTTTTCTAGGTCTGTCCGTACAACTAACACATCACAGCCGGCATGGCGAATGACATATTCAGAAACGGAACCGATAAAGATTCGTTCCACGGCATTTAAACCAGTGGCACCGATCATAATCAAATCGATGTCGTGATCTTCTGGCAATTGTTTGGCAATGATCGGTTTTGGCGAGCCGTATTCGATCACCGTTTTGACCGCAGTTACTTGATGCTTGCGGGCATAATCCTCATAGTCTTTCAAGGTTTGTTTGGCCATTTCGGTTGCTTGTTCAGCAAGCATGCCGTCAAAAGAAGAAACGGTTTGAAAGGCACGAGTGTCGATCACATGTGCTAAAACCAATTCAGAATCATTCCGCTGTGCCACGTTCACGGCTTTTTTGAAGGCTAATTCTGACTCGCTAGACCCATCGACGGCTACCATGATTCGTTGATATTGTTGTAACATAAGAAACACTCCCATCTGTTATCTTCTACTTTTATTGTAATGCTTTTTTCTGGAAAAAGAAAACCTAATCTTTCTTTTTTTTCATTTTTTGTGCCACCAAGATGCTGAAAGATGCGGAAGAGAGCAGCAATAAAGCCAAATAAAACAAGGCAATCAGCTCCTTATCGACAAAGCCTACAACCAATGCCACCACGCCTAAAAGGAAATGAATGAGACTATAGGTTTTTAAGAAGACCTTATTCGCCTCGGTGGTAGGGATCAAAGTGAAAAAAATCGCTTGTTTGGCATAAAGCAAATAACTGGTGCCGAATAATACGAGTGCCACGATCGTAAATAATAGAAGAATCATAAACATACGCCATCCTGTCCTAAGTTGATAAGTTTAGTATAGCGAACCCTAGAAAGAATAGCAAAAGCCACCCTTACTCTGATGTCAGGCAAGGACGTTTCACTGTTGCTATCGGTTAGAAAACGCAAAAAAGCCATCTGTTAAAAACAGATGGCACATTCTAAAAAGAATGGGTAATATCCGTTGATGCCGTTCTTTTTCCCATAGTATTGATCCCGCAAATTCTAGCAGGTGGGTTCCACGGTCTAAGCTTCGAACTACCAAAGGAAAAGGCATGTTACCAGCATTGACACAAGACGGATCCCAAGATATCAATAAAAATGTTCGGTCAACACACAAAAGGGACAACTCGTACATCACAGAATTCCCACCCTTATAGTAGCATAGGAATGACGAAGGTGCAATAAAGTTGTTTGAAAACGATACCAAAAAGTCACTATTTTTTTTAAGTACCTAGTTTTTTTTCTTTCGCTGCTGCAATTGTTGGTACCGTTGACCTAAGGCTTGCTCATATTTACCAGTGGCTTTTGGTTGGTAATAATGAGTATTTTTCAGCTTATCAGGTAAGTATTGCTGATCGACCCAGGCATCATCAAAATTATGTGGGTATTGATAGCCGACACCCCGATTCAAGCTTTGGGCACCCTTGTAATGACTGTCTCGTAAATGATCCGGGACATCGCCAGCTTTACCGCTGCGAATATCTGCGATCGCTGCATCCAATGCCATGTAGGCAGAGTTGGATTTTGGTGACAGACATAGATCGACCACTGTATCGGCTAACGGAATCCGAGCTTCTGGCAAGCCCAAACGTTCAGCGGCTAACACAGCATTGACGGTTCGAGCAGCGGCTGCTGGGTTAGCTAAACCAATGTCTTCATAGCCGATGACCATCAAGCGCCGACAAATGATCGCCAGATCGCCTGCCTCTACTAAACGACCTAAGTAATGCAGCGCACCATCCACATCGCTGCCGCGAATCGATTTTTGAAAAGCAGAGATCACATCATAGTGCGCATCCCCATCTTTATCGTGGGTCAATGCTTTACGCTGGACGCACTCTTCAATGATCGCTAAGGTCAAATGAATAATGCCGTCTGGTCCTTTTGGGGTGGAACGAGCAGCGAGCTCTAAGCCGTTTAGCGCACTTCGTAAATCGCCGTTGGTCGCTCGCGAGAGATGCAAGCGGGCATCATCGGTCAATACGATGGTTTCTGATCCAAGTCCGCGAGTTTCATCTGCTAAAGCTTGATCAATGGCGGTCAAAATATCTTCTTCTTGGAGCGGTTTGACTTCAAAAATCTGTGTCCGACTGCGAATCGCTGGATTGATCGTAATGTAGGGATTTTCCGTCGTGGCACCGATCATAATGATCTTGCCGCTTTCTAAATGGGGCAGTAAAAAGTCTTGTTTTGTCTTGTCTAGTCGATGGACTTCATCAAGCAGTAAAATGACAGTACCGCTCATTTTAGCTTCCTCTGCCACGATCTGCAGGTCTTTTTTTGTATCTGTGGCGGCGTTCAGCATGCGAAACGCATAGCGTGTCGAGCCGGCGATCGCACTGGCAATGCTGGTTTTTCCGGTTCCCGGCGGTCCGTATAGGATCATCGAAGAAAGCATTTTGGCTTCGACCATTCGGCGAATGATTTTCCCCGGGCCAACCAAATGCTGCTGTCCGACGACTTCATCTAAGTTCCGTGGCCGCATTCGATAAGCAAGTGGCTGCTGCATAAAACGATCCTCTCCTTTTCCTGTAAGTATAACATAAGAACGTATATTCTCATAAACAAGCTGATTTGTGTCTTTACAGAAACAAAAGGGCGCTTATTTTCCACTCAGTCAGCAAAAATCAGGTTCGTTGAAAAGAAATCGTTGAGATCGTCGTAACTCTGTAGTCAAAGATAGTAAGTTCGCCGAGAATTGTGTAGAATAAAGAGGGTGATGAGAATGGATGAATTAATGGCACTTTTTGCGACACAGCCGACAACGACCATCGCACGTGCCTTATTAGGAATGTATTTGGAACATGAGACCCCAGAAGGAACAGTAGGTGGGTATATCGTGGATTGTGAAGCGTATCTAGGTCCCGATGATCTGGCGGCTCATAGTGTGGGCATGCGAAACACACCAAGGGTTCGGGCGATGTATCAGGAACCAGGTACGATTTATTTATATACGATGCATACGCATCGAATCGTCAACTTTATTACGCAGCCAAAAGGCATCCCGCAAGGAATCATGATTCGCGGGCTAGAACCGGTGGATGGGATCGCCTTGATGGAACAACAACGACAAAAAACAGGACCGGATGTAGCCAACGGCCCCGGGAAACTGGTACAGGCACTGCAGATCCCCGCTGAGCTTTATGGAGAATCGATTTTTACAAGCCCACTGCATTTGGTTCCTGAGCGCCGACGTACCCCAAAAGAAATTTTGGCATTGCCTCGGATCGGTATCCCAAATAAAGGGGAATGGACCCAGATGCCGCTTCGTTTTGCGGTGGCTGGCAATCCGTATTTGACAAATATACGAAAAACCGCTGTTCAGCAAGACCATGGATGGTGTTAAGAAAGAAGGAATAGTGATGGCGAAAGAAACGATATTGACTTACTTAGATCAGCGATTAACGAAAAAAATCACCGACTATGATGTGGCGATCGATTGGGATGCCAAAAATCATACGATCGAATTGGTGCTGCGCTTGTTTGCTGAAAATCCTCACCACGTGCAGATCGACGATGCGCAAGGTGTGGCATCAGAAGAAGCGATCATTGAATTTGAAGATGGGATTTTGCTGTATGATCCACAAAAATCAACGTTTGATGAAGAAGATTATTTAGCGACGATCCCTTATGCAGGGAAAAAAGGGATCCAAAAAGCCTTGTTAGACGGATTGGTTGATTACATTCAAGAAATTTTAGAAGAAGGCCAAAGCGATCTGCTTGATTTCTTGAACGATGACAGTGAAGAAGCGATCTTTGAATTGCGATTCAACGAAGAAGAATTTGTGGAGAAAATGACGAACTATCAAGCGGGAGCTGGGGAAACCATGATCCCGTACCCTAGTTACTAAGGAGAACGAACATGAAATGGAATGAAGTAACCGTAGCGACAGCTAGCGAAGCAGTGGAAGCAGTCGCCAATATTTTAATGGAACACGGAGCAAGTGGGGTAGCGATCGAGGACGTTTTAGATATCGAAAATTTTAAAAGCGATGCGTATGGCGAAATTTTGGATAAAGAAACCTATACGACCTTAGAAGAAGGCGCCCAAGTCAGTGCCTATTTCCCAGAGACGATCTTTTTACCAGAAGTGCTGCCGACGATCAAAGCAGCCATCGACCGTCTGCCAGAATATGGTTTGGCGATCGGCAAAAACACCATCACAACGAGCGAGGTCGTGGAAGAAGCATGGGCGACGGCCTGGAAAAAATATTACCATCCAGTCCGTATCTCCCGCTATCTGACGATCGTGCCGAGCTGGGAAAACTATCAACCGCTGCAAGAAGATGAAAAGATCATCACCCTTGATCCGGGGATGGCTTTTGGAACCGGCACGCATCCTACGACACGCTTGACATTACAAGCCCTAGAAGTCTACTTGCGAGGCGGTGAAACCGTCTTAGATGTCGGGACGGGCTCAGGCGTGTTGAGTATCGCCAGTAAATATTTAGGTGCCAAAGACGTGTTCGCTTATGATCTAGATGAAGTCGCTGTGAGGTCCGCCCAAGAAAATATGGCGATGAACCCTATTGCTCACGATGTGACCGTGCAGGCCAATGATCTCTTGCAAGGAGTGACGGTCCCTGCTGATCTTATCGTTGCCAATATTTTAGCGGACATCATTCTATTGATGATCCCTGATGCGTGGCGTCTATTGAAGCAAGAAGGGACCTTGATCGTTTCTGGGATCATTGAGACGAAAAAACAATTAGTGATCGATGCCATGATCGCACAAGGCTTTGAGATCGATCAATTGTTCAATCAAAAAGACTGGTATGCGATCGCCTTTAAAAAACCAGAGGTAGAGTAAGATGCAGCGATATTTTTTACAGGAGCCTTATGAAGCAAAAGCGGTGTTTGCCGTTTCGGGAGAACCCTTCCACCATATGATCCGAGTGATGCGCATGACTCCCGGGGCAAAAGTCGGTTTAGTGTTTGAGGATCATTTGGCGATCATTGCCAAGATCAAAGAAGCCGATGAAGAAACGGTGTACTTAGAGGAAGTCGAAAAAGAACAGCAGGACAAGGAATTGCCGCTGCAGGTCACGATCGCTAGCGGCTACCCGAAAGGCGACAAGCTGGACTTGATCGTTCAAAAAGGAACGGAACTGGGGGCGGCAGCCTTTATCGGTTTTCCTGCGCAAACTTCGGTCGTGAAATGGGATCAAAAGAAATTACAGAAAAAGCAGCAGCGGCTGCAAAAAATCGCCCAAGAAGCGGCGGAGCAATCCCAACGGCAGATCGCACCAGCCATCACGCTACTGGATAACGCCAAAGCATTTTGGCAAAGCCTCAGTCAGTATGATGCGGTCCTAGTGGCTTATGAAGAATCAGCCAAACAAGGAGAAGCAGCGATGCTGCTGCAAGTGATCACCGCATTGCCTGTTGGCAGCAAAGTTTTAGCGATCTTTGGTCCAGAAGGCGGTCTGACCCCCTCCGAAATCGAAGAAGCCCAGCAAAACAACGCCAAATTATGCGGGTTAGGCCCTCGAATTTTACGAACAGAAACAGCACCGTTTTATTTTTTAAGTGCTGTCAGTGTGCTAACGGAATTAAAGAGGATGTGAGTTGATGAATAAGAACCAAGAAGCAATCAGTGTCCGTTTGTTGACGGCCGATCTGACCGACTGGGTCTTGAAGGATTTTATCAATCAATATAAGACGACCTTAAAGGAAGTCGTCGTTTTGCCTAGTGCCATTCGGCGAGCGAAAATCTTGGCACAAGGCTCTTCCCTACAAATCGGCGCAGTGATCGATTACCCCCTTGCCCAAGGAACACTGGCAAAGGTGGCGTTTGAAATTGGTCGGGCGTTTATGGAAGGCGCCGATTTTTTGGAAGTCTGGCTGCCAGCTTCTTCCTTCATGGAAAATGATCGTGGCTTTGCGGAGCTGACTGAAACGATCCGCTCCTTGACCTTGACAGGAGGAGAGATCCGCTTAGCTGTGCAAACCGAGATCATGAATGAATTGACGAAGATCCAAGTAGCACAACGCTTGAAAGAAGAAGCTTGGCCAAAGATCGTGTTAGGGCAAAAACAACCACTAGCGGAAGCATTGCATGACGTGAGCTTGTTTTCCTTAGATGGTGGCAGTCAACTGTCGATCCAGATCAATCCTGACACAGTCGATGAACAAGCGCTGCAATCACTACAGGCTGCTGGCGCTGAGAAAATCGGACTCTCGTATCATGTTTTTGAAGAATTGCTTAAGGACCAGCCGTCGCCCGATGTGCTTTGAACAACAGCGATTGAAAAATAGCTGAAAAATTTGTATAATAATACTACTAAATAAGAACTGCAGGTTAGACAGGAGTCCCATGCTTAGAACGTTTGTCCGCAAGGCTTTGGGTGCGTGACGAAACGTTAACAGCGACTTCTGTCTGCCTTTTTGATAGCACAAAAAAGAAAAGCAGGAGGCGGAATGAATGGCAAAAGAAGTTATATTGACCGGGCCCAATGTCATCAAATTGGTCGCTCATTATATGAGTGAAGAGCATGTTGCCTTTGTCCAAAAAGCATTAGATTACGCGACAGAAGCCCATAAAGAACAATTCCGTAAATCCGGCGAGCCTTACATTATTCATCCAATCCAAGTTGCGGGGATCTTGGCAGAATTGCAGATGGATCCTCATACCGTTGCAACTGGTTTTTTGCATGATGTCGTCGAAGATACCGATGTGACGTTAGCCGATCTGAAAGAAGAATTCGGTGCCGATGTAGCGATGCTAGTGGATGGCGTGACCAAGCTGGGTAAGATCAAGTACAAATCTCATGAAGAACAATTAGCAGAAAATCATCGGAAAATGTTGATCGCCATGGCGCAAGATTTACGGGTCATCATGGTCAAACTGGCTGACCGTTTACATAATATGCGTACGTTGAAACATCTGCGGGAAGACAAACAGCGCCGCATCGCCCAAGAAACGATGGAAATCTATGCCCCATTGGCTCATCGTTTAGGGATCAGCCGCATCAAATGGGAATTAGAAGATATTTCTTTGCGTTATTTGAATCCACAGCAATATTACCGAATCGTGCATTTGATGCAGACAAAGCGAGAAGAACGGGAATCCTACGTTTCTGAAACCGTAGAAGAGATTCGAATCGCCACCGAGGAACTAGATATCTATGCTGAGATCTATGGCCGACCAAAGCATATTTACTCGATCTATCGCAAGATGAAAGACCAAAAGAAACAGTTCAATGAAATCTATGATTTGTTGGCGATCCGAGTGATCGTTGACTCCATCAAAGATTGTTATGCGGTTTTGGGAACGATCCATACAAAATGGAAACCAATGCCTGGGCGGTTCAAGGATTATATCGCGATGCCAAAAGCCAACATGTACCAATCGCTGCATACGACGGTCATTGGTCCCAAAGGCAATCCTGTCGAGATCCAAATTCGGACCCATGAAATGCATGAGATCGCTGAATTTGGGGTTGCTGCGCACTGGGCCTATAAAGAAGGCAAGACCGAAAAAGTCAGAGCCGACAAGATGACCCAACAAGTTGGCTGGTTCCGAGAAATCTTGGAACTACAAGATGAAAGCTATGATGCTTCTGAATTTATGGAAGGTGTCAAAGGCGATATTTTCAGCGACAAAGTCTATGTATTTACGCCAAAAGGTGATGTGACGGAGTTGCCTCAAGGCTCCAGTCCCCTGGATTTTGCCTATAGCATCCATACCGACATCGGTAACAAAACCACCGGCGCCAAGGTCAACGGCAAGATGGTCCAATTGGACTACAAGCTAAAAAATGGGGACATTATCGAGATCTTGACCTCACCAAATTCCTTTGGCCCAAGCCGCGACTGGGTCAAACTAGTGGCTACCAGCAAAGCGAAGAACAAAATCAAACGATTTTTTAAAGCCCAAGATCGTGATGAAAACATCATCAAAGGGCATGAGGCAGTGGTTCGTACCTTACAAGATATGGGCTTTGTGCCGAAAGAATTTTTGACGAAAAGCAAAATGGCGGAAGCTTGCGAACGGTTCAACTACCAAACAGAAGATGATCTATTTGCCTCTGTCGGCTATGGGGAAGTTAGTCCCACGACTTTAGCCAACCGTTTGACCGAAGAAGAACGGCGCGAGAAACAAATCGAGAAGCAAAAGCAGCAAGTCCAAGAGATGATCAATCAACCGACGAAAAAAGAACCAGAAAAAATGAAGGTTCGCCACGAAGGCGGCATTGTCATTGAAGGGGTCGATAACTTGTTGATCCGTATCTCCCGCTGCTGCAATCCGGTCCCTGGAGATTCGATCGTAGGCTACATTACCAAAGGCCGAGGAATCTCGATCCACCGCAGCGATTGTCCCAATGTTCAAAACAAAGACGCCGCGAACCGTTTGATCGATGTTGAGTGGGAAGATGCCACCGACATCAACAAAGAATACGATGCCGATCTTGAGATCTACGGCTATGATCGTTCTGGGTTGCTCAATGATGTCTTACAGACAGTCAACACTGTCACGAAGCGCTTAGTGAGTGTCGAAGCCAAAACCAACAAAGACAAAATGGCAACGATCCGCATCACGGTGGCGATTCAGAATTTGACCCATTTGAAATCGATCGTTGATAAGATCAAGCAGATTCCAGATGTTTACAGCGTCAGACGTACGAAGGGATGAGAAAGAATGCGGGCAGTGATCCAGCGAGTCAGTCAAGCAAGTGTGTCGATTGAGGAGAATATCGTCGGTGCGATCCAACAAGGGTTTATGGTTTTATTGGGGATCACCCATGAGGATACAGGCGACGATGTGGCTTATCTCGTAAGAAAAATCAAAAATCTGCGGGTTTTTGAAGACGAAGAAGGTAAAATGAATCGGTCACTGGAAAGTATAAATGGCGCCGTCTTGAGTATTTCACAGTTCACCCTCTATGGGGAGACCAAGAAAGGCAATCGTCCCAGCTTCATTCAAGCGGCACCGCCAAGTATTGCGATCCCGCTTTACGAAGCTTTTAATGAAGGCTTAAAAGCAGAAGGGATCACTGTTGCTACTGGAAAATTTGGTGCAGATATGCAAGTCGCCTTGGTCAATGATGGCCCGGTGACGATTGTAATCGATACGAAAGAAAAATAAGTGATACAAAACGAAGGATTTTCTCGCTGGGAAAGAGTGAGAGAATTCCTTCGTTTTTTTATACTCTCGAAAGCGCCAAGCATTTTTGATGGAATCCAAGTAAAATTTAAGTTGAAATCGGGAAATCTTACAAAACTGTTAGCAAAAATCCCATTCTTTTATTTGTTATTTAACATCTTTTTCTTGTTCTTTTATAAGGGTTTTTAAATGGAAATATCGTTTGTACTCGTTTTTTAATATTTAAAATTCGAAAAACGACCCTTTATTGCGATTGTTCTTGAGGGAGAAGTATGGAATAATTGTTAAAAAATAATGTCACTGGAGGAAAAAACAATGAACTTTTGGCAGCGTGCATTAAAAAGTATCACCAGAAGAAAAGGGAAATCATTTATTTTATTTTTAGTTCTATTTATTCTAGGCAATGTGATCGCTGGTGCTGTAGCAATTCAACAATCCACTGCCAACGTGGAGCGAGAGACGAAACGCAAAATGGGGAACGTAGCTACGGTGGAAATGGATTGGGAAGGTTTTGAAAAAGAGCATGCAGATGCTTCGGACGAAGAGCGGTCTCAAGAAGATTTTTATCCGAAACCACCAGCGCTGGATGTTTATGAGCAAATCGGTCAGTTAAGCTATGTGAAATATTTTGATTACCAAAATCAAGCTTGGTTAGAAACAACAAAATTGAAAGCCTATACGCCGGAGGATGGCTCGGTCGGCATGGGTGGCAACTATTTCTCTTTGAAGGGCGGAAATTTGGTTGAGCCATTAGACATGCAAGAAGGCTTGATTCGCTTGGAGGAAGGCGAGGGATTGACAGAAAAAGATGTCAGTGAGTTGACGAACGCTGTATTGATCAGTAAAGAGATCGCAGAATTGAATAACCTGAGTGTCGGTGATCAATTGGTGTGGGATACTCGGGCAGAAGTGATGATGGAAGGTGGTTCAAGCGAGGGAGTGAGTGACGATAGTGAGGATGCGACGGACGAAACAGCTGAAAGTGGCAATCGTGTCGCAACCTTTGATTATCCCGTGACCATTGCAGGAATCTTTTCTGTCGTTAAAAAGGATCAAAGCAATCAAGGCAGTTCATCAGATCAAAGCAATTCTCAAAATAGTGATCAGATATGGCAAGTGATGGATCAAATCAACACCTTTTATGCTAGCAATAATTTAGTACAAGATTTTAACAAATTGCAGTCTGAAAAGCTTTGGGGTCAAGAAGTGATCGAAGAAGAGTCAGACGCCTATTATCAACCGATCTTTGTCCTAAATTCAACGGATGACGTCGAAGCCTTTAAACAAGAAGCCGGTGCGTTATTGCCCCAATATTACCGCGTCGTTGCCAATACGGATCAATACGAGCAGATCGCCGGTGGTTTTACTCGTTTAGGAGTGATCGCAAATTACATCGTGATCATTGCATCGATCGCTACCATCTTTATCATTTCCTTAGTGGTCTTGCTTTTCTTACGAGATCGGAAACAAGAATTAGGCATCTATCTCTCCTTGGGGGAAAGCCGTGGGAAAGTCATTGGTCAGATCGTGATTGAAGTCTTGCTGGTTAGTTTAGCCGCACTGCTATTGTCCTTAGTGACCGGGAACTTATTAGGTGGGGCCGTTTCAAATACTTTGATGCAAAACGATTGGATGAGCAATCAAAATGAGATGGGCGGTGTTTATTCTGGCGGTTTGATGGCAGCTAATATTGATTACATGGATATCAAGAATGCCTATCAAGTGTCCTTCTCAGCCGGCTACATCATCACGTATCTGGCGTTAGGTCTAGGAACTGTCTTACTCTCAGCGATTTTACCGCTACTGTATATTTTACGCTTGAATCCAAAGAAAATCATGATGTAGGAGGAACCAACGATGACTTTATTAGAAACGAAAGCAGTCGATTACTATTACCAAGACGGCGATCAGCGCCGCTATATACTGAAAGAGACCTCTGTTTCTTTTGAAAAAGGGACTTTCTATGCCATCTTAGGACAATCTGGTTCGGGAAAAACGACGTTTTTGTCCTTGATCAGTGCGTTGGATAGTCCGAAAAGCGGTCAAGTACTTTATGAAGGCACCGATATCGAAAAAATCGGGCATGAGAATTATCGCCGCGACGACATCAGTATCATTTTCCAAAGCTATAATCTGATTCCCTATTTGAGTGCAGTCGAAAATGTCTTAGTGCCGATGGCGATTACGAAAAATCAGCTGCCAGACAATCAACGAGAAGTGGCGTACAATTTGCTGGATTATATAGGCATCACTAAAGAAAAAGCCGATCGTCTCGTCAATCAATTATCTGGTGGGGAACAACAACGGGTAGCGATCGCCCGGGCGTTAGCCACCAATGTCGATATCATTTTAGCGGACGAACCAACCGGGAATTTGGATGAAGAAATGGAACAAGAAATCATCGATATCTTTAAAGAGCTGGCACACGTCCACAACAAATGTGTGATCGTCGTGACCCACGCCAACGAGATCGCTCAACAAGCGGATGAAGTCTTGTATTTACGTAAAGGTGTGTTGAGCAAACATGAGTGATTTTTTATCAAATTTTAGCCCGGACAACTATGATGGCAAAAAGAAACCCACGCCCGATCGCGAGAAAAAAACCAGCGAACCTGTCGTAGATCAAAACGCAAGTGGCGCGGAGCAAGCGGGCAAACCAGCAGAGCCGACGACGGTTCACCAATCAGAAGAGTCGAGCGCTAGTGAGCCACTGAGTCGTTCGGCAGCCCGTCAACAAACACAGACGACTGAAGCAAAAGCGGCGAGTTCTTCGACGGAGAAGGTAGCATCAAAGGAACCAGTCAGCCGGTTTGGGAAAGAAGAAACGGAATTTGATCCGACCTACAAAAAGCGTAAGCAGAAAAAAATCTTGCTGATTGCCCTACTGACCGCCTTGGCGGTTGCCGTGATCGGGATCGTCTACTATCAAATGACCCATGTGAAGGTGCCAGATTTCACTGCCCAAGATCTGTCAGAAGCGCGGACGTGGGGCATGGAAGAAGGCGTCGCTATCAAAGTAGAGCAAGAATATGATTTTGACAAAGACGTCAACCAAGTGATTGACCAAAGTGTTGATCCTGACAAAAAGATCAAGAAGGGTGCCACATTGACACTGACGGCGAGTCTCGGGCCTGATCCTGAAGAACGCTTAGAGCTGCCAGATTTTTCAGCGATGCAAGTGACCGAAGCAAAAGAATGGATCGCCAGCAATAAAGCCGAGAACCTCTCTTTGATCGAACAATTTGACGACAACGTAGCAGCAGAAGCCTTTATTAAACAAGAGGCGGCCAACAAAGAGCTTGATTTGGCGGAATACAAACGCAAAGACCGTTTGAGTGTCTATTATTCAAAAGGGAAAGAGGTCTTTGAAAAGAATATTGAAGTACCTGATTTTACGGGCAAAGCCAAGAGTGAAGCTTCTGAATGGGCGAAAAAGAATGACTTGAAATACAAAGAAGAAACCGTCTTTTCTGACAGTGTCGCCCTGGATCTGGTGGTTTCACAAGAACCAGTCAAAGGCAGCAAACTCGCGAAAAAAGATGAATTTGTGGTGAAGGTCTCAAAAGGCCAAGCATTGACCGTTCCAGATTTTTCACAATACACGATCGAAGAAGCCCAAGGACTAGAATCGAAAATCCCGCTGCAAGTCAGCACAGTCTATTCCGATCAAGTGGCGTATGGTAGTTTCTTGAGCCAGTCGGAAGAAGCAGGCAAAGAATACAGCGAAAGCGATACTTTGCCAACCGTCAAAGTCGTCTACTCATTAGGCCGACCATATTTAAAAGACATCCGTTTTCAAGCAACGGAAGGCGACTTGCCAAAACTATTCTTTGATGAATACAAATCAAAAGGCGCCAACGTCTATTATGAAATCTACTATGTCGATTCGGCGGAACCAAAAGGAACCGTTGTTGAAATGAGCCGCTACGGCGAGTTTATTCCCCTAGAAACGTGGATCACCATCGGGATCAGCCGCGGCAATCTGCAAGGCAGTACCCAAACACCGCCGGCAGATGATGGCGGTGACGATGTCGATGAACCGATCAGTACCGCTGGTTCAAACGCTACCGAATAATCCTTACTAAGTGCTTTTTCAAACCGCATCAAAAAAGCAAGCACCCTTCTTTTTGGAAGGGTGCTTTTTACTTACTAATTGTAAAAAAACACAAGCGAGCCGCTTGAAATCGCTGGGTCGATAAAGTAAACTTGATGGTAACGATAAAAAATGGCTCCGCAGTGCCATCTATAGAAGGGACGAAACAAATGATAAAAAAATTACTCGCGAATGTTGGCAGCTATAAGAAGGACAGCTTGCTGACCCCTGTGTATGTAGCAGGAGAGGTTGCCTTAGATGTCATTATGCCCCTGATCATGGCCATGATGATCGACCAAGGGATCGAAAAAGGAGACGCCGGTGTGATTCTAAGAGATGGCGGCTTGCTTTTTTTATGTTCCTTGATCGCATTACTTTTAGGAACGCTTGGCGGACGAACGGCAGCGATCGCTTCGGCTGGTTTTGCCCGCAACCTGCGGCACAATCTGTTTCGCCGAATCCAAGATTTTTCCTTTTCAAACATTGACCGCTTTTCTTCCTCCAGTTTGATCACCCGCTTGACCACTGACGTGACCAACGTCCAAAATGCTTACCAAATGATTATTCGTATTCTGGTCCGTAGTCCGTTAGTTCTGATTTTTTCACTTGCAATGGTTAGCACCATCAGTCCAGAACTTATGACGATCTATCTGGTTGTTTTACCGATCTTAGCGATTGGCCTGGCTTTAGTTATACGTTTTGCCCACCCGCTGTTTCTAAAAGTATTCCGCATTTATGACCGCCTGAATAATGTGGTGCAAGAAAATTTACAAGGGGTTCGCGTCGTGAAATCGTATGTTCGGGAAGAACAGCAAGAAGAACTGTTTGGCGAAGTGTCCACCGATGTTTATCGGAATTTCACGCTTGCGCAACGAATCGTCTCTTTCAACATGCCATTGATGCAATTTTCTGTCTATACGTGTATGCTGCTCCTGTCATGGTTTGGTGCTCAGCTGATCGTGGAACAAAGCAGCCTGACCACTGGGGAGTTAGTCAGCATGTTCAACTACACGATGCAGATTTTGATGAGCTTGATGATGATGTCGATGGCTTTCGTGCAGATTTTGATCGCACGAACGTCTGCCGAACGGGTCGTAGAAGTATTAGATGAAGAAAGTGACTTGAAAAATCCCTCCGATCCAGTCAAAGAGATCAAAGACGGCTCCATCGTTTTTGAGAATGTCGGCTTTAGTTACGCCAATGACAAAAACAAGCTGGCGCTGACGGATGCAAATCTGCGTATCGAATCCGGGGAAGTCATTGGAGTCATTGGCGGGACCGGGAGCGGAAAATCCACCCTCGTCCAGCTGATCCCGCGCTTATATGATGTGATTGAAGGGCGTGTCATCGTCGGCGGTCATGATGTTCGCGACTATGATTTAGAAGCATTGCGGGACCAAGTAAGTATGGTCTTGCAAAACAATGTCCTTTTCAGCGGCACCATCAACGACAATTTACGTTGGGGCAATGAAGAAGCGTCGGATGAAGAGATCCAGCGCGTGGCAACGATCGCACAAGCCGATCCCTTCATTCAAGAATTTCCTGATAAATATGAAACGCAGATCTCACAAGGAGGAAACAATGTTTCTGGTGGACAAAAACAACGGTTGACGATTGCTCGTGCCTTGTTGAAGAAACCGAAAATCTTGATCCTCGATGATTCTACCAGTGCCGTCGATACCAAAACCGACCGCAGTATTCGTGAAGGCTTGAAACGAGAAATCCCTGGAACGACGACGATCATTATTTCCCAACGGATCAATTCGATTGAAGACGCCGATCGGATCATCGTAATGGATGATGGCAAAATCAACGGCATCGGTACCCATGAAGAATTATTGGCAAACAATGCCATCTATCAAGAAGTGTACCATTCGCAGCAGAAAGGATTTGGTGAAGGTGAAGAATAGACAAGCAGCAAATCCCAAGCGCACATTGAAACGCTTATTGCGGACGATGTTTGGCGACTACAAAGGACAACTCCTATTCGTCGTTGTTATGATCTTATTAAGTGCCTTTGCCAACGTTCGCGGTTCGTTGTTTTTACAAGTCGTGATCGACGATCATATCACACCGCTTTTAGGGCAAGCCAATCCTGATTTTGGCGGTTTGTTTCGGGCGATCGTTCAAATGGCGATCATCTACCTGATTGGGATCTTGGCCGCACTGATCTATAACTTTATGATGGTCAAGATCAGTGAGGGGACGCAGAAAAAAATCCGTGACCAAATGTTTACGCATATGCAGTCTCTACCCGTCGGTTACTTTGATGCCCGCTCAGATGGCGACATCATGAGTCACTTTACCAACGATACGGATACGTTGCGCCAAATGATCTCCCAAAGTATTCCAAACTTGATGATGGCGGCGGTAACCTTTTGTTCTGTCTTTATCGCTATGTTCTCCATCAGTGTCCCATTGACTTTGTTCGTGATGCTGTCGATTATTTTGATGCTGAATGTGATCCGTATCATTTCTCGCCGCAGCGGCCGCTTCTTTGGCGCACAGCAACGAGATTTAGGCGCTGTCAACGGGTATATCGAAGAAATGATGCACGGGCAAAAAGTCGTCAAGATCTTCAATCATGAAAAAATCGTCATGGAAGAATTTGATGCCTTAAATGACCAACTACAAGAAAGTGCCACTAAAGCCAATGTCAATGCCAATACCTTGATGCCGATCATGATGAACTTACTGAATGTCCAATATGTCTTGATCGCCATCATTGGGGGCCTGTTTGCCATCAATGGTGTTTCTGGCCTAACGGTCGGGATGATCGCTTCTTTCTTGCAGCTGAGCCGTTCATTAAATGGTCCTATCAGCCAGGTGTCACAACAAATCAATTTTGTGATCATGGCGTTAGCTGGTGCCGAGCGGATCTTCCATCTATTAGATGAAACGCCAGAAATCGATCATGGCTACGTCACACTGGTCAATGCCAAATGGTCGCAAGGTCAGCTAGTTGAAACCAAAGAACGAACAGGCACGTGGGCGTGGAAACATCCCCACGAGGATGGGACCATTACCTATACGGAAGTGACGGGAGACGTGCGATTTGAAGATGTTGATTTCGGCTATGTCGACAATCAACTGGTCTTACATGATATCAATCTGTATGCAGAGCCTGGGCAAAAAGTTGCTTTTGTTGGTGCCACAGGTGCTGGTAAGACAACGATCACCAATTTGATCAATCGGTTCTACAACATCCAAGACGGGAAGATTCGTTATGATGGCATCAATATTGAAAAAATCCATCTTGAATCCCTGCGCCGCTCCTTAGGGATCGTGTTGCAAGACACCCATTTGTTTACTGGAACGATTCGCGAGAATATTCGCTTCGGAAAACTGGATGCTAGTGATGAAGAAGTGCTGGCAGCTGCGAAATTAGCCAATGCCGACATGTTTATCAACCACTTGCCAGAAAAATACGACACCGTGATCACGGGCGATGGCGAAGGGCTTTCCCAAGGGCAACGTCAGCTGTTGGCAATTGCGCGGGCAGCGATCGCTGATCCGCCAGTGATGATCTTAGACGAAGCCACCTCAAGCATCGATACCCGTACAGAGCGGATCGTCCAATCAGGGATGGACCGTTTGATGTCTGGACGGACCGTGTTTGTGATTGCTCATCGATTGTCTACGATCCAAAACTCCGATGCCATCATGGTGATGGATCATGGCCGTATCATTGAGCGGGGGACTCATGAAACGCTATTGGCGGAAAAAGGCACCTATTATCAGCTCTATACTGGAAAAATCGAATTGGATTGATCCTGCCATGGCTACGGCTTGAAGCTGCAGCGACTGGCGATCTACCTATTTTTCCCTTGTTTGCAACGACCGATTGGCAGTAAGCCAGTCGGTTTTTTTGCGCAGCTCGAAAAAATGGTATACTGTCACTGAGACAGCCGCACAACGGCGGCAGCACGTCAGCAGTTGTGCTGCGAAAAATGGATTCCATGAGGTGAAAACATGAAACTAGCATTGGCAAAGATCGTTTTAGATGATGAGTGGTATGAAGTGGTCCAATCGGAAAAAGGGTTAGTTTATTTTGGTCGGCAGCAGGATCATCATGAATTACTCAAGTTCTTTCCATTGGCTGAAATCAGTAGTACAGCTGACCTTGATCCAGTAATTGAAGCGCAGCTGCAAGCGTATTTTACAGGGGAACCAGTGACATTTACTTTTGCGTTTGATTTTGTCGGGACACCGTTTCAACAAACCGTTTGGCAAGCACTGACCCAAATTCCTTATGGGCAAACCACTACGTATAGTGACTTGGCGCTACGCATTCAACGACCGACTGCTGTCCGCGCTGTCGCAAATGCAGTGGGGCGTAACCCGATGATGATCGTGGTTCCTTGTCATCGTGTGTTAGGAAAAAACGGTCGCTTGACTGGGTACAGGGGCGGGTTAGCAACCAAACGCCGACTACTGCAACTGGAAGGGATTCCGTTTAAAGAGTAAGGGAAGCAAACTATTTATAGTAAAAAATACTAAAAAGCAATTTCATTTCCTTTTTTCTCTGGTATAATAAAATTGATTCCGGTTACAAGAAGGGGTGGAGGAAATGAACATCGTTGATTTGCAAAATGGTTCTGATATTCGAGGAATTGCGATCGCAACAGAAAAAGAGCAGGTGACACTGACAGAGCAAGCGGTTCGGCAAGTTGCTTCGGGCTTGCGCAACTGGTTGGCAACAAAGGGCAGCGGTCCTTTTCGCGTGGCAGTCGGTCGTGACAGTCGCTTGAGTGGCGAAGCACTGCAAGAAGTGTTGATGGCACAGCTGCAGCAAGAAGGCGTGGCAGTGATCGATTGCGGCTTGGCAACGACACCTGCCATGTTTATGAGTACACAGTTTGCGGATTTCGACTGTGATGCTGGTGTGATGCTGACAGCGAGTCATTTGCCTTATTATTTTAATGGAATAAAAATTTTCAGCCGCCAAGGCGGTGCCGAAAAAACGGATATCCACTATATTTTGACCCACACTACCGTTCATGAGGCAGCGGAAAAAGGAAGCTATCAGCAAAAAGACCTGCTGACGCCTTATGCCCAAGATCTACTGCAAAAAATTCGCCAAGGGATGGGAACCAATGAGGAAAAACCTTTGGCTGGATTAAAGATCATTGTTGATGCAGGCAATGGCGCCGGCGGCTTTTTTGCTGAAAAAGTGTTGCTGCCGCTAGGGGCAGATACGAATGGCTCGCAATTTTTAGAACCGGATGGGCATTTTCCCAATCATATCCCGAATCCAGACAATAAAGAGGCAATGGCAAGTATCCGTGAAGCCGTCTTGCGAGAACAAGCCGATCTAGGCATTATTTTCGATACCGATGTCGACCGCTCGGCCGTCGTGACCAAAAGCGGTGAGCCCTTGAACCGCAACAATATGATCGCTGTATTAAGCAAGATCATCTTAGCGGAACACCCTGGCACACGTATCGTCACCAATTCGCCAACCTCCAATCATTTAAAAACCTTTATCGAAGCACTGGGAGGGCAGCAAGTACGCTATATTTCTGGCTACCGCAATGTGATCAACAAAGCGATCGAATTGAATGAAGCAGGACTGGACACACAGTTAGCCATCGAAACCAGCGGGCATGCCGCGTTTAAAGAAAATTTCTTTTTAGATGACGGGGCGTACGTGATCGCCAAGCTCTTGATGATGCTGCCTCAATTGCAACAGCAAGGCACGACACTGGATGAGCTGATCGCGGCGTTGCAACAACCCGCCGAGACCCAAGAATTGCGCTTTGCGATCCAACAAGCTGACTATCAAGTCTATGGTCGCCAAGGAATCGCGGATTTAGCCGATCATTTGCTGCCAGGCTGGCAGATCGATCCAGAAAATGAGGAAGGCATTCGCATCAACTTGACAGCGCCCTATGGCCAAGGCTGGTTCTTGCTGCGAATGAGCCTGCACGAACCACTGCTGGTGCTGCAGATCGAAAATGATGAAGCGGGTCATCTACCGGCAGTCGTTCAAGCGATCGGTCGCTTCCTATCGCAGTATGAAGCCATCGATCAAAGCAAACTGACACAGTTTTTAGCACAGCAACCAAAAATTTGAAGAAAAGTAGGGAACTAAAATGGTGATCTTGATGCTGCTGATCATGGCAGTGACGTATGGTGTGAATTTTTTCTTGTTTCGTTACTTGAACAAACGACCAAAAATCGATGTCGTTGAACGGTTATCGATGTTATTAGGTGTCAACATGAGTGTGCTTTTTTTCGATGGGATCTTATTGTTTATCGGTAAATTACTGATCGAGACGGTAGAGATCATCGAATAACCCAATAGACATTTTTGCTTTGCCTCGCCACTGGCCTCTACCGTCAGTGGCGAGGTTTTTTAGGGTTTGCTAAAAACGGCGATTAATGTTCGCATTCGTTTTTGATATTTGATAAAGTAAAGAGGAGAAAATTACACAAAGTGAGGGAATTCACGGATATGGCAAAAATAATGGTAGTAGAAGATGAAGCGGTGATTCGCCAACTGATTATCGAAGAACTAGAAAAATGGCAGTTTGAGACCTTTGGCACGACGGATTTCCATCAAGTGTTGACTGACTTTGAAGAACAAGAGCCCCAACTGATTTTACTGGATATCAACTTGCCGGTTTTTGATGGCTACTATTGGTGTCAAAAAATCCGCGAAGCTTCCAAAGTACCAATCATTTTTATTTCTAGCCGCAATACCAATATGGATATGATCATGGCCATGAATATGGGAGCGGACGATTTTGTGACAAAACCTTTTGAGATCGACGTTCTGATTGCAAAAATCAATGCGCTGCTGCGCCGTTCCTACAACTATGTAGAAAGCAGCAGTGAAACGTTAGTGCATAACGGTTTGACCCTCAATATCGACAACAGCAGCATGTATATCAATGGCGAAAGCATCGATCTTAGCAAAAACGAATACCGCCTGCTGTATATTTTGATGAAAAATCACGGCAAGATTTTAAGTCGGGAAAAACTCTTGCGGGCCTTATGGGATGACGAGCGATTTGTAGACGACAATACCTTGACGGTCAATATCAATCGTTTGCGACGAAAAATCGAACAAGCGGGGATGAACGGCTACATTGAGACCAAGGTTGGTCAAGGGTACATCGTACCATGACAAAGTGGCGGGTTTTGCGCAGTTTTTTGAAAGATCGTTGGCTGCTGTTTATCGGTTGGCTAGTCTTTTTCGTGTTGACGGTCTTAGTTTTTTGGCTGACTCCTCATTCCCCGATGGATTGGGGCACAGTCGGCTATCTCTTTTTGATGCAAAGTGTCTTGATGGTGTTCTTTTTAGCAGTCAGCTACTTATCTAAGCGGCGTTTTTGGCAAAAAATCACCCCCAAGCCTGGAGACAGCTTGCTGCAAAACTACTTGCAAGGAGCACGCTCGGCGGAAGAAGAACGGATCGAATCCTACATCAATCAGTTGATCCGAGAGCACCAAGAATTGATGCAGCAAGTCGTCAGCAATCAAGAAGAACAAAAGGAATACATCGATTCGTGGGTCCATGAGATCAAAGTCCCTTTAGCTGCATCACGATTGCTTTTGCATTCGATCGAATTTGATATTCCCGATGAAAAATTCATCTTACTAGAAAATGAATTGAACCGCATGAACGAATACGTCGAGCAAGTCTTATACGTCGCCCGCTTAGACAGCTTTTCAAAAGATTATCTGGTCCAAGAAATTTCATTGAAAGCCGTCATCCAGCCAGTTTTACGCAGTCAGGCCAATTATTTTATCCAAAAGAACCTGCACTATGCCGTTGAAGGCGAGGATCAGCAAGTGTTGACCGATGAAAAATGGCTCGGCTTTATCTTTCGACAGCTGGTCAGCAATGCCGTGAAGTACACACCACAAAATGGGCAGCTGACGATTCGGATCGAAAAAGATGCCCAAGGGACCTATCTCCACTTGCAAGATAGTGGGATCGGCATTCCTAAAGAAGATATGCGGCGCATCTTTGATAAAGGCTTTACGGGCGAAAATGGGCGCCAAACGGACACCCACTCGACGGGATTGGGGCTCTTTTTAGCGAAAAGTTTAGCGAAGGAATTAGGCATCGAGCTAACGGCTTCGTCGACAGTTGGAAAAGGAACCACCATGACGCTGTTCTTTCCGTTGTTGAGTTATTATGAGGAAAAACGCTAATCTGCTTTTTTTCGAGTATCTTTTTGTGTTTTTTGACAAAAATCACTTGTCCCTAGAACGTTTTCACTGATACACTAAAGCCTGTGTTTAAAATTGAATGGTAAGGATGAATGAAATGGAGATACTCGTTGCATTAGTACCAATGTTTGCGTGGGGCAGCATTGGTTTAGTAAGTGCCAAACTTGGCGGGGATGCGAACCAGCAAACGCTAGGAATGACGATTGGTGCCTTTTTCTTTTCGCTGGTCGTATTTTTTGTGACGATGCCAGTGATTGATGGAAAGGTGATTTTGATCGGTCTTTTGTCTGGTCTTTTTTGGTCCGTCGGTCAAAACGGTCAATTCCATGGCATGAAATATCTAGGTGTGTCTGTTGGACTGCCGCTTTCAACCGGCATGCAGCTGATTTTAAATACAGTCGCAGGTGCATTGTTTTTTGCAGAATGGACACAGACCCGCGATTATGCACTAGGTGTTAGCGCATTGATCTTGTTGGTGATCGGGGCGTATCTGACCGCTCGTCAAGATGGCGAAAGTCCGGTAGAAGCTGGCAGCAAGATGCTTGATTTTCCTAAAGGATTTCGGGCATTGATCTCATCAACGATCGGTTACGGCGCCTATACGATTTTGATTACTTGGGCAGGATTGGACCCCTTGGCGATCATTTTGCCACAAAGTGTCGGGATGCTGATCGGTGCCAGCCTATTTGCTTTAAGGAAGACGAAGGTCGACCGTTTTGTAGGGAAAAATACTTTGTCAGGGTTGTTATGGGGCATCGGAAATGTCTGCATGCTGATCACGGTTCAGCAAGTCGGACTCGCGGTGGGCTTCTCATTGTCGCAGATGGGGATCATCATTTCAACGCTAGGCGGGATTTTTATTCTCGGCGAAAAGAAAACCAAGAAAGAACTGCGTTATGTGGTGATTGGTTGTCTGCTGGTGATTATCGGTGGTGTTTTGCTGGGGTATATGAAAGCAACATAAACTTATATTTTTGAGGAGGAGTTATGGATTTATTTCGAAAAAAAGTCATACAACGGGAAAGTGTGACGAATTTAAAAAAAGAGTTGAAGTTAAAAGATTTGATTATGTTGGGGATCGGCGCCATTATCGGCACAGGTATCTTTGTTGTTACAGGGACTGCTTCTGCTGAGTATGCCGGACCGGCATTGATTCTTTCCTTTGTTGTAGCTGGTATCGTTGTTGTGTTATCAGGGCTTTCTTTTGCGGAATTTGCTTCTCGGATCCCTGTTTTAGGGGGCGCCTATTCGTATCTGTATGTCGTTTTTGGTGAGTTTACCGCGTGGCTGGCAGGCTGGTTTTTGATTTGCGAGTTCTTATTGGCCGTTTCTTCGGTGGCATCTGGCTGGTCAGGCTATGTGCAAGGCTTCTTGGCCAGTGCGGATATCCATTTACCAACCGCTTTGACGGGCGGTTATGATCCAAGCAAGGGGACCTACATTGATCTGATTGCTGGTTTAGTCATTATTTTTGTAACCTTATGGGTCAGCCAAGAAGCGAAAAAAGCGTTGCGTTTGAATAATGCCATGGTATGGGTGAAATTCGGCGTGATCCTCTTGTTTATCGTCTTTGGTGCCTTTTTCGTGGAACCAGACAACTGGCAGCCCTTTATGCCCTTTGGTTTTTCAGGCGTCTTTAATGGTGCAGCGTTAGTCTTCTTTGCTTTTCTTGGCTTTGATGCCGTCGCAATGGCGGCGGAAGAAGTTGAAGATGCAAAGAAAAATGTCCCTCGGGGGATCATTGGTTCCATTGCGATCGCAACAGTCCTTTATATCATTGTCACACTGATCATGACGGGAATCGTGCCGTTTGCTGAATTAGGAGTCAATGATCCGGTGGCTTTTGCGATGCGTTATGTCGGTCATGGAGTGGTCGGATCAATCATTTCCGTAGGGGCGATCTTGACCTTATTAACAGTGACGATCGCTATGATGTACTCCTTGGCGCGTCTGTTATATGCCATCAGTAAAGATGGGTTATTGCCAAAAGCCATGCAAGCCATCGATCCTAAGCATAAAACACCAAAGAAAGCGACCTACATCGCTGGTGTTTTTGCTTTCTTCTTTGCGGCAGCTTTCCCGGTGAATATCTTGGCAGAATTGACCAACATTGCGGCATTGTCGTATATGATCTTAATGTCCTTAGGGATCATCAAGCTGAGGAAGATGATGGGGCCACCTGCTAAAGGTGAATTTAAAGTACCTCTGGTACCTTTATTGCCTTTGTTGTCCGTTGCCAGCTGTCTCTTCTTGATGACCCGTCTAAAAACGGCGACCTGGATCGTTTTTGGGATCTCTTTAGTGATCGGAATCGCGATCTATTTTGTATATGGCTATCGTAACAGCGAATTAAATGAGAAAATCGACGAATAAGATAGCGAAAAGACAAAGACCCAGATGTGGTCTTTGTCTTTTTTTGTTAACTATAGCAAAGCCTCCCAAAGAAATCTTTGGGAGGTATGTTCTTTTGTCATTCACATTCCGATGATTGCTTGAGTCGATCATTGAAACAACAGTCTTTTTTATCAAATGTTCCCTAAGATTCTGCTTTTTTTGAAAAAATTTGCAAATGACAGATTCACTAAAGGTTCATCCAGTATGCTTTTGTTAGAGAAAAAAAGAGAGGATGTTGGCAAGTGAATTATATGAAACGAGCATGGCTGAGTGTGACGAGAAAGCGAGGGAAATCTGCGATATTGTTTGCTGTTATTCTGATATTAGGAAATGTGATCGCTGGCGCAATTGCGGTCAATCAATCGACTCAAAATGTCGAAAAGCAGATCAAAAATCAATTAGGCTCGCTGGCAACGATTGAAGTCGATCATGAAGCGATGATGGCAAATAGTGATGGCAGTGCAAGTATGGAGGAGATTCAGCCGTTGCCAGAGGAGCTGATCAAACAGATCGGTGAGCGCTCCGAGGTCAAGCAGTACGATTATTTGCGAGAAGCAACGATTGCTGTTGAAAACTTCAAACCTTATCGTTTTAGTCCTGAAGAGGACGACGACAATGTCATGATTGTCGGAGGAATATCTCCTTGGGTTTATTTAACAGGAACCAATCTCTTAAAGCCGTTGGATTTTGAAGAAGATACGGTGGATTTAACACAGGGACGCTTTTTTACTGAAGAGGAACAGCGTACCGGAAAACGTGTGGGCTTGATATCGGAAGAGATGGCTCAGGAAAACGGCTTGACCGTGGGAGACACTATGGTCTTAGATGGTCAGTTTGTCGATTATTCGTCAGGGATGGACCCTGAAAAGCAAAAAGGCAATGATTACTCCATCGAAATCGTCGGGATATTTAAAAATACCAGCTTAGAAAAAGCAAATAATCAAGGACAAGATGGCATGGCCAGCTCGTTTGCATTTGATGATCGGCCCTTCAATCGTATCTATATGCCGAATGATGCCGTGAAAACGATTGTTGAAGAGGAACGTGCGGGACAGCAAGCGGCGTTTCCAGCGACAGATTTCGGTTCTGATGATGAGTTCTTCACTCCACAATTCATTTTGAACCAACCAGAAGATGCAGAGCAATTCAAACAAGAGGTGACACCGCTCTTGCCAAATGGCTATAAGGTCAATGCCTCTACGGATGAGTATGACCGTGTGGGGACCAGCATGAATCGCTTATCACAGATTTCATCATATGTCGTAGTGATTGCGGTGATTGCTTCCTTGATTATTATCTCCTTGATCATTGTGCTGTTTACCCGCGATCGTAAATATGAGTTAGGTATCTACCTTTCGTTAGGAGAACGACGGAAATACGTGTTTGCACAGATCGTGCTCGAACTCCTGTTGATTGGTGTCAGTGCAATGTTGATCTCCTTGGTCACAGGGAATATGCTGGGCAAGATGGTTTCTGAATCTTTGTTATCCAGTAGTATGCTAGAGGCAAATCAAGCAGGGGTGGAGCAATTCTTTGTGGGTGTACCGAAAATCGATCAAGCAACGATCAACGAAGCGTTTCGCGTTCAATACACCCTGTCTTATATCATTGCCTTTTTAGCGACCGGGATCTTGACGATCTTGCTTTCGGCAGTGGTGCCGCTGTTGTATATTTTACGTTTGAATCCGAAAAAAATCATGCTGTAAGGAGCGAAGAACATGGCAATTTTAGAAACCAAAGAGATGACGTATTACTACCAAGATGGTGAGAATCGTCGGAAGATTTTAGATAAAACCAATATCTCCTTTGAAAAAGGTAAATTTTACACGATTTTAGGGAAATCAGGCTCTGGAAAGACCACCTTTCTTTCCTTGATCAGTGCATTGGATCAACCAACCGATGGGGAAGTATTTTTTGAAGGAAAAAATATCAAAACGATCGGCTATGAAGAGTATCGCCGCAACAAGATCAGTTTGATTTTTCAAAGTTACAACTTGATCCCTTATTTGACGGCATTAGAAAATGTCCTTGTTTCGATGGCGATCTCAGACAACAAGCTCCCCGATCAACACGATCAAATTGCGTATCGCTTGCTGGATTATATCGGAATCACCTCCACGAAAGCCGATCGTTTCGTCAATCAGCTCTCCGGTGGGGAACAACAGCGGGTCGCCATCGCTCGTGCCTTGGCGACCAATGTTGATATCATTTTAGCTGATGAGCCGACGGGAAATTTGGATGAAGGCATGGAGCAAGAAATCGTGGATATTTTTAAAGATTTAGCTACTTTACACAACAAGTGCATCATCGTAGTGACCCATTCGACTGAAATTGCCAAGCAGTCGGATCAGACATTTTATTTGAAAAAAGGTGAGTTGACGGCCTATGAGTGATTTTTTATCGAAGTTTGAAGAAGAACCGAAAGAGCCAGACAAGGAATCAGCTACAGTTAAAGCACCTTCTTCCCGGGCTTCCCGCAAAGAAAAAGGTTCAGCTTCTTTAGAAGAGGGGATCGAATACGATCCCTCCTTCAAAAAGAAACGGCGGAAAAAACGACTGCTGGGGATGGGTGCGTTACTCGGGTTACTTATACTCAGCGGCTTTTTATTTTTCCAATTGGCGTACGTCCGACTGGATAACTTTGTGGACAAAGAGATCTCAGAAGTCAGGGAATGGGCGGCGGAACATGATCTTGCGATCGATGTGACGCCTGCCTATGATGAAGCCCCAGCCAATCAAGTGATCGCCCAAGAAGAAGCCGCCAGAAGTCGAGTCAGAAAAAGAAGCACCCTGCATCTAACGGTGAGCCAAGGCCCAGATCCAGAAGAGAAATTGGCATTGCCAGACTTTATGGAAATGACGAGGGACGAGGCAGCAGAGTGGATCGAAAAAAATCAAGCCAGCAATTTGACGATCGTCGATGAATACCACGATGAGATCGAGGAAAAAGCACCGATTCGAGTAGAATTTACCAATAAAGAAGTCTCGCAAGAAAACTATCATCGTCGAGATGTCGGACGAGTCTTTTATTCCAAAGGCGAAGAAACCTTTGAAAAAGATATTGAAGTACCAGACTTTCGTGATAAAACCCGTGCAGAGGTAGAAACATGGGGGAAAGCCCATGAGCTGGAGCTTGAAATCAAAGAACAGGCTTCGGATACTGTGGAAGAAGGCAAAGTCATTGAACAAAGCGTGGCACCAAAAGAAAAAATCGCGAAACGGGATGCGTTTCAAGTAACGATTTCCCTAGGGAAAGGGGTCACCGTCCCTGACTTTTCAACGATTTTACCAGATGATGCCCAGGCCGCTGTTGAGGGGGTCACTGTGCGGATGCGGATGCAGTTTACTCAGAGTCTGCCCTACGGACAATTGATCTCGCAAAGTGAGACCGCCGGGACCGTCTTAACCAGCAAAGATGACAAAGGCATTGAAGTTGTCTATTCGGCAGGCCAACCGTATATCAAAGATTACCGTCGAAGCGAGCTCCTTGAAGGGGATCTGCAAAAACTCTTCTTTGATGAATTCCGTTCAAAAGGGGCGAACATCAGCTATCAAGTCCGTTATGTCAATTCAGCAGAACCCTACGGGACAATCGTGGGGATGAGCAAGTTCAATCAGTTTTTACCGTTAGAAGATACGATCACCTTCGATATCAGCTTAGGCAATCAGACAGCCCCAGCGGCTACTGATCCAGAATAGCCGAGCGGATTTATCGATGACCTGCAAGAAGGAGGAAACCCATGCGTCATCAAGAGAATTTTCAAGACCTTAGGAAAAAGCTGTTTGTCTTTTTACTAAGCGGTATGGTAGCATTGTTGCTACACATGTGGATTCATCAATCCAGCGAACACGTGCGGATCGTTTCAACAGAACGTTTTATTGGAGAACAATTGGAACGATCCTACAGGAATGATTGTGCTTACCGAAAAGTGATTGAAAAAAGAAATGATGAGTGTAAAAGGGGGACTGACCGATGCGGATCTTATTCGTAGAAGATGAGCCATCGATCGCAGAAGCGGTTGCCAGCTTATTGAAAAAACAGCATTATTCCGTTGATTTGGCATATGATGGCGAGACTGGGTTGGATTACGCAGCAAGTGGGGTGTATGACCTTCTCGTTTTGGATATCATGCTGCCAAAAATCGATGGGATTACATTGCTAAAGACGTTACGCAAGCAAAATATTCGCACGCCGATCATTATGTTGACGGCCAAAAGCGAAGTCGATGACAAAGTACTCGGCTTAGATGCAGGGGCAGATGATTATTTGACGAAACCCTTTCAAATGAAAGAGCTGCTGGCACGGATTCGTTCATTAAGTAGAAGAAAAGACTTGGATTATCAAGAAGGCCAGTTAGCCTTTGGCAACGTGGTCTTGGCGCGTAATGAGCTGCAGTTGGCTACAACGACCAATCAAGTGGTGCTGTCACCAAAAGAAATGAAACTGATGGAGCTATTTTTATCCAGACCTAAAGTGATTTTATCAAAAGAAACCATCATCAATAAGATTTGGGGCTTTGATCCCGATGTGGAAGAAAACCGTGTTGAGATCTATGTATCTTTGCTGCGAAAAAAACTGACGCTGCTAGAAGCGGATATCGGCATTCGTACGATCCGCAATGCGGGGTATATTTTGCAGAGCAAGGAGCCGCTATGTTAAAAAAATTACGGAATAAAATGCTGTGGTTCAATATGGTGTTGATCTCAATCATTGTCTTAGGTGCTTTTACCTTTATCTATATTTTGAATGCCACCCAAATTGAAAACGAGATCCAATCATTGATCTCGCAAGAAGCCAACACCTTAGCTGCGGTACCGTTGGATGAGGAGGAAGTACGGCAATCACTGACAGAACCTGAGTATCCAATGATGTTGACCATCACGAATAGTACCAGTGAGTTCAGAGAAATCGCTCTAGTCGACGTGGATCAAATGGATGTTGTGATTCAAAGTATTGATGAGAGCGTCGATCAAAACGAGCTTTATGAAGCATTGGTCGATGCAGCGGCGAAACAAGGGGAGATCCCTAACGAAGTGAAGGTAAATGGCCGAAATTGGCGGTATGCGCTCTTTTTGGTGACTTCCTTTAGTCATTATTCGATCAATCATGATTCGACGGGGGAATATTCCACCAGTATCAATAATTACGAGCCATTTTATCAAGTGCTGTTCTTTGATGTCACCGACTACAAAACCAGTCTAAGCAACTTAAGAACCACGCTTTTGCTCATCGGGGTCTTAGCCTTAGCCAGTATTTATATCGCTAGCTTTTATGTCGCCAATCGAGCCTTACGACCAGTTGAGCTGGCTTGGCGCAAACAAAAAGAGTTTGTTTCTAACGCTTCCCATGAGTTGAAAACACCACTGGCGATCATTCAAGTCAATGCTGAGGTATTAGCTGGCAGTCCAGAAGAAACCTTGGAAAGCCAAATGAAATGGCTGGAAAACATCCAGTTAGGTTCCGAACGGATGGATGAGCTAGTAAATAGCTTATTGATGCTGACCAAATTCGAAAGTGCCGAGCAAGAAGTCGTGCGTTCGGTGATCGATGCCAGTCAAGTCGTGCAAAGTGTTTATCAAAGCATGGAGGCCATTGCACTGGAAAAAGGGATCCACTATCAGGAACAGATCGCTAAACAGGTGAGTCTTGAAAGCAATGAGCAAGCCTTGCGGCAATTGACCATGATATTGGTAGACAATGCCTTGAAATATACACCTACTGGAGAAACCGTCACAGTGGCACTCGTTGAACGCCAACGAAAAACGGTGCTGCAAGTCTCTAACAGTGGTTGCCCGATCCCTGAAGAAAAAATTCCCTATGTCTTTGATCGCTTTTACCGCGGGGATCCTTCTCGCAACCATCAAGACGGTGGCTATGGGTTAGGTTTAGCCATCGCCAAAGCCATCACAGAAATGCTGCAGGCGCAAATCAGTTTGACGGTGGATCAAGACGGCGTCAATCACTTTGAAGTTTCATTTCATTGAAAAATGAGCTTTACCGTTAGGAAATAAAAGATATGTCGCTGCGCTCATCAAATCTTTTGCCGCATTTCGAGAAAGTCTCGCTTTCTCGAAATGCGGCTATTTATGCAGCAAAACGCATTTTTTAGGAGAAGGGGACACCAAGGGAAAAAAGTTTTTTTATTTCTCCTTGCAATTTTCACAAAGTTCGGCTATGATAGGTGTGTAATCGGTTACACAGGAGGGGAGCAACATGCCAACAATTAAAGATGTCGCCCATTTAGCTGGACTTTCCGTGGCGACAGTTTCAAGAGCCATGAATGGGACTGGCTATGTGAGCGAAAAAGCCCGTGAGAAAATCCATCAGGCGATCAATGAATTGAATTATTCCCCCAATGAAGTCGCACGTTCACTGTATCAGAAAAAGTCAAAATTGATTGGTTTGCTACTTCCAGATATATCCAACCCGTTTTTTCCGCTAGTAGCCAAAGGCGTCGAAGACTTTCTACAAAAAAAAGGCTATCAAGTCATCCTTGGCAACATTCAAGAAGACAATGAGAAAGCCAATGAATATTTACGTGCGTTTGAGCAAAACAATGTGGCGGGGATTCTTTCCGCTGTCGAAAATAAAAATCGTACCCAAAGCAATATTCCGACGGTCGTCTTGGATCGGATCGATCAAGATGTCGAATATGGGGTTTATTCGGATGACCTTCAAGGCGGCGAACTTGCTGCTAAAGCGATCTTAAAAGGTGACCCCAAAAAGGTAGTCGTGATTGCTGGGCCTGAATCTGTCACCCGTGCTCGGGATCGTTTATTGAGTGTTGAATACACATTGAAAAAAGCACAAGTTCCTTATGCACTAGTGAAATCCACATCCTTTCTCTTAGAGGATGCGACCTTGACAGCGAAACAAGTTTTTTTAGAACATCCCACTGTCGATAGTGTGATTGCCCCAAGTGATACCCATGCGATTGCCATCATGCAAGAGGCTTATCATCATGGCGTAAAGATCCCAGAACAACTTCAAGTGATCGGCTATGACGATATTCCCATCAGTAAATTGGTGGTGCCACGCTTGACGACGATCCATCAGCCTGCTTATCAAGTAGGTTACAAAGGAGCAGAAATGCTCTTTGCATTGATCAACGATCAATTTATTGAACAGAAAAAAATCATCCTTCCTGTTCATTTAGAAGAAAGAGAGACAGTAAGAAATGGAGGAACGCCAATTGAATAAGATCATCGTCATTGGTAGTATGGCAACAGATTTTGTAGTCACTACGAAGGTGAAACCCAATCAAGGAGAAACGGTTTTTGGGGAAAAATTTGACACGAATTTTGGCGGCAAAGGAGCAAACCAAGCCATCGCCGCTAGCCGTTTAGGCGCAGAAGTAGCAATGCTAGGCCATGTAGGAACCGATCGCTTCGGAAATGAAATCGTCGAAAACTTAAACGTGAACGGCGTTTCTACGGAGAATGTGGAACCCGTTACACATTTTCCATCTGGTGCCGCGCATATCATTTTGCATGAAAATGACAATAGCATCATTGTCATACCTGGCGCCAATAATGCGCTTGATTTAGCTCGCTTTTCCGAAATAAAAGGAAACATCACAGAGGCTGATTTAGTGATTTTGCAAAACGAGATTCCCCAAGAAGCCAATGAAGCCATCATCGACTGGTGTTGGGAAGCAAAAATCCCTGTTTTATATAATCCAGCACCTGCGAGAAAGCTCAATCCGCGTATGTTATCTAAGGTGGGGTATCTGACCCCTAATGAACATGAGTTTAAGTTACTTTTCCCCAATCAAAAGCTTGCTGACGTTTTAGCAGCCTACCCTAATCGATTGATCGTTACCCTAGGTGCCAAAGGAGCGATTTTCCACAACGGGAAGTCCGAGGTCTTAGTTCCTGCCTTTCCAGTTGCTGCGGTCGATACTACGGGAGCTGGTGATACCTTCAATGGTGCATTAGCAGTAGGGATTTTAGCAGGTGTTCCCTTAGAAAACGCCATTGCCTTTGCCAACTTAGCAGCAGCAATCTCCGTCAAAGGATATGGTGCTCAAGGCGGAATGCCTACATTAAAGGAAATGAAGGAGAGTCCATTGTATGAAGAAGCATGGGGCATTAAATAGTGAGATCGACAAATTATTGGCGGATTTAGGCCACACCGATCAGCTTACGATCGGGGACTTGGGGTTGCCAGTACCCACAGGGGTGAAAAAAATCGATCTGGCATTAAAACTAGGTAGTCCGAGTTTTGAAGAGGTGTTATTAGTAATGCAACAAGAGATGGCAGTCGAGGTGATCGTTTTAGCAGAGGAAATAAAAACGGAGAATGCGGAGCAGTGGCAATTGATTCAAAAAACGTTCCCGAATGTTCCGATTCGTTTTGTTCCACATGAGGCATTCAAAGAAGAAACAAAGGAAAGCAAAGCCATTATTCGAACAGGGGAAGCGACACCCTATTCAAACATTATTTTACAAGCAGCCGTTATCTTCTAAAGAGACAGGAGGAAATCATGTGCAAGTCGAGATGAGCAATATTGAGAAATCCTTTGGGAAGAATCAAGTGTTAAGAGATGTCTCACTAACATTGTACCCTGGAGAAATCCATGCCCTAATGGGAGAAAATGGGGCAGGCAAGTCAACGTTGATGAACATTTTAACTGGGTTACATGCCAAAGATGCAGGGACGATTTTGATCGATGGTAAAGAAACGAACTATGCCGATCCGAAGGAAGCCGAACAAGCCGGTGTGAGCTTTATCCATCAAGAAATGAATAACTGGGAACAGATGACTGTATTGGATAACTTATTCTTGAATCGGGAATTGAAAACCACCTTTGGGCTACTAGATACGAAGAAAATGGCAAGCAAAGCGCAGGCAGTCTTTGAACAGTTAGGGATTCAGATCCCCCTTCAAAAAGAAGTGGATGAACTTTCAGTCGGGCAACAGCAAATGATCGAGATCACGAAAGCGCTGATGACTGATGCCAAGGTGTTGATCATGGATGAACCGACTGCTGCCTTGTCGGATAAGGAAATTAATAATTTGTTTCAAATCATTCGTCGCTTGAAAGAAAACGGCGTAGCGATCGTTTATATCTCTCACCGAATGGAGGAGATTTTCAAAATAAGTGACAAGATCACTGTGATGCGGGATGGTCTATCGATCGATACGAAAAAGACGGAGGATACAACGATGGAAGAGGTCGTGAAGAAAATGGTCGGTAGAGAGTTAGCTGATTATTATCCAGAAAAACAAGCGCAGATCGGTGAAGTCGTTTTTGAAGTAAAAAATTTAACAGCCGCTTCTAAAGTTTACCAAGGCATCAATTTTCAAGTCAGAGCAGGTGAGATCCTTGGGTTCTCAGGTTTAATGGGTGCTGGACGCACAGAAGTCATGCGAGGAATATTTGGTTTAGATGAAATTGAAAGCGGTACCTTAATCGTCGAAGGGCAAGAAGTGAAAAATTCTTCGCCTTCAAAGGCAATCGCCAATGGCTTTGGCTTTCTAACAGAAAATCGGAAAACGGAAGGCTTGGTCTTAGACTTTTCCCTGACCGATAATATCAGTTTGCCCAGCATTGATAATTTTGTCAAAACAGGCATGGTCGATAGCAAGACTGAAGCCAGTTTCGTTGCGTTAATGATCGAGCGCTTACGCATCAAAACGATGAGTGCCCAGAATTTAGCCAGCGAGCTTTCTGGTGGAAATCAGCAAAAAGTGGTTTTGGCGAAGTGGATCGGTGTCGGACCAAAAGTATTGATTTTAGATGAACCGACACGCGGAGTAGACGTTGGTGCCAAACGAGAGATTTATCAGCTGATGAATGAGTTAGCGGAACGTGGTATTGCGATTTTGATGGTTTCTAGTGATCTACCAGAAGTGCTAGGTGTTAGCGATCGCATCATTGTTTTACACGAAGGAAAAATATCAGGGGAACTCTCTCGGCAAGAAGCCACACAAGAGAAGATCATGACGTATGCGACAGGAGGAAACTAATATGGAAAAAAGTGGTATGAAAACAAAACAACTCTCGGAATCAATTAGTAAATTGGGACCTTTACTCGCTTTGATTGCTCTAGTGGCTGCTGTCACTGCCTTAAATCCAAGCTTTTTATCACCCAGTAATTTGTTGAATCTTTTGCGGCAAGTCGCAGCGAATGGCTTTATTGCATTCGGAATGACCTTTGTCATTTTGACTGGGGGCATTGATTTGTCTGTAGGGTCCACCTTGGCACTTTCCAGTGCCTTGACAGCAGGAATGATGGCCAATGGGGTGTCACCTTTAGTCGCTATTTTGATTGGGTTACTAAGCGGAGCGATCCTTGGTGCGTTGAATGGACTACTGATCTCAAAAGGAAAAATGGCGCCGTTTATCGCAACCTTAGCAACGATGACGATCTATCGGGGCGCTACCTTAGTGTACACCAATGGAAATCCAATCACTGGACTAGGTGACAGCTTTCTATTCAGCTTTATTGGTCGTGGGTATCTTTTCGGGATTCCTTTTCCAGTCGTATTGATGTTTCTCGTGTTCTTTCTTTTGTTCTTGTTGCTTCATCGCACCGCCTTCGGACGAAAAACCTATGCCATCGGTGGCAATGAAAAGGCCGCTTTTATTGCTGGGGTGAAAATCGATAAGATAAAACTGATCATTTATTCGATCTCCGGATTGATGGCTTCAATCAGTGGCATGATCATCACTTCTAGGTTGAATTCTGCGCAACCAACAGCAGGGCAAGCCTATGAAATGGATGCGATTGCAGCAGTCGTTTTAGGTGGTACGAGCTTATCTGGTGGAAGAGGCAGAATTTTTGGCACGTTGATCGGGGCATTGATCATTGGTACGTTGAACAATGGTCTAAATCTATTGGGTGTCTCAAGTTTTTATCAACAAATCGTTAAAGGGATCGTGATCGTAATTGCAGTGTTACTGGATCGGAAAAGGAAATAAAAAATAGGAGGATCTATTATGAAAAAAATGTTTTTATTGGCAGCAGGCGTATTGGTACTTTCTGGATGTGGAGCGGCAACATTGGACAACGGTGGCAGTAGTGAGACACAAAGTGAGGAAAAAGCAGCTTCAGAATTGACAGTTGGTGTATCGATCTCCACCCTCAATAATCCGTTTTTTGTTTCCATGCAAGAGGGGATCAATCAATTGGCTGAGGAAAATGACACCGATGTACGCTTTGTTGATGCCCAAGATGATACTGCCAAGCAAAGCAATGATATTGATGATTTGATCCAACAAGGCGTGGATGTGCTTTTGATCAATCCCGTTGATTCTGCTGCTATCGTCCCGGCTGTTGAAGCCGCTAATAATGCCAACATCCCAGTTATTGCCATCGACCGTAGTAGCGATGGAGGAACGCTTTTGACGACGGTTGCCTCCAATAACGAAGAAGGTGGAAAAATGGCAGCAGAATTTATTCTCGAACAATTAGGGGAAAACGCAAAAGTGGTAGAACTTGAAGGCGTCCCTGGCGCTTCTGCAACCAGAGAGCGAGGAAAAGGCTTTGATGATTATGCTAAAGACAAACTGGATGTTGTTGAAAAGCAATCCGCAAACTTCAATCGAGCAGAAGGATTAACGGTTATGGAAAATATCCTCCAAGCCAACAATGACATTCAAGGCGTCTTTGCTCAAAACGATGAAATGGCTTTAGGGGCAGCCGAAGCGATGGGAAACCGAGAAGGCGTAGTGATTGTCGGGTTTGACGGTACTGAAGACGGACTCAAAGCCATCGAAGAAGGTAGAATGACGGCAACGATCGCTCAAAAACCAGAAGAAATGGGCCGCCTTGCATTGCAGGCAGCGTTTGACCATTTCCAAGGAAAAACAGTCGCTGAACAAATCGATTCACCATTAGAGTTGGTGAAAAAATAGGTAGACGCTCAATGCAGTTCCTACTTTCAACATCGAAAGCCCCTCTTTGGCTGACCATTTAGGTCACCAAAGAGGGGCTTTCTTTCATGTGTGGCGTTTCGCTTACTTGTTGCTGGTTAAATCCAATAAGCGGTCTTTCAAGTCTTCTTCTAGATGACCCAATTCCACTTCGGCAGCACGACGTTTTTCTTTTCCTTCTTTTTGGATCCGTAATGTTTCTTGGATCGTTTCCACAAGGTCGTTTTGTGTTTTTTGCAAGGTTTCGATATCGACGATGCCGCGCTCGTTTTCTTTCGCTGTTTCAATAGCAGAAACTTTCAACATTTCTGAGTTTTTCTTCAATAGATCATTGGTGGTCTCAGAAACTTGGCGTTGTGCCGTAACTGCATCTTTTTGACGCAATAAAGTCAAGGCAATGACCACTTGGTTTTTCCATAGTGGGATCGCTGTATTGACAGAAGCTTGGATTTTTTCTGCTAACGCTTGGTTCGTGTTTTGGATCAGGCGAATTTGCGGTGCCTGTTGGATCGTGATTTGACGTGCCAAGCGCAAGTCATGAGTTCGTTTGTCTAAACGATCAAGAAATTGCGTGTAATCGTTGGCGATCTGTACGTCCATTTGATCATTCGTTTCTTCTGCTTTTTTCATGGCTTCAGGAATGATTTTGGTTTGCAATTCTTGCATCTTCAACTCGCCAGCGGCAATGTAGATGTTCAATGCATCAAAGTAATCTTTGTTCTTTTGATACAACTGTTCCAACATCATGTTGTCTTTTAGCAACCCGTCTTTTTCTTTATCCAATTTGACGGCGATCTTGTCGATTTGGGCACCAATTTTTTGGTATTTAGCGGTGATTTCAAAAATGGATTGTTTTACTTTACCAAACATTCGCTTGAATAAGTTGCCTTCCCCTGCACGCAGTTCGTCTGGATTGGCTTCTTGCAAGCGATACATCAACTCCGTCAATGAGTCGCCCACAGGGCCGATATCAGCTGCTTGGACATGGTTCAACATGGATTGGGAAAACTCTCCAAGTTTGGTTTGGGCAGCTGCACCATAGGTGATGACCGCTTGCTGGTCGGTCGCATCGATTTTGCTGGCTAATTCTTGGGCCTGTGCTTGACGCTCTGGCGGTAATTTATCAATCAAACGCGGTGCCGTTTGCTGTTCTTTCAGCTGACTGATTTCCGCTTGTTGAGTGGTGGTCAAAGTGTCGACAGGGGTTGAAAATGGGTTGTTCAATAAATCGTCAAGCGTATCCGTTACGGGTTTTACTTGATTTGGTGTTTCACTCATAATAACTCCTCCTAATAATTGTCTGCTTTCGAAAAAAATCTAGCCTGGGCTAGATTTTTTTTTAGATTCTTTTCTTGTTGCCAATCAGAATCTATCCCTATTCATTATCTCGTTTTATGCTTTGTTTGGCAATGGATAACTCAACATCCATGTCATCAAGATCGTCTGCTACAAATTGGGAGTAGTCTTTGGCGATCAAGGAAGCCATTTGCTCGATGATTTGGGTGCTTTCCTCGATTTTATCATAGGTCTCACGACTTTTGATCTCATGGCTATTGATTTCAATGAACTTATCGGTCAAATCGACCATGTTGGGCAAGTGTGTATAAAGGAAATGACTTGCCAAAGGCAGTTTGGTCGGTTCTTTCACGAGTTCTTTGAAAAGAGCTTTTGAGGCACGCAAGGCATCGTGACGCAAGTCAATGGCTTTTAACTTGTTATTACTAGTGATATTTTTTTGGTATTTATCGATTTGGTGTTTCGTCTGATTCATCGTTTCACGGAACAATTCGATCTCACGAGCAGTCATTCCGCTTTTCAAGTAATGGGCTTCTCGTTCTCTCGTTAAAGAAGGCAAAACTTGTGGATCGGCTGCTGGAACTTTACGCCCTCTAATACCGACGTAGACTAAAATCGCACCGACGATTAATAATAGGCTCGCAAATGAGTCGCCTACTACGTTAAAAATAATACTGATGAGGACGATCGCACCAACGATCAGCCAGATGTTTTTTTTCATTTTTCCTCCTCCTAAAAATCTCTTGGACAAGTAGATTGGGTTATTCGACATCTTTATTTTAGCATGTTCACTAAAAGAAAAATATCAGACTTGGGGTGGATTTTCCGATTTTTAGTAAATTCATAAGCTTTCTTGCTATTTCTTAAGAAGATATTTTTTCTAAATTATGCTAAAGTGTTTGATAGATAAGACGTATGAGGAAAGTTAGGTGTCGATAGATGTTAGAATTTAAAGATTTTGAAGAAAAAACGATCCAACGGAATGAAATTTTCCATGGCAAGATCATTGATGTGGTCGTTGATGATGTCTCCTTGCCAAATGGCGGGACCAGTAAACGCGAACTAGTCTTTCACCCTGGTGGTGTTGCCGTGATCGCCTTGACAAGTGAGAACAAAATGCTGTTCGTTCGCCAATTCAGAAAACCGTTAGAGCGAGTGATTTTAGAGATACCAGCAGGAAAAATCGATCCAGGAGAAGGCGCTCGTCCAGATTTGACTGGCGCCCGGGAATTAGAAGAAGAGACCGGCTATCGTGCAAAAACGCTGGAGCACGTTTCTTCTATGTACCTTTCACCAGGCTTTGCTAATGAGCTCTTGCACGTCTATTATGCCAAAGAGCTGGAAAAAGTGACAAATCCCTTACCGCAAGACGAAGATGAAGTGCTGGAAGTCTATGAATTGACCTTAGAGCAAGCACAAGCCGCTATCGCTGATGGAACGATCTGTGATGCGAAGACCGTGTTTGCGATCCAATTTTGGAAGTTGCTGGAATTGAAACGGAGGAACGGACTTGCCTAAAGAACCATTGATCACCCGCAGTGAGCTTCGACGCAGACGCGAAGAAGAACAAGCAGCAGCTGAACGCAATCAGCAAATCGTAGAAAAGCAAAGCAAGAAAGAATGGAAACAAAAAGAAAAACAAATTGATAACCACTACCGCAAAGTGCGCAAGAAAAACAAAGAAATCACGAAGACCCGTGCCGGTGAGAACCAGAAATCTCGGGATTTGAACCGTTTTTTAATGAAAGCCATTGTGATCGTCACTTTATTGTTAGTCGTCGTCGGCTTGGCGATCTTTTTGTTGTGATTCTTGAACTCTATCAGAAGAATGGGCTAAATGCCTGTCTGATAGAGTTTTTTGCGTGTTTAAATGAAGAAAAGTTGTAAATTAATCAAGATTACTGGTAATTATTTCCGTTAATGAAGCGCTTAAATAGGAAAATGTGGTAATTATTGTCTATTCCTCTCAACTATATTGTGACCATCTTCTGCACTTGATACAATGACCTCAACTTGATCAAGTTAAAAACCTAAATAAGAAGGTGGAAAAGATGTTTGCCAAAGTAACAACTCTTTTAGATAAGAGTCTTCAGCCGATTGCACAAAAGCTGTCTAGTAATAAAGTGATTCAATCGATCTCCCAAGGAATGCTGGGAATCATTTCTCTGACTATTGGGGTAAGTGTAGTTTCAATTTTAATTAATTTGCCAATCGATCCCTGGGTACGATTTCTAGAGAATATCAAAATTCTTGAGCCAGCAAATGAATTATTGTTATCAACGACGAGTCTGCTAGCTATTTATATTGTAATTGCGGTATCCTACAGTTATGCAAAGAATCTTCAAGAAGATCCGAAAGCTTCAGTGATTTTATCAACTGCTGTATTTATCATTCTTATGCCGCAATCGATTACTATCGAGAATGTGACAGTAAATGCTTTGTTGAGCGAATATTTAGGAAGTAATGGTATTTTTTTGGCTATTTTAATCGGCATCGGAACTGCAGGATTCTATCATTTCTTAATTCGAAAAAATATTAAAATAAAGATGCCGGAGCAAGTACCTCCTATGGTGGTGGAAGCAATGAATCCAATTGTGGCTTCTATGATTATTTTTGGCATCGCTTTCTTATTTAAATGGGGACTGTTCCTTACGGATTTTGGAAATGTATTTGATTTATTTTTTGAAATGCTGACTAAGCCGGCGTTAGCAATTTTTGGACAAAGTATGTGGACACCAGTTATTTATTGCGTCATGCGTGCGCTGTTCTGGTTTTTTGGTGTACATCCAAGTCCGTTGAATGCGATCTTTTTCCCAATAAGTATTGCCTGTACTGCTGCGAATGTTGACGCATTTATTGCCGGAGAAGAGTTACCGTATTTGGCTTTTGCAATTATGACTTCCTTTGGCTTGATTGGTGGGACAGGTTCTACCTTAGCCTTTAATATCAACATGCTGAAAGCAAAAAGTGCACGATTTAAAGCAATCAGTAAGCTATCTTTGATTCCAGGTATTTTTAATATCAATGAGCCGCTGGTATTCGGCGTTCCCATGATGTTTAATCCACTGACTTTGATTCCAAGCGTCCTTGCACCAATTATCGGTTCATTTGTAGGAATGGCATTCGTTGCTTTAGGCTGGATCAATTCGTATAATTTTAATCCAACTGTTTCAGTGGCTTGGGTTATTCCATATCCTGTAGCAGGATTTCTTCGAGGCGGAACAATGTTTGCCTTAGCGATTTGTCTGGCGCTAGTTATTCAGATCGGTGTCTATTATCCATTTTTTAGAATTTTAGATAACAATGCTTTAAAAGAAGAGCAACGGGAACTGGCGGACATATCTGAAGTTGGCAACGAGCATCGAATCTTGAAAGAAAAGCAAGCCATTAATTAAAACAAAAGGGGAAAGAGCGAATGATCATGGAGTATTTGAAGAATTATAAGAATTTTACTTTTAGCGAGTCTATTGTTAGAGATTTTATTCTGAAGTATCCTAGACATTTTGCTCAATCAACGATTAAAGAAACGAGTAAACAATGCAATGTGGGGATGGCGACTGTTACGCGCTTATGCAAAAAACTATCTTTTAATGGATTTACAGACTTTAAAAGTGCATTTCTCAAAGAATTGAAAGATATTGAGCGCTTAGATAATGGCAAAAAGACCACCCCATTCGACAGTAGTACTAGTATTCAAGAAATTCTTGATGGATTACCCTTTGTTTATGAGAAAGCAATCGGGTATACAAAAATTGCGATGGATGAGATGGTACTCCAACGTACAACAGAACTGATCCAAAATGCCTACGTATTGATTTTTGCTACAGGAATCAATAAAGCAGTAGGAGAAATTTTTTCCTATAAATTAGAAGAACTTGGTATTCCATGTAAAACAATGGATTCCATTCATTATCAAATGATTGATTCGCTTATTTTGAGAAACCAAGAAGTATTTGCGATCTTTTTGTCTCATCGTGGAAAAAACGAGAGTGTGATAGAGGCTGCTCAATATATTAAAAAAAATCGAATTCCCAATCTTTTGATATGCAGTCAGGTGAGTGAAGAAATCAGAGAATATTGCAATGAAATTCTATATATCGTACCAACTTATACAACAAAAGAATTTTCAAATACCCAGTTTGTTATGGCGGAACAGTATGTTTTAGATGTGATCTATTCTTTACTGTTTGTAAAAAATTTAGATTTTGTAGAAAAAATGATCAGCAAAAAGTATTATGAGAGGATCGACTTTAATGGAGAATTTTAAAAAGGATTTTTTATGGGGCGGAGCAACTGCAGCAAATCAGATTGAAGGCGCATATAATGAAGACGGAAAAGGATTATCTGTTTGTGATATTGCCACCTATAAACCTGAGCTTTCTAATTTTGAATATAAAGAGCATAATTCATATAGCTTAAAAGATATTAAAGAGGCGATGCTGGATGAGGATGTAAGTAAATATCCCAAAAGAAGAGGCATCAATTTTTATCAGCATTATAAAGAAGATATTAAACTAATGGCAGAAATGGGGTTTAAGGTGTTGCGCCTCTCAATTGCTTGGACAAGAATATTTCCTAAAGGAGATGAAAAAGAACCGAATGAAAAAGGACTTAAGTTTTATGAATCTGTTTTTGAAGAATGTAAAAAATATGGGATTGAGCCGTTAGTAACCTTGAGTCATTATGAACCGCCGCTCCATTTAGCACTGGAATATAAAGGCTGGTATGATAGACGTACAATCGGATTTTTTATGAATTTTGTGGATGTCGTATCTAGCCGATTTCGTGACCAAGTGAAATATTGGCTTACTTTTAATGAAATTGACAGTATGAGCCGGCACCCTCTCACGACCGGTGCCATCATTGAAGAATATTTTGAAGGACAAGATATGACTGAGGTGATTTATCAATCAATGCATCATCAATTTCTTGCCAGTGCATTAGCAACAAAGATGATTCACGAAAAGAGAAAAGAGGCGAAGGTAGGGTGTATGATCACAAAGCGTACGGTTTATCCATTCACCTGTCACCCTAATGACGTCTTGTTAGCACAACAAAGGGAGAGGGAGGTTTTTGCTTTCTCTGATGTACAAGTAAGGGGTTATTATCCAAGGTTTCTTGTAGAACAGTTAGCTGGAAAAGGAATCACACTAAAGATGGAAAAAGAGGATAAGACAATTCTAAAGGAAAATACGTGTGACTTTGTATCATTCAGTTATTATGCTTCATCCTGTGCAAGTGCTGATCCAGAAAAGGAGAATAAAGGGGGAGGAAATATCTATTCAGGTGTTAAAAATCCTTATTTAAAAACAAGCGATTGGGGCTGGTCGGTTGATCCTGCTGGACTCAGAAAATCGTTGGTGGATTTATATGATCGGTATCAAAAACCGTTATTTATTGTCGAGAATGGATTAGGTGCTTATGATGTTTTTGATGGACAGACAGTAAATGATGATTATCGGATAGATTACTTCAAGCAGCACATCCAATCAATGAAAGATGCAGTTCTTCAGGATGGTGTTGATTTAATGGGCTATACAGCTTGGGGGTGTATTGACTTAGTGAGTGCTTCTACCAATCAGATGAGCAAGCGTTATGGATTTATCTATGTTGATGCAGATGATGAAGGGAAAGGTACTTACAAACGATATAAGAAGAAATCTTTTTACTGGTACAAACAAGTAATTGCATCGAATGGTGCAGAGCTCTAAAAAAATTAAGAATAAAGGAGAAATGGGACTGAAGAAAGCAAAGAGATAGCAGTGATCGCTTATCCGTCTGCATGGATCTTTCCAAGAAAATGAAAAAGCTGTACATATAGAAAATGTATGTATAGCTTTTTTATTATATCGGCTTTTTCAAAATAGCTAAAAACATGGCAGCTGGCTGATTCATGAACAAATGATCCGCTTCATGAAAAACGGTAAAGGAAGTGGCAGTAAACCCAGTCGTCTCTGCCAGTTGAGTCAATGCGGCAGGGTCAAACCCATTATGAACGAGCGGGTGAGACACGGCGGGATTTTTGAGGAAATCCACTAGATAAAGGGTTCCTCCTGGCTGTAGCAAGGCGTATAGTTTTTCCATCATAGCGGCTGTGTCAGGAATATGCAGCAAGACGAGGGATAGCAGCACCGCGTCTGCTTTTGCTTGTAAGGATTCTTGCAGCAGATCGTGGACAGTTGCAGAAGCATTGGCCAGCTGCAGTTGGTTGATTTTTTTTTCAGAAACCTCGATCATGTTAGGGGCAGTATCCCAGATGGCTAAGTGCTGGACATAAGCTGCTAAGGGCAGACTTACTAGGCCGGTACCGCCGCCGATATCGATCAGAGTTTGGTGCTGGTTGTCTTTAAAATAAGGTTCAAGGGTTTGGGTGACTAATTGTGCTAACGCGATCCGTTCAGGGGTATCGTATTTTGCTGCCATGGCGTTGAAAATTTCAGACATAAGTGCCTCCTTTTATAATGACAAAAAACTGTTCGTTTCGTCAAAACTAGTTTATCATGAAAGGAGAAAAACACGTCAGTAGATACGTGGGAATTTCTGTTGTTTTTCATTTTAAAGGATGAAAAATAAACGAGAAGCAGGAGGCAAACACATGAAAATTGGTATTATTGGTGCAATGGAGGAAGAAATCAAGGCGTTGCGGGAACAGTTGATTTCACCGCTTTCTTGGGAACGCGGCGGCGCACTATTTATTTCAGGAAGTATCGGCAATCATGAAGTGATCGTCGTTCGTTCAGGTATTGGCAAAGTTCTGGCATCGATCACCACTAGTTTATTGATCCAACAATATGGGGTCAATATGGTGATCAATACTGGATCAGCTGGTGGGATCGGTGCCGGCTTACAAGTAGGGGATTTAGTGATTTCAGATAAAGTGGCCTATTTTGATGTCGATGTGACGGGCTTTGGTTATGAATATGGCCAGCTGCCTGGCGGGATGCCTTTGTATTATGAAGCCAGCCGCTATTTGATCAGTGAGATGACGAAAGCCGCAGAAGCGACTCATCATACCGTGAAAAAGGGACTGATCGTTACCGGTGACAGCTTCATTCATGACCCGCAAAAAGTACAGGAGATTTTAGGACATTTTCCAGATGCCTTGGCTTGTGAGATGGAAGGCGCCGCGATCGCACAGACCGCGCAGCAATTCAATATTCCTTTCTTGATCGTGCGCGCGATCAGCGACACCGCCGACCACGCAGCAACCGTCTCTTTTGATGAGTTTATCTTAGAAGCTGGCAAGCGTTCCGCTGAAATGGTCTTGGCATTCGTTGAAACATTAAAGTAACTTAAAAAACAGGAGAGCCGATCCGTACGAGGAGGAAGGAAGCATGAGAGCATTACTATCCATTGATTATACGTTTGATTTTGTTGCAGATGAGGGACGATTGACCACGGGTGCTGCTGGGCAAGCGATTGAAGCTGCCTTAGTGGCTCGGACGCAAGCCTTTATCGAAGCCGGTGAGTATGTCGTTTTTGCCATTGATCGTCATGAGGAAACAGACAACTATCATCCTGAAAACCGCTTGTTCCCACCCCACAATCTTGCGGGCCGTACGGGGCGACATCTCTACGGCCGTCTAGCCCCGCTTTATGAAAACTATCAGGAAGCGCCAAATGTCTATTGGATCGACAAGCGTCATTACTCCGCCTTTAGCGGTACCGACTTGGACATCCGACTGCGGGAAAGAGGGATTACGGAATTGTACCTGACCGGCGTTTGTACCGACATCTGTGTCTTGCATACAGCAGTGGATGCCTATAATTTAGGCTACCAACTGGTGATCGATGCAGATACCGTTGCCAGCTTTGACGCGGTCGGACATGAATGGGCACTACGCCATTTTGAAAATACCCTGGGCGCGAAAATCATTTCTGCGAAGGAGGAAGCATAAATGGGATGGATGGATCAATTAAAAGCAAATTTCAGTTTCAGTGAACTGACTAGCCTTTATCAAGCGTATCAAAAAGGGGATCTTGATGTAAAGGCGTTGTTGAACAATGACTTCTTACAAAAGTATACGGATTTTCAGAACTTGGATGAGTTTATGGCTAAATTAGACATCCAGAATGAAAACCAAATCTTCGACTTTCTAAAAGACCGCCCCAATCGGCAAAAAGCCGATCAAGTCGTCAATGAGCATTCTCAATTTGATTCTGTGATCAGTATGATGAAAAAAGCTTTACAGAAATAAATAACGATAGAAGAAGGAGCCTTCGAAAATCAATTGATTTCCGAAGGCTCCTTCTTTATATATTAATTGGTGGGTTATGTAACAAATTGATTTTTTATTTGCTACCACATACCCCAATTATTAAGCTGTCTAAAGTTTAGCCGGCTGTTTCGTGTACCCGCTAAAGTATTGATGGCAGCAAGATCAATAATAGATACGTACATTGTCGCCATAGCGGTAACATACATGGTAGCGATTCCCGCTATCCCAATTGGATTTGCACCCATAAGTAGAAGAAAGACAGAGTCTAAAACGGTGTCATACATCCCTTTTAAAGCCTTTTTCGAAGCTTGATCGATGGTTTCTTGTGTATCGATCATCTTGGAAATTTCTTCCATGAATTTTTCTGGGGAGTTTATGGATTCTAATGAAGGTTTTTCTTCAGTGAAATATTTATGAATAGCATCAATAAAAGAGGCTCCATGTTCTAAGGTCTTATATCCCGCAATGGATTTTTTTACGTTAGATACATGATTTTTAAGGTTATAGATATCTAGATTTGAAAAATAATCTTTGAGACTAGTTACCGTATCATAAGATGATAACGCAAAATTCAAGTACTTGGTTCCCGTAGTGGTTCTAAGAAAGGCATTGTAAGCGTTGGTGTCATTGAAGGTGTAATATTCAGGGTAGTAACGAAGGGGAAGTCTGTCACCCACCAGCCCAGCATTGCGCTCATAATCATGCACATCAAAATAATAAAGCATAAATGTGTGCATAAGTTGATCATTGGTGGGATTGTTCCCGTAAATTCTAGTGGCAAATTGTTTGACTTTAGGAAACTCAAAAGGAACGACCGGCGTAACAGCTGGTAAATTTCTTTCTGAACGCTCCTCTGCTGGCAATAGTGACTGGTACTGTAAATTTTCAAAATCGATACTCGTATTAGCAAAGATTTCCAAAGATAAACCGATTTCTACTAGCTCTTCTTCAAGGGCGACCAATAGATTCGCTTTTTCGTAATGGTCATCAGGAACATCTGCAAAATTGCCACTCTCACTGACAGCATATGCCGTGATTGGTGAGAAAAAAACACTCAGTAAAACGACAAGTAACAATATAACTGAATATTTTTGCTTCATTTCAATTCCTCCTCATAATTAAAGTTTGACAACACGTGTTATACAAGTTAAATTTATCATATAAAAAGACAAAAATGAATTATTTTATTTAAATTTGATTAATTTGTTTAAAAAATGTAGGATTAGTTATTTCGCCTTAATTTTTGAAGGTATCCCTAAGCAGATAACCTTGCTTGCTAAAAGAGGAGGGAAGTGAAAAAATTCAAGATATTCGACGATGATACAACTAAAGGAAAATTGTATGCTTTGATTGATTATCTAGTGATCACCTCAGCCCTTTGTTTTAGTGCATATCATTCTTTTCCGCTTACGATTCCTAAGTATTTACATATTCCGGGGACGAACGAGTATATGGTAGGTGGCTTATTTAGCGTATTAATGTCCTACTCTCTTTATAAGACCTATTTGTTGAATGCGCATAAAAACATTCCTAAAGAAAAAAAACATAGTATAGAAATCAGCTTTTTTCTCGGTTTACTCGTCTCTTTTATTTTGCTTTTATTCAGATCAGAAAGCTTAATTAATCATTTGCTTTTTCGAAACCAATTACCTTTGGAACAGATTATGTATCACTTAGATCGATTGTATTTTCTCAATCTACGTATGTTACTGTTCGCTTTGATACGGTGTTTATTCGCTTTTGACTACTATCAAGCCTTTTATTACAAAAAAAGAAAATGCTACATGGGCTATATTTATGTATACAGCCTTTTATTTCTAGTAGGAGGTGCACTCTTCTATATGTGGATCATGTCCATAAACTTTTTATTTCGCAAATAGTGTCTTCGGAGTTTACGTCCATACCTCAGTGCCATAGGAAAAGTTTTTTCAAAAATATACTCAGTTATGAATAGAATAGGGGGCTTTGTATTGGGGAAAACGGATCAAGTGACGTTATACAAGCGAAAAGGAAAAATCTATTCCATCATTGATCATATAATTATGGGGGCTGCAATATTATTTGAAACATATCATAGCTCCCCAATTAGACCTATAATTCGTGGGAGATCAGATATTCGTGGGATTGGGTTGTCGGCTGTGAGCGCAATGGTGTTTTTGCTAGCTTGGGAGACAACTTTAAGTTTGAACCGTCATGAGCTTGTTCCTGAATACAAAAAGCATATCGCTGGAATTGAGCACTTTTTCTTCTTCTTGGTTGGTTTTTTTATCTTGATTTTCACTGCCGATCCCTTGATTGGTTTACTATC
>NZ_NGLC01000001.1:105943-177537 GCF_002140755.1 Enterococcus sp. 5B3_DIV0040
TAGAGAAAATCACCTACCATCTGGAACGGCTCTACTTTCTTCATTTTTTTATGATGTTCTATGTTTTGTTGCGGTGTGTATTGGCATTCGATTATTATCAAGCCTTATATTATGAAGATAGAAAATGCAGGATGTATTATGTCTTGCTTTGTTTTTTCGTAGGCATAGTTATCACACGTGTTCTTCTAGGGGTTCTTTCGTTAGTTGTCTCGTTCATTTATCACTTCTAAAAAATCCATTAGCAAAAGACAAGACTCAGCTGATTAAAAGATTGTCTTTCAATCGAATAAGTTTGTTACAGGATTGCTTTATTTAAATTGTGAGGAGGTTTTTAATGTGTTGAAAAAAAGATATCAACCCCTTGATAGTTATCAGCGAAAAGGGAAGATCTATTCCATCATTGATTATGTAATCTTTGGGAGCGCAATAATTTTTGAGAAATATCATAGATTCCCACTCAGGCCTTATAGACCCCCAATCAGACCTATTGGAACTCTTGGAACTTCAGATATTCGAGAGATTGGGTTAACGGCTGTGAGTGCAATGATTATGATACTAGCCTGGAATACAACTTCAAGTTTAAACCGTCATGAGCTTGTTCCTGAATACAAAAAGCATCTCGCTGGAATTGAGCACTTTTTCTTCTTCTTGGCTGGTTTTTTTATCTTGATTTTCACTGCCGATCCCTTGATTGGTTTACTATCGCGAACGATACCGGTAGAGAAAATCACCTACCATCTGGAACGGCTCTACTTTCTTCATTTTTTTATGATGTTCTATGTTTTGTTGCGGTGTGTATTGGCATTCGATTATTATCAAGCCTTTTATTATGAAGATAAAAAATGCAGGATGTATTATGTCTTGCTTTGTTTTTTCGTGGGCGTAGGTGTCATTCGTATTCTTCGTGCAGCTCTTACTTAATTTGTCTCATTTATTCACCCCTTCTAAAAGAATCCATTAGCAAAAGACAAGCCTCAGCTGATTAAAAGATTGTCTTTCAATCGAATAAGTTTGTTACTGGATTACTCCATTTAAATTGTGAGGAGGTTTTTAATGTATTGAAAAAAAGATATCAACCCCTTGATAGTGATCAACGAAAAGGAAAAATCTATTCCATCATTGATCATATAATTATGGGGACTGCAATATTACTTGAAGCATATCATAGCTCCCAAATTTGGCCTCGTAGATTATCGATTAGACCTATAAGAACTCTTGGAAATTCAGATATTCGCGCAATTGGGTTGACAGCTGTAACCGCAATGATACTTTTGCTAGCCTGGAATACAACTTCAAGTTTAAACCGTCATGAGCTTGTTCCTGAATACAAAAAGCATATCGCTGGAATTGAGCACTTTTTCTTCTTCTTGGTTGGTTTTTTTATCTTGATTTTCACTGCCGATCCCTTGATTGGTTTACTATCTCGAACGATACCGGTAGAGAAAATCACCTATCATCTGGAACGGCTCTACTTTCTTCATTTTTTTATGATGTTCTATGTTTTGTTGCGGTGTGTATTGGCATTCGATTATTATCAAGCCTTATATTATGAAGATAGAAAATGCAGGATGTATTATGTCTTGCTTTGTTTTTTCGTAGGCATAGTTATCACACGTGTTCTTCTAGGGGTTCTTTCGTTAGTTGTCTCGTTCATTTATCACTTCTAAAAAATCCATTAGCAAAAGACAAGACTCAGCTGATTAAAAGATTGTCTTTCAATCGAATAAGTTTGTTACAGGATTGCTTTATTTAAATTGTGAGGAGGTTTTTAATGTGTTGAAAAAAAGATATCAACCCCTTGATAGTTATCAGCGAAAAGGGAAGATCTATTCCATCATTGATTATGTAATCTTTGGGAGCGCAATAATTTTTGAGAAATATCATAGATTCCCACTCAGGCCTTATAGACCCCCAATCAGACCTATTGGAACTCTTGGAACTTCAGATATTCGAGAGATTGGGTTAACGGCTGTGAGTGCAATGATTATGATACTAGCCTGGAATACAACTTCAAGTTTAAACCGTCATGAGCTTGTTCCTGAATACAAAAAGCATCTCGCTGGAATTGAGCACTTTTTCTTCTTCTTGGCTGGTTTTTTTATCTTGATTTTCACTGCCGATCCCTTGATTGGTTTACTATCCCGAACGATACCCTTAGAGAAAATCACCTACCATCTGGAACGGCTCTACTTTCTTCATTTTTTTATGATGTTCTATGTTTTACTGCGGTGTGTATTGGCATTCGACTATTATCAAGCCTTTTATTATGAAGATAGAAAATGCAGGATGTACCATGTCTTGCTTTGTTTTTTCGTAGGCATAGGTATCATTCATATTCTCCTGGGGGTTCTTTCGTTAGTTGTCTCGTTCATCTATCACTTCTAAAAAATCCATAGCAAAAAGACAAACCCTAGCTATCTATGGTTTGTCTTTTTCTTACGCTTTTGTTTACCAGATCTGCACACGATCTTCTGGTGCACGATACATAGGGTCACCAGGTTTGATATCAAAGGTTGTATAGAATTCATCGATGTTTTGAACTTGGATATTGGCACGTAGTTTCGCTGGTCCGTGGACATCGATCGATAGTAAGAGCTGTTGGTATTGTTCTTTGGCTTTTGTACGCCAGATCTTCGCCCAATTGGTGAAGAAGTCTGCTAAAGAAACATCGCTTTCTTTTTGCGCTGCTTCTAGCGCACAGCTTAGTCCGCCTGCATCGGCGATGTTTTCAGAAACAGTCAACGTTCCATTTACGGTACCGCCGGCAAAGGGCAGGCCATCAAACTCGTCGATCATCGCTTGAGCTAAGCGTTCAAAGTGGGCCAAATCTTCTTCTGTCCACCAATTGTTTAAATTACCATGTTCATCAAATTTTGCCCCGTTGTTGTCAAAGGCGTGGGATATCTCATGAGCAATGACCGCGCCGATCCCCCCATAATTTGCGCTGGTGGATTGTTCCAAACTATAAAAAGGTGCTTGTAAGATTGCCGCTGGGAAAACGATCACGTTTTTAAATGGGTGATAGTAGGCATTCACGGTAGCGGCGGACATTTCCCATTCCTCGCGATCCACGGGCTGCTGCCATTTTTTGAAGGCATCTTCTCGGAACAAACGATTGAAATGCAGGGCATTTGCCAGCAGACTTTTCTCTTCATCGGTATGCAATTGGTCATAAATGGCAGGAACTTGATCAGGGTACCCGACATGGATGCCTAAACGATTCAATTTGATGATCGCTTTTTGGCGAGTTTCTTCACTTAACCACGTGTTGTTGCGCAAACGATCTTGGTAGACAGCAATCATTGTTTCCACCATGTGTTTGACGTCTTTTTTCGCCGTTTCCCCAAAGTACTTGCGTCCATAATAATCACCGATCACTTGACTAAAATGACCCATCGTTAAGTAATAAGCCGCTTTTTGTTGGGGAGCCGCTTCATCGATCCCTGATAAGTAGCGGCTGTAGGTTCCGCCTAACTGACGCAATTCTTCACTCAGATAGCTAGTATAGCGCAAGCTTTGGTTGACGATCATCCAGCCTTTCAAGAGTTCAAAATGGCTATCAGAAACAATAATGTCAAAGGCTTCAAAGTAAGCGGGTTCCGTTACGATCAGCTCTTCTGGTGTCCCTGGTAAAAGGGCCGTCAAGAGTTGTCTAAAATCGATCTTGCTGGCTTGCTTTGCAAATTCTTCCAAGGAGCGAGGATTGTAATTTTTGCTATAATCCGCACTTTCTTCCGCACTGCGGACGTGAGGGGCGATCAATTTATCAAAAGCGATCGCTTGCTCTACCAACGATTCCGCTTCTGCTTGGTCTTTTCCATAAGCAACTAAAACGTTGACGGCCATCTCAAAGTAGACTTGCAGCATTTCGCTTGCTTGGGGATTTTCTGTGTAATAGGTTTTATCCGGTAAAATAGTAGCAGGCGGATAGACCGACAAAGTATTCATTTGCGCATTTTTCATGTCTGCATCGACATCTAGTTGGAAAGGCAAGGCAATGCCCTCTAAAACGAAACTTGCCAGTTGCTGATTCAATTCCTCGTAAGAAGGCAACGCTTCGATTTTTGCTAATAGTGCATTTGCTTCAGTAGCGCCAGCTGCCTCTCGTTGGGCAAAATCGCTGGCTAAGCGGTAAAAAGCCACAGCATCCTTCATGCGGCCTTTTGGCGTAGCATGGGGATCGTGTGCCATATTTTCAAATTCTGCGATCATTAAGGAATCGATTCCGTCAACGAGATCTTGGAATCCACCCGTAGCGGGTTTATCTGCTGGAATAACAGCGGTCTCCAGCCACTCGCCATTTACATAGTCATAAAAATCATCTTTTAACAAGGTTGTCATGTCTTTCGCTCCTCTCGCTTTCTACTATTATGAAACAAAATCTGTAAGGACGCAAAGAAAAGTTTTCTAGACGAAAAAGGGTTTTGATCCAAGTAGGAGGAGAATCTAAGGTATAATAAGAAAAAAGGCAGGTGAACGAGATGGAACAAGTAGAGTGGAAAGGGATCGCCGAAGAGCGGTTTCGTCCGTATAAGCAGTGGGTCACTCCTTCAGGGTATTTATGCGGCACCTATGCGGCAGCCGTCTTTTTGGCCTACTATCAAGATTACATCGATGAAACGATCATCCCGAAAGCGTTTCGTAGAAAAAAACAGCGGGATCTGACAGTAGTGACGGAAATGCTGCGGGTGCTGATTCAGCCTCATGGGTTGCCGACGATCGCTTGGCAGGTCAGTCATGGATTGACTCGGTTTTTCGATCAATTCCAATTGCCTTACCGCGGACGTGCGACTGTTGTTGGCGGCTGGCATCGAGCGTGCAAACGAATCGATGAAGGCAAACCGGTGATCATCGGTATTTTGAAGCCTTTAGGCAGCACATATGGCAATCATTGGGTCGTGGCTTACGCCTACGCTGAAACCGCCAGCGGAGAACGCTATTTTAAAGTTCATGACAACTGGGGCAACTACAAAAAAGTGATTCCCGCCAGTTGGGTAAACGGTACCGTCACACTTCCTTGAACGAGACGGTTAAAAAAACAGTCACTTTGTGCTAGAATAGAAGAAAACAACCACATTCATTGGAGGCAATCATGGGCGAAAGTTATAAAGATAGTTCGTTGAAAATTTTTAGTTTAAATGGAAATTTACCATTAGCAGAAAACATTGCGAAAGTTTTCGGTACAGAACTAGGGAAGTCAAAAGTGACACAGTTTAGTGATGGAGAGATTGCCATCAATATCGAAGAAAGTGTGCGGGGCGACCATATTTATATCATTCAATCGACGAATGAACCCGTCAATGATCACTATTTAGAGCTATTGATCATGATCGATGCGATGAAACGGGCTAGTGCGAAGACCATCAATGTCGTTTTGCCTTATTACGCATATGCACGGCAAGACCGAACCGCCAACCCGCATGAGCCGATCACTGCAAAATTGATTGCCAATATGCTGGTGGAAGCAGGGGCTTCTCGAATCTTGACGCTTGATCTGCATGCCGTCCAAGTTCAAGGATTTTTCGACATCCCAGTGGATAATCTCTTTACGATCCCATTGTTTGCCCATTACTATCGCGAACAAAAAATGACTGGTGACGACTATGTCGTAGTTTCACCAAAAAACAGCGGTGTCCAACGGACCCGTAGTTTGGCAGAATACTTAGATACAGCGATCGCGATCGTCGATCAAGATGAAGCCGATGGCGGCTATGTGATCGGTGATGTCGTTGGGAAAAAATGTATTTTGGTTGATGACATTTTAAATACCGGCCATACATTGGCAAAAGCGGCAGACTTGTTGAAGGAAGCTGGTGCCAGCGAAGTGTATGCTTGTGTCTCTCACGCCTTGCTTTCACCGCCTGCTAAAGAAATTTTGGATCAATCAGCGATTGAAAGTATTTGTGTCACCGATTCTTGCTGGACCAGCGAAGAACGCCATCCAGAAAAACTGCACTACATTTCTTGTGCCGAATTGATGGGGGAAGCCGTTCGCCGCATTCACGAAAATACACCAATGAGTCCATTGTTCCGCCTGGAAAGCAAAGAGTATAAATAAAAATATGAAAAGCACCCGCTATCCTTAGGGATAGCGGGTGCTTTTGCATGTAAGGGGAAGTGGATCAGACCAGCGGATCAGTTCAACTGGTTGCGGTTTAAGACCGTTTCTCGTTTGATCAGCTTATGTGGTACGACCAGCTGTACGCCGTTTGAATCTTCGTGATTCAATTGCGCCATCAGCCGTTCGGTAGCGATTTTTCCTAAGGACAACACGTTGATATCGATACTAGTCAAATACGGATGGGTCAAAGTAGCAAAGATCGAATTGTTGAAACTGATGATGGATAAGTCGTCGGGGACTTTGTAGCCATACATCGTCGCTAATTGAATGATCCGCACAGCGAACAGATCATCGATCACGACGATGGCTGTTGCTTGGGATTCTTTGATCGTTTCTTCAAACGTGACGTAATCTTCCGCTTTTTCAAAGGTCAATGCTGGATAAAAGGGGAGATTTGCCAGCATCATGGCTTTTTGGTAGCCGAAGAAACGCTCGAAATACAGGTTTTCATGGGTCGTATTGGTAGCAAATAATATCTTCGTATGCCCTTGGGCGATCAGATGCTCGGTTGCTTGCTTGCCTAACAACTGGTTGTCATTATCGACAAAAACGATTTTGTCTTCATTGCTGTATGGTTGACCAATCAAGGTAAAAGGGACTTCTTTTTCGACCAGATAGTCGATGATGGGGTCTTTTTCATCGGAATAGACCAAGATAAAGCCATCTACTTGTTTTTGCAGGTGCATCCGTTCCACGTTTTTTAGTAATGTAGCAAAGTCACGGGCGGAGGCAACGGCAACCGTCATTTGATGATGGCGGGCCTCTTCATTGATGGCTTCGATCGTTTCTAAATAAAAGGGGTTTCCTAGTCGTTCTTTCGAATCAAGAGGCGGCAAGATCACGCCGATGGCACTGGATATCTGTTTGCCGAGATTTCGAGCCGCAAGATTGGGGACATAGCCCATTTCTGCCATTACTTTGCGCACTTTCTTCTTGGTATCTTCAGAAATGCTGGGATGATCGTTTACGACACGAGAAACCGTGGATGTAGCGACGCCAGCCTTTTTGGCGACATCTTTGACCGTAATGCTCACTGATTTCCCTCCTTTTTTAGCTTATAGTATCACAAAGTGTCGGCACAAGGGTAGAGCCAATCAAAAGAAAGAAGAAATGCAGACATTTCTTCTTTCAGAAGGCTTGTTTAGTTGATCGCTGTACTGATTTCGTCTTCTAAAACATAATCTTTGCCATACAACTTGATTGGCAATGCCTCACCGCTGATTTTCTTCAAAGTCACCGTTGACTCATTGACGGAAACAAAGAGCAGACGTCCACGATAGTTGATGTGGAAGGCGTAGCGGCTCCAAGTTTTAGGTAAGAATGGCGCAAACCCTAAGTGATCGTGATCAGTTTTCATTTGAGCAAAACCTTGAACGATCGCTAACCAGCTGCCGGTCATAGAAGTGATGTGCAAGCCATCATCGGTATCATTGTTGTAATTGTCCAAATCAAGACGAGCAGTCCGCTCATACATTTCCAACGCTTTTTCTTCCATGCCTAATTCCGCTGCCAAAATCGCATGGATACTTGGAGAAAGGGAAGATTCATGCACTGTCATCGGCTCATAGAAATCAAAGTTCCGTTGTTTTTCTTCTTTGCTGAATTGATCGCCGAAGAAGTAGATTCCTTGCAAAACATCGGCTTGTTTGATAAAGCAAGAGCGCAAGATATGATCCCACGACCAATTTTGGTTTAACGGCAAATGTTTTGGATCAAGATCGGAAACGGGCATCAAGTCTTTGTCTAAGAAGGTATCATGCTGGACGAACACACCAAGCTCTTGGTCTTCTGGGAAGTACATATTGTCGATGATGTCTTGCCATTTGGCTTGTTCTTCGTCAGAGATCGTGACAGTCGCTTCGTCTTTGAAGGCTTCATAGCTGGCTAAGGTATAAGCTAAGACCCAAGTAGCCATTTTATTGGTGTACCAGTTGTTATTGATATTGTTTTCGTATTCGTTTGGTCCTGTAACGCCATGGATCATGTATTTTTGCTGGCGTTTTGAATAGTGGACACGATCTGCCCAGAAACGTGAGATCGCGCTTAACACTTCTAATCCTTCTTTTTTCAGGTAACTTGTATCGCCAGTATAATTCGTATAGTTGTAGATGGCATAAGCGATGGCACCGTTTCGGTGGATTTCTTCGAAAGTGATCTCCCACTCATTGTGGCATTCGATCCCAGTGAAGGTCACCATTGGGTAAAGGGCACCTGCTAAGCCTTGTTTTTGCGCATTGATATGGGCTTGCGGCAATTGGTTGTGACGGTATTTCAACAAGTTCCGGGTCACTTCTGGTTTTGCTAATGCCAAATACAATGGAACTGCATAGGCTTCGGTATCCCAGTAAGTCGCACCGCCATATTTTTCACCAGTAAAGCCTTTCGGTCCAATGTTCAAGCGCTCGTCTTCGCCATAATAGGTTGAGAACAATTGGAACAGGTTGAAACGAATCCCTTGTTGCGCTGCAGCATCGCCTTCAATGATCACATCGGCTAAATCCCAGCGGGCTTTCCAAGCAGCGACTTGTTCTGCACGCAATGCATCGTAATCTGCTTTGTATAAAGTACCTAATTCGGTGACTTTTGCTGGATGATCATGAGCGGGAACATCACGACTCGTAACGATCAAGACTTCTTTGATCAATGAGAAGGTGTCACCGGCTGTTCCAGAAAAGGCAAAGGTATCAGCAACGCAAAGCTCGCTCTTCATGGAATCGATCGGTGTTTGGCTATGACGCATAGCAGAAGTGACAGTAAAGCGTTCAATGTCAAAATTATTTTCTACGGTCCGAGTGGTCAAGTAATGGAAGGTTTCGGTTTGGCCATGAGCCAATTCCTCCCAGAAACGTTCGTCGTAGTTGCTGTCTTCGTTATGGACATTGTTATCTAGTTTAGAAACGACTTTGATCTCAGCGTCGCCTTCAATGATCTCAGCGTCCATCTTAATGAGGGCAAGTTCACGTTTTACGATGCTCAAGAAGCGTTCAAAAGAGAATTTTACTGTGGCGCCTGCCAAAGTGACAGTAAAGTTGCGGCGTAAAATCCCGGTTTCCATGTCTAGTTCTAAACGGAAATCACTTGGGCTGATTTTTGCTAAGTCGACTAATTGGTCATTGACAAATAGGTCCATTGCAATAAAGTTGACCGCGTTGATCACTTTGCCAAAATAGTCAGGGTAGCCGTTTTTCCACCAGCCGACACGGGTTTTGTCTGGGTACCAGACACCAGCGATATAAGTACCTAAGTGATGATCGCCGCTGTATTGTTCTTCAAAGTTGCCGCGCATTCCCATGTAGCCATTCCCGATACTTGTTAGCGACTCTTGCAGTCGACGGTTTTCTTTATCTAAGGTAGATGTCGCGATTTTCCATGGATCGATCTCGAACAATCGTTGGATTTTTTTCATGAAAGTCCCTCCAGAATCTTTTTGATATCTCTATCATAAGCGCAAACGATTGCATCGTCAAGTGAAAGTTGTTGCGTTTAAAGAATTTCCTGTAAGGAAACATCGAGAAAGAGAGATTCAGTTATATAAAGGTGTAAAAGCGAATAGAATCCCTTTTGATATTTCTGGGTTTACAAAATCTTTTTTCTCCGTTAGAATGAACTCATTAAGAAACCGATTGCGTAAATCGATTCAGGGAAGGAAGAAGGAAGATGAAAAAATTATTGAGCTTCGAATTTTGGCAAAAATTCGGAAAAGCGCTAATGGTGGTTGTCGCTGTTATGCCAGCCGCTGGTTTGATGATCAGTATTGGGAAAACGATCCCAATGATCAATGCCGACTGGGCATTTTTGATCACTACAGGAGGCGTCATTGAAAACATTGGTTGGGCAATTATTGGGAACCTGCATTTATTATTTGCATTAGCTATTGGTGGTAGTTGGGCTAAAGAGCGAGCTGGTGGGGCATTTGCTGCTGGGATCGCCTTTATTTTGATCAACCGAATCACTGGTTCGATCTTTGGCGTGACGAGCGCGATGTTAACCGAAGAAGGCGCCTTTACCCATACGTTGTTTGGGACGAAGATCATGATCGACGGCTTCTTTACTAGTGTATTAGAAGCACCTGCTTTGAACATGGGTGTCTTTGTCGGGATCATCGCCGGTTTTGTGGGAGCAACAGCTTACAACAAATACTATAATTTCCGCAAATTACCGGATGCGCTTTCCTTCTTTAACGGCAAACGCTTCGTACCTTTCGTAGTGATCGCCCGTTCAGTAGTCGTCGCATTAGTGTTATCGATTGTTTGGCCCTACATTCAGGCAGGCATCAACAACTTCGGTTTATGGATCGCGCAATCACAAGAAAGTGCGCCCGTTTTAGCACCGTTCTTGTTTGGAACCTTGGAGCGGCTGCTCTTACCATTCGGGCTGCATCACATGTTGACGATCCCGATCAATTACACCGAATTAGGTGGAACTTACACGATTCTTTCTGGCGCACAAGCCGGCACCCAAGTCTTTGGACAAGACCCATTATGGCTTGCTTGGGCAACGGATCTAGTGAACATGCGCAATGCTGGCGATACGTCACAATATCAATTTTTATTGGAAAACTTTGTTCCTGCCCGCTTTAAAGTTGGACAAATGATTGGGTCATCTGGGATCTTGATGGGCTTGTCTTATGCCATGTATCGCAATGTCGATGCGGACAAACGGCACAAATATACCTCTATGTATTTATCAGCTGCCATCGCTGTCTTCTTGACAGGGGTAACGGAACCGTTGGAGTTCATGTTTATGTTTGCTGCCGTACCGCTTTACATCGTTTATGCAGTCGTACAAGGGGCTGCGTTTGCGATGGCGGATATCGTCAACTTACGGGTCCACTCTTTTGGGAATATCGAGTTGTTGACCCGTACCCCAATGGCGATCAATGCCGGCTTAGGACAAGATTTGATCAACTTTGTGTTAGTGACCATCGTCTTTGGTGTTGGGATGTATTTCTTGGCCAACTTCTTGATCAAAAAATTCAACTTTACAACACCAGGTAGAAACGGCAACTACGAAACAGAAGGAGCCAGCGATGCGCCAGCAACAGCTTCGGCGGATGGCAATTTGAACCCAGATTCGCAAGTCGTGAAAATCATTCATTTATTAGGCGGACGTGAAAATATCGCCGACGTTGATGCATGTATGACCCGTTTACGGGTTTCTGTGAAAAATCGAGAAGCGGTCGGCGATGAAAAAGCATGGAAAGCCGCAGGGGCTTTAGGCTTGATCGTAAAAGACAACGGTGTGCAAGCAGTCTATGGACCGAAAGCAGATGTCTTAAAATCAGACATTCAAGATATCTTAGATTCTGGTGTCACGATTCCCGAACCGACTGCTAGTCAAGCACCAGTAGAAACCACTACCCACCAAAGCCAAGGCGTGACAGCTGAACTAGCTGCCGTTGCCACTGGAGAAGTGATGCCGATCACCTCTGTCAAAGACCAAGTGTTTGCGGAAAAAATGATGGGTGACGGTTATGGCGTGCGCCCAGAGCAGACGACAGTTGTCGCACCAATCAGCGGGAAAGTCACCAACATCTTCCCAACGAAACATGCGATTGGCTTGCTTTCTGATGAAGGCATCGAAGTATTGGTTCACATGGGCTTAGATACCGTTGACTTAAACGGTGCCCCCTTTACGGTAGCTGTCACTGAAGGACAACAAGTGGCGGTGGGTGACAAGTTAGCGGAGATGGATCTCGCTGCAGTAAGTGCTGCTGGTAAAGACACCACCATCGTTGTAGTGTTGACCAACAGCGATCAAATCGATTCCTTTGAATTGACCCAAATCGGCAAGCAACAAGCAGCCACAGTTGTTGGAATCGTAAAACTATAATAAAATGACAAGCGGGTCGACTCTTTTGTTGACCCGCTCTCTTTTATTTTTTTAAGGAATCGTACAAGCAAACCGAGAGAAGGAGCCTTATTCATGAAGGTATTAACATTGAACACCCATAGCTGGTTAGAAGAAAATCAGCTAGAAAAATGCAAGATGATCGCACAAGAGATTGCAACAGGCGACTATGACATCATCGCCTTGCAAGAAGTCAACCAAACGATCGCTGCTCAAACCATCGTTCCTGATGGGCTATATTGCCCCACAGATACGCTGGTGGAAATCAAGGAGGACAATTTTGCTTTACGCCTAGTGGAAGAACTGCAACTGTTAGACTGTGATTACTACTGGTCATGGACCTACAGTCACGTAGGCTATGACATTTACCACGAAGGCAATGCCTTATTGTCCAAACAGCCCATCATTGCCAAAGAATACCTTGCTTCACAAGCCACGGATGTCTGGGATCATACCACACGCAAAAACCTGAGCGGCGTGACTGAAGCCGATGGACAGATCGTACAAGTCGTTAGCTGTCATTTTTCTTGGTGGCAAGACGGTAAATTTGCCTACGAGTGGCAACAGACAGAAGCATTTTTAGCAGAACGGGCAGATACCTTATTGATCCTAGGAGATTTCAACAACGATGCGGCCAGTTCTGGTCATCAACTCGTCCTTGACAGCTCCTTACAGCTGCAAGACAGCTTTTTAACGGCTGCCGAAACGATCGGTGAAGCCTCTGTCGTTAAAGCCATTGATGGTTGGCAAGACAATCGAGAAGCATTGCGGATCGATTATGTTTTTGCATCCAATGACCTGCAAGCAACGGAATATGAAGTCGTTTTTGACGGAACGCGTACTCCGATCGTCAGCGATCACTTTGGAATCAAAGTGGTTTTTGCTTCAAAAACAGAGCCAAACTAGCAGAAGCGACAGCAAAAAAGCAGTGCCAACTGGCACTGCTTTTCTTTTTGGGGAAGTTAAATCGCTGATCGAACAAGGAGGAAAAAGAATAAACTTAATAAAAGAATGAATGCTAATGCCCCATAGGTAAAACTCTTTTCGCCCCAGGTTGCGTTTTCCTCCTGACTCGAAAGACTTCTTCTTGTAAAAAAGACGAGTCCTGCGCCGATGACATTCGCTGTTAGCAACTGTTGAAAGAAGATCAGGAATAAATACTGACCCAAAAGGCCTTTTTTACTCATGGAAAACCGTTGAATAAAGTACAGGCAAGCCCCTTGCAGCAAAAGGAGACTACTTAACAAGACCCCTAAAGCGGCTAACGGTTGCGAGTTGAGGTACTGGGCAAAGGTCATCCCATGGTTGAAGGCAGTCAAGGAAAGATAAAGATAGTAAGCACCGGCGATCAAAACCCAATAACTCAGTAAAATCAATGGAAACGCCCATTTTCGTTTAGTCATGGTTGCCCTCCTGTAAAGTGAATAGTCCGTAGGAACGGATCAAATAATCAATCAAGCAGCTTAGTCCAATCAAAGACTGGCTAGGGATTTTCTTGCGACCGATTTGAAAAAAATCGCAATAATAGGTCAGGTGAAAGGTTGAATGGCGAGCAAAATAATTATCTCCTGGCGCACTCAATGTCAAAACGGGAATCTGACGAATCGCAAAAGTCGTCAGATTCTCTTTGACGTTTTCTGTTTCGCCGCTCAGTGATGCGATGATCACACAATCTTCGGCAGTGATCATCGGCATGACCATATCAAATTCCGTTTTGTTCGGCAATACGATCACTCGTTTTTCCATAGAAAGCATCATTTTGGAAAACTCCTCCAGTGCTTTCTTTTGGGAAAACCCAGTTGGGTAGCAGTAGATGGTTTTGCTGCGGTCAAACAAGCGGTTGAGGGCAGCTAAGTCTACCGTTTTTAAATAGTTGAGGGTGGCGAAAATATCCTCTTGTTGCTTTTCAAAAATCGTTTTTTGTTGCGAAATCGTTGTTGCCTGTTCTTGCTGATGCCGTAGAAAATATTTGAACTCGGAATAGCCAGAAAAACCAAGTTTTTTCGTCAACCGTAAAATAGAAGACTTGGAGACGTGAACCTGCTCGGATAGCTCGACGATCCCCATAGATAGAACGGTGTCGCCGTTGGAAAGAATGTAGTTTAGAATGCCACGATCAAGTTCACTTAACTCTGATTGGTGCTGTTGAATCAAATACTGTAATTTCACAAAAACCCCTCCTTATGGATTAAGTATAGCTGAAAAGCCAGGAGGGGAGGCGAAGAACGCTGGCTAGTGTAATTCTGGCCAAAAGGCTTGATTTGCTTCAATCAATTCATCGAGTAATTCTTTGGCTACACGGGCATTTGGGACCACTTTTGAAAGAATCAGTGCTTGCCATAATTTCTGGTAAGAACCCTCTGCCCAAGCTTCCACGACTAATTTTTCTACGGCGACTTGTTGCTCCATCAATCCTTTTTGGAAGCGAGGGATCTTGCCTTGTGTGATTGGTTCTGCCCCGTTACTGCCGACGATACAAGGCACTTCCACCATTGCCTGTTCATCAAAGTTGACGATCGCTCCTTCGTTAGGCACGATCAACAGCATCCGTTCTTGCGTGTTATAAGCGATCGCTCGTGCAAGGTCAACGATGTAGCTGGCGTGTTCATCCACTTCAAGCGTGGTGTCAGTCGCTGTCTGGTTTTCTACGATGCGTTGGCATTCACCAAAGACGTGTTTTTCGCGGCCAGCCATGACTTCATTTGCCCGTGTAAAAGATGGGTTGGTGTGCGCCACTTCATCTTGAGGGAAAAAGTAATATTTCAAGTAGGTATTTGGCAAAGTGGATGGATCAACTTCGTACACTTCTTTTGCTTTGGCAAAGGTGTGCATCCAGCTGGCATCAGCATGTTGGCTCGCTTCGATTTCTTCTGGCAATGAATAGCCGTATTTTGCCACATGCGCCTGGATCTGCGGCAGCAAATCATTGCCAGCTTTGTCTCGTATATCTGTCCACCAGCCAAAGTGATTCAAGCCATAATAGCGAACCACCAACTCTTTGCGAGAAGCTAAACCGATCGCTTGCGCCATCCGTTCTTCGATTCCCACTGGCATATCACAAATATTAATGATCTTGGCATCAGGGCGCAATTTACGAGTCGCTTCTGCGACAATCGCTGCAGGATTGGAATAATTCAACATCCATGCATCAGGGGAATATTTTTCCATGTAATCGACTAACTCCAAGACACCGCCGATAGAACGCATCCCATAAGCGATCCCGCCAGGACCACAAGTTTCTTGGCCGACCACACCATATTTCAAAGGGATTTTTTCATCCTTTTCGCGCATCGCATACAAGCCAACTCGGATATGCGCCATCACAAAATCGACATCCTGAAATGCGGTTTCGGGATCAGTGGTTGCTAAAAAGCTGATTTCCGGTGCGCGTTCTTTCAATAAAATCTCGCAAGCTTGTGCAACTTTTTCTTGTCGTTCTTCCAAATTGTCGTAAAACTTGATTTGGCGAATCGGGAAACGATCCAAGTGTTCCAAAAGCATCAAGACGATTCCTGGGGTAAAGGTACTGCCGCCTCCGGCGATCACGATTGAAAATTTTTTCATTTTTGTTTCCTCCTTAGTCTGATACAGCTAATAATTTTTCGAATTGTTCTCTCACTTGTGGCACATCCAGGCCAACGATCACTTGGAAGGCGTTGCCGTTGCGAACGACACCATGGGCACCAGCGCCTTTAAAGATGTCATCTGGCAGCACTTGGTCTTGATCTTTGACGGTGATTCTTAGGCGAGTGGCACAATTAGTGACTTTATCAATGTTGTCGCGACCGCCAAACCCTTCTAAGTAGACTGCGGCTTGTTCGGTGTAGCGATTGGCACCAGCAATCACTGGCGTTCCAGTGTTGGCTTGTTTTTCTTTGTAATCTTTTTTGGTGTATAGTTTGACTTCGCTATTGTTTTCTTCCCGTCCTGGTGTGGCTAACTTAAATTTGAGGATCAAGAAGCGGAAAACAAGGAAATAAAGGGCAGTAAAGGCTAACCCGATCACCAGCTGCGTGAAGATCATACTGCGATGATTTTGAAATAGCGGAATCCAGACCTTCGCCAACAGATCGATCAAGCCGCCCCCCATATCTCCAACGACCCCGAAGGCAAACATCGTTGCCGCCATGGTCGCTGCTAAAACAGCGTGCACCGCAAAGAGGGGTGGTGAGATAAAGAGGAAGGTGAATTCCAATGGCTCAGTGATACCAGCTAAAACGGCAGTTAAAGTGGCAGGGATCAAAATCGCTAAGACCTTCTTTTTGTTCTCAGGCTTGGCTGTGAAATAAAAAGCAGCAGCGATCCCTGGTGCAGCAAAGATCTTAGAATTGCCATGTAAAGCAAAGCCCCCTTCAGGGAAAAGCTCTTTCAATGGTCTGGTGGATTGGGCAAATTCTTGTAAATGTGCCATCCAGTATTTGGAGATTCCTTCTTCGACGACAGCGGGACCAAAAACAAAGGGGGTATACACGAAATGATGGAGACCTGTGGGAATCAATATTCGCTCTAAGAAAGTATAGAGCCAGACCCCAAAGACCCCAGCACTTGCTAGAAACCCTTGCATGGACCCAATGCCAGCTTGGACTTTCGGCCAAATCAATGCGATCAAGAAAGCAACTGGCAGCATTAAAAAGAAACCGAGGATCACGACAAAGGAAGAGCCTTGGAAGATTCCGAGAAAATCAGGCAGCTTCGTATCGAAAAACTTGTTGTGAAGATAGACGACGATCGCCGAAATAAAAATTGCTCCGATAATACCAGTATCTAATGTTTTGATGCCAGCGATCATTTTCAAACCACTCTCACCGCCGGGATCAGCTGCAAAGTTGACACCGAAGAAGTTACCAAAGTACTCGATCATGCCAGAAATAAAATAATTACAAGTAATATAGACGACAAAGGCTTCCATTGCCGCTCGTGCATTGGCTTTTTTTGCGAGACCGATCGGTAATCCAATGACAAATAATAATTCCATTTGGTTGAAGACCGTCCACGCTCCGTTTTCAATGATCGTCCAAATGTTGTACCAAGTAGAGCCTTCAGTGGCGATGCTCCCCACAAGCATCGGATTTTTAAAGATAATACACAGCGCGACCATGATCCCTGAAAAGGAAAACAAGAGGACCGGGGTAAACATCGCACCGCCAAACCGCTGAACTTTTTCCATCATAATTTCTTAACATCTCCTTTCAATTTTTACTACAACCTCAGTATAGAAAAGAAAGATAGCGGTTACAATAAAGCGAGGCAGCATAGGAACGTAGAAGCAAACAAAGAGAAAAAGTGGCAACTGCGGGGAAATTTCCCATAAAAAAACAAACCTGCGAAAAACAGGTTTGTTTGCTACGTACGTGTATTTAAATTTCGACGTTGCCATAACGATTGGCAAGGGCGGTGCGGATCAAGCGCTCTGCCAAATGCTCATTTCTTGCAAGGAGCGGTCCGTGGAAGTAAGAGCCGAACACATTGCGGTAAACCACGCCTTCGGTTTGGTCTTCGCCATTGTTCCCTTGTCCTTGGATGACTTTCCCCAATGGTTTTTCCCCTTTACCTAAAAAAGTACGGCCATTATGGTTTTCAAAGCCATAATAGGTCTCATCGAATTCTTCATTGTGGATCACGATGTCACCGATGAATCGGTTGTTTTCTTGGCTTAAGGTGTAATGATCCAAGGCGCCGATCCCATTGATTTTCTCACCGTTGGCACCGATGTAGTAATGACCCAGCAATTGATAGCCGCCGCAGATCGCCAGCATGACGCCATCATTTTCGATATAGCTGGTCAGAGCTTCTTTTTTTGATTGGATATCTTGTGAAACGATCACTTGTTCAAAATCTTGTCCGCCACCGAAGAAGACGAGATCATATTTTTCAGGATCGAAGGGCTCGTGAATGCTGACGACCTCTGCGTTGAAGGTCACGCCTAGTTTTTCGGCCACGTAGCGCAGCATCAAGAGATTGCCGTTGTCGCCATAAGTATTCAAAAGATTTCCATACAAGTGGGCAACATTCAGTTGATACTTAGTCACGACTCATTCCTCCTTTGATATAGCCTTTTTCCGCAAGCTTTTTGCGTAGCTGCAAGACTGCAGTGTAAGTCGCTAAAATATAGACTTTTTCTGTTGGTAAGTCTGCGATTTGCTTGATGACGTCATCAAGTTCAGGGGTTTCAATGATTTTTTCTTCAGGGATCCCCGCAACTTTTAGCCGCAACGCCATATCTTTGTGACGATCACCACCAGCGATCACTTGAGGAATCCCCATATCGGCAAACGCTTCATGGTCTCCATCCCAAATCCAGCTGACGTCGATCCCATCTGCGTAGTTGGCATTCAACAAGCTGACTAGCGAGAAAGGATAGGGCGACAGGCCGATCATATCGATGACTTGGTTCAAACCAACAGGGTTTTTAACTAAGACTAACGTACATTCTTTGTCCCCGATGCGGATCACTTCTTGGCGACCAAAGACTTTTTCGTCATAGGCCAAACCAGATTTGATTTTTGCAGGTGCTACGCCATAATATTCCGCAACCGCAGTTGCCGCCAGCGCATTGTAGACATTGTACATCCCACCAACTTCGATGCGATAGTCGTTGCCATCGATCACAAAGTCAGCAGAGGTGTTGTCCATTGCGGTCATTTCCGTCAGTTTATAATCCAATTCTGGTCGATGGAAACCGCAATTTGGGCAGTAGTATTTTCCAAGATTGGCATAGGTGATCATTTTATAGTGTAAAATGTGATGACACTCAGGACACAACACGCCATCCGTATTGTAATGGGCCATCTGCTCTTCATCTGGCAAATGATCAAATCCATAGTATTTCCGCGGATTGACAGTTGCTACCGAATTGAACAGTGGCGAATCCCCATTGCAGAGGATCGTAGCTTCTGGTGAGTTTGCGGCACCTTCAACGATCATTTTATAGGTCGTATAGATCTCACCATAACGGTCCATTTGATCGCGGAAAATATTGGTGAAAACGAATAATTCCGGTTTGATGTACTTCGTTACTTTGCTGAGACTGGCTTCATCGATTTCTAAAACCGCAAATTTTTTACCTTTTTTAGGGCGTGCCGATAGAAAGGTTGAAACGATCCCTTGGACCATATTGGCGCCGGTGGGGTTCGTCAATACTTCATCAAATTCTTGGCGCAAAATATTGACAGTCAAGGCAGTCGTCAATGTTTTGCCGTTGGTGCCTGTGATCACGACGACTTGGTAATCTTTCGCCAAATGATCTAATATATGTGGATCAACTTTTAATGCTAATTTACCAGGCAGGCTTGAGCCGCCTTTGAAAAAGTTCTTTAATACCCATTGAGAGGTCTTACCGACTGAAACAGCCAGATGACTTCGTATTCCCATAATGTAACCCTCCATTAGAGCGAATGCTTTCATTGTGCAAATTCAATTTATCATACCATATACCAAGAAAAAGGTTAAATTGCTTTTGCGATTCTTTAAATTTCTGCAAAGACCATTCTGATAAATGGCTCTTTTACTTGCGATGATCAAAGGCTTGAAAAGCAAAACAGCAAACCTGGCAGAAGGTTTGCTGCTGCTTTAACCGATAATGATTTTTTCCGTTGGGTACTCGTAGCCTAAGTCACGTGTTTCTTTTGGTACGAATAACATCAAGGTGTACAGCATACCGACACGGCCGATAAACATCAAAAGAGCAATCACGAGTTTGCCGATGGTTGATAAATCGCCCGTGATTCCTAAAGAAAGCCCTGTGGTTCCAAAGGCCGAGGAAACTTCAACAATGATGGCGATCAAAGGGATATCCTCGATGGCGGTCAAGAATAAGACACAAAAGAAGCACATGCCCATCGAAAGCATGAAGACCACCACTGATTTGCGGACGTCATCTTGATCGATCCGGCGACCGAAGATATTGATATTGTCCTCACTTTTCAAGAAGGCATAGAGGTACAGCCCAATGATGGCAATGGTCGTCGTCCGAATCCCCCCACCAACAGAGCTGGGACTACAACCAATAAACATCAGCAAGGAGAAAACGATCAACGTCGTGGTTTGGAAGTTGCCTAAGTCATGGATCTGTAGGCCAGCATTCCGCGTTGTCATGGAATAAAACATGCTGTTCATCCACATACCGCTAAAGCTGTAATCTTTGAACAAATAATCTTTCTCAAGGAAAAAGATCGCTAATGTACCGCCGACAAAGAGGATCACGAAAGCCAAAACAGCAATTTTTGTGAATAATGAAAAGCGAAACGGCAAGCGGCGGCGTTGTTTTTTCATTTTAAAAAGGACCCATTCCCGAAAGTCCATAATTACTGGAAATCCGATCCCCCCGATAAAAATCAAAATCATGATACACGTCAGGAAGAAATAATCATGAGAAAACGGCAAGATGGAATTGCCCGTCACATCAAACCCTGAGTTGGTCACAGCAGAGATCGCTTGATAAAATCCATAAAAGATCGCATCTCGCCAATTGTCATAATAGCCGTAAAGATGAAAATAAACAGCAAAGATCGTGCCTGCTACCACCTGACAAAGCAAGATGATTGTAAACGTCGTTCGAATCATCCGAACGATCCCACTAAGCTTTGGCTGATTCATATCCGTCATGATCAACTGGCGCTGCTTTAAACTGATTTTGCGCCGTGAGACGATCGCAAAAAAGGTCGAGATCATCATGATCCCTAAACCGCCGACTTGAAAGAGGACTTCCAATAAGATGACCCCGTGGTCGTTAAACACGTCATTGATCGGAAAAGTAGTCAGCCCAGTGACACTGACCGTGCTGACCGCCATAAAGAACAGATCGATAAACGCGACATGAGAGCCGGGTTCTCGAAAGAAGGGGAGTGAAAAAAGCCCCAAAGAGACCACCGTCATCACGATATAATAAAAAACAATCACTTGGATTGAAGACACATTCTGGGAAATAAACGTCTTGCTCCTGCGCTGCGTCAAGCGGGCAAAGCGGGTAAAGTTCATTACAAAAAACCCCTCACTAAATAAACTATCCCCAGTATACCAAAGAACCAAGTAGATTTGAAAGAAAGCAGGACAGAATTCATGAGCAGCAGAAATTGTGTAAGGAAAAGCTTTTGGAAAGGGCCGTTGGGATAAAGGAAACGATCAGGCTGTGGTTCTTGCGGCAGCTTGATTGCTTAAGAAACTTAAAAACTCGAAGCAAATCAGTAAGGATTTCGCGATTTCAGAAGAAAACGCTGGCAATTTATGAGAAGATAAAAGAAGAAAAAGATAGCAGCGACGATCCGCACGGAACAATAGCGAGAAAGCGGACAAAAAAAAGCGCATCAAATTTTTTGAAAATCGAGACGGAAATGGGGAGTATCATGAAGAACGTGAAAATTATTTTTTTCGATGTTGATGGCACACTGATCGATATGAGCAAAAAGCAAATCTCTGAAAGAATGTTAGCCACATTAAAAGCCTTGAAGAAGCAAGGGATCCTGTTGTGCATTGCGACTGGCAGAAGTCCCATCGCGTTGCCGCAATTTGAAGGCGTGACCTTCGATGCGTTTTTGACCTTTAACGGATCGTATTGTTTTAATCAAGCCGAGGGGATCCACCAAAACCCCATTCCTAAAAAAGATGTTCAGCAAATCATTGAAAATGCGACGGCACTCAAGCGTCCAGTAGCGATCGCTACGAAGGACCGAACGGTTGCCAATGGCAAAGATGCTGATTTAGTTGAGTATTTTTCCTTTGCCCACCAAGAAGTGATCGTGGCAGAAGATTTTGATGAGGTGATCCAACAGCAAGACATTTTTCAAGTGATGCTAGGCTCAGGGAAAGAAGACTACGCCAAAGTGATGGCAAATACCACGGAGGCGAAAATCACCGCCTGGTGGGATCGCGCAGTCGATATTATTCCAGCCAGCAGTGGGAAAGGAAGCGGCATTGCCAAAATGCTGGCTTACTATGGCTTGGATAAATCTGAAGCCATTGCCTTTGGCGATGGCAACAATGACATTGAGATGCTAGAGGCAGTCGGCTGGGGTCTCGCAATGAATAATGCTTCGGATGAGTTAAAAGCAATCGCCGATGAAGTGATCGGTCACGTAGCCGAGGAAGGCATTTATCATTACTGCTTAGAAAACGGGCTGCTGGGTGAAGTCGTGCAGTGATGGACAATGCGCCAGTTGCTGTCGCCCGCTAAGAATATGCGCAGCCAGGATCGCTACTGCGTGTCTGTTTGATCAAATAAAAAAACTGTTTCCGAAATGTATTAGGGAAACAGTTTTTTTGATAGAAAGTTGTTTAGCAATGAGTACGGTTTACAGCACCTCCACCGCTTCGATCGCCTGATAGACTTTTTCGGGTGTGATCGCAGGATCGATCAAAATAAAGGTTTCTTCTTCTTTGACAGCATAGGTCAGAACCGAGGCGAAGTAATCTCGATCAAGGCGTGTCACGTGGAGATCCTTCAGCTTCATTGGCAAGTGCAAAGCTTCGTAAAATGGCCGTAATTCTTCAATCACATCAAAATCATTGGTATAGGCAAGCTGGACCCAAATGCAGTAGGCGACTTTGTTGCCATGCAAGACGCTATGAGTCTCACTCAAATAAGACAAGCCGTCATGCAGCGCATGCGCACCAGACGTGCGGCCAAATTCGACTGCAAAACCGCCAACTTCGCCTGCCAAAGCAATGATCGCATCGGTGATACGGGCAAAGGCGGGGGTCAGCTGCCCGACTTCTAGGTCTTTGACGGCTTGGATCGCATCGGCAATCAGCAAGTTTTTGATCAAAAGAGCGCTTTGGAAACCTAGCCGTACTAAGGCAGTCTTGTCGTCTTCTGCCATGTTGCGGACGATGGCTTCCATTTCATAATATTTGGCTAACGTATCAGCGATCCCAGCGATAAAGTAATCAACGGGTGTAGCTAGTAAAAAACGGGTGTCGACGATCGTCATGTAGGCGCCTTTTTTGGCATAGTCGATTTTACAAATCGTGTGATCGGGGTAATAGGCGACGATCACCGGGGTGAAGGGTGCACAGTTGGAAACCAATGTAGGGATCACGATCAATTCTGCGTCAAGGGTTTGGGCGGTGATTTTTGCTGTATCAGCGACCTTGCCGCCGCCGATTGCCACCACGGCATCCGCTTGCTGGATCGCTTCAGCTAAGGCTTGCGCATTTTCATAACTCGATGATCCATCGTAGCGGTAGATCGGGTAGTCAAATGAATGGGGGTAATAGGCTGAAAACACATCGAATGACTGCTCCCCAGTGATCACGGCAACTTCTTGGAACTCACTTAAATACTCTGGCAAATCAGCTAAGACCCCATCGCCAGTAATATACCGATTAGGACCTGGACGGACTTCATTGGCTAACATCAAACAAACACTCCTTTATAATCGTCAGAATTTTCTAATCAGTGTATCGCGAAAATGCCCTGACTGTCAATTTCCTTTTGGCAAAAGAAACAGAAAACAGCCGATCTGCCTTGAGAGCAAATCGGCTGTTAATGATGAATCGGGAGGCATGCTCCAAAAATGTTAGGCCCAGTTTTGGCGAATAAAGCCAGCTCGACCGGAGCCTTCGCTATAAGCATTGTAATGGGCTGCATTTTTCTTGTAAAAATCTTGATGGTAGTCTTCTGCAGGATAAAAAGGTTCTGCTGGTTCGATCTTCGTTACGATCGGACGGTCAAAGCGGCCGCTAGCTTGCAACTGCGCCTTTGATTTTTCCGCAATCGCTTTTTGTTCTTCACTATTGTAAAAAATCACTGGACGATAGGAATCACCACGGTCAGCAAACTGACCAAACGCATCCGTGGGGTCTGTCTGCTGCCAATAGATGGCAACCAATTCTTCATAAGAGATGACCTCAGGATCAAAGGTGATCTCAACTGCTTCGGTGTGACCGGTGGTTCCTGTCGTTACTTGTTGGTAGGTTGGGTTAGGCACATGGCCGCCAGTAAAGCCAGAAACCACTTTGAGGATGCCTGGCTGCGAGTCAAAAGGTTTCACCATGCACCAAAAACAACCGCCAGCAAAAATTGCCGTATCTTTCATAGGTATTCCTCCTTTGCTTCTATGGTATGCTTCTAGTAGAGAAAAACAAGAGATATGCTTAGAAAACAGGGCAATGAAGAAAGGAAGTTTGCATGGAAAGTATTTTGATTTTACTTCGAGGTAATTCTGGCAGCGGCAAAACCACTATTGCCAGAGCTGTTCAACATATTTTCGGTGAGAAAGCAGTGTTGATTTCACAAGATGTTTTTCGCAGAGAAATTTTTTGTGTCAAAGATAGCCCCAATAATTTAGCAATCGGTTTGATGAAAGAAGCCGTCTTGTATGCGAAGGGGAAAGTGCCATTGGTACTTGTTGAAGGAATTTATTCTCGTGAAAAATACCAAGACTTTCTCGACTTTCTGATTCAACTCTTTCCCGAAAGTAATCTCGTTTATTATTTTGATCTTTCTTTTGAGGAAACGGTCAAAGGCATCAGACCCGAATGCAGCGAGACCATTTTTCCGAGGAGAACATGCGCGAATGGTGGCTTGCGCGTGATTTGCTTTTCCCGCAGGAGTCCTTAAAGGAAAGGCTGATTAAAGAAGGGCAAACGATAGCAGAAACGGTTAATCAGATCATGGCTGACTATGAAGAAATAAGAAGGCGGGATTGACTGTGGCGCTAGTCATTGAACAAGGAAACGAGCAAGAATTGGCTGCTTTAGAATCAGCGTTAACAGCGTATACAAAGCACCAAAAACCATTTACGCAAACAGAAACCTATCAGAGCTTCAGTTGTGTAATCAAAAAAGAGGGGATGGTGATTGCTGGTGGCATTGCCTATGCCTCGATGTATCACATCGGTTATCTTGACACTCTGTGGGTCAAAGCATCCGAGCGGGGGAAAGGGTATGGTAAGCAGATTCTTACTGCTCTTGAACAGCAGTTGAAAGCATTAGCTGTGAAAATTGTCAGACGGCAACCTTTGATTTTCAAGCGCCAGATTTTTATCAGCGAATGGGCTATGATGAAATTGGGAGAATCGCCCATACGCAAAATCAGCTAACAGAAATTTTTCTAGTAAAGAAATTACATGATTGATTCCAAATTGATTCTCAAATAAACCTTTGAACAAGGAAAAAACCAATGAAAGAGAGGCACAACCAATGTTAGATAAATCAATTCCATATGCAGAAATCTGGATGAAACGAGCGCACAAAAGCACACCGATCCAGCCCATTCAATCCGATAACTATTCGCTACGCAGCTACCAAATAGGAGACGAAAGGCACTGGGCACGGATTGAAACATCCGTCGGAGAGTTTGACAATGAGGCCGAGGCATTGGCGTATTTTGAAAAGGAATTTATGCCCGAGCAAGCACAGCTAGGACAGCGAATGTTTTTTGCCCTTGATCAATCAGGTACACCGGTCGGTACGGCTACCGCTTGGAAAAAAGCCAAGCAAGACGGCACACCGGTTCCACTAGTCCATTGGGTAGCAGTAATGCCGCAAGCTCAACGTCAAGGAATCGCTCGCGGCTTGGTCACGCAAGTCGTTTCTGTGTTGGAGGCAGCCAACGAGCCGATGTATCTTCATACGCAAACCTGGAGCCATGCAGCAATCACGCTGTATCAGCAGCTCGGATTTGTGATCATTGCAACGGATATCAATGGGAATGAAAATCCAGAATATCCGCTGGCTTGTCAAGTATTGGCAGAAGTTGCTCAAAAAGCCAGAAACGAGTAAGAGATGGCGGCGGCAAAAATCCGTTAATTTTTCGTAAAACTCTTGCGTAAAAGGCGGCAGGTGTCGAATTTAAGTCTGTAAAAATTCTCCTTTTTCAAGTATAATACCAAAGGAGTATGAGGAAGGATGGGCGAGATGGCACAGCTTTTTTTTAAATATGGCGCAATGAATAGTGGGAAAACGATCGAGATACTGAAAGTTGCTCACAACTATGAAGAACAAGACAAACCAGTCGTGATCATGACAAGTGGATTGGACACGAGAAGCGGTGTGGGAAATGTTTCGAGCCGCATCGGCTTAGAACGAGACGCGATCCCGATTTTTGATGAAACGGATCTGTTCCATTTGATCAAAGACCTCGGTTACAAACCTTATTGTATTTTGATCGACGAAGCACAGTTCCTAAAGAAGCATCACGTGTTGGCTTTCACCAAAATCGTGGACGAGCTAGGTATCCCTGTGATGGCCTTTGGTTTGAAAAATGATTTCCGCAATGAATTATTTGAAGGCTCAAAATACTTGCTGCTTTACGCAGATAAAATCGAAGAGATGAAAACCATCTGCTGGTTCTGTCATAAAAAAGCAACCATGAACTTGCACTATATCGACGGAAAACCCGTTTACGAGGGCGACCAAGTACAAATCGGCGGTAACGAAGCGTATTATCCTGTTTGCCGCAAACATTACTTTCACCCGGGAATGAAAAAAGAAGGAGAATAATCAATGTACGATCAGTTACAAGCAATCGAAGACCGTTACGAAGAATTAGGCGAATTACTTAGTGATCCAGCCGTGATCTCTGACACCAAACGCTTCATGCAGCTTTCAAAAGAAGAAGCCAATACACGGGAAACGGTGGAAGTCTACCGTCGTTACAAAGAAGTCGTTGAGGGAATCAAGGATACCGAAGAAATGCTTGGGGAAAACCTTGATGCGGAAATGGCAGAGATGGCCAAAGAAGAACTCTCTGACTTGAAAAAAGAAAAAGATGTTTTAGAAGAACGCATCAAAATCTTGTTATTGCCAAAAGATCCGAATGATGACAAAAACATCATCATGGAGATCCGTGGTGCAGCAGGCGGCGATGAAGCAGCCTTATTTGCTGGCGATCTTTTCAATATGTATCAAAAATATGCGGAAAACCAAGGCTGGAAAGTCGAAGTCATGGATGCCAACGTCACTGGGATCGGTGGGTACAAAGAAGTCATCATGATGATCACTGGCGACAACGTCTTTTCAAAATTGAAATATGAGAGCGGCGCCCACCGAGTGCAGCGGGTACCGTCTACCGAATCACAAGGCCGAATCCATACGTCTACGGCAACGGTCGTGGTTATGCCCGAAGCTGAAGAAGTCGAAATCGATATCGCAGACAAAGATATTCGGACCGATATTTACCATGCCTCTGGTGCTGGTGGTCAGCACGTCAACAAAACAGCTTCTGCTGTTCGTCTGACGCACTTGCCAACAGGGATCGCTGTTGCGATGCAAGATGAGCGTTCACAGCTGAAAAACCGTGAGAAAGCGATGAAAGTCTTGCGGGCGCGGGTCTATGACCAAATGCAGCAAGAAGCACAAAGTGAATACGATGCAAACCGTAAATCAGCAGTGGGTACCGGCGATCGTTCTGAACGGATTCGCACCTATAACTTCCCGCAAAACCGCGTAACAGATCACCGTATCGGGTTGACTATTCAAAAATTGGATCAAATTTTAGCTGGAAAACTCGATGAAATTGTTGATGCACTGATCGTTTACGATCAAACATCAAAATTAGATGAGATGCAAAATGGCTAAAACCTATCGAGAAGTCCTTTCACGGGCTTCTTCTTTTTTAGAAACGAAAGGGCTGGACGGGTATGCGATCCAATACCTGTTTTTACAGCGAAAAAACTGGCAGCAACTCGATTGGCTGCTGCAGATGGACCAACCCATCTTAAGGGAAGATGAGGCACAGATCGCAGCAGATCTTGAACAGCTGTTGCAGCATGAACCACCGCAATATTTATTAGGATATGAAGAATTTTATGGGCATCGCTTAAAAGTAACTCCTGCAACCTTGATCCCGCGTCCAGAAACCGAAGAGCTGGTGGAAAACTGTCTGACAAAATTACCAGCAGATCAGCCGCTGCAAGTCGTAGACATCGGCACAGGTACTGGAGCGATCGCCATTGCCTTGAAATTAGCACGTCCCCAGTGGGCCGTGAGTGCCGTAGATCTTTCAGCAGAGGCATTAGCCGTTGCTAAAGAAAATGCGGCAGCCTTAGGCGCGAAGATTCGCTTTTTCCAAGGAGATACCTTAGAGCCCGTGGCAGATCAGCAATGGGATCTGATCGTTTCCAACCCACCGTATATCAGCGCTGAAGAGTGGCCGCTGATGGATATCAGCGTAAGAGAAAAAGAGCCTAAAATGGCGCTTTTTGCACAAGAACAAGGATTGGCGATCTATAAGCAATTGGCACAGCAAGCACCGAATTGTTTGACGCCTAACGGGCAAATGGCGCTAGAAATCGGCTTTCAGCAAGGATTAGCTGTTCAACAGCTTTTTGCAGCCGCTTTTCCCAACAAAGAAGTCACTGTAGTAAAAGATCTTGCGGGTCAAGACCGGATGGTGTTCGTCAGTCATCCACAAGATGTGGATAAATAAATTTTTTTTGCTACAGAAAAATTGCAAAAACCTTATGAAATGAACGACTTCTAAATAAACCGAGTTATAAACAGGGTTATCCACACTTGACAAACGACTTATCCACAAAATGTGGAAAAGAAACGAGAAAATGTTGATAAGTGTGGAAACTTCTCAAAAAAGGATGTGGATAAATTGTGGAAACAAAAATTTTTGATCAAACACAGTTGAACGAAGCAGCAGCTATTTTAGCTGAGGGGGGATTGGTGGCGTTCCCGACGGAAACCGTCTATGGACTAGGGGCTAGCGCGCTTTTGCCCACGGCTGTTGCGCAAGTATATCAAGTCAAAGGGCGACCTAGTGACAACCCTTTGATCGTTCATATTGCCGAGCCAGAGCAGTTGGAACCGTTTGTGGATAACAAGCATCCTTTTGCTGATAAATTGATGGAAACTTTCTGGCCTGGGCCTTTAACCTTGATCTTTTCGATCAAAAAAGACAGTTTACCTAGCATTGTTACTGGCGGCTTATCCACAGCGGCTTTTCGGATGCCAAACAACACCAAGACGTTAGCGTTGATCAAACAAGCCCAACAGCCATTGGTTGGCCCTAGCGCGAATACTTCTGGTAAACCAAGCCCAACATCAGCTGCGCATGTTCAGCATGATCTGGCAGGCAAAATCGCTGGCATCTTGGATGATGGGGTGACGCAGATCGGTGTCGAATCAACGGTCTTAGATTTGAGTGACCCAACGGCGCCGCCGATCATCTTACGTCCTGGTGCGATCTCTAAAGAACAGCTTGAAGCAGTTTTACAAACAAAAGTCCTCGTCGATCAGCACTTAGTAACAGAAAGTGAAGCACCCAAAGCGCCGGGCATGAAATACAAGCACTATGCACCGAATACCAATGTCCTGATGGTCAATGACCAAGATTGGCCGGCAGCCATGGCTTGGGCAAAAGAACAGCAGTTTAAGGTAGGGGTTTTAGCTGGACCAACGATCGCCGAGCAAGTCCGCTTTGAAGCTGCAGCCATCTATTTATTTTTTGATGACAGTGTGGAAGCCGCGACAAAAGGGCTGTTTGCTGGTTTACGGGCGTTAGATGAATCGATTGCTGAGTTAGATGTCTTATTTGCACCCACGTTTCCAGAAAGCGGCTTAGGGGTTGCTTATATGAATCGGTTGAAAAAAGCTGCAAATCAAAGTTTCTTTCAAGAAAATTAGCAAAAAACCAGAATTCATTATAGGTAGCTTATGAAGAAATGTGATACAATGCTACCATTAAGGTAAAGGGGTGTTGTAAGCATGGATTATCAAACGTTTGATCCCGAATTGTGGCAAGCGATCGAAAAAGAAACGAATCGTCAACAAAACAATTTGGAATTGATTGCGTCTGAAAATATCGTTTCAGAAGGTGTAATGGCTGCGCAAGGTAGTATTTTGACAAATAAATACGCTGAGGGTTATCCAGGTCGTCGTTACTATGGCGGTTGTGAATTTGTTGATGTGGTAGAAAACTTAGCAATTGAACGGGCGAAAAGTATTTTCGGTGCGGCATATGCCAATGTTCAACCGCATTCTGGTTCTCAAGCCAACACAGCAGCTTATTTAGCGTTGATCGAAACAGGCGATACAGTATTAGGGATGGATCTTTCCGCAGGCGGTCATTTGACTCATGGCTCACCAGTGAATTTCAGCGGCAAGACCTATAATTTTGTTAGTTATGGTGTTGATCCTGCAACAGAAGTCATCGACTACAATGTCGTTCGTATTTTGGCGCGTAAGCATCAACCGAAACTGATCGTTGCTGGTGCCAGTGCTTACTCACGTACGATCGATTTTGCGAAGTTCCGTGAAATCGCTGATGAAGTCGGCGCAAAATTGATGGTGGATATGGCGCATATCGCTGGTTTAGTAGCGGCTGGTCTTCATCCAAACCCAGTTCCTTATGCGGACATCACGACTTCTACGACCCATAAAACATTACGCGGCCCTCGAGGCGGCTTGATTTTAACAAATGATGAAGACTTAGCGAAAAAAATCAATAGTGCCGTTTTCCCTGGTATCCAAGGCGGCCCATTAGAGCACGTGATCGCAGCGAAAGCTGTTGCTTTTAAAGAAGCACAAGATGAGTCGTTCAAAGAGTACTCTGAGCAAGTCATCCGCAATGCACAAGCAATGGCGAAAGTCTTCAACCAAGCACCACAAGCCCGCTTGGTCTCTGGTGCAACAGACAATCACCTATTATTGATCGATGTGCGCGGCTTTGATTTGAACGGCAAAGAAGCAGAAGCTTTGCTGGATCAAGTCAATATCACCGTCAATAAAAACTCGATTCCTTTCGAATCATTAAGTCCTTTCAAAACGAGTGGAATTCGCGTGGGGACACCAGCGATCACTAGTCGCGGCTTTAAAGAAGAAGATTGTGTCGAAGTGGCGAAATTGATCGTCAAAGTTTTAGAAAAACCAAATGATGAAGCCGTTTTGGCAGAAGTCACGGCGCAAGTCAAAGAATTGACGGACAACTATCCACTTTATAAAAATAAATAAAAGGGGACTGTGACAGAAGTTAAGGTCAGACAAGACGTCTCACGCGTTTTTCCTGCGCTACAGCTCTTTGATCACCGAAAGTGAAAAAGGGGCTACAATGAACGCAGAGGCGCTTTTCATGCCGTCTTGTCTCCTTCCTTCTAACACAATCCTTTTTTTGAGGAAAAGCAGTATTGCCTGTGGCAGATGGTTGTAACAAGAGCCGATTTGCTTTAAAATAAGAGAAAAACCAAAGGAGATTTTTTTAAATGGGTAAATTTCAAGTAATCGATCACCCGCTGATCCAACACAAATTAACAATGATCCGCGACAAGAACTGTGGAACAAAGGTTTTCCGTGAAGTTGTTAATGAAATCGCAATGTTGATGGCGTATGAAGTGTCTCGCGACATGCCGCTTGAAGATCTAGTGATTGAAACACCAATTGAAGAATCAACACAAAAAACACTATCTGGTAAAAAGGTAGCGATCATTCCGATCCTGCGCGCAGGTCTAGGCATGGTTGATGGTATCCTTGAATTGATCCCAGCCGCAAAAGTTGGTCATATCGGGATGTACCGTGATGAAGAAACGCTAGAACCACACGAATACTTCGTAAAATTACCTGAAGACATCGATGAACGTCAATTATTTATCGTTGACCCAATGTTAGCTACGGGCGGTTCAGCGATCATGGCGATCGACGCACTGAAAAAACGCGGCGCTTCAAACATGAAATTCGTCTGCTTAGTTGCTGCACCAGAAGGCGTGAAAGCATTGCAAGATGCCCATCCAGATGTTGACATCTATACTGCAAATCTTGATGAACGCCTAAATGAACACGGCTATATCGTTCCTGGTTTGGGCGATGCCGGTGACCGTCTATTCGGTACAAAATAAATCAATACAAATAAGACAAAGGCAACTGAAGTTTTGCCTCGTCAATGATGCCATGGAAGAAGATCGACAGCCAAAACGGTTCGATCGGTTATCCATGGCTTTTTTTAGCTTTTCATAAAATCAGACAATGAAAAAAGGAGAAAATCAACTGATTTTCTCCTTGCATTAAACGGGTTATAGTTTGGTTAATTGTTTGTAATTGATGATCAATACACCATTACTTTGCGAAACTAATTTCTGGTTTTCTGGGGTTTCGTTCAGCTCGACCACCGCAGAGTTTTTCAACTGCTTTGTGATGGTACCAGTTTGTTTCTTCCCATGGAACGTGAACATGACAGGAGTAGCGACCTCAAACGTTGAACCTTCTTGTGACGGGACAATTGTTGTTTCGAATTTACCAAATGTTGCCATGTAAAAACCTCCTTGATACTTCTATTATATCACAATTTTCGGAAAATTTCAGTAAGTAGATTTTTTTCAGCAGACCTCTTTACAAAACAACCGTTTTTGCATATAATTTTCTTTGTGCCATACAACGCCAGCTTAGCTCAGTTGGTAGAGCAACGCACTCGTAACGCGTAGGTCACAGGTTCGAATCCTGCAGCTGGCATAAGAAATAAAAAACCATGAATCTTCTTTTAGAGGATTCATGGTTTTTCTTTTGCATGCGATAAGTAATCTCAATTTTTTCTGGTTTACCCGGTAACTGTTTTTATTCGCCCATTAGCATTACATGGCATGTCCTATTTCGCACACGATTTTGATCGAAATCAACAAAATAGATATAGCCTACGGAACCGATCTCTAGCTTGCCGTTACTTAAAATAAAGCTTTCGCTTGCACCGAAAAAACTCGAGCGAATATGTGCATCGCCGTTTAAAATCGTTGCTGGATCTGTTGGGTAGTTTGGATCGTCCAGACTCATCAAAAATTCTAAATGCTTTGGTCCAGGATAACGGTAATCGGTATTTTCTGATAACTCACGAGGAATAATCTTATCGAGAATTCGGTTTAAATCAACTTGAAGAAATTCATCTCCGTTAAAGTCTGTATCATGCATGTATTCTTCAAAGATAACCGAACAGGTCGTATGAGGAGACTGTACGAGACAGATTCCATTTGAAATTCCACTTTTTTCAACCATCGTTTTCACTTCTTCTGTGATGTTGTGGTAAGACACTCGATTCCCGTTAGAAGTTAACGTCAGTTGCTCTTTTAAAAATTTCACAGTGTTAATCCTCCTTTTTATACTTCACCGCTTGTTTGATCATTTCTGTAAGGGTTTGAACTGGATCTTCTGCTTGCACAATGCCGCTTGTCCCACCAGTGCCATCAGCCCCTGACGACAAAGCTTTTTCAACATCGACAGCACTAGATATACCAGCTGCCTGCAGAATTAGGATTTCTGGATCAATTTCACGAACAACACGATTTGTTTCCGTCATGTATTGAAGATCACTGGTTTGTCCTGTTCCAATTAGTTCTGTTGGCTCGCAAACCATCACATCGGGTTTTAGGGAAGCTGCGGCTCTTGCTTCAGTCAATGAATTCGCACAAACAATTGTTAAAATTCCCAATTCATTTGAGCGTTGCATCGCTTTAGTCAGTTCTTGCAATGTCATGGGGTGTTCAGCATGGTTTAAAAAGGTAGCTTCAGCACCGGCTTCTGCCACTGCTTCGGGTAAAACATAACCCATTCCTCGACCGATTTCGATTCCGTCTAAATGTTGAACAGTGATGAATAAATGTGTTGTTGCTTGTTTAATTAGAGAAACGTCTGCTTGCTGCACAGTAAATAGAATGTCGATGTCATATAAAGACGACAACTCATCAGCAGCTTTTGCCAATGCCAATGCTTGTTTTCCATAAAGATAGGCTTTGGGATTGACGACAAAGAATGGCGTTCTTAAAGTTCTTTTTTTCATTAGCTTTCTCCTTCACGATAAGATTTGGTATGAAAGACTTTAAAATAGTGCTCGAGTGTCTTGGACATTCCATTGCTTGCTGAGTGAAGTAGATCGAAATAGTCATTTGGTTGATTTTTATGAATTTCATTCATAGCAGCAGTGACGAAGTCCGTAAAAATATTTATTTTACGGATACCTTCTAAGGCACATTTTTCAAGGTTTTCATCGCCAGAAGAGGATCCGCCATGCAGAACAAGAGGAACATTGACGGCATGGTGTATTTCATTTAAAACGTCAAAATTTATTTTGGGTATCCCTTGATAATGTCCGTGAGAGGTGCCAATAGAAACTGCCAACGAATCAACACCGGTTAATTTGGCAAATGCAACAGCCTCAGAAGGTTCTGTGTAAATAGATTGACTATTTAGGGCTGATTCCAGACTGTTTTCCGACCCAACGTGCCCGATTTCCGCTTCAACAACGACACCATTTTTATGAGCGTAATCGGCGATCTCCTTTGACCGACGGACATTTTCTTCGAATGACTCCTCAGAAGCGTCGATCATTACGGAAGTAAAACCTAAATGAATGGCTCTTTTGATGACCTCTTCATCGGTACCGTGATCTAGGTGCAGAGCGATAGGTGTAGTGCTTTTTTTTGCTAAAAATTTTCCAATCATGGCAGCCTCTTCTAAAGTCAACATGTTCATATGGGATTGAGCGAAGGCCAATATCAAAGGTTTGTTCAAACTTTCAGCAGTTTCCGCGTATGTTCTTGCACTAGTTAAGTCGAAAAAATTTGCTGCGGGTAATGCATAGTTGTGTTTTTCTGCATGTGCGAATAGTTCTTTTGTTGTGACCAACATAGGGCATTCTCCTTACTCTTTGATTTTCTTTTCGATTTCCGCGTACATCTCTTCTGTACCAATCCCTGTTAAGAGCGGTAGCCCCATAATTACACGATCTTTGATTGAGTCTGGAACAACCGTTGTACTCACCACGATGTCATAGTTATCAATTTTATTCATCTCATCTGCCACTTTGGATTGATACAGTTTCACTTGATCAGTTAATCCTTTTTCTTTCAACCATTCTTTTACCTTATTTGTTACAATCGTTGAAGTTGCAACACCTGTGCCACACATAATCAGTAATTTTTTCATTATCATTTCCTCCTATTATTTCGATGTTTGTTTCTTGGGACGAATTTTATTTACATAAATCAATCCAAACAAAACAGAGACGCCAATTATGGCTAAACCGCCCCAGCTTAATATTTTGGTTAAGCCGACATAAAGGAATGTGGTCCATAAACCACCTTCAGCCATAGCAGTGATCATAGAGTTTCCTTGTAGATCAAAGTTTGCGGATCGAGCAGCAGTAGTGACAAGCGGTGCTGCCCACGAAGTAATATATAGAATGCTTACCATATAAATCGTTCCAGCAATTACTGTTCGAATAATGTTTCCTCCAAAAACAGCAGCCATCAAGCAAATCAGAAAGGGAATAGTTGCTAAATCACCAAAAGGCAAGGTCGTATTGCCTGGTAGAACTACGGCTAACAAAATAGTGATCGGAACTAAAAGCAATGAGGAAGATAGGACAGCTGGATGACCAACCGATAATGCTGCATCCATACCGATGTAAAGCTCTCTTCCAGGAAACCGTTTTTTGACGAATTCATTTGCAGATTCAGAAATAGGCGTTAGACCTTCCATCAGTAAAGCCACCATTTTGGGCATCAAAACCATCACAGCGCCTGTTTGGACGGCTAATTGGCCGACCCCTGCTGTGTCATATCCGGCAAGTATTCCCATGATGAGACCAATCAAAAAGCCCATAACAGTAGAGTCGCCAAAGACACCAAATTTTTTCTGAATGGTTTCTGGATCTGCTTTCCAATCTTTTAGTCCTGGAATACGATCAAAGAGCCAATTCATAGGTAGTGCAAAGATGAATCCTGGTGCGGCGGTTCCATGAGGAAAAGTAATATTAGGAAATCCGTAGAACTTATTAATGATCGGACCTAAAATATCTCCCATTAAAAGAATCATCATCAAATAGATGACGGTCGCCGCGATTCCCATTGCAAAATCTCCAGTGAGGGCATAAATCAGAGAAGAGATGAAGGCTGCGTGCCAAATATTCCAAATATCTACATTCAATACTTTAGTCAACCCTAAAATGATGAGTAGAACATTTAGGACCACACCAATCGGAATCGCAAGACTTCCTAAAATCGTCCCGTAAGAAATTGCCGCTGCGGCAGGCCATCCGACATCAATCGTTGTCAAATTTAATCCTAAACGTTCAACCATATGCTGTGCTGCGGGACCCAAACTGCTGCTTAGAAGGTCAATCACCAAATTCAATCCAACAAACCCAACACCAACAGTTAAGGCTGAAGTAAAGGCTTTGCTAGGTTTTGTCCCCAAAATTATTCCAAAAATAAAAATTAAAATCGGCAAAACAACGATTGAACCTAGATCAACGAACCACTGTAATGCATTTAACATAATTGTTCCTCCTTTTTATTGCAGTCCATTTTTTTCAATAATCGAAAGATACGCTTCTTTAGTCGTTACTGAGGATAGGGCTTCCAAAACCCCGGGTGTTTGAAACATAGAGATAAGATTTTGCAGCATACCCAATTGCTCATGTGGTTCCTTCAGTGCAAGCATGAACAACAGGGATACATCGATTTTCTTTTCTTGTGAACCCATTTCAATAAATGAAAGGGGAGAGGCAAGTGACATAAAAGCGACTTGGGATCGTAAAACAAATTTGCTGTCCGTGTGTGGGATCGCTACCCCAATGCCGTTAATTTTTAAACCTGTAGGAAAGGTTTCTTCTCGCCGTACGATATTTTGATAGAACTGATCATTTACACAATGAGTTTTGATGAGTTCGTCTGCTAATAGTCGAAAAGCTTCCTCTTTTGTTTTAGAATCTTTTTCAAGTAACACGATTTGGTGATCAAAAAACATGATCAATTTCCTCCTCTTAACAATCTTTGATACAGTTCTTCTTGCGTTTGACTATTAACGATCCATTGAATTTCTTCGGCTGAGTTAAACAATCCGTAAATCGAAGCGATCAACTCTTTTGCCTCTATCATGTTTTCTTCAGCAATCGCAAGCAAAACAATTAGTTGGATTTTTGTGTCTCCCCAAGTAATTGGCGCATCGAGGGTGAGAAAAGCAAGTTTTGTTTCTTTCACTGTATGTGGATCAGCATGTGGAATGGCTACTCCCGTCTTTAATCCAGTGCTTCCTAGTTCCTCTCGTTCAAATAGAGAATGCTTAAATTTTGTTGTAACAAGCTTTTTTTTCAGATAATCATCTGCTAAAAAATCCAGTACATCTTTTTTTGTTCGAAACTTTTTTTTGACAAAAAGGAAAGTAGGATCTAAATATTTTTGTAATAAAGTCGTTTTCTGGTATTTTTTTGAGTAAAAATTTTTCTCATTCTCATTAAGATTAGATATCTTTGCTGAGATTCTTCCTATTTCTTCGGTAGTAGGAAGCGGCGAAATATAAATAACTGGCGGTGCTGTAATGTCCAATGGAATAGTTGATATGATCAGATCAACAGTCTCAAGAGATGTACTGGCCAGTTTACTTAAAGGAATGATCTCCAATACGGTATCAGCCGCGATCGTCTGTTTGATACGGTTAAAAATCAACTCCGATGTAGCAAAACCTGATTGGCAAACAATTAGTATATGGTTAGTAATTTTTATCTTTTCAAAGGCTAACTGAAAATGGATCGTCAGAAAAGAAACTTCGTCTTCTGTTAATAAGATTTGAAATCGCTCCTCTAAATCTCCAATTGCATATTTGGTCAATGTATACATTGTTGAGTATTGTTTTTTGATACTTTTTATCAGTGGGTTTTTCAATAAAATGCCTGTCTTTGATCGATGGATCATGGGAACGATATGAGCCAATAATGTTTGCAGTAATAATTTATCTTGTGTCAGATCTGCGTTTAACATATGTGACATTTTTTGAATAATTTGTTTCGTACAATTTGTGATAGTAGATTCGTGAGGCTCATCCATTTGTCCAAAAGGTTCGATACCGTGTGCTAATAACAGGGAACATACATATTGAATATCTGTATCACTAAATTGAACAGGTAGTTGCTGTTGGATCATTTCAGAAAAATCAACCGCGATCATATAGAATTTCATTCGTCTAAGTTCGTCAAATACTAGCTGCTCTTGTTTTTCAATGTGTTTATCTATAAGAAGTCTTGAAAGAAAAATTCGCAATGAAAGCTTCAAGGATTCAATAGAATAATTATTGACTGGATGGCCGATTGTTTGAGTCATATCTGAGACAAATTTCTTCGTTAAATCGAGTACCTTAGAGTCAAAGAGATTGTTGACCAAAAGATTTTCACTGGCTTTGGCGTCGGTATACTTCTCTAAAAAAGATTTGAATACGTTTTGAGTAGCAGATTCAACTGAGGTTAGTTTGAGTCCGCTTGTAGTCATTTTTGTAGATACGTGATGGAATCGACAGAAAGCAACGATTTCATCAACATCTTTCTTTATTGACTGGTTGCTAATATAAAAATATTCAGAGAATTCCTGATAGTGCATTGGCTTTGCTGAAAACAGATAGTTAGCGAAAATAAAGATTTTACGATAATTAGGTGAAAATAGTTCGAGTTTAGTCTCTTTTTTTGCTAACAATCGATATCCATTCTGTTTCGCTGATTCAGAACCAGATAAAAAGATTCCTTTTCTTGGTACTTTTTTGATAGCTAGTCCCGAATCTTTTAGTTTCTTTTCTAAAGTCGTTAAATTGTTATAAACTGTTTTTTGGGATACATTTAACTGCTTTTGAAAAAAAGAGGCAGGGCGAAACTCCTTTTGTTCTAATAGCAATTGCAACAGTAGCTGTTCTCGATTACTTAAAATCATTGGTTCACCTCCGGAAGCGCTTCCTTAATTGTATTCTAGTGAAATTATATGGTGGCGTAAATAACATTTCATTACCACATTAATGTGGTAAATACGATTGTCGTATATCAATTTATATTTTGTAAAAAGTAGTCATTTGTTGCTATTTATTTGAAACGGAAACTAGGCGGGGATCTATCATGGAGTTAAAGTTGCTTTATTCTGTTACATAGAGCAAAGATTTATCAAAAATAAAGAAGAATACATAGAATAAGGTATTTGATTAATAAGAAGAATGGACGAATTCAGCGATTATTTCGTTGTAATTCTAAACAATTTTGGATTGTTTTTAACCCTCTTTTCCCGAAAATCATTAAAGTTTCTAAATTTTTTGTGAATGCTCATGGACAATCCTTTCTTTTCTCCTCAATTATCACTATAATGGATAAAGATTCTACAGAAGAGAGTGTGGACATGGAAAATTCACGAATAAAAACGAACGATAATCGAATTGACTACGGTGTGATTCTACCCGTATTTTTATTATGTCTGATTGGTTTGGCGTCCCTGTATGTGGCGCTGACACACGATCCGAATAACCCGAGTATGCTGCGAACGTTAGGGTTTCAAGCTTTATGGTATGTGTTAGGCGTTGTTGCCGTGATCGTTATCATGCAGATCAAATCAAAATGGCTCTGGAAATTGACGCCCTATATTTATGGAGCTGGGTTAGCCGTTATGTTGGCGCTACTGAAATTTTATGATCGGACGATGGAAGCATCGACAGGGTCGAAAAACTGGTTCCGTTTTGGTCCCTTTACCTTGCAGCCTTCAGAATTGATGAAGATCGCCTATATTATGATGTTGGCGTTAGTCGTCACGCAGCACAATGTCAAGCATCGGGAACGGGATCTGAAAACAGATGGGTTACTGATTGCAAAAATGTTAGCTGTCACGATCCCAGTCCTGATCCTGATCACCTTACAAAACGACTTTGGTACGATGTTGGTCTTTCTAGCGATTTTCGGTGGGGTCTTCTTGATGTCAGGAATCTCATGGCGAATCATCGTGCCAGTGATTGCGGCATTTGTGATTCTCGGCGGTGGAACGATTTTCTTAGTGACCACCGATATTGGTCGCGAGTTTCTGTACAATACAGGAATCTTTAAAGAATACCAATTCGCCCGTATCGATTCGTGGCTAGATCCTTTTCATGATACCCAAGGGCAATCCTTCCAATTGGCGTATGCTCTGATGGCGATCGCCTCTGGCGGGATGTTCGGGAAAGGATTTAATGTCAGCGATGTGTATGTACCAGTCCGAGAATCCGATATGATTTTTTCGGTGATCGGTGAGAATTTTGGGTTTATTGGCAGCGCGTTTGTCATTTTATTGTATTTTATTTTGATCTATCGAATGATCCGCGTATGTTTCGATACCAACAATGAATTTTATGCCTACTTGGCAACTGGGATCATTATGATGATTCTCTTCCATGTGTTTGAAAACATTGGCGCAAACATCGGTCTCTTACCGTTGACGGGGATTCCACTGCCGTTTATCAGCCAAGGAGGATCTGCCCTATTAAGCAATATGATTGGGATCGGTTTGATTTTATCGATGCGCTATCAAGCTGAGACCGCACCAAAAACACTTTAAGGAGTTCACATGATTACATTTTATTGGTACCCAAAATGCAGTACATGCCGAAATGCGAAGCGTTGGTTAGAAGAGCACGAGATTCCCTTTGAAGCGATCGATATGGTAGCTACACCGCCTCAACCGGAACAATTGCTGGCTTGGATCCAATCAAGCGAAGCACCGTTAACCCGTTTCTTTAACACAAGCGGCATGAAATACCGTGAATTGCAATTAAAAGAAAAAGTGCCGACCATGACTGCCCAAGACGCAGCCGATGTGCTGGCAACCGATGGTATGTTGATCAAGCGCCCACTGCTGGTTAGCGGCGACCGCTTTTTGATTAATGGATTTAAAGAAAATGAATATGAAGGAGTCTTACTAGAATCATGGAAAAGAAATGCTTAAGAAAAAAAGATAATTTGTGGGTTTTGTTTAACGGGAAAGAATATTGTGTCGGTTTAACAAAAGAAGCGCAAGAAGAACTTGGTGCGGTCACGTTTGCTTCGATTCAAAAAGCAGGAACTGCTTTAAAACAAGGAGAGACCCTTGTTGAGCTGGAAGCGGAAAAAGCAGTCAGTGAATTTCCAAGTCCATTGACGGGCGTGATTTCTTCCGTAAATGAAAAAATCGATCAATCGATTGATACCTTAAATGATGAAGACGAAATGAACGCTTGGCTGGTCAGCTTCAAAGAGGTTGACCCAAGTCAATTTGAAGCCTTGTAAGTCAAAGCTGTAAAAACGACTATTTTTTCAAAAAGAATTGACAGTCGGATAAGACGTTGCTATAATTTGCTCAATAAATGAATGCTTTGAAAAGAAGAGTACATGTTCTTAACGTACACAGAGAGCCCTGTTTGGTGCAAATGGGCAACGGAGAGAGGATGGAAGATGGTCTTTGAGCATGATAGGTGAGTGGAAACAAGCCTATCACGGGAGGCACCCGTTACAGTGCAGCAGTATGCGAAGCAATTCAAGTACTGAGCGAGGCTGTTGATGCGAATCGACAGTAAATCAAGGTGGTAACGCGGAAGTTGTGCTTTCGTCCTTTGTAACAGTATAATGTACAGAGGATGAAAGCTTTTTTTGTGTTTAACCAACCAAAGAGGAAAGATGGGAATAACATGGCATTAATCGAATTGTCGCATGTAAAAAAGTCATTCGGCAAAAAGCAAACGGCTGTCCACGCCGTCAATGATGTTTCACTGCAAGTGGAAAAAGGCGATATCTACGGAATCGTCGGTTACTCTGGTGCTGGGAAAAGTACATTAGTACGTTTGTTGAACGGCTTAGAATTGCCGACAGCAGGAGATGTAGTCATTAACGGTCAAAACATTTTGGCATTGAAAAACAAAGAATTGAGAAACTTCCGCAAAAAAATCGGCATGATTTTTCAGCACTTTAATCTTTTATGGTCTCGAACGGTGGCGGAAAACATTGAATTGCCATTGGAGTTGGCTGGCGTTGAAAAAGCAAAACGCCGTCAACGAGCGCAAGAGCTGATTAAATTAGTTGGGTTGGAAGGACGGGAGAATGCCTATCCGGCACAATTGTCTGGCGGACAAAAGCAAAGAGTCGGGATTGCTCGTGCACTAGCGAATGAACCAGAAATTTTGCTGTGTGATGAAGCAACGAGTGCGTTAGATCCACAAACAACAGAAGAAGTGTTGGATCTCTTGCTTTCCATCAATAAAAAATTGCATTTGACGATCGTCCTGATTACCCATGAAATGAACGTCATTCGCAAAATCTGCAATAAGGTCGCGGTGATGGAGCATGGGCAGATCGTGGAAGAAGGGTCAGTGCAATCGGTTTTCCGTAACCCACAGCAGGAAGTGACCAAACGTTTTGTTCAGCAAGATTTGGAGCCAGAAGAAGATGCTGAAGAATTACGGCAAGCCTTCTTACGAGAAAATCCGCAAGGGCATTTAGTGACTTTGACTTTCACACAAGACAACGCCAATGAACCAGTGATTTCACAAGCGATCCGTCGCTTCCAGATCGATGTCAATGTCGTTTACGGAAAGATCCAACAAACCAATGAGGGATCCTTTGGCGGCTTGACGGTTTTATTGACAGGTGAAGCAAGTGAGATCGAAAAAGCGATCGCCTTTTTCAAAGAGCAGCAAGTAGGCGTGGAGGTGATTGAACGTGGATAAGTCATTTGTAGAAACCTATTTTAATTTTGAAAAGGTCGACTGGGCCAATATGCAGCAAGCAACCCTAGACACCTTGTTTATGACTTTCTTCTCCATGGTTTTAGTGGTTGTGATCGGTTTACTTCTAGGATTGGCGCTTTATTCACTAGGGCGTAAACAAACAGCGGGAGCCAACATTTTCTATAACGTGGTTTCCATCATCAGTAACGCCTTTCGTTCAACGCCATTCATGATTTTGATGGTCTTGATCATTCCGTTTACAACATTATTAGTCGGTTCATTCCTAGGGGCAAAAGCAGCGATCCCAGCATTAGTTTTATCGGCGGCACCGTTTTATGCTCGGATGGTGGAAATTGCTTTTCGTGAAGTCAATCCTGGTGTGATTGAAGCAGCGGAAGCGATGGGTGCTAGTTACTGGGAGATCATCTACAAGATCGTGATTCCCGAAAGTGTTCCAGCATTGATTTCAGGACTGACGGTCACAACGATTTCAATGATTGGTTATACTGCCATGGCAGGCGCGATCGGTGCCGGCGGGCTAGGCGCTTTGGCTTGGCAAGAAGGATTTCAACGTGGAAATTACACTGTTACGCTTGTTGCAACAGTGATTATTTTAATTATCGTTTTCATTATCCAAGGAATCGGCGATTTCCTTGCGAAAGCCACCGATAAACGGTAAATGAAACGAAGAACAAAAAGTGGAAAATATGGGAGGAAATGGATATGAAAAAGATTTTTGGTATTGCAACAACCTTATTGTTAACTGCCGCTTTAGCTGCTTGTGGCACAGGCTCAAATTCAGGAAGCTCTGACTCATCTGCGGCTGAGGGAGAATCAACAAAATTAGTGATTGGTGCATCAGTTACGCCTCATGCGGAAATTTTAGAACAAGCCAAACCTTTACTAGCAGAAGAAGGCATTGATCTTGAAATCAAAACCTTCGATGATTATGTGTTGCCAAACAAAGCATTGGAAAATGGCGATATCGATGCCAATTACTTCCAACACATTCCTTACTTGAACAAACAAATCGCCGACAATGGCTATGATTTTGTCAATGCTGGTGCGATCCATATCGAGCCAATGGGGCTTTACTCAAAACGAATCTCTGATATTTCAGAACTAGAAGATGGTGCAACGGTTCTTACTTCCACTTCTGAATCTGACTGGGGTCGTATCCTAACGATTTTACAAGATGCTAACTTGATCACTTTAAAAGACGGCGTTGATACAGAAACGGCAACCTTTGATGATATTGCTGAAAATCCGAAAAACTTAGAATTTAAACATGACGTCGATCCATCTCTTTTGGCGACTGCTTATCAAAACGACGAAGCAGACCTAATCGCCATCAATGCGAACTTCGCATTCGGGATCGATTTGAACCCAGCGGATGATTCTGTTTTATTAGAAGCGGATAATTCGCCTTATGTCAACGTGATCGCTGTCCGCAGTGGTGACGAAGATAGCGACAAAATCAAGAAATTGATCGAAGTGCTGCATTCAGACGAAATCAAAGACTTTGTGGAAGAACAATGGCAAGGTTCAGTGAAAATCGTTGATGCTGACGCAAAATAATTCACTGCCAACTAAATGAACCTCAAAAGAGCGTGTCGCTACTTAAGCGGACGCTCTTTTTTTTGCGGAAAGGCAATGATCGGTTGGAAAAAAGAGAGCTCTTGCCAAATGCATTCATAGAGTAAGGGCAACTCGGGATGCTTTTTTAAGAGTTTTTCGTAATGGGGAAGCTGAGTCAAAAAAGCCTGGACCAAGCGTTGGGAACGTTCAGATAGACAAGGATTTAGTGGCGGATAGACAAATAAATTGCCTTCCAGTAAGGCGCCCAAAAGATGGGCTTGGAAAATTTTCGACAAAAGCACTTCTAATGGCTGCTGGAGCGGATGCTCCGACAAAATCGGCGTGATGATTCGTCGCAAAAGGAAGGCTTCTTCTGTTGGCACATAAAAAGGCTCCAGTGCTAGCAGTTGTTGCCACAAAAATAAATAGCTGCGTTCACCAACTAAATAAAAACGCGGCACAAAACATGTTGGATAAACTTGCTGAGTAAACGTGGCGGGGGTGTTGGGATAAAAAGCGTTTGCGCGCAACTGATGAATCTGCTTCAGTTCTTGAAACGCTTGATTAGAAGAAAGCGTTGGGCTTGCTAAGAGGGTGAGTCGAAAAATCACATAGCGCAGTTGCCGTTCATTGCCAGTAATCAAAGGAAAACTGCGACGGTCGATCCTTAGACGATAAGGTGCCAAAAAAAAGGAAAAGGACAAAAAGCGCCGATGCAAACTGGAGGGGCTCAGGTAATACCGCTTGTGGAGGTCTGCAAAGGAAATGGTCGGCATTTTTAACAGTAACAAGAGCAACTGATAGTTTGTACTTTTATTAAACAATGCAGCAAGCATTTCTGTATGGGGGAAGTTTTTGCTGGCTAGGGGCTGCTGCAAATCATGAAAGGCACGAATGTGTCCTTGCTGCACATCATAATGGAAGGAAGGGTCCTCGTTTAAACAACTGGACAGTAGCCGACGGATCGTTTTGACGGAAAGATTTTGGTCGGCAGCAGCTTTATTCAAAGGAAGGGGATTTTCGCTCAAGAGCATCGTGGACAGACGCAGCATTTGCATAATATCTTTTTCAAGGATATTTTTCAAAACCAGGCACCTCTTTCAGCTGAATTTTGCAACTGTCCTTATTATAAGGGAACTTCACACGTTATTTTCACATACAAAAAATAGTCAATAAAACGTAATAAAAAACGGGGGATTCATTGGTTGCTTCCTCGAACCCTTTATAATATGAAATTAAATGAGAGGAAGGAATCAAAAAAAACCACCTTTTAAAATAAAAAGGGTGGTTTTTTATGTAAGTAACGTTATAAAAAGAGAAACACGAAGCGCTGTTAACGAGTCTCGCTAGGCAATAAAATCGTTTGCCGTTGCCCATCGTCATACACATAGACTTTTTGGGGATAGAGGTCGGAATAACGGCAAGGCAGATCAACGCCGAGTTCGATTTGACTTTGTGCTTGAGAAAAAAGCAGTGTGACACGACCGTGATTGTTTTGGACTTCAAAGGTGAGCAGATTTGTCAACGGAATAAACCCTTTTAAATCGAGATCGATGATTAACCAAATACTATCGATCAGTTCGCCAGGCAGTGTTTGAACAATCCCGCCAGAAGCGTAGCGGCTGCGGTGATCATCAAATGTTTCAAACATAAAAACCCCTCCTTCAAGTAGGCTTGCCAATAACATCAAATTTGTCTATTTATCATAATGAAGAACCGTCAAAAATGCAACTACTTCTGCTTTTCTTTTTGGTCAGCGACGCATTTTAACTATTTTTTTAAAAATTTGTTGGGTTGGCTGGACCAAGCTTTCCCATGGCGTCTTTCAGTGGAAAATAGTCAGTTGCAGCTCACTAGCTCTTCGTAAGAATGAAAAAGACTCTTAAAGGAAAAGCCCTTCAAGAGTCTTGCATTTCTTAGAAGTGTCTGTTGATTGAAGACGCGATCTTAAGAACGATGTTCTATGATTATTCTTCGTCTTCACCGATAACTGCTGGTTCAGCAGCTTCGCCAGCTTCTTCATCTTCAGAGATTTCTTGTGGTTCAGTAACCGCAACGATTTGTTCTTCTGGATCGGTCACGATCGTGTACTCGTCGTTCTTAGGCAGATCAGCCACTGTTAATGAATCGCCGATCTCTAATGACGTTACATCGATCTCAACACGTTCAGGCAATTTGTCTGGTGTTGCTGATACAACGACTGTATACAAGTTTTGTGCTAGAACACCACCAGCTTTGACACCAGCAGATTCGCCAATTAAGGTTACTTCTGCTTCTACTTCTGTTTCTTCATTCATATCGACAGATAGGAATTCAACGTGGGTTAAATTGCGTGTGAAGGTATCTGATTGATACTCTTTGATCAGAGTATTGACTTTTTTGCCTTCTAAACTGATCGTGATTACGGTATTCAATCCATTTTCACGCAAGATTTTTTCTAATTCTGCTGCATTGACAGCAATCGGTGTGCTTTCTACTTTGTACCCATTGACAATTGCAGGTACTTTTCCTTCGTGGCGCAACTTGTTCCGTAAAGAACGTGGGCGAACTTCTCTTTTCGTAACTTCTAATGATACTGACATAACTCAATTCCTCCTAAAGTTTTCTCGTTAATAACGAGATTTTTTAAGCAAATTTTGTTAACTCTGCACATTAAGTGGTACGTGAGTGAAAACACGCAAAAGGGCAGTTGTGTACACAACTGCCCCAGAAAGTTTTGGTTCAACTTTTCTCCACCAGGTCATAACGCTGTGTATGAGAAACTATATTTACTTTACTCTTTAACCTTACGCAAAAAGACAAAGAAAGTCAAATCATTTGAAATCCTGGCAGTTTCCTTTCACTAGATCCTGAGCTATAATAGCCACTATGGAGAAAAATTTATGCGTTTAGATAAAGTGATCGAGCAACAATTGAATACTTCTCGTAAAGAGATGAAACGGTTGTTTCAGCAAGGAAAAGTCCTCGTGGATCAAAGGATTGAAGGGCGACCTGAGCGCAATGTCGATAGCGCCATCCATCAAATCATCGTTGCGGGTCGGCAGTTGGAGACGCAGGAACGCTATTATATCGTCAACAAGCCCAATGGTGTTGTTACAGCGAATGTTGATCAACAGCACCAGACAGTGATCGATTTGATTGCACCAAAGGACCAGCACCCAGATCTTTATGCCGTCGGTCGATTGGATCGGGACACGGAAGGGTTGGTATTAGTTACGACGAATGGTCAGTTAGGCTATGACTTGCTGCATCCCACGAAAAAGGTGACCAAGCGATATGAAGTGGTGGTCAATGACTTGGTGACTCCTGAAGATGTGGCGGCATTTGCCACAGGGATCACCTTTCATGGTGGTGTCACTTGCAAACCAGCTGCCCTAACGATCATCGATGCCCGAGCGGCTCGTTCCTTTGTTTCGTTAGAAATTGCTGAAGGCAAGTTCCATCAAGTGAAAAAGATGTTTTTAGCCCGAGGGAAAAAAGTCATTCAGCTGAAACGAACAGCGATGGGGTCGCTAGTTCTACCAGATGATTTAGCAGTGGGCAGCTATCGCTCGCTGACGCAAGAAGAATTAAAAGGACTGGCGGCGCATTTCCGCTGAGAAAGAGGGAGAAAATGAAGTATAAAACATTATTATTTGATGTCGATGACACGATCCTCGATTTTCAAGATACCGAAGATCAAGCCTTAAAAGCACTATTTGAAGCTCATGGCTTGGAAATGACCCCAGAGCGCAAACAAAGCTATCAAACGATCAATCATGATTTGTGGCAGCAGTTTGAGCAAGGGAAAATCACGAGAGACCAAGTCATCAATGAGCGTTTCGGTTTGTTTTTTGAAACGCAAGGCATTCAGGTCGATAGTCCAGCAGTTGAATTGGCCTATCGGGAATTTCTAAATGAAGGACATAAACTGTTAGACAACAGTGATGAGATCTTAGCGGAGTTGGCGCAGCATTTTGACCTATACGTGGTGACGAACGGGGTTTCTGAAACCCAATATCGCCGCTTGGAAGATGCCAAATTAAAGCCGTATTTCCGTGATATTTTTGTTTCAGAAGATACAGGGTATCAAAAACCAATGAAAGAATATTTTGACTATGTGTTTGCTCGCATACCAAACGTTAAAAAACAAGAGACAGTCATCATTGGCGATTCACTGACTTCAGATATCTTAGGCGGACAACTGGCAGGGATCGATACGATTTGGTTCAATCCAAAGAAAAAAAACAGTGGTGAGATTCAGCCTACTTATGAGATCGAACGTTTGCAGCAATTACTTCCTTTATTGCAGCACTGATTCTACAGAAACAGTAGTAATTTGCCGAATTTTCGCTATAATAGAACCAGTGTGAATTTTTTAAGATGAAAGAGGTTAATTGAATGACGAATGGCAAGCCCATTATTATTGGTGTGACAGGTGGATCAGGTAGTGGAAAAACAAGCGTGAGTCGGGCGATCTTTAATCATTTCCCCAATCATTCTATTATGATGCTTGAACAAGACTCCTACTATAAAGACCAAAGTGATCTGAGCTTTGAAGAACGGTTGAACACCAACTATGACCATCCTTTTGCATTTGATACTGATTTGTTGATCGATCACTTGCAACAGCTGCTTGCATATCAAACGATCGAAAAACCCGTCTATGATTATGTCGCGCATACCCGCAGCGAAGCAACGATCATTCAAGAACCCAAAGAAGTCATTATCTTGGAAGGGATCTTGATTCTAGAAGATGAGCGATTGCGTAATTTAATGGATATTAAACTTTATGTTGATACAGACGATGATATTCGAATCATTCGCCGAATCAAACGTGACATGGAAGAACGTGGCCGGACATTGGATTCTGTGATCGAACAATACTTGACGGTGGTAAAACCGATGTATCATCAATTCATCGAACCGACCAAACGGTATGCCGATGTCATCGTACCAGAAGGCGGCGAAAACCACGTAGCCATCGATTTGATTACGACCAAAGTAGCGACCTTCTTATCCTAAGTTTTTTTATCCATCAATTGGAATGTTTCTATTTGAAAAGTAACAATTGATTCATGGAAAACTGCTGATAGGCACTCTTTCTTGAGAAATGCTTATCAGCAGTTTTAATTTTATAAAAAACAGTAGTATTCCGACTAGTTTTATGGTAAAGTAATCCTCATGCGACGAGTCGAGAAGGTCTAGCATTAGCTGACCAGATTGATAGCAGAGGCACACCGCGTAAGCAACCTACCGGATTTGTAGGGTGTCGGAATATTCCTTTTGTGGAGATAGGGTATTCTACTAGCAATAGTACTGTGAGTGAAGAAAGCTGTGAACATTTTTGTTCACAGCTTTTTTTTTGTTCATTTAGGTGAGAGAACAGCGATAGATGGTGGAAGACTCTCCCCAAGGATGGTAGCCTGTTCCAATCGGTTCAAAAGCAAATTTCTCATAAAAAGTAGAAAGATCCGTACATAGATACAGAGAATCAAAACCAGCTCCAGCAGCACGTTGCTTGGCTGTTTCGATCAAAAGGCGGGCACCGCCTTGGCCACGCCACAAAGGGTCCACATACAAGGCGCAAAGCCAAGGGGTCAAATCCATCCGACTGATGAAGTCGTTGGGGATCAAGCCACCGCAGCCGATGATTTGATAACGTCCGTCTGCTGCGATTTCTTCGTTGACCAGCAGCAGCCATTGCGGCAAAGGATTTGCTGAAAAACTATGGGTCAGGCTATCCTCATAAACCATGAGGGAGTCGGGACCAGCCCACTGTTTTTGGAAGTAACGAATGGCTTCTGCTAAGTAGTCAGGGTGTTCTTTAAGGGTGATGACCTGCATTTGTTTTTCTCCTTTATCCTTCTTTAGGTAAACGAATCTGAAAAATAACCCCTCGTGGCTGCAAATCTTTGACCTGGATTTGTCCCTTGTGCTCTTCAACGATTTGCTTGGCGATCGCTAAGCCTAAACCATAGCCGCCGGTCTCTTTGGAGCGGGAACGATCCTCGCGGTAGAAGCGGTCAAAGATACGGGCTTTTTCTTCATCGGAAATGGCTGGTCCTGTGTTTTTGACCTCGATCAGCCATTGCTTGTTAGAAATCTCCGATAAGAGGGTGATTTTATCACCACTGCTGGTATATTTTAAGGCATTATCTAGGAGGATCACGAGGACTTGATGGATTTTCTTTTGGTCAAAGCAAGCGGTCGTTTTGGCAAAGTTTTCGACAACAAAGTGTTTTTGATCCAATTCGGCAATTTCTTTGAAAGGTTTGACTAAGTCATCGATAAAAGGAGCTAGCTCGATGGTTTCTTTTGTCAAAAGCAATTGATTGGAATCACTGCGGGCGATCGTCAGCAAATCCGCAGTTAATCCAGTCAGCCGCCGAGTTTCCGCTAACGCTTGGGCGATGCTTTCAGATTCTTCAATGATCGTATGATTGGGCTTGGTAAATAGGCGTTCCAGACTGTTTTGAATGATCGTCAATGGTGTGCGCAGCTCATGGGATGCATTTTCGACAAATTCCTGCTGTTTTTTCCAGGAGGCTAAAATGGGGCGCATGTTCAAGCTGGAAAGCAAATAGCTGATCCCGATCGAAAGAATCCAGAAAAAGATCATCGATAAAATCAAAATTGTTTGGAAATTGTTCATGGCATTTTTGATTTGGTTAGTGTTCGCCAAGACTTGGATATAGCCGACACCAGCATCATTTGTTGGTGCTTTGGTGGTGATCGAACGAAACAAAAGGGTCTCTTCTTCCTCTGACAAGGACTGATCCACCACTGAAAAAGATGTGATACTGTCTAAGTGGCTTGTATCTAAAGATAAACTCGCCAGTTGTGAAAAGCGGCCGCCCAAGGTCTGCTTGTTTAATATCTCACCGTCTTCAGACCAGAGAATCAACTGGGTATTGAAGCGATTGGTCCCAGGGATCTTTGGCATGGCACTATCTGGTGGCAATACCTCTAGATTGGATTGCGAAGCGCTGATCTCTGCTTGGATCAAGCGGGTATCTTTGACTGCTTGTTCCAAAGAAATGTCGGTTTGCCGATAAGCCGATTGGTTGAACAATTGGAGGACGATGGTTCCTAAAAGTAAGAAAACCAACGCAAAGGCACTGACATTTAGGAGAAAGGAGTGCAGCCGTTGTCTCTTAGAGCGTTCTTTATTCATAGACTAGGCTCCTTGCATAATATAGCCGACATTTCGCAACGTACGGATTTCTTTGTCGATTCCTGTCTGGCGCAAGTGTTTCCGCAGATTGCTCATATAGACTTCGACGACAGTCAAGGTCGTTTCTGAATCAAACCCCCAGATGCGATCAAAAATCTGTTCCTTGGTCAAAATAATGTTTCTATTTTGTAGAAAATAAAGCAGCAGCTCAAATTCTTTCCCTTGGATCGGCAAAAGCTGCCCTTGGTAACTGACCTCATTGGTGCCAAGGTTGCACAGCAATCCGTTATATTCCAGTGTATTTTCATTGAACAAACCTAAGGAGCGTTTTAGCAACGCTTTGATCCGCATCAATAATTCTTCCCGATAAAAAGGCTTGGTCAAATAATCATCTGCCCCTTTTTGAAAACCAGTCACTTTGTCTTCTAAGCCGTCTTTGGCTGTTAAAATCAGGACGGGTGTTTGGAGTCCTTTTTTTCTTAGGGCAGAAAGCACCTCATAACCGTTCATCTCTGGCATCATCAAGTCGAGAATAATCAAATCATAGATCCCCGTTTCTGCCTCGTATAAGCCTTCACTGCCATCATAGGCTTGTGTGACGTCACCGATCTCGCTGACGATTTCTTTCATATTATCAGATAATGTTTTGTCATCTTCGATCACTAATAGTTTAATCATGTTCCCACCTCTTTAAGGATAAGAATAGCACGAATAGCATAAAAAATGCTTAAAAAAACTGTTTTGCCTTAAGCTGCATTTAAGATAGCTGCCGTAAATTCAGTGCATGGATTTCAAGGGAGGAACATTTTTATGAAATTGAAAAAAGTCTTTCAAAGAAAAGAGACAAAATATTTAATAGCCAAGGAGCAATTTCCTGCATTTCTTGCTGAGCTTCAGCAAAGAATGGCGATCGATGAATATGGGCAGCACACGATTATGTCCTTGTATTACGATACCCACGATTACCGCTTTATTCGTCATTCGATGGACAAACCGAAATACAAAGAAAAATTTCGGGTCCGCAGCTATGGCATACCGACAGAGCAGCAGTTAATTTTTTTAGAGATCAAAAAGAAAGTCAATGGCGTGGTCTACAAACGCCGAGTCCCGATGCCCTATGCTGACTATTGCGGCTGGTTGCAAACAGGGGTCTTGCCGTCAATGGCAGAAGCACCGCAAATCGCTGCAGAGATTCACTGGCTATTTAAGCAAAACCCAGACTTGCTGCCGAAAGTGTTGATTGCCTATGATCGCTTGTCGCTGTTTATTGATGATGATAGTGAATTTCGCGTGACATTCGACCAAAACATTCGCTTTCGCACCTATGATCTTATGTTCGGTTCTGGCAGTGAGGGGGCGCTGGTAGCACCTGAAATCGGGGTGTTGATGGAAGTGAAAGCCCTCGGCGCTTATCCATTATGGTTTGTGGAGCTGTTGAACAAATACAGCGTGCGCAAAGGTAGCTTTTCAAAATATGCCCAAACGTATCAACGGCATTTGTTCAAGAAGGAGGAATGGTTACATGTTATCTAGTCTATTTTCTGGCGATACGAGCACCCTTGAATGGCGTAGCTTATTGATCTGTATTGCCGCCTCATTGCTTTTAGGAATATTGGTAGCTGCGATCCATATGATCCGCAATGTCTATACGAAAAACTTCGTCATTACCTTGGCAGTCTTACCGATTCTCGTTCAATCGGTGATCATGCTAGTCAACGGCAATCTTGGCACAGGGGTGGCAATCTTAGGTGCCTTCAGTTTGATTCGTTTCCGCTCGGTTCCCGGGGGTTCTAGAGAGATCACCAGCGTCTTTTGGTCGATGGGGATCGGTCTGGCAACTGGGATGGGGTATGTCGGCTATGTTGTCATTTTTTCCATTATCGTGGCGCTTTTCTTGACCCTTTTATATACGATGCCCTTTGGCGATCGACAAGCCACGAGTGAACGGGAACTGAAGGTCACGATTCCGGAAGATTTGGATTATCCGCAATTATTCGATGATCTCTTTGAAAAATATACGCATTCTGCCAAACTGACATCGGTTCGAACGACGACGATGGGAAGCTTGTATGAATTGCGCTATCAGTTGCTGTTAAAAGACCAAGCGCAAGAAAAGCAAATCATTGATGAAGTTCGGGTTCGTAATGGCAATTTACCCGTTGTTTTAGGCAAGCTCACCGCTAACCGCGATGAGCTGTAGAAGGAGGAACCTTTTATGAAAAAACTCATTTATCCACTCTTGCTCTCATCGCTGCTCTTAGGCGCTTGCGGGCAAACCGATAGTACTAGCACGAGCAGCAGTTCCAGTTCCGCAGCAGCAGTTTCCGGTTCTGCCGCAGTGACCAACGTTTCAACGACCCTTGATGATTCTGTGGACTATTACGGTAGTTACGAAGAAGAAGATGTTGATGCTTCCTACGATGAGGCAACTGCTACGCAACTTGAATTGAATGGCAGCGACACGACGGCTGTTGATGGCGTTTCAGTGGAAGACCAAACCGTGACGATCACCCAAGCCGGCACCTATGTCGTCAGCGGGTCGTTAAGTAATGGCCAACTGGTTGTCAACGTCAACAAAGAAGAAAAAGTCCATCTGATCTTTGCCGGTGTCACGATCACCAATGAAGACGGGGCGGCCGTCGTCATCGAACAAGCAGAAAAAGTCATCACGACCTTAGCCAGTGATACGACGAATACTCTGACGGATGGCAGCAGCTACACCTTGGCTGAAGGCGAGACAGAACCAGATGCTGCCTTTTATAGTAAAGAAGATTTGTCCATCAACGGCGATGGGACGTTGGTGATCACAGGAAATTACAGCAACGGATTGCGCAGCAAAGATGATTTGGTTTTAGCAGGGGGGACGATTGAAATCACAGCGAAAAACAATGCCATCAAAGGAAAAGATTCCGTGTCGATCTTGGCGGGGAACTACACACTGAACACCACTGAAGGAGATGGCATCCAAGCGAATAATACGGAAGATGCGGAAAAAGGCTACGTTGCGATTGATGGTGGTACCTTTACGATCCAAAGTGGTCGTGACGGGATCCAAGCAGAAACAAATTTAAGCATCCAATCAGCTGATATCACGATCAAAACGGCTGACGGAGCCCAAAGTCAGTCGCTAGTGACGGATGAAAGTTACAAAGGATTGAAAGCTGGCGGTGTGATGACCATCAGCAGCGGCACCTTTACGATCGATAGTGCGGATGATAGCTTGCATGCCAATGATACGATCAACATTGCAGGTGGCACGATCACTGCCAGCAGTGGCGATGATGGGATCCACGCCGACAATGAATTGACGATCTCCGACGGAACGATTTCTATCGAAGAATCCTATGAAGGATTAGAAGCAAGTGTAATCACGATTGCAGGTGGCACGACACACGTCGTGGCTAGCGATGATGGGATCAATGCCGGTGGTGGCAGTGATACGGATGAAACAACGGGACAATTTGGTCAAGACAGTTTTGGCGGCGGCCCTGGCGGCGGCGATACCGCGGATGACAGTAAACAGATCACGATCACTGGTGGAACGTTGGTCATTGATGCCGAAGGGGATGGCCTGGATAGTAATGGCAATGTCACCATGAGTGATGGCGTCGTCATCGTAAATGGTCCAACGACCGGTGGCAATGGTGCTTTGGACTATAACGGCACATTTGAACTCACCGGCGGCGTCTTGTTAGCGGCAGGCACGACCGATATGGCCATGAACGTTAGCGGTGGTAGTCAACAGTCGATCGGAATCAGTTTCGATCAAACCCAATCAGCCGAGACCCTAGTGACCTTAAAGGACAGTCAAGGTCAGACGATCTTGTCCTATGCCCCAAGCAAAAGCTACCAACACGTGGTTCTTTCCAGCCCAGATTTGACCGATAGCAGCTATACGTTGGTCAGTGGTGGGACGAATGATGCACAAGCAGTCTCCGGTTATTATGCTGGCGGAACCCTCAGTGATGGGACAGAGTTAGGAACATTGTCCGTCACGGATACTATCGCTAACTTGACCCAATCAGGTGCAACAGCGACAACCAATCAGATGGGCGGTGGTTTTGGTCGTTAGTTGAAGTTTCACCGATCATCACCAAATGGTTATCAATAAATCGAACAGATCGCAGGCAGCCGTTGCGGTCTGTTTCTATGATTCAAAAAATCAGGAGACGGTTTAAGGTCAATTTAAGCTAGGATCCTTATAGTCGAAAGACAATAAATAGCTATTCAGGAGGAACAAAGATGAATTTTTTGAAACGAGGTCTCCAAAGTTTATGGGCGAAAAAAGGCCGGAGCCTGTTGCTGATCGCCGTATTTTCTGCAATCTTGATTTTTGTATTGGCGGGTCTGACGATTCGCAGTGCGGCACTAGTAGCGACTGAAAATGCCCAGAAAAGTGTTGGCGCAACTGTGACGTTGCAAGCAAACCGCGAGCAGGCTTTTCAGCAAAGGAGCTCTTCTTCTGACAGCGATGACCAAAGCACCCGACCAGATCCAGGGAGTTTTCAATCGACACCAGTAGCGATTACTGATGCCCAAGCGATCGCCGATTTAGACGGGGTTGCCTCATATAGTTTTGAAGTCAGCACCTCTGCTGATGCCGTCAGCGGGATCGAACCGATCTCCAGCAGTGACTCATCGACAGAGTCAGAAGCAACCGACAGCAGCGAATCGGGGCAAATGGGCGGTATGCCAGGAGGAATGCCTGGTGGGAATATGAGTACGGGTGATTTCCAAATCACTGGTGTATCAAGCAGTGCGGCGTATACGACTTTTTCGGAAGGAACAGCGACGATCACGGATGGAGAAGGAATTACTTCTGAGGATGAAGGTACGAACCAAGTCCTGATCGAATCCTCACTAGCTGAAGCGAATGATTTGGCGGTCGGAGATACGTTTTCGATCACTGATGCAGAGGACAATGAAGTCGAAGTGACGATCAAGGGAATCTATGAAACGAGTGAAGTTGGCAACAGCATGAGCCAAATGTTTAACTTTCTCAACCCAGCCAACACGATCATTGCCTCTTATACTCTTGCCAATACGTTGAGCGGCAATGAGGACACCATTGATTCAGCAACCTATACCTTGAGTGATCCGTCTGAGATGACAGCATTCGTGGAAGAAGCGGAAGGGTTGATCGATACAGAAACCTACAGCATTCAAACCAACGATCAAATGTATCAGTCGATGCTGACACCATTGAATAATGTCGCTAGCTTTGCAAAAAATATTATTGTGTTAGTTGCTGCTGCCGGTATCATTATTTTGACGTTGATCGTGATGATGTCGATTCGGGAACGTCGCTATGAGATTGGTGTATTGCTCTCTTTAGGCGAGTCACGGGCTAAAGTGATCCTACAGTTTTTCACAGAGATTTTTGTCTGTATGGTGTTTGCTTTAGGGATCGCGGCCGCTAGCGGCAATCTTGTCGGTAATGCCGTCGGAGAGCAATTATTGGCACAACAAACAGAGACAACGACTGATCAAGCAGCCACTGAAAACGCTGGTCCTGGAGGCGGGGAGATGCCGCAAATGGGCGGAAATCGTGGTGGTTCTTTCCCATCCTTCACCCAATCAGCAGAAGTGGAGTCCTTGGAGATCACCGTTTCCCCTCAACAAATTGGTTTATTGGCATTACTCGGTCTAGGGATCAGTTTTGGCTCGATCTTACTCTCTTCCGCGGGCATTTTGCGGTTGAATCCGAAAAAAATCTTGGTTTCTTAGGAGGAACGACATGACATTACGAACAGAACAATTAGGATATTGGTATCAAAGCGAAGCAGAAGCGCTGTTTCGTGACGTTGATTTGACCTTTGAACCTGGCAAGATGTATGCGATCTTAGGTTCCAGCGGATCGGGGAAAACAACTTTCCTGTCACTGATCACGGGCCTAGATACACCGAAAGAAGGAAAAATTTTCTACAATGAAGAAACGTTAGCAAAAATCGGATTGCGAGAATACCGCCGCAAAGATGTTTCCATCGTGTTCCAAGCGTATAATCTATTGCCTTATCTGTCGGCACTGGACAATGTGATCACAGCCATGGCGATCGCGAAGTCGCAGCAAGCCGATAAAAAGGCCTATGCTTTAGCCAACTTAGCCAAAGTTGGCATCACGGAAGAGCTGGCACTGAAAAAAGTGACCCAATTATCGGGTGGGCAACAGCAGCGGGTCGCTATCGTTCGCGCGTTGTGCTGTGAACATGAGCTGATCGTAGCCGATGAACCGACTGGAAATTTGGATGAAACGACATCTAAAGAAATCGTCAAACTGTTTCAAGAAATTGCCCATGAGCAAAAAAAATGTATCATCTTAGTGACCCATGAACAAGAGGTAGCAAAAGCTTGCGATGTCGTTTATGAGCTAAAAGAACGAGCATTTTCTAGAATTGAAGGATAAGCTTTACTTATGGCAACTGCTAGTTATTAGGGCGGAGGCAGTTGCTCTTCTTGAGGCTTTAAATACATCCTCAAGGAAACGGCTGTAAAGTCTGCTTGCATCTTCGCCTTGCTCCTCTTACAATAGAAGTAATTGTAAACGAAGAAACTTGTGAGGGGAGTGTGGAGATGCGACTTTTTATTGACGGCGATGGATCGCCAGTGAAAAACGAAGTGATTGAGCTGGCTCAGCAATATCAGCTGCCGGTGGTGATCGTCACCAGTGTCGATCATTACACGACCAAAGATTATCCTGCCCATGTTCACTTTGTCTATGTCGACAAAGGCTCGGATCGTGCGGATTATGAAATCGTGAAGGAAATAGAGCCCGGTGATTTTCTTGTTACCCAAGATTATGGGTTAGCCTCTTTGGTCTTGCCGAAAAAAGCGCGGGTTTTTCACCATAACGGCACAGAGTATTTGCCAGAAACGATCGATTTTTTACTTGGACAACGCTACTTAGGTGCGCAGATGCGTAAAGCAGGCAAGCGTACAAAAGGACCGAAGCCCTTTACGAAAGAGGATCGGGAAGCCTTCAAACGAATCTTTGAAAACGAATTGCGACAGACCCTTGCAAAATAAGCACCCTCAAGACCCAGCTTCTGCATGAACCACGGGAATTGAAGGTGCTTATTTATTTCTTGCGAAAACGATCATAGAAGTATTTGCTGACTAAAGCCACGATCGCGAAAAATGCTAAGGTATATCCGAAGATTCCCATCTGATGGACGAAGGCTCCTTGTTGCGGGCTGGCGACCACCAATAAGGAAGAGCCAAGGATGACCGCAGCTAGAATAATACCGATCACCAGTCGATTGACCATCTGATCAAAGCGGTCCAATAGCTGTTTTTGTTCGCGGATCTCTAGATTCAATCGGTGTTTACCAGTCGCAAAAGTGTCTAAGACAGCCAAGGTCCGATCGGGAAGATGGCTAAGTGCCCGCAAGCTTTTTGCGGTTGCCAAGGCGCTTTTTTTCACCTCGTCTTCAATACTCAGCTGCTGTAGGAAATATTTTTGTGCAAAAGGCTGAGTGACTTCCATCATTGATAATTCGGGATCTAAGGCTTTGATCACACCTTCCAAGGTACCAAAAGCCTTGATCAGCAAGGTGATGTCTCGATGCATCTGCAGTTGGTTATCATGGCAGATCGTGATGACTTCCGCCATCACTTTTTGCAAGTCGATATCCTTTAGCGGCATATTATAGTAGTTTTCAACAAATTTTTGAAGATCCTGATAGAAGGCGACTTCGTCAAAGGAACTGCCGCTGCTGTTGCACAACCGCAAGACGGCTTTACCGACTTCTTGGGTGTCTTGGGTATAAAGAGCAATCAACGCATCGGCTAAACGGCTGCGTAAAGACTGATCCAAATGACCCATCATCCCAAAGTCCAAGAAAATCACTTGGTAAGGCGGCATGACAGCTTCTTCTTGCCATTTCAACGAATAATCGACCCCGCCGAGGACACCGACGCGCTGCTTGACTTGAAATGGTTGTGGGCGGTTGGCTTGATCCGTGAAGACATGCAAGAAAAGATTGCCAGGATGTGGATCAGCGTGAAAGAAGCCATCTTCAAAGACTTGTTTCATAAAGTTTTCGACTAATAGCGTCCCCACTTGTTTTTTCACTGCTTTAACGGACTGATTGTCATAAACGATGTCTTGATTTTTGCGGGTCAGTAAGCAATTCAAGCTTTCACCTGCCATGTAATCCATGACTAATACTTTTTGGGTACACCATTCGGGATAAACTTTTGGCAATGCCAACTGCGGGTCTTGGTGATTGTTGCGGTAGAATTCCTGTGCATTTTTCATCTCTTGTAAAAAATTTGTTTCATTGGCAAGGGATCGTCGGACTTCGCTTAGCACGCTTTTTAAATCCACCACATTGGCTTCTGGAATTGCGCGAACCAACGGCAGGGCTTTTTCAAAAAGATCGAGATCCACTTGAATTGCCGCAATGATCCCTGGATGCTGCACTTTGACGATCACTTCTTTGCCGCTGATCAAGTTTGCTCGATGGGCTTGTCCGATGGAAGCTGAGGCGACTGGAATTTCATCAAAAGCGGAAAAAACTTCCGTTAGCGGTTGCTGCAGTTCTGTTTCCAGCAGTGCTTTGACCTTGGGAAATGGATCGCTTTTGACATTGTCCTGCAGCTGCTTGAATTCATCGACAAAGGTGCTGGAAAGCAGATCATTGCGGACCGAAAGCATCTGCCCGATTTTGATAAATGTTGGTCCTAATTCTTCAAACGCTTGACGCACCATTTCGGGGTGCTGCTGTTTGCTGATATTTTGAACGACTTTGTATTTCAAAAAGACTTGAACGATTTGTTTTAATCGTCCTTTTCTAGAAGGAGCGGTTTGTTCTGTCATAGGTCCCACCTCTTTAAACGTGCCGTGATATATTCATAGTACTGACAAAATGAAAAACATTCAACTAACGACTGTGTAAGCTTAAAGAAATTTCTGCAAGATTTAATGCCGGTTGGTCGATTTTGTGCTAAAATGTGGAAGACTTAGTTTGGTAGAATCAATGAATACAGGAGGAAATTCTTTTGAAAATCATTTTATTATACGGGGGACGCAGTGCAGAACATGAGGTATCACTGTTATCCGCTTTTTCAGTTGTTAATGCTGTATATTATAATTACTACCAAGTTCAATTAGTAATGATCACCAAAGAAGGACGCTGGTTAAAAGGCCCATTATTGACTGAGGCGCCAACGTCTCCAGATACTTTGGCATTGACCAATGAAGAAACCAAAGGGGAAGAAATTTCACCTGGGGCAATCTACGAAGAAGACGCGATCGTCTTTCCTTTACTTCACGGACCAAACGGCGAAGACGGCACGATCCAAGGGTTTTTAGAAACCATCGGAATGCCTTATGTCGGAGCCGGTGTCTTGACTAGTGCCTGTGGGATGGACAAAATCATGACCAAGTATATCTTGCAAGCTGCGGGGATTCCGCAAGTTCCCTATGTACCAGTCTTGAAAAATGCGTGGAAAGAAAATCCGAAAAAGATTTTCGATCAATGTGAAGGCAGTCTGCTTTATCCAATGTTTGTCAAACCTGCCAACATGGGCTCAAGTGTCGGTATCTCGAAAGCCGAGAACCGTGAAGAACTGCAAAATGCGCTACAAGAAGCGTATCGCTACGATACCCGAGCGATCGTTGAACAAGGAATCGAAGCCCGTGAGATCGAAGTAGCCGTTCTTGGAAACGAAGACGTTCGGACCACAATGCCGGGAGAAATCGTAAAAGATGTTGCCTTTTATGATTACAATTCCAAATACATTGACAACCGAATCGAGATGCAGATTCCTGCACAAATTCCAGAAGAAACACAAGCCAAAGCCCAAGAGTTTGCGAAAAAAGCCTATACGATGTTAGGCGGCAGCGGATTGAGCCGTTGTGATTTCTTTTTGACCAATAAAAATGAGCTCTTTTTAAATGAGCTGAACACGATGCCAGGGTTCACTGAATTCAGCATGTACCCACTGCTATGGGAGAAGACCGGTTTGCCTTATGGGGATTTGATCGAAGAATTGATCCAATTAGGGATGAATCGTTTCAATCAAAGACGTTCGTTCTTGACCAATGTAGAAGCAACAGAAAAAGAAGCAGAAAACGAAGCAGAATAAATAGCAGGAAGAAAGCCAGCTCAACTCAAGGAAAATACTTGAAGCGATCTTGTGCTTTCTTTTTTTAGGAAAAAGGAGCGAACCTGATGAATTTTACTGTAAAAGAAGCCGCTGCCGTATTTGGTCAGCAAATTAAAAATGAAACACCACTTGCCTCTGTGGAATTCGACAGCCGTCTGATCAAAGAAAACAGTCTTTTTGTTCCCTTAGCGGGGACCCGTGACGGACATGAATTTGCCCAACAAGCCAAAGACAATGGTGCGATCGCGACATTGTGGAGTCATCCCACCATCCAACCACCGCAAGGCATCCTTGTGATCCCCGTCACGGATACTGTCAAAGCGTTCCAACAGTTAGCACGAGCCTACAAAGAAAAACTTGCGCCAAAAATCATCGCTATTACCGGAAGTAATGGGAAAACAACCACAAAAGATATGGTAGACGCGGTTATGGCACAAAAATACCAGACCTACAAAACTCAAGGTAACCATAACAATGAACTAGGCGTGCCTTTGACTATCTTGCATGCACCAGAAGATACCCAAGTGTTGATTTTAGAAATGGGAATGGATCATGCAGGAGAAATCGAAGTCCTTTCGCGCTTAGCAGAACCTGACGCTGCCGCTATCACGTTGATAGGCGAAGCCCACATTGAAAACTTAGGGTCCAGAGAAGGGATCGCCAAAGCCAAAATGGAGATCACCGCAGGATTGAAAAAAGACGGCTTCTTTATGATGCCAGCTGATGAACCATTGTTAGAGCCCTTTGTTCCCAATTTAACGCAGACCATTGAAACTTTTGGTTTAACTGAGGGAGATCTACAAGGAGACATCGTGGAGGAATCGCAAGATCAGACGATTTTTACGGTAGCAAGTACGACTTTTACCTTACCGGTATTAGGCGGTTATAATGTCAAAAATGCCTTGATCGCGATTGGGTTAGGACGTCATTTTGGTGTATCAAATGAAGCCATCAAGGAGGGATTGGCGCATTTTCAATTAACGAAAAATCGGACCCAATGGGTGACTGCCGGTAATGGAGCAGCGATTTTGAGCGATATTTACAATGCCAATCCGACGGCCATGGGTCTCGTATTGGATAGTTTCCGCAAATTGCCCTTAGCAGGACGTCGGATCGCCGTATTGGCAGATATGCTTGAATTAGGACCAGATTCTGCACAAATGCACGAGCAGATGGCCGCACATTTAGATGACTCGTTCCAACTAGTTTTTCTTTATGGCAAAGAAATGCAAGCATTGCAAAAACGACTAGCTCAGTCACCACTGGCTGAGAAGGTGCGCTATTTTGCGACAGATGAAAAACCACAACTGATCGCCTCCTTAATAGAAACTTTAGAACCTTCCGACAGCTTGGTAATCAAAGGGAGCAATGGCATGGGCTTGAGCGAAGTCGTTGATGCACTAAAAGGAATGTAAAGCGGAGTGTAAGTGTCTAGAGTTTAGTTAGGAATAAAAAATAAGAATTTAGAAGTAAAGAGGATAGAGAAATCTGTCCTCTTTTTTGTTGTTCAGGCGGAAAAGGAGAGTTCATGAAACAACTATCCGAAGTGGTCGGTTTAAAGGTTCGATTCCTTGTATTTGTATAGGGACTAGAAATAGCTCCCAAAGCCATATTATTGACTCTCTTTCTAGATGATCAGTATAGTTTCCGCCAAATCTTTCTAGATGACTATACTGAGCCGCAGGTATTCAGATGTTTTGACATTGGCGAGTACGGGTTCGACTCCCGTTGCCTGCTTACAAAATTTTATAGATGGTTTCCTATTTCTCTTGGCGGAGAAGTAGAAAAATCTGAAGGAGGCTATAACATGGCAGACATTACAGTGAATCAATTAGCTACACAAACGTTTTATCAAATTCCCCAAATCTTTATGACACGGACAGAGCGAATCAAAGATAGTATGGGAAAAGTGATTAAAAAGATTCGCTATACCAGTGATTACGCACAATTATCCAATGATGCCAAATTGGCGTATGGGGCATTGTATAACCGTTGCCAATTATCAATCCGTTCGTATGAATCTGGAAAACGAGATTTTGTTGATGAACATGGCTCTGTGTTTTTGATTTTTACGGTGGAAGAATTGATGGAGTTGTTAGATAAGTCGAAAACAACGGTTACGAAAGTAAAACAGGAACTGGCAAAAATGAAATTGTTGCGAGAAGTAAAACAAGGATTAAATAAACCAAATCGTTTGTATCTTCAATTAGTCGAAGCGGATCATCAAATTATTGAAGAATATGATTCAGAAAATCGATTGACCAAGCGTTTGGATTATCTTGGAAATGAACTCCCTCTTCCGAATGAGGATCATTCCAGAAAAGCAGAAAAAACGCCTGAATCCCTTGGGGGACAAGGACGTCCATTTTTTGGACGTCCAAAAAATGGACGTCTGGAGGGTAAAATTTTTAACCCTAGTAATACTGAATTAAGTAATACTGAGAATATTAACGATACCAATCGATACGAGAAACCAACAGAAATATCTCTTTCAGAAATTTCAGAAGCAGAGCTGCTCAAAATGGGGGACTATCCATTTTTGACCAAACGAACCATTGAGCTACTTACTCATTTCGGGACAGATGCTCAAAAATTGATCGATAAGATCTATGCCGCAAAACGGAAAGTAGAAAAAGAGCATGCGGATATTCTAGCAATTCATTATCGGGTCTTGCCACGATTGAATGGGGAGCTTTGGGCACAAGATCTCGAACATGAGGTAGAAAAATTTGTGTACAAGTATCGCACGAGTTGTCATAAAGGACAGCCGATCCAGGATCCCTTTGCGTATTTTTATCGGATGATGCTTCATTTCTGGAAATTGGTGTTACTGGCAGAAACCATTGTTTCTTTCTCTGAGATCGAACGTTTAAGACAAGAATGGTTATCAGGTGAACGGACAGAACGAAGTGTGCTTCAAGCGATTTTTCCGGATAAATACACGTTGGCACAATTGGATAATGAATTGCTTTGTTTGCGCGAAACAGCAGTAAATCGTGAAAAAAAGGAGGGGTCCCGATGATGTTTCTACACACGAATCGTCGATGTTATAACAGCTATCATGTGCCGTTTGAGACACTGGCCTATGCCAGCTGGCCGCCAACCTATGTGACTTGTGACTGTGGGGAATTGGCAAAACATATCGTGCATTTTAAGCGCCTGTCTTGTGGGGCACCCCATGTTCAAAACACGTTTGTCTGGAAATGTCCCCATTGTGGGGCATGTTACCGGCAAGTAAAAGGGACGTTTGATTTTGAACCGATGGATCGAGAGGAAGGATAAGAAAAATGATTAAGGCAGAAAATAAGAGAGGCGTGACAACTTTAAACCCGGAGCAACAAACAGCATTAAAGCGGTTATCAAAAAAATACGTCCTTTCGGAAAGTAAAATTCTTGCGCATGCATTGGATCTTCTCGTTAGGCAAGAAGCTGCGCATTTTGATGTAGGATTGAAAAAAGTGTCTACACCTCATTAAAAAGTATCTACACTTTCGGAGAAGGCATGGAATTGTATTGCTTCAAGCAAGATGTAAGTGCTGTTTTTCAGTTAGAGCTACAAGTTACGGAGCAAGATAAAAGTAAGATTTTTTGAATGACTGGCTGGAGGAAGAGAAATGAATTTGTATGAAGATCATTTACGGTGGATGTGTTGTGAAGTGACACTATTCAATCGGCAACGATGGAAGATTCATGATCAGATAGCTCAACGAATGAGTATCGATTCGTCTGGGAAGCCAATCGTATTATATACGAAATCTTTGACATCGTATCTTGCAAGAAAACTATTTTTTTCACAGATTAAGCAAATTTGGTTTGATGGGAAGCTCGTTGCATATCGGGGATGTTCTACACAAGCATTATCACTCACGAATAAGCAATATGCCAAACTAGTGAAAAGAAAAAATGACAAACGGCTCAAAGAAAGAGCATAAAAGGTCTTTTTAGTAACCGAATAAATGTTTCTTAAACGAAATTGACTGGTTGAGAAAATAACATAGAGCTATACTCTTACAAAAATATAAAAAAAGGAGCAGTTAGATGGGGAAGAAAGTATTGATTTGTTTAAGTCAGAGAAATTTGTTGCTAAATAGTGAAGCACTAAAAAAAGTCGAACCAGATGTCTATTCTTGTCTGAAACAACATAAAACGATCTATCCAAAACAAGCGGAAGCTTTTGGAATAGTAACGAAAATAAATCAAAATCTAGCACACTGGTTAAACCTATCTATAAAGGAATGGGAGATAGATAGAAAAGGGACTTGTATATCTGAGGAAAAAGAGTATCACTGTGATTTATGCAATCAACCAATTCAGACACGTTATAAGATTATTAACAAAAAAAATCAACAGTCATTATACATTGGTGGGAATTGTTCAGAGAATTTCAAAGAATTAGCATTCATGAAAAGAATAGTCAAGAGTGAAGATGAATTGTACAGGTATAATGAGTTGCTGGATAAGAACGAAGAATTTTACAGTATTTTAACGGATAAAAAGGATTTGACGGAGTATACCGAGATCATTCTACCCGATTTCTATCAAGATTCTTACCGTAAAGCAAAGAAAAAACTTGTTAAATTTATGAAAAACTACATCAAAAATGGAAATAGTTTAGATGAAAAAGAATTGTTTCGTTTGCACAAGATCTATCGTAGTGAAAAGAAAATTATGAATAAATTCGTCCAAGAGAATTTAGGGAAGGATAATGTTCTTTCTAGAAGTGTAGCCAAATCAATTGAACGTGTTCAACCAAAAGAATACAAAGAAATTTTGGAAGAAGTAGAAAAAAATAGAGGACAAATCAGTCCCTACACAGCTAGTAAAATAAAAGCTCCTAAATATCTTAAGACGATGATAGCGAGAATAAATAAGGTATTGCCTGATCATGTAGTGTTAGAAGCTGCTAGGGTAGGGATATACGTCTTTCGATTCAAAAAAAGGTCTGTTAACTACCACTTTAAAATGGCATCTGGGATAGTTATTTCTTCTTACTATGACAAATCGTTGCATAATTTTCCTAAATGGATAGAGTATCACTGGGAAGAAATAGGATTTGCGGATAAAGAGTCTAAGGCAATGATATTGAGATTAGCAGATTTTACTCTTCATGGGTTAAAAGGTGTAAAAGTAGTCGAACCAAATTATCATAAAATAGTTAATGACTATTTTGATGATTTAACGAACAATGAACGATCTGATGTCTATGAAAAATTATCTAGTTTAGGACAATCCTATACTGTTTTGATGATTAGAGGAAGTAAACTAGGAGAAATTCGTATATATGGACAACAACAACTACTAAATTTAGGGAAACGGCTGATTTGTTTGGATAGACATGATCCCAAGGAATTTATTGAAGAAAAACATCAAAAATTTCCGAATATAGATGAATACTATCACTTTTTAGCGAGAAAAGTTGTACTTAGGTAGTTAGAAATAATATTTTCAGTTATTGTTTCTTTTTGATTTTTTAGATCAAGAGAGACTTAAGAAAAAGTAGTTAAGTTGGATCCATTTAGCTCTTTTTGTTTGTTCGTTTGAAAAAATGAATAAATCTTGCGTTATCGCTCGCACAGAATGAAGCGATCGAAAAAAGGAACAAATAAGCACACGGACACGAAACCCTTTAGGCAAAGCTTAAGGGAGGCTGGCGGAAGAAAGCCCTTGAACTAGGGGAGTTGGAATACTCGAGGAGCAGGAATTGTTCCTTTGAACGGAAGCGACACACGTCAACTTATTTGCGACTTTTGGGAGAATGTTGACAATTGGATAATAACAGGACTTTCTAAGCTAATCAGCGTGCCTAACAGGGGCTTAGGAAGGATAAACCACCTAAAAAAGTATGGTGAAACTGAGATCAGTCTAAAATCACGGTACGTCTGGATGGGTGTGGCACAGGACAAAAAAGATTTTTGCGAAGATCAGATAGTAAGAAAAATGAGCCAATTATTTTTCAAGGGAGCGAGGATGCTTTTTGAGAGTTTATGGGTTGCGAACGCTAGAAACCCTGCGGAAAAAAATCTGTTTAAAACTATTTGTAAAATGAAATGGGCAAACAAAAAGGGCTAAAGGTTCCAGAGGCAATATGGATAAATGATTAGGCATGACATAATAAATTGAGCTGATCTGTTAACTCGTGCGAGTGTCGGGCTCCTCCTCCAGTGTTTTTCACTTTCTTTTTTCGCTGGGGTTCATTAGACACCATCCGACACTCGTAGGAGCCAACAGATCAGGAGGTTAGAAAAAATAGTTGAAGGGATTGAAGATCTCTAAAAATAATTCGATAAACCAATCTTTCACGTTTTCCCGGAACGATTCTTTTTTTACAACAAAACGATATACACTGATCAGGCTTGCGACGATCAGGCAAAGAAGGGGATACAAGATAAGAAATACAGGAATGATCAATAGGATTTCTTTTATCTTTTCCATAACTAAGCTCCTTTATCTAGTAATCATGTAAAGTATAGCAGGGAAAGCGGATAATCGCATGACATTCTTGTAAGAAGAATAAATCGTTGAAAGAAGGAACAAATGAAGGAGCGAAAGGACATGACTATTGTAGAAAAAAGATCGGATACGATTGCCAAAATAATCAGAGAAAACGCGGATACGATCAGTGAAAAAGAAATGCTTTTAGCAGAACTAATAAATGATGAATTGTTGAGAGAAGACATACCCTTTAATCAAAAGTTACAAATTATCAAACGAGTGATGGAATTGGTTGAAATCCAAGAGCCTCTTACAAAAGAAGAACGATTCAAAATTGTTTGGGAGTATAAAAACTTGTTTTCAATCCAGACAATTAACTTAGATACAGGTAAATCGGAAATCGCTTGGAAAAAAGAGGAATTAGAGCGTTACTGCAACATGCACGAAGTAACGATGGAAGAATTTATTCACTGGAAACTTGGAAGAGCATTCGTTAATGAATAATAGAAAGTGTCGAATTAAGGAGGAAAGTCGATGGGATATGTGGTAAAAGCCATGTGTTATTTAGATCCGGACGGCAATGGTTGTGCCAGTCAAGCAGAGGCTTTTCATTATGAATCAAAAGCACTGGCGGAATTAGCCGCAGAGGTCTGTGAGGGTCAGGTGATCGAAGTGCGAACGCCTACCAGTAAGCAACAAAAAAGAAAGGCCAATCAAGCGTGGATGAGGGAACCGTCATGAATAAAAAAGAGCGAAAACAATTTGATCGAACAAAAGGCATGCGTTGTCCCTTGCCAAAGCACTGGCGTCAAGGACCAAGTCCGAAATCAACGAACAGCTGTCACGGTTGGGTCGCGGAAATGGATCGAGGGCTTACGGATGGTCAGTATGCCGTATTGGTTCGAACGGTTGAAACGGAACCCTATGGACCTGTTTTGCATGCGGCAATTAGAAATCGAGAAAATACAGAGATTTCCTGGTGTGAAAAGCAGCGGATCAAAAATGAACTTTTTGGGGAAGAACGAGAAGCCATTGAATGTTTCCCAAAAGAAAGCGAGCTGATCGATGAGGCGAATATGTATCATTTATGGGTTTTCCCACCGGGGATAGGACTTCCTTTTGGATTGATTGAGAAAAACGTAATGGCGGAAAAGAGGGGAGGGACGTAAATGAAACGACAAGAAATTATTGCGTTTTATGTCGATAATGACTATGACTTTGTATTGACACAAAATGAAACGAGAATGCCTGCTTTTCGCCTACAAATTCTATTGGCGAAAGCAGGGGTGCTGAAAATTCAAGATAAAATCAATTATGGGACAAAAGCGCAAAAACTTGGTGGATTAGCAGAACAACGGTTTCATGAACTTGTTCCGAAAGCGATCGATGCCAATAAATTATTCAAGAAAAATTATCCAGGCTATGATTTTGTCGTGGGCAATTTGACGATTGATGTGAAATTTAGTTCGATTTATAGCAGAAAAAATACTGAATACGAATACTGGGGAGTTAAAACAAGTGGCTGTCAGGATTGTCTCGTTGTTTTTCTTGAACGAAATGCTGGTGATGAAATGAATGATCCATACATTTTATTTATCCCGATGTCGTTTATTGATGAGGGACAAAGGAATATTCATATTAGCCGAAATGGCGTATGGCTTAAGGAATTTGCGGTTGATCCCGATGAGTTAGCTAGAATCATTGATGACTATGCGGAATTGAAAGGAAGTGGGGATATTGCCTAGAAATACATTAGCAGATTTGAATAACCACTTGTTTGAACAATTGGAACGCTTGAATGATGAGGAATTGCAAGGTGAAGAACTAGAAAGAGAGATCAAACGCTCTCAGAGCATTTCGGCGATCAGCGATAAAATTATAGACAATGCCAATCTTCAATTAAAGGCAGTGAAAGTAGCACAAGAATATGGTGTTGCATTGAAAGAACTTCCTGAAAATATAGGGTTAGAATAAGAATCATGGCTGGAGGAATCATTTTTTTAGATGGTAATTGGAAAAACCGTTCACCAGAAAATTTATTCTATGTGACAACGGAAGAACTTCGGTTGTTTTATCGGCAACGGCAAGAAAAATTATCGATAGATTATACGAAAGCTGTTATCTTGCGAAATCGATTGAACAACGAAATCAAGAAGAAACAGGGGAGATAGAACCATGAGCCAAGTGGTCGCTGGTGTCAACGGTTTGGTTGATACTAGAGAAACGCCAGAAGAGGGTGGATGTCAATAAAAAAAGACTGTCGTGAAAGGATAAACGACAGTCCCTGAGCTAGATCGTTTAGGGTTAGTGGGTATCCATGAAACTGATGATATGAAAAACTAGCTCATAGGTAGTATACAACAGAAAATAACGAAAAAGAAAGAGAAAACAAATGGTTGGTTGACCGGTGCGAGTGTTTCAAAACTCCTTGTAGAAACAATGGATCAAAGACTTTTAGAAAACTTTTCGCTAAAAACTTCCAACATAAATTCTTGACAAAAAATCGACGTGCAGTGAACACTCGTACCGGTCAGTCAATCAAAAAAAGAAAGGCGGTAAAAGAAGATGGAAAAAGCAATCAATGGGTGTGTGCGATTAGAGAAACAAGGGAACCACTTATCGATGGTGTCAGAAGAGTTAGGCGCAATGGATGTGTTACTCTTCACGCTTTTTAGCGCTGTGTCTCTGGCAAAGACAGAGGGGATCCCTTTGGAACGGCTTCACGAGATGTTAGACACTTTCGATCAGCACTTAATGCTAGAGGAGTGTGAACAAAAGCATGAGTGAACACCTGGTCACAAAGAAAAACCACCAGCTAAAGAAGCTGGCAAGAAAAGCATTATTTGAATTAACCGACGAAGAATATCATCCGAATTGGTTTAATGATCCGCAAGCAATCAAACGACGTGATCAGTTACTCGTGATTTTAGGTACGCCGATCGATCCGGTTCGAAAGGCTGGAGAAACAAAAGAGGCGTTTCATCAACGAGCATGTCAGTATTTTTTCGATGTGCGCCCAGGATTAGAAGAACAAGTCGTTTCCGACTTGCTTGCAGGACAGACACTCAAGCAGGTATCTGAAGCCTATCAAGTCCCTTTATCGAGACTGAGGTATCTACGAAAAAAGTATCATTTGTTTCCTAAGCAGGCAACGGATACTAGTTAGTCTATTTGATACATGAAGTATTGGTTGTCTTTTTGAGCCAACCCCACTTGTTGGGCAATGACAAGATTCTTTGGTGCATAGTTGACTGTAGGGAGTGTGATTTCATTTTTGTCTTGATTCGTAATCTCGATAGGAAAACTTACTTCTTTTCCGTTGGCTGTGGTGAGAATCGCCTTGGTTTTCCCTTTAAAAATGATGGTTTCAATTTGCCAAATGCCGAGATCCTTCAAATCGTCGCCTTCTTTTTCTTGAAGTTGGGCAAAGTCAAACGTTTGTGTTTCTTTCGTTGGTTCGGTTGAAATGGTTGATTTTATCGCTGGTTGGTTGTCTTTTGGCTGTTCTTGTAAGTGTTCAAAAGCTAGAACAGCGAACAGCCCTGCTAGTATCAAGAGGACACCGAATAAGTATTGGAATGGTTTTGTCATCGATCATCGATCCTTTCGTAAGTGTTAGATTCAGTATAAAACGATGGGTTTTCCTCTGTCTAGTACGAAAAAATGAGAGGAATTATTGAGGACCGATTCCATGAAAACAAACCAAAAAGAGATAAGAAAAGAATAAAAAAACTATAGAAAAAATATTGACGGGGGGGGGGTACATGTTAGACTAAGAATATAAGATATCTTAAATCACATGTACAAGGAGTAGATGATGGGAAAAGCAAAAGAGAATTATAGCATTGGAATTGATGTCATTACACGTGAACAAATAGAAGCGATAAAAGAAGCCTGGGAGAAAGAGAATCGTCATGTGAAGTATTCTCGTCAAGGCATTGTTGGGCAATTAGT
>NZ_NGLC01000001.1:182464-661170 GCF_002140755.1 Enterococcus sp. 5B3_DIV0040
TTACTGATGTAGCCCAAAGTGTGAAAGTAAACAATCCAAGCGTTCATACGACAGCTGTCTTTGAAGATGGCTTAACCGTCGCAGACCCAACGGGGCTGTTTACCTTAAACGATACCGTTGAAATCAAAGAAATCCTTCCAGGAAAAGCGTATCTGGTCAAAGGGATCTTAATGGACAAAGCCACCGGTGAACCATTGCTTGTGCATGGAAATACGGTAGAAACCAGTGTTGGTTTTATCGCCAAAGCAGAAAATGAAACGGTGATCGTACCATTTACCTTTGATCTAACCGGCTTAAATGGTCGTGAAATCGTTGTGTTTGAAAGTCTCTTCAGAAACGACGAAGAGCTGGCAAACCACAAAGACCTCAATGACAAGGGCCAAACCGTACGTATCACCAATCCAGCAATCGGCACCAAAGCAACAGACAAAGAAACCGGCTTACAAGTGATTGATCCATTGACGGTTGTCACGATTACGGATGCTGTTTCTTATCATGATCTGATTGTAGGAAAGACGTATACCGTTAACGGCATCTTAATGGATAAAGAAACAGAAGAGCCAGTCCTGGTAGATGACAAAGAAATCACCAGTACGTTAACCTTTGTGGCAGAAAGTACCGACGGTACAGTCAACTTAGACTTTATCCTAGATGCCCGTGCGTTGCGAGGCAAAGAAGTCGTGGTCTTTGAAGGTCTGTTTAGAGAAGGCGTACGATTAGCCTCTCACGCAGATATTACCGACAAAGACCAAACCATCAAAATCGTTAATCCAACCATTACCACCAAAGCAACGAATGCGAATGGTGGAAAAGAGATCTTGGCTTTGCCAAATCAAACCGTGCTTGAATGGGTCAAAGTAGATGGTCTAGCAATTGGTCAAATCTATCAATTGATTGTTCAAGGCTACTTAACGCCAGACGGTACACCATTTGAAGGCACCCATGCGGAAAAAGTCTTTACGGCAGACAAAGAAACCATGGAATTCTTGTTTGAATTCTTAGTAGACGGTCGGAACCTTGCCGGAAAAGGCTTAAGCTTTGCGGAATGGCTCCAAGCCAAAACCGAAGACGAGAAAGAACCGTTTGAAGAAGTCGCAAAACACAACGTGGATCTCACAAACAAAGACCAAACCGTTCAATTTGTGGAAGCACCAAAACCACCACAACCAGTGAAAGCAGCTTCTGTAGTGCCGATGTTGCCAAAAACAGGTTCAGAAGATAATAGTATCTGGATCATTATCGGTCTAATCTTTGTCCTTGCGGCAAGCTTGATCGGGTATGATTTGTATAAAGTCAAAGACTAAAAAGGACGAACAAGCGGTTAGACAACTAGCCGCTTGTTTTTAGACAATTTGGAATGATCAAGAAAGAATAAGAGAGCGGGTTATTAGATTACTCACAACATTCTAAAAACCGGAAGGGGGAAAGCTCCTTATCGCTTATTCTTCTGAAAAAGGCAGCACAACTTATGGGTGTGCTGTCTTTTATTTATAAGTGGAGGTGAATCGGGATGTTTTCTTGTTGTGATTGTTATACGGAAGAGGAATTACTTGAAGGAATTCGAATGTATCAAGAAGAACATGATTGGGCAGATTCGCTCAGGTTGTCATGGGAATATGAACCAATTGATTCTTCTGTGATTCAAGCAATCGAAGAAGCGGGCTATTTTTGTGAAGCGCATTTTGGTGCGAACCATCAAATTTGTTATTACAAGTGTTACTTCATTTCTGTACCAGAAAAACAACGAGTGTGTAACCAACAACGAATCAAAGAACAAGAAGAGCAGCGCAAGAAGGAACGACGAGTAGATACTTTAGAAACGATTTTTTCTATCCTTGTCCTTCTTTTCTTTCTTGTAGTGGGTTATCTTTTGTGTATTTAGAACAACAAGAGGAATAAAAACGGTTATTTCTTTCATTCTATTTGATTGGTTAAAAATGCGTCGTATTTTGCGATTTCAGGCGTTTTAAGCCATCAATGAAGAATCAGTCGAAAATGTTTTTAAAACCTCAGAGAAAGCGATTCTCGAGGTCACTTTTTTGATAAAACACATTTTTTAGAAAGAGTAGGAGAATTTCGAATGAGGATGTTGCTTGACCGCTATTTTGAAGAAGAATTGCAACGCAATGGGTATCATGTGACCTTGGAAGAACTACAAAAGATGTATGTCAAAAGTCAGAGAAGGAAGGAGGAAACAGAGAAAAGAAAAAATGATCGAAAAGAGGATAAAAGAGAGAAGATGAATAAAAACGCTTCTATTTTGCGATTTTAGACGTTTTAATCGATCGATGAAGAATCAGTCGAAAATGTTTTTAAAACCTCAGAGAAAGCGATTCTCGAGGTCGTTTTTTGATGAAATACAAATTTTTAGGAGAGGGAGAAAGGAAACATGTTAATCACGCCAGATCTTTTTTTTGTGGAAGAATTGCAACGCAACGGATTGGATGTGACGTATCTAGCACTCCAAAAAATGTATACGAAAAGTCGCTTACGTAACCTAGAGGTGGTAGAAAAGGAAAGAAGGGAGGCAAAACGAGCAGGTGATCGAAAATATTGGCATAAATGTGGGAAATATCGAAGAGAAGAAAGAAGGCGAAAAGCAAGTGATCGGACGACGTGATTTAGCGAAAGAAGTCGCTGCAGAGATAGACATGGATGCCCAAACGGTTCAAAATTTGCTTAGTTTATTGTTGGATAAAATGATTGAACACTTACACAACGGGGAAGAAATCGAATTCAGATATTTTGGGCGTTTTTCGCTTGTTGAGGAAGAATGGAGCATTCGAGATCCGGAAACAGGTGAACAGGAAAGACATTCAGTAAGATATGTGAAATTTGTACCAGGTTCTGAATTGAATGATGAGGCAATGAATAGAAAAGGGGGAGAAGAAGACAATGGGTAGAATTTTAAAGGGACTGGCTATGTTGATAGGATTTATTGCCCTATGTATTTATGGGTACTATTTTTCGTTTGTTGAACGAAATACGGTTGCTTTACTAGGGGGGACGGTAGTCGTGGGAATAATTGCTGCTGTCGGTTGGTTTCGGAAGGTTCGAAATACACGCTATTAGGAGGAAAAATGGGGAAAGAAAAACAACTCTATTTATCAAAAAGTTTAACGAAAAACAAGCGAGAAGACATTCGAAAAACAGTCAAACGTTTATTACAAAAAGAGGGACTCTCTTATGAAGAATGGTTATCAGAACAGGAATTTCAATATTTTCTATCCAAAATGGATACAATCAATCGTTTGTTAACGGAAACAGAACAAAAAGGGGGGCAACTTCGACATGACCAATCTATTGATACAAACCAAAGGGATCCTTTTACTAGCTAAAACCGAGTGGCTGCTTGCCGCAAATGATCCTGGAGCTACCGGAAATAAGATCATGAGTGATGTAAAAAAATGGTTGTTAGCTTTTGCAGGAGGATATGCGGTCGTTCAATTTATTTTAGCTATGTTTGACTACATGTCAAAAGATATGCAGAAACAAGCACAAGGAAGAGATCACGCGTTGCGCGCATGTATTGGGCTTGTAGGCGCATTTTCAGCCGCAACAATTATGACCTACTTAGAAACTCAGGCAAAATCCTGGAATGCAATGGCGCTTATGGTTATTCAATTTCTTTCTTAAGGTGAAACTATGATTTCTATTTCAATCAAGCAAGGAAAGCTACGAAAAAAGACTTACCCTCTAGCTGAAGGGATCCATCAATTAGAAGCTTTCGAACGCTCGTTACAACAAAAAGACCAAACTCAGAGGATCTCGATCATCATTTCAGGAAAAACAGAGGAAGGAGATCCATTGAATTATGAAGGAGATTTTCTCTTAGGAAAAGGGGACGGATTTGAACTTTTTTCTGCGATTGAACGTCAACTGAATGCCATTTATCAGAATCCCAGTGAACGAGAAGAAGAACAGATTCACTATCTACTAGGGCAATTGGCGAGAGAATTAAAGACGCAGGAACGTTCCTTGAATAAGACACAACCAATTTCTCAAACGATTCCTATTCAGCCGAATCGAGCTTTTCGATTATGGAAACGGCTCCTGTTTGTCCTGATTCTTCTTTTTTCTCTTATAGGGGGCAGTTTAGTAAGCGTTCATTGCTATCGTACGAGTCAAGAAATCGCTCAATTAACTGTAGAAAACAACGAACAAGCACATCAAATCGAAAATCAAACGAAAATCGATACCTTTAGTCGCTATTTTTTGACCAATTATTACACAGGAACCAAGGAAAAAGAACAGGTTCAAGAAAAAGTGCGGCGGTTTGTCTCAGACACACTTCTTTCTAAGGTGGAAGGACAAGATGTGCAATTGAAAAGTACGTTTCCTTGGGAAGTGAAGGTGCAAAACGATTCTTGGAAAGTCAGCTATATTGTAGTATTACAAACGGATAAAGAGACCGTAATCACGAAAAAAGTGACCTTTCAATTGAAAGAAGAACAAGAAAAAATATGGGTTACATCGATCCCAGAAGAAGAACCTTTTGAGATCAATCAATAAGTGCCGTCACTTTGATGGAAAGTGCTGGCACTTTTTTACTTAAAACAAATAATGGAGGAATAGACAATGAAAAAAATACTTTTTTTAAGCTTATTTAGCACGAGCATTTTGCTTGGAACAGTTGGTGTGACTGCTTCGGCAGAGGAGGCCACAACGGAAAGTAGTACAACTGTCGCGGTTCCTAGCGATCCTGTCGTTCCTGCGGAGCCTACACCGACAACACCAAGTGTAGAAACGCCTACCGATCCAGTGGTACCACCTACTAGTAGTGAAGAAGTTCAACCAACTGTCCCAGAGACACCAGATGTTCCTGTCACACCACCGGGTGTTGGGGAAGCAGAAACACCGGCTACAACACCGACAGAGCCAAGTACCACGACAGAACAACCAGGAACGATCAGTTCTTCTGAAGAATCAACCAGTTCATCAAGTACTGAACAACCAACCACCTCGTCTACTAGTGAAGAACCAAAAGAAGAACTGAGTCAACCAGTAGAAAAACCGAAAGAAGACAAAGAAACAAAACCAAAAGAAGACAAACCAACAGCTCCGGCAAAAGAAGTCACGGTATCGGTTACGTCAACGGGTGAAATCGCAACGGAGGGTTCCAAAGGAACTAGTGTACCGATTGTCACTAGTGATGTAAAAGAGTTAACACATATTCCAACACCGACGACGCCATTGAAAGCTGCTAGTGGACAAACCATTGTCGGGGTAAAAGACGGGGTACCACTGGTTCAAGACAGTCAGGGCAATTTGATAGAGGATGTTTCAATTCCAGTGAAGAAACTCCCAAGCGGAAATATTGAAGTCAAAACAGCGGATGGAAAGACAAAAGTATTACCAAAAACGGGTGAAGAAGTTCAAGTAGCACTTTCTATTCTAGGGGTAATTCTGACAAGTATTGCTGGCTTTTTTCTTGCGAGACGAGATTTTTTTAAACGTTTATTCAGTGGTGGATTAAAATGAAAGAGAGCCGTAGCCCCCTAATTTTGTTAGGGGCTTTTTTCTTTTGTTAGATTAGGGAAGGGGGGATTTTATGTCTCTTGAAGGACAATCTGATACGTTAGCTAATCAAGTGAGTGAAAGCGTCTTTTGGTTAATGATCGTTCTAGTAATTGGTAGTTATTTGTATATATGTTATCGTGAGAGGCAACAGTGGTTACCAGTAGTGAAGCAACTTCCTGCACTAATGGTTCAGTTATGGAAAGATTGGCAATATAATTTTTGGCGAACATTTAAACAAAACTGGCGAACCCGTCCTTTTTGGGATATCCAACTGCTAAATAGTAGTTGTTTTTTACGTTATTGGGCAAAAGTCACATTGAAAGTTTTTGGAATAGCCCTTGGAGTTAGTTTATTAAAGTCACGTGAAGGAGGCAATCTATCTGTTGAACAGTTGGAGCCATGTCTTCAGACGATAGAGGCATTTATGGTTCTTTTATTGGTGATATACACAACGAGTGCTATTCTTGCGTTGTCTGGCTTCCTGTCTACATTGAGTTTTCGCGAGGAGATGGGAAGGTTTTGGCGACAGCTTTTCGTTTTATTATTAGGTGTTCGATTAGAAGTATTTACTAGTCACACCTATGAACAAATATATGTACTTAAAGACATTTCGAATCGTTATTGGGTGGGTGCGTTACTAAGTTTTGGTGTGATTGTTTTATGGAAATGTTACCACAAATTCTTTTGGCAGATGGTACAAAAACAGGTTTTTGTGTCTATTCTTTTTTCTTTGAATCAAGGTGTTTTAACACAAGAAGCGTTTGCGAAGCAATTTCTACTAACAAAAACATGGGCTCCTTTTCTTCAATTTGAACGATTAGTCCTTTCTTTACAAGGAGATTATGTCTATAGTGTGGCGTTTCAACGTCGATTGACAGGCGTGATAAAAAAAGCACTTGATCGAGAATTTGTTCCGATTCGTGCAGAAGCAACGATTTGTTTACGGTATTCTTGGCAAAAGAGAACAATTCCTTGTTCGATTTTATCTGAAGAAGATCGGTTGAATGGGACATTTACTGTTTATCAAGAAAAACAACGAAAAAGAATCTGAGAGAAGAGAGAAGGAGAAAAGATTCCTTCTCTTTTTTTTGTATCAATAGGAAAAAGGAGGCGTTCGTATGATTGTCCAACTGATTTCGGTTCAGAAGAATCGATTATTTGTTGAAGATATAGAAGGAAACACACAATTCTATCAGGTTGATTTGTCCATTGCGGAAGAGTTTCAAAGAGAATTGATTTTTGCACAAAAAGAAGCAGAAGAAGTATTGATTGACGACCAGGTATTACAAGAAATGAGGCGAGAAAATGGTGTATAAAAAACGTTCGACAAAAGAAATCCAAGAAGAAGTGACACAACTATCCAATCAAGCGCTTCAAGCAGTTAAGGAGTATACACAGTCGCCAGAAGAACAGTTGAGACTAATGGCATTTATGCAACAATTTTATCAGTATTCTTTTCGCAATCAATTAATGATTTTAGCGCAATATCCAGGAGCAACCGCTATAGGAAATTATCGATTTTTTGCCGAAAAAGGATTTTACCCTCGTCAAGATCAGAAAGGAAAATCCATTCGTATTTTGCAGCCGAATTTTTATAGTCTGTTCCAAGATGAAAACGGTGTGGTGAAATCAATCAAGAAAGCAACAAATGAAGAAAAAGTAAAGATCCATTCGAAAGAATTAAAATCATGGGAAGTAAAGAGTTTTCGGCCAACAAGTGTTTGGGATATCACGCAAACAACCGCAACCCCAGAAGACTATCCTAAATTATTTCCCAATCGTCCAAGTGAGTTTCCTATCCATGATGAGGACATGTTAAAGTCCCTTGAAGAAGGTATTAAACGTATTGCGACAGCGTTACATGTTCCCATTCATACTGAACAAGAATCGATTCTAGGGATCCATCAATTAGGTGTCGCCAAGGGCTGTTTTGCCTATGCGCTAGATGGAACAAAAGAAATTGTTTTATCCCAACGCAATACACCATCTGAACGTATCCATGTGTTGATTCATGAATTAGCACATGCTGCATTGCATGATCCAACTGTTCAAGGTGACTCTCTTTATACAACGAAAGACAAGATTTTAGACACTCCTAGTTTAAAAGAATTTCAAGCAGAATTGGTTTCATATATTGTAAACAAACATTACGGTATTGATACGGCGGAAGAAACAACCCCTTATTTAGCGCATTGGACAAAGCATTTAACAAAAATCGAAGCACAAGAAGAAGCTTTTCAGATTCAATTATTAGAAGAAGTCCAACGCACGAGCCAACAATTTATTCAAACGATTGATTCTACTGTTACTCCTTTGTTAGAACGTTATCAAGAGAAAGAGTCGTTTTTAGAAAAGTATGCATTGACTAATGATCCAGCTTTTACAAAAGAGGATCGGGAATTCTTCTATCAACTTTCTCAACGAGTAAATGAAAATCAGTTACTAAGCAAACTTTCCTTGCATCGAAATGAAACCATTGTCTCCTGGAGTTTTGATCAATCAAAAGCACCTGAAACCATTACTCGTTACAAAGATGAACTGGCCTTACATCTTCAAAAGAAAATAATAGATGGGCATCCATTTTATCAAGTAGATGAGCAAGTAGAATTATTACTTGTACCTGATAAGGAACAGGGAAATTATGATCTTTGGATAATGGATCAAGTGGGGGATATCACCACGTATTCTGTACCAACACAGGAAGAAGCTTACAAAAAGCTTCAAGAGCTTGGTGCTTTTCCAGTTCCCCAATTATCTTCACTGAAACAATTGGTGGAACATGCGAATCATCAATACCAGCAACAACTCATCCATAATCAAGTCATGCGGAACACGTATGAACGAGAGACGGGGCGATCAATGACATGAAATTGAACGCTTTTCGTGAGCGCAAAAATGAGTTGTTTTTAAGCAAATTGACCCATTGGCAAGAAAAACTGACACAAAAAAGTGGAAAGCGGATTGTATTCGGCGTGGTTGTGATTGGGTGTTTGGTTATTGCAAATGTGTTTAGTTCCGTACTAACCAATCTTTTTGATCGTTTTCCTAACCAGTTAGTGCCTGTTCATTGGCTCTCGTTTCATCTGATTCGTTATCCATGGGTTTATGGATTAACGGCACTTGGTGGCGTGGGGGTTTATTATTATCTGCTTTTTCGAATTCAATTAAGTTATGGTTCTTTGGAAGAAGGAAACAAAGCAACCGGTCGCTTTACCACGTTAGAAGAATTAATTGCCCAGTATAAAGCTGTTCCGATTAAAGGAGAGACCCCAGAGGAAACGTATCCAGGACTTAGTGGTACGATTGTTGCTCGATATAAAGATAAAGTCTATATTGATACAGATCCTGCACATAATTATATTTTAGGACGTTCACGTTCAGCGAAAGGACAAACCAAAGTATTGCCAGATATGGATGTGTATTCACGATCAGAAGAAAAGCCGCATTTGATTTATGCTTCAGGGAAATATGAATTAGCCGCGGCTGGCATGGGAAAAGAAACGCTACAGCGACGGGGATATGAATGTTCGGTGTTGAATTTAATTGATCTGGATCGTTCGTTTCAATATAATCCTTTGGATCTAGTAAAACAAGCCTATTTGAAGGGTGATATCGATGAAGCCATTGAATTATGTAAAACCTTCAGTTATCCCCTTTATCATAATGATGAAGCGCGGGAGCCTGTATGGGAAGAAACAGCCATGGCTTTAGTGAATGCAGTGATTTTAGCACTTTGTTACGAGTTTATTGAATGTAGTGAACAACCAGAGTTAACAGAAAAATACGTTAGTCTATATGCAGTGGCCAATATGTTGGTAGAATTAGGAACGCCAGATGAAAAAAATGGAAAGACACTTTTAGACCGTTATTTTGCTCAACTACCTGCAGGGAATCCAGCAAAAATGGAATATTCAACCGTTCAATATGCAGATGGCCAAATGAAAGCTTCGATTTTTGCGACAACACAAGCAAAATTACGCCAATTTATTGCGCCCAAAGTTGCAAAATTAATGGCACAATCGACGTTTGATTTTCGAAAGTTAACCAAAGGTGACTCCCCGATTGATATGACGGAAAATATTGTTATCCGCGGGTATGTAGATACTCAAACAGAAGGGGAATATACGTTAACCTATGAAATTACCAATGATTTTGATGAAAAAGTACAAGTAGAGCGTATGATAACGGTGGGAAAAGGTCTCATTTACCAGACATTGCCTAATAAAGATCCGTATTTTTCTGGTGTTGAACATATTGAAATGCCTCCAGGAGCAAAGTTCGATCCGCGAGAAGGTGTTTCTTGTATCTATCGTTATAAACCACAAGCTGTATTTTTAGTTTTACCCGATTATATTCAGACAAACTATATTATTGCTAGTACCTGGATTTCGCAAATGTACCACGTTGCGAGTGACTTTGCGGCTGATTTACCTGGTGGAAAACTAAAAAAGCGGATTCGTTGTGGGTTAGATGAATTTGGGAATTTACCAGGATTTAGTAATATCAGCTCTATGTTATCTGTTGGGGCTGGCCGAGGAATTTTAATCGATTTCTATGTGCAACATCCTAACCAGTTAACCAATAAATACAACGAAAAAGTAGGGGAATTTATTGCAGATGAGTCCATGAATAAATATTTCTTGTTAAGCGGTTCTAAGCGTGCTAGAGAAGACTTTTCTGCACTTTTAGGGGATCAGGAGGTAACTATAAAAAGTCGCTCTGGCGGCGTTTTAGACTTAAATAAACAATATACGGAAAGTTTGGAAACGCGGCCATTGATTGCACCAGATGAATTAGGTCGGCTAGAAGAAGGGGAAGTTGTCGTGGAGCGTTCGATTCATCGTCAAGATCTAAAGGGGAACCCTGTACGACCATATCCCATTTTTAATACCGGAGAAGATCAAAAACTATTGTATGCGTTTCGTTATTTAGAGGATCAGTTTGATCCGAATGTCGATTGGCGCCAATTATCGTTGCCAATGGTTCCGAATCTTGAATTGGAAACCTATAGTAAAACATTTGCACAACGAATCAAAGAACCGTTTAAAGAACGGGACAAGGAAGAACAACTCAAACGATTGAAAGGAGTTTTGAAGGAAATGGAAGAATCCCCAGAATCCGTATTGGATCAATATGATACGGTAACAGATCAAAAACTATTACAAAAAAATTTGGATGGTATTGAAGCCATTCAACTGCCAGGGGAGCGAAAAAAAGTCATTGAAGTACTAGGTCAGGAGACGTTTATTCGATTAACAGATTTTTTGCAGGCAGAAGAAACCTGTTATCAAGATCTTTTGGATCATCATGAGTATTATGACACGTATCTTGCATTTTTACTGAAACCAGAAAATAAAGCTTTTTACCAACGGTTGAAAGGATTTGGATTTGTCCCAGAAGGGGATAAAAAGAAAGAATAATACCAACTCAAGAATGAGGCTAGGAAGGGGGATAAAATGGATGACATTTTAGAGCTCTTGAAGCAATACAAAGAGTATCTTCATGTCACAGATATTGTTTCATGGGCGTTACGAAAGATTGGCTGGTTATTCTTAAGCTTATTTAAAGCTTTACTTGATGGCATGGAAAAGCTATTAGATAGTGTGTATTCGCTTGCTTCTTTTCCTGTTTCAGACAAAGTAACAAATTGGGTGACGAAAAATCAAGTTTTGGTATTTGGCATCGGTGGTGTTTGCTTAATTGTTTATTTTTTCCGCTATATGTCCAATCGGAATATCCAACTTCGAAGTTTAGTGGATCATTTTTTGTTGGGAACGGTTGTTTTATTGTCGGGATTGACCATTGTATCGACACTGACAGGGGGAGCTTTTGATTTAGCCAAATCCATTTATTCAGCAGATGGCTCTACAGCAACAGCAATCTTCAATGAGAATATCACAGACGTGACAAGTTTTGACAAACAAGCTTGGGATATAGAAAAAGCAAAGCCAGTTGATCTAAAAACAGACCAGTATGATTTTTTAGATATTACAGAAGAAATTGATCCAGATAAATTGGAGGCAAAAGATCGTCGAACGAAAGAGATTTTTTCACATAAAATCGTTTTAAATGGGAGCAATAAAACGTCATTAGAAGAATTGGACGCTGGCTGGTTCAAAGTAGATGAACACTATTATCGGTATTCCTGGCATCCTTGGCGTATTTTCTTTGCTTTGCTGACGTCTATCATTGTATTGCTCTTTGCTTCGTTTAAATACTTGCATGTGATGTTTAATATTGCCTATAATTCAATGATTATGGGCTTTTTTGCGTATTCTGATTTAGTAGAAGGAGCAAAATTGCGTAAAATCATTCAAGGAACCATTCATCTTCTTATGAATGTTGTCTTATTTGCGGTTACGCTGAAACTGTATCGACTATTTTCTAATTATATTAGTGTCGAAGTCAAGAATCCTTTTTCGTCAACATTACTAAAAATAATTCTTGCATTATTGGTTTTAGAAGGGCCATGGATTATTCAAGAATTAACGGGTTATCAAGGCGGTTTAAAATCTTCTGTAGCACAGTTAGCAACATTGGGTGGGGCGCTCTATGGAGCAAGCCGCTTACAAAAAGCGCTAAAAGAACCGTTGGGGAAATTTAAAGACAATCTGCAAAAAGGCTTTGATTATACGTCTGGCACTGTCAAAGGTGCTATGAATGAATCGCTAGAAAAATTCAAAGAAAAAACAGGAATCGGAAAAGAATTACAAGCAGAAAAGGCACAAGAAAATCAAGCACCAGAAGGATTGAATCTTCAAGAGCAATTATCGGATAAAGAGAAAGAAACTTTTGCTCGCGAAGTACATGATTCATTGAAAGAGCCAACGAAAGCAACAAACCAACAGACATTGAAAGAATCAAATGTTGCGGTAGATAAAGACGAATTAGCTGTACCACGTTCTGAGTCAGTACAATCAACAGGTTCAGAAGCATCTGTTTTATCGGAATCGATACGAACAGATGCAGAAGTGAAAGATCAAGCACAGGAAATGGATAAAGAGGTGAAAGACTATCGGAAAACAACGATTCCAGCTTCTATGCAAGAACTTCTTGGTGAGAAAACTCAACTTGATAAGAATACGGAGAAAAAATTACCAGGAAATGTTCCTAATGGGATAAGTCTAGCAACACAAGAAAGAGTAGCAGATTTGGCCAATAATGACCCATTAGCCAAATCTGCTACAGCTGAGCGTTTTGCTCAGTCGATTCCAAAGGTGCCTTTACAACAATTAGCGGGTCAATATTCAGGGGTTCAAGCGTATCAACATACGAAGATGCCTCATGTTCTTTCTGATCCATTAGAAACTTTACAACAACCGGTAGCAAGCCTTTTAGCGGAGTCGACGGCATCTTCTGAAGTGCCTGTTTTTCAACCAACTCTGGCTTCTACAAGAACGTTAAAAGGTATTACAAATCCCCTGTTGTCAACAGTCAGTGTTCCAGCATCGATTACTGCTGCAAAACAATTAGGGGTTACGCAACATACAGGTACACAAGCTTATTTGCCAATGACCAGTGCTAATGTACTAGCTTCCTCTATTTTAAAACCAGCCGTACCATTATCAGAAGTTGTTCAACCTGCTTTCCAACAGGTCTCTCTTCCATCAAACATTCAGAATGCCCCTGGGCGGCAACAACTACAATCGGATCTTCTCCGTGGGAATCAGCCGTTAACAGAACAAACGATTCCGGAAATAATTTCTGAAAAATGGGCTGATCGGCAAATCAACCAAGCCAAGCAACGTAAGCCGCGTCTTATTCGGCAACAAGTTGGAAAAAACACAGGAAAGAAGATAATTGACGCCTTTGATCGTTCATTATCAAAGAAATGATAGAATCTAAAAAATGAAAAAGGGGTATCCGTAGTGCTCCTTTTTCATGAAAGGTATAGAAGGATGGTTGTAACGCATGGATAGAGAATTACGAAATATTGAAAGCCTACGTCCCAAAATGCGAATTATTTGGTTTTTAACGATTCAAGATATCGTTTTTATTGTGTTGATTACAGCGGCTTTTTGGGCGATTCGGAAAGTGGCTTTTCCGCCTTTGCAAGAAGTCTTTTGGGTTGGGACTGGAATACAGCTTCTTTTTTTATTGAAACCACCTAAAAGCAATCCAGATAAATCCCATTTGTTAATGATGTATTTAACGCTTCGGCGATTTATTACAGGTCAATATAAGTGGTACCGAAGCATTGACAGTCATGATTTTCAGGACAAGGAGGATAAGCATTTGTGAAAGTAGATTTTTCAAAAAAAGCACAACGTAAACAAACGAAAAAGAAACAAAAAAAGCCGACATTTTCGGTGGTTTTACCGGAAGAACGCGAGAAAAAAGAAGAACAATTAGATCGAACAACGAAAGAAAATGTGACACGAAAAGATACTTTGTTGACGACAAAACAATCGATTAATCAACATGTATCACAAAAAAAGAGTCGAAAACAATTACAAAAGATTTTATCCATTCATCCGATAAAATCTTGGGGGAGCCACCCAGAAGAAGGGTTTATTCGGTATACGCATGGTTATTTTGAAATTGTTCGCATGCGTGGACATAATCTTTTTGGGATGAAAGCCAAAGAATTTCAACAAATCACTAATTCATATGCAGCGTTAACCAATTTATATGCGCCTCCTTTTAAATTAGTTTCGATTCATTCGCCAGTGGATACCTCTATGCAACAAAAGTTTTTTCAAACGAAGTATCAACAATGCAATGAACTTATTCAGCGAAAAATGTTGTCTAATAACTATGAAGAACTTGCGTTTATTGGAAAGTATCGCCAAAGTGAAGAATTTTTTATTTTCATCTATGGGTATGATGAAGAAAAACTACGAGAGAATTTAGCGGATTTTTACCGTAGTAAAGGGCTTTTACAAATTGAGTCATTGACTAAAGAAGAAAAGGTTCAATTATTATTTCGAATGGCCAATCCAATGTTAAAATTTGCCCCATTACCAACGAAAGAATTTGTCGTCAAGAATCGTCGGATTTTAGAAGAAAAATTAGATGTTCAGTTGTTGCAACGGATTCAACCGCAAGGAAATTTTAAAGCGGCTGAAACTTATACGCAAACGGGTTCAGGCTATCAAGCATGTTTGCATGTCTATAAATTGCAATCGGAACCAGCACCGTTATGGCTATTACCGTTTACTCGAATAAAAGATAAGCTATTAACAATTGATGTTGCGACTCAAGATGATACGCACTTGCGGCAGGATATTCGAAATGCCATTCGACAGCTAGGAGGTACGATTCGACAAGAAAAAGATCCAACTGAAAAAGAACTCAAACTTGAAGAATACCGTCGGTTGGTGGATCTTTCAAAAGATATTACACGAAAAAGAGAAATTTTAAAGTATTGCAGTATTCGTTTGTATTTGTATGCGGAATCTCTCCAAGCATTAGAAAAGCGAGTGTTAGAGACACGAAAAAAAATAGAAAAAGAAGAGTTTGGACTGATTACTTATACCTTGGAACAAGAGTATGAATGGCAGTCTTTATTTTTAGACTATTTTTCTCAACAGTTATTGCCTAATCGTCGATCAGGTTTAGATATTGCTAGTACGGAGTTTGGTTCCAGTTATCCTGCAAATGAGGTTAGTTTAAAAGATACGCGAGGGAAGTATTTTGGCTTGTCAAATACAGGGGGCCAAATGTTGATTGATTTCTTTGAGAATACGGAAACACGAACGTTTTATAATATCCTGATTACAGGGTTAATGGGCTATGGAAAAACAACATTAATGAAAAAAATCATGGATATGTGTATTTCATTAGGTTATATGGTTCGTGGGTTTGATAAGTCAGGCGAATTTACGGAATTGATTCGTAAAAGAAAGGGAACGATTATCCGTTTGGATGGGCAGGATGGCCGATTAAATATTTTTGAGGTTTTTCCATTAGCCATCAATGATGAGACGTTACAAATCAATGAGAGTGCTTCTATGACGATCCATTTAGCGAAACTAGGGACGTGGTACTCGATTTTAAAGCCTCAGGCGCCGATTGAAGAATTAGATTTATTTGATACTGTCGTAACGGATTTGTATACTGAAAAAGGATTTCTAGATGAAGATGGTATTGTTGGCCAAGTCACGCGACTAAAACCGGAAGAATATCCCATTTTGGCAGATCTGATTGCGCTTGTAGAAAAGAAAATGGCGCAAGCGGAGTATGAAATTGAACGGAATCTTTGTTTCAACATTCATACGACGTTAAGGAATCTAATTAAAAAAACGCGTGATATGTTTAATGGGCCAACAACGGTTCCCGACTTATCCGAAGAACAAATTTTGTTTTTCAATATTGATGGGTTAACGAATTTTGATGATCGGTACGTCAATGCCCAATTATTCAATGCGTTCAACTTATTCAGTTCCACGTTGTTTAATCATGGTCGGATTCAAGCACAAAACTATAAAAATAATGAAGTGTCGTTTGATCTTCTTTCTCGAGGCATGTTTTTTATGGCAGAAGCACACAATTTATTAAATCCAAATAATCCACGAATGGTCAATTACTTTAATACCTATGCTCGAGAAGCACGGAAACGTTTTGCAGGCCTTTGTTTAGATACGCAAACGGCACGTTCGCTACAAAGTAGAAAGAAACAGCGGACAAACGTGACAGATGAGACATCTGATATTTATGATTTTATGCAGTATCGTTTCTTTTTTCGCCCAGGAGAAGGAGAAGAGGAAGAATTGTCTGAATCAAATGGTGGCGTATTAACCGATGTACAAGCGGAAAAAATTGCGCAGTTTGGCCAAGGACAAACACTTTTGAGGGTAGGAAAAGATGCTGCTTATGAAATGTTTGTCTATGCCTCAGATGAGGAGTTGGCCTTGTACAATGGTGGAGGACGTAAAATCAATGAAAGTGATCGCCTATGAATCGTTTGAAACATTTTCTGGTAAAAAAATATGTGTGGCCAATTTTATTGTCTAGTGGAATCCTGTCTTTTTGTCTGGTTAGTTTTTTTGTGCTGATCATTGGATTAGCTATTTATCAAAATATGGATACACAAGAGGATTGTATTCCTGCGAATATAGAAGTGGAGACAGAGAATATTGGTGTTCCTAAATCGATTGATGAATTTATCAAAAGTCACAAAGATGCGTATATTCTTTCCTGGAAAGCGGGGGGCTTTTTGCCGTCAGCAAGTATTGCACAGACGATGGTGGAAAATGGATTCAATTTTACGAATCCTTCGGGAACCAGTTTTTGGCAAGCGCACAATTTTGGAGGTGTCAAGACTTCTCGTTTAGAAGACTTCCCTATCACGTTGGCAACATTTGGCAAAGATGCGGTGGATATTACCGGCACGAAACCTGGAACCAATGTCGGTGATAACACTGGGGGCGCGTATACGTGGTTCAAAAGCTATAGTGCCGGGATTGTCGGGAAAGCGGAATTTATGGCGCATCAAAGCCTTTATAAAGGCGCGATCAATAATACAGATGGATTAGCTGCACTACGTGCGATTGCGCAAGGCGGTTGGGCAACTGATGGGTCCTATTTGATGAAATTACATGCTGCTTATGAGACTTTTGGAAAGAACTATCAATGGTTGGATCAAGAAGCTATTACAAAGTATGGCACGGCGCCTTATAAGGATGAATCGGAATTAAATGGTTCAATTGTTTCTCTTCCTAAAAAACAAAGTCAAGCGACAATCAATGCATCCAAACGAAATAAGCTTGTCGACTTGGCGAAAAGTCGGATTGGTGTACCTTATGTTTGGGGCGGCCGTGAGTGGGAAACGGGGATGGATTGTTCAGGACTTACGATGTTGGTATATCAACGTGTGGGGGTTGATTTGCCGCCGACTGCTGAAACACAATCAAGCGCAGTAAAAAGAATCGAACAAGATCAGGCTAAGCCAGGAGATTTGGTCTTTTGGGGGCCTACGGGACAGTCCCATCATGTAGCGATTTACATTGGGGATGGGAAGATTATTGAAGAACCACAACCGGGGGAAGTCTGCAAAGAAAATGCATTGTATGGGGATTATTGGTTTGGTTCGGTGGATGGTTTATCCAATGATTTAGACAGTGGTACCGATGAAGAGGGGTGTATTTTACCAAGTGCCACAGAAACAGCAACGACACAAGTGGTAGGCCAAAATTCTGCGCCGACATTAGAAGTACCAGCAGAATATAAAGGCAAATTAACGTTGCCGCCACCAGATAATAAAAACTATGCCGGGAATAATTATCCTTTTGGACAGTGTACTTGGGGAGCGTATAATCGCATGTCACAGCTTGGAACACCGATCGAATGGTTTTCAGGCGACGGTGGCAATGGCGGCTCCTGGGGCGCTTCTGCACGTGCAAGAGGCTATACCGTGGTGAAAGGCAAGCCACAAGTTGGTTGGGCCGCAAGTATTTATGGTGGTTTAGCAGGATCAACTCCACCGTATGGACATATCGCCGTGTGTGAATATGTCAATCCAGATGGCAGTATCTTAGTGAGTGAAACCAATGTGGTGAATCCAGGATCTGGGACTCTTTCTTGGCGTGTATTGGACAAAACCACGGTCGATCAAATAGAATTTATACAAGGAAAAGGGGGATAGATTAACGATGAAAAAAAGACAAAGTTGTTGGAAGTATTTGATGCTTATGGGATTATTAGGGGTGTTAGTCAGTGGTTGTCAAACGGTGGATGAAAGAGAAAACTATTCAGGAGAGCAGGAAGGGATACAAGAACAGCTAGCAAACGAAAAAGAGAAAAATGCCAAATTACAAGAGGAACTAGAGCAAGAAAAACAAAAGTATGAGGATCTGGATCGGGAGACGTATGGCCCTGAAAAGCAGGCTTTATATCAAGCCATTGATGAAACATTTTCTTTGATATGTGACTATGATACAACGAAGAGGGAAGATAGTGTTGCGAATCGAAAAAAGAAATTGGAACAGTGGGTTACAAGTACGGGAATCAATGATCTTTTCCCAAATGATGCCGATCAAGGAGAGTATTCGGTAGAAACTCGTTCGTATTTATCTGAAGAGCCTGAAGTCTATTTGATGACTGATATGAGAAAGGTGACGAATGGGAAATTGCTCGCTTTAGTGATGGTTCGATTTGAATTTTCTGTAGCTGGAAGTGATGCTCAAAAGGGGCATGCGTTGTACAAAGTAATCTTTGATCGAAAAGAACGGAAACTGGCGGATTTAGATAATTTGGGAGATATCGATGTGTATTAATCGTTTTTCAAAGAAGAAAATTTTGATGAGAACGCTTGGTTGTTTGTTCTTTTTCTTTCTCTTTTTAGGAGGAGATTGTTTCTATCAAATGAAACAGTCTCCTCCTATTTCTATCCCTGATTCATCGAGGGATATTTATTTCTTTTATCGAGATGATTGTCCAGATTGTCAATCTGTTTTCCCACTTATTTATGGGGAAAAATTACTTGGAAAAAAGATTCAATGGGTGAATCTGAATCAAACCTTTAATCGGCAATATATTAGAAAATATGGGTTGAAGCAGGTACCTACATTGCTAAAAAATTCTAAAAAAGAAACGAGTACAAATTGGCAGGAAATCGATTTATTTATATGGAAAAAATAGTGAATGAGAGAAGAAGTGTTTGAGGCATTTCTTCTTTTTTTGTATGAGGAGGGACACGATGGAACAGCCGAAAACACGGATGGATCGTTTCCGTGATTGGTGGGAAAAGAAGCAATTACACTTCCGTCGGAGGCAATCGATTTGGTATTTCTTATGGATGATAGAGATTGTTTTGTTTTACAGTTTGTTGATTGGATTGAACTTTTTTATTTCGACAGATCCGGTCTATCATACCATCAAAGAAGGGCAACTTTTACAATTTCATGATGTTCAATATGAGCTTGTTTCCTATGAAATGGATCCAAAAACAGGGCAACTTTTACTGAAGTTAGGGAATCCATCCTTAGAAGTTGCCTCGTTTGAAACAAGGAAATGGCATGTGTCTGTAGAGTATCAAAATGGGCAGAAAGATCGATCAACAGTTAAGACATTTTCTGGAGAAAATGACTATACTGTATTGGCAATTTCTCACTTATCAAAGGAGTGGGATGCACTTCGAGTGACTCTTTCTTTTACGCAAGCTGGGGAGTCTACTGAACAGAAATTAGTCTTTAGTAAGGATGATTTAAACCCAGAAAAAGTACACATTCCTACACAACAAATGGTGGAAAAAGAAGCGATTCAGTATAGTATCCATCAACGTGAAAAGGCGATTTTACAATGCGAAAAAGCCATTGAGAAATCGCAACAAAGTGTGACAGAATTGACGCAAACGATCGACAAACTATCGAAAGATTTACCGTATCAGACGGAGAAACAGCAGATGGAAACCAATGGTCAAATGGAACAATTGGAAGGAACGATTCGGGAATATATCAACCAACAAGAAGAGCAACAAAGACAAAAAGAAGAGTATCAACAGCAGATTGAAAAGCTAAAAGAGAAAGAAAAAAGTTTAGAAAAATAAGGAAGGAAGCAAGGAAAAAAATCCAATTCATTTGGAAAAAGTGTCAAATACATTAGGAAGATTTTTCTAAAAAGCTGCTGATTTTTCCGGAAAAGAAAAAGGGGAAAATCGAGAAAAATCAAAAATAACATGGAAAAAGTATCGAAAATCCTTTGCACTAAAAAGTTTAAAAAGAGGATATTTCACAAAGTTATGGTGTTAAAACTGGCACTAAGGGCATGTTAGGGGATATTTTTATGGTGCCAAAACTGGCACTATCCTTTTTTTATAGTGTTAAGACTGGCACTATTTGCCTATTTGATGGTGTTAAAAGTGGCACTATCCGATTTTTTGTAGTGCAAGAAGTGGCACTATGAAAAAATTATAGTGTTAAAACCGGCACTATAGAGAAAAAGTATAGTGTTAAAAGTAGCACTGTTTTAATTTTTCTGTGAATTTTGTTATTTAAAATAGTGCCAAGACTGGCACTATTCCCTATTTTTTAGTGCAAAACACTACTTTTTCACAAAATTTATAGTGCAAGAAGTGGCACTATTTTGCTTTTATCTGTACCCATGAAAACCCCTTGCACTGCAAGGATCCATTTGAAAAATGGGTACAGTTTTCCCTTATGCTCTTGAACAAAAATACGCCTCCCTCGGCTGTGCCTCGGTTGGCGTATTCGTTCAACAGAAAATCTTTTGAAAGGAGGTCTGTCTATGGCGAAAACAGTGTCGAATTTTGATGAATTGCGAGTCAGAGATTTTCCGCTGGATAAGAAAGTTCGTCTGATGGAATTGGCCAGTCAGGAGGAGAAGTCTTTGAATCAATTTCTTTATGATCATTTAGTGGAATTGAGTGAACGATCGGAAGTAAAAGCGTTAGATGAACGGTATGCAGAAGTCGTAAAAGAAGTGGTTTTTGCATTGAATTTATGTACAGAAGAAATGAAAAAGGTACAGGAATTGTATCGCTTTGTGATGGGAGAGTGACCAGATGAATCAAGAAGAAAAAACAGCAGTTCGTATCAATGCCTATGTGTCAAAACAAACCAGGGATTGGTTAAAGGAGTATATGGATAGAAGGGATGAAAAAATATCTTATGGGACAGCTATCGAGGAACTAGTTGAACAAGCAAGAGCTGAGCAAGATCACCATGAGTTAGCTGAAATTATTTCTGACGTTGTTACGAATAACATTCTAGAAGAGTTGAAAGAAAAATTAGATGTGATTCGTGTTCGAACGGGTTATGCAGACCGACAAACGAAAGTGTTAACAGAGGTTTTGAACCATATAGTAAACGCACTGGAGATTGATCGAATGCCAGAAGATGTTGTTTTAACGACTCGTTCAAAAACCTATGTATTGGATGAAGCAGAAAAGCGAATTAGTGAACAAATTGCTCACTTTAAGCAACAGGCTACCGCAAAGAAAGCAGCGAAAGAGGGAAGGAAAGATGAAGGCATTGAAGTATGAGTGCTTCACCAGGAGTTGTGACAAAAACAAAATTTATTTCTGCGAAGAGTTCTAAGTTTAGAAAAGCCATTGACTATATTGATCGTTCAGAAGCAACAAGAAAACAAACTGTGGATCAGTGGCATGCATTTGTCACTGATCCTGCCCTTCAATTACGAGATGGTGGGGAGCGAATCAGTACATTATTTACTTCTCGACAAGACTATGTGGATCTAGAGACGAAGTATCAAATCAAGCAACATTTTTTAGAAGCACAGGCCAATGAAAGTCCAATGTGGCAGACCGTATTTTCTTTCGATAATAACTACTTAAAGGAGTTGGGGTTATTGCATGAAAAGGGAAATTATACATTGAACGAAGCGGCCGTTCGACACGCGACAAGACAATCAATCCAACAGATGATTGACCAAATGGGGTTAGGCGAAAGCGTGGAATGGGCAGGAGCAATTCATTACAATACGGGAAATATTCATGTGCATACCATGCTTGTGGTTCGACAACCAGAACATGTTTTACCCAAAATGAATTTTTATGGAAGAGAAGTCTATCGGGGAAAGATTCCACCTAAAACTCGACGTGCAATGAAATCAACGTTTGCGAATACGATCGAGAACCGAGAACCCGCATTGGTACGAATCAGCTATTTGATGCGAGAAGAGTTAACAAAGAGTCTTTTTCAACAAGGCTATTCAAAAAATATTTTGTTGCTTCGACAGTTAACGGAACTGATTAATCACCTGCCAAAGGATCGTCGAACATGGCGATACAATCATTCTGCCATTAAACCGTATCAATCGATGATTGATGGAATAACTGAACAACTTTTGCATCAGGAACGACCTGGAACGTATGAAGAACTGCAACAGCTTTTAACCGAACAAACAGCATTTTATCTGCGTGTGTATGGGGAACATTCTCCAGAAGGAAATGAAGGAAAACGTTATGCAGAGAATAAGCGAGCAGAGCTTTCTAAGATGATGGGGAATGCGCTGTTAAAAGACTTAAGTCACTTAGTCAGTGTCCAAGAGTGGAAACAAACGCAAACATTTACTCCAGAGCAAATGGAGAGGTTCCATCAAGAACGAGCAAAACGGCAATTGACTCAAAAAAGTGTTTTTGTTTTGAAGCAAAGTGTCAAAGAATCGTATCAAGATTTTTTGAACCGTTGTTCCTATGAACGTGATGTGTATCAAGCAGAATATAAAAGAAAACAAGAGCAACAAAGAGGAAGAGGCTATTAAGTCGCTTCCTTTTTTTGTGTATAGGAGGCACAGAAAATGACCGAGAAGAAACTGGCACGTATATTTTCGAAAGAGGAAATACAACAAGCCGCGAATGTAGATATTGTAGATTTTATTACTCATTTTGGGAAAGGCCAATTGAAAGGAAGTGGGCGATACCCTAAATATTATATTAATGGTCATGAAACCATTGTGATTGATCGAAAACGAAACTATTTTTATCATAATGGACAGTCCAGAGGGAATAATATTATTAAGCTTTTGCAAGACTATGAAGGATATAGTTTCAGAGAAGCAGTTGGGCTGCTTTTGGGAGAAGAGCTGAATGAACATGATCAACGACAGACAGTTGAAGAAAAGAAAGAACCTTATCGTTATCAATATGTAAAATCGGATTCGACCGAACGTGTGAGAACCTATTTAATTCATGAAAGGCACATTGATCAAGAAATTGTTGACTATTTGATTGATCATGATTTGTTAATTCAGGATCTCGTCTATCATAGTGCTGTTTTTCACTGGAAAGAATATGGAGAACCCGATGGGAAAACAGTTGGTGCGACGTCAATTACGACAGGAAAACGAAAGAATGGCTCTTCAGGGAAATATATTATGAAAACGTCCCGTTCGCATTATGGATTTAACCTTACTCTTGGAGAGCCGAGAAAACTATTTTTCTTTGAAGCCGCAATCGATTTACTCTCTTATTGGTCGTTGCATAAAGAGTTAACGAATGCGCGGTTGATCTGCATGGAAGGATTAAAGGATCAAACCGTTATCCATTTTATTCAAGAGACTTACCAACATTGGAACATGTTACCTTATGAAGGGATTTATTACGGTGTTGATAATGATGCGGCAGGGCACCGGTTTTATGATCGGCTGGATCGGGATTTGAATTTTAAACAAGGAAAAGAGTCAAATGAATTGATTAAGAACATTGAATTGATTCCTTTCAATCAAGACATGTCGAAAGAAGTGTATGAACTGACGCAACAAATTGCCGCAGAATATGCCGTTGATTGGAAATTATTAAGTACGATCCACAAAGTGGAGAATAATTGGACAACGTCTGAAGTCATAGCGAATGGGTTCAATTTGTACGGTTATTTTGCAGTAGAAGATAAACAAGCAGATCCTAAAAAATCGATTTCCTTGGGTACATGTTTACGAAGAGTAGCAAAAAAAATCCACGAACAAGCCATTACCTTAGAAACTTTGGATACTCTATATAAAGATGATCTCCATTCTCAAATGGATCGCCAAGCAATGAAGTTGCGATGGCAAAAAGTGTATGACTCATTGGAGAATATTCAGATCGTATCTGAGGTGAAAAAAGACCAGAATGACCAGTTAAAACAAGCGATTCAATCAGGAGAAAGAACAGGAAAAACGCCGCTTATTGTTCCTATTCTTTCTAAAGGGAGTATTTTAAAGCAAAAGCAGGAATCGTTTCGTTATACGGTACAAGAGGCAACACACACACAGATTATTCAGGAACATTTGACAAAAACATTTGGGATTGATCCATTAATTGTAGAAGCTTTAATAAAAAAAGGATTGATTCGACAAGATGAAAATGACCGAATTCTTTATTTATGGGGAAAAAAGGGACAAGTGGTTGGTGGTCAGTATACAGGTACGGTAGAGGACAAAAGCTTTGGGCGACAAAAAGTTGATCACGGCATTCTTTATCAGTCCAAAGCAGGCTATGGGTTTAATTTGACATTGGGGAAAGCAAGAGAAATGATCTTTTTTCAATCGCCAGAAGATTTATTGTCCTATTGGTCGTTACACAAAAACAGCTTAAAAGATTGTTTTTTATGTAGTTTGTCGGATCCATCTGCGGATTCAGTGGTTGATTGGATCAATTTCTCTTTAGCAGAAGGGAAATCCATTGAGCATGTGACACTTGGCTTTGATCGTACAAAGCAATCGAAAGAAATCATTGAGGGGATCACTCAACTCTCTGCGTATCAACCAAAAGAAAAGGGGATTATGACAGATGAAGGAGTGGTAATTCCTATGAAATCGGCTTTACCGGTGATTGGGAAAACATGGTTGGAAGAAAATCAATTGAAGCAGGAACGAAGCCATAAAAAAGAACAACTCCAGGAAATGATCCGTACACAGCAATTTCCTTCAGAATTTAGGACTGATAAGAAACTAACTAGGAATAGAGGAAGGGGGATATAGCCAGTGTATTTTTTATATCAATCCGTGTCAGGAGCTGTATAGGTTTAGAAATGTAGAGTGGATAACATTGACATGCAAGGGAAACGATTGTACAATGGTGTTGTACAATGGAGGGGATTATAATGGAAGCAGTAACTTACAGTAATTTTAGGCAAAATTTAAGAGGACTAATGCGACAAATTAATGATGATTCTGAGAGATTAGTTGTAACTACGAATGATAATACTGATGTAGTAGTATTAAGCAAATCAGATTATGATGCCTGGCAAGAAACTTTTTATTTGATGCAATCAAAATTAAATAGAACCCGACTGGATGATGCAATTACCGATGTAGAACGGTCACTCTCTAATCTTAAAGAATTCGATTTGGATGAGGAATTTGAATGAAAGTTTTATGGCATGAAAAAGCGTGGGAAGATTTCGAATATTGGTTGGATCAAGATAAAAAAGTAGCTAAAAAAATACGGAGACTTATAAAAGAAATTAAGAGAGAGCCTTTTGAAGGAATCGGAAAACCCGAACCTTTAAAAAATGTTTGGTCTGGTTATTGGTCAAGACGTATTACAGATGAGCATAGACTTGTGTACAAAGTACAAGAGGATTTTTTAATTATTGTTCAAGCTAGGTATCATTATGATTGATTCTCACTTGAGAATCAGACCTACTTTTTCTGTAGTATACTCGTTTATTTATGAAAACAGGCGAATTGCGAGTGTCGAGTGTTCAGACCAGTTTCTGAACACTTTTTTACCAACAATTCATCTGATTTTCGTATCAAAAACTTATAAGTTTTTGATACGTGGTTAAATTTGCGATATAATAGGTTTAAGAACGTTTCATAAACTTATGTCATAAAGTTAAGGGGATTCTACATGGTTTTAGAGAATAAATTGGGTTTGATCAATCAAGTTAAGTTGGCCAAGGCTGAAGAAAAAATCAGCAAGCAAAAAGCGAAGGAATTATACGATTCAGGAAAAATAAACGAAATCGAAGTCGGCACGTTTAAAGGCTTATCTGAAATTCATGAGTTTCTCTTTTCAGAAATTTACGATTTTGCCGAAAAAATTCGGACGGTCAATATTGCAAAAGGAAATTTTCGATTTGCACCGGTCATGTACTTGGAACATTCATTAAAGCATATTGATCAGATGCCACAAACTTCTTTTGAAGAGATTATCAAGAAATACGTGGAAATGAATATCGCTCACCCTTTTCGTGAAGGAAATGGACGAAGTACTAGAATTTGGTTGGATCTCATTTTGAAAGAAGAATTGCAAAAAGTTGTGGATTGGAACTTGATTAACAAAGAAGACTATCTTTCTGCAATGGAGCGGAGTCCGGTAAATGACTTAGAAATACGCTATCTGATTTCTAACGCTCTAACTGATGAAATTAACGATCGCGAGTTGTATATGAAGGGTATTGATGTTAGCTATTTCTATGAAGGATACTCTGAGTACACAATCGATGATTTGTAGGAGCAGGTGGAGCAAATGACAAAATATGGCTATGCACGTGTTTCTACTGCTTCTCAAAGTACAAAAGAACAAATCCAACAGCTGCTTGAGAATGGTGTTGAGAAGAAGAATATTTTTTCTGAAAAATTTACAGGTACAAAACGAGATCGGCCAAAGTTTAATCAGTTATTGGATAGTCTGAAACCTGGAGATGAGATTGTCGTTACTAAACTTGATCGATTCGCTCGTAATACACGGGAAGCATTAGAAATCATTGAGCCTTTACTCGATGATAACGTTACGATCAAGGTTTTGAATTTAGGAACGATTGAAAATACATCGATGGGGAGAATGATCGTTCGTACCTTGTTGAGTGTTGCTGAAATGGAACGTGATATGATTGTAGAGCGTACGCAAGAAGGAAAAATGTTTGCAAAAAAGAATAATCCTAATTACAGAGAGGGACGTCCGAAAGCCACGATTACACCTAAGAAGCAACATGCATATGAACTTCTTACTTCGGGTAAGTCATACAAAGAAGTAGAAGTTATTACTGGGTTTAGTCGTAGTACACTTTTTAGAATAAAGAAAAAAATTGAAGAGGGGGATTGAGTATGGATGAAAAAAGTATTTTTGAGAAACGCTGGCAACTAGCTTCAAATGAGCAAAGATCAAGATATATTAATCTCCTGTCTTCACACTCCACAATTGATTGGACATACAAAGAAAAGAAATACTTGCTTTGGTTGTGCCAGCTCGATATAGATACCTTTGAGGCTTTTGGAGTGATTCTTGATAAGATCAAACATAGCAACAACAAAGGGGCGGATCTATAAAAGATCTGCTCTTTTTATTGAGTAAAGAAGAACGACCTTTTGAGTGTTATATTTTAGGACAACGTAATGAGCATGGCATGATTGAGTGGTTGATTGATGATCTGGCGTATGATTGGCGGGAGTTGGATTACTATTTGTCACAAGCGGGCTATCTCTGTGACTATGTAGATGGCGAATGTTGGAAATACCGCTTAAAAACCTCAAATCAGATTGACTTGTATATTCGCAAAATACGAATTCCGCAAGAAAAAGAAAAAACGACTACTTGAAAAAGTAGCCGCCAGGTTGGCGCCAAGGTGGATTTGTGAGATTTGCATAGTTTGGATTGCCAACCTAAGAAAAGCATACCAAAAAATGAAAATGAAAAAAAGCGGAAATGGAAACAATTTCTGCATGTCGTTTTTCGAGAATGATTTTTCTAGAAGAAAAAATAGGAGAGGGTGAAAGAGATGAGGCACGTAGCTAAAGAAACAAAGAAAGATCAATTAAAAATTGACCTACTGCGTTCTCTTTGTCAGAAACAACCAGAGTTGCTTATTGTCGAATTATCTGAGCTGGTTGAAGCACCGATAGAGAAAACGTTTATTTGGATTAAAGCATATGATTTGCCGTATCATTGGAAATATAAACACTGGAAGGAATGGGAAGCAGATGTTGAGAGAAGAAAAAATCATGTGCATTCTTCAGAATAGTAGATTGACGTATGAAGAACTAGAGCGACTGTCTACTGAGCAATTGGATAATCTAGTACAAATATACGAGGCACAATAAAAAATGCTTATAAAATAAATTATATATGAAAAAAACAAGAAAAAACAGTCTGTTTTTTCTTCTAAATCTATGTAAATCTGTGCTTGTGAAGGTTGTTACAAGGCGGAAAGGAGTAAAACAAAAAACGGGAAAAACTCAGCTTTGGGAACAGCGGATCAAAAGAATACAAATCGTGAGGAGGCAAGAAACATGTTCAAAATAACAAAGATTTTTTCTGTGTTAGGTATTTTAATAATCGGATTTAGTGTGTTTATAACTTCTGGGACAGGAGTATATGCAGCTGAAAAGGTCAGCAATGAAGAATTGAACGTGAATCCATTAGATGTTCAAAAAATGACTGAGGAAGAAAAACGAGATTTTTATAAAGCAGTTGACGATGAAGTGAACAGGCATGGAGAAATGTCTGCGGAACAAAAAAATAATTATAGACAGTCTCTTATTCATTTTTTTGATTCCGCATCAAGTGATTTTCAAAACCTTGAAAGACTTGATAAATCTGTTAATGATGGCGATATACGTTTCAGGGCGGCACATGGATTAGTATCTGTGAATGTATTAGCCGGAACGATTAATGTAATCCTCGGATCAATTACAGGAGGAGCTATAACAAGTTACATTAGAAAACATGGGTTTCAAGCGCTTGCGGTAGCGTTACAAAGTAGATTGGCAGCTACAATCAGGATAAAACAGCTTGGGAAAATTATTAGTGGCTTGTCTACAGTTATTGCTAAGATAGCTGATCCAGGAAAAGCTATTGCTCAAGCAATTGATAAAGCAGATAAAATCCCTGGAAACGGTTGGATAGAACTAACATAAGCCTATGAACATAATACTTCTATTATTGGAAATAATCGTTGCTTTTTCGGATGAGTTGTTTTCTATAGGCGAAAAAGAGAAGCAATCAAAAATTCTATATCTATTTTCTTGGTTTGTCTATTTTATTGTTCTCGCTTTCTTTTTGTTGTGTCTTTTTTTGTTTGGTTCACTAGTTGTTTTTTTTATTGAAAGTCAATCTGTTATCATATTTTTGACCACTCTTCTTTTTTTATTTGCATGTCTGTTTTTTGGTTATAAGCTTTATGTTTTTAGTGTAGGGTTACGTATTATGAAAAAACAGTTAAAAAAAAGAAACAAATAGATGTTAGTGTATATTTTGAATTGTCACATAAAAATTCTTAATTAGCTACTGTGCATGTTTTTTCATGTTGGGCTGGTGTTTTGTAGGATTGTTATGACAAAGAAGAGCGGGAGTTTGGTTTCTATAAAGTATTAGATAATAAAGAAAGACTTTGTTTCTAAAGCCTGCAAATAAAAAGTCAAGAGGAAAATGAATAAAGATTTATCTGAATTGAAGGCATGACAAATAGAACCACCGATTATCGCTGGTTTCGACTTATGCTTAAAAACTAAGATCAATCCTCACCTGGAAGTGATGCAAGGTACTCTTTTACTCGTCCGTAGTAGATGCGTAGAAACTTGTTCGCACCCGCAGTCATGTAAACGTAGTACGGTTTTCCCTCTGCTCGCTTCTTAGAAATAAATGCGTAAACCGGATCCGTTTCAGGCGAAGTTTTCACTAAAACGTCCATTACCTGAAACAGTGATTTACGTAGTTGAGCAGATCCGCGTTTGGAAGTTCGGACACTTTTCTGATTATAGCTGCTGGATTGATTCACACCAGGATCTACTCCTGCAAAAGCAGTCAAAGCACCTCGATGAGAAAACCGTCGAATATCGCCAATCTCCGCCATCAGTTGTGGTCCTAATGATGGGCCCACGCCTTTCATAGCCATGACTATCGGATATTCTGGCAATTGCGCAGCTGTATGATCCATCTGTAGGCGCAACTGCTCAACAGTCCTAGAAAGAGTATTTAACTGCTCAATCGCTTGCATAATCAGACCTTTTGTCCGTTTATCTTTCGGTAAAAGAGCAATCAACTTTTTAGAGGCTTCAAAGATTTGTACTGGTTTCTCTGGGTGAAAGTCGTAGCCTTTACGCGTACAGAACTTCTGATAACGTTCAGTGAAAGCAGCCAGAGAGCCTTTCCGAACACAGTCGACATGCCAAAAAGAGGTGACAAAATCAACCCATTTTTGACTGCCGTCTTTTCGAACAGGGCTGGTAAAAAAAGTATTCGCCCCAGGAAACGTTTGATCTAAAAGAGAAATGAGATTATTTTTGAGAGCTGTTTTATGTTTCATGTAAAAATCAAACTGTCGGTTCATGATTTTTAGTTGGTCTCTTGTCTTATCCATAAGGTTATACTGTCGCAGGTCATTCCAGTTGTCAAGCGCATAACGAGCGATTTTGACGGCATCCTTTTTGTCAGATTTCACTTTACGAAGGGAATTGTTTCCAAAATCTTTAATGAGTTTTGGATTGACCAAACTGACATAAAAACCCGCATCGGTAAGCCAATGAGCGACAGGCTCGTGATAGCGGCCTGTGTACTCCATGACGATTCTAACCTCTCCTTCAAGTTTGGAAAGAGAATGAATAAATTCATCAATGTCTCTAGAAGTATGGCAGAGTTCAAAAGGGCTAGAAATCACTTCACCGAAAGGTCGAATGATCGAAACAACACTTTTACTTTTAGCAACATCAATACCTACTGCGTTCAAGATGATCAGCTCCTTCAGATTATTCGCAATGGAAAGCCAGCATAAACACATTGCCGATTCAATCTACTGGGGTGTGACACGAACGTACTGGGAAACAGCAGTTCAACCTGCATAAAACGAACGCTGTGAATGAGCAGCTGGTTGGCAGACTTTTTTACGGACGTAAAGTCCAAGGAGGAGAATGCCCGACCATTGCCCTCTCATTCTAACAGCTTAAGCAACATGATAGATCAAAGGGATTACTAATGATACTAGTAGTGCCTTATAACCTATAAATATATTGTAGTAGGAGGAGACAAAAGTGTTGAAAAAATGATAGGGAAAATGGTACCTGGAGGCATTCTAGCACAGATTATTTTTAGTGCAGGAAAATGTGGGATAAAAGCTGTATGGAAATAATAAAAAAAGTACTTGTTTTTATACTTTCGTGTGCAGCAATTTCTCTCATTCTTCCGCTAGGCTATTTTATTATCAATCTGGTATTTTTAGGGGCTTCTTTTTCAGAAGCGTTTCATGATTTTCTTTTGACGTTTGGCCTCATGTTTGTGGTTACGTTTATCGGATTATTATGGAATAAAAAAGATGAATAGCAATCAAAAGGCTCTAAAAGATTATTTAGAGTCTTTTTTTGTAGAGGAACATTTATTGTTTATGATTTTATCAAAATCAACTATCCTTGTTGAATCGCTCTTTTTACAATGAGTTTTTTAAAAGTCTTTTTGTTTGCTTGACAGAACAAAAAAGGATTTGGTAAAAAAATGCAGGATTCCTATACTTGAAGAAAAAGAACTACAGTAAAGGAATTTGCGTATGTTTAACGAATTGGATTTTGAACGAGAATACCAGGAAAAAGCGATTGAGCGATTTCTAGAAAAACTCCACGCCATTGAACGGAAAGTAGGTATGGAAGTTCAGGCGCAAGGTTGGAAATACGTGAAAACGGCTCAACGAACAGTTGTCTTTACTTTTGGTGAAATTACTTTTTCTCGGAAGTGTTATCGACGGAATCATGAGTATCGCTATCCTGTAGATGAAGTATTAGGATTACCCAAATATACTCGGTTTTCAATGGAATTATTGTTGCAAGTGGCAGAATTAGCGACAAAAATGCCTTATCGTGAAGTTGTAAAAACATTTCAGCTTTTAAAAGGTATCTATATCACAAAGGATACGGTTAGTAAGGCTGTACAGCTTGCAGGAGTGTATTATCAAGAACGAGAAGCTTATCGTTATTATGGGGAAAACCAAATAAACCAACGGCAAAAAGTTCCAGTCTTATATATCGAAGGGGATGGGATTCGGATTAAAACGAATCGCCAAGGGGAACAGACTGCTGAGTTGGCTCATTTTGTGATCCATCGAGGTTGTGAGGAAGAATATCGCAATCGAAAACAATTAATTGATAAACATGAGATTGTATCAATGAGTAATAAAAAAGCGCGAGAAGAAGTTGTGGACTATATTTATAATCGCTATGAATTAGGTGAGGAAACGGTGGTAATTACAAATTCTGATATGGGAAAGGGATATACCCCGTATGTTTTCAAAGAGCTTGTTGCGGGATTTTCTGGGAAGCATCTTCATTTTTGGGATCGCTATCATTTAAACGAACGAATCAAGGATTTTTTTAAGGGCTATCATCCGATGTTGCAAGAACGTTTCTTTCAGGCAGTTGCTACACACAATAAGCAAGAAGCCCGTTTGGTGTTAGAGACGATCGAATCAATTGTTGAAACAGAGGAAGAAATGATTCGATTTGAACAATTTAACAAGAAATTTTTGCGGGATTTTGTGTACACAAAATCACCTAAAAACTATGGTTTTTCTAGTGATGGAATTGGGATTATGGAGTCGCAACAATCAAAGATTGCTAATCGCATGAAGAAAAAAGGAATGTATTGGTCTGTCTTAGGTGGTGAGACAATGGGAAGGATGATTGTAGATGTGAAGGAAAATCAGTTAAGAGAACTCTTTTTTGGCAAGTGGCGGGAAGAGTATGCCCAATTTGAATTACTAGATCGGCCAAGAGTACAATTAAAAAAGGGACGAGAAGAAAAAGATTTAACTCGCATTCGGGTGGATAATATTCGAAAAATAATGAAATAAAAAGAAATTAGAACATATATTCAAAAAAATCAAATAAAACTATTGCAATTTTCTAAAAAAAGAGGTAAGCTCGGGTTGTCGAGGAGTAAAGCTTTCGGGTTTTATTTCTTGTACAATAAAATGAAAACGAATTTCTTCAAAATCCTCTAAAAAACTTCTAAAATTCTTATCAGATAAGCGTCTAACTAAAATTCCGACACATACAAGCGGAGTTGAAATCTTGCTGAAACTTTCAAAACGTGTTATACTTATCTAACGCCGAAAGATGAAGCACAGAATGATTACTGTAAAAAACATTGACGTTTTGAGATAAAATGATGGCTGAGACAAACAACACTTGTTTTAGCCTTTTATAATGCCTTCGTGAAGCGGTTTTTCGGTACCGAGAGAAAGATAAGAGTAAATGGGACTACTCTTGTGTTTCTGAAGAACTAACCTACGCTTCGATGATAGAAAAACAGGCATCGAAAAGATGACCAGCCTAGGAGGATCCATTTGAAATTTAAAGATCTAGAATTATCCAACGAATTATTGACTTCTGTTGAGCGTGCCGGCTTTGAAGAAGCAACACCCATCCAAGAAGCAACGATTCCATTAGCCTTAGCAGGCAAAGACGTGATCGGTCAAGCACAGACCGGTACTGGTAAAACCGCCGCATTTGGTTTGCCAATGTTAGAAAAAATCGACCCAGCGAACCATCAACTACAAGGATTAGTGATTGCCCCAACCCGTGAATTAGCGATCCAAACCCAAGAAGAATTGTATCGTCTTGGTAAAGACAAAAAAATTCGCGTTCAAGCAGTTTACGGTGGAGCCGATATCGGCCGTCAAATCCGTCAATTAAAAGATCGTCCCCATATCGTAGTTGGTACGCCAGGACGTATGTTAGACCATATCAACCGCCACACCTTAAAATTAGGTACGGTTGAAACGCTTGTATTAGATGAAGCAGACGAAATGTTGAACATGGGCTTCTTGGAAGATATTGAAAAAATCATCAGCCAAGTGCCAGATGTTCGTCAAACGTTGCTATTTTCAGCAACAATGCCGCCAGCAATCAAAAATATCGGCGTGAAATTCATGAAAGAGCCTGAACATGTTCAAATCAAAGCCAAAGAAATGACCGCTGATTTGATTGATCAATACTATGTTCGCTCAAAAGATTACGAAAAATTCGATGTCATGACTCGTTTGTTGGATGTGCAATCACCTGAATTGACGATCGTTTTCGGTCGTACGAAACGTCGCGTTGATGAATTGGCACGTGGTTTAGAAGCCCGTGGCTACAAAGCTGAAGGCATTCACGGGGACCTTTCTCAACAAAAACGGATGAGCGTTTTGCGTTCATTTAAGAGTGGTCAATTAGATATCTTAGTTGCCACAGACGTAGCAGCTCGCGGATTAGATATTTCTGGTGTTACACACGTTTACAACTACGATATCCCTCAAGATCCTGAAAGCTATGTTCACCGGATCGGACGTACAGGTCGTGCCGGAAAAGGCGGAATGTCAGTGACTTTCGTTACACCAAACGAAATGAGCTACTTGCATGTCATTGAAAACTTAACGAAAAAACGGATGACACCAATGCGCCCACCAACCGAAAAAGAAGCATTTAAAGGTCAATTAGGTGCCGCAATCGAAGCCGTTGAAACAAAATTGGATGAAAATGGTTTGGATAAATACTTGCAAGCAGCCGACGATCTTTTGGAACGTTATTCTGCACAAGATTTAGCAGCACTGCTTCTAAAAACAATGGCGAAAGATCCAGCTGATTTAGCACCAGTGAAGATCACACCAGAGCGCCCATTACCTCAAGGAAAAAAATCATTCAATAAAAACGGACGTCGCAGCAATAACAGCAATGGCGGCAATCGTAACCGCAAAGAAAACGGTGGGAACCGTGGCGGCAACGGCAATAAAGCCCGTGGCAACTATTCAAAAGATGGTGCCCGTAAAAACAACCGCCGCAGCAACGACAAAAAACGCGGTTTCGTAATCAGAAATAACCAAGACTAATTAAGTTTGTGGACCTTGTAAGGAAACTTGCAAGGTCTTTTTTTATATAAAAAACAAATATGAGCGATTGAAAATCTTAATCTCCGTATAAACTCGTCAGATTTGAATGGTAATTCGCCATTTTTTTGGTAGAATGGTAACTAGCTGAACAAGGGGTATTTCCAATTTGGAAAACCCTATCTTAGGTGAAGGTAGAGAAAAGAATGATCAAAGGAATCGGGATCGATGCAGTCGAGCTGCCTCGAATGAAAGAATTAATTGAAAAAAAACCTCAGTTTATAACGCGTATTTTAACAGAGAAGGAAGCAAAATTATTTGCACGTTTGCCTCTGAAACGTCAGGTAGAGTTCCTTGGTGGGCGCTATGCCTGCAAAGAAGCGTTCTCGAAAGCTTGGGGGACAGGGATCGGCAAAGTTTCTTTTCATGATATTGAAGTCTTGACCAATGAATTCGGTGCACCGATCGTTACTAAAGCACCGCATCCTTTAGAAAAAACGTTTGTCAGTATCACCCATACAAATGATACTGCTTTTGCACAAATTATTTTAGAAGTACTAGATAGTGAATAAACCAAGTTGAAGTAGTCTGTCAGTCAAGAAGACTTTGATACTTCATGGACGAACAGCCGACTACATAAAACCAACTTAATTTGTTCATCTGATCAAGCACTAGTAGAAAGAAGGAACTGGAAATGGTGGTTGCTTACCATAGACCAACGAAAGCGATAATTGATACAACTGCGATTACCGAAAACATCAAACATGAGATTGCTCACTTACCAAGCGAGACATTTCTTTTTGCGGTGGTCAAAGCGAATGGTTACGGACACGGAGCGGTTCAAACCGCTCTTGCAGCCAAAGAAGGCGGCGCAGATGGTTTTTGCGTTGCGACGATCGATGAAGCGATCGAATTGAGAGAAGCAGGGATCACTGACCCGATTTTGATCTTAGGTGTCGTGAACGTGTGTGATATTTCCTTGCTGACGACCTATGATTTGTCATTTCCAGTCGCTTCGATGGACTGGTTGATAGAAGCAGGCGCTTATTTAGAGGAGAACCCTCTAAATAAGCCGCTTAAAGTGCATATCAAGGTGGATACTGGTATGGGGAGAATCGGCTTTTTGACTGCCGAAGAAGTGCGCCAAGCCGTTCTTTGGTTAGAAGATCACCCCTCTTTTGAGTGGGAAGGGATCTTTACCCATTTCTCCACAGCGGATCAAGCAGACACGAGCTATTGGGAAACCCAGCACCAACGTTTTAAAGAAGTCTTAACTGTTTTGCCCTATTTGCCGACATATATACATACAGGCAACAGCGCAACCTCTTTATGGCACAAAGAAGCAGTGGGAAATATGGTCCGTTTTGGGATCGCAATGTATGGCTTGAACCCATCAGGTCATGCGCTGAGCGAACCATTTTCCTTAAAACCTGCGCTTTCGCTCGTTTCTGAACTGATACAAGTGAAATTACTTGAAAAAGGAGCGGGGATTGGCTATGGTGAAACATATATCACTCCACGTCAGGAATGGATCGGCACCGTGCCTATCGGTTATGCTGACGGCTGGTTACGAAAAATGCAAGGCTTCTCGATCTTAGTAGAAGGCGAGCGTTGTGAGATCGTCGGTCGAGTGTGTATGGATCAATTGATGATTCGTTTGCCGCGGGCATTTGCTGTCGGTACACCAGTCACCTTGATCGGTGAGAATCATGGGGAACAAATTACGATGCAGGATGTTGCAGACCAGTTAGAAACGATTCACTATGAAGTAGCGTGTACCCTTTCAGCAAGGGTTCCGCGAGAATATAAAAGTTAGGGTGGTCCTATGGTAAAAAGGGGAGATATTTATTTTGCCGATCTTTCACCAGTGGTTGGATCGGAGCAAGGCGGGATACGTCCGGTCTTGATCATTCAAAATGACTTGGGGAATCACTTCAGTCCCACTGTGATCATTGCGGCGATCACGGCAAAAATGGCGAAGCCGAAATTACCAACGCATATTGGGATTTCCGCTTCTTGCACAGGGATTGGCAAAGACTCCGTCATTTTGATGGAACAGATTCGCACGATCGACAAAAGCCGTTTGAAAGAAAAGGTTTGTCACTTAGATGATAAAGTGATGTGTGAAGTCGATGCTGCCTTGATGATCAGTATTGGTGTTGAGCCGACTTTTGCCACATCAACGATCGAGGTGTAAATCTGTCAATGGGGTATGTAGTATTAATAGCAGTTATCATTTTATTGAGTTTCTTTACGTATAAACATATTCGCCGTTTTCTTTCAGAAACAAAAAAGCGCAACGAAACCATGGAACAAGGATATTATCTTGTGAGTCATACATATGAAGAAAAGCGGGAACAGACACATTATTACGGCGTTTTTCAGCAGGGAGACAAAGAGCTGATACTAGAAATGTCGCTACAACTTTATTTGCAACTGCAGCCGCCGCAACGGGGCATGTTGACCGCCAAAGAAGGCAGAGTGCTTTCTTTTGAAATGTGATCATGTAATGAAAGTAACGCGCACGAGGAAACAGCCCCCTCATGAAAACAAGCAGGAAAGAGCCGCTTTGTTTCGTACATCGGAGCAGGTTCTGTCACTGCTTGTTTTTTTCATGCAGGTCTTTGTGAGAGGTTTCCTATGGCCAAAGATTCAATGAATGGAAGAAAGAGCATCTTCAAAAAAGAGGAATACCACAAAAGCGTGGGGCTAGAATGCTTTGAAGATCAGGCAATGTACGGTTGCTTTTCACAAAGAATTCAGTTATAGTATGTAGCGACTAGTTTGAAAAGAGGGAAAAAAGTGAACCCATCGATTTATGGACTTACCAAATCAGATCTATCTTTGTGGATAACTGAACAAAATGAAAAGAAATTCCGTGCCAACCAAGTGTGGGAGTGGCTCTATGAAAAACGAGTAACCAGCTTTGAAGAAATGACCAATCTACCGAAACCTTTGATTGAGAAACTGTCGGCAGCCTTTGTGATCAATCCCCTGAAACAGATGGTGGTACAAGAAGCCAGTGACGGAACCGTCAAGTATTTATTCCAATTGCCAGACAATCACATGATTGAAACGGTCTTGATGCGTCAAGAATATGGCATGTCCGTTTGTGTGACGACCCAAGTCGGCTGCAACATCGGCTGTACGTTTTGTGCCAGTGGGTTATTAAAGAAGCAACGAGACTTAACGGCAGGCGAGATCGTGGCTCAAATCATGTTAGTACAACACTATTTTGATGAACGCAATGAAGGGGAACGAGTCTCTCACGTGGTGGTCATGGGGATCGGCGAACCCTTTGATAACTATGACAATGTGATGCATTTCTTACAGATCATCAATGACCCGAAAGGCTTAGCGATCGGCGCGCGGCATATTACTGTGTCAACCAGCGGCTTAGCGCATAAAATTAGAGAGTTTGCGGAGAACGGCTTGCAAGTGAACCTAGCGATTTCGCTGCATGCCCCAAATAACGAAGTCAGAACCTCCATGATGCGGATCAATCGGAGTTTCCCGATTGAAAAGCTGATGGCAGCGGTCGACTATTATTTAGAAAAAACCAATCGTCGGATCACATTTGAGTACATCATGCTGGATCATGTCAATGACCGGCCAGAACATGCCCGTCAGTTGGCTGCTTTATTGAAGGATAAAAAGAAATTGTCATACGTCAATTTGATCCCATATAACCCAGTGAGTGAGCATGACCAATACGCTCGAAGTAAAAAAGCCGATGTGCTAGCCTTTTATGACATTTTAAAGAAAAACGGCATCAATTGCGTGATCCGTAAAGAACACGGGACAGATATCGACGCAGCTTGCGGACAGCTACGAAGCAAACAAATGAAAAAAGAAGCCTCCGCTTCTTAAACGTAAAAAGCAAAAGAAGGACTGCACAAGCGCAGTTCTTCTTTTTTTTATTTACTATCAAAGTAATTAAAAAACACATTAAAGAAAGCGTATTCCTCGAAAGAAAATTCAAAAAACATTGTTTTACAAGAAAAAAATAGATTATACTAAAAGCTGGTATCCATTAAAAATAACATATCGTGAAAGGATGATTTGATGGAATGGATTAAATTAATTGGTATTCTAGTTATTTTAGTCGGCTTTTTGCTGAAGCTAGATACTATTGCTGTCGTAATCGTTGCTGGTTTTGTCACCGCGCTTGTGTCGGGGATTTCTGTTGTTGATTTTTTAACAATGTTAGGAGAAGCGTTTGTCAATAATCGACTCGTTACACTGTTCTTACTGACACTACCGATGGTCGGCTTGTCAGAACGTTTTGGCTTGAAGCAGCAGGCAGTCATATTGATTGAAAAGATCAAAGGCTTAACACCAGGGAAGTTCTTGAGCTTGTACTTGTTTATTCGAGAACTTGCTGGCTTTTTCTCTATTCGGATCCAAGGACATACACAATTTATCCGCCCGATCGTTAACCCGATGGCGCAAGCTGCTGGGGAAAACAAATTTGGGGAACTGGATGAAAAAGATCAGGAAAAAATCAAAGCTCGGGCTGCCGCTAACGAAAACTTCGGGAATTTCTTTGCGCAAAATACCTTTGTGGCTGCTTCTGGTGTGCTATTGATCGTAGGAACATTGCAATCTCTTGGCTACGATGTGGCAGCTAGTTCAATCGCGCAAGCCTCATTGCCGATCGCATTGATCGTCTTAGTCATTGCTACGTTGTCGAACTTGCTCTTTGATCGTAAATTAGCAAAAAAATATGGCAAGAAGGAGGACAAATAGATGGAAGGAATCGTTAACGGATTACTGGAATTCTTTTATATCTTGATCGGATTGCTGTCGATCATGACGGCTGTACGGGTTTTTCGCGAAGCGGATCATCCCACCCGATTAGGCACCTCTGCTTTTTGGTTACTGCTAGGGATCGTCTTTGCTTTCGGGAATTTCTTGCCGTATCTTGTGGACGGGATTTTGATCGTTTTGATGGGCTGTTTGACCTTCTTCAAACAAGTGCAGATTGGTAAAATCGTGGACGTGGATGATGAAAAAGCAGAAGCATCGGCTAAACGGATCGGTAGTACGATCTTCGTGCCATGTATCAGCTTAGCATTGATCGCTGTGGTGATTTCTTATACACCATTAGGAGGCCAAGTTGGAATCGGGATCGCATCGATCTTAGCGCTCTTGTTGGCAGTCGTGCTAACTTCCGCTAAACCGAAAACAGTGCTGGAAGATTCCGACCGGATGCTTCGTCAAGTCGGAACTGCCGGTATCTTGCCGCAGTTATTAGCAGCACTAGGTGTCATTTTTAACGCTGCTGGTGTCGGTGATGTGATTTCTCAAGGAATCTCTGGTGTCGTGCCAGAAGGCAATCGTTTTATCGGCGTCGTGGCTTACTGTTTAGGAATGATGATCTTTACTATGATTATGGGAAATGGTTTTGCGGCATTTACCGTTATTACTGCAGGCATCGGTGTACCTTTTGTGATGGCGCAAGGCGGCGACCCAGTCGTTGCTGGTGCGTTGGCAATGACCGCTGGTTTTTGTGGCACATTGCTGACTCCGATGGCAGCCAATTTCAATGCACTGCCAGTGGCCTTGTTAGAGATGAAAGACCCCAATGGCGTCATTAAAGCACAAGCCCCAATTGCATTCTTGTTGTTAGTGATCCACATCGCTTTAATGTACTTTTGGGCATTTTAGTGGTAAAACAAAGAGGGAAGGATGATGGAAATGAAACTATTAATTACTGGATTTGATCCATTTGGCGGAGAAGCAATCAATCCTGCCTTAGAAGCAGTGAAATTACTGCCAGATACAATTCATGGTGCACAGATCGTGAAAGCAGAGATCCCCACTGTATTTGGGAAATCAGCAGCGATCGTCGCAGAGAAAATTGAAGAGATCCACCCAGATGTCGTTTTAAACATTGGCCAAGCGGGTGGACGGTTTGCCATCTCACCAGAACGAGTGGCGATCAATGTGGATGATGCCCGGATTCCTGATAACGAAGGCAATCAACCCGTCGATGAAGCGATCCAAACAGAAGGGAAGCCTGCTTACTTCACACAACTGCCGATCAAAGCAATGGTAGAAAACATGAAAAAAGCAGGAATACCGGCAGCCGTTTCTAATACTGCTGGAACCTTCGTCTGCAACCACATCATGTATCAAGTACAATACATGATCGATACAAAATACCCTGAAATGAAGGGTGGTTTTATCCACGTGCCGTTTATTCCTCAGCAAGTCGTCGATAAAGCAGGACAGCCTGCAATGAGCATCGAAGACATCGCCAAAGGATTGACTGCAGCGGTGGAAGCCATCGTTGATTATGCCGACAAAGAAGATCTAAAAGCAATTGGCGGCGCGATCCATTAATCATTAAAGAGTACATCCTTTCGGGGATGAAACAAATGTCTTTAAGGCGAGAAGACCTGATCAGCAAGCATGCGATCAGGTCTTTTTTTGGACTATTTTGAAAAAATCATTGGCGATTTCTGTATGTTTACCCTTCTATCAGACATTTCTCATTTTGACGGATCAAATGAAAAAGAAAGACAGAAAATGAATGTAAGTTACATTTAACCATGTTTTTTTATTATTTTTTTTGCTTTATTTCTTATAAAGAAAGGAAAAATAGCATTTAACGAATGTTTGATGAGAGTAAGGTAAGTAAATACCAAGAAAACTTTCTGTCAGAGGTGTTTTTTATCGAAAAAAGGATTGCTTTTTTAATAATTATTAATTAAAATCTTATCTAACTTCAGAAATCGCATGATTATTCTGAAAATTAATTCAATTAAGGGGTAGGACAGGATGAAGAATAAATGGGCCTATGGTTTAGTGGCTGTGTGTGGCGTGGCGTTAGCCGGTTGTACAACGGGCGGAACAAATAGTTCAAGCAATGACACAGCAGCAAGCGGCGACAGCAGTGCAGAACAAGTGTTTAACGTAGTGGTTTCACAAGAAATGCCAAGTGCGGATCTCTCATTAGCAACCGATACGATCAGCTTCAGTGCATTGAACAATGTATATGAAGGACTGTATCGTTTGGATGCTGACAGTACACCACAACCTGCTGGTGCAGCTGAAGCAGCTGAAGTCAGCGAGGATGGACTGACTTACAAGATCAAATTACGTGAAGATGCGAAATGGTCAAATGGTGACCCTGTTACAGCAGCGGATTATGTCTATGGTTGGCAACGGACAGTCAAACCTGAAACAGCATCAGAATACGCGTATCTATTTTCACCAGTTAAGAACGCAGATGCCATCACAGCAGGTGATACGGATCCATCAGAGCTAGGCATCAAAGCAGTGGGGGATTATGAATTAGAAATCACCCTAGCAAAAGCAACACCTTACTTTGACTACTTATTAGCATTCCCATCCTTCTTCCCACAAAATCAAAAAGTGGTAGAAGAAAATGGCGATCAATATGCGTCAACTAGCGACAATGCTGTCTATAATGGACCGTTTGTCTTGACTGGGTTTGATGGACCAGGAACGGATACGGAATGGGCTTATGAAAAGAACGACCAATATTGGGACAAAGATACTGTTAAATTACAAACGATCAACGTAAGCGTCGTGAAGGAATCCTCAACTGCCTTGAACCTTTTCCAAGATGGACAAGCAGATGATGTCATCCTAACAGGTGAATTAGCGCAACAAATGGCTAACGATGAAGCCTTCGTTTCTCAACCAGAAGCAACGACTTCTTACCTAGAATTGAACCAACGTGATGAAGATTCACCTTTCCGTAACGAAAACTTACGTAAAGCGATCTCTTATGCGATCGACCGTGATGCCTTAGTGACATCGATCTTAGGGGATGGTTCGATTGCTTCAACTGGGTTGGTACCAGAAGGCATGACCTTCAGCCCTGGTGATCATACAGACTTCACGGAAGCAGCTGGCAGCGTCATTGAATACAATGAAGAACAAGCCAAAGAACATTGGGAAAAAGCCAAAGAAGAATTAGGGATCGATTCATTAGAATTTGATATCTTAGCTTCTGATACAGACTCAACGAAGAAAATCATTGAGTACTTGCAAGATACGATCGAAAAAACATTGGACGGTGTGAAAGTCACGTTAAGTCCAGTACCATTCTCTGTTCGTTTGGATCGTTCAAACGCTGGTGATTTTGATACAGTAATGGGTGGTTGGGGTGCTGACTATGCCGATGCAAGTAGTTTTACTGACTTGTTTACGACAGGCAACTCATACAACCGTGGGCAATGGAGCAACGAAGAATATGATGCAGCCGTTGAAGCAGCGGGTACAACCAATGCCAATGACCCTGACAAACGTTGGGAAGATCTAGTCAATGCAGAAAAAATCATTATGAATGAACAAGGTGTCATTCCAGTTTATCAAAAAGCGGAAGCACACTTACGTGCAACAAAAGTCAAAGGTGTTGTTGCTCACGCAGCGGGCGCACAATACGACTACAAGTGGACATCAATCGAATAATCACGAGTAGTTGACTTGAAATGCCGAAGAAAAGGCTGGGACAATTTCTTGTCTCAGCCTTTTGCTTCTCATTTCAATGAGTAAAACTATAAGAATGAAATTAACTAGTAGCAATCATTAAAAAGAGCAATGAAAGGAATAACAAGAAGACACCAGGCCATAACCAAAAGGCGTAGCTCTGTTTGCCGACTTGGGATAATTTCAGATAATCTGTTTTATTTTTGGAAAAAGCTTTCTTCATGGAGTATTGAAAATGGTCAAAGAAACCAGAAGCAAATACCCATAAAAAACCGCCAATGATCAAAAAGAACAGCGCCCACAAGAAAAGGGCATCTGAAAGAGCTGCTATGGAAAATTCATTTTTTATGGCTAACCATCCGCCAGAAATTGCGAGGCATAGGAGGGGTATGAGCCCACTACTTTTTTTTATTTTCATGATCTGACTCCTTTTTAATGATTCGTACTATGTTAATTTACATAATTATTGAATAGAAGTCAAAATACTTAAGGGGGAAACTGCGTGAACAGCTTTTTGAAATATTTATTGAAACGAGTGTTCTACATGGTCTTAACATTATGGCTGATTGCCACGATCACCTTTTTCTTGATGCAATTTTTGCCAGGAACACCATATACGAATGCTGAAAAATTAAGTCCAGAACAAATTGCCTTGCTAAATGAGCAAGCAGGATTGGACAAACCGATCATTACCCAATATTGGCTTTATTTGACCAATTTACTAAAAGGTGACTTTGGGATCTCTTTCCAATTTAAAAACCAGCCAGTAGCGAATTTATTATCAGGAAGAATCGGACCTTCACTGCAACTAGGGCTACAAGCGATCATCTTTGGTACGTTCTTTGGGATCATTTTAGGAACGATCTCTGCGATGAAGCAAAATACTTGGATCGATACAACGTCTACCTTAGTGGCGATCTTAGGACGTTCGATCCCTAACTTTGTCTTTGCCGTGTTGCTGCAATACATTTTTGCCATCAAACTAGGGATCTTACCGATTGCTAAGTGGGAGACTTTTGCCAGCACGATCCTACCGACCGTCGCCTTGGCGATGTCGCCGTTAGCGGATTCCGCCAGGTTTATTCGAACCGAGATGGTGGAAGTGCTGCATAGTGATTATGTCGAGTTGGCACGAGCAAAAGGGTTAAGCCGCTGGGAAATTGCCTTCAAGCATGGTTTGCGGAATAGTTTGATTCCATTATTGACGCTGTTAGGACCGCTAGCTGTCGGTTTGATGACGGGTTCTCTTGTCGTAGAAAATATTTTTGCGATCCCAGGTATCGGTGAACAGTTCGTAAAATCAATCATGACCAATGACTATCCAACGATCATGGCGGTAACAATTCTTTATTCCGCGATGTTGGTCTTTGTTATTCTTGTTGTTGATATTTTATATGGAATCGTTGATCCGCGGATCCGAGTTTCAGAAGGGAGTCGTGGCTAATGGCAGAGAAACCTTACACAGCAAATGATGTTGCTGCCATCGATGCAGCCAAATTTCAACCGTTACAAAAAAATACCAATGAAGAGCGTGAAGCGATCGCAACCCCTTCATTAACGTTTTTCCAAGATTCATGGCGTCGTCTGAAAAAGAACAAAGCCGCGGTCTTCTCAATCATTTTGTTGCTGATCATTATCGCGATCTCAATCATTACGATTTTTGTCTCGCCGCATGATCCAACCGCGCAAAATGTAACCTTTACAAATCTGCCGCCGAAAATTCCTGGTATCAACATCAATGGCTTAAACGGCTATGCGATGGTGGGAGGCGAGCTAGTAGATAAGTATGCAGCTGCCAATGTTCCTGACGGGACGTATTTCCTTTTAGGAACGGATGGCTTGGGTCGTGACCTATTGAGTCGTCTATTCGTAGGGACACGTATTTCCTTGTTGATCGCGTTTATCGCGGCAATGCTTGACATCATCTTTGGTGTAACCTATGGCCTGATCTCTGGTCTTTTAGGTGGACGGATCGATAATGTGATGCAACGTTTTCTAGAAATCTTATCTGGTATTCCCAACTTGGTGGTAATGATCTTGATGTTGGTGGTTTTTGAACCTGGGATCTTCTCGATCGTGGCAGCAATGGCGATCACTAACTGGATTCCAATGGCGCGGATCGTACGGGCCCAAACGATGAAACTAAAAGATCAAGAATTCGTTTTAGCCGCAACGACGCTGGGGGAAAGTCGCCTCAAGATTGCGATGAAACACGTATTACCGAATATTTCCAGCGTGATCATCGTACAAATGATGTTCAGTATTCCCTCGGCGATTTTCTTCGAGGCCTTCCTAAGCTTTATTGGGCTAGGATTAAAACCACCTTCAGCATCTTTAGGGATGTTACTAAGCGATGGCTACAAAACCTTCTTGTTCCTGCCTTACCAAATGTGGGTACCAGCTGTGACCTTGTCTGTGATTATGATTGGGTTCAACTTGCTGGCAGACGGTTTGCGTGATGCCTTTGATCCGAAAATGAAAGAGTGATTGCTATGAAAAAAGTCTTAGAAGTGAAAAACTTAGAAATTTCTTTTGACACCTTTGCTGGGAAAGTCCAAGCGATCCGCGATGTCAGTTTCGATCTATACAAAGGAGAAACCTTGGCGATCGTGGGCGAATCTGGGAGCGGCAAGTCCGTGACGACCCGCAGTATCATGGGGTTGTTAGCCAGCAATGCCAATGTCGATAATGGCCAGATCCTCTTCAATGGGACGGACATTTTGAAAAAATCCGAAAAAGAACTGCAAAAAATCCGTGGCAAGGAAATCGCCATGATTTTCCAAGATCCAATGACTTCATTGGACCCAACGATGCCGATTGGCAAGCAAGTGGCAGAATCATTGATGAAGCACAACAAAATCAGTAAAAAAGAAGGCTTGCGACAAGCGTTGGAACTATTGAACCTTGTCGGCATCCCGAATGCTGAGAAACGCTTGAAAAATTATCCGCATCAATTTTCTGGTGGTCAGCGGCAGCGGATCGTCATTGCGATCGCGTTGATCTGTTACCCGCAGATCTTGATTGCAGATGAACCAACGACTGCATTGGATGTAACGATCCAAGCACAAATCTTAGAGTTATTAAAAGATATCCAGAAGAAAATCAATTCGTCCATCGTCTTCATTACCCATGACTTAGGGGTCGTTGCCAATGTGGCGGATCGGGTGGCCGTGATGTACGGTGGGAAAATCGTCGAAGTGGGGACCGCAGAAGAGATCTTCTACAACCCGCAACATCCATACACTTGGGGCTTGTTAGGTTCGATGCCGACGTTAGAAGGAACAGGCGATCGCTTGTACGCGATTCCTGGTTCACCTCCAGATTTGTTAGATCCGCCAACAGGCGATGCTTTTTATCCACGGAACGAGTTTGCCTTGCAGATCGATGCTGAACAGCAACCGCCATTCTTTGACGTCTCACCGACGCACAAAGCGGCCACTTGGCTATTAGCGCCGCAAGCACCGAAAGTGACTCCGCCGGATGAGATCTTGATTCGCTGGAAAAAATTCCAAGAAAAAAATACTCAGGCATCTGTCTAAAGGAGGAGAAACGGTTGGAAAAAGTTTTACTTGAAGTAAAGAATCTCAAACAATATTTTAACGTTGGCCGCAAAGACGAAGTCAAAGCCGTCGATGATATCTCCTTCCAAATCTATGAAGGAGAAACCTTTGGTCTAGTCGGTGAATCCGGAAGCGGAAAATCGACGACTGGACGGACGGTGATTCGTTTGAATAACCCTACCGGAGGCGAAGTTCTTTTTGATGGACAAGATGTTATGAAAATCAAAGGCAAGAAACCGCTGGCTGATTTTCGTCGAGAAGTTCAAATGGTCTTCCAAGATCCTTATGCTTCCTTGAATCCACGGATGAAAGTTCGGGACATTATTGCCGAAGGGATCGATATTAACGGACTAGCCAAAAATGAAAAAGAACGCAATGATCGGGTGGATGAACTTTTGCGAACCGTCGGACTAAACCCAAGTCACGGGACCCGTTATCCTCATGAATTTTCAGGTGGACAACGTCAGCGGATCGGGATCGCCCGCGCGTTAGCCGTCGATCCAAAATTCATCATCTGTGATGAACCGATCTCGGCATTGGATGTTTCGATCCAAGCCCAAGTCGTCAACTTGCTGCAAGATCTGCAAGAAGAACATAAATTGACGTACTTGTTTATCGCCCATGATTTATCGATGGTCAAACACATCAGCGATCGGATCGGCGTGATGCACAACGGCAAACTGCTAGAAGTAGGCACCAGCGATGAAATCTATCATTACGGGGTCCATCCGTATACTGAAAGTCTTTTATCAGCGATTCCGCTGCCAGATCCTGACCATGAGCGTCAACGCAAACGGATCAAATACGTCAGCGAACCAAACGATAACCAAGAACGAGCAATGGAAGAGATCGCACCAGGACATTTCGTTTATGCCACGAAAAAAGAAGCCAAGATCTATCAAGAAAAGTTAGCACAAAAAAAGGGGAACTAGCGTCAAAGGTATAGGGAGTGTTAGGAGGAGATGAAACTGGGTGTTTTAAAAGCATACAAATTTCGGATCTATCCTAATGGACAGCAAAAACAGTTTTTCATCGAAACCTTCGGCTGTGTACGTTTTACGTACAATCAACTGCTAGAGGCAAAGATGGAGGAGCTGGCCAACAATGAAGCAAAGCAAGGGTTGACGCCAGCCAAACTAAAAAAGGAGTATCCTTTTTTGAAGGAGACCGATAGTTTGGCATTGGCGAATGCACAACGGAATCTGGACCGAGCGTTTCGAAATTACTTTCAAAAGCGGGCTGGCTTTCCAAAAATGAAAACCAAAAAAAGTATCTGGCAATCGTATACCACCAATAATCAGCAGCACACCATTTATTTTGAAGACGATCAAATCAAGCTGCCAAAGCTTAAAACATTGGTTCCCGTAAAAAAGCATCGGGCGATCAAAGGGAAGATCAAATCGGCAACGATCTCAGCAAAAAACAACGAAGAGTTTTACATCTCGATCCTTTGTTTGGAAGAGATCTCGCCATTGCCGAAGCAGCAAGCCTCTGTCGCTGTTGTTTATGATCCGCAGCAGTTGGTCAAAGCCAACCAGCCGATACCCATCACCTGTGAACATGCCATCCAAACGAAGCAAAAGCTGACGCGAGCAGAACGCAAGCTTCAGGTGAAAGCGACGGCGGTCAAACGGAAAAAAATCCTTTTGACCCAGGCGCGAAATTATCAGAAGCTAAAAGGAAAGGTCGCTCGCCTTTATCGTTTTCACTGCTGTCAAAAGCGGGAATTCATCGATCAAGTCAGCTACCATCTCGTAAAACAGTACGATACGATCTATTTGGAACAAATCGCAGAAGATACGGTTTTAAAAGCTGGTCATTACAGCATCAGTGATTGGCATCAATTCGTTCGTAAAATCCAGTACAAAGCGCAGTGGTACGGCAAAGAACTGCGTTTTGTTACGTTGGATACGCAGGACCAACAGAAGCTAGAACGGCTCTCAGGCGAAATGAGCAGCTGAGCCGCTTGAACTGGAAGGAACGCCAGGGATCGCCTTGGGTATAGAAAAAATCTTTCTGATTTTTGTTTCTAGGAACCACGTTCACTAATTATGATTAACCAGCAACCCCCTGCCAAACTACGGTCTGACAGGGGGTTGTATTTTTTTACATTTTGTCACCTAAAAATGCGTCATTTAAGCGATAGATCTTTGAGGGACGCCCGATGCCGACGGGCTTTTCGCCAACTTCCGTAAAATATTGGAGCATGGATTTTTTAAAGTTGGAATGATCGATCATTTTAAAATCGATCCCTAAAAACTTGGCGAATACTTTACGGGCTTCCGTGATCGTAAAGTCTTTGCCTAACACGAGCAGCACTTGTGGCTCGTGTTCCATCTTGTTGGCAACCCGTTTGAAAGCTTTGAGGATGATCGCGCTGTGGTCAAAAGCCAACGTATCTTTTCCAACAGAGGCGCCAGTCACTAGGTCAAGAATGATCTCGATCTCGCCGCTGGTCAAATAAATTTGATTGGCTTTTCTTTCTAAAGAGAACCAGCGTACTTGGTTCGCATCGTCACCGGCACTTAAGGGTTCTTCACCGATAAAAGCCAAATAGCTGACGGTGATCACCCAACCGCGAGGATCGCGATCTGGGGTGCTGAAGGTATGCAGCTGTTCGATGTTTTGCTTGGAGATGGTGACCCCGATCTCTTCTTGCGTCTCACGGATCACACTTTGCCCCGTCGATTCATTGGGATTGACGAAGCCTCCCGGCAATGCCCAAGAATTACGGAAAGGGTGGCCTTTTCTTTGGATCAGCGCAATTTTTAATTGTTCTTCTTCTTTGTTGTAACACATCAAAACCATATCGACGGTTACGGAAGGTTTCTCGTATTTCGGCTGATCTTGCGCCTGATACCATGTAAGAAACTCTGCTTCTGACGCTTCTTTTTCATAGTAGTGTTTTTCAGCTGATTTTGAGGTAAATTCTTTCATTGGTTTCTCCTGCCTTAGATAAAGTAAGTAGCTGAACGCGACGGTTTTCCTTAACGGAAAAAATAAGGAACGATCAAATTAAGGAAAAATAATGCGAGATAAAGCCAAGAAGACGGCGGGTGTTCTTTGAGTGCTGAATAGCCCCAAAGAGCGATCCAGAGCAAAAAAAGCACACGGAGGACTGCCATCGCTGTTGCAAAGAGCGCAGCATAATCATGGCTATTGAAGTACGCAAACAAAAAGGGGTAACTTGTGGTTGAAAAAAGCAAGTGTCCCACAGAAAGCACAGTTAAAAGCAAAAAATGCTGTTTGTTTTTTCGAGTCATAGCGTTCCTTTCTATAAGTGAAGTCTTCCTCATTATAGCAAAAGAAGCACCTGTTAATCAAAGACCGTCTGCAAGAAGCTTTTTCAGATCCTTTTTCTCAAAAAAAGCAATAAATGACTAGAAATGCTGCTGAAAAGGCACGAAATAGGTATACTAGAGGAAAGAAGGTGAGCCGCAGAGAATTCTTTCGAGAGGGGGGACAAAGAGGTGAAGACAATCAAGTTTCTCGTTTTTCTATTGCTGTTGTTGATCATTAGTGGCTGTACCCGTTTCCGTCAGCTGCAAGAGCAGCCGACGGATTTGATGGTTGGGCAAAGTGTCAATCGAATCCCTGCCGATACGTTTATGGGGCCCCCATTCCCTCAACAAGCAACCCTTCGTCTGGAAGTGGAAATCAGCACAGCAACATCCGGACGCTTCAAACTGTACAATCATTCCGATCAGAGGGTGATCTACGACAACTATTTTGCAGTGGATGTTTTCGAGGGGGATGAATGGCGGGAACTCCTTTTTAAAGAAGACGTGGTTTTTCAAGACATCGGTCTTTATGCCTCTGCCCACAGTCAAACAACTTTATTAATCAATTGGTCGGAGTATTTTGGCACCTTGTCGAAAGGAACCTATCGCTTGATCAAAGAAGTGACCATTGAAGAAGAGGGACCACAAACGCTGATGATAGAATTTATGATCGAATAATCGCTAGTTGCCGCTTGGAAGACACAAAACGATCAGAAAAAAGAAGCAACTCCCTCACTAGCACCCTTTGTATCTAAGCAAGATTCTTCCCCTAGAACATTGAAGTGAACGGCTATCTGCGCTATGATAACTAGTAGAAGAGAAATGCTCAAATCTGCTGGTTTATTTGCTGCGTGTTAAGGACCAAAACGATTCCTTTGTTCCTTGTAGACCATGGAAAAAGGTCTTAGGTTATCCGCTTTTTTGATTAAAATTATAGCATTTTTGGGTTGCGAACTGTATACTACCTAAGTATACACTTTACTAGTGAAAAGGAGGACTTGCGTCCATGGCTGAAAAAGAAACATTCTATATTACGACGCCAATTTATTATCCAAGCGGCAAGCTGCATATCGGGAATTCTTACACGACGATCGCTTGTGATGCGGTAGCACGATACAAACGATTGATGGGCTTTGATGTCTTTTATTTGACGGGTGTCGATGAGCACGGTCAAAAAATTGAGAAAAAAGCAGAAGAACTTGGCGTAGATCCGCAAGAATACGTCGACAAAATGGCAGCTGACGTCAAGAAACTATGGAACACACTAGACATCAGTTACGATAAATTTATCCGCACAACGGATGATTACCATAAAAAAGCTGTTCAAAAAATCTTCCAGCAATTGCTTGATCAAGGAGATATCTATCTTGGTGAATATGAAGGGTGGTATTCCGTTTCTGATGAAGAATACTTTACTGAAACGCAATTAGCAGAAGTTTACCGAGATGAAGAAGGCAAAGTCATCGGCGGTAAAGCGCCAAGCGGTCATGAGGTAGAATTGGTGAAGGAATCTTCTTATTTCTTCCGCATGAGCAAATATGCCGATCGTTTGGTTGAATACTATGATGAGCACCCCGAGTTCATTCAACCAGAATCACGTAAAAATGAAATGCTGAATAATTTCATCAAACCAGGGTTAGAAGACCTGGCTGTTTCCAGAACGACCTTTAAATGGGGCATTCCAGTCACTGCTAGCCCTGAACACGTGGTGTATGTGTGGATCGATGCGTTATCCAACTATATTACGGCATTGGGCTATGGCTCAGACGACGATTCCTTGTTCCAAAAATATTGGCCAGCTGACGTGCATATGGTTGGGAAAGAAATCGTGCGTTTCCATACAATCTATTGGCCAATCATGCTGATGGCATTAGACTTGCCATTGCCGAAAAAAATCTTTGGTCATGGCTGGTTGATGATGAAAGACGGCAAGATGTCGAAATCTAAAGGCAATGTCGTTTATCCAGAAATGTTAGTGGAGCGCTACAGTTTAGATGCGTTGCGTTATTACCTCTTACGGGCGGTTCCTTTTGGTAGCGATGGTGTATTTACACCAGAAGATTTCGTTTCTCGTTTGAACTACGATCTAGCCAATGACTTAGGCAACCTGTTGAATCGGACGATCGCTATGATCAATAAATATTGTGATGGCTTAGTCCCAGATTATGCCTCAAAAGTGACGCCTTTTGATAGCGAGCTGTCAACGACTGCGGCCAATGTGGTTGGTCGTTACCATGAAGCCATGGATAAAATGGAATTCAGTACGGCATTGTCAGAAGTTTGGACATTGATCTCCCGTGCCAACAAATACATTGACGAAACTCAACCATGGGTATTAGCCAAAGAAGAAGAAAAGCGTGCTGAATTAAACAGTGTAATGGTTCATTTAGCGGAAAGCTTACGCATCGTTGCGATCTTATTGCAACCGGTGATGACAGAAACACCAGCCAATATTTTCCAACAATTAGGATTGGCTTCTGTTGCCATGGATCTGAAAGATTTACGCTTTGGTGAATTTCCAAGCGGTACGAAAGTCGTTGCCAAAGGCACACCGATTTTCCCTCGTTTGGAACTTGAAACAGAAGTAGCCTACATCCAAAAGAAAATGGCTGAAGGGACGCAAAGTCCAGAAGAAACAGTCAAATGGAATCCAGAAGAAACCACATTGCAATCCGAAAAAGCCGAGATCAAATACGAAGACTTCGACAAGATCGAATTAAAAGTGGCAGAAGTCGTTGACTGTCAAAAAGTCAAAGGCGCCGACAAGTTGCTGCAATTCCGCTTAGCTGCGGGAGATGATCAAGATCGTCAAATTTTATCGGGGATCGCTGAATTTTATCCAGAACCGCAAGATTTGATCGGTAAAAAAGTCGTGATCGTTGCTAACTTGAAACCGCGGAAAATGCGGGGACAAGTCAGCCAAGGAATGATCCTTTCAGCAGAAGACAATGACGGTCGTCTGCAAATCGTGGAAGCACCAAAAGGCATGCCAAACGGTTCGATCATCGCCTGATTCTTAGGAGAAATCCTTCTGCTAGTTTCAGCAAAATTAAAATTGCCAGACCTGAAAAGTTTTTGTATAATGTAGGTTATTGACATGAACATGAGGGAGTAATTGGCGGATTTTATCTGCGGCAGTATCACCATCCTGAAAGAAATTTCTGGTGCTGTCTTAAACAGTGAGACTTATGTATGCTTAGACAGTGCATACATAAGTCTATTTTTTTTCATATCATGTACAATAAAGGAAGAGTAAATATAAAAGGAGGAGAAACATGTCAGAAGAAAACAAAAAGGAACAGCTATCGCAGGCGTTTTATGCGCAAGAAGCGCAGCATGTTCTGGAAGAAATGCAAACAGATGCCAATGGATTAACGAACGATGAAGCACAAAAACGCTTATCTGAGTACGGTCCCAACGAATTAGAAGAAGGCAAAAAGAAATCGATGGTACAAAAATTCTTTGAACAATTCAAAGATTTAATGATCATTGTTTTGCTAGCGGCGGCGATTATCTCAGCAGTCGTTTCCCATGAAGTCGTGGACTCAATTATTATTTTAGCAGTTGTCATTATCAACGCGATCATGGGTGTCGTTCAAGAGGCGAAGGCGGAGCAGGCGATCGAAGCACTAAGAGAAATGTCTACACCAAATGCCAATGTGTTGCGTAATGGTCATACCGTCACCATCAAGAGCGATGAATTGGTGCCGGGGGATATTGTCCTATTAGAAGCTGGAGATGTCGTACCGGCAGATTTACGCCTTTTAGAAGCAAGTTCTTTAAAAATTGAAGAAGCTGCTTTGACCGGTGAGTCCGTACCAGTCGAAAAAGAATTGACCGTCATCGAAGGGACGGATGTCGGTATCGGCGATCGCGTCAATATGGCATATTCAAACAGTAATGTGACCTATGGCCGCGGCAAAGGGGTCGTGGTCAATACAGGGATGGGAACTGAAGTTGGGAAAATCGCTGGCATGCTGGCTAGCGCCCAAGAAACCGAAACACCATTGAAGCGTAACTTAAATGAACTAGGAAAATTCCTGACGATCGCCATCATTATCATTGCAGTGATCATGTTCTTTGTTGGAACGATCTTTAACAATACGTCATGGGTCGACATGCTATTGACTTCGATCTCATTAGCAGTAGCGGCGATCCCAGAAGGGCTGCCAGCGATCGTAACGATCATCTTAGCCTTAGGTACGCAAGTAATGGCGAAACGAAATGCAGTGATCCGTAAATTGCCAGCGGTTGAAACCCTTGGGGCAACCGATATTATCGCTTCTGATAAAACTGGTACGTTGACGTTGAATCAAATGACCGTGGAAAAATTGTATGTCAATGACAAGCAACATGCTGCTTCAGAAGATATTCCGTTAGACAACATGGCATTAAAAGTCATGAACTTTGCCAATGATACAAAATTTGGTGAAGAAGGCAACTTGATCGGTGATCCGACTGAGACCGCATTGGTGCAATTCGGGATGGATCAAGGATTCCATGTGCGAGATCTTGTCAATCAAGAACCACGGGTAGCAGATCTGCCATTTGATTCTGACCGAAAACTTATGAGTACGATCCACCAACAAGAAGACGGCCGCTATTTAGTTGCTGTCAAAGGCGCACCAGATGTCTTGCTAGGCAGAACCTCAAAAGTACTATTGGACGGCCAAGAGCTGCCGATGACCAATGAAGAAAAAGAAAAAATCTTATTCAACAATACCGATATGGCAAAACAAGCACTGCGGGTATTGGGGATGGCCTACAAATATGTAGACCAAGTACCAGAAAACTTAGAATCAGAAATCGTCGAAAATGATTTGGTCTTTGCTGGCTTAGTCGGAATGATCGACCCAGAACGGGCAGAAGCAGCCGATGCGGTACGTTTAGCCAAAGAAGCTGGGATTCGTCCAATCATGATCACCGGAGACCACCGCGATACAGCTGAAGCCATTGCGGGACGTTTAGGGATCATCAAACCGGGCGATGATGATGCCGTCTTGACTGGCGCTGAACTCAATAAAATGAGCGAAGAAGAGTTTGCCCAAAAGGTAGCGAACTACTCAGTCTATGCACGGGTATCACCTGAACATAAAGTTCGCATCGTCAAAGCTTGGCAACAAGAAGGCAAAGTCGTTGCCATGACTGGTGACGGGGTCAACGATGCACCATCACTGAAGCAAGCCGATATTGGTGTCGGCATGGGGATCACAGGTACCGAAGTTTCTAAAGGTGCTTCCGATATGGTCCTAGCAGATGACAACTTTGCTACGATCGTCGTAGCAGTGGAAGAAGGACGAAAAGTCTTCTCCAATATTCAAAAAGCGATTCAATACTTGCTAGCCGCTAACCTAGGAGAAGTTTTGACCTTGTTCTTAGCAACCTTGTGGGGTTGGGACTCGCTATTGCCGATCCACTTGCTTTGGATCAACCTAGTAACGGATACATTCCCAGCAATTGCTTTAGGAATGGAGCCTGCTGAAAAAGATCTAATGAAACATGCACCGCGGGGACGCAGTTCCAACTTCTTCTCTGGTGGTGTGATGAGCAGTATCATCTACCAAGGGATCTTAGAAGCGGCAACCGTGCTGTTCGTTTATTGGTCAGCGATCCAATGGCCCGTTCACAATACGTACGATGCGATCCATGCCGATGCCTTAACGATGGCCTTTGCCACGTTAGGATTGATGCAGTTGTTCCATGCCTTCAACGTCAAATCGATCCATCAGTCGCTCTTTAAAGTAGGGGCATTTAGAAACAAAGCCTTCAACTGGGCGATCCTGTTGTCCTTTGCGTTGATGCTGGTGATCTTCATCGTGCCAGGATTAAATGATATCTTCCGTGTTGCACACCTTGACTTGTATCAATGGGGCATCGTTTTAGGCGCCTCCTTTGCGATCATTCCAGTCGTTGAGATCGTCAAAGCGATCCAACGAGCAATGGGACGCAAATAAGCCAAAAATAAACGGAAAAACAATCAATGGTCTGCTGTCCTTCTCCCTGGGCAGCAGGCCTTTTTTGCTGGCTTATTTTCGATAAACCCTGCGGCTGTTACTTGACCTTTTCATTTGCAGTAAGAAACGGTAAAATAGGAGATAATAACAAAGAAAGTAGGGGACCCACTGTGCGACCAAACTTAGGTTTTTATGTACAAACAATCAACGATCTTGTCAAAGAAACAGAAGCGATCGGGGAGAAAATGAATCCCAATTATGAAGAGATCCGCAAAGCGATCGACGAGAAGAAAGAAGCCGAGGTAACACCTGAGCGGCTAGCAGAGATTACTAGAATTTTTAAAGAAGGCACGGACAAATACCGTTTGATGCTGGAAAAAATCAGCAAATTACGTCCCCCAGCGAATGTGATGGGGATCCATAAAAAATTCGAGCGGGCGTATATGAAATATGTTGCTGGCTGTGATGAGATGATTTTGAGTCTCGATAACAAAATCGACCAAGAAGCCTTTGATGCGGCAGAAGCCAAGCAAGATGAAGCAACCGACGAAATTTCTTTTGCCATTCAACGGATGACGGCTTTATTGTTAAAAAAATGATAAACATTCAAGTTAAACAAGAGTTATTTAATTTAACTGTTATGTTTTTCACATGTAAAGTTTTTTTATCGGAGGTATAATGAATTCACAACCAACAACCTTTTTATTTTTCATTTTACTCCTTTTGCCATCAGGACTAACCAACCTGATGGTTTTTTTGTGTTTCAAGTGTTTTTTAATGGAACGTTTCCAGCGATAACGGGTTTAGTTTGTGAATAAAATATAAAGGAAAAGCAACAGGGGGTACTGAACTTGCGCTTTTTTGCCGATCAATGCTATACTTAGGGCACTATTAAACGAAATGAGGGATCCTCCATTGAAAAATTAACCAATTTGTTGAAAGCTGCATGAAACTGTTCCTCCAAGGGGATAGTCTGCAGATTTTCAGGATTGGTTGACTTTTTCGATGGGGGATCTTTTTGTGTACCTCTAAAAACTGATTCTGAAAATAGCTTTAGGTCTACTCTATTCCGTGAATAGAGACGAGGTATATTTATGTCGAATATCAGTATTAATCATTTAACTTTTGGCTTTGACAGCCAAGAACGGTTGCTTTTTGAGGATGCCAACTTGAACCTTGATACACAATGGAAATTAGGGTTGATTGGCAGAAATGGTCGCGGCAAAACGACCTTGCTGCGTCTGCTGCTCAATGAATTGCCTTATAGCGGCTCGATCACCCATGAGCAGCAATTCGTTTATTTTCCCTTACCTGTCGCTGACGATAAGCAACTGACGCTTTTTGTTTTACAGGAATCTGGCGAATTTGAGCAGTGGCGTTTGGAACGGGAATTGAACCTGCTGCAGCTTGATCCAGAAGTTCTTTGGCGGCCCTTTGCCACTTTATCTGGCGGAGAGCAAACGAAAGTCCTGTTGGCGCGGTTGTTCGTTGATGAAGAGAATTTTCCTTTGATCGATGAACCAACCAACCATTTGGATGTGACTGCTCGCGAACATGTTGCCCGCTATTTGCAGCAAAAAACCGGGTTTATTGTTGTGAGCCATGATCGACAGTTTGTCGATGAAGTCGTCGATCATGTATTGGCGATCGAAAAAAGCCGCTTGGTGTTGTACAAAGGGAATTATTCAGTCTATGAGCTGCAAAAGCAGCAAAAAGATGCGTATGAGCAAGAACAAAACAGCAAGTTGAAAAAAGAAATCGGTCGTTTGAAGCAGACGGCAGCCGAGAAAGCGGAGTGGTCCCGAGGACGCGAACGGGACAAATTAGGGTCGCCGACCAAAAAAGGCAGCGGGGCAATCTATGATACGGGGGCGATCGGTGCCCGAGCGGCACGGACCATGAAGCGCTCGAAAGCGATCGTTAAACGGATGGAAGATCAAATTCAAGACAAGTCTGCGTTGTTAAAAGACATTGAGTGGATTGATCCTCTGAAAATGACTCCGCTTGTTAGCCATCATGATGTGTTGCTGGAAGCAGAGCATTTTCAGCTCGGCTATGAGAAGCCTTTGTTTAAACCGCTGACGTTTGCGATCCGTCAAAAAGAGCGCTTGGGGATTCAAGGGGCCAACGGATCTGGCAAGTCCAGTTTGATTGCGAGTATTTTAGGTACTTTCGATGGACAGCAGACAGGGACGATCAAAACAGCCCATGGAATCACCATCAGTTATGTCCGACAAAACTACGAGGACAACTGTGGGATGCTGACAGAATTTGCCCAAGAGCATGGCTTGAATTATCAAGATCTGCTAAATAACTTAAAAAAGCTTGGCTTGGAAAGAGCTGTCTTTCAAACGCCGATCCAGCAAATGAGCATGGGGCAGCGTAAACGCGTGGAACTAGCCAAATCATTAGCGACACCAGCAGAATTGTTTATCTGGGATGAACCGCTAAATTATTTGGACGTCTTCAATCAGAAGCAATTAGAGGAAGTGATCCATTTGGTGGAGCCTTCTATGCTAATCATTGAACACGACCGTTATTTTCTTGAGCAAGTTTCAACGAAATTGCTGACGCTGACGGGTGACTGAGGCGAAGGATAGAATGAAAAAGGATGATTGTTTTTTTAATAATCATCCTTTTTTTGTTATTTTAAAAGAAGAAATACTGATGGTCTTAGTAAACAATTACTAAAGGTGCTTTTGGACAAAAAGTCGCGTAAAAATAGTGTTAACATCAATGGATACTAAAGGATTGATAATTTTTACCCGTTTTTCATGAAAATTTTCTAAAAACGTTAAAATGTTCGTGTTTACTGGCTAGAAACTGCGTTGTTTGGCTCATTGTTTTCTCATTAAAAGGTAAATTAATTAAAAATTCTTTCATAATTCCCAATGATTTTTACAAAACATTTACAATAATGGTATCGAATAAAAACATTCGTTTGTTATGATTAAAACCGAATTTCTTTGAGCGTTTGACCGAAACATCAAGAGTTCGTTTTTTTTGTGACTTGAAATGCCAGTCAACTATTCGGAGGAAAAAGAGAAAATGGAGGGGCAGTTTTGATAGAAGTAGTCGGGTTGAAGAAGGTTTTCGATAATAAGTTTGAAGCCTTGAAAGCAGTAGATTTTACAATAGAAAAAGGCGATTTGGTTTGTTTGTTGGGACCAAGTGGTTGTGGGAAATCGACGATATTGAATTTGATCGCGGGGTTGTTGAGTCCCACCGATGGCGATATCCGCTTTAATGGTTCTTCCGTTGTTAAGACCGAGCCAAAAGACCGCAATATCGGGTTTGTTTTTCAGAATTATGCCCTTTATCCCCATATGACTGTTTTAGAAAATGTCATGTTTCCACTGACAGTCGGAGAGAAAAAGATCAAGAAAAACGAAGCGCAGAAAATTGCTGAAAAGTTCATGAAACTGACCAATATTGAAGAGTTAAGTCAGAAAAAACCAGGAACCCTTTCGGGCGGACAGCAGCAACGGGTAGCGATCACGCGTGCCTTGGTGCAAAGTCCAGAAGTCTTACTACTGGATGAACCATTAAGTAACTTAGATGCCCGTTTGCGCTTGAAGATCCGTGAAGAGATCCGTCGGTTAGTCAAAGAAGTGGGCATCACCACGATCTTCGTGACCCATGACCAAGAAGAAGCTCTTTCTATCAGTGATAAGATCATCTTGATGAACGAGGGGATCATTCAACAAAATGATGATCCGCAAAACCTTTACTTAGAACCAAACAATCTTTTTGTAGCGAAATTCATCGGTAATCCAATCATCAACATCTTGCCAGTAGAAGTCAAAGATGGCCAAATGATCCATCCTGCCTTCACTGTACCAGTTGACCGTTTTACTGACCTTCGCTTCAAGAAACCATTAACAGACGGCCAATACACGTTAGGCATTCGTCCAGAAGATGTGCTGACCACCTTGCAAGCAGGTTTGTTCCAAACGGAAGTCAAGAGTGTGGAGCTGATCGGACGAGAACGAATCTTGAACTTTGATCTGGCTGACAAACATATGAAATCGATCGTTAGTATTGAAGAAATCATTGAAGAAGGCGCGCAAGTGTCATTTGATTTTCATTACAAAAAAGCCTTTATCTTTGATGAAAAAGGAGAGCGGGTCTACTAATGTTCAAAAAAAATTATAACCCTGAGAACCAACCGAAAGCATGGCTGTTTTTACTGCCTTCATTGGTCATTATTTTCTTATTCAGTGTATATCCGCTGTTTCGTTCCTTCATCATGAGTTTCCAAAAAGGAACCTTGATTAACCAACAGTATGCTGGGCTTGAGAACTATCAAAGGGTTTTAACGGACCCAGTCTTCTTTCGAGCACTGCAAAATACGGCGCTCTTTGCTTTTGCGGTCGTACCGATCGCGTTGATCCTTTCTTTAGCGATTGCGTGGATCATTTTTGAAAAAGTCAAATACAAAAGTTTTTTTGAAACGATCTTTTTTATGCCTTATGTCACGAGTACGATTGCCATCGGGATCGTGTTTCGCTACTTTTTCAATGGCTCTTACGGGATCATCAACTATTTGTTGAGTCTTGTCGGCATTCCACCAGTCAACTGGCTGGATAATGTCAATATGAGTATGACGACCTTGATCATCTTTGGCGTTTGGACGAGCCTCGCCTTCAACATTATTATCTTGTTGGCAGGAATGCGCAACATCGACAAAGAACACTACAAAATCGCAAAAATGTTTGGCGCCACCGATGGCGAGATTTTTCGGAAAATCACCTTTCCGCAGTTGATCCCGACTTTTGCCTTCTTGTTAACGGTCAATCTGATCAGTGCCTTTAAAGTCTATACTCAAGTATATGCCTTGTTTGGCGGACAGCCAGGGATCGCCCGCAGTGCAACCACGGCAGTCTTTTATATTTATGACAAATTCCATATCGCCGGACGTCCGGGGATTGCAATGGCGGCAACCGTGATCTTGTTTATCATTATTTTGCTCGTCACCTTTATCCAAAATAAACTTTTGAAGAAAGTGGGCGAATAAACGAATGAAAAAAATTGTCACGATTGTTTCGATGCTGTTTTTAGCAATTTTAGCAGTGATCACGCTGTTTCCCTTTGTCTATATGATTTTAGCTGGTCTAATGACCTACAGTGAAGCAACCAGTATTCCACCGACGATCATGCCAGAGTCTTTCCAATGGAGCAACTACGGGGAAGTCTTTACCCGAGCACCGTTTTTACGCTACTTCTTCAATACGGTCTTTGTTTCAGCGGTCACTACCATAGCGACGCTGATCACGGCAATTTTAGCTGCTTTTGCATTAACGAGTCTTGAATTCAAATACAAGCGTCTCGTGATTGGTTTGATGATCTCCTTACTGATGGTTCCATATGAATCCATCATCTTTACCAATTACAATACGATTGCGCGAATGGGCTTATTGAATACGTATAGTGCGTTGATCATTCCCTTTCTGACCAGTATTTTTTACATCTATTATTTAAACGGTTATTTGCAAAGTATTTCCAATACCTTTTACAAAGCGGCCAAAATCGACGGTGCTAGCGATTTGGCTTACATTCGGCGGATTTTGATCCCCATGTCAAAACCAGCCTTGGTGACAGTCGGGATCTTGACTTTCATCTCTAGCTGGAATTCCTTCTTATGGCCGTTGTTAGTGACGAATGAGAAAAAATACCGTCTCTTAAATAATGGATTGGCTGCCTTTACCACAGAAAGCGGCAGTGACGTTCATTTACAAATGGCGGCAGCGACCTTGACCGTCATTCCAATTCTGATCATTTACTTGATCTTTAGAAAAGAAATTATCAAAGGAGTGGCTAAAGATGGCATCAAAGGATAAAACGACGATTACCTTTCATAGCGGGATCTTAACGATTGGAGGGACCGTCATCGAAGTTGCGTACAAAGATGCCCATATCTTTTTTGACTTCGGTTCGGAGTATCATCCAGAAACACCCTTACCAGATGAAGAATTACAAACGTTAGTTGCGCATCGCTGGATACCAGAACTGAAAAATGTCTACGATCCACGCTTAGATTACACGTACCAAGGAAGCGAAACGAAAGAATACCAAGAAACAGCAGTTTTTCTTTCCCACGCCCATCTGGATCATTCCAAGATGATCAACTTTTTAGACCCAAATATTCCTATGTACACCTTGAAGGAAACCAAAGCGATCCTCGAAGTGTTGAATCAAAAAGGGGACTTCTTGCTGCCCGTTCCTCATGAAGAAAAAAGCTTTGTCCGTGAATTGATTGGCTTAGAACCCCATGATGTGATTCGGGTCGGGGAAATCGAAGTCGAGATCATTCCAGTCGATCATGATGCGTACGGTGCGGCAGCTTTGTTGATTCGCACGCCAGATCATTTTATCGCTTATACCGGTGATTTGCGTTTGCATGGCTATCATCCAGAGCGTACCAAAGAATTCTGTCAGTTAGCCAAACACACGGATTTATTGATGATGGAAGGGGTCAGCATCAGCTTTCCAGAAAGAGAACCGGACCCCAAAGCGATCACAGTGGAAAGTGAAACAGAATTGATCGAGACCTTCGTGCGTTTGGTCAAAGAAAGTCCCCAACGACAAATTACTTTCAATGGCTATCCAGCCAATGTCGAGCGCTTTATGGCGCTTGTTGAAGCCGCGCCGCGGACGGTTGTTTTAGAGGCGACGCAAGCTGCTTTGTTGAAAGAAATTTTCAATAAAGATGTACCGTTCTATACGATCGATGATCAAGTACCAGCGACTCTCGATCCAGCCTTCGCGATTTCTTATCAGGCATTATGTGCCGACACGAGCCAGTACCTTTGGCAAGCAGTCGCGCATTTTGAAAACTTGCAGACGGGTGGTTTGTATATTCACAGTGATGCGCAGCCGTTAGGCGATTTTGATCCAGCTTATCAAGTCTTTTTGGATCAATTGGCAGCACTGGAGATCGAATTTGTCCGTTTGCCAAACTCGGGACATGCGAAACCAGCTGATTTAGATCAGATCATTGCATGGATCGAGCCCCAACGATTGGTTCCAATCCATACGCTGAAACCAGAGAATCTGGTGAATCCGTATGGTGAAAGAATATTGCCGCAACGCGGTGAAAAAATTATTTTAGCGTGATAGAGGAGAGGAAAAAATGAAAACAAAGAAACTTGCATTTGCAGCAGCTGCAGCCGCGACATTGGTATTAGGGGCTTGTGGAAACAACAACGATTCATCTGGTTCTACCGAAAGTGATGAAATCGTTACAGAACTAAGCGAAGATACGACTGTCACCTTTTGGCATGCAATGAATGGTGCGCAAGAAGAATCATTGACGAAATTGACCGAGCAATTCATGGACGAAAATCCAAACATCAAGATCGAATTGCAAAATCAATCAAGCTACTCTGATCTGCAAGCAAAGGTAAATTCAACCTTGCCTTCACCAAAAGATCTGCCAACTATCACCCAAGCATATCCTGGTTGGTTATGGAATGCTGCCCAAGATGACATGCTAGTTGACCTTGGCGAATACATCAACGATGATACTATCGGTTGGGGTGACCAAGAAGAGATCCGCAGTGCCCTTTTAGATGGTGCACAAATCGACGGCGTGCAATACGGGATTCCTTTCAACAAATCTACAGAAATGCTGTTTTACAATGCAGACATGTTAGACGAGTATGGTATTGACGTACCAACAAACCTTGAAGAATTAAAAGAAGCTTCTCAAGAAATCTATGAAAAATCAAACGGTGAAGTCGTAGGTGCTGGTTTTGACTCATTAAACAACTACTATGCCATCGCAATGAAAAATCAAGGCGTTGATTTTGACAAAGACTTGCAATTAGACAGCGATGAATCAAAAGAAGTCATCAACTACTACCTAGATGGTGTCAAAGACGGCTACTTCCGAATCGCTGGTTCTGATCAATACTTGTCTGGACCATTTGCCAATGAGCAAGTCGCAATGTATGTCGGCTCAATCGCAGGGGAAGGCTTTGTTAAAAAAGATACCGAAGGCAAATTTGAATATGACGTAGCAGCTCGTCCAGAACCAATCAACTTGCAACAAGGAACTGACTTGTATATGTTCAACAGCGCAACACCAGAGCAACGCACCGCTGCTTTTGAATACATGAAATACCTAACTTCGCCAGAAGCGCAAAAAACATGGGCGATCGATACCGGCTACATGCCAGTTGTTGAATCTGTTTTGGAAAGCGATGAATACAAAAACAATCCTGGAACAAAAGTCGCTGCCAAATTAGAAGATGCAACCAAAGAATTGTTCTCGATCCCAGTGATTGAAAATGCTGATCCTGCTTACAATGAAATGCGTTCAATCATGGAAAACATTTTGTCTAATACAGATCAAGATGTCGATCAATTGATTGAAAACGCGAAACCACAATTAGAAGATGCTTGGAACCAATAATTCTGAATTTCTTCGTCAAAATAGGGTATAATCAGGGAAACACCTGAGAATGAAAGACAAAAGGGTTTGTGCCATAAGGTTTGAAGACACAAGGAAGCAGAAAATGCTGGCTTTCGAGGGTTTTTGACTTATGCGCATGCCCTTTTGGTCTATTGATGGGAAAAGGAGTCTTTTGAATGAAAATCACGTTTTTAGAAACGAGCGATATGCATGGCTATGTCTATCCAACCAATTTTGCCGATGACACGGAACAAGGATTCGGCGTGGCAAAAGTTGCTACCAAAATGAAAGAGCTACGTCAAGCAGCCACCGGACCGGTCGTAACGATCGAAAATGGCGACTTTATCCAAGGCTCGCCCTTAAGCTATTACATCGCCAAAAGCCAGCACTCCGTTGCCGCATTGACCGCTGTCGTCAACCACCTGGACGTTGATGTCCATGTCTTAGGCAATCATGAGTTCAACTACGGTCTGCCTTATTTGCAAGAAGCGATCGCCAGCTACCAAACACCAGTACTCGCAGCGAATATTTTAAATGAAGCGGGAGAACCATTCTTTGGCCAAGCTTATACCATCATTGAAAAAGAAGGGGTAAAGATCGCGATCTTAGGAATGGTGACGCCATATATTCCTCATTGGGAACAGCCTGCGACGATTCGCGGGATGCAGTTTGTCAGCATCGTTGAGACAGCGAAAAACTATGTGCCTTACTTAAGAGAACAAGCCGATATCGTTGTCGTCAGCTACCATGGCGGCTTCGAGCGTGATTTAGTCACTGGAGAACCGACCGAATTATTGACTGGTGAAAATGAGGGCTATCAATTATTGCAGGAAGTCTCAGGAATCGATGCGTTCTTCACAGGACACCAGCACCGTGAGATCGCCACAAAAATCAATGGTGTCCCCGTTGTACAGCCCGGTTATCGTGGAAGCTTTATCGGCGCCATCGAATTGACGGTTGAAAAAAATCAGACAGGGGTTCATGTCACAAACAGTACGGCTGCGTTGATCCCTGTTGCAGATGCTGTCCCAGATCAAGAGACGTTGGCTTTGTTAGCACCCATCGAAGAAGAATTACAAACCTGGCTAGATCAGCCGTTAGGCAAAGTCAGTGGGGATATGCGAATCACCGATCCGATGGGGGCACGCTTGAAAGAGCATCCTTATATTGAATTCATCAATCATGTTCAGATGGCTGCCAGCGGCGCCAAAATTTCTGGTACTGCTCTTTTCAACAATGAAGGCAAAGGCTTTGGCGCAACCATCACGATGCGAGATGTGATCACTAATTATATTTACCCAAATACGTTAGCTGTAGTCAAAATAACAGGTGCCGAATTAAAAGCCGCTTTAGAACAAACGGCGGATTATTTAGCCGTTGTTGACGGTCAGATCGTCTTCAATCCTGCTTTTATTGAGCCAAAACCGCAATATTATAACTACGATATGTATGAAGGCATCGAGTATACGATCGATCTTAGTCAACCCGTCGGTCAGCGAATCACCCGCTTGGACTTTGAAGAAAAAGCCATTGCGATGGATCAAGAATTAGAGATCGTCATTAACCAATACCGTGCAGTAGGTGGTGGCAACTACGCCATGTTTTCTGCCGAAAAAATCGTTCGTGAGATTCAAGTCGATATGACGGAACTGATTGCTGACTATTTAAAACAGCATCCTCAAATCGAAGCTACGACGAATCAAAACTTTCTAGTGACGTTATAACAGTAAAACAGCCTGCGATGAAGGAATCATCGCAGGCTGTTTCTTAATTTTCTACATTGCGTACATAGTCATCAAAGTATTTTACCAAATCCGCTTTGACTTGTTGATAGTCTTCTTCGGAATACTCTTTGTCTTCTAGTTTTGCTTCGAAAAACGGCATGGCCAATTCTTCTCGTAAACGATCCAACACTTGTTCTTGGTTCATAACGTCACCTTTTTCACATTTGATTTGATTTCATCATAACAAATGAAATGAGGCTGTCAATGCTTCGTAAGTGTCTTTCATTTTTTCTAAACGATTTTTTAAAGAAACAAAATCATCGTCATCATGAAAAAGGACTTGTTTTAATTCAAAATAATAGATCTCAAAAGCATCAAAGAAAGCAATGACTTCCGCTGTTTGCAGCTCTTTGGCAGTATCGCAGCGAATATAGGCTTTTTCAGCGATCGCATACGTTTCTGCAGTCGTTAATAGGACCAATGATTCATTGTATTTGCGGCTCGTCACTAGTTCAAAGGTTGATTGACATTTATTGTAGATATTAGAAAAATCTTTGAGCACAAGTTCCTTTGGTGTTTTATCAAACATGGGGGAATCCTCCAAAACTTTATTTTTTGAATAAGACGCAGACACATTCTGGTGCGTAGATGTCTTTTTCTAAGACAGTCAATTTGCCAGTGGCTTCATCGCGTTTGTATAACGTTAGGTTATCAGAATTTTGGTTGGCACAAACGAGATAATCGTTTGTCGGGTCCAAATCGAAATCGCGAGGGAAGTCGCCTTCAGTCGAGATTGATTGAACAAAAGTCAGGCCAGCGCCTTCATCGGTTACTTCAAAAACAGCGATTGAATTATGGCCGCGATTTGAGCTGTAAACAAAACGGCCATCGTTCGAGATACGTACCGCAGCGCCACTGTTGAAATCCGTAAAGTCCGCAGGGATCGTTGGCACCTTTTGGATTTTCTCAAAACTGCCATCTGCTTCATTGTAGCGTAAAACAGTCAATGAGCTGTCTAATTCGCCCACTAAGTAAGCGTATTGGTTATTTGGATGGAAGACCAAATGACGTGGACCAGTTCCGTCTTCTGCCACGTAAACGGAAACTTCTGTCAGTTTGCCATCTTCTGAAATATCATAAGTATATACCCGGTCTGTTCCAAGGTCACAAACTGCTAAACGTTGGTCTGGTGTTAAGTCAGTATAGTGGACATGAGGTTTGTCTTGGTTTTCATGAGAGCCGACGGGTTCATCATGGTAGATGCTGTCCGTTGCTTCGATGCTGCCATCCTCTAGAATTTTATAAACATTCACTTCACCTTTATGGTAGTTGGCACCATATAAAAGCTGACGGGTTTCATCAACTGCTACATAGCAAAGTGGTGCGCCTTCTTCCGTTGCGGTATTCAGCAAGGTAAAGTCTGGGGTATAAGCAGCTGCGCCGCCGTTGCCATCTACTTCTGTGACGCTGTAAACTGCTTCTTTTTTACTGCGGGCAAGATAAGTCGGACTTTTTTCTTCCGCGCATAAGGTCAAATCGGTCAGTGTTCCTTTTTCCGTATCTAAAGCGATCGAATAGATCCCTTTACTTTCGCGACGAGTGTACGTACCTAAATAAATCGTTTGCAACATAAAAAAACCTCCTAATAGTTTCATTCCTATTTAATTCTACCATAGAATGCGGTTTTGGGCGGGTAGAAAAACTCTTTATGTTATAATAAACAAGAAGATAGAAAGGGGAGTTTGTCATATGAAAAAAGGGACGATCAAAGAAATCGGTCCACAAGCGATCGATTCGCAAGAAAGAATGATCATCTTTTTTGGGGAAGAAGCGACCGACACACTGCGAGAATATTCAGTCATTCAAACGATTCCTGATTCGCAAGCGTTAGTCGTCACAAAAGGGGACCAGATCACTTTTGGTGATCAGACCTATCAAGTCCAATATGTAGGGACGGTCGTAAACCAAATCCTGCAAACGATCCAGCATGTGACCTTTGTCTTTGACGAAGTGCCGGCTGAAGATCAGCTTTCAAGTGCGATTTATTTAACGCCAACTGTTCTGCCGAAACTAGAAGTCGGCATGCAGGTGACGTACGACTAGGAGGCAAAGAATGTCATGAAAGAAACGCAGAAAAAGCCGCATTCCTGGTTTTGGAAATGGTTTTTAAACAATCAAGCAGTGACCAGCTTGCTGGTCATTTTATTGATTCTCTTGATTTTGCTGCTCTTTACGAAAGTGTCGTATTTGTTTGAACCCGTCTGGCAATTTTTAGCCATCGTCGGATTGCCAATCATTTTGGCGGGGATCTTGTATTACTTGATGAACCCCACCGTCGACTACTTAGAACGCAAGGGAATCAAACGAATCTACAGTATTTTTGGTCTCTTTATTTTAGTGGTTGGTCTGATCGTCTGGGGTGTGGTGGTGATCATCCCTAAGATCCAAGAGCAATCCATGAGCTTTGCGGATAATTTGCCAGGCTACTTGACGATCATCGAGAATAAGGTGAATGAGATCCTCTCTGATCCAATCTTCTCACAAGTCCAAGAGCAGATCGAAGCCTCCAATGAGAAGCTGATTTCTTCTTTGACGGATATCGTCCAAAACCTTTCCCGCAGCACGATTCAAAATCTAGGCAGTTTCTTCGGCGCCGTTGCAACGATCGTTTTAGCGGTCATTACCATGCCATTTATTTTGTTCTACCTACTGAAAGATGGCCGTAAACTAGCCCCTTATTTTGTTAAATTTCTGCCAACCAAAATGCGCCAGCCATCACTGGTCGTCTTAAAAGAGATGAACGATCAAGTATCCTCCTATATTCGGGGACAATTGACGGTGGCGTTTGCGGTCGCAGTGATGTTTATGATCGGGTTTAGTATCATTGGCTTAGATTATGCCATCACACTGGGGATCGCAGCGGGATTTCTAAATTTGATCCCTTATTTAGGATCTTTTTTGGCCATGATCCCTGCGGTCTTTTTAGGAATCGTCGGTGGACCCGTGTTACTGATCCAAGTGCTGATCGTCTTTGTCATTGAGCAGACCATTGAAGGCCGCTTGATTTCGCCATTAGTTCTAGGAAACGAGTTGTCGATTCATCCTGTCACGATCCTGTTAGTCCTCTTGACTTCAGGAAAACTGTTTGGCCTTGTTGGGGTCATTTTAGGGATTCCTGTGTATGCGGCAGCTAAAGTGGTCATTACCCATGTGTTTGAATGGTATACGCGGGTTTCCTCCTTGTATGAAGAGGAAGAACCGATCCCCGAAGCGCCACCAGAGGACACCCCAGAAGTGTAGCAGCTTCGAGTGTAAAAGAGCCCATACGTATTATCTACGGTACAGCCTTTTTCTGTGGGCTGTACCTTTTTTATGCGGATAAAAGAGCCAGCAATCATTGGAAAGTAACGGAAGATTTACACCCTATGAACGATGATTTGTGAGAAAGCGACAGCTCTTTATTCAATAGAAAGAGCGAGGGATAGTGGCTTGGATCCAATTGACTTCGAAGGAACTAAAGAATATAATCGATTTATATAAAGAGTTTATATAACGAAACTTGTGCTTAAGGAGGGCAATGAATGCCGAAACAACGAATAACAAAGGAAATGGTGGTTGATGCCGCCTTTGAGATTGCACGAAAAGGCGGTATGGAGCAAGTGATCGTCAAGAACATTGCCGAGAAGTTAGGCTGTTCAGTCCAGCCCATTTATAGTTACTGCACCAATATGGAGGGCCTGCGAACAGAAGTAGAGCAGAAAGCACGGCAATTTTTACAAGCGTATCTAGAAGCCCATAGCGACCCCCAGGATCTGTTTCGCAGTACCGGACACGCGTATTTGCAATTGGCGAAAGAAGAACCCCATATTTTGAGTATTTTTGTCTTACAAAAAAGAGCGAATGTTTCGTCATTAGAAGATCTGTATCAGTTGGAGACGAATCCTCAAGTAGCCCAAAGGATTGCCGTCGATTTGACTATCAGTATAGAAACCGCCAAACAGCTACACATGCATATGCTCATTTACACGATCGGAATCGGTACGATTTTCTCAGTAACGACACCCGGTATTCCACTAGATGAAATCTATGCACAACAGGAAAAAGCGTACGAAACGTTTTTAGAACAAGCAATAGCTGGCACAAAACCATAAGGTGCAGTCCTAACTGCAGAGAGGAGTTCCCCCATGAAAAACGGCATGATTGTTTATCAATCGAAATACGGCGCTGTCAAAAAGTATGTCCACTGGCTTCAAGATGCAACAGGTTTTTCCAGCCTAGAAACCCCAAAAGCGAAAATAGCTGAAGTAATGGATTATGACACAATTATCTTCTGTGGGGGAATCTATGCTTCGGGTATTGCTGGACTGTCCTTTTTAAAAAAGAATACCAACCAGCTAAAAGACAAAGAGATACTTATCTTTTGTGCGGGAGCCTCTGCTCCTGAAGAAGATGTTGTGAAAAAACTCAGAGAACAGAATCTCACGGGTCCGCTAAAAGACATCCCCCTTTTTTACGGCAGAGGACAATGGCAGGAAAGCAAAATGAATTTCTTTGATCGAAACTTAGTGAAAATGTTAAGAAAAGCTGCGGCTAAGAAAGCGCCTAACACCTATGATCCGCAGATGAAGGCGCTCATGGAAGCCAACGGACAAGATTGTGATTGGACAGATAAAAAGTACTTGGGTCCGTTGGTGGATTATTTGGAGCAGGGACTGTTTCAATAGTAAAGGCCAATTGCAGCTCAGCTGATTTTTCTTTTGTAGTAGTGTAGGGGAGAGAATCATCATTGGGAAGCTGGCTCTTTTTCCCATTCACATCCTTCCAGAAAAGTTATAACGAATCGATCGACAACTACATGAGAATTGTTGGCTTTACTGGGATGATCGTTTGAATAGGCAATTAACCAACATACACAGGACCGGCTTTTCTGATTAGTACTTATTAAGAAATCTCTCAAAATGAAAACGTTCTTATAATCAGGTGTTATGATAGAAAGGAACCTTCATAAAAGGGAACAAATTATTAATTGTACTGGGAGAAACGAAGATGAATGAAGCACACAATGAATTCGTAGATTATAAAAAAGCAACCGCTATTTTTGCAACAATGGGCTGGCAAATGCCAGACCACCAACCCCAAATCGTTCTCAGGCCATCACTTGATGCAGATTTCCGTTTTGAAAAGCAACGGATTATTGTCTCAACTCCTGAGAAGGTCTATCCTGCTACAACGAAATACTGGCGAGATTTCTTTACTGATCAGTTGCGGGAAGGTTCTTATACGGCGGCTATCCCCGAACGTTGCTTAATGATCGATATTGGTCGCAAATTTTACTCCTTGATGGATTTAAAAGCTGTCGTTCGTAGTATGGCTTGTTTCCAGTTTACCCATCTACAGCTACACTTTTCCGAAAATGAAGGATTTCGCATTGAATCAGAGCAATTTCCAGAAATCGTTTCGGAGGAGTATTTGACCAAACAAGAGATCCGTGAATTGATCGCATATGCCCACGAACATCGCATTGCCATCATTCCGGACTTTGATTCTCCCGGTCATTTGCGGCAAGTGTTGGCTCAAAAACCCGAGTGGCAATTACCGACAGCCGATGGTACGCGTGATGATCGAGCACTGAACATTTTGGATTCAGAAGCGGTAGCTTTTATTCAGGAAGTTTATCGGGAATATGCGCAACTGTTTGAAGACAGCACCTATTTTCATATTGGTGCCGATGAGTTTATTGATTTTGATCATTTAGAAAACTTTCCGCAAATGATCGAAGCAGCCCGCGAGCGCTATGGGGAAAAAGCAAGTGGAATCGAAGTCTTTATTGATTATGTCAATGAGCTGGCGGCCTTTGTTGAAAGTCTCGGCTTTGTTGTGCGGGTCTGGAATGATGGATTTTACCGCTTGAATCGCCAAGAGCAGACAACATTGACGGAGAATTGCCAAATCTCCTATTGGACCCGGTGGAACCAGAATATGGCGCCGGCAGATGTCTTTTTTGAAAAAGGCTATACAATGATCAATCACAATGATAATTTTTTCTATTATGTCTTAGGAGAAGCGGCAGGCTATACTTATCCAACCTACGAAAAAATCAGCAATGAATTCCAGTTGACGACGTTTGCCAATGGACAACAAGTTGCACAGGAACAGCTTGCCCAAACACAGGCGATCGCTTTATCCGTCTGGGCGGATGTACCTGAGGCTCAGACTAGTCGTGAAGTGATCCAAGCGATTTTTTGGCTCCAAGCGGCCATCGCACAAAAGGTGTATCAAGAAAAAGACCGCCCAAAAGCTGCGTATCAAAAACTATTTGATTCGTGGGTAGTCTCGTATTTGGAGGAGGGGCAATGAGGAAAGTAGTCGCGAGCAAGGAGAAAACAGGAGCGGATTTTATCTAGCGAGACAGAGTAAGAATGAATGCAACGTCCAGTTCATTCTACAACGGGGATCATTGCTTAGCATAAAAAATAGAGGCTGATGACATTCAGCCTCTTGTCTTTGATTGGTAAAAAACGTTTCATCAATGGGTAGAGTCATCGCTTTAATAAAGAGTAGGAGGCTATAGCTCCCTAACATTTTACAAATACTTCTCACGAAAATCAGCGATGGCTTGGCGTGACGCGTAGATATTGCGTGCCAGCTTTTCATTTTTACTTAAAAAGACATAGAAAAGGACATCGACCGCTAATAGGTGGGCGATGATTGAATTGGTAGCGGCACTCCGCTGGTTGGCTTCTTTGGAACGGGACACTTGCAGGGGAACATCCGCCAACTTCGTCAACGGATTGCTACCAAAGCGGGTGAGTGACAGGATCGGAACGCCAAGATTTTTAGCGATTTCGGCTAAGTGAACCATCTCAGGCGTGTGTCCACTGTTGGAAATGACCCAGACCAGACTTTTTTTCTCGTTTTTGACAAGTTGCGGCAACAAGAGATTGTAGTCATTTTCAAACACGACGATCTTGCCTAAACGAGTCCATTTTTGTTGGATATCTTGTGCGATCAATGAGGAAGCACCGATTCCGCAGACAAAAATGCGTTCACGAGTCGCGATCAGTTCAGCGGCAGCCAACATCAGCTGTTCTTCTAATAATTGGGCCGTCTCATTCATGGTCACCTGGGCATTGTGGCTCAATTTTGAGGTGATGGCATGAAAGGGCTCGTTTAATTCAACATCGGCATAACCTAAATGCTCATTGGCATTGTGGCGCAAGCCGGATTCGGCAGATAATTGTATTTTTAAATCTGTCAAACTAGCAAAGCCGGTTTTTTTCGCAAAACGTACAACGGTTGGTGCACTGATCCCAGTGGCTTCTGCTAATTGACTCGCAGTCATCGACGGCACTTTTTCAGGATTGGCCTCCATGAATGCGAAGAGTTTCTTCTCAGAAAGCGATAATTCATTTTTCATGCTCTCGATTCGGGAAAGAACGCTCATCCTTACACTTCCTTTAGATAGAGTAGTATCCTAAGTATAACATAAGTTTTGGAGGAGCTTTCAAAAGAAACGAAAAGAATAGGTAGATAAACTTGCTTTTTTACTTAGAATCAAGTAAAGTAATTACGTGTGAAAAGCACAGTACCTGTTACTTGGTTTAACGAATCACCAACGTTTTACTCAGTCGCAGGGGAAAAAGAAAAAGAGGTGAAAAACATGGCAATTTCAAAAGAACGCAAAAACGAAATCATCAACAAATTTGCACGTCATGAAGGAGATACTGGTTCTCCAGAAGTTCAAATCGCTGTTTTAACAGAAGAAATCAACCATTTGAACGAACATGCACGTATGCACAAAAAAGACCACCATTCATACCGTGGGTTGATGAAAAAAGTTGGACATCGTCGTAACTTATTAGCTTACCTACGTCAAAAAGACGTACAACGTTACCGCGAATTAATCCAAGCTTTAGGATTACGTCGTTAATCAAACAAAGAAAAGTGAGGTTCAACCCGAATCTCACTTTTTTGCTATGAATCACTGCGACTGGGCGGCGCAAGCCGCACAGAGCAGATGATGAATAGTACTAGGCGAGAGCAGCGAGCGTAGTGACCAAGCAGCGGAATCACTGCGACTGAGCGGCGCAAGCCGCACAGAGCAGATGATGAAACCTACTAGGCGAGAGCAGCGAGCGTAGTAACCAAGCAGCGGAATCACTGCGACTGCATTGTCGGCTAAAACAGCTGATGCAGTCTGACAGGTAAGCTTGAGCCATCTAAAAAGTGAAACACCGAAATAGCGGCCTTTTGACTGGTGAATCAAAAAGCGCAGCCAAAAAGAATTTTGGGTCCTTGTAAGCAGCATCCTACTAACCAAATGAAAGCAGCGGAACGACATTCCGATTTTTTCATTTGTTTAGTAGTGACTTGCTGGGATCCGATGAAAAGGAGCAGAACATGACAGAAAAACAAGTATTTAAAACAACTTGGGGCGGCCGCCCATTAGAAGTAGAAGTTGGCCAATTAGCCAAGCAAGCAAACGGAGCTGTATTGGTTCGTTATGGCGATACGGTTGTCCTAAGTGCAGCGGTTGCATCTAAGGAAGCAAAAGATACCGACTTTTTCCCATTAACGATCAATTACGAAGAAAAAATGTATGCCGTAGGGAAAGTACCTGGTGGCTTTATCAAACGCGAAGGACGTCCAAGTACGGAAGCAACCTTGACTGCCCGCTTGATCGACCGTCCGATCCGTCCAATGTTTGCGGAAGGCTTCCGTAACGAAGTACAAGTTACAAACATCGTAATGAGTGTTGAACAAGATTGTACGCCTGCAATGGCAGCAATGTTAGGTTCTTCTTTAGCGTTATCTATTTCAGATATCCCGTTTGACGGACCGATCGCTGGTGTCGATGTCGGTCGGGTCAATGGCGAATACGTCTTGAATCCAACAGTAGAACAAGCAGAACAAACCGATATCGAATTGACAGTAGCTGGAACGAAAAAAGCCATCAACATGGTTGAATCAGGAGCGAAAGAAGTTTCTGAAGAAGACATGTTAGGTGCGTTATTATTCGGTTTTGATGCTATCAAAGAATTGGTTGCCTTCCAAGAAGAAGTTGTCGCAGCTGTGGGCAAACCAAAAATGGAAGTCAAATTGTTACAAGTAGATGCTGACTTGAAAAAAGAAATTTTCGACGGCTACTACCAAACAATGAAAACTGCTGTTATGACGGAAGAAAAATTGGCTCGTGAAGACGAGATCGATAAAGTCAAAGACACAGTGAAAGAAGTATATGCAGAAAAATTTGCTGGACATGAAGAGGAAGCACAATTCTTGAAAGAAGTGAAACAAATCGCAGAAGATCTTGAAAAAGATGTGGTTCGCGAATTGATCACCATCGACAAGATTCGTCCGGATGGCCGTCAATTAGACGAAATCCGTCCATTGGCATCAGAAGTTGGCTTATTGCCACGTGTTCATGGTTCTGGTCTATTTACTCGGGGACAAACTCAAGCATTGTCTGCTTGTACGTTAGCACCTTTAGGTGAACACCAAATCATTGATGGATTAGGGGTTGAAGAATCAAAACGATTCATCCACCATTACAACTTCCCTCAATTTTCTGTTGGTTCGACTGGTCGTGCTGGCTCACCAGGACGTCGTGAAATCGGTCATGGTGCATTAGGCGAACGTGCTTTAGCACAAGTGATTCCTGATGAAACAGACTTCCCTTACACAATCCGTCTAGTTGCAGAAGTATTAGAATCAAATGGTTCTTCTTCTCAAGCAAGTATTTGTGCAGGAACCTTAGCGTTGATGGATGCAGGGGTGCCAATCAAAGCACCAGTTGCAGGTATCGCAATGGGACTTGTATCTGATGGTGAAAACTACACGATCTTAACTGATATCCAAGGCTTAGAAGATCACCTTGGCGATATGGACTTTAAAGTTGCTGGAACCAAAGATGGGATCACTGCGTTACAAATGGATATCAAGATCCAAGGAATCACTGAACAAATCTTGACAGAAGCATTAGATCAAGCGAAAAAAGCGCGGATGGAAATCTTAAATGAATTGACATCAACATTGGCTGCTCCTCGTGAAGAGTTAAGCCAATACGCACCGAAGATCGAAATGATCCAAATCGATCCTGCGAAGATCAAAGATGTAATCGGTAAAGGCGGCGACACCATCAATGGCATCATTGATGAAACTGGCGTGAAAATCGATATCGATCAAGACGGAAAAGTTTCGATTGCTTCTGCTGATGCAGAAATGATCCAAAAAGCCATCAAGATCATTGAAGAATTGACGAAAGAAGTAAAAGTTGGCGAAGTGTACCTTGGGAAAGTTGTCCGTATTGAAAAATTTGGTGCGTTTGTCAACTTGATCAAAGGCAAAGACGGCTTAGTTCATATTTCACAACTTGCGAACGAACGGGTCAACAAAGTGGAAGACGTTGTCAAAGAAGGCGACGAAATCTTAGTGAAGGTTACAGAAATCGACAAACAAGGTCGTGTGAACCTTTCAAGAAAAGCACTATTGAACGAAGACAAAGCAGAGAAAAAATAAGCTGCTACTTCTAAATCATAAGCAAAGTCTAGGAAACTGGACTTTGCTTTTTTTGTGTCTAAGTAACTGCTCTTCAAGAGGGTCTTACTTGACAGGAGTTATTTTTTGCGTTACCGCGAAAAATAAGAGATAATTCAGAATATTGTCTTTGCCATGCAAGCAATAATTCTAAGATGTCAAACGCATCTTATTTAGGATAAGGAGTACGATATGAAACAAACATTTCCAACCGATTTTTTGTGGGGAGCATCGATTTCCGCGCACCAAACCGAAGGGGCGTATCAAACCGACGGTAAGGGGCTGAGTGTCCAAGATACTCGTCCAAGAGACAACCATGAGATTGCTGATTTTACAGTGGCTGTCGACCATTACCACAAGTACAAAGAGGATATCGCCTTGTTAGCAGAAATGGGGATCAAAATTTTCCGCTTTTCGATCGCTTGGTCGCGAATTTTTCCAGAAGGGCGCGGTACTATTAATCAAAAAGGCTTGGATCATTACAGCGATGTCATTGATGAATTGCTAAAACACGGAATTCAGCCCTTTGTGACGTTGAACCACTTTGACTTGCCGCAAGCATTGGAAGACGAAGGCGGCTGGACAAAACGCAGCACTGTTGATGCATTTGCCGCATATGCCAAAACGCTGTTTACAGCCTATGGGGATCGAGTGACGCACTGGCTGACGATCAATGAACCAAATATCATGCTGCTGGTGGATCAAAAAATATTAGGGAAAAAGATTCCATTATCAGAAAAATACCAGCAATTTCATCACCTGATGATCGCTGAAAAATATGCCTTCGAAGCGTGTCATGAAATCGTTCCAAATGGCAAAATCGGACCGGTGCCGAATATTTCGTTGGTTTATGCGGCGACTAGTCGACCAGAAGACAACCAAGCAGCGTTGTATTTCAACAGTGTCCGGAACTGGGCTTACCTTGATTTTTCCTGCTTCGGTCGTTACAACACGGTCTTTCAAGATTATTTGAACCAAAATGGGCTCACGATTGACTTTGGTCCGGAGGATGAGGCGTTGATGAAACGGGCTCTGCCTGACTTTGTCGCGATGAACTTCTACACCACAGTGACAGTGGAGCAGCCGACGGAAGCCGGGGATATGAAAAACGGTATCAGCGATCAGCAAAGTGAAGACATTATGGAGCGTGGTTTTTACAAAGGGTTCACCAATACGTTCTTGAAGAAAAATGCCTTCAATTGGACCATCGATCCCTTGGGGCTGAAAACGACGTTGCAGACTCTTTATGATCGTTACCACTTGCCGATCATCATTACCGAAAACGGCTTAGGGGCAGAAGATCATCTAGAAGCAGATGGCACGGTTCATGATCCGTACCGTATCGATTATTTGTCGCAGCATATCAGCCAATGCTTAGCCGCGATCAATGCTGGGGTGGATCTGATCGGATACAGTCCGTGGTCTGCCATTGATTTGATCAGTGTACACGAGGGGATTCGAAAACGGTATGGCTTCATTTACGTGGATCGCAATGATGCACAGGAAAAAGAACAAAAACGAGTGAGAAAAGACAGCTTTTATTGGTATCAAAAGCTGATTGAAGAAGGGGCGATCCCTTCGTTGGAGGAGTAACGATGACAAGTGTTTTTACCTTTTTAGAAACGCGTTTGATGCCGCCTTTGAATAAGTTGGCGAATTTACGCTTTATTCGCGCAATCATGCAAGCAGGGATCATTACGGTCCCTTTTACGATCGTCGGATCGATCTTTTTGATCATCAATAATTTACCGCAGATCATTCCACCACTGGCTGGCTTTTTCGAACAAACGATTTTACGATTTTCACCGCTCTATAGTGTCGTGACCACGATGTCTGTCGGCTCGATTGCTGTTTTTTATTGTTTAGCAACAGGGTATTATTTAACTGAGATTTATCATAAAGAAGATCATTTGACTATGAGCAGTTTTGTAGGGGCGTTATTAAGTTTGTTTGCCTTTTTAATGACGATCATTCAAGTCGACATTACCGACGGGGCAGCTCAATTGCTGCAGTCAGAAAGCGAAACTGCCATTGTTTACAATGGAATCGCCATAGGCGGTTGGATCACACGCTTTAGCGGGGTAGGCATCTTTATTGGGATCATCACCGCAGTGCTTGCTACGTCGGTCTATCGTTTTTGTGTAAGAAGAAAGATCACCATCCAGATGCCTGAAGGAGTTCCTGATGGAGTCAGCAAAGCATTTGCGTCATTGATCCCAGCGATTTTGATCGCCTTTTTGATGGTGGCGATCAACGGGGGACTGGCGGTTTTCCACACGGATCTTCACGGATTGCTGTCCAAACCCTTTGAATTCGTGAAAGAGTTGACGGGTTCTTGGTTAGGAATCATCGTGATTATGCTCCTTATCCATCTCTTATGGGCAGTGGGGGTTCATGGGACGGCTGTTATTAAAAATAGTTTCATCAATCCCATCCTGTTGGTGGCTCTAACGGAAAATATCGATGGTGCCAATAATATTTTTGCTGGGGATTTCGTGAACATGTATATTTTTATGGGCGGCGCAGGAAGTACGCTTGGATTGGTTTTATTGATGCTGTTTGTGGCAAAATCACAACAGCTCAAAGTCTTAGGAAAAGCAGCGATCTTACCAGGACTTTTTAATATCAATGAACCAGTGATCTTCGGGGCACCGATCGTCTACAATCCGTATTTGATCATCCCCTTTATCGTAACCCCTTTGATCAACGTCACGATTGCTTACTTTGCTAGCTCATTTGGCTTTGTCGATAAAGTCATTACTGGCATTCCCTGGATCTCGCCAGTCGGAATTGGGGCGTTTTTAGGAACCGGCGGTGATTTCCGAGCCATCCTGATCGCTTTGATCAATTTAGGGGTTTCCATTCTCTGCTATTATCCATTCTTTAAGATGTACGATGGCAAACTCTACACGGAACAACTTGCCAATCACGCATAAATAGGAAAAAACAGCAAAACGCCCGTTGATGGACTTCTAGTGAAGTGCCAACAACGGGCGTTTTTCTAATGCAAGTAGTGATCACGTATGCAAAGACTGTTGATACAAGACGCAATCATCACAATCTTTGCGAGTTGGTTTGGCTTGCTGGGGTGTTTCTTTGTGTAATGGCAAAAGCATACGCAACCCGTTTAAGATAACTAAGATCGTGCTTCCTTCATGACCCACGACCCCTAGAGGCAGCGTGAGAAATTCAAGGAAGTTTGAAGCAATCAGCAACAAGATGACGCTGATAGAAAAGACGATGTTTTGTTTGATGATCCGCTGTAATTTTTTAGCCAAACGGTGACTGTCGACCAAGCGCAGCAAATCATTTTTCATCAAGACGATGTCCGCCACATCCATTGCGACGTCAGTTCCTTCGCCCATCGCGATCCCCACACTTGCGGTCGCTAAGGCGGGGGCATCATTGATCCCATCACCGACCATCGCATTGATTTTGTAGGTTTCTTTCATTTCTTTGATCCGAGTGGTTTTCTCATCAGGCAGGCAATCACTTTCGTAGTCAGACAAGCCGATTTCTGCTGCGATCACTTTAGCAGTACCTAAATGATCACCCGTCAGCATCGTCGTGTGAATCCCCTGCTCATTGAAGTAGGCAAGACTCTCGCGAGCTTCAGGACGGGGCTGATCCAATAGCGCTAAATACCCTGCTAACACACGGTCACGATTGATATAAATCAAGGTTTTTCCAGTTGCTTTCAATTCGTGGATGCGAGTTTGCTCACTGGCAGCAACAGATGTTAGATCGACTTCTTTTCCAATCGTCCAATGGGCAGCTTGGTAAGTGGCGGCTAGACCGACCCCCGCTTGTTCTTCCACGGCTAATTCCAATGGCTTTTCATCGTGAAAATACGCCAAGATCGCTTCAGCCAATGGGTGATTTGATTGTTTTTCCATCCCGACGATCAGTTGGGGAATAAAGGGTTCATCCAGCAACAGATGGACATCAGTGACAGCAGGTTTGCCACGAGTCAGCGTTCCGGTTTTGTCAAAAGCGATCGCTTTAACATTGGCAAAGGCATCCAAGGCTTGTCCGCCTTTGCATAAAACGCCCAAACGAGCAGCGTGAGAAATGGCTGCTAAGGTCGCAGGAGTAGCAGAGGCGACTAAAGCACAAGGAGATGCCACCACCAGTAAGACCATGCCGCGATAAAAGCTTTCTTGGAACCCCCAATTCGTGAAAAACGTACACAAAACGATCATTAGCGGGACGGCGATCAAGACGATCGGCACATAGATCCGTTCGATTTTCTCTATCAGGGTCGCCGTTTGACTTGGCATTTGCTGTGCTTCTTCCACCAATTGAATGATTTTTGCAAAGCGAGTGTTTTCACTCGTTTGAGTAACTTCAATGTACAATGGCTGTCCGAGGTTGATGGTTCCGCCAAAGACTTCACTGCCTAAACGTTTCTCGACAGGAATGGATTCGCCACTGATGGCCGCCTCATCAACGCTGCTGCTTCCTTGGATCACGATACCATCGATTGGGATCGCACTGCCTTTTGCCACCATAATCGTATCTTTTAACTGAAGGGCTTCCACTGGTACTTCGACGAGCTCGCCACTTTCAATCATTTTTAAGGCAGTCGTTGGTTGCAGTGCCATTAATGAACTGATTTCTCGCGTACTTTTGTTGGTCGTATATTCCTCAAGGGCACCGCTCAAACAAAAGATAAAGGTCAACATCGCCCCTTCAAACCAATGACCAATGATACAGGCACCAATGGCGGCTAATGCCATCAATAGATCGACGTTCAACCGTTTGTCGTGCACCAATTCTTGCGTGCCTTCCCAGGTTTGTTTCCAACCACCAGCAAGAATCGCTAACAGATAAGGGACAAAGCTATAAGGAATGGAAAAAGATGCCATAAGAAAGCCAGTTGCCATCAATAGCAAACAAGCGATCGTTGAAAAAACAGCCGACGATTCTGATTTACTCATAAGAAACGCCTCCTTTTGAATGTAGTCTAGGAATGAAAAACCGATCCTTTTCTCAAGAAATAATCGATTGTTCCTCCCTCAACTTGAGCATAGCACATTCGAAAACAAGATGGTAAAAAAACAACGTACCTGATAATGAAAGTGATTATCAAGTAGCGATTAAATAACATCGATATCCAAATGTTAAATGGATAATTCTCTATTATAAAGAAAAGCGCACAAAAAAAGCAGCACAATAAAAAACGAATTGTACTGCTTTTGCTTATTCGATGTGGTAGTCAGCGATTGGATCGCTTAACGCAAACTATACGTTGCTAAGGGAATCTGACGTGCTTCACACCACTCTTTGACAGCACCAGAAAAAATCAGCTGAACCTTGGTAAGGTCTTTGGTGCTTGTCTGTCCTGCCATTGTGTAGAGCAGCTGCAGCTGTTCCTTCCATGATTGTAAGGTGGCGATGGTTTCTTCTTTGCCTTTTGACAAAAGCAGCACGATGATCGTGGCGGATAGTCCTACGCTATTTGCACCAAGGCAAAGTGCTTTGAAGATATCGTAAGCATCCCGAACTCCGCCTGAAGCGATGCGGGTAAAGGGCTGTTGGATCTCATTTGCTTCCAGCAAGGAAATCACTGTGGATTGACCAAAGGTGTCTAAATACGCCAATTCACGTTTTTTTCGACGAGCATTTTCGATTTGAGTAAAACTTGTGCCGCCGCTGCCAGCAACATCAATCGTTTGTACGCCGATCGCCAGTAACTGCTGGATCGTTTCACGGGACATCCCAAAGCCGACCTCTTTTACGACAACCGGAACGGCAACAGAAGCCATCGTTTTTTCCAATAAGGACAGCCATTGGCTAAATTGACGATCGCCTTCTGGCATCACTAATTCTTGCGGTGCATTCAGATGGATCTGCAAGGCATCGGCTCCAAAGAGCTCCACTGCCCGTTGTGCATTTTCAATGGGACTGCCCGCGCCAATATTGGCTAATAAGAAGCCGTCAGGATTGGCTTTACGGACGATACGGAAAGAATCGGCGACACTTGGGTCTTTTAAGGCAGCCGAAACGGAGCCGGTTGCCATCATCAAATCACAGGCTTGTGCGATCTCTGCTAACTCTTGATTGATTTTTAAGGTTTTTTCACTGCCGCCGGTCATGGCATTGATGAAAAAAGGGCTGGAAAATGAGCGGTCAAAGACAGTCGTCGCAATTGACACATCAGCCACGTCAATTTGTGGAAACGACTGGTGAACCAAGCGAACTGCATCAAAATCGTTGCTGTGTTCTTTATGGAACGCTTTTGCTAAGGAAACATGTTCATCTTTTCGATTCATGATAGGTCCTCCCGGTAATGGTAAACATGCAGCGGCAAGGGGGTGATCTCGGCTTTTTCCCACGCACTCATCAATGGTAAAATACCGGTTTTTTGGTCAACGATCACGATACCGCAATCGCCGCCGCCGGCACCGGAAGATTTGGCTGCACCACAATAATTTTCTGCTAGATCACAAAGCTTTTTAAGTGCTGGAGTTTCAATCGGCACACCAGTCAGTGCGGACAACTCCCGCAGGAGCTTTCGATTTTCCGTGATCATTTTTTTGATCGTGCGACTGTCTTCATTTAAGAAACCGTCGATCAATCGATTGACGCAGTCTTTGCTGGCTGCTAAAAAGGCGGCATAGGCGTTTTCTTTTTCTTCTTTGGATTGATAGACTTGATCCACTAAATCAGAGGTGGAGGCAGGAGAGCCTGTCCAGCCAATCAGCAGTCGAAGAGATTTCGGAACCGTCAAGGGACGGATCGATAATCCTGGCCAATCGAAAGCGATCAATTCTGTTAAGGTATGGTCTTTTTGTTTGGCTAAGACCCAGTCGTGATCGAAGGTTGAAAAAGCGATCCAGCCGCCATAACAAGAGGCTGCAATATCACCGCACGACCCATTGCCTTGAACAGCGAGATGGGCAAGAGCCGCAATTTTGAATTGGGTCAACCGATCCATGTCCATTTGATAGTACAGATTCAATGCTTTGACCGTGGCAACAGTCACGGCACCGCTGGAACCGAGGCCATATTTGCGACCATTCGAGTTATCCAGTTCACTGGTCACTTTTAAATCGTAAAAGGAAAGGGGAATGCCTTTTTCTTGGGCATATTTTTCCGTCAGACGAATGGCTGCCAAAATATAGTGGAAAGGGTTATCCCGATGGTCTAAGACTAATTCACCTTTGCGCCGCGTCCAGCGAATCGGCAGGTCGCTGTATTGGGCAGACTGGATGCTGCCGTTTTTACGGGCCTCTTCCACAGTGACCGTAATAAATTGGTCAACGGCAACGATGATTGCAGGATGACCAGGTTCGACAACCGCGTATTCACCAGCAATAAATAGTTTTCCGGGAACGGATAGTTCAATCATTTCGACACTCCTAATCGATGGCTTCTTAATGGCTTCTTAGTTGATGGCGGAAGATTCTTCCACCGGTAAAAAGGCTAATCCTTTGCCCGCATGAGCAGTTACTAATTGTTCTGAGGCAAAGTGAGCACTTAATTCACGTAAAATCGTTTGTTCTTCTTGTTTTTGGCATAAAACTTTGACATTGGGACCAGCATCCATCGTGAAATAGCAAGCCAATCCTTTTTTTCGCAGCATTCGGACACATTCCATAGCTCGTAAAGATTCAGAAGACCAATAAGTAAAAGGTGGTTCGGCGGCTAAGGTCGTTCCATGCATTTTCAAGGCGTTGGCCTCGGTCGTTTCACCTAAAGCAGTAAAGTCTTTTTCGGCAATCGCTTGTTTCATTTTCACGAGATCGCTCGCAGTGGCAGAAAGCCAGCCCGGATAAAAGCTCGAGGTTTCAACGGTTCGGCGCATCCCCTCACGACTGGAGACTTCTTTGGCTTGTGCGTTGATCAAAATAAAGATCATACTCAATTCTTCTTCCCAGCCATTCGACGGCACTTGGGTGGCAAAAGAAGTCTCATCGGTGCCTTGATGCCATTCAGCAAAGCCGCCGTAAATACTCCGACACGCCGAACCAGAACCGCGACGGGCCAAACGTGATAATTCTTGCTCCGACAAGTTTAAGTCCAGTGCTTCACTACAGGCACCCGCCAAGGCCGCTAATCCGCTGGCAGAAGAGGCAAGTCCAGCAGCGGTTGGGACGAAGTTTTGACTTTCCACCGTGGCATACCACGGGCAGTCCGCTTTTTTTCGTACCAGATCCAAAAAGTCCGCAACTTTTTTTGTGGCAGCGTCTGTTTGCACCACGCCATCCAATGTAAAGCGATCCTGCGTATAATCGGGTGAAAAAGCCACCGTTGTTTCTGTGTAAAAAGCATCGAGGGTCAGGGACAAACTATTGTTCATCGGTAAAATGAAGGTTTCGTCTTGTTTTCCCCAATACTTGATCAATGCGATATTCGTGTAGGCACGAGCCTTTCCCTTATACATGTTCATAAACTCCTAATCCTTGTATCCATGCCGCACGAGCGCCATCGGACAATAAAATACGGCTGATATTCTCAGCCTGTTCCTTCGTTTTGGTTAGTGCGATCATACAGCCGCCTCGGCCCCCGCCGGTCAGCTTCGCCCCATAAGCCCCGTGTGCCAATGCTGAGGAAACCAACTGATCCAGTTGCTGATTGCTGACCCCTAGCTGCTGCAGGGCCTGATGGGCGTTGTTCATGCTTTCACCTAATACTTCTAATTGATTGGCTATGATGGCCTCTTTGGCTCTTTTGGTTTCAATCCCTAAACGCTGGATCGCTTGACTGGCCAGCTGCTTGCTGGTTTCAAAAAGATGGGCGACACTTTTGACAGCTTCTCTCGTTTGCCCTTTGATACCAGTATCAGCGACGAGCAAATAACCGTCGATCGTGAGGGGAAACGAAGTGATGGGATGTCCTTTGATAAAGTAAATGGCATCCGTCCCGCTAGCTGCTGCAGCATCGATCCCGCTAGGATTGCCGTGAGCGATTTTTTCAGAAAAGTTGACATAGGTCATCAATTCTTCTTTTGTAACATCTTTTTTGATCCAATCAAAAAAAGCGCGAGTCAGTGCAACAGCGACCGCCGCGCTAGAACCCATTCCCCGTTCAGAAGGGATGGTGCTGACGATGGAGGTTGCAAAAGGACCCGTGTGGAAATCTTGTTGCAGACGATGCAGCAAGTCTTTGACATTTTTTAAGTGGCTGGGGACTTCTTCAAGCAGACCGTGATAGTAACTTGAAATCAAGGTGTTTGTTTCATTTGCTGTGATCTCGACTTGTACTTTTGCTCCCGCAAAAGGGAAAGCAATTGCTGGTTCACCGTAAACAACTGAATGTTCACCCATTAAGATGATTTTTCCTGTAGCTATGCCAGTACCAATTGACATTATTTTCCTCATTTCTCTAGGGAGCTTACCCCACATGATTCATTTATCGTTTGTCAGTCAATTGTAACTATCTCCTGACAAAAACACAATTTAATTAAAGATCCTTTCCTATTTTACTAGAAGAAGGCTCTTTCGTTAAGCATTCCGTATGAGATTTCAAAAAAAAGCAAAAATCTTTAAACTTTTATTGAAAAACTTCTTGATCTGTGCTTCAAAAGTTTCAGTTGACGGCACAAGATATAGTATTGTATAGTTGATATCGCAAGTGCAACATACAATATTTAGTGATGAGTGAGTTGGGGGATATGAGCGTGATCGTATTAGCAGGAACGATTGGTGCCGGTAAATCAAGTTTGACCGCATTGATCGCCAATCATTTTGGCAGCCAAGCCTTTTATGAATCGATCGATGACAATGAAGTGTTACCATTATTTTATGCAGATCCAAATAAATATGCGTTTTTACTGCAAATCTATTTCTTAAATAAACGATTTGAAAGTATCAAGCAAGCTATGAAAGACGACAATAACGTCTTGGACCGTTCCATTTATGAGGATTCACTGTTGTTCCATTTAAATGCGGACCTTGGGCGAGCAACCGATACCGAGGTCAAAGTCTATGATGAATTGTTAGCCAATATGTTGGAAGAGCTGCCGTATGCAGCCCACAAAAAGCATCCAGATCTTTTGGTGCATATTCGCGTTTCTTTTGAAACGATGCTCGAGCGTATTGAAAAACGTGGGCGGGAATATGAGCAGTTGACCTTTGATCCTTCGTTATACGACTACTACAAAGAGTTGAACAAACGCTACGATCAATGGTACGAAGAATACAATGAGAGTCCAAAGATCCAGATCGATGGCGATCAATTCAATTTTGTCGAAGACCCGCAAGCGGCACAGGCCGTTTTAACAATGGTGGAAGATGCTTTGAAAGACGCCCGCAAATAGCAATAGCCGATACAGCCAGAAAAGTCCTTTGATTGGGCTTCTGGCTGTTTTCTTTTATAATAGAAGAAAGCAAGAGTGGAGGATGGACTGTGGAAAACAAACATGTCTTTTATGATGGAAACTATGAATGGATTCAAGTCGACCAGCAAGACGCAAAAAGCGTGATGGCACTACAAAAACAATATCATCTGTCGGATGAGATGCTTACGTATTCTCTAGATAAAAACGAACGCGCACGAGTCGAATACGATGCCGAAGAAGAAGCATTGCTGCTGGTTTTCAACGTACCTCAGCAAGAAAAGCGAGACAATCACTTTGAGACCAGCCCAATGACGTTTATTTTAAAAAAGAAGCAGATCTTTACTTTTGCCTCCCATGATACCCGCTATGTGATTCCGATGATGGAGCGCTTGATCCTGCAAAAGCCGCAGCAAACACCGCTGCACTTTTTGTTTCAAAGCTTATTCTTGATTTCAGGCACGTTTTTTCCGCTAGTCGAAGAAGTCAATAGTGAACGGATTCGCTTGAATCAGCGACTACGGGAAAAAACCACCAATAAAAACCTGCTGCAAATGTCCGATTTGGAAGTCGGTTTAGTCTTTTTAGTGTCTGCCACGAAACAAAATGCGGTCCTCTTGGAGCAGATCAAAGCGTTATCCATTTATCGCTTGATGGATGATGACGAGCGGGAACAGCTGGATGATGCCCTGATCGAAGCCAAACAGGCAGTGGAAATGACGTTACTGGCTTTTCAAATTTTAGAGCAACTATCTGGAACCTACAATAATCTGTTAAACAATAACTTGAATGATACCATGAAGTTTTTGACCGTTTGGTCCCTCTTGTTGACTGTGCCTTCCATCGTCACCAGTTTCTTTGGCATGAATGTTCCACTGCCTTTTACCAATAGTATTTTCGGTTGGGGGATTGCCTTATTGATCAGTTTAGTGTTATCCATCTGGATGTTGATTGCTTTATGGCGCAGAATTCGTTAATCGATCACCAAACCTAGACCGGCGGCGATGACCAAGGCTTGTTCTTGATCGACCGTTAGCCCCCGCAATTGTTCAAAGGACAACGCGATCTTTTGAAATTGATTGGTCCGAAAATCTAAAGTTGCTAATTTTGTGTGAAACCAGTTGCTATTGTTCAACTGGTTTTCTTGTAGCGTCAAGTGTTTCCAATCCATTTCATAAAACTCACTGTCGTTTAGTTGGCACTGACGAAACAGCATCGTCCGTAAATTGGTGTTGCTAAAAGAAGCAAAGTTTGCCACGCAATCTTCAAAGGTGCAGTCACGGAAATAGCTTTCCGCAAAATTGGTGCCAGTCAATTTGCACTGTTTAAAGTGAACCCGATGAAAGCTGGCGCCAAAACATTCCAGATTAGAAAAATCGCAATTCTCAAAAAGAACGTTTTGGCATTCCCATTGACTCAAGCGTGTTTTTTGCATCGTCACTTTCTTGAAATGACATTGCTTCAAGATGAGATTTTTGCAAGCATCATAGCTATAGTCACCGCCTTCGAAGAAAGCACCTTCGAAAAGCAGTTCTTCTTCTAAATAAAAATCCTGTGGCTCTAATGCCGACAATAAGGGCGGTAGTGGCAATACGATTTTTTTCTTCATCAAGATCCCATCCTATCTGTTTTTCTCTTCAGTATAACACGGCGAATCGCTGCCGCAATAGGTACGAAAAAGCAGTAAAATATTGTGAAATTTATTCAATCGGTTTGCAGAATGCTTTTATAACAAGGGAAATCTTTAGGTTTAAATACATAATTTTTCACAATCTTTTTGCTTGCAAGACGAAAATAATTTTGATATAGAAACTTGATTCGCTGAAAGTGACGTATATCAACGAAAAACTGTCATAAATTTTTAAAATCGCGAAAAAGTTGATAGTTTTCAAATTCACAAGCAAGCTATAATGACAATGTAAACAAAAGGAGGAAATTTTCCATGACAAAAACAGTTATTATTGGTGCAAACCACGCGGGGATTGCTGCTGCCAATACACTATTAGATAACTACAAAGACCAAGAGGTCGTAATGATCGACCGTAATACAAACTTAAGCTACCTAGGTTGTGGGACTGCTTTATGGGTTGGACGTCAAATCGATTCATACGAAGGCTTGTTCTATACAAAACGTGAAGATTTTGAAGCAAAAGGTGCAAAAATCCATATGGAAACAGTGGTTGACCATATCGATTTTGAGAAAAAAGAAGTGCACGCTGTAACCAATGACGGTGAAACGATCGTTGAATCTTATGATAAAGTTGTCATCGCAACTGGTTCGGTACCGATTTCACCAAAAGTACCTGGACGTGACTTGAAAAACATCCATTTCTTGAAAAAATTCCAAGACGGACAAACGGTTGATAAAGAGTTAGCATCAGAAGACGTGAAAAACGTTGCCGTTATCGGTGCTGGTTACATCGGTGTTGAAATTGCTGAAGCAGCAAAACGCCGTGGCAAAAATGTGTTGCTTTTTGATGCAGCGACACGGGCATTGCCAAACTACTATGACAAATGGTTTACAGAAGATATGGACAAAAACTTAGCTGACAATGGCATTGAATTGCATTTCGGTGAATTAGCACGTGAATACAAAGGAACAGAGAAAGTAGAAGCAGTTGTAACAGACAACGGCGAATACCCAGTTGATCTCGTGATCAACGCGATCGGTTTCTTACCAAACAACGAGCTAGGCAAAGATCATTTGGAATTGTTTGCTAACGGTGCGTACTTAGTGGACCGCCATCAACGGACAAGCGATGCAGATGTTTACGCAGTCGGTGACTGTGCAACGGTGTATTCAAATGCTTTGCAACAAACAACGTATATCGCATTAGCAACGAATGCCGTACGTTCAGGGATCGTCGCTGCCCATAATATCGGCGGAACGTCTCTAGAATCAACAGGTGTTCAAGGATCAAACGGGATTTCGATCTTCGGCTACAACATGGTTTCAACTGGCTTGTCAGTCGAAGCTGCCGAACGTAATGGCATGAAAGTGAAATACTCTGATTACGAAGATACCCAAAAACCAGGCTTCATGAAAGAAAATGCGACAGTTAAGATCCGCATCGTCTATGAAGAAGAAACACGCCGCATCGTTGGTGCACAAATGGCGTCACGTACATCTGAAATCGCAATGGGCATCCACATGTTCTCACTAGCGATCGAAGAAGGCGTAACGATCGACAAGATGAAGCTATTAGATATCTTCTTCTTGCCTCACTTCAACCAACCATACAACTACATCACGATGGCTGCATTGAAAGCAGAATAAGAAACACGAAAGTCGGAGCGTATGCTCCGGCTTTTTTTTGAAACAATCATGAAAACTGTTGACAATAAGAGAAAAAAACAGTATACTATAAAAGTTGAGAAATAAAAGCAGAAGCACCCGCTTCTCGCCTGAGTGAAGATATCGCTGGGCAGAATAGGATTCCTACCATTTATTTGTGTGGAGTACGTGCGGGTTCGTGAAGAACTCGTTTTTTTATTGTCTGATTTCGAATCGACAAGCTTTTCTTTCTCTCAAAAAACTCGGAGGTGAATGACCATAGCAAAGGATATGATGGTAAACGACGGCATTCGTGCACGTGAATTGCGTTTGATTGATCAAAACGGCGAACAACTTGGTGTAAAGAGTAAAGCTGAAGCATTGCAAATTGCAGAACGAGCAAACCTTGATGTGGTATTGGTGGCACCAAATGCTAAGCCGCCAGTAGCAAGAATTATGGATTACGGGAAATTCCGCTTTGAGCAACAGAAAAAAGACCGTGAAGCTCGTAAGAAACAAAAAGTAATCAACATTAAAGAGGTTCGTTTAAGTCCAACGATCGACGTCAATGATTTCAACACAAAATTGCGTAATGCACGTAAATTCCTTGAAAAAGGGGACAAAGTGAAAGCTTCGATCCGTTTCAAAGGCCGTGCCATTACCCATAAAGAAATTGGTCAGAAAGTGTTAGATCGTTTGGCGGAAGAAACTGCTGATTTGGCAACTGTTGAGCAAAAGCCAAAAATGGATGGCCGCAGTATGTTCTTAGTATTAGCACCAAAAAACGATAAATAATGACTCACTGAGTTTCAGTTTAAAGTCAGATAACGAAAGATTTTGAGGAGGAAATTAGTTATGCCAAAACAAAAAACACACCGCGGATTAGCAAAACGCGTAAAACGCACTGGCGGCGGCGGATTGAAACGCTTCCGTGCCTTTACCAGTCACCGTTTCCACGGCAAAACAAAAAAACAACGTCGTCAATTGCGTAAAGCTTCAATGGTTTCAGCTGGCGATTACAAACGTATCCGTCAACAACTAGCACGCATGAAATAAGTGCGTAACCCAAGCTTCACGTATACAAACAATTATCGATTTTCATATTAGGAGGAATTATACATGGCACGTGTTAAAGGTGGAACAGTAACTCGTAAACGTCGTAAAAAAGTGCTTAAATTAGCAAAAGGTTACTACGGTTCTAAACACACTCTATTTAAAACAGCAAAAGAACAAGTAATGAATTCATACAACTACGCATACCGCGATCGTCGTCAAAAGAAACGCGACTTCCGCAAATTGTGGATCGCTCGTATCAACGCAGCGGCTCGTATGAATGGCTTAAGCTACTCAAAATTGATGCACGGCTTGAAATTAGCTGAAATCGACATCAACCGCAAAATGTTAGCTGACTTGGCTGTAAACGATGCAGCAGCATTTACTGCATTAGCTGACCAAGCAAAAGACGCTTTAAACAAATAATCAATCGTTGGCAACAACGTTAGCCCCGCTCTTTGAGCGGGGTTTTTTTGTTTTTTCTCGATGACCGAAGAATGGTTTCTCACTATCTTTCATATGTTTCTTTCCATTAAGCGAAAAATAGATTATACTTTTGAAAGCGTTTGTTTTATTTACCTTACGATTTTTCCACGAACACTGCAGCAAAAGGAGCATACGATGGCAATTGATTTATGGCGGCATTTTAAAAAAGGATTGACGGTATATGTTGGGATTGGAATTGCGGTCTCATTTTTGAGTGCCGCGAATGTTTTTTATTTTCAAAAACTACTCGATTCATTTGGCAAGACACTTGATTGGCCAGTTGTTTTTATCTATGGGTTAACGCTAGTACTGGTACCACTTTTGTCCTATCTCGAGCAGAAACCAAAAACAACATTGTACAACAGCATGTATTTCTATCTCAAAGAACAAGCTTTAGTAAAAATCAGCAAGATTGCCTATTCCGAATACTTACAGATCGGCTCTGGAGCACTCTTACAGAAAACCGAAGCGGGAGCAACGGCAGGCAGAAATATCCATTTGAATTTTTACGGACGCTTGTTTAAAGAATTGCTTCCCGAAACACTGTTTAACTTAGCTTTTATTGCTATGATCGATAAAAGATTGATTCCAGCGATCCTTATAGGCTATCTAGTGGTGTTTATCGTGACCAATCTGCTTTTGAAAGTTTTACGCTCTCTTAAAGAACGTGCGCTAGTTTCAGAAGAAACCATGAATAGCACCTTTATTCGCGGACTAACGGAAATGGTCACGTTTCGGATCAATAAACGGTTTGAAAAAGAGATCGCACAATATAAAAACATGTCTGCTGACACAACAGAACGTTTGACAAAAATGACGATGATCCATGAGTTTTTCTTTGGTTTTTTTGCAGTTTTAGTCGCATTGATCAAAGTCGCAATTGTGGTACTGGCATTTACAAATCAGATTACGGTCAGTTTGGGCGGTTTAGCAGCACTGATTATTTATGTGGATCGAATCTACACGCCTGTTGCAATATTTAACGTGATTTTTGTTCAATACAACTTAGATAAAGTTGCCTTTGCACGGTTAAACGAATTTTTCTATCTGCCAGAGGACAAAGCATTAACACAAGGCGATGCATTGTCTGAGACCATCAACTGCATCACAGTTAAGGATCTATCCGTCACACTTCAAGAAAAGCAAATCTTAACCAATAGCACACTGGAGCTGAAGCGGGGAGCGATTTATGGGTTAGTAGGAGAAAGCGGCGCAGGAAAATCAACGCTGGTCAAAACGATTTTAGGCTTGTATCAGCCGACGACCGGTGCGATCCTGATCAATCACAAAAATTTAGCTGCTTACAACTTAAATGATTTCTATGAGCATATCTTTTATCTATCGCAAGATGCCCCAATCTTCCAAGGAACGCTGAAAGAGAATATTATTTTTGATAAGGAAATCGCAGACGAGGAAATCATAGCGGTATTAGAAAAATGTCAATTAGGCGCATTCTATCAGGCACTCAAGGGAGGACTGTCTGCTGAAATTGGAGAAAAAGGAGCCAACCTTTCTGGTGGGGAAAAACAGCGGATCGCTTTTGCCCGATTGTTTTTCACAAACGCAGAAGTCATTGTCCTTGATGAAGCCACATCTGCTTTAGACGAAACAACAGAAGAAAAGCTTTTTGCAGCGATCAAAGACCAATTGAAAAATAAACTAGTCATTATGATCACCCATCGCCCGCAAAATTTGATTTATGCGGATGAGATCATTGAATTGAAAAAAACACAGGTTGAAGCGGCTTCATCATAAAAGCAGCTTCAACCTGTGTTTTGATCAGCGCATCAGTAAATGCGGCAGTGTACTAAGGCATGCGATGATACCGACGATCAAGGTAAAGACCACGACGATGACTGCTGTTGAAAGGAAATCTTTTTTGACGTCGCGCTTTATCCTAATGGCATCGAGGTCTTGATTTTCCATGAAGGCAACGATCTCTTTATACGTTTTGATATTTTGGGTTTTCTTGATTTTTTCGATCTTTAATGCGGCATACATGGAGACGAGCCAAAAACATAGAGGCGGGACAATCCACCAGTATCCGGGTAAATAAAGAGCAGGCCCAACAGAGAGTGCGGTCAATAGTATAAAAAGCAGCATCATTTTTGTGTAACGATCCATTTCTGTTTTCTCAATCGTTTCTTTCATTTGTTCAACATCCCCTTTGACTAATTCATCTAAAGAAACATCAAATAGAACACTGAGCAATAATAAATTGTGAACATCAGGATAGCTTTTTTCATTCTCCCAATTGGAGATCGTTTGTCGGGAGACATAGAGTTTTTCTGCCAGCCCTTCCTGAGAGAGACTTAATCGTTCCCGATGTTTTTTTATTTGTTTGCTTAAGTTCATTTTATCCGCTCCTTCTACCATTAGTTTAGGCCAATGTCTGCATTCTAACGATCAAATGTCTTTGACAATACCTTGAAATCAAGTGTCAAAATGTTTTTACAGTTGGGTTTGGGGTGTTTACATAGCGGTACAGCGTTGATTTTCTTCCGTTAACAAGCGACGGTCAACTTGGTTATTGTTTTTTTTTAGACATACCTGCTGGTTTCTAAAAAAAAGAAAAAAGATGGCGAGTCTTTGCTGATTTTAAGTGTTTGTCCTTGTCTATTATTCATTAATTTCGCAAAGATGGGAAGAGGAGAAAACAACTAAGCGTGTGAAAGATTCATTTTTCCATTAGTGATTCTTTAAAGGTACCTGTGTGTTGAAATGGAGCCATTCAGAAGACACCTCTATTTGTTGGTTCTGTTTTAGAAGAAAATCGACTGTTGGTAAGCATATCTCCCCATAAAAACGTCTGCTTTGTGCTATACTGAGGCTTTGTAAAAATAAGTTTGTACAAGCAAGCAGCAACGATTTTTTCATTGATTGCTTGCAAGAAGGAGCGAATACGCAGTGAAAAAACTAAAGGTTCAAGATTTAATTGCAGTAGGGATCTATACAGCGATCTATTTTCTTTTAATGAGCGTCTGTCTATTGATTTTGCGTTTTGTGATCCCAGGTTTTCATAATTTATTTATTCCAGCAGTCACCGCTTTGTTTTCTGGCATTATCTATCTGATTTTATTGAATAAAGTACCGAAATTTGGCGCAATCACCATTATGGGTACCGTGGTAGGGCTCTTTTTTTTGATTTCAGGACATTTTCCATTGGCCTTTTTGCCCAATATGATTTGTGCCTTAGCAGCTGATTTGATCCAATACAAAACAAAGCTCAAAGAGAACGTTCGCGTACTGGCGAGTTATATCGTCTTTAGTTTTGGCTTGATGGGTCCGATCTTACCCCTGTGGTTTATGAAAAATGCCTACATCGATTCATTAGTGGCTCGTGGAAAAGATGAAACCTACATTGCCGGCGTGTTTGCTCATACCTCCAATTTGATGTTAGGACTTTGTGCACTGGCGGTTTTGATTGGTGCGGTGGCTGGTTTAGGTATCGGCAGTCGCTTGATGGAAAAACATTTTCAACCAACGATCCAATCGCATAAAGGGTGAGGAATGTGTCGAAAACAAGGTTTGATCCCCGCAGCAAATTAGCGGTGATTCTCTTTGCTAGTTTTACTATGATGGTGACCATCAGCTGGATCGATGAGTTTGCCTTTGTCACTTTCTTACTGCTACTATTTATAGTCAGCGGCTTTTGGAAAAAAGGCTTGCTGCTCTATGGCGTGTTTGTTTTGCTGACAATGGCAGATAGTTTCTTGTTTCGCCAAGGCAACCACGCATTGATCGTGTTGCTGGATTTCTTTTCCGTCGGTTATCGCCGCTTATTACCAACGATCATGGCGGCGGCTTTTGCCATTAGCGGGACGAAAAACAGTGAGTGGATGGCTGCGCTGCAAAAAATGCACGTGCCCAACGTATTGTTAGTTCCTTTGGCAGTCTTATTTCGTTTTTTTCCCACATTGGTACAAGATTTCAAAAGTATTCGCCAAGCGATGCGCTTTCGCGGCATCTCGCTGTCGGCAGGTTCTATCTTGCTTCATCCGCTGCAAAGTGCGGAGTATTTTTTGATCCCATTACTGATGTCGGCTGAAAAGACCGCAACCGAACTGTCGGCTACGGCGCTGGTTCGCGGGCTAGCATCAGAAACTCCCCATACCACCGTCCACGAACTGAAGCTGCGCTGGTGGGATGGCTTGGTCTTTTTAGCATTATGCGGCTTTATCGTGAAAAGGATGTGGCTTGGATGATCACATTAGAACAAGTGTCAGTGAAACGAGAAAATCGAACCGTATTATCTGAGCTCTCTTTGACGGTCGCAGCTGGGGAAGTCATCGTTTTGTGCGGCGCTAGCGGCAGCGGAAAATCGACCTTGCTCAATGTTTTGAATGGCTTGATCCCTGAGCTGTATCCCGCCGAAGTGCAAGGAAAGATCCGTGTCGGAGAAACAGACTTGCCAGTTGCCGATTTCTCCCATTATGCCCAGACGATTGGCGTCGTCTTTCAAAACCCCAAGACGCAATTTTTCACCACGGATGTCTATTCGGAGTTAGCTTTTTCGATGGAAAATGCGGGCGTCGCACCAGAAAATATTCGGCAGCGAATCACCGAAGTAGCACAGCAGTTTTCCCTGACCCCGTTGCTTGATGCTAGTGTCTTTGACCTATCTGGTGGGGAGAAGCAGCTGATTGCTCTCGCTGCAGCCACGATGTTGCCCCATGATGTGTTCTTATTGGATGAGCCTTCCAGTAATTTGGATCAAGAAGCGATCCAAAAGTTGACTCAAGGATTGGCTTCTTTAAAACAACAAGGGAAAACCATTGTGATCGCCGAACACCGCTTGGCGTATTTGGCGCCACTGGCAGATCGCTTCTGTCTATTAGAAGCAGGACGATTGCGGGCGTCTTATCCAGCAGCTCAGCTTTTGTCACTGCCCGAGGAGGCAATTCACGAGTTGGGATTGCGAAAAGTAGGCGAGGCGGCATTGGAAACTCAGCACTGCCGAGAATCTTTGCCAGAAAAGACTGGATTAAGGGCAACGCATCTGCAGATCAAGCAATCGAAACGCTCAGCAAACAGCAGAAATTGGGCGCTCAACTTGCCTGAACTACAATTGCCGACGAAGCAAGCGGTGGGGATCGTTGGACCAAATGGTGCTGGCAAAAGTACGTTGGTGCAAGTCCTGTCAGGATTAAAAAAATGCCCAGAAGCAGTATTTACCATCAATGGACAAAAGCGGACCCAAAAGCAGCTGCTGCAGGAAAGCTTTCTTGTGATGCAGGATGTTAACTTGCAGCTGTTTTTTGAAACAGTGGAAAAAGAGCTGCTGATCAAAGCCCAAAACCCAGCGCGTTTTGAAGAAATTGTTTCATTGTTGCACTTAACACCACTCCTTGCCCGACATCCGCAAACCTTGTCAGGTGGGGAAAAACAACGAGTTGCCATCGGCAGTGCCCTGCTTTCTGGTAAACGCTTGTTGTTTTTCGATGAACCAACGAGTGGGTTAGATTTGCAGCAAATGGAAGAAGTCGTAAAACTGTTGCGAACAGTCGCTAAAGAAGTTGATCTGTTAGCGGTGATCAGTCATGATCGTGAGTTTTTAGCTGAAACATGTCCTTACGTGCTTCAACTCCAACAAGGGGAACTCGTTGGCACGTATCAGCTAGCAAAAAATATGGAATAAATGAAAGACGGAGTGGACCTGGGTTCATGCCGTCTTTTTTGGTTGAACATGAAAAAATCTTCATGATTTTTTTCTTTCAATCAGTTAGGAAGTTTTGAAAAAATCCGTTATGATAGAAGCAAAACAGGAGGAGGAGCGCATATGGCCTTGAAGATCTTGCTAGTAGAAGACGAAGAAAGTTTAGCCAGTTTTATTCAGACCGAATTGACTTTTGAGGGATATGACACGGTCTGGGCCAAAGATGGGCAAGAGGCATTGACCTTGTTCAATCAGCAAGCAAATGCCTTTGATCTGATTTTATTGGATTGGATGCTGCCAATCTATGACGGCATCACAGTGGCGCGGCGGATACGCAAAGAAAGCGACATCCCGATTTTGATGATGACCGCCAGAAATCAAACCGCCGATGTGGTGACGGGGCTGGATGTCGGATTAGATGATTATTTAACGAAACCTTTTGAAATCGAAGAACTGTTTGCCAGAATTCGGGTGATCGAGCGGCGGTTGCAACGAGAAGCCAAACAACAAAAGAACCAGCAAAACCAATTAGTGGCGGGGGAGCTGATGATGGACATCGCCAAGCACTTGGTTCAGGTTGCCGGTGAAACCATTGAGTTGACGCCCAAAGAGTTTGGGATTTTATATGAATTGATGAAAGAACCCGAGGTCGTCAAAACGAGAGATGACCTATTGAATGAGATTTGGGGCTATGAATACGACGGCCAAACGAATGTTGTAGATGTCTATATCCGCACACTGCGGAACAAGCTGGATGTTTGCGGCAAAGGCAAAATGATCGCAACCGTTCGTGGATTAGGCTATGTCTTGAGGACCGATCATGAAGAATAAGCCAGCCAACCAACGTAGAAAAACAGCCCAATTTCAATTGACGAGCCGCTTTTCCTTGATTCTCTTTGGTCTGCTGATTCTCTTCAATCTGCTGTTTATTTTATTATCCGTAGGTTATTTGTTTGAACATATCGAAAATCGTGCCAGCAACATCCTTGAAGCCATCGAAAAAGGTGAGGCATCAGGGGATGCCTGGGACTTTCTCGTCAATGCCTATGTCTCGGCAGATGAAGAAGACGCCCTGCAAGTGATCTTAGCCGATGGCAGTGTCGTTTCATCAGAAGATGCGGAAGAGATTTTTGCCGATATCAATCAAGGGCGAGTGATTCCTTTTCTCGAAGACATCGTTTTTACAGAGGAGGGCATCTATTACACGAAAACCCAAGAAGTCGATGGGGATCAGGTGACGATCGCTATCAATGGGGAGGATAGTGTGGAATTAGCCTATGGACTCTTTATGATCAGCAGTTTCTTGAATCTGATCGCTGTTGTCGTGGGCAGTCTGCTGATTTATTGGAGTGTCGGGAAATGGAGTCAGAAGCTTACGGGTATGGCGCAAGAAATTGCTGCGATTGAACAAAGTCGAACAGGAGAACTGACGGTTTCTGAAGAGCCCATCGAGATTCGTTCAGTGGCATTGGCCTTTAATAAATTATTGAAAGAACAGCGAGAGACGATCGAACGGGAAAAACGGTTCGTTGCCGATGCTTCCCATGAGCTGCGAACACCTTTAGCTGCGATTCGCGGACATGTCCAATTGATCCAGCGGCGTGGAACCAAACATCCCGAAGTCATTCCTTCCTCAATGGCGTTTATCGACAAAGAGTCGAAGCGTTTGGAAACATTGAGCAATCAATTGTTGGACCTAGAAAAAAATCAATCCCAAGATGAAATGACCCTCGTTGATATTTCCCAGATCGTCCGAGAAGAGTGTGAAAAACAAGCGACGATCGTTCCGCAATCGATTGAATATTTTGTGGAGAACCAATGTATGAAACGTGGGCATAAACGTGACTTCCAGCAAATCATCCAAAACCTGTTAGAAAATGCCGCGAAGTATTCACCTGCCGATCAGCCGATTCATGTGACCTTGACGCAAGAGCAGACACAGATGTCTTTGACCGTCGCCGATTTTGGCATTGGGATTCCCGATGATAAGAAAACCTTGATTTTCGAACGGTTCTATCGAGTAGAAGATTCTCGTTCCAGTCAGATTGCTGGTTCAGGCATCGGGCTTTCATTGGTAAAACAGCTGGCAGACAAGTATCATGCCAAAATTACCGTGACAGACAATCAACCGCAAGGCAGTATCTTTAAACTTGCCTTTCCAAATGAAAGAGAAAGATGAAGATTTTTTTAGATTTTCTTCAAGCATTTTTGATTCTTTTTCATGAGGAACTTGTTATTCTAAATATATAGAAAAAAGGAATACACAAACAATTGGAGGAATGAAACATGAAAAAAACAACTATTTTATTCGGAATTGCCGCATTAGGATTATTGGCAGGATGTACACAAAACAACACGGGAAATTCAGAACCTGTGCAAAACAGCAGCTCAAGCACAACAGTTGCCTCATCGAGTGAAACAACGTCGTCACAAGCAACAGACAGCTCTTCAAGCAGTGCAGCGATCGCCAATGGCGGCTTACCTACGGTGACCGTAGAAGAAGCGATCCAAATATTCCAAGACAAATACCCAGATGCAGCGATCACTTCGATTGATTTGGATACTTCTTTTGGCAATTACTTCTACCAAGTAGAAGGCGTGGATGACACGAATGAGTTTGAATTAAAGATCGATGCAGAAACCAAAGAAACTTCTGAAGAAAGAACGGAAAAATTGGATGCCGATGAACAAAACGGTGTCAAAAAAGATGCCGATCAATTGGACCTAACCAACTTGCTTTCATTGGAAGAAATTTCTGATATCGCCGTGAAAGAAGCTGGCGGTGGTCAAGCAACAGATTGGTCATTAGACAAAGAAATGAATGTAACCTATTGGGAAGTCAAGGTAGAAGATGGCAACAAACAAACAGATGTGAAAATCAATGCCCAAACAGGTGAAGTACTAGAAACCGAATTGGATGACTAATCCTGTTTTGCAGTAAAAAAGATAAGCCGCTATCGTCTATGCGCAAAAGACGATAACGGCTTATTTCTTTACGTATGCTGTTTGACTTCAGTTAACGGTTTGACGCGACCACCAATTTTATCTGCAAATGCTTCGGACTGCTTCCGATCTTCAAAGACCCATAACTTGTCTGGAATTTTTTCACGAGTGCGACGACCATCTTTGCCAATGTAACCATGCAAAACTTTAATCACGTACATCGCCATCATCCTTCCCTGAAATTACTTTTGATTATACGAAAGCCGTTTCAAAAAGCAAGGATTTTGACTTAAATGAGTGATCAGAATTGATTATTCCCCTGACAGGGCAGCATAATCAGCAAATCGTTGATGGATTTCAGGAAAACTACGCTTCAGATGCACGATGCGATTGGTCTCTTTTGCTAAAAAACAATGCTTTGAAGTCCCCGTCGTTGCCAACTGACCATCACTAGTTTTGTAGATCTCATAGCGAAAATCCAAACGCGTGCCAGTATATTTGTCGACCAAAACATCGATTCGCACCTCATCTTCGTAGCGAATCATCGTTTTGTATTGCGCACTGACTTCCAGCACGGGAACGATCAAGCCCGCTTCTTCGATGGTATGATATGGTAAATCCAAAAACGCGAGTAATTCCACGCGGGCTTCTTCAAACCAGCGGATATAATTGGCGTGATGGATGATCGCCATTTGATCGGTCTCATAGTAGTGTGGTTGACGGATATAGCCTGAATATAAAGACATAAAAACAGCTCCTTTCATAGAAACAAAACCTTCGTTATTCAGCATAACGCAAAAAGGAAGAAAAGCAAACAGAAGGAGAGCTTCTTTGCGTTGGCCACTAGAGAAAATGCTACTAGAGATCAGCGGAGTGAAAAAGACAGTGAAACACCTTGACTTTTTCATAGCTTTCTTGTAGTTTATAGATAATATCAAAAATCAGTGAAGGATCGAGTACTTTATTCTACTCCTTAAAAGAGAAAACTGCCCCGGCTGAAAGCAGTTTAGGACGTGTAAAGGAAAGACAATCTGGAGATGAACAGAAGAAAAGCTGTTCCGTGACCGAGCGTTAATCGAGCGAAGGAGAAGAACATTTCTCGAATTTAGGTGGTACCGCGTGTAATCAAAACTCGCCCTTGTATAAAAAAACAAGGGCGAGTTTTTTGCTGTGAATCACTGCGACTGGTCCGCAAAGCGGAACAGAGCAGATGATGAACAGTACTAGGCGAGTGTAGGGAGCGTAGTAACCGAACTAGGAATCACTATGATTGGCTTGCGGAGCAAGACAGAATAGATGATGAAGAGTACTAGGCGACCGTAGGGAGCGTAATAACCAAACTAGGAATCACTGGGATTGGCTTGCGGAGCAAGACAGAATAGATGATGAACAGTACTAGGCGACGTAGGGAGCGTAGTAACCGAACTAGGAATCACTATGACTGGCGTAAGAAGTGAGACATGAAAGCTGTACTTGGCATTTTTTGCTTCGTTCAATTGCAGTCGAAGCCAACGAAATGATGACCAGCAACCAACGGCAAAGAGCGCAATAACCCAAAAGTCAAACACGAGAACAACCCACCCACATCAATGAGCAACAAGCAATAGGTGAATAAGCAAACAAGCAATGAAAGCAAAGAACATGGGCAACCATGAAACAAATAGGAGGATGCATACGATGAGTTACCAACGTCCAAAAGGAACCAACGATATTTTGCCAGGAGAATCCGAAAAATGGCAATTTGTGGAAGAAACAGCACGCTTAGTGTTTCGCGATTATCAATTCAACGAAATTCGGACACCGATTTTTGAGCACTTTGAAGTGATCGCCCGCAGTGTCGGGGACACAACGGATATCGTTTCAAAAGAAATGTATGATTTCTACGATAAAGGAGAGCGTCATGTGACGTTGCGTCCAGAAGGCACCGCACCGATCGCTCGTTCTTATGTCGAAAACAAACTATTCGGACCAGAACATACGAAGCCTTATAAAGTGTTTTACATGGGACCAATGTTCCGTTATGAACGTCCGCAAAAAGGCCGTTTGCGTCAATTCCACCAAATCGGTGTCGAAGTTTTCGGTTCAGCAAATCCAGCGACCGATGTTGAGACAATGGCGATGGCAATGGATTTTTATCGTCAATTAGGACTGAGTCAATTGCGCTTGGTCATCAATTCATTAGGCGACAAAGAAACACGCCAAAACTATCGGCAAGCGTTGATCGATTATCTAGCGCCCCATGAAGCGGAGCTTAGTGAGGATTCAAAACGCCGCTTGCATGAAAATCCTTTGCGGGTCCTTGACAGTAAAGATAAGCGTGACCAAAAATTCGTGGCGGATGCACCATCGATCCTAGACTACTTAACACCAGATGCCAAGGCACATTTTGAAACCGTAACGAGTATGCTGGATGCGTTGGAGATCCCTTATGAGATCGATTCAAATATGGTGCGCGGTCTGGATTATTATACTCACACGATTTTTGAGATCATGAGTGAGGCACCAAAAATGGGGGCGCAAGCCACCATCTGTGCCGGCGGTCGTTACAATCATTTAGTGGAAGAGCTAGGCGGACCAGAAACACCTGGTTTTGGTTTTGCTTTGGGGATCGAACGTTTATTGATCACTATGGAAGCTGAAGAAGTTGTGATTCCTGCTTTGAATGAGTTAGATGCGTATGTGGTTGGTTTGGGACAAGAAACCAATTTAGAAGCGCTGAAAGTCGTGCAAGCGATTCGTAATTTCGGTTTTTCTGCCGATCGTGATTTCATGGATCGTAAAGCCAAAGCCCAGTTCAAATCTGCTGATAAGCAAGGGGCACGGTTGGTTCTGACTCTAGGCGAAACAGAATTAGCAGAACAAGTGATCAATATCAAATCCATGGCAAGCCGTGAAGAAAAACAATTTCCGTTAGCGGATCTTTATGCCCGCTTCGATGAGATCTACGATGAAATGACAACCAAAATGTTTGAGTGAGGAGAAAAAGAATGACAAAACGTACAGTATATTGCGGGTTAGTAAATGAGACCCATTTAAACCAGACAGTGACTCTAAAAGGCTGGGTGCAAAAGCGCCGTGACTTAGGGGGCGTGATCTTTATTGACTTGCGCGACCGAGAAGGGATCGTGCAAATCGTCTTCAATCCTGAGGTTTCGAAAGAAGCCTGGGAAATCGCGGACAAATGCCGCAGTGAATATGTGTTAGAAGTAACAGGTCAAGTCATCAATCGTGCACCAGAAGCCATCAATCCGAAAATGGTGACAGGTGCCTATGAAGTGATGATCAGCGAAATCACGATTTTAAACACTGCAAAAACACCAGCCTTCTTGATTGAAGATGATCAAACCGTTGGCGATGAGATTCGCATGAAATACCGTTATTTAGACTTGCGTCGTCCAAAAATGACGAACAACATCGTGATGCGGGCGAAAACGACGCAAGCGATCCGCAATTTCTTAGATACGAACGACTTCTTGGATATCGAAACACCTTATCTAGGAAAATCAACACCAGAGGGTGCGCGGGATTATTTGGTTCCTTCACGGATCTATCCAGGTCATTTCTATGCGTTGCCGCAATCACCACAAATTTTTAAACAGTTATTGATGGGTGCTGGCTTCGATCGCTACTATCAAATCGTACGTTGCTTCCGTGACGAAGATTTGCGGGGCGACCGTCAACCAGAATTTACCCAAGTCGATATCGAAACCTCTTTCTTGACGGCAGAAGAAATCCAAACCTATACGGAAGAGCTGTTGGCAAAAGTGATGCGAGAAGTCAAAGGCATCGAAGTTACCTTGCCATTCCCACGGATGACCTATGATGAGGCAATGGGACGCTACGGCAGTGACAAACCAGATACACGGTTTGACATGGAGCTTATCGACTTATCAGAAGTTGTGAAAGACGTTGATTTTAAAGTCTTCCAAATGGCTCTTGAAAAAGGCGGCGTTGTGAAAGTCTTGAACGCCAAAGGGGCTGCAGACAAATACTCCAGAAAAGACATGGACAATCTAGGTCATTACGCTGGCCAATTTGGTGCCAAAGGATTGGCATGGGTCAAAGTTGAAGAAGATGGATTGAAAGGACCGATCGCTAAATTCTTGACGGAAGCGACCGACGCGATCATTGCAGCAGCTAATGCGGAAGTTGGCGATATTCTGATGTTTGGTGCCGATTCTTTTGCGATCGTTTCAGCAACATTGGGGGCGATCCGTAATAAATTAGGAAAAGAATTAGGCTTGATCGACGAGAGCAAATTCAACTTCCTATGGGTCACTGATTGGCCGCAATTTGAATACGATGAAGAAGCAGGCCGCTACGTTTCTGCTCACCATCCATTCACATTGCCAAAAGAAAGCGATCTGCCGTTGTTAACGACAGACCCTTCAAAAGTCTATGCGCAAGCCTACGATATCGTGCTAAACGGTTACGAGCTAGGTGGCGGATCATTGCGTATCCATACACGGGAAGTGCAAGAGCATATGTTTGAAGCGCTAGGCTTCTCACGTCGCGAGATGCAAAATCAATTTGGCTTCTTATTGGATGCTTTGGATTATGGGTTCCCACCACATGGCGGCATCGCCCTTGGGTTAGACCGGTTAGTCATGCTCTTGGCTGGTGAAGAAAACATTCGCGAAGTCATTGCTTTCCCTAAAAATGGGAAAGCAGCTGATCCAATGTCTCAAGCGCCAAGTACCGTTTCGCCAATGCAATTGTTTGACTTGAACATCGATGTAACAACGGTTGAAGAAAACGAATAAGCGTTAAACCATGATGAAATGAGTGATGAAATAGAAATTGGTGAATGAATGAAAAAAGTTCATGAGAATTCACCCATTTCTTTCATTGCTCGTTTCTTTTTTTATGAGCTGAAGTATAATAAAGGCAAATCAAAAAAGTGAGGCTATGAAATGCAATGACTCCTCTGTTTAAATGGCTCCCTCATCCAGAATACGCCAACAAACTTTCGTTTTCGATCGTCTATGCGCTGCTGGCATCGATTGCGGTCAATTTCTTCTATCAACCAGGTAATATTTATTCCAGCGGCATTACCGGTGTCGCTCAGATCATCACCACGATCTCAAGAGAAGGGCTCGGGTTTTATATCCCCTTATCCCTTGCGCTTTTATTGTTGAATGTGCCATTATTTTTCCTGGGTTGGTTTAAGATCGGCCACAAGTTTACGATTTTTACTGGAATTACTGTTTTACTCACCTCCTTATTCGTGCAAATTTTACCCGAAGAAACCGTTACGACGGACCCGATGATCTGTGCGATTTTCGGTGGTGCCATCAATGGAGTGGGGATCGGCTATGCCTTGAAGAATGGTCTTTCTTCTGGAGGGCTGGATTTTGTCAGCATTGCCATCCGCAAACGGACAGGGAAGACGATCGGCTCAATATCGATTTTCTTTAACATTGTTATTTTGTTCGCCGCAGGGATCTTGTTTGGCTGGCAATATGCGTTGTATAGTGCGATCGCGATTTTTGTCAGTGGAAAAGTGACGGATGCGGTCTTTACGAAGCAAAAGAAAATGCAGGTGACGATCATCACCCGCAACCCAGAAGAAGTCATTCAAACGATCCAAAAACATATGCGGCGAGGGATTACCATCATCAATGAAGCCGAAGGGGCGTACAAGCATGACAAACAAACGGTTTTGCTGACGGTAGTGACACGCTTTGAACTGCCGATGCTGCGCAGTGCCATGAAAGAAGCTGATCCAAAAGCCTTTGTCAGTATTGCAGAAAATGTCCAGATTTTGGGTCGCTTTTATGAAGAAGAACTGTGAAAAAGGAGTTGAAAAAAGTATTTCTTTATAGAAGTACTTTTTTTTCGCCAAAAATTAATTTTTTTGAAATATAGCAGATGTTGCTAGCTTTATATGGGGGATTTCTGGTAAATTATGAGAGTATGGAATCAATAGCGTTCATGCTGAAATTGTTTTTTTATGAAACAATTGGATCAATTAGAGAAAAGTGGTTGAAAAATGAATAAACGTTTAAGCACAAGCCGCTATATTACCGGGTTTGACGGCATTCGAACCTTGGCAGTCATCGGCGTTATTTTATATCATTTACTACCTACTCATATGCGAGGCGGGTATTTAGGAGTTCCAGTATTCTTTGTCGTATCAGGTTATTTAATCACTGACTTGCTGAGGCAAGAGTGGGATCAAAACGGCAAAATCAAAGTCAAAGATTTTTATGTTCGGCGGATGAAACGGCTCTATCCAGGAATGGTGGTGATGCTGCTTATCTCAGCAGCGTATATCACTTTGTTCCAGCGAAACCTGCTGAATAATTTGCGCGGGGTTTTTGTTAGCTCGCTGCTGTATTACAACAACTGGTGGCAGATCAATCATGGGTTATCCTATTTTGATCGGTTCGGCAATGAATCCCCCTTTACCCATCTGTGGTCACTGGCTGTGGAGGGACAGAACTATCTGATTTGGCCTTTAGTGTTTATTTTGTTGATGAAAATCGGCAAGCAGAGGCATCGCGCCTTTAAATTTACTGCCGCAGTCACGATTTTATCGGCAGTTCTGTTAGCGGTCCTTTACACACCAGGCGCCGATCCGACACGGGTCTATTATGGAACAGATACGCGACTCTTTTCGATCTGGATGGGGAGTGCCTTAGCATTCATTTGGCCAAGTACCCACTTGAAGAAAGAGATACCGCAAAAAGCCAAACGGGTCTTAAATATCTCTGGTTTTGCTTCCTTGGCTGGTCTGATCGCAGCGTTCTTTTTCTTAGATGATCATTTGACCTTTGTCTATTATGGCGGCATGTTCTTGATCAGTATCCTATGCACGATTCTTGTGGCAGTCACCGCTCATCCCGGAGCCAGTTTGAATCGGGTATTGAGTAATCCGATTTTCAGTTATATCGGCAAGCGCAGTTATGGGATCTATTTGTATCAATTTCCAGTGATGATATTTTACGAAGCAAAAGTGGGAAATATCGGTGAGAACGTGCTGATGCACACGTTAGTGGAACTATTCTTGATCTTGTTTATCAGTGAATTGTCCTATCGGTTTATCGAAAACCCAATGCGTAAATTCCAGTACAAAGATACATTCAGAACGGTCCGCGGTTGGTTCAGTAAACCAATTTTTAGTTGGAAAAAACCGTGGTTAGTGCCCAGCTTACTCATTACCCTCGTTGCTTTGTTTGGCGTCGTGACTGCACCGACGAATTATGTCGATGCCCAACAGCAGCAGTTGAAAGACAACATTGCGGCCAATAAAAAAGCGGCTGAGCAATCGCAAAAGAATGCGAATGCTGAAGGCAATGAAGCAGACGATGAGGCGAACACGAGTGAAGATGAAAAAAATATCATGGAAAAATATGATCTAACAGCAGCCCAAGTGAAAAAAGCGGAATCTCTTGAAATCACGGCTTTTGGTGATTCTGTGATGCTGGATGCAACGGCTGACTTGAAAGAAGTCTTTACCCAAGCGGTAGTTGATGGGGATGTTGGGCGCCAGCTGTATGCGAGCCCTGAATTGATCAAAGACTTGAAAGAAAAAAATCTTTTGCGGGATACCGTCCTTGTGGGGCTTGGAACGAATGGTTCCTTTACAGAAGCCCAATTTGATAGCTTTATGAATGAGATCGGTGATCGCAAAGTCTACTGGATCAATGTGCGGGTGCCGACACAGCGTTGGCAAAATGAAGTCAATCGGATGTTGGAGCGCATGGCGGAAAAATACGACAATATGACCTTGATCGATTGGTATGATTTGAGTAATGACCAAGAGTCATGGTTCTATGAAGATCGGGTCCATCCAAATCCAGATGGCATGGATCAATACGTGAAGCTAGTTGCCCAAACGATTTTACAAGAGGAATAAGCAAGAAAAAGACAAACCTTACGCAATCATAAGGTTTGTCTTTTGTCTTAAACGGTGCTTTGAAAGAGCATCGTTTTTTAATCTTTTTCTATCACCGTTAACAGTGAGTCAAACAAAATCGCACTAGAAGCTGATCCGGGATCGATATGACCGATGGCACGTTCACCAACATAAGAGGCACGGCCTTTTTTAGCAACAAGTTCTTTGGTATGTTCTTTCGCTGCTTCGATCGTGTCCTTGGTCAAATCCCCTTTTTTCAAGGCTTCTGCGACAGGTTGCCAGACATCGACCATCGTTTTGTCTTCAAACTCAGCTTTTCCCCGCATTTTGATGCCGGTCAAGCCTTCTTCAACGATCGTACCTAATTGTTCAAAGGAGTCGATTGTTTCTAGTTCCTTCGTTGCTTTGGTCATATTCATAAACGCCGAACCATAAAGGGGACCCGAAGCGCCGCCGACTTTTGAGATCATTGCCATTGAGAAGACTTTAAAGGTATCACTGATCGTCGTTGGCTGTTGTTTGGCATAGGCTTCTTGATAAGCAGCTACGCCGCGTGCCATATTGTTGCCATGGTCCCCGTCGCCGATCGGTGTATCTAAATCGCTTAAATAGGCCTTGTTTGCTTCGATTTCTTTCGTGAAGGTATCTAACCATGCTTGCACCGTTTCTGTTGTCAATTGCATCTCTATTCGCTCCTTTACCAGGCTATTGTTGTGACGTCTTCATTTAACGCATCGGTGTGATCCGTTTCGCTGAAATCGATCATGGTCAGTGAAAGTCCCTGCATATCGATGGAAGTCATGAAATTGCCGACTTTATGGAAGGAGACAGGGATGTCTTTTTCTGCGAGTAATTTCGCGACATCATTGGCAAAAACGAACAACTCCATTTGCGGCGTACCACCCATACCGTTGATCAAGACACCGACTTTTTCTGGGGTCTTTTCATAATCCGCTAAGATTTTTTCCACCAACTCTTGTGCTAGTTCACGTGAGGGTTTCAGTTTTTCTCGACGGTAACCAGGTTCGCCGTGGATGCCCACGCCATACTCGATCTCATCATCGGCTAAGTCAAAACCTGGTTTCCCAACTTCAGGAACTGTTGCCGCTTTTAATGCGACCCCAATGGTTTTGATCGATGCAACCAAGGCATCGCCCAATGTTTTTAATTCGCTTAAGCTGGCACCATTACGAGCAGCTGCGCCTAAAATCTTGTGGACTAAGACCGTACCGGCAACTCCTCGTTTGCCAGCAGTATAGGTGCTATTTTCAACAGCGATATCATCATCCACGACCACGATCTCCGTCGTGATCTCTTCCATTTCTGCCATATCTTTGGCCATCTCAAAGTTCAAGATATCGCCAGTATAGTTTTTGACGATCAGCAAGACGCCTTGTCCTTGATCAGAATCTTGGATAGCCGTCAAAATCTGGTCGGGGGTCGGGGAGGTGAAGACATCGCCTAAAACGGCGGCGCTAAGCATCCCATCACCGACAAAGCCAGCATGGGCCGGCTCATGTCCACTCCCACCGCCAGAAACAAGACCGACTTGTTCTTTTTGATTATTTTTAGCGATCACCCGTGAGTCGGCGACTTGATGGACCAGTTCAGGATAACTGCCTACGATACCGGCCAACATTTCTTCTACGATCATTGAGGGATCATTAATGATTTTTTTCATGCTTCATGCCATCCTTTCTCGGCTGCTTTTTTTGCTTCTGCAACGATTTGCGCCAAATCATCACTGAAACCAGCGGTGATCGCTGCAGCAAATGCACCTTCCACCAGCGGCGCGTCGATCAGGTGATAGCGTTCTTGTTGCTGAGGTTCCAGCATGTCGTATGCAAGTTCGGCATTCAAAACGGCACTGCCTAGATCGGCAAAGACTAAGATCAGTTCAGCGTCTGCGGATTCGTTGACGGCATCCACGATTTTCGTGGCGTCAGAACCCAGCTCTCCTTCTGCTGTCCCGCCTAAAGAATAGATCGTGACTGACTCGCCATCAGCCATTTCTTCGATCATCTGTTTTAATCCTTCGGTGAGTTGCTGACTGTGAGAAACGAGTAAAATACTTTTTTTCATCCAATTTCACCAACACTTTCTGATTAAATTTGGCTGTTTGACAAGGGGGTTGCCTTTTCCAAAGAAACACCGTCCTTGTTGAAACCGCCTACAGGTTCAGTATACCAAATTTCTTTCTTCTTGTATGGTTGCACCTATGGAGAGGACAAAAAAACAGCATCGTCTTTCTGGATAAAGAAAGACGATGCGGCAGAATTGGTTAGGATTGTTTAACAAGCATTTTGGCTGAAAAGCGCTTCGTTAGGAAAGAAAGCCCCACGTACAGGCAGATGTTCAATGCCATCATGCCAAGGAAGTAAGGCAATGTTACGGCGGTCAAGAAACCGACTTCCAGCAATCCGTGGAAAAGCATTGCTGCGACATAGATCCCCACGGTAGTGGTAATCGCTAAGAACAATCGCAATGGATTTAATGGCAAGCAAGCGCGAATCACAGCGATACAGCTGATCCCGATCAACAAATAGTACAACAAGGTCGTCGTATCAAATTGCGACCAACCGTAGTCGGTTTGTAAAAAGCGGATCGCAAAGTAATTGACTAACACCAACAAGGCATTTGGCAACGCATTGAGCAAGACTGTCGGCAAGTAACGACCTTTGATCGGTGCTTTGTTTTCTTCAAAGGAAAGGAAGAAAGATGGATAACCTTCAATTGCTAAGTCGATCAATGTGATTTGGATCGGCAAGAACGGAAAGGCGCTGGATGTCAGGATACAAACCAAAGAGAGCAAGAAGCTGTAAATCGTCTTGATAAAGAAGATTCCCGACGCTTTGGTCACGTTATTGACGACGCGGCGTCCTTCAAATAAAACATCTGGCAACGTAGTAAAGTCAGAATCCAATAAGACAAAGTTAGCGATTTGACGAGCCGCACTGTCGCCAGCAGCCATTGCAATGCTGACGTCGGCTTCCCGTAGTGCCAACACATCGTTGACGCCATCACCCGTCATGGCAACGGTCCGTTGATTGGCTTTTAATTCTTGAACGAGTAGTTTCTTTTGTTCAGGAGTCACACGACCAAAGACCGTATAGCGTGTCGCAGCTTCTCGGACTTCTGCTTCGGTCGTTAAGGTAGAAAGATCGATGGCTTGATCGGCATTCGCAAGACCTGCACGATGGGCGATCGCAGCGACAGCTATTGGATTATCGCCAGAGATCACCTTTAGATCGATGCCTTGATCGGCTAAGTAAGCCAAGGTTTCTTCAGCGTTTTGGCGGATGATATCAGATAAAATCAAGATAGCCACCGCTTGTGCATTGGTTGGGTCAAAGGATGCTGGCGCTTTTGGATCGGTCTCTACGGCTAAAATCAACACCCGCAGACCTGCTTCTTGCGCTTCTTTGACTTGCGGCAAGGCAGCAGAGCCAGCGACTTTTTCAGGTGCGCCAAGATAGACATTTCCTAGATGTTCAAAAGCTACAGCACCCCATTTGCGCTGTGAAGAAAAGGCAGCGACTTCGATCGGCTGATGATCCGTTAGCTCAGGGCAGCCTTGACGCAATGCTTGCATCGTCAAATTGTTATCTGTGCTGGCTGCCAAATAATTCCCTAAGAGCATGTTAGGGTCGCTGCCAGCTTGGAGAGGAACGATCGATTCGAGAACCATATGGCCTTCCGTCAACGTCCCCGTCTTATCCAGACAAAGGGTATCGACATGCGCCAAGGTTTCAACGGCATACATGTCTTGGACCAAAATCCGTTTTTTGGCCAATTTAATGACACCTGTCGTCAAGGCGATACTGATCAGCAGGACAAGTCCTTTTGGTAACATTCCTAATAAGGCAGCGGCAGAAACGACGACGGATTCCTTGATCCCAGCATCTCGCATCATAAAGGCTTGGAAGAACAAAATCACCCCTAAAGGAACGATCACATAGCTAGTGAATTTGGATACACTACGGATCGAAGCAAGCAGCTCAGAGCGGATCGGTTTGTGGACCTTCGCCTCATTGCTTAGTTTCGCTGCGTAGTTTTCTGCACCGACATGAATGACTTTTCCTGTCACTTCACCGCTGACGATGAAACTTCCTGAGAGTAAGGAAGCACCTGCTTCTTTGACAACCAGATCGGCTTCACCAGTCAGCATCGCTTCATTGACTTCGACTAGTCCAGAAAGCACCGTCATATCAGCGGGGATTTGGTCCCCAGCACCAAGAATGACTGAGTCTTCTAAGACCAATTCTTTGGCTGAAATCTCATGGGTTTGACCATCTCGAATCACTCGTACCGTTTGCGGTGAAACAAGTGAGAGTTTTTTTACTAAATTACGTGCGTGCAATTCTTGGCTGATCCCAATGGTGATATTCACAAAAATAATCGCTAAGTAGAACATGTTGGAATAGGCGCCTACGGCAAATAAAAAAACGCCAATCAATAGGTTGAGAAAATTGAATAACGTCAGTAAATTGTCCTTGATGATCGCAGCAGTTGATTTACTGGTTTTTGTTTCATAATCATTGTGCAGCCCCTCTTGGGTTTTCTTGGCGACTTCTGCTGCAGTCAAGCCGGTGGGTAATTGAGTCATAAGCATCTCCATTTCATTTGTTCATTTCTTTCTGATTCCTTTATCTAGTCTAGCATTCGAAAAATTCAATGCAATCGTTGCGAGGAAAATAATGATAAAATTAATTAAAATCTTAAACAATCAACACGTGTTCTTTTAAAGAAAGAAAAAAACTGGGGGAACAAACCGCACCATCGACTTTTTTCTGGTGCTTACGTATAATAGGGGAAGAGAAAAAGCCGAGAAGCAGATGCTTAGCGGACAAAAGAGGGTAGCGAGCATGTCTTTAAAAGAAAAAATTATTGCAGAAAGCAAGCGGCTTGGCATCGACAAGATCGGGTTTGCTTCAGCGGAGCCGTTTTTGGCATTGGAGCCTTCCTTGCGGGAACAAAAAGCCAAAGGCCATACCTCTGGTTTTGAGCATCCCGTGATCGAAGAGCGTATCTATCCTGAACGGACATTTGAAAATCCGCAAACGATCATTGCGATCGCTTTAGCTTATCCGACAAAAATCAAAGAGAAAGTCCCGCGGGATGAAAAACGTGGCATGTTTGCCCGTGCCTCGTGGGGCATCGATTACCATGATATTTTGCGAGAACGGTTGGATCGCTTGATCGCCTTTATCAAAGAACAAGCGCAAACGATGGAAGAACAAGTCGAATGGCGTTTCGCACCGCAAGTCGATACAGGGGAATTGGTGGATGTGGCGGCAGCGCAGCGGGCGGGTCTTGGCTTTATCGGTCGTAATGGCTTGCTGATCACAGAAGAATTTGGTTCGTTTGTTTATCTCGGGGAGATCGTCACCAATATCTCTCTTGAACCAGATGAAGAAGTCCCGTTTGGTTGTGGGGATTGCATGCGTTGTGTGACGGCTTGCCCCACTAAAGCGTTATTGGGCGATGGTCGGATGAATGCCCAGCGTTGTTTGTCCTATCAAACCCAGACGAAGGGCATGATGCCAGAAGAGTACCGCAAAAAGATGCATAACGTGATTTACGGTTGCGATATTTGTCAGTTGGTCTGCCCTTATAATCGGGGGAAGGACTTCCATTTTCATCAAGAGATGGAGCCTGAAGTCGATACCGTTTATCCAAAACTGCAACCGATGTTATCTTTATCAAACAAAGCCTTCAAAGAACAATTTGGCCATCTATCTGGCTCTTGGCGGGGGAAAAAACCGCTGCAGCGTAATGCCATCATCGCCTTAGCCAATGTGGGAGACCGCAGTGCCTTGCCAGCGATTTGGCGCTGTGCGACAGAAGACGTGCGGCCAGTGATTCGAGGAACGGCTTATTGGGCCATTGGACAGTTGGGCGTCAAAGAACCAGAGATGTGGTTAGAGCGACTGCAACGGTGTGCAGAGTTAGAACCCGAAGAAGAAGCACAGCAAGAATTGCAACCTGCTATCGAACGATTGCAAGCGGTCATTACCAAAAAGCAGGAAAAAGAGCTATAAAAAAAGCAAAACGTGCCTGTGGCCGTTTTGCTTTTTTGTTTAATCTAGTACGTCATCACTTTCAACGATTTCTTCTGAATCCAGTTCAAAATCAGGTGCTGGATGCACACGCTCAGGCAGCTCCATTTCTAACTCGCCTTCTTCGGTGTATTGGTTGTCGGTATCGGCAACGTCAACTAAAATTTCTTCAGGAAGCTCTTGTTCCAACCGATAGCCTTCTGCATGACGTGCATCGAGTAATTCCAAAAGATGTTGCCACTCGTCTTTCGAGATCACTACAACGTCAATGCCATCTTTGTTTTGTACCTCTACAACAGAGGATAGATCGGTGCCGACCGTTTTAATGATCGATTCCAACGACCATTTACTCGTTTCTAAGTCAATTTTTTGTGCCATAAGAATTACCCCTTTTTTGAGAAAAATTTTGTCCTACCTTAATTGTAACGGGAAAGTTGCAGAAAACAAAATAGCTTGATTGGGAATCGTCCCTGATATGCGCAAGAACATTTGCACAGCGGCTTTAACCAAGGTAAGATAAGAGCAAGAAGGGAAGGAATAAAAATGACAGAAAAACAGACATTTCATGTGAATGGGTATTTAGCACTGGTTGTGCTGATCGGGTTATTAGTTGGCGGCGGTTATTTGTTTTATCATGGGTTCGTAAATGAGAGCGTTCTCGAAATCGTTCTCAGCATTCTTTTATGGATCGTTTCGTTTCTTTTCCTTAGTTCGTTAACGATCGTACAGCCCAACCAAGCCAAAGCGATCCTCTTTTTTGGGCAGTACTTAGGAACCATTAAAGACAACGGCTTGTTCGTGACAACCCCATTAACCCAAAAAATCAATGTTTCATTGAAAGTCCGCAACTTTAACAGTTCGCTGTTGAAGGTCAATGATTCAGATGGAAACCCGATCGAGATCTCGGCGGTGGTGGTTTTTAAAGTCGTAGATACGGCAAAAGCATTGTTTGATGTCGATTATTACCAAGATTTCATTGAGATCCAAAGTGAAACAGCGATTCGTCATATTGCGACGCAATACCCCTATGACACGTTCAATGACGATGATCTGACGTTGCGAGGCAATACAAGTGAAGTCTCGGAGGAGCTGGCAAAAGAATTGCAAGAACGATTGGCTGTTGCTGGGGTCGAAGTCTTGGAGACTCGCTTAAACCATTTGGCGTATGCGACTGAGATCGCTAGTGCGATGCTGCAGCGCCAACAAGCTAAAGCAATTTTATCAGCACGGCAAATCATTGTTGAAGGGGCCGTCTCCATGACACAAATGGCGTTAGAACAAATCGAAGACGGACAGGACATCAATTTCACAGATGACCGCAAAGTCCAACTGATCAATAATTTATTGGTGTCGATCATTACCGATAAAGGCACGCAGCCGGTGATCAATACGGGCGATGTCAAAGAGAAAGGAGTGTAGCATTTGAAGAAACTTTACATCAAACAGAAGGTTTTCAGCATCGGTGAAAAATTTACCGTCACTGATGATTTACAAAACCCTCGCTATTATGTCGAAGGCAGTTTTTTTAAGATCCCGAAAAGTTTTACGATCTTCAATGAGCAGCAGCGACCGATTGCGGAGATCACCAAAAAAGTGTTCAGTTTATTACCGAAATTTTTTGTGGAAGTCCACGGCCAAGAAGCGATCGTTTTAGAAAAACATTTCACATTTTTTAAAGCCCGCTATTCCATCAGTGCAGAAGGCATCGATGTGGACGGCAATTGGTGGGATATGGATTTTGTGGTCAACCGCAACGGCAAACGGATCGCAGAGATCCACAAAAAATGGATCTCTTGGGGGGATACCTATGAAGTTGTGATCTATGAAGAAGATCTAGATGACCTGATCATTGCATTAGTGGTAGCCATCGATCGCGTCAAAGCAGATGATGCCGCAGCGTCAAGTTCAGCAAGTAGTTAGAAAAAAAGGAGCGATGTGCATGTTATACGGTTCGATTGAAGCAGGCGGCACAAAATTTGTGTGTGCCATTGGCGATGAAGAAATGACGATCAAGGAAAGAGTGAGCTTTCCGACAACGACACCTGAGGAAACAATGCCTTTAGTCATTGATTTCTTCAAACAATACCAAGCAGATTTAGCAGGGATTGGGATTGGCTCATTTGGGCCCATCGATATCCATCGCGATTCTGCCACTTATGGGTACATTACCTCGACCCCGAAATTGGCATGGCAAAATTTTGATTTCATCGGTACCATGAAAAAAGAATTTCCGATCCCGATTTCTTGGACAACAGATGTCAATGCGGCTGCCTATGGTGAGTATGTCTTCGGCAGTGGCAAAGGATTGAGCAGTGTCGTTTACTACACGATCGGTACAGGTGTTGGTGGCGGTGCCTTACAAGAAGGGCGCTTTATCGAAGGGTTTAGTCATCCAGAAATGGGGCATATGCTGGTCGTCCCTCATCCAGAAGATGACTTTGCTGGCAGCTGTCCATTTCATGGCAACTGTTTAGAAGGGATGGCCGCTGGACCCGCCATCGAAAAACGCTTAGGGAAAAAAGGGCAAGAGGTTGCAGAAGATGATCCTTATTGGGAAATTGAAGCCTCCTATATTGCTCAATGTGCCTACAATACAACCTTGATGTTTTCTCCAGATGTGATCATTTTTGGCGGTGGTGTGATGAAACAACGCCATATGCTGCAAAACGTCCACGACGCATTTGCAAAATTGGTCAATGGCTATGTCGAAACACCTGAGTTAAGCAAATATATCGTGACCCCAGCATTGGAAGACAACGCTGGAACCCTCGGTTGTTTGGCATTGGCTCGAGAAGCGGTCTTACATTCATAAATAAAAAAAAGATCATACTCTTCGGGTATGATCTTTTTTTGCAGCGTATCAGTGGCGCTTTTGGCGACTTTTTGTATACTTAAGCTGAGGTGGAAAAGAATGAAATTAGCTGTTCGAAAAAGAAAAATCGGGAATATTCCGGTCTTAGAAGTCGTACCAGAAGAAATGATTTATGAGCCGCTGCCATTGATTATTTACTATCATGGCTGGCAGACGAGTAAAGAATTAGTGTTGACACAAGGCAGAAAGTTAGCTAGAGAAGGTTTTCGGGTGGTCTTGCCAGATGCAGCCAATCATGGGGAGCGCAAGACCCAGCTATCGGAGATTCCTTCTTTAACTTTTTGGCAAAGTATCCAAACCAATCTATTTGAGTTTTCTTACTTAGTCGATTTTTTTGAAAACCTTGGTTTGGTCAACGGTCAGATCGCAGTTGGCGGAGTCTCCATGGGAGGGATGACCACGTGCGGTTTATTGTGCCAGCATCCAGAAATTACAGCGGCAGCTTGTATCATGGGTTCTCCTTCCATGTTGAAATACCGTGACCGCATCCAAATGCACGCTGGCGCTGCTGGGTTCTTTGTACCCGAGGATTATGGTCAGCTTTTAAGCTGGATGGATGCTTACGACCTGTCTTCTCAACCAGAGAAATTAGGACAGCGTCCTCTTTTGTTTTGGCATGGTACCCAAGACGAGAAAATTCCTTATGGTGATGTGGAAGCCTTTGTGGCAGAAAATCCAGAAGCAAATTTGCAGTTTATCTCGCGAGAAGAACGCCATCTGGTTCGTGGAGAAACGATGGATCAAGTCACAGCTTTTTTCGTGGCAGAGCTCAATAAAACCAATCCATGACACTGTTTGCGCAAGGAAAAAGATTGTGTGAAAAGGTACAAGCATAAAACTCGTTTTTTGTCACGTGATAACCTATACTGTAGGGTGCAAAAAAAGGAGGAATTGGTTTGACATACCGCGTTTTATTATTTTATAAATACACAACAATTGAAGATCCGGAAAGCTTCGCCAAGGAGCATTTAGCATTTGGAAAAGAAATTGGCATCAAGGGCCGTATTTTAGTAGCCAACGAAGGGATCAATGGCACACTTTCTGGAACGGTTGAAGCAACGGATCGCTATATGGAAAAAATGGAAGCTGATCCCCGTTTTAAAGGGATTTTTTATAAGATTGACGAAGTAGAAGAACATGCGTTTAAAAAGCTATTCGTTCGTCCGCGCAAAGAATTGGTTTCATTGAACCTTGAAGACGACATCGATCCATTAGAAATGACTGGAAAATATTTAGATCCTAAAGCGTTCAAAGAAGCGTTGTTAGATGAAGATACCGTGGTGATCGATGCCCGTAACGATTATGAATATGACTTAGGCCATTTCCGGGGAGCCGTTCGTCCCGATATCCGCAGCTTCCGTGAGTTGCCGCAATGGATCATCGATAATAAAGAAAAATTTATGGATAAAAAAGTCGTTACTTATTGTACTGGTGGTATCCGTTGTGAAAAATTCTCAGGCTGGTTGCTGCGCGAAGGCTTTGATGATGTGGCCCAACTCCATGGCGGTATCTTTGCTTATGGGAATGACCCAGAAGTTCAAGGCGAGCTTTGGGATGGGAAAATGTACGTCTTTGATGAACGCATCAGTGTGGAAATCAATCATGTAGATAAAAAAGTCATCGGCCGCGACTGGTTTGATGGGACACCTTGCGAGCGCTATGTAAACTGTGCCAACCCAGAATGCAATCGCCAATTCTTAACTTCTGAGGAAAATCAGGCTGCCCATTTAGGTGCCTGCAGCTATGATTGTGCCATCCACGAACACAACCGTTACGTGGAGCAACATGGGATCACAGAAACAGAAAAAGCTGAACGGTTAAAAAACTTTGCAACAAAAAATGAAACAGTCACTGCCTAGACCGACAACTGTTTCACAGGAAATGAAGGATTAAAAGAGTCGCACGTGAGTCCGAAAACTGGCTTAGCTCAGTCAGTTTTTCCACCTTCCGTGCGGCTTTTTTGAATGGACAGAATTGGAAACGATTGTTTTTTAATTATCTGAAAAATCTAACTATTCCAATTGTTCTTTTTTCTTTCCTATCGAGAAAAAACGCAAGGCTCTCGCATATTTCACGATTTTAGAGTAAACTATACCTAATTGTGGAAGAGGAAAGAGGAATTCAGATGAAAATTGTTATTGCTGGTGCAGGTGCTATGGGCAGCCGTTTTGCTATTATGCTAAAAAGAGGCGGAAATGACGTCACGTTAATCGACGGCTGGCCTGCGCATATCGAAGCGATCCGTGAACACGGATTACGAGCGAACTTAAACGGTGAAGAGATCGCAGTCCCTTTTTCGATCTATTCGCAAAATGAGATCCCAACGACTGTACAAGCAGACTTGATCCTGGTCTTTACTAAAGCGATGCAACTGGATCAAATGATGCAAACGATCAAACCGATGATCGGAGAGCAAACGAAAGTCTTATGCTTATTAAACGGGATCGGTCATGAGGACACGATTGAAAAATATGTCAGCACGGATAAAATCTTTTTAGGAAATACCATTTGGACGGCGGACTTGATTGGTCCTGGTAATGTTCGCTTGTTTGGGGCTGGTTCTGTAGAACTGCAAAACATCGAACCGGGGAAAGAAGAAGATGCCCGTCAATTGGCGGCAGTCTTGGCTGATGCTGGGTTGAATGCGTCTTATTCTGAGAACATCCGTTACTCCATCTATCGCAAAGCCTGTGTCAACGGCACCCTAAATGGCTTGTGTTCGATTTTAAATGTGAATATTGCCCAATTCGGACAAACCTCAACGGCGCGTGCGATGGTCCAAACGATCGTGGAAGAATTTGCGGCAGTTGCTGCCCGTGAATCTGTTGAACTGGATGTATCCGAAGTAGTCCACCATATTGAAGAAACCTATGATCCAGAAGGCATCGGAATGCACTATCCATCCATGTATCAAGATTTGATCAATAATCATCGCAAAACCGAGATCGATTATATCAATGGCGCAATCTCGCGAAAAGGCCGCAAGTACCAAGTGCCAACGCCTTATTGCGACTTTTTGACTCAAATGATCCATGCTAAGGAAGATATTTTAGCAGCAGAATAACACTTCTGCGAAGGTAATAACTCGTAAAATCGCTAGCAGTCAGTAGCGATATCAAGAGACTGCATCCAAATCATTCAGCAAAAAAGTCTTTTCGCTCACTCATAGAAGAAACACTATGAGGGCGAAAAGACTTTTTTTATTGATTTCGAGTGAGTCTGCTTATTTTTTCTTGATGCGTATCGCATAAGAATCCAGCAAGATTCGAGCAATGACCGATAAGGGCAGTCGTGAGCGGACTTCATAATCAGGGAAAAAGGAAATTTCTGATTTGAAGCCAATCAAAGAAAGCTCGACTAATTCCAGCAAGCGGCTTTCTTTTGAGGCGGTGATCAAAAGCGATCCGATTTCTTTATCGTAACAATTTTGAGCCGCAATGACTAATTCTTCGGTCTCCCCATTTAACGAAACAAAAATCACGGTATCTTCTTTGCGTAAACGCTTACTGATCGTAGTGATAATATTGGGATCAGTGTACAACTCACAATATTTATCCACCAGCTGAAATTTTGTTTTCATTTCTTCCCCAATCAATTCTGAAAAGCCCCGTGCAAAAATAACGATTCGTTTCGCGTTGTATATTTTTTGGATCGCATCTTCAATAGTGCCCGTATCCAGCATATTTAAGGTACGAATGACTTCTTGTTCATTTTTAATAATGGAGCGACGGATCTCTTCATCCACCATTTCCACGTTTGAAAAATTCAAGGTCATATTCGATTGCTCTTTTAAATGATGTTTAAAAGAGGTGTAGCCCTCATAGCCCTTTTTCTTCATGGTTCGGACGATCGTTGTCGTTGAAACATTTGCCAGTTCACTTAGTTTGATAATCGAAAGGCTCGGAATTTCTGAAAGGTTTTGCGTAATGTAATTCCATAAAAATAGTTCTGCTTCACTTAATTTGTTGTCCATCTTGCCACCTCTTATCGCTATTTTAGTGTGATTGTATCTGAAAATCAAATGGAATCAAACAAGATTGAAAATGTTTTCAACAGAATGGATCGTTTTAGAAAACATGTACATTCAGAAACAGTGCATACTTAAGGTACAGCAAGGAGGAACAATTATGGGAACGATTTACACATGCACGATGAATTTAGCGATTGACTTATTTATCGAAACAGAACAGCTTTTGCCTCAAGTTGTCAATCGTACACTAGATGATGAGATCCAAGCCAATGGCAAAGGGGTGAACGTTTCTCTTATTTTGAAGATGCTAGGCATTCCCAGCACTGCTTTAGGATTTAGCGGTGGCTTTACAGGAAAATATATTGAAGATTTTTTAAGCGAAAAGCACATCAAGACCGATTTTGTAGCGGTTAATGGAATGACCAGAATAAATGTCTTTACACAAGTCAACGAAGAAAACAAAGAATATAAATTGGTCAATCAAGGGCCAGCGATCAGTCCAGAAAATGTGGAGCGATTGTTAGCAAAAATCAAGACTCTTGTTCCAGGTGATTTTCTTTGTGTTTCTGGGAGTTTACCAAAAGGTGTTCAGCCGACGGTTTTGATTGAGATCAGTAAAATCTGTCAGGAACGAGAAGTCAAGCTGATTATTGATAGTAGTTATAAGGAAGTTCGGGAGTGTTTGCAGTATCGTCCTTACTTGATCAAACCAAATGAAGATGAGTTAGCGACACTGTTTGATGTCGCCACGATCGCACCCGAAGATTATCAGAAATACGGTCAAATGTTAATTGCAGAAGGAGCGCAAAATGTGTTGCTGTCTTTAGGAAGTGAGGGGGGGATTTTTTTTAATGAAGCAACTTGTCTGATCGCTAATGCCCCAAAAGGCAAAGTGGTTAATACAGCCTGTGCGGGAGATAGCTTATTAGGGACCTTTATTGCCGGGATGGTTCGCGAGGAGGAGGTTTCTCATACATTGAAAAGAAGTATTGCTGCGGGAAGTTCAACTGCTTTTAAAAAGGGATTGACTGACTTTTTAGATATCCTTGAATTGGAAGCGCAAATACATGTTCATAGAAAGGAAGTCCATAAATGACAAAATTTCAGATAGTAGCTGCGACGGGATGTCCGACGGGGATCGCGCATACGTATATGGCACAAGAAGCATTAGAGCAAGCCGCTAAGAAGCGAGGCATTACGATCAAAGTAGAAACTCATGGACAGATTGGGATCGAAAATGCGTTGACTGCTGAAGAGATCGAAGCTGCCGACGCAGTCATTATCGCGGCTGATAAAGATGTTCAAGCCGAACGTTTTGTAGGCAAAAAAATCATTGATGTTCCAGTAGCCTCAGGAATTCGAAATGCGGATCAATTGATCGCTGATGCCTTAGATGGTGCAGGGAAAATCAAACAGTCGAAGCAATCTGTTCCGACTGATAAAGAAGAAGTAGCCGTCAGTGGGATTGGACATACGATTTACAAAAACTTAATGAATGGTGTCTCTCATATGTTACCGTTTGTGGTCAGTGGGGGAGTCTTGATTGCTATTTCATTTCTTTGGGGGATTTATTCGGCGGATCCAACTAACGCTCAGTACAACGAATTTGCTGCACGACTCAATGGAATCGGTGGTTTTGCTATGAGTATGATGGTCCCGATCCTATCAGCATTTATTGCTGAGAGTATCGCGAAACGACCAGGACTAGTGGTTGGGTTTGTTGGGGGCTTGATCGCGGCAGATGGCGGAACTGGCTTCTTAGGTGGGATCGTTTCAGGTTTCTTAGCCGGTTATGTTGTGCTAGGGCTGATGAAGGCATTGGTTCTTTTACCTAAATCATTAGATGGTTTGAAAGCAATTTTTCTTTATCCTGTTTTAGGAGTCTTGATTACAGGACTGATTATGGACTTTGTGTCAGGACCGATGGCAACGATCAACGAAGCAATGATGTCCTTCTTAGCTGGTTTCGAAAACTCTAGTCCTTTTGTATTAGGCATTATTGTTGGCTGTATGTGTGCATTCGATATGGGAGGACCAATCAATAAAGCAGCTTATGTAACAGGTACTGCTTTATTGGCACAAGGAAATACTAGTTTCATGGCAGGAGTATCCGCAGCGTGCATTGCCCCACCGTTGATCACAGGTTTTGCCGTTTTATTCTTTGGGAAGTATTTTGATGCAAATGAAAAAAATGCTGGATTAGTCAACTTTATCTTAGGCTCAACACATATTACAGAAGGCGCGATACCTTTTGCGGCAAAAGACCCGCTGAGAGTGTTACCGATCATGATGTTTGGTTCTTCGATTGCTGCTGTACTGACCTATCTCTTCAAAGTGCAAGTGCCTGCACCCCATGGTGGCTTTCTGGTATTACCCGTTGTTACTCATGGTCTTTTATGGGTAAGTGCGATTTTGGCAGGATCGATCGCAGGTGGGTTGTTGCTAGGATTGGTTCAAAAAAGAAAAGTTGCCAAACAGAGAATGGACGTGAAAGCATGATTACGGAAGAATATATTTTTGTCGATTCCCTCCTAAAGAATAAAGCGGAAGCGCTATCTTTTCTAGCAAAAGAAAGTAAGAGGCAAGGCGATGCTACGAATGTTTCAGAAGTGGAAGCAGCATTTATCCTTCGAGAAGAACAAGGCTCTACAGGCATGATGGATGGCTTTGCCATTCCTCATGCGAAGAGCAGTGTTATTAGACGACCATTTATTAGTGTAATCAAACTTAGAGAAGCAATCGATTGGGACAGTTTAGACGGACAAAAAATCCATACGATCATCGCTATGTTTATACCAGAGAACGAAGCTGGGACCACCCACCTTACGATTTTGTCTCAAGTGGCAAGGATGCTGATGAAAGAAGAGTTTAAAAAAGCGATCCAAGCAGCTACTTCTAAAACAGCTGTACTACAAGCAATGAATCAGTATCTAGAAGGGAATTGAAAAAATGACTACGACAATGAAGCAACCGATAACAGTAACAAAACTTTGTAATTCAAAAGGAATCATCAGTGCATTGGCGATCGATCAAAGAGGCGCATTAAAGCGAATGCTAAGTCAATATAAAAAAGAAGTGTCGGACGCAGCGATCGAGCAATTTAAAACCATCGTCTCTGAAGAACTAACACCATATGCATCGGCTATTTTATTGGATCCAGAATACGGCCTTCCGGCAGCAAAACAACGTGCTCAGCAAACCGGTCTATTGATGGCTTATGAAAAAACGGGGTATGACGCAACGACGCCAGGGAGACTCCCAGACTCCTTAAATTATTGGTCAGTCAAGAAGCTCAAAGAGGCAGGAGCAGATGCCTGTAAGTTTTTACTCTACTATGATGTAGACGAAAGCGATGCGATCAACGATCAAAAGAAAGCTTATATAGAAAGAATCGGTTCTGAATGTCTGGCGGAAGGGCTGCCCTTTTTCTTAGAGCTAGTCTCCTATGATGCGACCATTCCGGATAACACATCGAAAGAATACGCAACGGTCAAACCACATAAAGTCAATCAAATGATTAAGATTTTTGCAGAGTCGCGCTATAACGTAGCTGTTTTGAAAGTAGAAGTTCCTGTCAATATGAAGTTTGTTGAAGGGTTCGGGAATGAGGTTGTCTATACACAAAAAGAGGCTGCAGCATTCTTTAAAGAACAAAGCCAGATGGCTACTTGTCCATTTATTTTTCTTAGCGGGGGCGTCAGTGCGGAGCTTTTTCAAGAAACCCTCTGCTTTGCCAAAGCAGCTGGTTCAACCTTCAATGGTGTATTATGCGGGCGAGCAACTTGGGCAGATGGTGTTAAGGTATTTGCCACTAAAGGAGAAGCTGCTGCAAGACAATGGATGCAAACAGACGGTAGAAAAAACATCGAAACATTGAATGAGGTGCTAATGGAAACAGCTTCTTCTTGTCAGGCAACAACTGAATGATTTCTTTCAATGGGAATATCTGAACTTAGGGAAATAAGGTGTCAACATGTGCTGGCTTCCAGACGGTTAAACGGATATCTGAGATTGACTTTCGCCGAAGTCTTTATTTGGAAAAGTCAACGAGTTGGGTCATTCTTAAGGAGCGTACCAACCAATCGCCGCCTTTTTAATACACTCTAATTTAATCGTTTCAAAAAGCTTAGGGAATCTTTCCTAAGCTTTTTTTGTGGAAGAAAAAGGTGGGAGTTTTTCTTTCTTTGACTGCATGTTATTGGAGTGGCTTTGTTGTGGAAACATCGAGAGCAATTAATTAAGTCGCATTCACAAACCGTCCTTTAAAAAAAGAGCGGATGACTCCATCTAAGGAGAAGATAGGATAGAATAGAAGTCGCTTCAACATGATTCTTTCGGTTGCAAAATAAAATTGCATTGTTTTTTAAGGCAAACGATCTGAAGATTATTCAGTGAAATTCGTACACTTTTTTTCCAGATCTTTGAAAAAATCCTGTCTTAATTATTATTGGTCAACGCTTATACTGAAAGCGTAATCAAATTGTAGGAGGGAACGTATGAAAGACTGGTTAAATATAGCTGGAAAAACCGTGATCGTAACAGGGGGTTCTTCAGGAATCGGAAAGAGGATCGTTGAAAGTTTATTAGAGCAAGGGGTGAATGTGGCAAATTTTGACCTTACAGAAGCTACGCAACAACATGACAATTTGTTGTTTGTTGAAACGGATATTTCAGTAAGGGAAGAGGTGGAGTCAGGTGTAGAAAAAGTCATTGAGCGGTTTGGAACTGTCGATGGTTTAGTGAACAATGCAGGGATCAATATTCCACGTCTTTTAGTAGATAAGAAAGACCCTCATGGGAAATATGAATTATCAGATCCTATTTTTGACAAGATGAGTGCAATCAATCAAAAGGGCGTTTTCCTAATGACGCAAACAGTAGCCCGAGAATTGGTCAATAAAAAATCTGGAGTCATCATCAATATGTCATCAGAATCAGGGCTTGAAGGATCTGAAGGGCAAAGTGCATATGCTGCTACCAAAGCGGCACTCAATAGCTATACAAGATCCTGGGCAAAAGAATTAGGAAAATCAAATGTTCGAGTGGTGGGTATTGCACCGGGCATCATGGAAGAAACGGGCTTGAGAACGTCTGCCTATGAGGAGGCACTGGCTTACACAAGAGGGACGACAGTTGAAAAACTGCGAGAAGGATACACAAAAACGAGTACAATTCCTCTAGGTCGGAGTGGCAAATTGACAGAAGTAGCTGACTTGGTCTGCTATTACCTGTCTGACCGATCCAGTTATATTACAGGAGTGACAACAAATGTAGCGGGAGGAAAAACTAGGGGATAGAAATAGGGGGATAAAATGGCATTCGTAAATCGATGGTATCAAATCTTAGACTTGTTAATAACCCATAAGGATATTTCAATCATTGATTTACAGAAAAAGTTGAGCAGTAGTTCAAAAACAGTAAAGAGTAGTATTGATCTGCTTAATGAAGAACTAATTGGTATTGCGAAAATCGTGCAAAGGAAAAAGAGCTATTCGATTGAGGTAGAAGATGCTGAAGAATTTGAACTCATTTTGGCTGGAAAGTTGAAAAAAGAAACCGATTTTAACTCAGCAAGTAAGCGGGTAGCATTTATCCTAAAACAATTGATCGAGGAAAAGTCATTTATTTTAATTGACGATCTGTCTGAAGCGCTAGGGATCAGTAGGAGTACTGTCTATAATGATTTTCGGATGCTAAAAAAGCTACTCAAGCCTTTTGATACAGAAGTAGTTGGAACGCCAAATAGAGGGATTCAGATTAAAGGAAGTGAATTTAATCTGCGTTTGCTTTACATCTATTATGTACAAGATTATTTTTATGAAAATTATTTAGAAAACGATACACGAGCAATGATCCAAAAAATCATTTCTCTCTCAGGGATTCCGCAGTATTATGGTCGTTTACTGTATAAAGTGATTTCTATTTCCATGAAAAGGATCATTGAAGGGAATTATTTAGAGACGATACCGAATTGTTATACAAATTTCATCAAAGAAGAAGAACAAATCGAGCAGTTGATCTATCATCTAGAGACCAAATACCGAGTGACTTTAAGTCAAACAGAACAGGACTTTCTCTGGTTCCCGTTAAATTTATCTGCAAATTCCTTAATTGAGCGTACGGTTGTCCCGACAGCAGTCGAACAGTACTTTAAAGCGATGCTAAAGCGAATCCATCGCACGCTCGTTTTGGATATCAATGAGAAAGTTTTGTTTTTAGAAATGAAAGAACACTTAAAGTATATGATCAACCGAATCGTGGTCCATGCAAAATTAAGCGATTTGTTTTACGGCGAAATCGAGCGACAATATCCCTTTGCCTATGAATTAGCCAAAGTCGGTCTACAAGAGATTGAAGAAATGGTTGGTCGAACCATACCCACAGTCGAAATCAGTTATCTAGCACTTTATTTTGAACTTGCTTTGAAAAGCCAACAAAACGAACCAGCCAAAAAGCAAATTGCTGTAGTTTGTCACAGTGGCAGAGGTACGGCGATGATCATACGTCGTCAATTGGAACGAGTCTTAGGCAATGATATTCGCATCACCCATTTATCAGAGGAAGCCTATCATCAGGAAAATCTGACCGATTACTTCGCCATTTTTACGACGATCCCATTAAAACATTTAGAGCAAGTGAAAAGTCCAATCATTAAATTGACCAACTTATTTGACGATCATTGGTTGCGCAATGAGTGGGAAAAAGCCGAACGCTTGCAGTCAGTAGGGAAGCAGTCGATCCTCTTACACTTTAACCACTTAGATCCTGACTTGACCTATCAAAAGAATGTCGAGTCAATGATCGCCGAATTAACAAAGGAGCATATAGTAGATGAGTGCTTTTTGGAACGAATCAGACAAAGAGAGGAAAAACATGCCACGATTTTTGATTCTGAGATTGGCTTTCCCCATGCGATCAATGATCAAACAGATAAAATCGTTCTGTCGATAGGTGTGTTCAAAAGGAAATTGGTTACTCCTGAGGGTAATATCAAACTGATTTTTTTGTTAGGTATTCCAAGTGAATTGACAGGGAAAAACGAACAAGACTTGTTGCGCATTTATGATGAATTATTTGCGATTGCTGGCAATGCGGATTTCAGAGAAGAAATCAGTGCCCAAGAAAATCTATTGGCATTGAAAGAATGGCTTTATCAGAAGGAGTTGATTATATGAGTTTTGTTTATCTATTTGGTATTTTTGCCTTAGGCGCCTATTTGTTACAAATTCTTTTTGGGTTGAAACAGATCAAACACTTTAATCAAAACTATCAGCAACTGCGCAAAAAAGGCAAGGTAGCGATTGGACGCAGAGCTGGAAAAATAAAAGCAGGAACGATCGTTTTACTTGCGGTCGATCCAGCAGGAATCATTCTTGATGCCAGAAAGATGCAAGGGGTAACCGTGTTGGCGAAGTTTAAAGAGCTGCCGGTCTATCTAGGAGAAGATATTCATTATATCGATAAGTACCATCCCAAAGTGCAGAAAGAAAACAAGTTGACGATTCAAGCGATGGAAAATGCCAGAGAAATCTATTTGCGCACAGAAGCCGGGAACTATACCGAAAGTCAGGGAGTGTCGCCTGTAACACTGATGAAAATACAAATACAAACATGGAAAGAAAAAATATATATGAAAGAAAAAAGGAGTGCAAAATAATGGAGTATATTACAAAATTTGCTGAAGGTTTTATGAGCCTTTTTCAAACCGGAGCAGAGACCTTTATCTCATGGATGACAGGTATCGTTCCAGTGGTGCTAATGCTGATGGTCGCCATGAATACGTTGATTGCTTTCTTAGGAGAAGAACGCGTGACCAAAGTGGCACGTTTATCTTCAAAAAATCCTTTCACTCGCTATTTGCTTTTACCTTTCCTATCTGCCTTTATGTTAGGAAACCCAATGTCGTTTACTATGGCTCGCTTTTTACCTGAATATTATAAGCCTAGCTATTATGCTTCACAAGCGCAATTTTGTCACACCAGTAATGGGGTATTTCCTCATATCAATCCGGGAGAACTCTTTGTATGGTTGGGTATTGCCCAAGGAATCACAACATTAGGCTTAAACTCGATGGAGCTGGCGATTCGTTACCTATTGGTCGGTATGATCATGAACTTTATTGGCGGTTGGGTCACCGACTTTACGACTGCTTACGTGTGTAAGCAGCAAGGCATCACTTTGAGTAAAACAGTCAAACTAGCGGCAGAATAAGGAGGAATCAAGATGACGTACAAAAGTATACGAGTAGTCAAAGGCAGCGGCGGTTATGGCGGTCCCTTAGTGATCACGCCGACAGAAGAAAGACATAAATTTATTTACATTACTGGTGGTGGTGAGCGACCTGCAATCGTTGATAAAATTGTTGAATTAACGGGAATGGAAGCAGTCAATGGCTTTAAAACATCGATTCCCGATGATGAAATTGCATTGGCGATCATTGACTGTGGTGGTACACTACGTTGCGGTATTTATCCCAAAAAAGGGATTCCGACGATCAATGTCGTCGCAACGGGGAAAAGTGGGCCATTAGCACAATATATCAATGAACAGATCTATGTTTCGGCGGTTGGGGTCGACCAAATTTCATTAAGTGAAGAGCAAGAAGCAACCACCGTCGCCAATGAAGCAACAGCTCCTAAGCGGGAATTCACCTACGATACTTCGAAAAAAATCACAGAGCAAAAAGCCGAGCAGCAAAATTTTATTGCCAAGATCGGGATGGGCGCCGGGAAAGTCGTTGCGACCTTTAACCAATCTGCACGAGACGGGGTTCAGACGATGATCAATACCGTCATTCCCTTCATGGCATTTGTTTCCCTGTTGATTGGGATCATTCAAGGGTCAGGCGTTGGAAATTTCTTTGCGAATGTGATGGCGCCATTGGCTGGCAATATTTGGGGATTGATGATCATCGGCTTTATTTGTTCCTTGCCATTTCTCTCCCCGTTACTTGGACCAGGGGCAGTGATCAGTCAAGTGATCGGGACACTGATTGGGGTCGAGATCGGCAAAGGAACGATTCCACCACAACTTGCTCTACCTGCATTATTTGCGATCAATACTCAAAATGCCTGTGATTTTATTCCAGTTGGGTTAGGATTAGAAGAGGCAGAAGCGGAAACGGTTGAGGTTGGGGTACCTTCTGTTCTTTATTCTCGTTTCTTAAATGGTGTACCACGGGTCTTCGTAGCATGGCTTGCAAGTTTTGGACTTTATAGTTAAATCAGTATAGGAGGAAGCAGAAATGGCAGTTTTTACTACGACAGTTCTTTCAATCGGTGTGGAGGCGGAATTATTTCGCGAAGAAAATATGATCATTCTTTTTGGCAAAGATGCACCGGCAGCGTTAGCTGACTATTGTTACAATATTGAAGTACAGCCGATGAATGGCACGATTACATCTGAACAAAAATTATGGATCGATGATCAAAGCTATCAAATTACCTCGGTAGGCGATGTGGTATCAAGAAATTTACAAGAATTAGGACACATCACGATTAAATTTGACGGCAGTTCGACCTCTGAATTACCAGGCACACTTTATGTAGAAGCAAAAACGATCCCTGTGATTGAAAAAGGAACGAAAATCAGCATTAAGTAAGGAAACTGTCTAGTAAAACGTAAGATTGAAGGAGTGTAAGCAATGGAATTCTTTTTGGATACAGTAAATCTTGAGGAAATCACCCACTATCAAAAGGTACTCCCGCTGGCAGGAGTAACCTCGAACCCCACGATTTTGAAAGCTGCGGGGAACATCGACTTTTTTACTCATTTGCAAGCAGTGAAAGAACGAATCGGAGAAGCATCCTTACATGTTCAAGTGGTTGGGGAAACCGTCGATGAGATGATCCTAGATGCAGAAACGATTATCAATAAGCTGGGAAAAGAAGTCTATATCAAAATCCCTGTCAATGAAAATGGGTTAGAAGCCATCAAACGCTTAAAAGAGCGTGAATTCAACTTAACAGCTACAGCCATTTATACCGAATTGCAGGGGTTCTTAGCGATTGGTGCTGGAGTCGATTATTTGGCGCCATACTATAACCGTATGGAAAATATCAATGTTGATGCACCAACAGTCATTGAATCATTGGCACAAGCGATTCGTACCACTCAAGCACAAAGTAAGATCCTTGCCGCAAGCTTTAAGAACACTACGCAAATGAATCGCGCGATTCGTGCAGGGGCACATGCGCTCACTGCTGATCCAGACATCTATCGACAAGGATTAGCCATGCCTTCCATTCAAAAAGCAGTAACGGACTTTCACAATGACTGGGTCGAGACGTTTAAGTCGCCATCGATTCAGGGGTTATGCCAATGACGACAACGGTAATTTTTGATATGGATGGGGTTATCGTAGATTCTGAGTATACGTTTTTAGAATCAAAAACAGCGATGCTTCATAGTGAAGGACACCTTGTAGATGAGTCATATCACTATCAGTTCATGGGGACCACTGCAGAATTTATGTGGGAAAAAATGAAGGAAGAATTACAGTTACAAAAATCTGTTTCAGCGTACATTGAAGAAATGAATCGCAGAAGAAAAGCGTTGATCAAACGTGATGGCGTCAAAGCGATTCCTCATGTGCAAACATTGATTCGGCAGTTAGTAGAAGCGAACTTTCAGCTTGGTGTTGCTTCCTCTTCTCCTAAAAAAGAGATTGAGGAGAACCTGGATCAATTGCAGTTGCGAAACTATTTTACTGAGATCGTCAGTAGTGAAGAGGTAGCACGCTCGAAGCCTTTTCCTGACGTATTCTTGAAAGCAGCGTCGTTGTTGAGCGCGAACCCTCAGCAATGTATCGTCATTGAAGATACGATCAATGGCTGTAAAGCTGCCAAAGCTGCGGGTATGTACTGTATTGGTTTTGCGAATCCAGCATTCCCTGTGCAAGGTCTGCCAGCGGATCAAACGATTATTGATTTTCGTGACCTGAATGTGCAAGAATTGAAAACCATCAAATAATACGCACAACTAAAATGACCAACCTAGGAAAGGATAACTGCTAATGAAGCTGGAATCCTCCTTTCCTTGGCTGGTCATTTTTAATTTTTTTGCATGATAGTCAAAGAATAAGCTTATTCTGTCGGCAGATCCGCCATAAACCGTTCGCTACCTTGAAAGACCGCTAATTGATTGACACCAAAGGAACGCAATAGATCGCTCATCGCTGCAAAATCTAACCGATAGTCACTGGCTTTATGGGCATCAGAGCCGAGGGTGAACAATTTACCACCGACACTTTGATACAGCGGGATTGCATATTGATAAAGGTGGGCATTTTGATAGGGGCCAAAGCTCTTCGCGTTGATTTCCATCGCTAAGTCACGGGCAACGATTTTTTTGAAGATCGTCGTTAACTCTGTTTCAAAATGGGCGGCCAATTCCTCAGCTGTAAATTGGAAACGACGCAAGCCATAATCAAAGTGGGTCACGATGTGCCCGTCAGAAAACGAGTCCAACACGTGGGCCATTTGGTCAAAGTATTGTTTGGCGACTGCAAATTTGTCCTTGTTCAACACGGCATCGTCCATATAATCAAAGGTACCGTTTTGATGGATACTGATCAATTTCAAGTCATAGGGATGGCTTTCAAGATAGCGCAAGATTTCTTGTTCTTGACCAGGCACGACACCAATCTCAATGCCTTTTAAGAGTTTCGTCGCTGTGGTCTCTTGCAGCTTCTGGTGGGTATTTACTAGTAATTCATAGTCAGGAATATCATCACGGAATCCCGAATAGGGGTTCTTCAAATCGAAATGATCTGTCGCAACGAAGTAGGCAGGCTGGTAAGCAAGATAATTCTCAAACTGTTCATCTGAATCAAAAGACAAAAATGTATGCAGATGTTGATCATAATAATTCATAAACAAGACTCCTTTTCTTGAATACGATACCACAAAAAAGCAGAAGAAACTATGATTGGCTGAGAAAAGGTTTTCTCTTGGACAATTTTTCGCTTATAATAAATAAGAATAGAGCGAAGGAGTCGGTCAGCCATGAGTATGTACCTTGAAATTCCTGAATTTGAAAGTGAATTTCGTTTTCGAACGTTTCTAAATGATGGGTTGACCATCGTTTACCCCCATGTCCATAAAGAAATCGAGATCATTTACGCTAAGCGCGGCACGGTCAATATTGGTGTTGACGATACGATCATTGAGTTGGAGGAAGGGGATCTGTATCTTTTTTCCAGCGGGCAACCCCACTATTTTCTAGCATCGCCTGAGAGTGAACGCTATGTCTATCAATTTGATATGAAGCTTTTTGAAGAGCCGTTGCTTCGAGAAAATGAAGTATCCTTGATGACACTCTTTGAAGAAGGGGAGCCCCACAGCAAAAATTGGCCAACGAGTTTTACGGAAAAAATAACAGGTCTCTTGATCGAGTTGTATCAGTTGGAAGAGGAAAATGTTGTTGGGAAGCGTTATTTGACTCTCGGGCTGCTTTACCAGTTGATTGGGGAGTGCTATCAAAGTTTGCCAAAGCGCAAACAAGCCGTCAATCCGCTAAAACGAACGGCCGCACAATACAAAGAAACCTTGCAGCGTCTGAATGATGTCTTTGAGTACATCGAATCTCATTACCAAGAAGTCTTGACGATGGAGGACACCGCAAGACATGTAGGGTTTAGTCCCCATTATTTCACGCGTTTCTTTAAAACCAATACTGGCAAGACCTTCATGCAGTTTTTGACGGAATACCGCATCAATCAAGCCAAATTTATCTTGGCCAATGAAAAGATCCCCATGGCAGAAGTCGCTGAAAAAGCAGGTTTTGCCAGTGTCAAAACATTTCACCATGTCTTTAAGGAAGCCGTTGGTCAATCACCGTTGCAGTACCAGAAACAACTGAATCAAAATTGATAGAAACAGCCGATGAGCCTTTGCTTGTCGACTGTTTTTTTGTCAATTTGGCACTATTTTTTTCTCGATAGTGTTTTTTAAGCGCTTTGCATAAATTGTGGAGTGGTTCTTTTTGTTAAAGTTTCATAAGATAATTTTCGGGAATTTTTTCAATGGAAACTGGGAAGAACTGCTTTCGATGTTTCGCTATAATGAGGGGGTAGAAAATAATAAGCGTTTTCAGGAGGAAAGATATGACAGTTAAAGTTGGAATCATTGGGTGCGGTGGGATCGCAAACGGCAAGCACATGCCTGCCTTGTCTCAAGTAGAAGAAGTAGAAATGGTTGCCTTTTGTGATCTGCTGGTTGAACGTGCAGTTGAAGCGAAATCAGCATTTGGGACCGAAGATGCCCAAGTATTCAGCGATTATCAAGAAATGTTGGCACAAGCTGATCTAGATGTGATCCATGTGTGTACACCAAACGCCTCACATGCTGAGTTGACGATTGCCGCACTAGAAGCGGATTGTCATGTCATGTGTGAAAAACCAATGGCAAAAACAGCGGCAGAAGCCAAAGCAATGATCGAAGCAGCTAACCGAACAGGGAAAAAACTCACGATCGGCTACCAAAACCGTTTTAGAAAAGATTCTCGTTATCTTCATGAAGTGTGCGCCGAAGGACAATTAGGAAACATTTATTTTGGGAAAGCTCATGCGATCCGTCGTCGGGCTGTGCCAACTTGGGGTGTTTTCCTTGATGAAGAAGCGCAAGGCGGCGGTCCGTTGATCGATATCGGTACCCACGCATTGGATCTGACCTTATGGATGATGAACAATTACAAACCAAAATTTGTTGTCGGAAAAGCGTATCATGAGTTGTCGCAAACCAAAAATGCCGCTAATGCTTGGGGCCCTTGGGATCCAGAGAAATTCTCAGTAGAAGATTCGGCCTTTGGTTTTGTGGTCATGGAAGATGGGGCAACGATTTTCTTAGAAGCTAGCTGGGCGCTCAACAGCTTGGATGTGAAAGAAGCCAAAACGACACTGATGGGCAGCAAAGCGGGTGCGGATATGAACAACGGTTTGACCATCAACGGAGAAGACCACAGCCTGCTGTATGAAAAAAATATCGAACTTGAAACAGGCGGCGTTGATTTTTATGAAGGAAACGGCGAGACGCCAGAAATTTTAGAAGCACAATCGTGGATCCATGCGATCATCAACGATACCGAACCAGTGGTCAAACCTGAAGAAGCAATGGTCGTGACGGAGATTTTAGAAGCGATCTACAAATCATCACAAACCGGTGAGCCAGTCTACCTATAAGAACTGCTGGAAGAAAAGGAGCGAGCGTAAATGACAAAACCGAAAATCGCTTTACAGCTTTGGAGTATTCAAGAGGACTGCAAGACAGACCTTTTTGAAGCGTTGAAAACAGTAAAACAAAACGGCTATGACGGTGTTGAATTTGCCGGTTATCATGGACACAGTGCTGCTCAGATCAAAGAAATGCTGGAGCAGTTGGATTTGGCGGTCGCGGCTTCCCATATCCCGTTTGAAGCATTGCAAGATCGTTTTGAAGAAACCGTCGCTTTTGAAAAAACGATTGGCAATCAACGGATCGTGATTCCGTATGCCAGCTTTGATTCTTTGGAAAAATGGCAAGCCTTTGCTGCGGAGCTGACCCAGATCACCCAAAAGTTGCAAGCAGAAGGGCTGACTTGCTACTACCACAACCATGCCCATGAATTTACTGAAGTTGCTGGAGAATCTATGATCGATGAACTGATCAAAGACAATCCGCAACTGCGTTTGGAAGCCGACCTTTACTGGTTAGCCTTTGCAAACGTGGCTGTTTTACCTTGGCTAAAGGAACGCGAAACGAAGGTCGGCTTGGTTCATATCAAAGATATGCAAGAGCAGCCGCAGGAAAGCACCGAGATCGGCAATGGGATTTTACCAATCAAGTCATATGTAGAAGCAGCTAAAGCATTAGAACTACCATGGCTGATCGTCGAGCAGGAAGCGTTTCAAAAATTCGCTCCTTTAGAAGCCAGCGGGATTGATTATCTGCAATTAAAAAACATCGTAGAGGAGGTCTACCAATGATCCATGTTACGGTATGGAACGAGTTTCGTCATGAAAAAACGAATGAGGCCGTCCAAAAAATGTATCCAGAAGGAATCCATGGTCAAATTGCCAAGTTTTTAGAAGAGGATGATTTCCAAGTGCGAACGGCGACCCTTGATGAACCAGAACACGGGTTGACGGAGCAAGTATTGGCTGACACGGATGTGTTGGTTTGGTGGGGCCATATGGCGCACGAAGAAGTCGATGATGCTATCGTTGCTCGTGTGCAGCAGCGTGTATGGGAAGGAATGGGACTGATCGTCTTGCATTCTGGCCACTTTTCGAAAATCTTTAAAACGTTGATGGGAACGTCGTGCGATTTAAAATGGCGAGTAGACGATCAGCATGCGCGGATCTGGAATGTCAATCCAAGCCATCCAATCGTTGAAGGAGTCGGCGAATGGATCGAACTAGAGCAAGAGGAAATGTATGGCGAGCACTTTGATATTCCAGCGCCGGATGAATTGCTCTTTGTCAGCTGGTTCCCTGGTGGTGAAGTTTTCCGTAGCGGCTGTACATTCCGCCGTGGGAATGGCAAGATTTTCTATTTCCAGCCTGGTCATGAGACATTCCCAAGCTATTACAATCCCAAAGTGCAAAAAGTGATCCAAAATGCGGCTCGCTGGTGTGCACCAACAGAAAATCGTTACCCAACATATGGGCATTTTCAAGCAATTGAGGAGGAAAGAAAATGAAATTAGGTGTTTTTACCCCGTTATTCAATCAACTTAGCTTTGAAGAAATGATCGATGAAGTAGCGAAAAAAGGGCTGCAAACCGTCGAGATCGGTACCGGTGGTTCTCCAGGCAATGCCCACTTAGACATTGACCGTTTACTAGCAAGTGAAGCAGAGCGAAAAGAATACTTAGCGAAATTAGCTGATAAAGGATTGGAAATCTCAGCTTTGAGCTGTCACAACAACCCAATCTCTCCATTAAAAGCAGAAGCGCAAGAAGCCGATGAACTTTTGCGCAAAACCATCAAATTAGCCAGCTTAATGAATGTACCTGTTGTGAATGGATTTTCAGGCGTTTCAGGCGGAAATGCAACAGATACACAAGTCAACTGGCCAGTATTGCCATGGCCAACGGAATACGATGACAATTATAATTATCAATGGGAACAAAAACTGATTCCTTATTGGAAAGGCATCAACACGGAAGCGGAAGCGGCTGGTGTTAAAATCGGAATCGAACTTCATGGTGGCTTTTTGGCACATACCCCTTATACGATGTTGAAACTGCGGGATGCTGCGGGGAAAGCCATCGGCTGTAACTTGGATCCAAGCCATTTATGGTGGCAAGGGATCGACCCAGTGGCAGCGGTCAAAATCTTAGGGGAAGCCGATGCAATCCATCACTTCCATGCCAAAGATACGTATTTGGACCAAGACAATATCAACATGCATGGCTTGACGGACATGCAACCATATAGCAATGTCAAAACCCGAGCTTGGACCTTCCGTTCAGTCGGTTGCGGCCACAGCTTACAAGTCTGGTCAGATATTATTTCTGCGCTTAGGATTTATGGGTATGATTATGTCTTGAGTATTGAACATGAAGATCCAATCATGTCCATTGATGAAGGACTGACTCGTGCCATCAGTAACTTGAAGACGATTATGATCCGTGAAGAAGCTTCATCCATGTGGTGGGCATAAGAAGAAAACCGAGGAGTGTCAGACATGAGTGCAATCAATTTTGCAGTAATCGGATATGGCGGCATGGGTGCGTACCATGTCCACAATATCTTACCAAATGAAAACGAACGAATCCACATCGTAGGAACTTACGATATCAATGAAGAACGTCAAGCGATCTCCCAAGAAAAAGGCCATAAGATCTTTAAAAGCTATGATGAAGTCTTAGCCGATGAGACGATCGAAGCAGTATTGATCGCCACACCTAATGACTTGCACAAAGAGTTATCGATCGCTGCGTTGAAAGCCGGCAAACATGTTGTTTGCGAGAAGCCTGTTGCGCTGAATACTGCGGAACTAGATGAGATCGTGGCGGTTGCCCAAGAAACTGGCAATACCTTTATGGTTCACCAAAACCGCCGTTGGGATCCTGATTTTCTACTTGTACGCGAACTGTACCGTAATGGACAGATCGGTGATTTGTTCCAATTAGAGTCACGGGTCCAAGGGGCAAACGGCATCCCAGGAGACTGGCGCCATGTGAAAAAACAAGGTGGGGGAATGCTTTTAGACTGGGGCGTTCACTTGCTGGATCAAATGCTATGGCTGATCGACAGTCCAGTGAAAGATGTTAAAGCGGATCTTAGCTTTGTGTTGGGGGAAGAAGTCGATGATGGGTTCTTCGCTTTGATTACCTTTGAAAATGGGGTCAAAGCAATCGTGGAAGTTGGAACCTCCAATTACACGCAATTGCCTCGCTGGTACATCAAAGGAACAGAAGGAACAGCCACCATCACCGATTGGGATTTAAATGGGGAAATGGTGCAAGCAACAGGTCGCGAAGATGTGGCAGCACCAAAACCAGTCCAAGCAGGCGTCGGCTTGACGAAAACGATGGCACCCCCATCGGAATTGGCAGCCAAAGAAATTCCTTTCCCGAAAGCCGAAGCGGATTTTGAACCTTTCTACAAGAATTTTTACAACGTTGTACGCAACGGTGCCGAACCTATCGTTAAAAACGAAGAAGTCCGAGCAGTGATGCAGTTGATCGAACGCATTTTTGCCACAGCGTAAGAGAATAGAAAAAAGCACTAGCTGAGGGAGTGATCTCTTTTCGCTACGTGCTTTTTTTGTGTAATGAAACGATAACAGTTATTCCGATACGTAAAAATTGAACAATAAATCTTGAGGATAATTTCCCCATCGATCGCCGAAGATGGTCAAACCACCAGCATTTTCGGCAGTTGCAGGTGCAGCAATTTTAAAGGTGAAAAAATCACTGTGGTCTAAGTCGATTTCATTCAGGTTGTGATCTGTTAATTTTTCTCCATCGAGGGAAGTATCATAGCGATTGATGCGTAAATGCTTAAGTAATCCATATTGACTGAACTCATCGATCCACCATTGCGGAGTCAGAGAACCTCTGACATCCGAAAAGTTTCCTGGTACGGTATAGCTACCGATGCAGTGATTGTTTAAGTAAAAGGAAAGATCGCTGGGCCAATAGTTATTCGAAATTGGGAACTCTGAAGCGATCTCCATACTAATTTCTAGTAATTCGATTTTTTCGCCATTTTTCAAAGGATTTGGGATTTTGTATTCTAAAAAACCGTTATTTAGCCAGATGATACTTGCATCAACACGTTCTTGATCCAGAAAAGATTTTGGATCATCTAAGGCGCCAATCAAGCGGTCTTTGGTCGCCATTCCACAAGAAGGCTCAGCTTTAAAATCGGTGAAGTGGCCAATTTTCACGGATTGGGAGGTTAGATTCATTTCTGGAAACACTTTTGCTGGGAAATTGATATTGATGAAATCAGTTTTTAGAGATAAATATTTTTTCTTCCAGTCTTGCCCCGATCCTTTTTCTGTTTTGATCAACTGAGCTTCTTCGAGTTTACGGATATGTTTGGTCATCAAAGCATTGCTGATTGCTAATTTTTGTCCAATTTCACTGATGCTTTTCTTCTTATCGCCTAATTCTCTTAAAATCGCTAAGCGAGTTTCATTTGCCAGTGCTTCGTAGATCGGTAAAGATGCGTTCGTTAGATCCAATTCCATAGCGATCACCTCGTTATACTAAAATGTTTAATGAAAAGATGGTTTAATTATAACACAACCTTGTGAATTTACAAAATAGTAAAATGATATTTTTTTTGGATATCCCTTGTTAAAATAATGTTGACAGCGCTTTATATTTATAGTAACTTTACGGTGTAAACATTATTCGACGATAGTCTAACGATTATGTTTATTGATAACTGGATGTCATTTTACTTTTTAGTTAAATTAAAAGGAGTGTAAAAAATGAAAGTAAGTAAATCAATTGTTTTAGTAGGGACAAGCTTATTATGCACAGTGTTGTTAGCTGCTTGTGGCGGAAGTGGTAGCTCAAGTAATAATTCAGAAATTTTGCTTTGGTCTTCGACAACAGGACCGGACGGTGAAAAAATCAAAAAAACGATTGATCAATACAATGAAACAGACCCAGACTTTAAAGTGAAGTTAGTAAGCATGCAAGGTGACACCTTTACTTCAAAGTTGACGACTGCGGGGAAATCAGGGAAAGGTGTCCCTGATTTGGCTTTGATCGCCTCAGAAGCTTTGCCTACGTATAAACACCAAGACATGCTTGAAACTTGGGATGACATGATCGATGGGACAGAATTGGCACGGGAAAACTACGTAGAAGCTGCTTGGGACACTGGTGTAGTGGATGATAGTCAATATGGGATTCCGGCAACCATGGGTTCGTGGGTGATGTATTACAACCAAGATTTGGTGGATAAATATGTTCCAGGAGCGTTGGATGATGGCGTAGTGACGTACGAAGAAATCAGACAAGCTGGGGAAAAAGCAAAAGCAGATGGTATCTATAGTTTTGGCTATACATGGGGCATGCAGAATTATTCGAATCTCTACCAACAAATGGGTGGGGAATGGCAAGATGCACAAGGAAACATCAATATCGATAATGAGTTTTCTTACAATGCCGTTCAAGAGTTTAAGGATCTATACGATGCCGGCTACATGGTCCCAGATGGTGAAGATGCAAATAAACTTTTTGCAAACCAGCAGCTGATTTTTCTTCCAGAAGGAACATGGATGCTAAGTAATATGGAAGAAATCAGTGACTTCACTTGGGGTCAAACATTTACTCCTCAATGGAATGCGGAACATATCATTCAGGGTTCAGGCGTCGATCAGTTTGCGATGTTCAAAACGAACGAGGAACGTTCCGATGAAAAGAAAAGTGGCATGGTCGACTTTCTGACTTGGTTACAAGCAAACCAATTAGAGTGGGTCAAATCAGGTGCAAATCCTACTTCCTTAGCAATGCTAGACAATGAAGAATATGTTGAGATGCCACAATCCTTCTTATTGAAGACAGAAAAAGGACAAGCGGCAATTTCTGTTAACGCAGTTGATGGCTTATCGTATATCTTTGGTGAATATGATAATCGTTCATGGGACATGATCACAGGAAAAGCAGATATTCAAACGACTTTTGGTGAGATCCAAAAAGTTGTAGAAGAAAAGATGAAATAATCTTCTCACGTGGAGGCTGTGGCAGAAGGAAGAGCGACCATAAAAGAATTCAGTCCATTTTTTGATAGGGTAGGAATTCTGATGGGGAGGCTTAAAGGGCTGTCACAGTCGTTTCTTGTTGAGAGCTGCACTAGAAATACAAGGAAGGATGGGTATTGATGAAAAAAAGGTTAAATGGCTGGCCAATCGTTTTTATTGGTCCGCATATGCTCCTTTTTCTTTTATTCTTTTTAGTTCCTGCAGTGATTGGGATCTATGTTTCTTTTACTGAATGGGATCTGTTCAGTACGCCGATTTTTGTCGGGTTTGATAATTTTAAAACGATTTTGTTTGATCAAGACTCGTTGTATCATACGCAATTTTTTAATGGAATGAAAAATACGCTGTTTTTTGCGGCAATCTCCGTTCCGTTATGTATTGTAATTCCCTTGTTGCTAGCGGTTGCATTATCTGCTAAACCAAAAATGATGCGTTTTTTTCAATCGATTCTCTACCTGCCAACATTATTTGCAATCTCTGCCGTCATGATTATTTGGGGGTTCCTTTTGAGCAAATCTTTTGGACCGATCAAAGAAGTATTCGGTATCGACATCAATTTTGTAGGCACGCAACCATGGGCATGGATCGCTATTTTGATCGTGACGATTTGGTGGACATTAGGTGGGAATCTAATTATTTATGTTGCTGCATTAAATGGCGTCTCCAAAGAGCAGTTAGAAGCAGCAGAATTAGATGGTGCGAATAGTATCACGAAATTTTTCCGTATTTCTTTGCCGAGTATTCGCAACCAGCTTGTTTTTACCACGGTCATGACGACCATCGCTCAGTTTAATATTTATGGTCAGCCACTAATGCTGACGGGAGGCGGACCCAACAATTCTACTCGCGTGTTGATGATGTACATCCAAGAAAATGCCTTTGGTAGTAGTACCTCGGTTGCAGGAATTTCTTCAGCGATGGCCATTCTACTAGGTTTTGTAATCATGGCAGTTTCGATTGTGCAATTTATGGTCATCAAAAAAATGGAAAGATAGGAGGGATGAAGATGCGAGAAAACAAACTAGGGAAAAGAATTGCCTTTATTTTACTAGCGATCGTCTGTGTGATTTGGATCTTTCCTTTGATATGGGCAATTTTTACCTCGTTTAAATTGGAGGCAGAGATTCAAAAGGTTGGGTTCAGTTTGATTCCGCAAGATTGGACGCTGGCTAACTTTTTGGGCTTGTTACAAGGCAATGATTCTTCTCCTGTGTTCCGCTGGTTTGTGAATTCAATGATTATTTCAACTTCACATACGCTGTTAGTTATGGTGATCGTCTCGTTTGCGGCTTATGGCTATACACGACTCACCTTTAAGGGGAGAGATTTGATTTTTGCCTTATTGTTAGGAACGATGATGTTTCCCGGGGTGGTCAATTTGATCCCGAATTTTAAAATCGTTGATACGTTAGGTTGGACCAATACATTTCTGGCAGTCATCGTTCCTGGAGCAGCAGGTGTTTATAACATTTTTCTCGTTCGGCAGTTCATTTTAGGGATTCCTAAAGAATTGGATGAATCGGCTGTGATCGATGGGGCCAACGAGTTTCAAATCTTTTATCATATCATTTTACCGTTGATCAAACCTGTATTGACGGTGGTTGCGTTATTTAGTTTTACTGGCTCATGGAATGACTTCTTGTGGCCATCGATCGTGATAAACGATATTGATAAATTGCCGATTACACCGGGGCTGCAATTGCTACAAGGGCAATACATGACCTATCCGGGAATTGGAACTGCCGGAGCAATCTTGGCTTTGATCCCTACCTTTTTATTGTATTTGGTGGCGCAAAAAAGCTTTATGGCGTCAATGTCGTTGCAAAGTGGCATAAAATAATTTGTTTTTGGAGGAAATATGAGTAGAGAAGAATACCCGAGACCGCAATTTGAGAGAGAAAATTGGTTAAGTTTAAATGGTGAATGGCAATTTGCCTTTGATGACCAAAATCTTGGTTTAAAAGAAAAGTGGTACACAAACGAAGCAAACTATCCGTACAAGATCAATGTTCCCTTTGTCTATCAAAGTGCATTGAGCGGCATTGATCATCGAGAAGTGCACGACGTTGTATGGTATTATCGGACCTTCGATGTGCAAGTCCCTGAAAAAAGTCGTGTCCTTTTGCATTTTGGGGCGGTGGACTATGAAGCAGATGTGTTTGTCAATGGAAATCATGTGAAAAATCATTGCGGAGGGCATACCTCGTTTGCTATAGACATCACGGATGCTCTAGTATCTGGACAAGAGCAAATACTAAGTGTGCGAGCATTTGACCCGCATTTTGATGAAAGCATTCCACGGGGGAAACAATTTTGGGAAGAAGAATCAGCAGGAATCTGGTACACAAACTCAACAGGGATCTGGCAGCCAGTCTGGCTTGAAGTAGTTGCTGAAACCCATCTGCAACAGGTGAAATTTACGAGTGATTTTGATGCTGGTGCCGTGAAGATTGATGTAGAACTGAACCAGTTACAGCCGCAAGTAGTCTTAGAATATCAAATCTATTTTAAAGATGCTTTAGTTACCAGCGGAAAGGCAGACTTTATCACTTCTAAGTTGAGTTTTGCAGTTGATATTTTCCAGCAAGAAATTTTTCGGACGAATTTTCACCACGAAGGCTGGTCTTGGACACCTGAAAAGCCGCAATTATTTGATGTTGAATTGACGCTTAGAGAAGCAGGGAATGCCATCGATCAGCTAAAAAGTTATTTTGGTATGCGTAAAATACATACAGAAAACGGTATGATTTACTTAAATAACAAGCCTTACTACCAGAAGTTGGTTCTCGATCAAGGCTATTGGCCGAGCGGCTTGTTAACTGCACCAACAGATGAGGACTTTAAACAAGACATCTTATTGGCCAAAGAAATGGGATTTAATGGTTGCCGAAAACACCAAAAAACAGAAGACCCACGCTTTTTATACTGGGCAGATAAATTAGGATTTCTTGTTTGGGGAGAGTGTGCGGCGCCGGCAATCTATACCGATCGTTCTGTGATGCGTTTGATGCAAGAGTGGGCAGAGATCATCACTCGGGACTATAGTCACCCTTCGATCGTTACTTGGGTACCAATCAATGAGAGCTGGGGTGTGCCAAAAATATCATTTGATCGTCAGCAACAGCATTTTTCTCAAGCAATGTATCACTTTATCCATTCGCTAGACCAGCAACGGTTGGTTATTTCAAATGATGGTTGGGCGATGACGGAGACAGATATTTGTGCGATTCATAATTATGCGCATGGGCAAGAATCTGAGCGGCAAAAATATCTATACTTCAAAGACAGTCTCAGCACGAGAGAAAAATTGGTGAATCGAGTATCGACCCCATGGCCGATTTTCGCTGGAGGATTTTCTTATCAGGATCAGCCTATTTTATTGACCGAGTTTGGCGGTATTGGCTTCGATGTTTCGGGGCAACTCGGTTGGGGCTATACCTCAGTGGAAAATCAACAAGATTTCTTGAAGGATTATCAGCGAATCATGACAGCTGTTTATGATTCTGTCGGACTCTGGGGCTATTGCTACACTCAGTTGACAGATGTTGAACAAGAAATCAATGGATTACTGACCTATGACCGCCAAGCAAAAGTTGATTTGGCAGCGATTAAAGAGATCAATGAGCAGTTTCATCCACCACAGATAGAATAAAATGATTGGTAAGGAAAGGGGCGATGTCCGATGGGGAAATCAGCAGCTTGGCTCAGTGGAGTAAGTATCTTGATTGCTGCGCTTATGATAACCGGTTGTAGCACTGGAACTGATCCAGGGGAAGAAGTGTCCGATTTTACTTCAATTATCGATAATGATGGGGCAGATCCTTGGATCTTGCAAACGGAAGCGTTCTTTTATTATACCAAAACGACTGGGAATAATTTAACGCTCTGGCGTGCTGAAAACCTCTCTCACGTTGCTGCTGGTGAAAAAAAGGTCGTCTGGGAAATGCCAGCAGAATTTGAAAGTATCTGGGCACCCGAGCTTCATTACTTAGATGATCGCTGGGTGATGTATTTCGCGGCTAATCGTCCTTCAGAAACGCACCGTATGTACGCATTGGTCAATCATCAAAAAGATCCTTACATGGGTGAGTGGCAATTGGAAGAGATCAAAGGGATGGATGATAAATTTGCGATTGATGGAACAGTTTTAGAGATCAATGACAAACGCTATTTCCTTTGGTCGGGCTGGGAAGGGTATGAAAATGTTGCGCAAAATCTTTATTTAGCGGAAATGGTCTCCCCTACGGAAGTGATTAGGGAGAAACGGCTTATCTCAGAACCAGAATATGAATGGGAAATGCGGCAAACACCATTGATCAATGAAGCCCCTCAAGTGATTATCAAAGACGAAACAGTCAATTTGGTATACTCTGCCAGTGGAAGCTGGGACAATGATTACGCTCTTGGTCTTATGACCCTAGATGTAGCTGATGATCCGCTAGAAAGAGCGAATTGGCAAAAGGAACCAGAGCCGATTTTCCAACAGACAAACACTGTCTATGGACCTGGTCATAATGGATTTGCCAAATCAAAAGATGGTTCTGAAGACTGGTTGATTTATCACGCTGCTCGGTGGGATCATTCGGGCTGGGACCGTTCGATCCGCTTGCAAAAGTTTGTTTGGGATCAAGAGGATAAAGTCCTACTGGAAGCTCCTTTGGATGAGTGGCATGTTCAAGCGTTGCCAAAAGCTGAGCCGAATCGACTGCGGTTAACTGCTAGCCGTGCTTTGTTGGAAGGCGATTTAGCGCTTGTCGAAGATGAGGCAGCACTCTCTAAGAAAGTCGTCCAAGGCTTTGAATCAACGACTGACAAAATTATCTTTACCCCGCAGATTGAAGAATCAGATGAATTTCTGGTGATTGCCTATGTCAAAACCACTGATTATCTCTCCTTAAATGACCCAATTCAGGTCAAGATTGAAACGAAACAAGCAAGTCACGTGGTGGATGTCTATCCTTCCGAATATTATCAACCGCTACAAGTCCGCATGAAGTTACCGAAAGGATCGCAGGAAATCACCCTTTCGTCTGAGATTGGGGTTGACACGCTAAGTATTGATCGTTTAGAAATCGTCAAATTCCAATAAAGAATAATGAGGAAGTTTTTTAAATCCAAGCCATGGGTGATGATCGTTTGACTCCTGCTACTTTGTCTTTAGACAATGTGGCAGGATTTTTTTATCCTTGAAAATTCCCAACACCTACCGCCATAGCCTAAAATTCCATGTATAATAAAGAAAACGACCGTTTTATTTGGCGAAGGGAAAAGAAAAAGCAAAAGAGGTGCGAACTATGAGGATGAATCAAGAAAAGCTGACTTCATCAAATGGGAAGGATCAGCTTTTTGTCAAAACGTGGCTGCCAGAAGAACAGCCGAAAGCAGTCGTGCAAATCGTTCACGGAATGATCGAACACATTGAACGTTACCACGAGTTTGCGGAATGTTTGACTGCGCAAGGCTATGCGGTGGTCGGTCATGATCACTTAGGGCATGGGCAATCCGTGAAAGAAACACAGGCCTATGGGCATTTTGGTGAAAAAGAGGGCGCCAACTATTTAGTGGCAGATGTGGGAGTGGTCCATCAGTACGCAGCTGCTTGCTACCCAGACCGACCATACTTTATCTTAGGGCACAGTATGGGGTCGCTGGTGTTACGGAATTATTTGTTTAGTCAGCCACATCCATTGTCAGGAGCGATCATCATGGGCACCACGATGGAAAAAGCCGTGCTGATGCAAGGAGGCAAACTCGTTACGAGCTTGTTGCGCCCGTTTGCCGCTCAGCAATGGCCTTATCACGTAATGGAACAGCTGGTTTTTGGCCAGCACAACCGGCGTTTTCGTCCCAATCGGACCGCCAAGGATTGGTTGACCAGTGATCCGCAACAAGTGGATCGCTACTTGAAGGACCCTTACACGCAATTTCATTTTTCCTTAGCGGCTTACAAGGATCTCTTTACATTGACGCAAGCTGCCAGTGATCCGGATCAACTGCGCAGGATTGATCCAGAATTGCCGCTGCTCTTGATTTCAGGTGCAGATGATCCTGTGGGGCACTATGGCAAAAGCGTCCGCCAATTGGCTCAGCAGCTGAAGCAAAATGCTGACGTGACGATGTATTTGCTTGAGCAGGGACGTCATGAGATTTTGAATGAGCGCAACCGCGAGATCGTTTACAATGAAATTTCTCGCTGGCTGTTTGAAAAAATGCCGAAATGACGAACGTTAAGAAATTGGTAGTCTTTTCTGAAAATTCAAAATTATTTTCTCTTTTAAGGCTTTTTTCATTTTCTGCTATCTGTTATAATGATTTTCACATCTAACATAAAGGAGAGATTTTTTGTATGACAGTTTATAACTTTTCAGCTGGTCCTGCCGTATTGCCCCGTCCCGTATTGGAGAAAGCACAATCCGAACTTTTGAATTACCGCGGAAGTGGGATGTCCGTTATGGAGCTGAGTCATCGGTCCTCCTTGTTTGAAGCGATCATTAAAGATGCAGAAGCACTTTTACGAAAATTGATGGGAATTCCTGAAAACTATCAGGTACTGTTTTTACAAGGCGGCGCGAGTCTCCAATTCAGTATGATCCCTTTAAATCTTGCACAAAACAAAAAAGCCTTATACGTAAATACCGGTTCTTGGTCGAAGAAAGCTATTGAAGCAGCAAAAGCGCTTGGAAACGTGACGGTGGAAGTTGTTGCCTCTAGTGAGGATCAAAACTTTACCTATATTCCAGAAATTTCAGAAGATGCGATCGATCAAGAAGCGGCTTATTTGCATATCACCACGAACAATACCATTGAAGGGACGGCCTTTCAAACGATTCCGCAGGCTGGCAACGTGCCGATCGTAGCGGATATGTCCTCAAATATTTTAGCCAATGACTATCGCGTAGAAGACTTCGGTGTGATTTATGCTGGGGCCCAAAAGAATATTGGTCCTGCAGGGTTGACTGTAGTGATCATCCGAGAAGATTTACTCAATGATGATGCTGTCTTCGCTCCAATGCTGGATTATCGTCTACAGGCTAAAAATGACTCATTGTACAATACACCACCAACGTATGCTATCTATATTGCTAAATTGGTGTTTGAATGGTTGGAAGAATTAGGCGGCATTCCTGTCATTTTAGAACAAGACCGCCAAAAAGCGGCGCTTTTATACGAAACGATCGAAGCCTCTGCTCTTTACAGTAGTCCTGTGGCTGTTGACAGCCGCTCACTAACGAATATTCCTTTTGTGACAGGGGATAAAGCATTAGATCAGCGCTTCAATGAAGAAGCTGTCAAAGCTGGCTTTGAGAACTTGAAAGGGCATCGTTCCGTTGGAGGAATGCGAGCAAGCTTGTACAATGCCTTTCCATTAGCTGGCGTTCAAGCGTTAGTCGACTTTATGAAATCATTTGAAGCGGAGGTCAAATAAATGTTCCAAATTAAAACATTCAATGCGATCGCACCAGAAGGATTACAGCGTTTAGAAAAAGAAAAGTATGCCATCAACGAAAGCGACCAACCGCAAGGGATTTTGCTGCGCAGCCAGAAATTGCACGATTACGCTTTTCCTGAAAGTGTCTTAGGTATTGCCCGTGCAGGGGCTGGGACCAACAACATTCCCGTCAAAGCATGTACTGAAAAAGGGATCGTCGTCTTTAATACGCCAGGCGCCAATGCCAATGCGGTCAAAGAATTAGTGATCGCTAGTCTGCTCTTAAGTGTCCGTCCGATTTTACGAGGTGCCCAATGGGTCCAAACCTTGAGCGGTGATAATGTGGAAGAACAAGCAGAAGCGCAAAAAAGTCAATTTGCTGGAACAGAGTTAGAAGGCAAAAAGTTAGGAATCATCGGCCTTGGTTCTATTGGAGCGATGGTCGCCAACGATGCTTATCGTCTAGGGATGGAAGTAGTCGGTTATGATCCTTACGTGTCAGTGGATACTGCTTGGACGATCTCTCGTCGGGTCAAGCGTGCCAATGATATTGCGGAAGTCTTTTCAACCTGTGATTTTATTACGGTTCATGTGCCGCTAATGGAAAACACGCATCATCTCGTCGGGGAAGCCGAACTTGCGAAAATGAAACCAACAACGAAGCTATTCAACTTTTCTCGTAAAGAAATCGTCGATACAGATGCCGTTTTACGTGCGTTAAAAGCCGACCGTTTAGCGGGCTATACGACTGATTTTGCGGATGAACAATTGCTGCACAATGAAAAAGTCCTCGTCTTGCCGCATTTAGGTGCATCAACAGAAGAAGCCGAAGTCAACTGTGCCAAAATGGCAGCCCGAACATTGAAAAAATTCTTGGAATTTGGAACCATCAAGCGCTCAGTGAATTTTCCAACTGTTGAGATGGCTTTTCATTCGCCTTATCGTCTGACGATCATCAATCGCAATGTACCGAATATGTTAGGTCAGATTTCATCGATCATTGCGGAATCTGGAATCAATATCGACAATATGCTGAATCGTGGACGGGAAGACTTTGCTTACACCCTAGCCGATGTCGCTTCTGAAGATGAAGCCTTATTGAATCAATTAGCAGATAAACTGCGGGAGAACGAAAACATCGTTCGTGTACGGGTCATCAAGAATCAGGAGGTTGGGTATTAATGGTTCAAGTATTTCCGTTTAAAGCCATTCGTCCAGAAGCCTCATTGGCAGAAAAAGTGGCCGAGCTACCGTATGACGTGGTCAATTCACAAGAAGCCGCAGCGTTTGCGCAAGGCAATCCTTACAGCTATTTCCACATCGACCGTTCGGAGATCGACTTGCCAGGAATCGATCCTTATGATCCACAGGTGTATCAAAAAGCGGCGGAAAATCTTGCATCTTTTCAAGAAGAAGGCTGGTTGATTCAAGAAACGGCGCCCGCATATTATTTGTATGAATTGACGATGGCTGGTAGAAGCCAAACTGGGCTTGTCGCCTGTACCTCGATCGATGATTATGTCGCTGGGAAAATCAAGAAACACGAGTTTACCCGTCCAGAAAAAGAAATCGATCGGATCAATCATATTCTGGCATGTGATGCCAATACAAGTCCGATTTTCTTGAGCTATCGCCAACCAGCAGCAGTCAAAGAAGCGATCGATGCGTGGCAAGCAGAGCATGCGCCAATCTATGATTTTGTCAGCTATCATGAGGTGCAACATCGTGTTTGGCTGATCGATGATCCAGCGCTAGTCGCCTCTTTTGCCCAGCAGTTTCAAGCTGTAGATGCCCTTTATATTGCGGATGGGCATCACCGCACAGAGTCAGCAGTCAAAGTCGGCTTGCAAAAGCGAGCCGATGGCCAAAGCAGTCAAGAAAGCGACCGCTTTTTAGCGATTTTATTCCCAGAAAATGAATTAGCGATTTGGGAATACAATCGGGTTTTGCGGGTACCAGTGCCAGAAAACTTTTTTGAGCAGGCAGCCCAGCATTTTACGATTCGAGAAACTACAAGGAAGAAACCAGCGCAACGTGGTTCGATTCATCTGTACCTAAACCATGCGTGGTGGGAGTTGACCATCAAGCCGGAAGCTGTGCCGCAAGATGCGGTAGGACAGCTGGATGTGTCGCTTTTACAACAATACGTGCTGGCTGATATTTTCGCGATCCAAGATGTGCGGACAGACAAACGCATTGATTTTGTCGGCGGAATTCGTGGTCCAGAAGAATTGGAACGTTTGGTGGATAGCGGAGAATGGACATTGGCCTTTTCCATGTATCCAACGCAAATGGCCGATCTTTTGGCAGTAGCTGATGCGGGAGAAATTATGCCGCCAAAATCAACTTGGTTTGAACCAAAACTGTTGAGCGGTCTGTTTTTACATGATTTAGAAACGAATTAACCAAAAAAAGCTTACGAGGCTACCTCGTAAGCTTTTTTTCTATTAGAAGCTGCCGAGTGTTTCGATGATCAAGCGGACATTCAAGACCGTCAGTGCAATGGCACAGATCCAGCCTAAGGTAGAGACCCATAGCGGATTCTTGAAGCGTTCCCCCATGATTTTTTTTGAGCTGGTAAAAAGAACCAACGGAATCATCGAAACGGGTAAGGCGATGCTTAAAAAGACTTGCGAATAAATCAGCAGATCGTCCAAGGCTTGTTCGTTGCCGCCAAAGTAAATCGTACAAAGCAAGACGGGGATCACCGATAAGCCACGGGTGATCAGACGTCGCGCCCAAGTAGGGATCTTCATATGGATAAATCCTTCCATCACGACTTGCCCTGTCAGTGTCCCAGTGATCGTTGAATTTTGACCAGATGCCAAGAGCGCCACGGCAAACAGAACGCTCAAAACTGGACTGGCGACAGCACCAGCAATGGAGGAATCTTGCAATGCATCGAACAGCGCGGAGAAGGTGCCGACTTCTTCACTATGACCAAAGAACAAGGCACTTCCTAAGATCAAAAGCAGGCAATTGACCAAAAACGCAGCGGATAACTGGATGTTGGAATCCCAAGTAGCGAACCGCACGGCCGTTGCCACTTCTTGGGTATCGCTGCGATCGATTTTTCGTGATTGGGAGATCGAAGAATGCAGATAGAGATTATGCGGCATCACAGTCGCACCAACGATCCCCAACGCCATTGTCAGCTGTCCATGGTTCAAGACTTGCTTTTGGGGAATAAAGCCTTGCAAGACAGCAGGCAAATTTGGTTGAGCAATAATGACTTCGTAACAAAAGACCAGCATAATGACCAAAATCAGTGTCATGACGATCGCTTCGATTTTTCGGAAACCCAATTTCATTAAAAAGAGCAGAAGCAGTACATCGAAAATCGTTAAGATGACCCCAACTAATAAAGGTAAGCCGAATAGTAGATTGAGAGCGATCGCTCCTCCGATCACTTCCGCGATATCCGTTGCCATGATAGCCAATTCGGTGACGATCCACAAGACAAAGCCTAAGCCTTTGCTGGTGTGTTTACGAGTTGCTTGCGCAAGGTCCATCTGGGTCACGATCCCTAGCTTGGCTGCCATGTATTGCAGCAGCATAGCAATCAAACTGGAAATCAAGATCACAGAAAGTAAGAGATAGCCATATTCAGCACCGCCACCGATCGAGGTGATCCAGTTTCCTGGGTCCATATAGCCCACGGCTACCAATGCCCCAGGACCAGAAAACGCTAAGAGATTGCGCCAAAAGCTGCCGTTTTTTGGAATGGCAACTGTATTATTTATTTCTTCCAAGCTAGGACCGTTGGCCGCTTGGATCAATTTTTTTTCATCATTCATCGTTTCACGTCCTATCTTTTTAGGTATACCTAAAAACAAATCTATTGTATTCCTCATTTATGAATTTTTCAAGAGAAACCTTTTGGAAGTCAGAAGGAAGGACAAAAAAACAGCAGCCAAAGGAATGGCTGCTGTCTGTTGGGTTTTCTTATAAAATTAGTCGGCGCGTAAAGCGATCGCTGCATCTTTTTTCGCTGCCATTCGAGCTGGTATGTGGCCGCCGATCATCGTTAGGACGGTGCTGACAGCAATCAAGATCAGGCCGTGGACCGGATTTAATTGAGCAACATTTTCCAGATCAGTCATACTATATAAGATCGCGTTGATCGGGAATGTGGCTAACCAAGCAATCAGGACACCTAAAGCTCCTGAAGCGATCCCTAAAATACAGGTTTCGGCATCAAAGACGCGGGTGATGTCTTTTTTACGAGCACCTAATGCTTTTAAGACCCCAATTTCTTTCGTACGTTCTAGCACAGAGGTGTAGGTGATGATACCGATCATGATCATGCTAGTTACCAAGGAGATTCCTGCAAAAGCGATCAAGACGTAGGTGATGGCATCCATCAAGCCACCAGTCAATTGAGTCATCGTACCCGCTAAATCGGAATAAACGATTTGGTCTTCTTTGTCTTTGCCTTTGTTGAAGTCATCCAAGTAATCAAGGATTTTTTCTTTGGCACTGAAATCATTCGGATAGATCATAATGCTGTTTGGTGAATCACTGCCGCCAAGATAAGCGATCAATGAATCTTTGGCACTTTCGTCAACGGGTTCATTCGTCATCACGTTGGTGTCGCTGTCTTTTTGGGCTTGGACGATCGCTGAGTCTTGGTTTTCTTTGATGACTTCTTGCGCGAGGGCATCACTGTAGGCAATGCCAGTTGACAGCAAGTTCATCGTAGAGTTTTGCTTGATACGTAAGATTCCGCTGATCGTTAATTCTTTGTTGTTACTGTTATCGAAAACGTCATTTAAATCTTGATTTGGAATGAAGTTTCCAGTTGGTAATTCGGTGTAAAAGGCATCATTAGACGCCAATGTGATTTTTGTTCCCACGATATCGTCGAAGGACACCTTGTCGCCATCTTCAATGTCAAAACCGAGATTGATCAATGCATTGACATTCGTTACGTTGTTTTCATCGACGATCAAAACGACATCTGTGCTGGCACTTGGGTAGCTGCCTTCTAAAAGGTCGTAGTTGTCTTTTAAGAAATTGCCGTTATCCTCTGATAACTGCTCGGGGAAAGTCGAAACCCCAATCCCGGTGGAGGCACTCATGGCAGACATCATGGCATTGGTCTGTTCATTGTCAGGCGATGCATTGGAGAAGCTGACTTGTTCCACAGTATCGTCGATCTTACGGAAAAGGTTCAAGGAAGTGGAACGAGTGTAGCCGATATTGTTGCTTAATTCAGGATCAATGTCGTTGATGTAATCGAGAAACTCTTGATCGATTTTGTTGATATGGGTTGCGCGATCCGCATCACTTAATTTGGCAGTGACCTCTTTATCTGAAGGGAAATCTTCCGATTTATCCCGCGTCCCCATGGCCGATGGATCTTGTTCAGTGGCTACTTGCGAGATCGTGATCGGAAAACGAGCTAATGTTTCTGACTGGGTATTGTCGATTTGTTTTTGGAATCCCGTTGACAGGGACAAAACAATGGCGATTCCGATGATCCCGATACTAGAAGCAAAGGCTGTCAAGAAGGTGCGCCCTTTTTTGGTGCGGATATTGTTAAACGACAAACGTAAGGCAGTCATGAAACTCATTTTTGTGTGCTTTAATTCGAATTGGTCTTTCTTTTGTCCTTCGACATGAGGGTTTGAATCTTTTATGATTCGTCCGTCTTTGAACTCAATGATCCGTCCAGCGTATTTGTGCGCCAAATCAGGATTATGAGTAACCATGATGACCAATTTTTCTTTTGATAGTTCTTGGATCAGTTCCATGATTTGGACACTGGTCTCTGAATCCAAGGCACCCGTTGGTTCATCACAAAGAAGGATATCAGGATCATTTGCTAAGGCACGAGCGATCGCTACCCGCTGCATTTGACCACCAGAAAGCTGATTTGGTTTTTTGTGCATATGCTCAGCTAAGCCCACACGCGTCAAAGCATCGGTTGCTTTGGCGCGTTTTTCTTCTTTTGACACACCGCTCAAGGTCATCCCAAGCTCGACGTTGTCGATGATGCCTAAATGACTGATCAAATTGTAGCTTTGGAAGACAAAGCCGATCGAATTGTTCCGATACGCATCCCAGTCACGATCTTTAAAGGATTTCGTTGATTTACCGTTGATGATCATATCACCAGAATCGTAATTATCTAAGCCGCCGATCACGTTCAACATGGTTGTTTTCCCAGAGCCGCTTGGCCCTAAAATGGCAACAAACTCTTGTTTACGAAAGGCGACGGAGACACCATCGAGGGCTTTTGTAGTACTGGCGCCAACCGTATAATACTTCTTGATATCTTTTAATTCTAACATGCTGTCACTCTTTTCTTGCCGTTTTCACGATTATTTTCATTATGTAACCACGCTATCATAATGGTTAACAAAAATCAACGATTATCATTGTTTAAACAAATAATTTATACTAAACTAAAGACAGAAAAGAGGGAGAGTATGGAAAAAGCGTTAGGAACATTCAATATGGCGGTATTTGCGGAGATCTTTTCGCTGATGGGAAACATATTGTTTGAAGAAATCGGTCTGGAAGATTTAAAATTGACCAAAATGGAAATCTTGGAACTCGTGGTGATCTCTAGTAATGAAGGAATCACGATGTCCGAGTTGGCCCAGCAAATCGGTACGTCAAAAGTCCAAATCAGTCGTTCGATCTCGGGGTTAGAAAAGGCTGGCTTTGTGGTCCGCAAAACCAACGACGTCAATCGCCGCAACGTCAATGTTTATTTGGAAGAAGCTGGGAAGCAGTTGTTTGTCCAAAAGAAAAAACAAGTGGAAGACCGCTTGAATGCCAAAACCGCTCAAATGGCTGCAGAAGATATCCAGCAGTTGAGTCAGTCGTTGACGGAAGCAGTGGGGATCTTGCGGAAATATGACATTTTACGGACTGGCAATCAATGTGAGCAAAATACGCCGTTTGATTAAAAAAAGGCGAAGCAATCGTTTGCTTTTTAATTACTGGATTAATTTCATATTAACTTATATTATCGATTTTTTAGATAAAGCAACCGATTGCGTTTTTCTCTTGTTTTGACTTCTGATTTGTGCGACAATGAGTATATCAAACAAGTCAAAGGAGTCTGCTATGAATACTACTGCCATTTATCATCGTCCCGAAAGTGAATTTGCGTATTTGTACGAGAAGGATAAAATGCATATCCGTTTGCGTACCGCCCGTCAAGACGTCCGCCATGTCCAGCTGCTTTGCGGTGATCCTTACACACTGTATAAAGAAGCTTGGTACCAGCAAAGAATTGAAATGAAAAAAATTCTTTCCACGGACTTGCATGATTATTGGCAAGTATCGGTCGGAGCAGAATTCCGCCGTTTGTCTTACGGCTTTTCCATCGAAAGTTACGATGGGTTGCATGTCTTTTATGGAGACCACGGGGTCTATCCTTTTGAGCAGCAATATTTAGAAATGAACAACAATTATTTTCGGATGCCTTACTTCCAAGAAGCCGATCGTTTCAAAATTCCCGAGTGGGCAAAAGAAACCGTTTGGTATCAAATCTTCCCTGAACGCTTTGCAAATGGGGACCCATCAAATGATCCAGAAGGTGTATTGCCATGGGGTTCAAAAAATCCCGATCGCCAAGACTTTTTCGGCGGGGATCTGCAAGGGGTCATCGATCATTTGGATTACCTCGTTGATCTAGGAATCAATGGAATCTACTTCTGTCCGATTTTTGAGGCCTATTCGAATCACAAGTATGATACCATCGATTATTTAGCCATCGATCCAGCGTTTGGGGATAACGACACCTTTAAACGCTTAGTGGAGGAATGCCACAAACGCGGTATCAAAGTCATGCTAGATGCTGTGTTCAATCATATGGGGGATACTTCGCATCAATGGCTAGATGTCATCAAAAACGGCAAAGATTCGCCCTTTGCTGATTGGTTCCACATCAATGAGTTTCCTGTCAACTACAAAGAAGGGGAAAACTTTGAAGATGCTTATGACATCACCTATGATGTGTTTGCCTTTACGCCGCATATGCCAAAACTCAATACAGAAAATCCCGATGTGCAAGATTATTTGTTGAAGATCGCTCGTTATTGGATCGAAGAGTTTGATATCGATGCTTGGCGCTTGGACGTTGCCAATGAAGTCAGTCACCACTTCTGGAAAAAATTCCGCCAAGTGTGTGATGATGCCAAAGATGATTTTTATATCCTTGGGGAAATTTGGCACTCTTCTCAACGGTGGTTACAAGGCGACGAGTTTCATGCAGTAATGAATTACGCCTTTACGGATGCAATCATTGAATATTTTGTCAAAGACGAGATCTCTATGACGAAAATGGTCTCGGAATTAAATAACCAGCTGATGTTGTATCGGGAGCAAACCAATCAAGTGCAGTTCAATATCTTGGATTCTCATGATACCCCGCGCTTGTTAACTTTGGCTCGAGGAGACAAAGACTTGATGCGCCAAGTGATGGCCTTTACGTATCTGCAACAAGGCGTTCCTTGCCTGTATTACGGTGATGAGATCGGTTTGACCGGCGATATGGACCCGGATTGCCGTAAATGTATGATTTGGGAAGAAGAAAAGCAAGATCGTGATCTCCTGCATTTCACTCGCTCATTGATCAGCATTCGCAAAGACAACCAGAAAGTCTTATCAGAAGGTTCCTTGAGTTGGAACTGGGTTTCGGAAGAGGATGGACTGATCATTTTCGAACGAGAGTTAGGGGCACAGCGGATCATCGGTATTTTCAATACGGGCGATGACCAAATCACCCTTTCTCGTCCTGATTCGATCCTGATGGAACAGTTTGTCCAATTGGAAGATGAAACGATGATTATTGATAACAAAGGCTTTGCTATCGTGAAAGTAAACAACGAAGAATCGAATGAAGCATAAAAATGAGGCAAGAATTGCATATGCAATTCTTGCCTCATTCAATGTTTTGGGTATTTTTAATTTCCCCATGCACGTTGGAAAGAATCTTCCCCAAAATTCCTTCTGTCGGTATTATATCCTATAACACCTGAATGTGACAAATGATAACCCTTAAATATAGGTAGATTTTTTCTGTAAAGGGGGAAAAGATTGAAAATTTAGACAGTATTGCCTTCTTTTTGTGCTTCTTTCCACGAAAGGTCTTTTCTTTTTTACAAGATATGATAAACTAGTAAAAATGTATTTTTATTCGAGGAGTGATTTGATGAGTACAGGGTATCACGTAGCAGTTGTCGGGGCTACCGGCGCAGTAGGAACAAAAATGATTGAGATGTTGGAGAAGACCACGTTGCCGATCAAAAAAATAACGTTGTTGGCATCCAAACGTTCTGCTGGGAAGACCCTTGTGTTCAAAAATGAACCGCTCGTTATTCAAGAGCTGACCACAGATTCCTTTGCAGGCGTCGATATTGCATTGTTCAGTGCCGGTGGCGGCATTTCAAAACAATTTGCTCCAGAAGCAGTCAAACACGGTGCAGTCGTGATCGACAATACCAGTCATTTTCGGATGGACCCGAATGTTCCTCTAGTCGTTCCTGAGGTGAATCCTCATGCATTAGCGCAACATAAAGGAATCATTGCCAATCCGAATTGTTCAACGATTCAAATGATGGTGGCGTTAGAACCGATTCGTCAAAAAGTCGGTTTATCGAGGGTCTTGGTTTCGACGTATCAAGCAGTTTCAGGTGCTGGCGCCCAAGCCTTGGCTGAATTGACTCGTGAATCTCAAGAATTATTAGCTGGCAAAGCCGCTGATGAACTAAACCCTGAGATTTTACCAGCAGGCAGCGACAAGAAGCACTACCCGATCGCGTTTAATGCCTTGCCGCAAATCGATGTTTTCGCCGAAGAGGATTATACTTACGAAGAGTGGAAAATGATCAATGAAACGAAGAAGATCATGGAAGATACGCAGATCAAAGTAGCAGCTACGTGTGTGCGGATCCCTGTGTTTAGCGGTCATTCAGAGTCGATTTATATCGAGACCAAAGACCATGCTAGTGTTGAGGAAGTCAGACAGTGGATCAGCGAAGCGCCAGGAGCTGTCTTGCAAGATGATCCGAGTCAACAAGTGTACCCGCAAGCTTTGACCAGTGTGGACAAAACAGAAACCTTTGTTGGTCGGATTCGCAAAGATTTGGATGTCGAAAACGGCTTGCATTTATGGGTCGTTTCTGATAATTTGCTGAAAGGGGCGGCATGGAACTCCGTTCAAATCGCCGAAAGCCTGCATCAGCAAGGATTAGTTCATGTGTAAACCATAAGTTTTTCAGAAAAGTGTGGTGAATGCCACGCTTTTCTTTTTTTTGTTGTATAATAATAGGGACGGCTTATGCTTGGGAAATAATACAGTAGAAAAAAATTAAGAGGTGAATAAAAGTGGAAACGATAAAAATCATTCCTCTTGGCGGTGTACGCGAAAACGGAAAGAACATGTACATTGCTGAAGTTGGCGAGGATATATTTGTGCTGGATTGCGGTGTCCGTTATCCAGAAAATGAATTATTAGGGATCGATACAGTGATTCCAGACTTCACATATTTAGAAGAAAATGCCGACCGTGTGGCGGGTGTCTTCTTGACCCATGGGCATGCAGATGCGATTGGTGCATTGCCTTATTTCTTGGAGAATATCCAAGTACCGGTCTTTGGGACCGAGTTAACGATCGAACTAGCAAAATTGACCGTGAATAAAAATGAAGCTACCAAGCGCTTCAAAGATTTTCATGTGATCGATGAACATTCGGAGATCGACTTTGGTCATGCGACCATCAGCTTTTTCCGTACGACCCACTCCATCCCTGATTCTGTTGGGATCAGCGTCAAAACAGAAGCTGGCAATATCGTTTATACAGGAGATTTCAAGTTTGACCAAACAGCGATCCCTATGTATCAAACCGATTTTGGCCGCTTAGCGGAAATTGGAAAAGAAGGCGTCTTAGCATTGCTAAGCACGTCTTCAAATGCCGAAAATCCAACGCCGATCGCTTCTGAATTGACGATCCAAGATGAAGTTTATGACAATATCCGTTACTGGGAAGGTCGGATCATCGTCGCTAGTGTTGCCAGCAATTTGCAACGGGTGCAACAAGTATTAGATGCGGCGTTTCGTTCTGATCGCAAAGTCGTTTTGACCGGGCAAGATTTTGGTCGGATCATCAAAACGGCCATGAAGTTAGGGAAATTAAAATTACCTGCCGAAGACTTACTGATCACCCAAAAAGAAATGAAAAAATACTCAGACGAACAGTTGCTGATTTTAGAAACAGGTCGTATGGGTGAACCAATCAAAGCGTTGCAAAAAATGGCCAACGGCTCTCACCGGACGCTGCGCATCAAAGAAGGAGATCTTGTTTACATCACAACGACGCCGACAACGGCAATGGAAACTGTGGTTGCGAAAACGGAAGATATCATCTATCGCGCTGGCGGTACCGTGAAACAGATCTCGGATAATTTCCGTGTTTCTGGTCATGCCAACCCGAATGATCTGCAGCTGATGTTGAATATGATGAAACCGAAGTACTTTATCCCTATTCAAGGCGAGTACCGCCAATTAGCCGCCCATGTGGACTTGGCGCAAGAAGTCGGGATTCCGATGAAAAATATCTTCATTACTGCTCGTGGAGATGTGTTAGAGTACAAAAAAGGCGAAATGCTTGCCGCAGGTGCGGTTCCAGCTGAAAACGTCATGATCGATGGGATCGGTGTCGGTGACATTGGGAATATCGTCCTGCGAGACCGCAAAGTCTTATCTGAAGACGGAATCTTCGTTGCGGTAGTGACGATCAATCGTCGCGAAAAGAAAATTATTTCTGCACCACAAATCACTTCTCGCGGGTTTGTCTATGTGAAAGCCAGCCGCGATCTGATTCGTGAAAGTGGCGAGATCGTGGAAGAAATCGTAGAAAAACACCTTCATGATGAAGAGTTTGAATGGAGCAAATTGAAACAAGATATCCGTGATCGTTTGAGTCGTTTCTTGTTTGAACAAACCAAACGCCGTCCAGTCATCTTGCCGGTCATCATGGAATCAAGCCAAAGAAATCGCAACCGTAAATAATTCGTTTTGACCTACTGACAAAAGCAGGTGAAAGAATAGCCGTTTGACGGCCGATTTCTTTTCACCGAAGCTTTTGTCTTTTTTTATGTAAGAAAACAGGTGGCGTTTTTTTTACAAAATGACCCTTATTTTGGTCGTGATGAGCAGATAAGGATTGACGGCGAATGGATTTCGATCAATAATACAAAGTTGTCCCCCTAAGACTAGAGGAACAAAACAAGCAAAGAGAGGATGGTCGATTTGTGAATAGTTATCAAGAAAATCCCGTAGTACAACAGAGAAAGTGGTGGATTCTCATTGCTGTTTCGATGTTTACCTTTATGTCAACACTGGATGGGAGTATCGTAAATATCGCTTTGCCCACGATCTCGGCAGATATGGGTGTCCCTATGAATCAAGCGGAGTGGGTCGTATCCGTCTACTTGATGATCGTTTGTGCCTGCCTTTTGTTATTCGGTAAGGTAGGGGATAGTTGGGGCAAGATCAAAGTATTCCGCTTGGGGATGCTAATTTTTATTATCGGTTCGCTGTTATGCGGGTTTAATCATTCCTTAGCATTTCTGCTATTTGCCCGAGTCGTGCAAGCGATCGGTGCCAGCATGACGATGGCGACAAATACCGGAATCATTACTGAAGTTTTTCCTATGAGTGAACGAGGACGTGCCTTAGGGATGATTGGTGCCTTTGTTTCGTTAGGATCCATCGCCGGTCCTGGATTAGGCGGAGTGATTTTGGCGCATTTTTCTTGGCCGTTTATTTTTTGGATCAATGTTCCAGTCGGTATTCTGACGATGATTGCTGGAGAAAAGGTGTTGCCAAAAGATATCACCATGAGTCATGATTCCATCGATAAAACCGGGTTTGTGCTGTTTTCAATTGCAATTATCAGCTTCTTCGGCGGCATTTTTCTTGGACAAGAGCGTGGCTTTCTAACGTGGCTGCCGCTGCTGTTGGTGGGGATCGCCTTAGTGGCATTCATCGTCTTTTTGCGAGTAGAAGCGCGTGTGAGCAAACCGCTGATTACCTTTGGGATCTTTCGTAATAAAATTTTCACCATGAGCCTGATCACGGCGTTGCTGATCTTTTCTGCAAACTTTTTTGTCAATGTCGTGATTCCCTTTTACTTGCAAAGTGCCCGAGGCTTAACGCCGAGTGTGGCAGGAATGCTGATGATGGTCTTTCCTTTGATGATGGTCATCGGTTCACCACTTAGCGGCTATTTGACGGACCGTGTAGGACCGGAGATCTTGGTCTTAGCTGGCTTAGCGTTGCTGTCCATCACTCAGCTGATGTATATGTTTATGAATCAGCATACGCCGATTTGGTACTATGTCGTCGCTACTGCCATCATGGGGTTAGGCAATTCGTTGTTCCAATCCCCCAACAATACGATGGTGATGAGCAGCGTCACCAAAGAAAATCTTGGGGTGGCAGGTAGTCTAAATTCCTTTGCCCGTAACTTGGGCATGGTCTTAGGGATATCCTTAGCAACGACGATTCTTTATGCCGCAATGAGTCAAGCCTATGGGAAGCATGTGACGACCTATATCGCAGGTCGGGCAGATATTTTTGCCTATGGCATGAAAATCACCTTCTTTGGGGCGTTCCTTCTTTGTATCACGGCGTTATTCTTAACAGTCTGGCGCATCTATAAACAAGGCGGACGTAAGAAAACGCTATGATCGCTTGAAGTCATCAGGTCGAACTGTTCTATTCCTTATTCAGAAAGGGTAGAACAGTTTTTTTATTTTTCTTGACAAGAACCAGAAAAAGGACGGATGTAATAAAGCTGCCAGAATTTGTGCTTTTGGATTTCTGGCGTTATCTGTTATAATGAAAAATATTAGACTGTATTACTTAGATGGAAAGGGGAATGTTGTATGAAACTTACGTATCACGGACACTCGGTGCTTGCTATCCAATTAGCGGATGGCCAAAAATTGTTGTTTGACCCTTTTATTACTGGAAATGCTCTGACTGATTTGGATGCAGACACAGTGGAAACCGATTGGCTTTTGATCACGCATGGTCATAGCGATCATATTGGGGACATGGTGCCGATCGCCAAAAGAAATGAAGCACCAGTGATCAGTGTCGTTGAAATTTGCCGCTATGCAGCCCGCAAAGGCGTTGCTGAGACGCATGGCATGAATATGGGAGGCTCTTTTGAGTTCCCGTTTGGCAAAATCTCAATGGTGGAAGCGAAACACAGCTCTGGTCTTGAAGAAGACGGAACGATGATCTATATGGGCAATCCAGTGGGGATCATTTTAGAAGCAGAAGGCAAAACCATCTACCACGCTGGCGATACTGCCCTCTTTAGCGATATGGCGATGATCGGTGAACGTTTCGACATCGATGTGGCGTTTTTACCGATCGGGGATAATTTTACGATGGGCGTTCAAGATGCTGCAACAGCAGCGGCGCTTTTAAACGCGAGCAAAGTAGTACCGATCCATTACAATACGTTTCCAATGATCAAGCAAGATCCGCAAACCTTCGTGAATTTATTGCCGGCAGGTGTGGGCCAGATCCTTGCAGTCGGTGAGACATTAGAAGTTTAAGCAACAGGAAGATTTGTAGTAGGAATAGGGGATAATTATGGCGACAAAACACGACTTGATTTTAGCGCATATCGAGAATCTGCCTGTAGGCGATCGCATCTCGGTGCGGGGAATCGCAAAAGACTTGAATGTCAGTGAAGGAACAGCCTATCGGGCGATCAAAGATGCGGAAAATATCGGCTTGGTTTCAACGATCCAACGTGTGGGAACCATTCGGATTGAACGGAAACTAAAGAAACACATTGAAAAACTAACTTTCGGCGAAGTCGTCCAAATCATTGAAGGCGATGTTTTGGGCGGCGCAGCCGGTTTAGACAAAGACTTGAACAAATTTGTTATCGGCGCCATGAAGGAATCGGCAATGGAACGCTACATCACGCCTGGTTCCTTAGTGATCGTCGGAAACCGTAATGAAGTCCACAAGTTGGCACTGGAAGATGGCGCAGCCGTCTTGATCACGGGGGGCTTTGAAACCTCAGAGGAAATCTGTCGCTTAGCAGACGAATTGGAGCTGCCGATTTTACAAACGACCTATGACACCTTTACCGTGGCAACGATGATCAACCGTGCCTTGAGCGACCAGCTGATCAAAAAGGACATCATGCTGGTGAGTGACATTTATATGCCATTGGAAAAAACCAAGTATCTGCACACCTTCGATACGGTCAAGGATTACAAACTGCTTTCGGAGTCTACCAATCACTCCCGCTATCCAGTTGTCAACAAGAATATGCGGGTCGTTGGGATCATCACAGCCAAAGATGTCCTAGAAAAGCCTGACACGCAGATCATCGAACGAATCATGACCCGGGAACCACGGGTCGTAAAAAAAGAGATGAGTGTGGCCTCTGCCAGCCATCAGATGATTTGGGATGGCTTAGAAGTGATGCCCGTCGTAGCAGATGACCTTTCTTTGATTGGGATCGTTACACGCCAAGACATCATGAAAGCGATGCAGATGGTCCAACGACAAACACAAATTTCAGATACGATTTCAGACCAAATCTCGGGACAGATGCAAGTCATCGAACAAGATTTTGAAGGGAACAAATTGCCGCAGCCGCATTTCAGCTTTGCGGTGACGCCTCAAATGGTCAATGAAGTCGGAACGATCTCTTTTGGTGTCTTGAGTGAAGTGATCGCTAATACGGCGAAACGAACGATGCAGTTGAATCAACGGCGCAATAGTTGGATCGAGCAAGTCAATCTGCATTACTTCCGTTTGATCCAATTAGAAAGCGAGATCATCATTCAACCGAAGATTCTAGAACTGGGGCGACGTTCGGCGAAAATCGATATCGAAGTATCGATCGAAAATTCCTTAGTGGCAAAAGCGATCGTGGTATGCCAAGTAATGGAACGCCCATAAATCATCGAAAACGGCACTTATGGAAAAATTTTAGAGAGAAAGTTGAGACCATTCATGAAGGTACAAGAAGAAATACTTGCAACAATCAAAGCATTCGACCGAATCATTATCCATCGGCACCAGCGCCCTGATCCAGATGCATTAGGATCACAAGTGGGCTTGGCAGAAATTTTACGAGCTAGTTTTCCCAAAAAAGAAATCTATCAAGTCGGCGGACCTGTTGAAGGATTGGATTACTTGGCGCTGATGCAGACGATCCCTGATGATTTGTATAAAGGAGCGTTGGTGATCGTTACAGATACGGCCAATGCACCACGGGTCAGTGACCAACGCTATGATCAAGGGGCGAAATTGATCAAAATCGATCATCACCCTAATGATGAGCCTTACGGAGAGCTGGTCTGGGTCAATACGAATGCCAGCAGCTGTAGTGAGATGATCGTTTCGTTTTGGCAAATGTTTCAAAACGAGCTGACGATGACGCAAGAAGCGGCTCGTCTGCTATATGCAGGCATTGTTGGTGATACTGGACGGTTTTTATATCCGGCAACGACAGCGACAACGCTGCGCTTAGCGGCTGAACTATTGGATTACGGTTTTGATGCACCGAAGATCAATCGGCAATTGGATCAAGTCTCTCGCAGTGTTGCTCGCCTTTCAGGGTATGTCTACGAAAACATCGAGATCGATGAGATTGGTGCTGGCAAAGTGATCCTATCACAAGAATTGCAGCAGCGTTTTGGCGTAGTGGATTCGGAAACCTCAGCAGTCGTTTCCTTACCAGGGAAAATCGACGAAGTGATGGCTTGGGCGATCTTTGTCGAACAACCAGAAGGCTATTATCGGGTGCGGATGCGTTCGAAAGGTCCAGTGATCAATGAGATCGCCAAACGCCATCATGGCGGCGGACATCCCCTTGCCAGTGGAGCAAACGCAAAAGACCTTGAAGAAGTTGCCGTGATCTATCAAGAGATCCAAGCAGCGATCAAAGAATTTCAAGCAGAATAAACACTTTTACAAGAACATTTACCAATAGAAAAAGGGCGTGCCAAAAGCTTTCGGCACGCCCTTTTTTAGACAAAACGCAGCGCAGGCTCATCACTGAACCCGCACTGCGTTTTTTTGTTTATTTTTGAGAAAAGCGCGGCTTAGCCCCGTAGATCGTCTAAAAATTCGGTTTTGCTTTTCGTTTTCTCGTCTTTCATTTTGATGACTTTGGCTGGTGAGCCAGCAACGACTGCTCCAGCAGGGACATCTTCCGTCACCACAGAACCTGCAGCGACGACTGCACCTTCGCCGACACGGACGCCTTCAAGGACGACGGCATTTGCACCGATCAAAACATTGTCTTCAATGATGACTGGGCTTGCTGAAGGTGGCTCAAGAACGCCAGCCAAGACAGCACCAGCGCCAATATGGGCTTTTTTTCCAACGGTTGCTCGGGCGCCTAAAATCGCACCCATGTCGATCATGGTTTCTTCACCAACCACGGCACCAATGTTGATCACTGCCCCCATCATGATAACGGCATTTTTTTCAATGATGGCTTGGTCACGGATAAAGGCACCTGGTTCGATACGGGCATCGACTTTCGTCAAGTCCAATAAAGGGATCGCTGAGTTGCGGCGATCATTTTCCAGATAGTGATCGGTGATTTTGTCTTGGTGCGCGGTTAAAAACTCAGCCACTTTTTGACTGTCACCAACCACGAAATAGAAGGTGCCGTTACCAAACAATTGGATGCCATCTGCTTGGACGTTACTAAGATCTCCATTGATATAGACTTTTACAGGTGTTTGTTTATTTGCTTCTTTGATGTATTTTGCTAATTGATAAGGATCGGAAAATTGTAATTCTGTCATGAGAGACCACCTTTACTTGTCGATTAGATTTTGCATGGAATAAAAACCAGCTGGTTGGTTGGCTAAAAATTCCGCTGCTTTTAGCGCACCATTGGCGAAGATTTCGCGGGAGAGCGCTGTGTGTTTCAATTCAATGATTTCATCCTGCCCAGCGTAGATGACAATGTGTTCTCCAGGAATCGTTCCGCCGCGAACGGCATGGATGCCCATCTGCTTGCGGTCATTTACTAGATCACTGCCTTCACGCCCGTAGAGATACTCTTTTTTCGTTTCGCAGCTGTCATTGATACTATCTGCCAACAGCAAAGCTGTACCACTTGGTGCATCGAGTTTTTGATTATGATGCTTTTCGATGATCTCAATGTCAAAGTCAGCTTCTAATGCGGGGGTGATACTTTGTAGTGCTTTGATCAGTACATTGATCCCCAACGACATATTGGCAGAATAGAAAACTGGGATCACTTTAGCAGCCAACGGCAGCATCATCTGCGTGTCTTCCGTCAAACCAGTTGTAGCAACCACGATAGGCAGCTGCTGTTCGACACAATAGTTCAATAAGGCAGGGACATTGCTATAATGAGAAAAATCAATCACCAAATCGATCGGCTGCGTGATTTTTTCTGGACGATCATAGATTGGAAAGGGACCATCTAATTGCTCGGTACGATCCAATCCGGCGGCCACTTCTAACTGAGGGTGCTTTGCGATCAGGCTTTGCAACACTTTGCCCATACGACCGTTTGCACCGCTTAATAAAATCTGTTTCACCAAAAACTCCTCCTTACAGCAATCCGTAATTGGTCATTTCTTCTTCTAAATGAACGAGGGTCGCATCTTCTGGGACACCCAAAGGCAAACGATAATGCAATTCGCATTTGCCTAGCAAGGAGACCGCTGCTTTGATCGGCACAGGATTTACTTCACTGAAAATCGCATCGATCAACGGTTTTTGTCGCAATTGCTCTTTGATGGCGGCTTTTACATCACCATTTAAGAAATCAGCAACGAGTTGTGCCGTTTGTTTCGGAGCGATATTGCCGATCGTTGAAATCACGCCAGAGCCACCTAAAGCTAGAATTGGGGTTACTTGATCGTCATTTCCTGAATAGATCGCAAAGTCATCATCCGCAAGACGAGCGATTTCTGCGATTTGCGAAATGTCGCCGCTGGCTTCTTTGATGCCTTTGATATTAGGGATTTTTTTCAGTTCTGCCACAGCTTCAGGTGTTAAATTTAAGCCGGTTCTTGAGCTGACGGAGTATAAGATCACTGGCAGCTCAACGCTTTGACAGATTGCTTCATAGTGAGCGACTAAACTTTTCTTGGTCGCTTTGTTGTAATAGGGTGTTACAACCAATAATGCGTCAGCACCAACGCGCTGTGCTTCTTTTGAAAGATGGATCCCATGTTGGGTGTTGTTGGAGCCTGTTCCGCCGATGACGGGGATTCGACCAGCAACTTGTTTTACCACCGCTTCGATCACCGCGATATGTTCTTCATCGTCTAACGTGGATGCTTCACCGGTCGTACCGCATGCAATGATTGCATTCGTTCCTTGCTGCACATGCCACTCCGCTAACTCCTTCAGCTTATCGAAATCCACCGAACCATCTTGAAGCATAGGGGTGATCAACGCAACGCCAGAACCTTTGAATATTGTCAAACTACGACACATCCTTTCAACCAATTTATTTTTCGTAACTCTACGTATAAGTGTACCAAAACGAGGGGTAAATTTTTCAATAAAAATCGAAACATTTCGACAATTTATACTATAGATTATTCGAATTATATACTATAATATTAAACAATATCAATGAAAAACTGAATATTCGTTGGTTTTTATGGATATTTTTAAAAGGAATGAATAGAAAGGTGTTTTAACATGCAAGTATCGCAAGCAGTCAAAGAATTAACCGAAGACGTGGTTCGTTTTCGTCGTGAATTACATACAATCCCTGAATTAGGGTTAACTGAGTTCAAAACAAAGGAATACTTGCTGCGTCAGTTGCAATCCTTTGGGATCAAAGAAATCTATCCAGTGATTGAAACCGGCTTGATTGCGGTCTTTCGCAGCGATCGCCCAGGAAAGACGCTGGCCTTTCGAACGGATATCGATGCACTACCGATCAAAGAAGAGACAGGTGTTTCCTTTGTTTCCAAACATGAAGGGAAAATGCATGCCTGCGGTCATGACGGCCATATGGCAACGATGCTAGGGTTCGCTAAATATTTGGCAACACATCCTGAAGTGATTCGTGGAACGATCGTTTTGATTTTCCAACCAGCCGAGGAAAGCCCCGGTGGCGCTCAATTGATGATCGATGAAGGCATCTTACGAGATTTTGGCGTGGAAAAAATCGTGGGGCTGCATGTCTTCCCAGACTTTCCCGAAGGAGTCATTGCGAGCCGGAAAGGTCCGATGATGGCCCGTAACGGCGAGATCAATCTAACGATCAACGGCACGAGTGCCCATGGTGCCCAGCCTCATCAAGGACATGATGCCATTTTAGCCGCGGCTGCGATTATTCAAGGATTGCATTCGATCATTTCACGCAATATCAGCCCGCTTTCTGCTGGGGTCATCACTTTTGGGAAGATCCATGGGGGAGATGCGGAAAATATCATTCCCGGTAAGGTCGTTTTAAAAGGAACGATGCGGGCGTTTGAAGATGAAGTCTATGAAACGATGACGCGCAGAATCACCACCGTCGCACAAGAAATCGCCAAAGGATATGATTGCACGGCGGATGTCGAATTCGAACATCTTTATCGTGTCGTGGACAATGATCCTGAGATGGTGGAAGTGTTGGAAAAAGTGGTCGGGGAGAGCTACCGAGAAACACCACCATATATGTTGGCAGAGGATTTTTCGATGTACCAAAAGGAGATCCCAGGTGTCTTTTTCTTTGTGGGTACCCGAAATGAAGAAAAAGGCTATGTCCACCCTTTACACAGCAGCAAAATGAATTTTGACGAAAAAAATCTATTGCAAGGCATCGAATGCTACGTTCGTTTGATCGAGGCGTTGAACGAGCCAACAGACAAGGAGTAAAGCGATGGCAAAAGAAATCAAGAACAATCACTTATACATTGACGGTTGTGATACCGTTGAGCTGGCAAAAACCTTCGGAACCCCCCTTTACGTGTATTCCGTTTCGGAAATTCGCGAAGAATGCCAAAAGATTCAGGCGCAGTTTTTGACGCGCTACAGCAAGACACGGGCAGCCTATGCCGCTAAAGCTTTCTGCACCACAGCAATGCTGCAAGTGATCAAGTCAGAAGGACTCTCATTAGACGTGGTTAGCGGTGGAGAACTGTATACAGCGATCCAAGCTGATTTTCCAGCAGAACACATCGAGTTTAACGGCAATAATAAATCGATTGAAGAATTAGCAGCCGCCCTTGATTATGGCGTAGGACGGATCATCGTTGATGGCATTCAAGAAGTCGGCTTGATCCGCGCGTTATGTCAAGAAAAGCAAGTCGTTGCTAAAATTTTGTTGCGCATCACACCCGAGGTTTCGGTCAGCACCCATCAATTTATCTCGACCGGACAAAAAGATTCGAAATTCGGGATTCCTTTAGATGAAGAAATCTTATTTCCGTTAGTGGAAGAAGTGATTCAAGCACCTGAATTGGATTTCTATGGCCTGCATTTTCATGTCGGCAGTCAATTGTCGGACAATCGCTCACATCTAGCGGCAGTTGATGCGGCTTTGGCCCTTGTCCAAACCATTCATGAACGCTTTGATTATTGGATCAAAGAACTAAATGTTGGCGGCGGCTTTGGCGTTCGATACACAGATGCAGATATTCGCCAACCCTACAGCTACTTTTTAGATCCTGTGATGGAAAAAATCGACGCCTTTTATGCGCAGCACCAGAGCGAACGTCCGACCATCGTTATTGAACCTGGGCGCAGTATCGTCGCAGAAGCAGGTATCAGTTTGCACACCATCGGCAGTATCAAGACATTGCCGGGAATCAGAACATACGCCAGCATTGACGGTGGCATGACAGACAATATTCGTCCGGGTCTTTATCAGGCAACTTACACTGGGATCTTAGCCAACCGCGCTTCCGAAGCTGCGACACAAAAGATCACCATTTCTGGCAAAGCTTGTGAGAGCACGGACATCTTAGTAAAAGACCTTGCATTACCGCCCGTTGAAACTGGGGATCTGTTTGCTACGTTCGCAACAGGAGCTTATGGCTATTCGATGGCCAGCAGCTACAATAATTTACAGATTCCTGCAGTCGTCTTTGTGGAAAACGGCCAAGCGGAATTAGCCGTTAAACGCCAGTCCTACGAGCAAATGCTGCAAAATGAAGTGGTTCCTTCGTTTCTAAAAGAGGGAGCTTCCAGCAAGTAAAATTTTGAAAAGCAGGTGACAACATGACGATTCCTTATACAAAAATGCAAGGTGCAGGAAATGATTTTATCGTAATCGATAACCGCACATTGAAATTCTCCCATGAACAACTGTCGCAATTTGCTGCTCAGGTTTGCCATCGGAAATTTTCTGTTGGCGCGGATGCAGTCATGGCTGTGGATTTTCCCACAGGAACCGCTGATTTTCGGATGCGGTTTTACAATGCTGATGGGACCGAAGCAGAAATGTGCGGCAACGGCGCTCGCTGTATTGCCCGTTATGCCTTTGAGAAGGGAATTGCTGGCGAGCAGATGACCATCGAAACAGTTGCTGGCGATGTCCCCGCATGGCGCTTGTCGGCAAAACACTACAAAGTAACCTTGAATCCACCCACCGTGACTACATTTGATCAAGCGTACCCGAATCCAATGGTTTCATTCGTGGACTATGTGGAATTGGGTGATCCAGGAATCCCTCATGCGGTGGTTCACTATCCTGGTCTGGCAGAAACTGAGTTGGAACAGCTGGCTGAACTTGCCAAAGAGATACGCTATTGGGAGGTTTTTCCCAAAGGGGCGAATGTCAATTTCTATGAAGAAGATGACAAGGGTGATCTGATCGTTCGCACGTATGAACGAGGGGTGGAAGGTTTTACCTATGCGTGCGGCACAGGTTCTGGTGCCACTGCGTATGTCGTGACCAAACGTCACCAGCAATCGGCAGCGAATGTCTTGCTGCACGTGTTGGGTGGCGAGTTAACGGTAGAAGTTGATGTTGATCAGGTCGCATTAGAATTGATCGGCGATGCGGTTATGGTATCTGAAGGCTTGATTTTAGATGAGAATTTGGCTCTGTAAACACTGTGAAAATTATTGCAAAAAGATGATATTTTCGTGAAAAAAAGAATTGACATTCATTTGAGGCTATCGTATAGTTAAACACAACTTAAAAACACGCGATGATAAGAAGAGTAAGTCAGTTTCGATTGGATCAGAGAGCTCGGATTGGTGAGAAAGAGCACAGCCGTTTGACTGAAGATGGCCTTGGAGCGTTTGGACGTGAGCAAAAGCAAGCGTGCAGCGGGATTGCCCGTTACAGCAAAGCAGTTGATAAACTGATAAGGTTGGCAGCTTGTGCCAATGAATTAAAGGTGGTACCACGAACATGGTTGTTTCGTCCTTTCTCTATGATGGAGAAAGGACGTTTTTTTATTATAAAAAGGGGGAACTAAAAAATGAAACAGTTGAAAAAGGGAATCGTTGGGTTAGTTGCTGCTGCTGTCTTAATTACATTGGCAGCTTGTGGCAATACTAGCAGCACAGAGGATACACAGTCTGCTGAAAACAGTGTAGATGCAGTGGAAGAAAAAGTCGTTGGAGTGGCACCAGGACCATATGGCGATATGGTGACAGAGATGATCTCTCCATTACTGGAAGAAAAAGGGTATCAACTAACGACCAAAGTGTTTAATGATTATATTCAGCCGAACAATGCCTTGGCGAATGGCCAAATCGATGCCAATTTGTTTCAGCATACGGCCTATCTAGAAAAATTTTCGGCAGATAACCAGTTATCTCTTACGGCATTACAAAAAGTGCCAACATTGGGAATGGGCATCTATTCGAAGCAACTGTCCAGCTTGGATGAGTTAGCAGACGGGGCGACTGTTTCGATTGCCAATGATGCCTCAAATTTAGCTCGGACCTTGCAACTGTTAGCTGCCAATGAGTTGATCACCATCGCAGACAATATCGACGAAACGAAGGCAACGGTGAATGATATCGAAGAAAATCCGAAGAATCTGACATTTAAAGAATTAGACGCAGCCCAATTGGCTCGTTCGTTAGATACAGTCGATTTAGCTTTAGTACCAGGAAACTTCGCTTGGGCAGCTTCTCTTGATCCTGCAGATGCTTTGGCGTTGGAGTCGTTGAAAGAAGAATATAAAAATGTCTTTGTGGTGTCCACCGAAGAAGAAGACAGTGATTTTGCTAAGGCAGTTACGGAAGTATTAGAAAGTGATGCATTTAAAGAAGCGATTGCCGAATCACCGTTCAGCAACTTTGATCAACCGAAATTTTGGACTGAGTAAGAAGGGCATATCTTATGGCAAAAATAGAAGTAAAACAAGTATCAGTGACATTCACTCATAAAAAACAAATCAAAAAAGCAGTGGATTCCGTTGATTTTTCCGTTCAAGCTGGAGAAGTATACGGGATCGTCGGATTGAGCGGGGCTGGGAAAAGTACCTTGGTTCGTACGTTGAATCTACTGCAGGTGCCCTCTAGCGGTCAAATTCTGATTGATGGTCAAGACATCACGCAAGCCAAAGGCAAACACTTGCGTGAAGTACGACAAAAAATCGGGATGATCTTTCAGCATTTCAATCTGATCCATAATCGAACCATCAAGGAAAATTTAGCCTTTGCTTTGCGCGCTGGTGATTATCCGAAAGATCAGCAAGAAGCGAGGATCAAGGAACTGTTGGAAATGGTGGATCTGCCTCACAAAATTCACGAGTATCCGAATAATTTGTCTGGGGGAGAAAAGCAACGAATCGGCATTGCACGAGCGATTGCCAACGAACCTGAGATTTTGTTGTGTGACGAAGCTACCAGTGCGTTAGATGTTGAAACGACTGAAGAAATTTTGAAATTATTGATCCGAATCAAGGAACAGACAGGCATCACCATCGTCTTTATCACTCATGAATTGGATGTTGCCCGTAAGTTTTTTGATCGGGTGGCAGTGATGGAAAAGGGGCGCATCGTTGAAGAACAAACGACCTATGGCTTGTTCAGTCAGCCTAAACAGCCTATTACGAAAAAACTGGTAGGCCGCTACTTGGATCTGACGCTTCCTGAAGAGATTCTAGCATCTTTCACGCAAGGCGACTTGCTGGAATTGCGCTACCAAGGTGAGTATACGTTAGAACCGCTGATTTCGACTGTAGCGAAAGCCTACGATGTGTCGATCAATATCATCCATGGGAAAATTGAGTATATCAAAAAAGATGTGATCGGTATTTTGTATATCTATTTGACGGGACCTGCCGAAGAAGCAGCAAAAGCCCAAGAACACTTAGCTGCGAACGTCTTTTCTCTAAGAAAGATAGGTGAGAAGAATGGCTGAAACGATTGAGATTTTAAAAACAAACCTGCCTCAAGCACTATGGGAAACATTCTTTATGGTGGGGACCTCAGCAATTATAGGAGTAGTTTTCGGCTTATTAATTGGATTAGTCCTGTTTTTAGTCGGCAGTAACCTTTTTCATAAAAATATTTTCTTGCATCATCTGGCCGATTTTGTCGTCAATGCAATCCGTTCGCTGCCATTTTTGATCTTATTGATTACGCTGATTCCGTTATCAGCGATGCTGATCGGTGATCCTTATACCCCAGCGGGTGGTGCGATTGCTTTATCGATTGCCGCGATTCCTTTTTACGCCCGAATCGCTGAATCCGCATTTGCCGAAATCGACTATGGCGTCCTTGAAGCCAGCGTCGCTTCTGGAGCATCGACGGGACAGATCGTTCGCGAAGTGATTTTACCAGAAAGTCTGCCAGCTTTGATTCGTGGATTTGTGCTAACTTTGATCAGTCTTTTAGGCTACTCAGCGATGGTGGGAACAATTGGCGCAGGCGGCATTGGCGATTTAGCAATTCAGTATGGTTATTATCGCTATGAAACGGCGATTTTGATTGTGGTGATTCTCCTGCTGATTCTTCTGGTACAAATCATCCAGTGGGTCGGCGATGCTTGTGCGAATCATTTCTCAAAATAATATCCAACGCTTTGTAGTTCCTTTTCGAATACACTTGAGTTATCGCTTCTGTTATTACTCTACAGAAGCGATTTTTTTTACTTACAGGTCACTGATTTTTGGTTGCACCTCTAATGGTTTTTCGGTATGCTGATGGTGAGTTGTTTTTTTACAGCGAAAATTATATTTTAAAGGAGCAACACTATGACTCAAATTCCTAACTGTCCAAATTGCCAATCTGAATACGCTTATGAAGACCGTGGGCTGTTTGTTTGTCCTGAATGCGGAAACGAATGGCAAGAGCAACAAGCGATGGAAGAAGCACCCGTATATAAAGATGCCAACGGCAATATTTTAGTCGATGGCGATACAGTAACGGTCATCAAAGACTTGAAAGTCAAAGGCGCATCTGGCGCCATCAAACAAGGAACGAAAGTGAAAAACATCAAATTAGTCGAAGGCGACCACAACATTGATTGCAAGATCGATGGCTTCGGCGCAATGAAACTAAAATCAGAATTTGTAAAAAAAGGTTAAAAACAAAATCTTCCAGTCATCTTCATAATTTTTTCACCACTTTAATGGTAAAATAAGGTCAAAGATTAAAAGGGGGAATTTTATCGTGTATGGTATGGGCGGATACGGGTTCGGCTTTTTTTATGACCCGACTTTCATTCTTGTAATTATCGGTATGGTGATTTCGCTAGCAGCGTCAGCGTACGTCAAAAGTACCTTTAACAAATATGACAAAGTCAGAAGTAAAAATAATATTACCGGCACAAAAGCGGCGCAGTACATCTTGCAAAGCCAAGGAATCAATAATGTGGGTGTGCAAGCGATCGCTGGTGATTTGACGGATAATTACAATTCTGGCAACAAAATGCTGAGTTTATCGCAATCCACTGCACAATCAACTTCGGTAGCAGCAATCGGTGTTGCGGCCCATGAGTGTGGACACGCAGTCCAAGATGCCAAAGGTTATTTTCCTTTGCGTTTGCGTCATGCGATCGTACCGATCGCTAATATCGGAACCAGCATCTCGATCCCATTGATTTTGATTGGGGTCCTATTACGAGGATCGTTTCTGATCAACTTAGGCTTGTTGGCTTTCTCATTGGCGTTTATTTTCCAATTAGTGACCTTGCCAGTCGAGTTCGATGCCTCAAAACGGGCGATCCGTATTTTGGCAGATGGTGGCTTGTTAACAGAAGATGAAGTACCACAAGCAAGAAGAGTGCTCTTTGCCGCAGCGTTGACGTATGTCGCAGCTGCCGTAGCAACCTTATTGCAGCTCTTACGTTTGATTATTTTATTCGGTAATAACAACCGTCGGAATTAGAAAATGGAAACAAATAATAACAAAGTGGCTCAATCAAGATTTCTTGGTTGAGCCGCTTTTTGTATGGAATATTATGATTTAACGAAAACTTTTGACAGGTGCTCTGTCCAAAAATCAGTAAAATCTTTGATGGTTCCATCTTTATTTAGCTGTGCCTGTTCAAATACTGATTTATTCTTACCGAATGGATCAATTGCGATAATTGTTCCAATCCCAGCACGCTTGGCAGCAAGCAAACCTGAATAAGCATCTTCGATAACAAGACAATCTGCAGGAGCTAAGCCCAATTTGCCAGCCGCTTTAAGAAAAATATCCGGTTGCGGTTTTCCAGGAAAAGAGCCATCGTCATAGACGATCTTATCCCAATCAAACCAGCGAGCTAAATCGAAAGTATCAAAATAAAAAGCAACATTCTCTTTAACAGTAGCGGTGGCGATCGTTAATGGAATCTGCTGGTCAGTCAGCTGATCAAGAGTCGCTTCAAGCCCCTTTGTCAATTGGAGATCGTTCTTATTTTGCAAGCAAAGCATACGATAATAGCTTTCTTTTTCTTCTGACAATACGGCGATCTCAGAGGCGGTCAAATGTTCTGAAATGAAATGTTTTAAAATCTCCGTATTCGTTCGACCATGGATATTTTTTAAAATATCCTCATCTGATAAACCATCTTTTGTATGATCATGAATCATGTGCAGCCAAGCAGCTTCATGTAGATGAGAGTCCAAAAACATTGTTCCGTTGAAATCAAAAATAATCCCTTTCATAGTTACGCTCCTATAGTGGTATTTTCGGTTGAATCAGCAATTTGCAGATCGACATATTGTGCATAGTGCTCTTGAACCTCTCGCGAGATCTGGCGATCCGTAATGAGTAAATCGAAATCATGTAAATTATAAAACACATAAAAATCATCGCGATTGAACTTTTTGTTATCAACGAGCAGATATTTCTTGCGAGAATTATTTAATGCGATCTGCTGCGCTTCTCCTTCTTCTGTACTGTAAGTAGAAATTGCTTCGTTGTGAACGCCATTTGAACTGATAAATGCTTTTGTAAACTTTAGTCTTCTTAAATTGTCGTTGGTGATTGGTCCCACAAATGCGCCGGTATTTTTACGGAAATCACCACCAATTAGTAAAATTTCTGGTCCATCTGCTTGCGCAAGAATATCAAAAACCGGGTAATTGTTTGTAATAATCCGAATTTTCTTGTTCAGTAAATGGGTCGCCAAAAGTTCGATTGTTGTACCTGGTCCTAAAAAAATTGTTTCGCCTTCTTGAATTGAGGAGGCTGCTGCGGCAGCAATTTCTTTTTTTTCTTGAATCTGCAGAGTGGCTTTTTCGGTGTGAGAAAGTTCTTGATCTAAAGTGTAGGAAAGACTTTGCGCCCCTCCATGGACACGTAGCAGCTTGCCCGATTTTTCTAATTCATCTAAATCTCTGCGAACGGTCATATCAGAAACATCTAATTGATTGATGATTTCATTAACGGTAAGGATTCCTTTTTTATTGACCATTTCTACGATAGTAAACAATCTTTCTTTTTTCAGCATCGTCTTCACCTCTAATTTAAGGATAATCTACCATATAATCGGATAACAGTCAATCTGTTTCAAACAAAAACAAACAATTATTTGCGTGATACATGTTTATTTCAATGGTTTTTATCATTTTTTTCGATTTTTGTGATTATTTATGTTTGTTTTTGTTGACAAATGTTTTGGATGCGATTACAATTCAATCAGTTAGAAAGTGTGGAAACTGATTATAGATTTGAGGAGAGATGTACATGCTTAAATTACCAGAAGATTTTATTTTTGGTGGAGCCACAGCAGCCTATCAGGTTGAAGGAGCCACTAAGGAAGGCGGCAAAGGCGCTGTTGCTTGGGATGATTTTTTAGAGGAACAGGGTAGATTCAGTCCCGATCCGGCAAGTGATTTTTATCATCAATATGCAAAGGATATTGAATTGTGTGAACGATTTGGTGTGAATGGGCTAAGATTATCCATTGCATGGAGTCGAATTTTTCCTGATGGTGATGGGGAACCGAACCCAGAAGGAATCGCTTTTTATCATCGTGTGTTCGAAGAATGTGCGAAAAGAAACGTAACGCCGTTTGTGACATTGCATCATTTTGATACCCCTAAACGTTTGTTTGACCAGCGAGATTTTTTGAATCGAGAAACAATAGAAGCATTCGTTTCCTATGCCATTTTTTGTTTTCATGAATTCAAAGAAGTGAAAGTGTGGAGTACCTTTAATGAAATCTATCCTGTTGCGACCAATCAATATTTGTTAGGCGTTTTCCCGCCAGGAATCAAATATGATTTTACAAAAATCATCGCCTGTCTTCATAATATGATGGTTGCCCATGCACGTGTAGTGAACTATTTCAAAGAAAACGAACTTCCAGGCGAAATCGGTGTCGTTCACTCATTGGAGACGAAATATGCGGCAACAGATGCTCCAGAAGATAAGCATGCAGCCTTTTTAGACGATGCATTGTCGATCCGCTTCTTATTAGATGCTACTTATTTAGGCTATTATTCAACTGAAACCTTGACTGCTCTTGATGAGATATGTGAAGCAAATCAAGCCAGCTATCATTTTCCTGAAGAAGATTTTGTCGAATTGAAAAAAGCCTCCACGCGTAATGACTATTTAGGGATCAATCACTACCAATGCCATTTTGTCAAAGCTTACGATGGAGAAAACGCGATCCATCATAATGGCACGGGTGAAAAAGGGACCTCTGTTTATAAAGTGAAGGGGATCGGAGAACGCATTTATAAAGAAGGAATTCCTCGAACAGATTGGGACTGGCTGATTTATCCAGAAGGGCTTTATGACTTGTTGTTGCGAATTAAAAGCGATTACCCGCATTACAACAAAATCTATATCACTGAAAACGGCATGGGGTATAAAGACCAGTTTGAAGATGGCATCATTATGGATCAGCCGAGAATCGACTATTTGAGAGTCTATTTGGAATCCTTAAGCAAGGCGATAACAGCTGGGGTAAATGTGAAGGGATATTTTTTGTGGTCGCTTATGGATCTTTTCTCATGGACAAATGGGTATAACAAAAGGTATGGCTTGTTTTATGTTGATTTTGAAACCCAGAAGCGTTACCCGAAAGAGTCAGCATACTGGTACAAATTAGTTAGTGAAACCAAAACGATTATTTAATAAGTAATAATGGAGGAAGAAAAGATGAATAAAGAGGAATTACAAATGCTTGGTTTTGAGATCGTTGCTTATTCAGGGGACGCTCGCAGTACATTATTGAAATTATTGAAAGAAGTAAGACAAGGGAACTTTGAGCATGTTGATTCAGCACTGAAAGAAGTCGACGAAAATTTAACCCTTGCACACAATTCGCAAACGAAAATTTTAGCGGAAGAAGCATCGGGAAAAGAGATGGAGATGGGATTCATTTTTATCCATGGACAGGATCATTTAATGACCACTTTGTTGCTGAGAGATCTGATTCAAGACTTTATTGCACTGTACAAGCAGAATCAAGGATAGGAGAAGAACGCTATGGATGGAATCATTAAACAAATCGAAAAAGGGAAACCGTTTTTTGAAAAAATCTCACGCAATAGTTATCTGGGAGCCGTTCGTGACGGATTTTTAACAGCGATGCCGGCTATTTTATTCTCAAGCATATTCATTTTGATTGCTGCGGTTCCTGAGATTTTTGGTTACCAATGGCCTGAAGCTGTCTCCACTTGGTTGTGGAAAGTCTATAATTATTCGATGGGGGTTGTAGGGTTACTTGTTTCAGCAACCACTGCTCGCTGCTTGGCTGATTCGATGAATCGCCGCTTACCGAAAAACAAAGTAATCAACACGACTTCTGTGATGCTGGCTTCTGTGGTAAGTTTCCTGTTGTTAAGCGTCTCTCCAATCGAAGGCGGATTTTCAACGGAATACATGGGGACAAAGGGGCTTTTGGCGTCCTTTGTCGCTGCATTTTTAACAGTTAATTTATATAAGTTTTGTGTGCTGAAAGATATTACCATTAAGATGCCTAAAGAAGTTCCTGGTACGATTTCGCAAACCTTCCGAGATATTTTTCCTTTCTCTTTTTCAGTATTTGCGGCCGTTTTAATTGATTTAGGTATTCGGCAAATTTTCCAAATCTCATTTGCAGAAGCAATCATTACTGTGCTGCAGCCATTATTCACAGCAGCCGACGGTTATTTAGGAATCGCTATTATCTGGGGAGCGATGGCGCTATTTTGGTTTGTCGGTGTTCATGGACCGTCGATCGTGGAACCAGCAATTGCAGCAATTATCTATGCCAATGTGGAAACCAATCTGCAATTGTTCAATTCCGGTGAGCAAGCTTCAAAAGTACTGACAGTCGGTTTAGGAAATTTTGTAGGAACTATGGGAGGAACTGGGGCCACATTGGTCGTTCCTTTTATCTTCTTACTCTTTGCTAAGTCTAAACAATTGAAGGCAGTCGGGAAAGCTTCCTTTATTCCAGTAAGTTTTGCTGTCAATGAACCATTGTTGTTTGCAGCACCCATGATTTTGAATCCTTATTTTTTCATTCCGTTTTTGTTAACACCAGTTGTAAACGTTTGCTTGTTTAAGTTTTTTGTCGATGTGCTAGGCATGAACAGTTTTATGTACGTTTTACCTTGGGCAACTCCGGCACCGATCGGTTTGGTTCTAGGAACAGGCATGGGGGTGTTAGCCTTTGTTTTAGCAGCGGTTCTAATCGTCGTTGACTTCCTGATCTATCTACCATTTTGTAAAGCATACGATGCTGTTTTAGTAGAGCAAGAAGCACAAAAAGCGGAAGTGATCGCAACCGAAGAAGGTGCTTCTGCTGCTATACGTGAGGAAGTACCTGTGGCAGCGAGACAAATTATCAGCGATACAAATAAAGAAATCAATGTGTTGGTGCTTTGTGCTGGAGCAGGGACAAGTGCGATGTTAGCTAATGCTTTAAAAGAAGGTGCATCTGAATCGAAAGCACCGATCAGTGCAATGGCGGGTGCTTATGGTTCTCATTACGAAATGCTGAAGGATTTTGATATGGTGGTCTTAGCACCGCAAGTCAATTCTTACTATGATGATATCAAAGAAGATACCGATCGCTTAGGAATCAAGCTGGTTGCGACAAAAGGAGCAGAATATATCGGATTAACGAGAGATCCTGAAAAAGCCGTTCAATTTATTCTGAGCCAATTTCAATAAAGGAGGAGCAAATGAATGAAAAAGGGAGCTTGGTTGCGTAAAGTCGCTTTATTTGCAGCTGTGATAGGGACTTTGGGGGCTGTTTCAAAAACAGTTGAAGCATCTGCCAGCGAGTTTATTCGCGGAGCAGATATTTCAATCTTGTCAGATATGGAAAAATCTGGTGCAAAATATTATGAAGATGGTATTTCAAAAGATGCCTTAGAGATTCTAAAAAATAATGGTGTCAACTATGTTCGACTGCGTTTGTGGCAGGATCCTTATAATAGTAACGGAGAAAGTTATGGGGCAGGGACAAATGATCTGGAAACGACGATTGCCCTTGCAAAACGAGCAAAAAGTCTTGGACTCAACGTGTTGCTAGATTTCCATTACAGTGATTTTTGGGTTGATCCTGGGAAACAGAATGTTCCTAAAGTGTGGCAAGATCTGACCTTTGAAGAAATGAATACGGCATTGTATGACTATACAAAGAACGTTCTGTCGGAAATGAAGCAGCTAGACGTTTATCCTGATATGGTTCAGATCGGCAATGAACTGAATAGTGGCATGCTCTGGCCTTATGGCAAGTCTTGGGGAGAAGACGGGGGAGAGTTTGATCGATTGGCTACTTTTTTGAAGTCTGGTGTCCAAGCTGTTCGAGACACTCAACCTAAAACAACTCCAGTAATGCTCCACTTAGCTGATGGTGGCGATACAGGAGCATTTACTTGGTGGTTTGATGAAATCACCAGTCGGGGTGTGTCATTTGATTTAATTGGAGTATCGTATTATCCGTATTGGCACGGTTCAATGAATGAACTTCAAACCAATATGAATACGATCAGTCAACGGTATGGCAAAGAAGTGATCGTAGTTGAAACAGCTTATGGGCATACAACAGCGAATGCAGATACTATGCCAAATGCCTTTGGCGAAGCCGAAGCAGCGGCGGGGGGATATGAACCAACGCCGTCAGGACAAGCAGAGTATTTGCTGGATCTAGCCGATCGTATTCAAGCGGTGCCGAATGATCGCGGGGCGGGCTTCTTTTACTGGGAACCTCTTTGGTACAACGGAAACGTGAGTTGGGCAACACAAGCAGGTATGAATTATCTCGGTGTTCAATCCACTATGGGAAACGAATGGGACAACCAGGCGATGTTTGATTTTGCTGGAAACGCCTTGCCAAGCTTGCGTGCGTTTAAACAAGCAGGGACGCAAACAAATCTGGTTAAAAATGCAAGTTTCGAGAGCGATGGACCAACGACCAGTCCTTCTGATTGGCAAACGTGGTTTCAACAAGGAACAGCTGAAGGTACGATCAAAACGGAAGCAGGGACTTTTTTTGGAGACTACAAATTAACTTTTTGGAAGGACCAAGCTTACGAGGCATCAGCTTATCAAAATATTAGTGGCATCAGCGATGGAACTTACACATTGAGTGCCTACGTAATGTCTGGGGGAGAGTTTGATACCAATCAGTTATATATCAAAAATTATGGTGGAGCGGAACTAAATACTGCGGTTGATAAAACCAGTGAATGGACAAAAATTACAATCAAAGACATTCCAATTACAACAGGTGTTTGTGAAATCGGGGTTTATAGCAAGGCTTCAGCAAATGCTTGGACGAACGTTGATTTTGTTTCGTTGGTGAAACAATAGTCTAAGGATTGCTGCGATTGATCCTCAGAGCTCCCTTTCAACCGCATCACTAGCGTAGAAGGCAGGAATCGAACCTGCACCTCGTCTTTGCCAAAAATAACCAGAAATACGTTCCGATCATTTTTACCAAAACGAGTAAAGCGCCAGACTTCATCTACACTTTGTATTATGCCAAAGAGAGTTCAACGATTTCGTAAGAAGCAATGAAAAATTTGCAAAAAGTTGTGTAGAAAACATGAAGGTTGCTTAAGAAAGAATAACCATAGAACTTAGTCGTGAAAAAGAAGGAACCAGCTGTATCGATAAGTAAAGCGCTTTGTCTGGAAACCTCGTTTTTTTCTGAAAAAAACAGATAAAGTTTTCTTGACATTTGCTAGGTGAGAATGTATCATTCTGTTTGGGCACTCTTTACAAGAGTCAGAAAGTGATTTAGAATTTTCGCTCCCTATTCATTTATGGATAGGGAGCTTTTATTATTTTCTAAATGCTTTTCCTGTAAAATAGATTAAAGGAGTTTTTCAGTTTATGACAAAATATATTTTTGTAACCGGCGGTGTGGTTTCTTCTATTGGTAAAGGGATCGTAGCAGCATCATTAGGACGTCTGTTGAAAAATCGCGGCTTGAAAGTAACGATTCAAAAATTCGATCCGTACATCAACGTCGATCCAGGAACGATGAGCCCATACCAACATGGTGAAGTATTCGTAACCGATGATGGAGCAGAGACCGACTTAGACTTAGGTCACTATGAACGCTTTATCGATATCAATTTGAACAAATACTCAAATGTAACAACTGGAAAAATCTATTCAGAAGTTTTGCGGAAAGAGCGTAAAGGAGAATACTTAGGCGCGACTGTTCAAGTGATCCCGCATATCACCAATGAGATCAAAGAAAAAATCATGCGGGCAGCCAAAATGACTGATTCAGATGTGATCATTACAGAAGTCGGCGGTACAGTAGGGGATATTGAATCATTGCCATTTCTAGAAGCTTTGCGTCAAATGAAAGCAGACGTAGGTTCAGACAATGTGATGTACATCCACACCACGCTGATTCCTTATTTGAAAGCAGCGGGCGAAATGAAAACCAAACCGACCCAACACAGTGTGAAGGAACTGCGCGGCTTAGGGATTCAACCAAATATCTTGGTCGTTCGTACAGAACAACCCGTAGGACAATCAACGAAAAACAAATTGGCCCAATTCTGTGACGTGGCACCAGAAGCCGTGATCGAATCTCGTGACGTTGAGACCCTTTATTCGATTCCATTGGCACTGCAAGCGCAAGGCATGGATCAAATCGTGTGTGATCATTTGAAACTGACTGCACCAGCTGCTGACATGACTGAATGGCAAGCATTGGAAGAAAAGGTACTGAATTTGAAGAAAAAAGTACGTATCGCATTAGTCGGAAAATACGTGGAATTGCCAGATGCTTATCTATCAGTTGTCGAAGCCTTGAAACATTCTGGTTTTGCCTTTGATGCAGACATCGAGATCGATTGGATCAAAGCCCAAGAAATCACACGAGAAAACGTGGATTCTTACTTAGGTGAAGTAGACGGTATTCTTGTTCCTGGTGGATTCGGTGATCGCGGGATTGAAGGAAAAATCGAAGCGATCCGATATGCTCGGGAAAATGATGTGCCATTCTTAGGGATTTGTCTAGGGATGCAAATGGCTTGTGTGGAATATGCCCGCAATGTCGTTGGCTTGGAAAATGCCAATTCCGCAGAAACCGATCCTGAAACAGCCAACAACATCATTGATTTGATGGCTGACCAAGAAAACATCGAAAACTTAGGTGGGACATTGCGCTTAGGCTTGTACCCATGTAAAGTGAAGAAAGGCACCAAAACAGCTGCAGCTTATGACGGAGAAGAAGTTGTTCAAGAACGTCACCGTCATCGTTATGAATTCAACAACAAATACCGTGAAATCTTTGAAGCAAACGGGATGGTTTTCTCAGGTGTGTCACCAGACAATCGTTTGGTTGAGATCGTTGAGATCCCAGAAAACAAATTCTTCGTGGGTTGCCAATTCCACCCAGAATTGATTTCTCGTCCAACTCGCCCACAACGCTTGATCAAAGCATTTGTTGGAGCTTCATTAGACAACCGCCAAGCATAATAATCGCTAGCGGCAAACCAAGGAATGAATGTGCGAAACTCCTCATCTCAAGATGGGGAGTTTTTTTGAGTTGCGCCATCCCAATAATCCGTAAAAGGTTGAAACTTGCGTGAGCGCTGGTGGAAATCATCTGTTTCTGCACACAAAAAACTTCCGTCAAAACGACCGGAAGTTTCTGGCTGATGCATTATTTTTCGCTAGCAGTTCGAATGAAATCCGCCAGCGGGAAACCCATGTTGATTTGCTGGTGACTAGAGAGGATTATTCTTTTAGCTTATACCCTTGATCTAAGAGCATTTCCTCTGTACGTTCCATACTGATCCCATTTTCGGTGTTTCCTTCGAAACTAACCCCAGGCAATTGTTTCGCTGAATCATAATCCAACTCATCATAATTGATGGTCAAGGATTCAGTCGCTTCACTATCTGTATAGTCGAGGGAATAGTCCAACCCTTTGACTTGCTGATACTGTTCTGCGATCGGATCAAGCACGGTTTGTGCTTCTTCTTTAGTCGTTACCCCGATCGCTGAATAAGGCATGACATTGTTCGCAGTCTGAGTTTTTACTTTATCGCCTTCATAAGTGAAGACCAGTTCCATCGAAACCCCATTTTGATCCATTGTGAATGTTTTGGTTTCTTCTTTAGCCCCCGAGCTACAGCTTGCCAAGAAAAGAACTCCGATGACTGCCAAAAATCCAATAAGCGCTTTTTTCATTTTATCCCTCCTTTTTTACATAATAATATAGCCGCTTTCACAAGGCTATTCTTATGCTCAAAAGAGAAAGAAGAAAGGATTTGCTGGAAGATTATGATAAAATAACGAAAAAATATGTGAAATTTTTCTCGAATTTTCACATGCCGATTTGTTATCTAACGACCACAGACAGAAGAGCAAAACCTTACAGAATCCTAGACTTTCAGAAAAGATGATGAAAATGCTGGATTTTTATATTTGTGCAATCTTTTTTTGAAAAGAGAAATTCCTCTTTTTAGTAGCAAATACCGCAAATCTTTGCTAAAATAGCATTGTCGGTTAAGCATTGCTTAACAAATAAAGTTTTTCAAAACTTAGGAGGAATTTTTTATGCCAGTAGTATCAGGAGCTGAATTCTTAAAAGCTGCTCGTCAAGGCGGATATGCAGTCGGCGGATTCAACACAAACAACTTAGAATGGACACAAGCGATTTTAAAAGCTGCTGAAGCGAAAAAAGCGCCAGTTCTAATCCAAACTTCAATGGGTGCTGCCAAATATATGGGCGGATACAAAGTTGCTAAAGACATCGTTACAAACTTGGTTGATTCAATGAACATCACTGTTCCCGTTGCAATCCACTTAGACCACGGTGATTATGATGCAGCAATGGAATGTATCGAAGTTGGTTACACTTCTGTTATGTTTGATGGCTCTCACTTACCATTTGAAGAAAACTTGAAATTGGCTAAAGAAGTTGTCGAAAAAGCACACGCAAAAGGCGTTTCTGTTGAGTGTGAAGTTGGTTCAATCGGCGGAGAAGAAGATGGAATCATCGGTTCTGGCGAATTAGCTGACATCGAAGAATGTAAACAAATGGTTGCAACTGGTATTGATTACCTAGCTTGCGGAATTGGTAACATTCACGGTCAATACCCTGAAAACTGGAAAGGCCTTGCTTTTGACCACTTACAAGCAATCGCTGATGCAGTAGGTTCTGATGTACCATTAGTATTACACGGTGGTTCTGGTATTCCTCAAGACCAAATCGAAAAAGCAATCTCAATGGGTGTTTCTAAAGTAAACGTAAATACTGAATTCCAATTATCATTTGCTAAAGCAACTCGTGAATACATCGAAGCTGGCAAAGATAAAGAAGGTAAAGGATTCGACCCTCGTAAATTATTAGCACCAGGTGTTGCTGCAATCGTTAAAGATGCAGAAGAACACATCGACTGGTTCGGTTCAGCTGGTAAAGCTTAATCTTAATCAAAGATCAAAACTCTTAGAATCACTGATTCTAAGAGTTTTTTTGTTTTCCAAGAAAATATTCTTGATGCGGGGATCAAAAATATCCTGCATCTTTTTTCTTTGAGTGATCTGTGCTAAAATTGGAATGATACACATAAATTAAAAAAGAGTATAGGTGGAATTCCATGAAAAAAATTGTCATCAACGGCAATCGTCCCTTAAAAGGTGAAGTCACCATTAGCGGCGCAAAAAACAGTGCAGTCGCATTGATCCCGGCAGCGATCTTAGCTGATTCACCGGTCATTTTAGAAGGAGTGCCTGACATCCAAGATGTGCACTCATTAATTGAGATTATCGAAATCATGGGTGTGAAGACCCATTTTGAAAACAATACGCTAGAGATCGATCCGACAAACATCGTTTCGATCCCGATGCCTAACGGAAAAATCAACAGTCTACGAGCTTCTTACTATTTCATGGGGGCATTGTTGGCGAAGTTTGGTGAAGGCGTCGTTGGATTGCCTGGCGGCTGCTTCTTAGGCCCGCGACCAATCGATTTGCATATTAAAGGCTTCGAAGCACTTGGCGCAAAAGTCACCAACGAACATGGTGCCATGTACTTGCGTACCGAAGAAGAAGGCTTGACTGGTGAACGAATCTTCCTAGATATGGTCTCCATCGGAGCAACCATCAATGTGATGCTGGCAGCAGTAAAAGCGAAAGGCAAAACGATCATTGAAAATGCCGCACGAGAACCTGAGATCATTGATGTTGCGACCCTTTTAAATAATATGGGAGCGAAAATCAGAGGTGCAGGTACCAATGAAATTCGTATCGAAGGCGTGGAAGAATTGCACGGTTGTCGTCATTCCATCATTCCAGACCGGATCGAAGCAGGAACCTACCTTTCTTTAGCCGCAGCAGCGGGGGAAGGTGTTACTGTCAAAAATGTGATTTATGAGCATTTAGAAAGCTACATTGCGAAATTGGAAGAAATTGGCGTACGAATGGATATCAGCGAAGATGAAATCTATGTGCATCCCTCAAAAGACTTGAAACCAGCGACTGTGAAAACCTATCCTTATCCAGGATTTGCCACAGACCTGCAACAGCCGATCACACCATTATTGCTAAAAGCAAACGGAACGTCGGAGATCATGGACACGATTTACGCCAAACGGGTCAACCATATTCCTGAATTAGCACGGATGGGCGCACAAGCAACGACAGAAGGCAACATGATTTTTGTTAGCGGACCGAGCCAATTGCACGGAGCAGAAGTTGTCGCTTCTGATTTGCGAGCAGGAGCTTGTCTTGTCATTGCCGGATTGATGGCGACTGGCACGACCAGCGTCTTTAATGTCGAGTATATTTTGCGCGGCTATGATCATATCATCGAAAAACTAACGGCTCTTGGAGCTGATATTCAAATGATAGAGGAGTAATTATGAGCGATTATCTTACGATGGCAGAGTTGGAAAACAAAACCTTAAAAGAGATCTACACCTTTGCCAAAGAGTTTCGAATTCCTTATTACAGCCAGATGAATAAAAAAGAATTGTCATTGGCTGTGATACGGGCGCAGGCGGAAAAACAAGGCTTCTTTTATATGGAAGGAATCTTGGATATCGTAGGTCAAGAAGGCTACGGTTTTTTACGCCCAATCAACTACGGACCGAGTGCAGAAGATATCTATATTTCTTCGTCACAGATTCGTCGGTTTAGTTTGCGTAATGGTGATAAAGTCGCCGGTAAGGCGCGCCCGCCCAAGGAATCTGAGCGCTATTATGGATTGATGCACGTTGAGTCTGTTAATGGTAAAGATCCAGAAGATGCCAAAGAGCGTCCGCATTTTCCAGCGCTGACGCCGCTTTATCCGAATCGTCATTTAAAATTAGAAACAACGTCAGGACGCCTTTCTACGCGGATGATCGACATGCTGTCGCCAGTGGGTTTTGGACAACGGGGACTGATCGTTGCTCCGCCTAAAGCTGGGAAAACCAGTATCTTGAAAGAAATTGCCAATGGGATCACTGATAACTATCCTGAGGTGGAGTTGATCGTTCTTTTGATCGACGAGCGCCCAGAAGAAGTGACTGATCTGGAACGCAGTGTCAAAGGCGATGTTGTTTCTTCAACCTTTGACCTGCAGCCTAGCAATCATACCCGTGTTTCTGAATTGGTACTAGAACGGGCGATGCGTTTGGTGGAAGACAAGCGTGATGTCGTGATTTTGATGGATAGTATCACTCGTTTGGCAAGAGCCTACAACTTAGTGGTACCGCCAAGCGGACGCACACTAAGCGGCGGGATCGATCCAGCTGCTTTGTACAAACCGAAGAAATTCTTTGGTGCTGCCCGCAATATTGAAGAAGGCGGCAGTTTGACGATTCTTGCCACCGCACTGGTGGATACCGGCAGCCGCATGGATGATGTCATCTATGAAGAGTTTAAAGGAACCGGCAATATGGAGCTGCAGCTTTCTCGCAGCTTAGCAGAACGTCGGATCTTCCCTGCGATCGACATCAAGAAATCTGGTACCCGTAAAGAGGAATTGCTGATGAGCAGCGAGCAATTGGAAGAAACCTGGCGCTTACGCAACAACATGTTGGGGGATTCCTTGGAGTTCACAGAACAATTCATTCAATTCTTGCGTAAAACGAAGAACAATGAAGAGTTTTTAGCGGCTTTTCATGATGTCCATTTCGGAGACAAACGGCAAAAAAGAAATATAAAAAGATAATTGCATCTAAAAACCAAACATGGTAAGATAGTCATGTTGTAAAATCGACAAATCAACTCTGGTGAAGCAAATGAGCCAGGGCAAAGGAGAGAAGAAGAAATGAAACAAGATATCCATCCAGATTATCATCCAGTTGTATTCATGGACTCAACTACTGGTTTCAAATTCTTATCAGGTTCTACAAAGAATTCTCAAGAAACTGTTGAGTGGGAAGACGGCAACACGTATCCATTGATCCGTGTCGAAGTAACTTCTGATTCACATCCATTCTACACTGGACGTCAAAAATTCACACAAGCAGACGGACGTGTGGACCGTTTCAACAAAAAATACGGTCTCAAAGACACAAACGCTGCAGAATAATTTTAGACAAAAACAAAATAAATGTTGTTGCAACATTATTAAGAGCCTTCCTTATCAAAGGAAGGCTCTTTTTTTGCTGTTAAGCAGCTTTTCAATTTAGGTAGGAGTAAGACCCTTAAAAATTAAAGGTTTTATTGATCGATCCATTAAAGAACTAATAATTCTTGTAGAAAACCAAACATATCTGCAAAAGCGCTATTTTGAACACAAAAGCTGCTAGTAGAAAAAGGTTTTTTTATTTTACCAGAGGAGCAAATCGCTCGTAGAAGCAATAAAAATCCTATAATCTTCAATCGTTGTTCCTATTCGTTAAGTCTAAAAGGATTCGGCCACACTTTATCCAACACTTTCACTATTCATACAAAAGTGTTGAGAAAAATTAAAGAAATCAAGTGATACCAATACTTTTTAAGTTGGCATACTCTTTGCTAATAAAAAGTGAAAGGATAGGAGGAATGGAAATGGTAACAATAATTCTTGTCAGCCATGGGGAATTATCTCAAGGATTAAAACAAACAGCCACGATGATCATAGGAGATAGTATTCCTATTTATGCTTTGTCTGCATTTAGAGACGAGGATGAACCTGTTTTAAAGCAAATAAACAGAATGCTTAGGGAGACAGATACAAACAATACGTATATATTAACAGACATTTTAGGGGGGAGTGTTAATAATGACATGATGACGCTTATAAAAGAACACCCAGAGATACAACTGATTACAGGAATGAATTTACCGCTGGTTATTTCTTTAGCAACGCATTGCGGACCGATTAATGAAAATGATTTAAGTAATATTATCCTAGAGAGCCAAAACTCTCTCGTGGATTGTAAGAAATTATTGGTAGGATTAACCGCCGAAGGAGATGAACTATGATTAAGTTAGTACGTATTGATCACCGATTATTGCATGGACAAGTTGTTTTTTCTTGGAGTAAATCACTGAATATTAACCGAATCATTGTAGCCAATACTGAAGCTGCAAAAGATGATTTCAAGAAAATGTCTTTAAATCTATCTAAGCCGACAGGGGTAAAATTACATATTTTTTCTGTGGCGGAGCTATTAGAAAAAATACCCAAAATTGAGACTTTGAATGAGAATATTATGCTGATTTTTGGGAACACAAAGGAGGTAAGAAAATTTTGTGAAGCATATCCAAAAATAAAAGAAATCAACTATGGGGGGATTATAAAAAAAACAGGTTCCAAACAATTCAGCAATGCAGTCTTTTTAAACGAAGAAGAAATTGCTGATGCGAAATGTTTAAAAGAGCAGGGAATCGCTCAATTTATACAACAGGTTCCAACCTCTAAGAAAGAGGATTTAAACACAATGATATAAAGGGGGAAGGAAGATGATCATCCAATCAATTGCTTTAGGTTTAATTGGTGTTTTTTGTATTTTAGATTCAAGACTGCTGGGAAGAATGAATTTTGAACGGCCGCTTATTGTAAGTACACTGGTTGGTTTGGTTTTGGGGGATTTAGAAAAAGGATTAATGGTTGGTGCTTCATTGGAGTTAATGTCCTTGGGTATCGTCAATATCGGTGCAGCAGCACCGCCGGATATGAACATGGCATCGATCATTGCGACTTCTTTTGCTATTTTGTCCAATGCCAATGCTGAAACAGCCTTAACCATTGCGATTCCAATCTCTGTTTTAGGACAGATGTTAGGCATTCTGATGCGTACGATTTTGTCAAATTTGACACACGTTGCAGATAAATTTATCGAGAGAAGTGAATATCAAAAAGCAAGGAGAATTCACATATTGTATGGGACAGCCCTCTATAGCTTAATGTACTTTCTTCCGATTTTTCTAGCAATCTATTTTGGAACGAACTTGGTATCACAAATCGTGGAAGCTATCCCGGAATGGTTAACGAACGGGCTTACTGTCGCAAGTAAAATTTTACCAGCATTTGGTTTTGCGTTACTGTTGCAAACAATGTTAACCAAAAAACTTGTTCCCTTTTTATTACTGGGCTTTTTGATTACTGCCTATTCTAATTTAAGTGTGACTGGTGTAGCTGCTTTTGCTTGTATTACCGCTTTTGTAATGATTCAAATTCATAGTAAAGAGACTGGCAACAGTCATGGAGAACCTGATCCATTAGATGAATTATAAGGAGGGAAACTTAATGAAGAAAAAAGATCAGAACGCTTGGAAATACCGGCAATTTTTATGGCGATCTTGGGCCATTCAATCCTCTTGGAATTATGAACGTCAAATGAATATGGGCTTCATGTATGGAATCGCCCCCATACTAGATGAGATATACAAAGAGTCGAAAGACGATGCTTTGAAAAAAGAGGCGTATGAACGGCATATGAGATATTACAACTGCACCCCCCAAACGAGTGCTTTTGTATTGGGATTAGCTGCATCCATGGAAGAACAGTATCACGAAGATCATGAAAACTTTAATCCTGAATCAATTACCGCTGTGAAAACATCTCTAATGGGACCACTGTCAGGCATAGGGGATTCATTCTTTCAAGGAACTATCCGAGTGTTAGCTTTTGGTTTGGGAATCAATTTAGCTCAACAAGGCAGTATTTTGGGCCCCATTTTAGCAATGATTATTTCATTTGTACCTTCTTTCTTAGTTACTTATTATGGTGGGAAAATCGGCTATACCATGGGAAATAAGTATCTAGCCAAACTTTATCAAGAAGGGTTGATGGATAAAGTAATGTATGTATGTTCGATCGTCGGTTTGATGGTAATTGGCTCGATGATCGCCAGTATGATCGGCATTACGACGCCTATTCAGATGAATGATGCGTTTGTTTTACAAGAAGTGTTAGACAATATCATGCCGCAGCTTCTTCCATTAGGTCTGACATTTCTCATGTATTGGTTGTTGCAAAAGAAAGTCAAAACTGGCTGGATGTTGACAATTTGTCTAGCTGGCGGCATTGTGCTGAGCTTGTTAGGTATATTGCAATAGGAATGAACCAGAAACTTTGGTTAAAAAATAAATAAGGAGGAATTCAAAATGCTGAATTCAAAAGAAATTATTAAAGAAATTGCTGCTAAGAAAGAAGTGAAATCGATCGTGTTTGTAGGATGCGGGGCATCCAAGGCAGATCTATACCCTGCGAAATATTTTTTAGAGCAAAATGCCAAAACATTACGTATTAGTCATTATACAGCCAATGAGTTCAATCATGCAACGCCAGTATCTGTTGATGATACGACTATCGTTATCTCTGCTTCTTTAGGCGGTACCACACCAGAAACTGTTGAAGCAAATGCAGTTGCTAAAGAAAAAGGGGCAACGGTGATCAGCCTAACACAAAGTGTGGATTCGCCTTTGACAAAAGATGCCGACTATGTGATTTATCATCGCTTCGGCGAAAACTATGCAGCAAAATTAGAAAAAACAGGTTACTGTTTAGAGTTGGCAGTAGAGATTTTACACCAAATTGAAGGGTATGCCCATTATCAAAAGATGGAAAAAAGTTTTGCGAAAATTTATGACTTGGTACAAACCAGTGCTGAATCTGCTCGTAAAGATGCAAAGAAATTTGCTCAAAGATTCAAAGATGAGGAAGTTATTTATGTGATGAGCAGTGGAGCAACACTAGAAACAGCCTATTCTACATCGATTTGTTTATTGATGGAAATGCAATGGATCCATTCAGGAACTTTTCATTCCGGTGAATTCTTCCATGGTCCCTTTGAGATTGTTGATAAAAATATTCCATTTATCCTATTGATGAATGATGGAAAAACGAGAAGCATTGATGCAAGAGCGCTGGCTTTCCTTGAACGTTTTGACACAAAAACTGAAGTGGTAGATGCTTTGGATTATGGATTATCTGCACACATTGAGAAAGAAGTGGTAGATTATTTTAATCCATTCGTTATCACGGCTGTGTTTAGAGTATATGCAGAAGAGTTGGCTGCAGCAAGACAGCATCCACTAACGAAAAGACGATACATGTGGAAATTGTCTTATTAATAGATAAAGAAGTGATAACAAGGTTGGCTTATAGTTTTTAAGCCAACCTATTCCCTTAATTAGACGTTTTTTACCTATGCTAGAATACAGGTAATATGATAGATGGTGAAAGCAGGTGGAAACTTGAAGCGGTTAGATGATTATTTGTATCAATTGACTCTAGAAGTGAAAACAACGAATGCGATCAATTATTCAGCAAGTAATATTTCACAATTTTTTCAGCTCGAGCGAAGTACGATCAGCAGCTATTTGAATGAAGGGGTTCGGCAAGGGAAGTATATAAAAGTGAAAAATTATCCAGTTTTATTCTTACATAAAAAGGCGCTAGAATGCTTAGATATCTTTACTTCACAGACGGAAATTGATTCATTGGAGAGCTTGTTATGGTATAAGAAAGTCCCAGCGCTTGATCAGGTGATCGGTGCTAAAGGCAGCTTGAAAGAAGTGATTGATCAAATCAAGACAGCGGTTCTTTATCCAGGACAAGGACTGCCTTTATTACTGATTGGTGCCAGCGGCTCAGGGAAAACGTTTATGGCAAATAAAATTTTCGAGTATGCGGTGGAGGAAAAAGTAATCGATAAAAATGCGCCATTTATCGCTTATAACTGTGCACAATATGTAAATAATCCCGAATTATTATCGGCAGCTTTGTTTGGTTATACAAAAGGCGCATTTACTGGTGCAACGGAAGAACACCATGGCGTTATTGAGAAAGCTAATGAAGGGATCTTGTTCCTGGATGAAGTGCACCGCTTATCGGAAGAGGGGCAGGAGAAATTGTTTACCTTTATGGATTCTGGCGAATTTTCCCCGATGGGTGATAACAGCATACGCAGAAAATCTAAAGTTCGGCTCATTTTTGCTACAACTGAAAATATTTACAAGACATTTTTGCCGACTTTTGTCCGGCGAGTTCCAGTAGTTGTCAATTTGCCAAGATTTCATCAACGACCTTCATTAGAACGATTAGCGATAATTGATGAATTTTTTATTTCAGAAAGTAAAATATTAAATAGAAAATTATCGGTTTCTAATGCTCTGATTCATTTTTTGCTAGATAGTGACTTTGAAGGCAATGTGGGGAATATCAAAAATATTGTTAAATATGCTTGTGGAAATGCGTACATTCATCAAAAAAATCAACCATTGATCCAAGTCAGATTGTTGGATATGCCATTAGAATATAGCTGTAAATATAAGGAAAAATTAGACAAGCCAAGAAAGAAAAAAACAGATCGACTTTATTACCCTAAAGAAACGCGACAGTTGCGTTTAGAGAGAAAAAACCATCTGCTAGTGAAATTTTTTGAACAATTGATTCAAGAATTTTTTGATATGATTACACACAAAACTGATGCGTCGATCTTTATCAACAAAATGGTGGAAAAAGTCACTCAAATTATGGATAGTTTGATCTTTCAAGAGGACTATGAAAAAGAACAGTCTTTGTATACTATTTTAATTTATCATATTCGGCAAACAATTGATTTTCTGCGTGACAGCTATGGATTTGAGCAAGATGGAAATCGTGTTGTTGCACTAGCAAATTATTTATTCATGAAAGATAATCAGGTGCTTGCGGAAGAAGATCTGCAAAGAGATGGTCTACAAGAGCAGCTAAGTGATTTTTTATCAAGTGTAATGGAAACATCTTATTGGTTTGCAAAAAAAATTTTAACTATACTGTCAGAACGATTAGATCAGCCGGTTTATACGGAAGATATTTTCTTTATTACTATTTATTTGTATAGTTTAAACATTACGAATGTGACTACAGGAATTAAGAGTATTGTCTTAGCACATGGGTATTCAACAGCAAGCAGCATGGCAAATGTTGCGAATCGTTTATTAAACAAAAATGTCTTTCATGCATATGATATGCCACTAGATATTACTTTAGAGAAAATAGAGGCACAGCTTATTCGTTTTCTCGAAGAGTATCGAACAGATTCAGGATTGATTCTTTTGGTCGATATGGGTTCTTTAAACCAAATTGGAAAAGGTCTGAGTGATCATTTGAAAGGACCCTTGCTTGTTTTTGACCATGTCAATACGCCGCTTTTGTTAGAAGTAGGACAATCTATTTTAGAAGACAAAAGCATCGCTGAAATTGAACAGAAAATTGATCCCCAGCTGGTTTTGCAAAAGCAATTGCTGTTTCCGTCAACGAGAAAAAAGAAAGCAATTATTACCTGTTGTTACACCGGTATAGGAAGTGCAACCCAGATTCAAGAAATTTTAACGAAATGTTTGGGTGATTCTGTGAAAGAACTGATGATTATTCCATACGATTATAAAAAATTAAGTAAAAATAAAAAATATGAGATGCCGTTTCACTTATATGATGTAATGATGATTGTCGGAACAGAGGACCCAAAAATTTCGGGAATACCGTATATTGGATTAGATCGTTTGATTAATGGGGAAGCCATTGGTGAGTTTCTTCGATTGTTGGGAAAAGAAATTACCATTGAATCTGAGAATCTGCAAGAGGCATTAATTTTCCGTTTTTCCATTGGTAAAATCGTTGAAAATTTGACGATATTAGATCCCGATAAAGTATTGGCATCTGTCCAAAAAGCAATTCGAGAAACAGCTGAATTAATGGAAATCGAATTTTCTAATAATCAGCTTTTTCTTTTATATTTACACTGCAGCTGTATGATCGAGAGGATTTTACGTAAAGAAAGTGTTGATGATCAAAGCGACATTGAACAGTATAAAAAAGAAAATAGAGAAGATATAGAAAAAATTCGAGCGGCCTTTTATGATATTGAAGCAGAATATACTATTCAAATACCGGATTTAGAACTAAGAATATTAAATGATATCATTCAGGGATAGGAGTGCAATAGGATGACTACCGGAATTATTTTTGATATGGATGGTGTTTTGATTGATAGTGAAGAGTTTTATTTCAAAAGAAGAATGGATTTCTTTCAAAAGATCAAGATCGCACCAGGATCCATAAACATGGAAGAGTATGTCGGAAAGACGGAAAAAGGAATCTGGGAAACTTTAGTTCCTAATGATCAAGCGTTGCGAAGCAAGTTGTATTTATTGTACAAAAAGTATCAAAAAGATTATCCCATCAATTTCCAGCAAGTTTTGCGAAAAGAGGCAGAACCTTTACTCAGAGAATTAAAAAAAGAACGAGTAAAGATTGGATTGGCCTCGTCCTCACCATTGCGAGAGATAGAAAACATGCTTTCTCAGTGTAATCTTGAAAAATATTTTGATTGCGTTAGTAGTGGGGAATCCCTGAGAAAAAGCAAGCCTCATCCAGAAATTTATCTGAAACAAAAGCAAGCGCTCGCGTGTTCTTATTTTTTTGCGATAGAAGACTCAGTGGTGGGGATTAAAGCCGCAAAAGCAGCAGAAATATATACCATAGCTTTAAAACAGTCATTTTATATTGATCAATCAGAGGCGGATGAACAAATTAGCGAGTTGAACGAAATTCCACAAATTCTAAGAAGAAAGACACTTGTCTAAAGATTCTTGGCAGTAAAAATTTTTTCAGGAACAATTCCCTTGATGAGACCTAAGTTCGGCTAGTTAAGAGAAGGGTTGGTCATTCTTAAATCTTTGTTGATCAATAATGGTAAGAAATGTGAGCCTCATCTACACATAGATGCGTCTTTTAATGTCTGATTATCAACGCTTGTTATGCAAGGCTATTGAATGATTTTTATCAGTACTGTATTTAAAAAAACCAGAACTCCTATCCGGAATTCTGGTTTTTTTGTTTATATTTGACAATTTCTATAGGCCAGACGCTGGCGAGGAGTCAATGCTTGTGGATGCAAATCAAAAAATGAGTATTATTTTGACGACTTAAAGTGTATTTGAATAGAAGAAAACGTAAGATATGGCAATCAAGCAAACCAACAATAAACCAGAGAGTGACAGAAAAAGCAGCATGATTCGTTTCTTCTTCAATCCAAGTACAAGTATCACTACATTCAATAGAAAGAAAACAAGTAAAATCGCTAAATATTCCATAACTGGTCCTCTTTTACGTTTTTATTTATCTTACCAGAGATTGGCTGCTTTTCCTAGCAGAAATTGGCTGAAAATGGCTTATTCAAGCGTCTTTCAAAATACTGTAAGTTAAATGAATGAAGGAAAATCAAGAGAACTTTTATGGCTCTGAGACGCTTGCGGCTTGTTTTTGCCAAGCATCATATTTTAACAATAAGTACTCGATCACAAAGAAAAGTGTGGCGGTCGTTTCAAAGGGAGCGATCGCATTTTCGGTTGACTGGATCTCTGGATTTAAAAAGAAAATCGTTTCAGAACAGAGTTTAGAAACCGTTGAGTTTCTCAGCTTCGTGATCCCGATCGTGTTGATGTTGCGCTGTTTCAGTTGCTTTGCTAGTTTGACAACGGTGGGTGACTCACCATTTAAAGTAATCAAAATCACTAAATCATCTGGCTCGATGATGCGATAAAATTGTTCATTGACTGAGATCGCACCAAAATCGTAGACAAGTAGTCCATTAGGCAAAAATAAGAGTTTCATATAATTGGAAACAAGGTTTTGAATGTCCCCTGAACCATAGACAAAGATTCGCTTAGCGTGAGCCATCATTTTGCACAATGCTGTAAAATCTTTCTTTTTTAAATTTTCAATCGTTTGAATATGATTGTCGAGAATTTCGCCTTCAATCTCAGAGAGTAGGGCATTTTCTTGTTGTACCTCGTTCTTTAAATGGTATTTGAATTCTGAAAAGCCATCAAAGCCGATTTTTTGACAAAAGCGCATAATCGTCGTCCTAGAAACGATGCACTCCTTGGCTAAATCATTGATGGACATTGCCAAGCAGTGCTTTTTGTGAGTGGTGATGTAGGACCAGATCAAAAAGTCATTCTCGGTTAATCTTGATTGGTAGGTAGTGATACGGTCTTGCAGCATAGGCTATCTCCTCATTTTATCTCTCCATTGATAATGTGTGACAATTCACATTTTATGTGAAAAAAACCTTTCAAATGTGAGAAACTTTTAAACAACGGAAAAGGGTTTCATAGCATCATTTTAATAGTAAAATGAGAATCAGTAAAGCGCTTAACTAAAAAACGTGAAGGACGAAAAACTATGATGAAAAAAATTCAAAGGTTCGGCGGAGCGATGCTGGCACCGGTCATGCTGTTTTCCTTTTTTGGGATCGTTATCGGCTTTTCTCTGCTATTTTCGAATCAGACGATTATGGGGGATATCGCAGCACCAAATACCCTCTGGTTCAAATTTTGGAATGTGATCGCAGCAGGAGGCTGGACGCCCTTCTTCCAATTACCGCTTTTATTTGTAGTAGGGCTGCCGATCAGTCTAGCTAAAAAATACGCCGCCCGCGCTACGATGGAGGCACTCGTTACTTATATCGCTTTTAATTATTTTGTAAATGCAATTTTAACTTTGTGGCCAGAATCATTTGCGGTAGATTTAGCTCAAGGGGCAACTGCTGGTTCTGGGTTGACCTCGATTGCAGGAATCATCACCTTAGATACCGGCATGATGGGCGGCTTGCTGATTTCGGGAATCGTTGTCTATCTCCACAATCGCTTCTATGAAAAAGAATTGCCAGAAATGCTGTCGAATTTCAGCGGATCAGTCTTTGTAACCATGATTTCCTTTTTTGCCATGGTTCCTTTGGCAGTACTCATGTGTTTTGTCTGGCCAGTTATCCAAGAGGGAATGAGAAGCATGCAGGGCTTTTTCATTGAATCAGGAAACTTCGGTGTCTTTATTTATCAGTTCTTGCAAAAAATACTGATTCCAACAGGCTTGCATCACTTTGTTTATGCACCGTTTGCCTATGACAGTGCGGTTGTCGAAGGGGGAATGGCCGTTTATTGGGCCTCCCACATTGGCGAGTTCCAAACTACTGCATTTTCGCTGAAAGAACTCTATCCGTTTGGCGGTTTCTCACTATCAGGAATGTCGAAAGTCTTTGGAACGGCAGGTCTGAGTTTAGCGATGATCCAAGCGGCTCGGCCTGATAAAAAGAAAAAAGTGATCGCATTGATTGCACCAGCAGCATTGACGGCTATTTTGACCGGAATCACTGAACCAATCGAGTTTACTTTCTTGTTTGTTGCACCAGCATTATGGTTTGTTCATGCTTTACTGGATGCTTCGATCGCCACAATCTCCTATGCTTTCGGGGTTGTCGGGGACTTTGGCGGCGGATTGATCAACTGGTTAGGTCTAAATTGGCTGCCCTTGTGGAAATTTCACAGTTCAACTTATATTACCCAAATCATTATCGGGCTGATTTTTACCGCTATCTGGTATTTTGTGTTCTCCTTTATGATCAAGAAGTTCAACTTAAAAACGCCTGGACGTGAGGATGATACTGCAGCAATGCAGTTGTATACAAAAGCAGATTATGACAACAAAAAGCAAGATGAAAAATTACCAAAACATGTGCGGCAAGCACAGGCCTATATGCACTTGGTAGGTGGGAAAGACAATGTCATTGATGTAACGAATTGTGCGACACGGCTGCGTTTGACTGTTAAGGATGCCGACAAAGTTGCAGATAGTACGCAGTTTCAAGAAGCAGGTGCCTCAGGATTGGTCAACCCTGGAAATGGCGGCATTCAAATCATTGTAGGATTAACGGTACCAACGGTTAGAGAATCATTCGAAGAACTAATGGCCGAATAAAACAGAATCACAAGGAGGAACAAGTACCATGAGTAAGAAAAAAAGTTCAATTTTAATTGCAGGTGGCGGAAGTACCTATACACCATCGCTAGTTATGATGTTATTAGAAAGTCAAGAGCGCTTTCCAGTTAGAAAAATCAAATTTTATGACAACGATGAAAAGCGACAAGAAACCGTAGCAAAAGCTTGTGCGATCATTATTGCTGAGCGAGCGCCAGAAGTACAGTTCGAATATTCAACCGATCCAAAGGAAGCTTTTACGGATGTCGATATCGTAATGGCACAGCTTCGTGTCGGCAAATATGCTATGCGGGAACAAGATGAGAAAATTCCTTTTAGGCATAATGTTGTCGGACAAGAGACATGCGGACCTGGTGGTTTAGCTTATGGCCTGCGCTCGATTGGACCGATCTTAGAACTAGTCGACTACATGGAAAAATACTCGCCAGATGCCTGGCTTTTGAACTATTCCAACCCAGCAGCAGTCGTTGCCGAAGCGACCAGAAGATTCCGACCAAATTCAAGAATCATCAATATTTGTGATATGCCAGTTTGTTTGGAAGATATCATGGCGCGAGTGATTGGGTTGAAGGATCGGAAAGAATTTGAGACGAGCTATTTCGGCTTGAATCATTTTGGCTGGTGGACCAGCATCAAAGACCATGACGGCAATGACTTAATGCCACAAATCAGTGCGCATGTTCAAAAGTACGGCTACACCGAACAAACACAAAAAGGCCAGCATAAAGAAAGCAGTTGGCTGGAAACGATGTGGGCGGCTAAAGATCTGCACGAAATTGAACCAGAATTTTTATCGAATACCTATCTGAAATATTATTTGATGGCTGATGAAACGGTGGCTCATGCGGACAAAGAGTATACCCGTGCCAATGAGATCATTGACGGACGAGAGAAGTATGTGTTTGATGAATGCCGACGAATCGTTGCAAACAACACAGCAGTTGATACAACATTTGCCTCAAACGAACATGCTTCCTTTATTACAGACCTTGCTTGCGCACTAACCTTTAATACGAAAGAACGCATGATTCTGATTGTTGAAAACAACGGCGCAATTGCCAACTTTGCCCATGATGCAATGGTGGAACTGCCTTGTCTAGTTGGAAAAGATGGCTACGAAGTCTTGTCGATCGGTGATATTCCAACATTCCAAAAGGGATTGATGGAGCAGCAGATCGCATCTGAAAAATTGGCAGTTGATGCTTGGGAACAAGAGTCTTACCAAAAATTGTGGCAATCCTTTACTATGAATAAAACTGTACCAAGTGCGAAAGTCGCCAAAGAAATATTAGATGAAATGATTGTGGCGAACGAACCATATTGGCCAGAACTTAAATAGGTTCAGCAGGTAAAAAGGAAAGGGATCGGCTGAAGGAATTTCCTTCAGCTGATCATAAACAAAGTATGGAAATCAAACACAAATTTCAAGTAATCTATTTTGTTCAATATGCAACGATGGCGATTTTGATGACACAAATCGTTCCTTTTTTAACTGAGCAAGGCTATGATGCGCTTGAAAGAGGCTGGTTTTTAGCCTCCTACAGCATCACGACAATTCTTTTTCAGTTAGTGATCGGCTATTATTCGGACAAGAGCAAGCGATTAAAACGTATTTCGATGCTTCTGATGATCTTTCTGGTTTTCTTCTCCATTAGTTTTTATTGGTTAGGAAAAGACCACTGGCTGATCCATCTTCTGGTATTGGCTATTGCGGGTGGATTAGCCAATACAACAGCAACGGTGCTCGATAACTGGGTATTATCGGAGTCCAGTACTTCAAAAAGAATTGCTTCAATCAAAGCAAACGGCTCTTTAGGGTGGAGTATGATGAGTGTCTGCGTGCCATTCTTTTTATTTTCCAATAATTATCGCTGGTTTAGTTTGCCGCTGCTCCTCTTTTTGCTTATCAATTATACATTTTCACGAACGATCCCAGAGAAAAACGTCTTACCGCAAAAGCAAGGAACAGCAACAAACAGCGGTGTCTCGCTGGCAGACATTCTTCTGTTATGCAAAGACCGACGCTTTTTGGTTTATACGGGACTGTTCTTTCTCTTGTACTTGACGATCGTTGCGAACAATACGGTCGTTATCGACAAGCTGATTACAATGGAAAGAGGCAGTGAATTTGTTGGTCTGAAATGGTCGATCCAATCCTTTTGTGAAATTCCAGCGTACCTTTTGCTGAATCGCATGATTGCTAAATGGAAAAATGAGCGCTTGATTTTGATTGCAGGTATATTTTTAACCTTACAATTTTTTGTCTATTGGCTTGCTAGTAGCCCATTCTTACTTTTGGCAGCCAGTTTTCTGCAGTTTTTCACTGTACCGGCATTTACTATCGGCAGTCGAATGATTATCAGTGCTATTACACCGCCAGCTGTTTTTTCTTCTGGACAACTGATATCAATCAGTGTGTACATTGGTGCGGCATCGTTTCTTTCGCCATTAGCTGGCGGCTTTCTTTCTCAGGTGCTGTCCCTCGATACTGCCATCTTTATCTTTGGTTTATTGCCCTTCGTAGCTTTTCTTATCTATTCTAGCTGTCAGAGAACACTGTCGGCAATCTAAGGAGGAATTACGGATGCTTTTTAAAAGAAAAATAGAAATTTGTGCACCGGCAACAGGCCGACTGCTACCGATCGAAGAAGTACCAGATGAGGTATTTTCGTCTAAAATGATGGGAAATGGATTTGCCGTTTCTCATCATCACGGAAAAATCTATGCACCAGCAGCCGGGACGGTTCGAACGATTTTTCCAACACAGCATGCCTTAGCCGTTGAGTTGGTGGATGGCCGTTCCCTTTTGATCCACATGGGAATTGAAACAGTGGCGTTAGCAGGGGAGCCCTTCACGATCGCGGTCCAAGAAAACCAGTCAGTCACGACAGGTGAGCTGCTGGCAGAAATGGATGTAGCAGCAGTTGAGGAAATGGGCAAAGAGACCATGGTGATCGTTGTCTTCATGGAGGAACAAGGCGGGAAGTGCCTGCGAACTGACGGCGATATTCAGCAAGGAGAAGCTGTTTTTCACTTGAAATAACCGAATAAAAAAAGGAGCGCATTCTCTTAGTTTCAAAGAGAGGCGCTCCTTTTTATTTACGAACCCGTAGAAATATAGTTCTTCAAACCTACTCGCCAAAAGAAGAAGGCGGGAAAGGCAAAGAGTAGACAAACCAAGGGTGATAAGATCCACCAAGGATTAGTTACGCGACCAATGACATACAGAAACGGATAATACTGAAACCAAGCCATCGGCACGACGTAGGTCAATAAACGCAAGACGTGTTTTCCGTAGATACTGAAGGGGTAGCGGCCGAACTCGCGGGCACCATCGGTAAAAATATTCATAAATTCAAGTCCTTGGATCGTAAAGAAGGAAATGGCGGCATACACTAAGAACAATAGGGCGAAAAAGAGGGCGCCGCAGACGATCATCAGAAAAAGAGTCAGGACATTTCCAAAATGCCAAGCAATTCCACTATTAGGAATCGCATAAGCAAACAACAGCAAGGCTTGAATAAAACGGCCAAGACGCGAGAATTCCATTTTGGAAGCTAAGACTTGAAAAATCAAGGAGCGAGGGCGCACGAGTGCCCGATCGAACTCGCCATTACTGATCATTTGCGGAAAAAGATCGAACCCGCGAAAGAAGCATTCCGCAATCGAAAAGGCAAACAAAACCGTCGCAAAGGAAAGTAGGACTTCCTCAAAGGTGAAGCCATCCACTTGATGAAACCGGGTAAACATAAACCAAATGCCTAAAAAAGCAGTAAAGGAGCCTAGAAATTGTCCTAAAGCGGTTAACACAAAGGAAACTTTATACTGCATCTGACTTTTGAGATGAATACAAAAATAATGCCAATAAACCATATTCCTTAACCTCCTTGCACAACGACGCGTTTGAGCGCCTGCTGCAGCCAAATTTTTCCGATCACGATCAAAAGTACGAGCCAAAAGGCTTGTAAGAGCAATGCTGAAACCAGCGCAAAGCCAGTCAGATCCCCGTTGTAAATTCGCAGCGGGACGTTTTGCATGGAAGCAAAAGGCAGTAGTTCCACGAATTGGCGAAAAGGCTGCGGAAAGAAAGGCAGAGGAATGACCCCACCAGCTAAAAATTCACCGATGGAGCTGATGACGATCCGCACCCCGATGGAGGATAATGTATAAAAAGTCGAGATGTAGACCAGCTGCGACATAGCGATCACTACACCTAAACTCAGCGCCATAGACAAAAGAAACAAGAACAGGGCAACGATGTTTGCTGGCAGAATTAAACGATAAGGTGCTGGCAGTAAAAAGGCAATCACAAAAATCGGTCCGCAACGCAAGACGGCTTTTGCTAAGCGATTGGCAGCCGATTGGTAAAACCAGCGATTGTATAGATCCATCGGCCGCACAAGTTCATAGGCGATCGACCCTGTGGTGATGGTATTGAAAATTTCTGCCTCAAAGAACCACAACATAAATAAAGACAAGAAGGCTTGCTGGAGCCAAACATAGGAGACGGTTTGTTGAAAGGTCATGGGAAAGGCACTAGGATCTGCTTGGTAAAAGGCGTGGAATGCCAGAATTTCCATCAAGCCCCAAGCTAGTTGCGTAGCCATCCCGGCAATTGCCGCCGAGCGGTATTGCAAGGTATTGATAAAGCGGATGCGGAAAAATGCCTGATACTTCCTCATATCTGATACTCCTGATACAGCTTGGCGACCATTTCTTCGGCGGTGATACTGGCAACGGCCAAATCGGTGATCTCGACTTGACTGCTGAGCAGACTGAGCAGCTGAGCGACCGACACTTCTTTGGGATCAAGCTTCAGAACAAGGCGACCGACGTCTTTTTGAAGAAGTTGGACATTTTCTGGCAGATGGGGCTCATTCCCTTGATAGTCGACCTCCAGCGTTTTGACATCAGAAAAACGGTGCTTTAGTTCATCGAGGCGACCATCTAGCAAAATTTGCCCTTTGCCGATCAACAGAATTCGTTGTGTCAGCGCCTCGATATCTTGCATATCGTGGGTCGTCAGGATGACTGTGGTACCTTTTTCTTGGTTTCTTTTTTTGATGAACTGACGCACGGCGATTTTTGACACAGCATCTAAACCGATGGTGGGTTCATCAAGAAATAAGATTTTGGGGTCATGGAGTAAGGAGGCTGCGATCTCACAGCGCATACGCTGACCGAGACTTAAGGAACGAGCAGGGGTTTTTAAGATCTCACCTAAATCTAGTAAGGTGACTAATTCTTCTAGGTTGCGTTGATAACTAGCAGCGTCGACTTTGTAGATATCACGAATCAAATCAAAGCTGTCATTGACGGGGACATCCCACCAGAGTTGACTGCGTTGCCCGAAGACGACGCCGATGTCTTTGACATGTTGGATACGTTCTTGCCAAGGCGTACGACCATTGATGTGACAAACGCCTTGATCAGGGGTCAAAATCCCGCACATGATTTTGATGGTGGTACTTTTTCCAGCACCATTAGGCCCGATGTAGCCAACCATTTCGCCTTCATTGATGGTAAAGCTGATGTTTTGCAACGCATGGACGGTGGTGGTTTCACGAGAAAGAAAGGCTTTGGCTGCTTGGCGAAAGCCGCTTTTTCGCTTGGATACTTGGAAGGTCTTGCTGAGGTGTTCTACTTGGATCATTTGGATTCACTCACTTTCTTTTGACAAACGCGACAAAAAGAGCATTCGAAATCGAATACTCGCAACGAGTTGGTCCAAACGAACATGGTTGGGGCAGCGGTTCGTCAGCCAAACAAAAGTAGGAACAGTGTAGCATAAGAGAGCGCTTTTTTCAAACATTACTTATATTTTTTTTTGAAAAGAATGGGAATGAAAAAGCGTGGTTTATTCGATAAAATGAGCAAAATAACTATTTTTATTTTTTATTAGTTGTAAATAATGAGGAAACTAAGTATCATTATAAGCAGCCGATAGTGGCTAAGCATTTTCTGGAAACATGGGGAACCAAATGATGGGCTGTGTCATGATTTGTCGTAACCCGATCCTGAAAAATGCAATGAGCAAACAATGGAGGAGAGCATGAAAGCAGTAAAGAATGTCTTTATTTTGATTGGCTTATTCTTACTTAGTCAAGTAGGGATGACCGCATTTAGCGTGGTAAAAATCTATTATTTGGAAGCAGGAGAACCGACGATTCCTGCGATGATCAGCTATGGGTTGATTGCCTTGCTTTTGGCAAACATTGGTCTACTGATGTTTTTGGCTAAAAAGTTAGGACTTGCCACCTTTGACTTTGGCTGGTCAACGAAGAAAAATTGGCTATGGATCGTCGGAGGGTTTGTTTTAGGTCGAGTCGTTGCAGTTGGCGGAACGCTCTATCTGCAGCATATATCCGATCAAGAGGCGACCGCCAATGATGCATTGTTAGGGGAACTGTTTACAGGCGAAAATCCGCTTTTGATCTTTTTATTGATCGCTGTTGCTGCGCCAATTATGGAAGAGATCGTTTTTCGTGGTGGGTTTATTGGCCTTTTATTCGAGAAATACCCAATAGTCGGGATCATTTCAAGTGTAGCGGTTTTTAGTATCATCCATTCCGTCACCAATCTGGTCGAGTTTTTGATTTATGGTGCTATGGGATTGATCATGGCGTTGATTTATGTTAAAACTAAGCGTCTAGAAACAGCCATCGCCATGCATTTTCTTAACAACGCCTTGGCGGCGATCGCAATGATCTTGCTAGGATAAGAAAGTCAGCAAAAACCACCAAATCAAAACGATTCGGTGGTTTTTGTTTACTCTGGCAGCTGTTTGAAATCCTACGCTGTTGGTTTTGCTAAAAAAACAGTTGATGAAAAGAAAAGCGTCTAAAGTATTGCTGTACCAAGGATAGTACCAAATTGCGCCTTTTTTAAATAGCACCAGAGTTCTAAGTTTTTCTTCATTTCAGACCCTAGACGTAGGCTTTGCAAGAAAACCTATAGTACAATAACAGCAGTAAGAGGGAAAAATCCCTGAAAAAGAGATCAACACTTGGAGGATATAGTGATGAAAAAACAGACTCGAAAACCAGCGATGATTTTAGCGACTCTCTTGGTATCTAGCCAAGTTTTATTAGCAGCACCACAAGTTTTTGCTGACGAAACCAATTCAACGACCAGCAGTTCCACTGCAACAAGCAGTTCTACCGCAGCGACAGCCACTACCGACAGTCAAACAAGTACTTCTGACAGCAGTTCAGATCGTTTGCAAGTCAATGCCGTGGCAATCGGAAATGCCTTGACGAAAGCACAAGAAGACTACACACTTGAGCGCTTAGGCATCCAAGGCGAAACACCGATTTATACGACAAACGGTAATGACTTGATGAAATACATTCCCGATGGCGGCTTTACTGCAGATTGGGCGGTCTATAGCTCGGTCAGAATGCAGACTTTAGAAAGCGGGGCAGGAATCACTGTCGATATCGCGACACCAGATAACATTACCCGCATCACTGCAGCCCAGTACCAAAATGCAGCGCTGACGGCAGGGATCACTGATGCGAAGCTAACGGTCGCTTCTGCCGTACCGATCGACGGTTCCGGAGCTTTAGCTGGGGTATACAAAATCGTTGAAGAATCAGGCGGTGTCATCAATCAGAATCGAGTAGCTGTAGCCCAAGATGAAATGGATGTGCTGTCTACGATCACCGAAGAGAATAAAGACAAAGAAGGCTATTCCGATGAAGCTTTGAATGCAGCGCAAGAACAAGCGAAAACCGATTTGGCTGCTCAAACCGCAGATGGTACGGAATTAACCCAAGCCGATATTCAAGAGACAGTAGAAAAAGCCTTGAAAGACAACGGACTGGAAGGAATCGTTACGGAAAATCAAATTTCTGAATTGACCTCTTTGATGAGCGACATGCGAGACAATAATATCTTCGATGACTTCATCAAAGAATTGGATCTGTCAGAAGCCCGCAAGCAAATCGAAGAAACCTCTAAGGGACTTTGGGAAAATATCAAGAGCTTCTTTAGCGGCATCTGGTCTTCGATCACCGGTGTCTTCGGCAATGACTCAAATGAGTCTAACAATAGCAGCGAATCAACCGTTGATTCTGGGCAATAAGCATTTTACAAAATAACACATTTCGCTTGTATTAAGAAAAAAGAGAAGCGGAGCATCAGACGATAGCGCACGTCTGAGTGCTTTCGATGTCCTCTGCTTTCTTTGCTAAAACAGGAACAGTCTTTATTAAAAAAAGAAGGAGGGCAATCAGATGAATTTTTTAGGCAACGTGATTTGGTTTGTCTTTGGCGGCTTGATCGGTGCGATCTCATGGTTTTTGGCTGGGTGTTTATGGTGTATCACCATCATCGGCATTCCCATTGGTCTGCAATGTTTTAAGTTTGCGACGTTGTCACTCGCACCATTTGGGAAAGACATCGTTTACCGTGGCGGTGGCGTGTCCGTGATTCTAAATATTTTATGGTTGATTTTTTCTGGTATACCACTGGCTTTAGGCCATTTAGCTAGCGCAGTCATTCTAGCCATCACGATCATCGGCATTCCATTTGCGGCGCAATCATTGAAAATGGCGCGCTTAGCGTTGATGCCCTTTGGAGCAGAGATTGTGTCTAGTCGTTATTGATTTACCTAAAAAAAGATAGTCTTAAAAAACCACATTACAGAGCGGATAGCTTTGTGATGTGGTTTTTTTGCGAACATTAGCAAGAGTAAGGGACAAGATTTTTGGCAGGCTCAGCGCATTTGAGATTCAGAACTGAAAAAGTTGATAAGAAACCAAAGAAGAGTACAGAAAAAAGCACAAGTTTTTTTGCATATCAACTGTGATTCACAAAAGAATTAGCGAAACGCAGAAAAATGTAAGTTTTTTCTTCCCTTCTCAGGGTTCTTTGATTTTTGAAATGGAGCGCCGAATTTTGGCAATCGATTGTTGTGCTTTGTCTCGATTAATAAACATTAAGATGACATAGAGGGAATCCATGATGCTCAGTTGAGCGATTCTGGATGCCAATGCCTCTGAGCGAAACTCAGTTTCTTCGGAAATAGAGATGAAAACCACGTCGCCGAGTTTGGCTAAAGGGGAAGCAGCATGGCTAGTAATGACGATAATTTTGGCACCATTGTTTTTGGCAACTTGAGCTAGTTCAATGGTTTCTCTTGATTTTCCAGTATGAGAGATAAAAATGCCGCAATCATCTGGCGTCAACAATGAAGCCTCCATCAGTTGGATGTGATAATCACTGCTGTGAAAAACAGTGATCGGCGAGCGCAAAAATTTGTGATAGGCATCGGTTGCCACGATCTCTGAACCACCAACGCCGAAGAAAAAAAGTCGTTTAGATTGATTGATCATTGCAGCAGCAAGCTTTAAATCTTCTTCTTTCAAAAGATTTTTGGTATCAGTCAATGTGGTCATATTGGAATCAAATACTTTTTGAGCCATAGTCAATTCATTATCAGACTTCTGGATATTTTCATGGATCGAAATGGCAGAAAAATCATTTTCCTGCATCAGCATTGCCATTTTGAAGTCTTTAAATCCGTTGTAACCGAGTTTTTTTGTGAATTGAAAAAAGGTCGAATCAGCGATGCCTAATTCATTGGATAAATCACTGATTGAACTGTGGCTGACTTTACTAGGATTTTCCAAAATGTAGTCGGCAATCGCTTGTTCTTTGAGACTTAAGTCTTTATAAAGCGTTTTTATTTGCAGGCGAATCGAAACAGTCAAAGACGGTTACCTCCTTTATATGAACATTATTATCTTTGTATTGTTACGTTACCTCTTTTAAAGTTACCTCTTTTAAAGAAAAAAAGCAAATAAAAATTATTTTTATTTTTTGTGTTTACAAAAAAATATTTTTTCGTATAATAAAAGTATGAAATGGAGGCGCTATCATGGAGATAGGAATTATCGGACTTGGAAAAATGGGATTGAACTTGGCCCTCAATTTAAAAGATCAAGGTTATCAAGTAAAAGGGCTGGATCTTTCGATACATGCGCAGAAAACAGCGCAAGAAGCTGGAATTACACTCTATCAAACGCTAGCTGATTTGACGAATTCTTTTAGCGGCCGACGGGTTTTATGGTTGATGCTTCCTGCGGGAACTGTGACTGAGGGGATTCTTGAAGAACTATGTCCCCTTGTATCAGCGAAAGACATCGTGATTGAAGGCGGAAATTCTAATTACAAAGATTCGATTCGCCGAGCAGCCTGGTTTAAAGAAAAAGAGGTGCATTACTTTGATTGTGGGACTTCTGGTGGGGTTTCCGGAGCTAGAAAAGATGCATGTTTGATGATTGGCGGGAATGAAATCGCTTTTTCAGAGGTGGAATCTTTGTTTGCAGATGTGGCTGTTTTAGGAGGCTACCTTTATGCAGGGGAATCAGGAAGCGGTCATTTTCTAAAGATGGTCCATAACGGTATCGAATACGGAATGATGCAAGCCATCGGTGAAGGCTTTCAATTGATTGAACAAAGTGCCTATGACTTTGATTTGGCTTCCGTCGCAGAGGTATGGAATCATGGATCGGTTATTCGCAGCTGGCTGATGGAAATCGCAGCGGCCCAATTTAATGAGAGCCCTAAGTTGGAGGAATATCGCGGGGTTGTTGCAGCTTCTGGTGAAGCTAGGTGGACTGTGGAAACGGCTTTGGAGATGAATGTTGCTGTACCGACGATCGCTATGAGTTTGTTTATGAGAAATTTGTCCCAAGAAGAAGACAGTTTCTCAGCAAAAGTCGTCTCTGCGCTAAGGAATGGTTTTGGTGGTCACTAGATTGTTGCAAAAGAGTAAGGAGGAAGAATATGGAACAGTTTAAGATCGCTATAGTGAATTCCAGCAGCTTTGGAAAAATCTTTCCGCAACATATCGAGCGGTTGAAAGCAATCGGAACTGTCAGTCATTTCACGTTCGATAGCGAAATCAATGGGAAAGAATTAGCAGAAAAGCTTAAGGGATACAACATCATTATAGCAAGTGTTACCCCATTTTTTACCAAAGAGTTTTTTGAGTACAAAGATGAATTGCTACTGATCACACGCCACGGGATCGGCTATAACAATATTGATTTAGAAGCAGCGAAGGACCACCAAACGATTGTTTCGATCATTCCAGCTTTGGTCGAGCGAGATGCAGTAGCAGAAAATAACGTGACCAATCTATTGGCGCTTCTGCGCTGTACAGTTGAATCGAATACAAAGGTCCGCGAAGATCAATGGGAAAAACGAGCGAACTTTGTCGGACGCGCATTATTTAACAAGACGGTAGGGGTGATCGGTGTCGGCAATACTGGAAGTTGTGTAGTAGAAATATTGAGAAATGGTTTCCGCTGCGAGGTTTTGGCATACGATCCATATAAGTCCGCTTTGCATATTCAAAGCTATGGCGGAAAAAAAGTCGAGCTAGACGAGCTGCTAGCAAAATCAGATATTATTTGTCTATGTGCTAACTTGACGGAGGAAAATTATCATATGATTTCCTTTGAAGAAATTTCAAAAATGAAAGATCAAGTATATCTCTCCAATAGTGCCCGTGGCGCCCTTTTGAATGAAGAGGCAATTGTAAGCGGATTAAAAAGTGGGAAAATTGCTGGTCTTGCCACCGATGTCTTAGAGGAAGAGCCTGGTCATAAAGATCATCCGTATTTAGCTTTTGAAAATGTAGTTATGACACCGCATACATCGGCTTATACTATGGAATGCTTAGAAGAGATGGGAAACAAATGTGTAACGGATATTGAACGAATCGTTAAGGGGCTGCTGCCAGACCGTGCTGTTCAAGCGGAAAGTCGGTTTTTGGCTGTATAAAGGAGAGTGAAACTCGTGCTAACGGATTTAAAAGTAAAGGTTGGACCGCAAGTTTATCGTTACCATGAAGGCGCGATCGACTATGTGCCGGAAGTATTAAAAGAATACAAAGTAAAACGACTGCTGCTCGTACATGGAACGGTTTCATGGGAAAAAGCAAAACCAAAATTACTCTTTTTAGAAGATGCGCATTTGGAAATTTTTTATCATCGCTACACGGGAGAATGCAGCTATTATGGCGCTGGGCTGATTGCTGATCTTGTTGAAGAACTGGCGATCGATTTTATTCTGGGGGTTGGCGGCGGGAAGTTAGCCGACTTAGTGGGATATGCAGCACATGTAGTCAATCGACCCTTTGGACTGATCCCAACATTGGCCAGTAATTGTGCACCATGGACACCCTTGTCTGTCATGTATAAAGAGTCGGGAGAATCTGAAGGAAAGTCGGAACACTATTTAAGACAGGCTGCTTTTTTGATTACCGATCCGACGTTAGTGATCGATGCACCAGTCTCCTACTTCATCGCCGGTTTAGCAGATACGTTGGCAAAGTGGATTGAATCGGAAGCAATCTTAGCCCAACCACATTTGAAAAATGAGCCCTTCTTGCAAATGGCAGGCTATACAGCAAAATTATGCGAAACAGCTATTTTGACACAATCGAAACAAGCGATTGAAGATATGAAGCGGCAGGAAGTGACAGACGCCTTTTGTCACTTGTCGGAGATCGTTATTGCAGTTGCTGGAATGGTAGGCGGGCTAGGCGATAAATATGCCCGCAATGCAGCGGCGCATGCGATGCATGATGCCATCAGTAAATATCTGCCTGAAAGTCATCGTTTTCTTCACGGGGAAAAGGTTGCCTATGGGATGTTTTATCAATTAGCCCTTGAAGAAAAATGGACGGTCATCGATCAGTTGATCCCCTTTTATCAAGAATTGCACTTACCAATGAGTTTACATCAAATGGGTATTTTTCCTGAAGATGCACAAGTCATCGATCAGTTGGTGCAGTTCATAGATTCGAAAGAAAAAGTACACTTGATTCCAGTCTTAATCACCAAAGAACGCTTGAAAGAAGCTGTTCTTGATTTAGAAAACTATTTGAAAGAAGTTTAGGAGGAGGAAAAATGGATACATTAAGTGTTACACAAAGTTTACTGATTGCGCTATGGGTTGCAGCAGTCATGTCTCGTTGGCTCGGCGGAGGCGCCACACTGACTTTACGTTTTTCACCATTGATGACGGGATTAGTTGTCGGACTGGTGATGGGAAATGTGGCTCAAGCCATGATCGTTACTGCCGCTTTACAAATGATTTACATGGGGGTATTTTCTCCTGGCGGATCCATGCCGGCGGAACCTTCGATTGCTGCGGCGATTGCTGTACCGGTAGCTTTGCTAGGAAATCTGCAACCAGAAGCAGCGATTGCTGTTGCCGTTCCTGTTGGGTTGCTAGGGAGTTATTTGTATCAGTTCCGTTTCTTTATCAATACCTTCTTAGGAAAGTATACGGATAAAGCAGTAGAAGATCTTAATGCCAAGGCAATGACGCGTTCAATTATTTTATACCCAACGCTGGCTTCATTTATTTTATTTGTTCCGCTGGTATTTATTGCACTTTATTTAGGCGCTCCACTGATTGCTGATGTCATCAATGCTCTTGAGGGGACAGTCGTTATTCATATTTTAGAAGTAGTCGGCGGCGGATTGGCAGCGATCGGGATTGCAACTACCGTCTATGTGATCGGTCGAAAAGATTATATGGTCTTTTTCTTCTTGGCCTATTTCATGAGTGTAGTTTTCAGTTCGCTGGAAATTACCATGGTCACCTATGCGATTTTTGGCATTTTGATCGCGTTGATTTTTGTTCAGTCACAAAAAGGAAAATTGGTCCCAGCCCCAGAAACGAATACAGCATCACCATCCTTTGATGATGACGATGACTATGATGACGGGTTCTAATCGATAAGGAGGAGTAGTAATGACCGAAACAATTCAAAAAGCGCAAGGCGCACCAGAAGAAATCACGAAGAAAGATGTCACAAAAGCATACCTAAGATGGCATTTCGCCAATGAGATCCCGCATTCATTTGAACGGTATTTATCACCCTCGCTTTTATACGCCATGATGCCGATTTTGCGCAAACTTTACAAAGACGATGAGGCACTGAAAGCTGCCTACAAACGCCAACTGCTGTTTTTCAATACCCAGCTGAGTTGGGGGGGCGGAGTCATCACTGGGCTGATGTCATCAATGGAACAACAGCGGGCCGAGGAAGAGCATGAGAAAAAAGAGATTTTGATGCAAGATGATCTAATGTACAACACGAAAGCTGGTTTGATGGGTGCTTTAGCAGGAATCGGAGATGCCATCGACTCAGGAACCGTTCAATATATCTTTATTGCGATTGCTGTTCCTTGGGCACAGCAAGGAAGTCCACTAGGTGCGTTGTTCCCATTCATTTGCTTTGCACTGTATCAAGTTTCACTAGGAATGTTTTTCGCCCGTCAAGCATTTTCGATGGGGCGCAATGCAACTGGTTTGATGCAGAGTACAGGCGTCCAAACCGCAATTGAAACACTGTCGGTTCTCGGTTTGTTTATGATGGGGGTTCTGGCTGGAAACTATGTCAAAGTCAGTTCTTCGCTGCAGTTTGATATTTCTGGACGAGAATTTATTATCCAAGATATCCTTGATCAGATTGTACCAGGGATCTTGCCGTTAGCAGTTGTAATGGGCGTCTACTGGTTCTATACAAAGAAAGGATTAAAAGTCACGCAAGCATTACTATGGCTGACCTTGATTCTGATTATTTTAGCCGGTGTCGGTATTTTATAAGAAAAGGAAGTGGAAAAAATGGGTGTAGTAAATTTAGCACGAGTAGATGAACGATTGATCCATGGGCAGGTCATGATGACCTTGTCACAAAAAAGCGGAGTCAACTCGATTTTTGTAGTGGATGAGGTAGTAGCTAAGGATAAGTTCATGCGGGAATTATACAAAAATGCCGGTAGCCGCACAGGGCAAAAAACGATCGTCGTTACACCAGAAAAAGCCAAATTTTACTGGGATGAATACAACTTCAAAGATTACAACTGTATTTTGATCGCTAAAACCGTCAGTGTGATGTACGACTTAGTCAAACACGGCGTGCCAATGAAAGAATTGAACATAGGCGGTATCGCCCAAAAAGATCCCGAGAAAGATCTCTTGGTAACGAAATCTGTTTATTTAAATCAAGCTGATGCGCAAAAACTCAAAGAAATGAACGAAGCGTACGGTGTGGAATCAATCTATTTTCAAGCAACACCTTCTGCACCGAAATCAACGCTTAAAGATGTGTTGAAGCAGTTCAATTTGTAATCATTGAGCGCGTTCGTCATCTGTTGAAGAGGAAGGCGGAGGATCTTATAAAAAATAGAGTTCCTCCTTCCTTGTCAGTAATTTGTGAATAGGAGAATCCGCCATGAATCAAACAGAAACATTTCGTGATTGGCTTTTTCGTTATCGGTATGTCTACCGATCGCGTTCCACGGATAAAAGCAAACAAAGATTTTTGAAGGCACTCATCGCAGATATCATTCCGTTTCGCAAAGATCTTCAGGTGATCGAGTATGATCACACGAAAAAAAACGCCTCACGCAATTTGTATGTTGGCGATCTGACCAAAGCAAAACGGATCATCTGCACATATTATGATACACCGCCACAGCATTTCGGCGATTACCATTTTTTTGATCGGCAGGAGCAAGGGCGCAGAACAAATCAATTTATTCTGACTGCTTCAGCAGTGATGATTCTTTTTGGGTTGTTGGGTACCTGGCTTTATATCCACTTTGCCTCAGGGAGATTTCCCTTGTTGTCATGGCAAACAGCGCTTTTTGCTTTAGGAGTCGGTATTTATTTTCTGCTATTAAATCGCGTAAGCCGCGGGGCAGGATTTGAGCAAAATCTGACCCGCAATACGTCCTCTATCTTAGCGCTGCTGTCACTGATCAGTCAAAACAATCAAACAGCGACTGCTTTTGCGTTTCTTGATGAAGGAAGTTTTGGAGAACGCGGGTTGGAAGTGTTACGTGATTCAGTAGGGCCGAATGCGAAGATTTATTATTTAGATTCTATCGGCGCCGATGCTCCGATTCGAGCTATCGGCAAGCAATTCAATGAAGGGCAACTGCAGCAGCTGGCGATCGAACACAGTAGTGAAGTGATGGGCAGCATCAACTATCTGTTTTGTGCAGAAAAGCAGCAGGATCAGACGTATGTGTTGCCTAGAAAACAATTAAAGCAAAAAGAGCTGAATAGTAGGAATATGCAAAAAGTCCTTGCGTTATTTGGTTAGGAAGCGAAAAAAGGAGGAACAACATTTGTTAGGAATCGTATTGGCAACTCACGGACAGCTGAGTACTGGTTTTAAAGATGCTGCAGAGGTGATCATGGGCAGTGTCGAAAATATTGCGGTCGTTAATTTGAACCACGGAGAGGATATTCAACTTCTGGGAAACAAAATCCGTGAAGCAATCCACGAAACAGATCAAGGGGACGGTGTAGTGGTGTTTGCTGATCTATTGAGTGCGAGTCCCTACAATCAGTCGGTTGTAACGATCAATCAATTAGAAGAACCTCTTCAGGAAAAGACGTATGTGATCGGCGGAGTGAATCTGCCGATGGTATTAGAAGCGATCAATCACCAATTTTTGGCGACACCGATTGAACAGGCGGTAGCAGCAGTGATCCAGCAAGGAGAAAATAGTGTAGCGCTTTGGCACAATTCTTCAGCAGGTGATAGTAGCGAAGAAACTGATGAGGACGATGATTTTTAAAAACGAAAGGATGACAGCAAATGCAATGGGGGTTTCGATGGTACGGGGAAGGGGATACGATCCCGTTAACGAATATTCGACAAATTCCAGGAATGCACGGCATTGTAGGAACACTTCTGAATAAAATGCCCGGAGATATCTGGGAGATTTCCGAAATCAACGCACTAAAAGCATCAATTGAAAAAGAGCATCTTTCGCTTTTAGGGATTGAGAGTGTGGCGATCCACGATGCGATCAAAGCTGGAACAGAGGAACGGGATCACTACATTGATCAATATATTCAAACGATTCGGAATTTAGCAGCTTGTGATGTACATATGATCTGCTATAGCTTCAAACCGATCTTCGGCTGGGCCAAAACAAATCTATTTTATCAAAACGAGGATGGCAGCTTCTCCTTGCTCTATGATCAAGCCGTTGTGGATGATATGGAACCTAGTGAGATGTATACGCTGATCCATAGCCAATCAAAAGGCTTTCAATTGCCAGGTTGGGAAGAAGAACGACTGAAAAAGTTCCAGCGTTTGATGGCAACTTATGAGGGGGTCACTCAAGAGATCCTCTTTGATAACTTAAGCTATTTCTTAAAGCGGATCATTCCTGTGTGTGAAGAAGTAGATGTGAAAATGGCGATCCATCCCGACGATCCACCTTGGGAAATTTTTGGCTTGCCACGAATCACCAAAAATTTAGAGGACTTAAAAAAAATCATGGCTATCGTGGATTCGCCTTATAATGGGGTGACGTTGTGCACCGGTTCGTTAGGTGCCGATCCAGAAAACGACATGGTGGAGATCGTTCATGCCTTAAAGGGACGCATCAACTTTGTTCATTTCCGCAATGTGTTGTTTATGGGGGAACGTAAATTTAAAGAATCCGCCCATCTATCCACCGAAGGATCATTAGATATGTATGCCATCATGAAAGCCTTGGTTGAGGTCGGTTTTGATGGCGTCATCCGTCCAGATCACGGGCGGACGATCTGGGGGGAAGTGGCGATGCCAGGCTATGGTCTGTATGATCGCGCGATTGGGATCAGTTATCTTCAAGGGCTTCATGAAGCCGTCTTGAAAGAACAAATGCAATCGAAGGAAACGAAGGGAGGGAAGAGTGTATGACACTCTATGAACAATTGGCAAAAACAAGGGTATTGCCTCTTTACACTGCAACGGATCTTACCTATTTGCCAGTAGTAGAATCACTGTTGATCGAACATGAACTACCCTTTATTGAAGTGACCTTCCGCAGTGACCTTGCTTTAGCAGCGATTGAAAAACTCTCTCAATCAGGCAAATTGATCGTAGGCGCAGGCACGGTGCGCACTTTAGAACAAGCGAAAGCAGCAGTTGAGAAAGGGGCGCGCTTTATTGTTTCCCCTGCTCTTGTACCTGATGTGGTGGAATTTTGTCTTGCCGAAAACATTCCAGTGTTTCCAGGAACAGCTACCCCAAATGACATTCAACGAGCAGCGGCTTATGGCTTATCAGTTGTGAAATTTTTCCCCGCGGATATCTACGGGGGCTTGCCGGCGATCAAAGCCCTCAGCGGTCCGTTTTATGATATTCGATTTGTCCCAACTGGCGGAATCAACCTCGAAAATATGCAAGACTACTTATCTGATCCGCAGGTGCTAGCAGTTGGCGGCTCCTTCATTCTTTCAGAATCATTAATAAAAGAAGGTCGGGAAAAGGCTGACAGCCATTTGGCGCATGTAAAATCATTGCTAAGTTGAGCAGTCAGCTGTAAATAAACAAGGTGAAGCAATGGGTGCCAAAGGATTTTGGTACCATTGCTTTTTTATTCGCAGAAAAGTAAAGGAGGCTATAGGATGAAAAAGATAAAACTGGTGATTTTTGATATGGACGGTTTGATGTTTGAAACAGGTCGTCTAGCTTACCGCGCTTATTTAAGAGCCGCGGAGGAATATGATTTTGAAGTTTGCCAAGAAGTTTATTATTACCTGACTGGCAGAACGGAAGCAGATATTCGTATAGGGATGCAGGAACTTTATGGCAATCAAGTACCAACGGATCGGTGGCGAGAAGCGATGAATCGTCAGAAAGAAGTGATTTTAGCTGAAGAAAAACGGGTGTTCAAAAAGCCCGGCCTTCTTGACCTGTTGGAAGCATTAAAAAAACAAGATTGCTTGATAGCCGTGGCATCCTCTTCATCGAAAGAAAAAATCAAGGCGTACTTTGAAATGGAACAGATGCCAGATTGGTTTGATACGGTGGTTTCTGGGGATCAAGTGCGAAAGGGCAAACCTGATCCAGAAATCTTTCTAACAGCTTGCCAACATTTAGGCGTAAAGCCTGAAGAAGCCTTGGTATTAGAAGATTCTCTAGCTGGCATAAAAGCCGCAAAACAAGCCGAGATCCCAGCTTTTCTGATTGCGGATGATTTGAGTGCTTTGCCAGTCAAGAAAAATGGGAAGTATCCTTTGCTTAAACAGCCAAAACTTGAGCAAGAAGTAGCTGCACAGGTGAAAACTTTTTCTGATCTGATGAAAGTCAAAGACTGGCTCGTCGTGAATCATTTTTCTTGGGATTGATCGATATTCCAAGAAGTATCAACAAAGCAAAAGGGTATGAAGCTAAAAAGTACGGTGTTTTAAAACAGGCATAGTTTTGTGGAATCAGTAAAACAACAAAGGTTCATTTTGGCAATTGGTTTTTTCCTGCTCATTTCTCTATGAAGAAGGGGAAGTTAGAGCGTTTTTCACTAGTTTCTAGGAATGAGGCAAAAGGCTGACTAGAAAAACGAGTAAGATTGTAGCAGCTCACTTTACAGCTAAGTGAAGCTGCTTTTTTTACGCTATTCCTTCAGCAACGAAAAATGAGCATTGTGTTTTAAACGGTATTCTTTTGGCGTCAGTGAGGTCAATGCTTTGAAATTTCGATTGAAGGTTCGCACATTTTGAAAGCCTGCTTGTTCTGCTACTTCCGTAATCGGCAAGAGACTATGGGTCAGCAAAAAAGAGGCATGGCGTATTCTTGCTTGATTCAAAAGCCGAGGAAAGGTGCTTTTCAATTTATCGGTGATCATTCTGGAAACGTAGACGCTGCTATAGCCGATACTGCTGCTTAGTTTTTCGAGCGTCAGTTCTTCTTTGAAGTGGGATTCGATGTAAACAAGTAGCTGGATCAGGATATCCTCTTGATTTTTGGCTGGTAATAAAGTCGTTTGGTGTTCAAAAAGGTAAAGGACTTGATACAGTGCCGATTTTCGTAAATAGAGGGAATCCGTTTCAAATAAAGGATAGTAGAGCTGCTTGGCAACAGATGAATCAATGGTGATCACCGGATCTGACAAAGCGAAATCTTTCGTTTTGGCGTAAAAATCTGGAATATACTCAGGTGAAAACACAAGAATATGCAATTGTGATTCCTTAGCGGTTTCAATGGCATGAGTCTGATAAGGCATGACTAATAACACTTGGCCTGTCGTAAGGACATAGGGACTTTCTTCGATTTTGACAACCGCTTCGCCATCACTACAAAAAAGCAATTCAAAGGAACGATGAAAATGTTCCATGTAATTAAGCGAGTAGGGATGGTAACTGGAAACGCCGAGGTATTCGCCGAAATGGTATTCTTCTAAAATGGTCACGCGATCTATCCTCCATTTTTTGTCTATCGATGTGTGGAAATCGTCCTGTGAATGACAGCGATTTCATTCTATAATTATGACAGTTCAGCTGAAGAAAGTAAATAGAACAATGATTAGTGAATATTTTTAAAATGAGCTGCAGCAGTAAGTTTCTTTTTTTTGTTAGGTATATTAGTAAAGAAAACTTACTAACTGAATGAAGCTCATTCCTACTGACACTCAGTTGAATCACAAAATGCCAAAAAGGGAAAGAGGAGGAAATTTTTTTGATTACCAATCCGATACTAACAGGCTTTCATCCAGACCCGAGTATTTGTCGTGCAGGTGAAGATTATTACATTGCTACGTCGACCTTTGAATGGTTTCCAGGTGTGCGCATCTTCCATTCGAAGGATTTGAAGAACTGGCGCTTGATCAGTACACCAGTCAATCGTGTCAGTCAGTTGAATATGCTAGGAAACCCAGATTCTGGGGGCGTTTGGGCGCCAAACTTAAGTTACAGTGATGGTCGTTTTTGGTTGATTTATTCAGATGTCAAAACACAATCTAATAGTTGGAAAGATGTGAACAATTATTTGATCACCTGTGAAACCATTGATGGGGATTGGTCAGAACCAATTTATATGAATTCTTCTGGTTTCGATCCCTCGTTATTTCATGACGACGACGGCAAAAAATATTTTCTGAACATGGTTTGGGATTATCGCCCGACAAACCATTCCTTTTACGGGATCGCTCTCCAAGAGTTTGATTGGCAAGCCAAGAAATTGGTGGGGCAGCCCAAAATTATCTTCAAAGGAACAGAGCGCAAATTGACGGAAGCACCGGTTATGTATAAAGTGAACGGCTATTATTATTTATTGACGGCAGAAGGCGGCACCAAGTTTGAACATGCAAGTACCATCGCTCGTGGGACGCACATCGAAGGGCCTTATGAAGTTCATCCTCAAAACCCTCTGATCAGTTCCTGGGGACAGCCAGAGATCCTGCTACAAAAAGCTGGCCATGGTTCATTTGTGAAAACGCAGACCGATGAATGGTATTTTGTTCACTTAACAGGGCGAGCGCTGAAGTATCCCGAAACGCCCCTCTTAGAAAATCGCGGCTATTGCCCGCTCGGACGAGAAACAGCGATCCAGTCTGTTTATTGGGAAAATGATTGGCCGTATATCACAGGCGGAAACTTTCCAAAAGAGGAAGTCCCACAGCCACAGCTGCCCGAACATCCGTGGGAAACAGAATCAGGCTTTGATGATTTTGAAGAGGCGTCGTTGGCACCAGTGTTTCAAACCTTGCGGATTCCTTTTTCTGAGGAAATCGGTAGTTTGACCGCACGACCAGGGTACTTGCGCTTGTATGGGCGAGAGTCGTTCAATTCCTTGTTCCATCAAGCACTGGTGGCAAGAAGATGGAGCGATTTTCGTTTCGAAGCAACGACTGCCGTCGAATTTTCACCGACCTCGTTTCTACAGTTGGCAGGCATGACGAATTACTACAATACACAAAACTGGTCGGCGATCTACATCACTCATGATGAGACGAAAGGCAGAATCATCACTGTATTGGCAAGCGAGAAGGGCCAACTGAAGAGTCAAAAAGCACCAGAAGTTGTGATACCAGCCGATGTACAAACAGTCTACTTCAAAACGATCGTTCATTATGCCCACTATCAATACGCGTACTCGTTTGATCAAAAAGAGTGGCAGGTCATCGATCAGCTATTTGACAGCTTGCAATTGTCTGACGACTATGTAGCAGAACATTACGGTGGATTCTTTACAGGGGCTTTTGTAGGGATGTTTGCGATCGATACGACCGGCAATCGTTTGGCGGCTGATTTTGATTCATTTGACTATCAAAAAATCGAGGAGGAAGAAAGATGAAAAATTGGAAACGGGTCTTACAAACAGCGTCAGTAGCGGGCTTAGCAGCTTTTATGCTTAGTGGTTGCGGGAATGGTTCTGGAAACAGCAGCTCAGATAATAGCGCAACGGGAAGTAGTGGCAAGGATGAGCTCGTGGTTTGGACCTTTACTTCAGAATTATCAACGATGATCAATGATTACTATTTGCCGGCGCATGACGACTTGGCCTATGACATTCGGATCGTGGAGATTCCTTCTGACCAATTCGAGACCAAGCTCGATCCGATTCTCGGTTCCAAAGATGCACCAGATGTGATTGCTTTAGAATCTGCCTTTGTCAAAAAATATGTGGAATCAGGTATGATGGCAGACCTTGGTTCACTGGGGCTTGATGAAGCCGCGGCAGATACGTATCAATATGTCAAAGACGTAGGGACTTCAAAAGACGGGGTTCTTCATGCCTTGGCTTGGCAAGCTGCTCCTGGCGGTTTTTATTACCGGGCATCGATGGCAGAAGAGCTGCTAGGGATCGATGATCCAGCGGCTGCGCAAGCGGCATTGTCAGACTACGACAAGTTCTATGAGCAAGCCAAAGCAGTCAAAGAAAAAAGTGGTGGAACCACCTATATGATCTCTAGTGTCCAAGATTTGGCAAAGCCTTTTTATGGTCAACGCGAACATGGCTGGGTTGAAGACGGCAAATTAGTGATCGACGACAGTTTGTATGACTTGTTGGATGTATCACGAAAATTTGTAGAAGAAGGCCTGACACAAGATACAGAAGGACAATCAGAAGCTTGGTTTGCTGGAATGAATGGCGACAATGTATTTGGTTATAGTTTGCCGACATGGGGACTGCACTATTGGTTAAAACCAAATGCGACAGCTGCCGATAACTCCAGCTCAACAGAAGGCGACTGGCGCATGATCCAAGGACCGTCGTCGTGGTTCTGGGGCGGCACATGGATCGGTGCTACGGCAAATTCTGAGATGCAAGAAGAAGCTGCGCAATTGGTGGCTTACTTGACCACAGATCAAGCATTTTTAAAACAATGGGCCGAAGATACCGGTGATTTTGTATCAAATGAGCGAGTCGTTGAAGAAATTAAAGGCGAATATGAAGAGGAATTTTTAGGCGGTCAAAACCACTATGCAGAATTTGCCGATATGGTTCAAGACATCAACGCGAAAATTCTGACCGAGTATGACCAGACGATTGAAACCCTCTTTACGGATAGTTGTTTGACACCATATTCAAAAGGTGAAGTGGATCAGGAAACGGCAATCCAAAACTTTAAAGATGCGGTCGTCAATGCTTATCCAGATGTTCAAGTAGATTAGGTGTTGTTGAAACCGGCACCGAAGACGGGGTCGGTTTCAACCTTTTCTAGGTATTATGCGCTGCTCAAATGGCTTGTCTTTACAGGCAGAAGTTGGCAGTAGAAGAAATAAATATCAGGGGGATTACGATGCAGAATAAGAGAAGATTTGAACAGTATCATCGCTATGGGCTATTATTTATCGCACCATTTTTTCTAGCATTCTTGGTTTTTCAGCTTTATCCAATTCTCTATACGATTTACCTAAGCTTTACGGATCTAAAAGGGTGGAATCCAGCTGCCAATCTTGTCGGACTGGATAACTATTTTGCGATTTTTCGCAACCCGTTATTTTTAAAATCCATCAGCAATACCTTTATTTTGTGGGGCGTAAACTTTGTTCCTCAAATTGGCTTGGCTCTGTTGCTGGCGGCATGGTTTACCAATATCAAGTTGCGCTTGCGGGGGAAAGGCTTCTTCAAAGTCGCTTTTTACTTACCCAACATCATTACTGCCGCTTCAGTAGCAATCTTATTTTTCGTTTTGTTCAGTTTTCCGTTAGGTCCGATCAACCTAGTCTTGCAGCATTTCGGTGTTTTGGACCAGCCCTATGACTTTTTCCGTAGTGAAACGGGCACTCGGCTGATCGTTTCCTTTATCCAATTTTGGATGTGGTATGGTCAGACCACGATCGTTTTGGTTTCGGGCATTTTGAGCATTGATGATGCTCTTTTTGAATCAGCAATGGTCGATGGAGCCAATGATGGTCAAATTTTCCGCAAGATCACGCTGCCTTTGTTAAAACCAATCTTGCTTTATACATTGGTGACGTCTTTGATTGGCGGCTTGCAAATGTTCGACATTCCTTTTTTGCTGACAAACGGCAATCCCAACAATAGTGTCTTAACGATCACGATGTTTATCTACAACCAAGCCTTTACCGGGAGTCGGAATTTCAACATTGCCGCAACCGCGTCGGTGCTATTACTGGTACTTTCAATCGTATTAAGCACGTTATTGTTTCAATTTTTCAAAGAAAATAGCAAAGTGGGGCGAAAATAAATGGAAAATAGCTATCGGGCAAAACGATTGTTGATCTATGTCTTTTTGGTGTTGCTGACCATCTTAAGTATTCTGCCCTTTTGGGTCGTCTTAGTCAATGCGACCCGTTCAGCAGAACAGATCCAGCAAGGGCTGTCCTTGTGGCCAGGCGGTAATCTCCAATACAACTGGTCCGTCTTAATGGGCAGAGGCTTCAATGTTTTCAATGGGTTTAAAAATAGTTTCTTGATTGCGGCTGGCGCTACCGTTCTCAATGTATATTTTTCGGCATTGACAGCTTATGGCGTGATCGCCTATGAGTTTCGTGGCAAGAAAGTCCTGTTTGCTGTCATTCTTGGGCTGATCATGATTCCTCAGCAAATCAGCATGATCGGTTTTTATCAATTTATGAATCGCTTAGGGCTCTTAAATAATTTTCTGCCATTGATTTTACCAGCGATCGCATCACCTGCTACCGTTTTTTTCTTAAAGCAATACTTAGAAACGATCTATCATCCTGATTTGGCAGATTCTGCTCGTTTGGACGGAGCCGGCGAAATCAAAATTTTCCATCGCATCATGTTGCCCTTGATGAAACCGGGCTTAGCCACCATGGCGATTTTCTCGTTCGTGACCTCGTGGAATAATTTCTTGATGCCCTTGATCTTGATCAACGATACGGAAAAGTATACGTTGCCGATGCTGGTCCAATTGCTGAAAACGGATGTTTACCGTACTGAATTTGGCAGTATGTATCTAGGGATCTCCTTAAGTATTATTCCTTTATTGCTGATTTACCTGTTTCTATCGAAATACATCGTGGGCGGTGTGACGGCTGGCGGAATCAAAGGATAGTGAGACCTTTTTACCAAAAGAAAACGCTGGACTGAGTCTTCAGTCCAGCATTCATTTAACGGATCACACGGGAGAGATCAAGTGCCGCAAAGCGCAAATCGTTGATATTCAAGAAATGTTTCGCCACTAAAACGTTGCCGCCAAACAGCGGGGCCTGATCGCCTAATCGACTGTTTTTGATCTTCGTGTTTTTGGTGAACTGGCTGGTCAATTTTTGTTGCAGCGCCAGTAATAAATCAGGAATTTTGCGATAGACCGAGCTGTTGATATAGACTTCTTCGGGATCAGAAAAAGTGATGACATTGTTTAGCCCAATACTAAGAAACTCAACATTTTGTTGCGCCAATTCGACTGCTGATTTTTCTCCGGCATGATAGGCTTGTGCAAAGGTATCCGAATTAACGAACGCAGTTTTTGTATAGTGACTGTAGGTGTCAAACAAGACTTTGTTCGACGCATATTGCTCTAAGCAGCCTCGATTGCCGCAAGGGCACAAGTTGCCGTGAGGGAAGAGCGTAGAATGACCAACTTCCCCCGCCATGCCGTGAGTACCGGTTTGCAGCTGCCCATCAACGATGATTCCGACACCGATCCCACTATGGACGCTGACGCTCAGTAAATTCGTGGAATCAGAAGAAAAACAGTACTCGCCTAAAGCCGTTAGGTTGGCTTCGTTTTCTATATAGACCGCCGTATTGTATTTTTGGCTCAAAGGGGCGATCAAATCAAAGTGTTCCAAGTCGTAGTAGGGGGCAAAGGTGACCGTCTGATTGTGAACGATGCCGTGGATCGCCAAACAGATTCCTACTAATCCATGAGTGGTTTGCGGCATTTGCGGCCAAAACTCTTTCATCATGGAATCGATCGTCGCTAGTACATTTTCTTTGGTGATCAATTCATGGGAATGGTCGGCAGAGGCGATCATCTCGCCATTGATATAAGAGAGCATCCCTCGAACATAGTTATAGCCGATGTCAAAGGTAACAGCTAAGCTGCTACGGTGATTGAATTGCAATTGAATCGGTTTGCGACCACCGATCGAAGTGGAATCACCAATGCCGACTTCGCGCACGAAGTCCGTGTCGATCAGTTTTTTGGTTATTTGAGAAACAGACGCTTTATTGAGATGGGTCAAATTTGACACTTCCGCTCGTGACACATTTTCATTGTCAATGATCGTCTTCAATACAGCAGCTTCATTTTGTTCGCGTATGCCCATTTTATTGATAATCATGTGTTCTCCTCTTCGTAGATGTGATTAGTGTTAGTTTACCGTGCAAATTAATATTGTGCAAGCTGAAGAATAAAGAAAAGACGCAGAATGTAGGAGCAGCAGTTTGAGAAGGAAAAACCATGAAAGATTCGTTGAAAGCGCTTGACAGGAATGCGAGAATCGTTTACTATCCAATTAGTTAGTTTTGAATGCTAATTAACCACTTAAGGGTCAATGGTTAACTGCTTCAAACAGAGGAAGGAGAGAAGAGATGGCTTATTTTTTAGGGTTGGATCTAGGAACAAGTGCGTTAAAAGGCTTAGTTTTTGATCAAACCGGGGAACTCCAAGGAACAGCAAGTGCTGACTATCCATTGTCATCCCCTAGACCGGGGTTCAGTGAGCAAGAGCCGGTGCACTGGCAAGAGGCGGCAGATAAGGTGATCAAAACCTTGATCCAGCAGCTTCCAACGCTGCAAAAGGAATTGATCGGCGTCAGCTTTTCTGGGCAAATGCATAGTCTTGTTTTATTGGATGAAGAAAACCGAGTCATTCGTCCGGCAATATTATGGAATGACGTTCGGACCACCAAACAATGCCAAGCGATCATGGCATCCTTTGGAGAGGAAATAAAAGCAATCACCAAGAATGTTGCTTTGGAAGGGTTCACCTTACCAAAAATTTTATGGGTCCAAGAACACGAGCCTGAACATTGGCAACAAGTTCGTCACATGATGCTGCCAAAAGACTACTTGGCTTTTTGGCTGACTGGTAACTATTCGATGGATTATTCCGATGCAGCGGGTACGTTACTGCTGGATATCGAAAAGAAGTGCTGGTCTGAAGCCATTCTAGAAAAATTCGCAATCGCATCGGATTTACTGCCGCCGCTTTTTGAATCAGCAGCGCCTGTAGGGCAAATGCGAAAAGAGCTGCAAGAAGCCTTTGGCTTTGAACAAGAGGTGACGATCTATGCAGGTGGCGCAGACAATGCCTGTGCTGCATTAGGTTCAGGGATCATCGCCGAAGGTGTCGGCATGGTGTCGATTGGCACGAGCGGTGTGTTCTTATCCTTTGAAGAAGCGCAAGAGGTTGATTATCAAGGAGATCTACACCTTTTCCGTCATGCGATCAAAGACAAGTTGTATTCAATGGGGGTCACGTTAGCCGCTGGAAATTCCTTAAGCTGGTATCGTGATACGTTTGCCCCCAACCAATCGTTTCAGGAATTGCTTTCAGCGATCAGTGAGGTAAACCCAGGGGCAGAAGGCCTGCTGTTTACGCCTTATATCGTGGGCGAACGCACACCGCATACCGACAGCCAAATCAGGGGTAGTTTTATCGGCATCGACACACGGCATCGCGAAAAGCATTTCAGTCGTGCGGTCTTAGAAGGGATTACCTTCTCTTTAAAAGATTCCCAAATGATCATGGAAGAACGGGCACAGCGGAAATTCACCCAGATCGTTTCTGTGGGGGGCGGTGCGAAAAATGCCGAATGGCTGCAAATGCAAGCCGATATTTTTAATGCAGAAATGCTGACTTTGTCTACTGAGCAAGGTCCAGGTATGGGCGCAGCAATGCTGGCAGCAATCGGCAGTGGCATTTATCCAGATGCAGCTGCCTGTGTTAACGCCTTTGTCAAATACGGCAAAGCCATTGCACCGATTCCTGAAAATGTCGCCAAATACCAAGAAATTTATACGATCTACCGCACCGTCTACCAACAAACCGCCCCTATCTGCCATGCATTGGCGCAAATCGAGTAGCGTAATGGCAGCAGGCAATCTACATGATCAAAGCGAGGAATCGTTTTTGGTTCTAAATGATTGGAAACAAGTAAGTTAGTTTATTACACTAAAAAACATAAAATGGAGGCAACAACAATGACTTATTTTCCAGAGATCGAAAAAATCCGCTACGAAGGTCCTAAAACAGACAATATGCTTGCATTTCGCCACTACGATGCCGAAGAAGTTGTATTAGGCAAGAAAATGAAAGATCATCTACGTTTTGCAATCGCCTATTGGCATACGATGACGCAAGACGGTTCTGATCCTTTTGGCGCACCTGTCAACAAACGGACGTGGATCGGTGACACCGAAATGGAAACGGCGAAAAATCGAGTAGAAGCCTTCTTCGAGATTTGCGAAAAATTAGGGGCAGAGTTCTTCTGTTTCCATGATGTAGACGTGGCGCCTGCAGGAGAAACGTTAGAAGAGTTTTTCCAAAACTTAGACGAAATCACCGATTTGATCAAAGAAAAAATGGAACAAACGGGAATCAAACTATTATGGAATACAGCAAATATGTTCTCACATCCTCGTTTCAATAACGGCGCTGCTTCCACCAATAATGCGGAAGTTTATGCGTATGCGGCAGCCCAAGTCAAAAAAGGCTTAGACATCTCGAAAAAATTAGGCGGCGAAAACTATGTCTTCTGGGGTGGCCGTGAAGGCTATGAAACCTTGTTGAATACAGACATGAAATTTGAACAAGACAACATCGCCCGTCTATTCAAAATGGCGATCGCTTATGGCGAAAAAATCGGTCATAAACCTCAGTTCTTATTAGAGCCGAAACCAAAAGAACCATCAAAACATCAATATGATTTTGATGCAGCGACAACGATGGCCTTCATTCAGCACTACGGCTTAGAAGGAGATTTCAAATTAAACCTAGAAGCCAATCATGCAACATTAGCTGGCCATACCTTTGAACATGAAATCGCCGTTGCCCGTAGCTATAACGCATTAGGCTCACTGGATGCCAACCAAGGAGATATGCTGTTAGGATGGGATACGGATGAATTCCCAACCAACGTCTTTGACTCGACACTTGCTTTATACGAAGTCTTAGAAAACGGCGGCATTGCGCCGGGAGGAATCAATTTCGATTCTAAAGTCCGTCGTTCGTCATTTGAAATGGAAGATCTGTTGTTAGCCCACATCGCTGGCATGGATACGTATGCCAGAGCGTTGAAAGCAGCAGCGAAACTAAAAGAAGACCGCTTCTTAGACGAATTGAAGGAAAAACGATACGCCTCTTTCCAAGAAGGCATCGGAGCGAAGATCGTTGCTGATGAGGAAAACTTAGAAACACTGACAGATTACGCATTGGCGCATGATCAAATCGAATTAGAATCCAGCCACATTGAATATGTGAAATCTCGTTTGAATGATTACCTGTTTTAATAAGAAACGACTGTCGTTCTGAGGAGCGGCAGTTTTTTCACCTAAAAAATATCTTTTGGCAATTGTTACGAATCAACCAAATTATGATACGATAAAATGTAACCGATTTATTTCGGTTTAGGAAATGAAGGAGGCAACTTGATGTTTCACACAAACTTAGATCCTTTCCCAGAAAACTTCTTATGGGGGGCAGCTTCGGCGGCCTATCAAATTGAAGGAGCATGGGCAGAAGACGGCAAAGGTCCGTCGATTTGGGACACCTATGCCCAAATTCCTGGCAATACTTTTGAGGAAACCAACGGCAAAGTGGCGATCGATCACTACCATCGGTACAAAGAAGATGTTGATTTGATGAAGCAAATGGGCTTGAAAGCCTATCGCTTCAGCGTGGCGTGGTCGCGAATCTTGCCTGATGGCGAAGGCGCGGTCAATGAAGCGGGTGTGGCGTTTTACGAAAAGCTGGTGGACGAATTGCTTCGGCAAGGAGTAGAGCCGATTTTGACGCTGTATCATTGGGACCTTCCCCAGGCTTTGCAAGACAAATACCAAGGATGGGAAGGCCGAGAAACAGCAGAAGCATTTGAACGTTATTGCCGAATCCTTTTTGAACGCCTAGGAAAGAAAGTCACCTATTGGGTCACCATGAATGAACAAAATGTCTTCACTTCTCTTGGGTACCGTTGGGCGGCACATCCGCCGGGCTTGAAGGACTTAAAACGGATGTATGCAGCCAATCATATCATCAACCTTGCCAATGCTAAGGCGATCAATTTGTTCCATGAGCTGGTTCCTCAGGGCAAGATCGGCCCAAGTTTTGGCTATGGACCGATGTATCCGTTTAGCTGTGACCCAGAAGATGTGCTAGCAGCAGAAAATGGCGAAGCCTTCAACAACGCGTGGTTTTTAGATGTCTATTGCAAAGGCGAATACCCGAAATTTGTCTACAAGCAATTAGCCAAAGTTGGCTTGGCTCCTGAAGTCACTCCAGAAGATCAAGCACTATTAAAACAGGCAAAACCTGATTTCTTAGGAATCAATTACTATCACGGTGGGACGGCCCAGCAAAACAATTTGCAAAAGCAGTCAGCTGAAAAGAAAGAATTTTCTAAAGTCGATCCGTATTTGATGCAAGCGGCAGCTGGTGAGTTCTCACCCGAAGAAACCATGTTTGCGACAGCAGAAAATCCTCACTTGAAAAAAACAGATTGGGGCTGGGAGATCGATCCCGTTGGTTTCCGTGTAGCCTTGCGCCGCATCCAAGCCAATTATGACTTGCCGATTTTTATTACTGAAAATGGGTTAGGCGCTATCGATCAATTGACAGAAGACAAACAGATCCATGACCCATATCGCATCACCTATTTGCAGGAACATCTGGTGGAACTGCAAAAGGCCATCACGGATGGGGTTGAGCTGATCGGCTATTGTGCTTGGTCCTTTACAGATCTACTGAGTTGGTTGAATGGATACAAAAAACGCTATGGGTTTGTTTATGTCGATCGCGACAATCAAAGCGAACGTCAGTTGGCGCGCATCCCGAAAGATAGTTTTTATTGGTATCAAGAGGTGATTCGCACCAACGGGGCAAGTTTGACAAGTGAAACATGATGTAACCAAGGAGTAGCTGAAAATGGAGGTTGGAAAATGCGTAAAGTGTTGATCGTTGACGATGAAGCATCGATCCGAAATGGGCTACCTCTGATCATCGATTGGGAACGTCTGGGGTATCAAATCGTCGGGTCGGCGGAAAACGGCGAAGCTGGCTTGGCAATGATCCGTGAATTGAAGCCAGACGTTGTGATCGCTGATATCCGTATGCCGGGAAAAAATGGTCTTGAGATGGTGCAAGCAGCATCGGAGGAAGGGCTTTTGTTTTTTGCCATTATTTTATCCGGCTACTCAGATTTTGACTATGCCAAGCAAGCTTTGCAACTGGGCGCTGTGACCTATTTGCTGAAACCAGTTGATGAAGAAGAGCTGATCGGTATTTTGACGAAAATCGATCAAAAAGCCAAGACCGATCAGCAGAAAAATCAGAAGAGTCAGTTGATGGAGAAATTGTTTGGCGGGGATCAAACGGGGATCAAAGACGCACAAGCCATCAAGCTATTGCGTCTTTCCGAGGAGGCAGATGCCCAAAAGCTGGTTGAGAAATTGCAGGAGCAAGTGGCGCAAGTCGTCACCTTGATCCATCGGCATCATCGGTATTTGGTTTTGTTAAACGAGGAGCGCTTTCCCGACGAGGCGATCGATGCGTGGTGCCGTAAAAAAATGGCTCACCAAGAAATCTTGATCTCCCGCTGGTTTGCGGCGCAAGATAACTTGAAGCCATTGATGATCGATATCCAGACATTGAGTAAATTGATTTTCTTATTTCCCAATCAAGTCATTTCTCACCATGTTTTGGATACGACGCAAGAAGCAGAAGAGCGAAGCGATTTGCGTGAAGAATTAGTCAAGGCGATTTTGGCAAACGATCCGTTAGAACAGCCGTTATCCCGCTATTATCAAACCTTTTATCATTCATTGGCATTGGAAGAAGAAATCAAATGGCAAATCAATGGTGACATCGAATGGCTGCAGCATCAAATCAGTGAAAAAGTAGCCTTAGCAATCGAATGGTCGACAGACGAAGTACATCAGCAGATTTTTCTCGCCCAGACGTTTCCAATGCTGCAAGAGGTGATCACCGCAAAACTAGCAGACTTGCAAGCAACAGTCGCCAGCAGTTTGAACCAAATCGATATCATTGCAGAATTGATCCAATACACGAAAAAGCATTATCAAGAAGATTTGACCTTGAAAAAAATCGGGGAACGTTTCAATTACAATAGTGCCTATCTAGGCAAGAAGTTTCGCAAAGAAACTGGGAAAAATTATTTGGCGTTCTTGGATGAAGTACGAATGGAAAAAGCGGTGGAAATCTTGCGTCATTCCAATCTAATGGTCTACGAAGTTGCTGAATTGGTGGGCTACAGCAATGTTGATTATTTCTACAAAAAGTTCAAACAATACCATCAGGTTTCACCGAATGAGTTTCGGAAAAATGAATAACCACAAAGATGTCCGTGATTTTCTACGGACATCTATTTTTTAGGGTAACGATGACTAAATTGCTTGGTAGGCTTTCTTTTTTTTCTTTTATATAATTTAAATGAAACTGTAAGCGCTTTTCGAACGGAGGAGGAGAAATGACAGATGTACGCCTGTGCTTTGATGTAGGGGGGACCTATATCAAATTCGGGGTTTTTACCGAGAAGAATCAATGGCTGGACCGAGGCAAAATCAAAACCCCGAGTAATACGCGGGATGAATTTTTTGCTGCCTTAGCTGCCAAAATAAAAGAAGTCGAGCAAGTGCATGTCATCGAAGGGATCGGGCTGAGTTTTCCTGGTTTCATTGATTCAGTCAATGGCCGAGCGATCATGGCGGGGGCGTTGGCTCCTTTACACGGCTGTGCTGTTGTACAAGAGCTGCAGCAGCGTTTAAACAAGTCCTATCCGATCTGGATCGAAAATGATGCGAAATGTGCTGCTTTAGCAGAACTTTCTACCGGCAATGCTGCTGACGTACAAGATTTTGTCATGATCACACTAGGCACCGGTATTGGTGGCGCGCTCGTTCATCAGCGCCAGTTGATTCACGGACATGGGTTTCGGGCAGGAGAATTCGGAATGATGATCACTGATTTTCAAGCATCTTCTTTTGCGACCCTCCATGATCTAGCTTCAACGAGAGGACTGATTGCTGCCTATCGGCGGGCAAAAGCGATTCCTGAATCAGAGGAGATTTTAGGCGAAACCATCATGCAACATCGGTCGAGTGATCCTGAAACGCAGGAGATCCTGAAACAGTGGGCACGTTATGTCGCACTTGCGATTTACAACCTAGCTGTCACGATGAATCCCGAAAAAATACTGATCGGCGGCGGCATCAGCCAACACCCTGATCTATTAGCTATAATCAAACAAGCAATCAATGAGAACCCCCATTGGCCAGATTTCCAAGTGCCGATCGAGACTTGTCGTTACTATAATGATTCTGGTCTGTTAGGGGCGTTGACATTGATCCAACAAGGAGGAAAAAAATGAAATTTTCAGATGGCGGTTGGTTATTTCGTGAAGGATTTGATGTGAAATTTGCGGTGCATGTCTACGATGCCCGTAAAGAAGAAAACAAATTGGTTTTATATCTGCCTTATAGCTATGTCGGACATAATGGGGCAACGCTGGATGGCGGATTGTTAACGATGGAAGTCACTACCCCTAGAAGCAATATCATTGGGATCACCCTCTATAACTATAAAGGGGTCCAAGCCAAAGCCCCCGATTTTGAATTGATGACAGAAGCGATCACTCCTGATATTTCAGAAGACGAGCAATCATATGTTTTTCGCTCGGGAGACTTGCAAGTCGTAATCACCAAAGAGGAAAATGTGACAGCTTCGTTTTATTACAAAGAACAGCTGATTACCCAAAGCAAGCCTCGCAGCAAAGCCTTAGTGATCGATCCGCAAGCAAATACCCATATCAGCGAACAGTTGACCCTGGATGTGGGAGAAACGATCTATGGTTTAGGGGAACGCTTTACAAATTTCGTGAAGAACGGCCAGAGTGTTGATATCTGGAATGCCGACGGGGGCACTGGTACAGAGCAAGCTTATAAAAATATTCCTTTTTATGTAAGTAATAAAGGGTATGGCGTCTTTGTCAATTCACCAGATCGTGTGCAATTCGAAGTGGGGAGTGAAAAAGTTTCGCGTGTTCAATTCAGCAATCCAGGACAATCGCTGCAGTACTTTGTGATTGCCGGCGATGAGTTAAAACAAGTGATTCAGCGCTACACTGATTTGACGGGGAAACCGTCGCTGCCGCCTGCGTGGTCCTTTGGTTTGTGGCTAAGTACCTCGTTCTTGACGGATTATGATGAACAAACCGTGACGTCTTTTGTAGACGGTATGGCAGAACGTGATATCCCTCTTGAGGTCTTTCATTTTGACTGCTTATGGATGAAAGAATATGAGTGGTGCAACTTCACGTGGGACGAACGAACTTTCCCAGAACCTGAAAAAATGCTGCAGCGCTTGAAAGCCAAAGGATTGAAAATCTGTGTCTGGATCAATCCTTACATTGGGCAAAAATCACCCTTGTTTGATGAAGGGATGGCCAATGGCTACTTTTTGAAACGCGCCAATGGAGATGTCTGGCAATGGGACAAATGGCAAGCTGGTTTGGCGGTCGTCGACTTCACCAACCCTGAAGCGATCGCTTGGTACAACAGCAAGCTGCGTGCCTTATTAGACATGGGTGTGGATTGCTTCAAAACGGATTTTGGTGAACGGATTCCCACCGATGCGGTGTACTATGATGGCTCTGATCCAGAAAAAATGCACAATTATTACGCCTATCTATACAATAAGGTCGTCTTTGACTTGCTGAAAGAAGTCAAGGGAGCAGAAGAAGCCATCGTTTTTGCGCGGGCAGCTTCGGTTGGTTCACAACGCTTGCCTGTACACTGGGGCGGCGACAGTACCTCAGATTATCCATCGATGGCAGAGTCGCTGCGGGCAGGTCTGTCCTTTGGGTTAGGCGGCTTTGGGTATTGGAGCCACGATATCTCAGGGTTTGAAGCTGGCTCAACTCCAGACCTCTACAAGCGCTGGACACAATTTGGTCTGCTGTCTTCCCATAGCCGTTACCATGGCAGCTGGGAATACAAAGTGCCATGGGTCTATGACGACGAAGCCGTGGCGGTAGCTAAAGCCTTTACCAAGTTAAAACTGTCCTTGATGCCTTACTTGCAAGCCCAATCGGTGCTAACCGCTCAAACGGGGATTCCGATGATGCGGGCAATGGTCTTAGAGTTTCCTGAAGACGAGATGACCCATCATTTGGATCGCCAATACATGCTGGGGGAAAACCTTTTAGTGGCGCCCATTTTTAATGATCAAGGAACAGTCTCCTTTTACGTACCGAAAACGAAGGGGCATTGGATCGACTATTTATCTGGCAAAGCATACGAGGGCGGACGCTGGTACCAAGAAACCTATGACTATTTCCACTTGCCACTGTTAGTCCGACCAAATCAAGTCATTATCGAAGGCCATGAACAAACCAAAGCAGTCTATGACTATGCCCAACAGCCAACGATCCATCTTTTTGATCCGCAAGACAAGACCGCTGCCGCTATCTATGATCACCACGGTGAGTGGCTTGGCGAGGTCATTGTCGAAAGAGTCGATCAAGAACTGATCGTCAAGCTGACTGGCATCCAGCAAGCATCCTTGCAGATACACACGACTGCTGGAAAAACGAGCCATGAGCTGACGGCTGACCAAACCACGATAAAGGAGTTTTAGATGCCCATGCGAACCATCACGAATCCAATTTTACCTGGATTTCATCCAGATCCCAGTATTTGCCGTGTCGGTGAAGACTTTTATCTGGTGATGAGTACCTTTGAATATTTTCCTGGATTACCAATCTATCACAGTAAAAACTTGGCAGACTGGCAGCTGATTGGCCATGGACTTTCGCGACCTGAGCAGTTGCAGCTACCGACGAAAAATCCCAATGCTTTTGGTCTGTATGCCCCAACCTTGCGTTTCATCAAGGACCGCTTTTACCTCGTTTGTACTAACGTTGGCGCAAACGAAGGAGGAGAAGGCAACTTTCTGATTTGGACGGATGACATTGCTGGTGAATGGTCTGACCCGATTTGGCTGGACACCCCTGGGATCGACCCGACGATTTTCGTAGATGACGATGGGCAGACCTATTACTTAGGCACCCATAAGGAGATCTATCTGCGGACGATCGATTTGGCTTCTGGAGAACTAGGCCCGCGGCAAAATATTTGGACGGGCAGCGGAGCGGCTGATCCAGAAGGCCCCCACTTGTATAAAAAAGACGGCTATTACTACCTGTTGATCTCCGAAGGCGGAACGTCCTATGGGCATATGCTGACCATGGCCCGCAGCCGTTCCTTGACGGGACCCTATGAAGCATGCCCCAACAATCCAGTGATGACCAATCGCAGTACGAATCTGCCACTGCAAGCCGCAGGGCATGCGGATCTCGTGCAAGATACTAAAGGCAACTGGTGGGCAGTCTGTCTAGCAGTACGCCCCATCAGCTATCCTTTGAGGCATTTGTTAGGGCGGGAAACATGCCTGCTGCCAGTGGACTGGTCAAACCCATGGCCGGTGTTTGGCGAGGAAGGTCATCTACCAGAAACCATTCAGGTAGACACAGCAGCGGCACCAAAGGAAACACAAAAGAAGAGCAGCAAGCCTGATTACGTGACTTTATTCGAATGGGACCCGACGTTGATTGAAGAAGAGCCGCATGGCTTCTTGCTGCATCCTAATCAGACGGGTCTGTCTGATCAAGGCAAACTTGCGGCTGTGTTCCAACGGCAAACCGCCTTTGATCAACAATTTCAAGCAACCTTTGATTGTCGGCAACTAACGGATGGACAAGCGGGATTGACGGTTTTCTTAAATGCCACCCATCACTATGAGGGATACCTGGAAAAAACGGCGTCCAGTCAGCAGCTAGTTTTCCGCCGACAAATCGGCTCCCTATGGAAAGTGGAAAAGAAACTGCCTTATGCAGCAGATACAGTCACCTTGCAGCTGAGCGCCGATAAAGAAACTTATCGTTTTTCTGTTGTTGATGAGCAAGGACAAGCACAGCCTTTAGGCAGTGGAGAAACAAAATATCTGACTACTGAAGTTGGTGGTGTCTTTACTGGGATCATGGTAGGCTGCTATGCCAGCGCCTCTTCATCCCAACAAACCCTTCGTGTGCGGGATTTCTAATCAATCAAAAGCCCCCCTTCGATTTCTGAAACAGGAATCGAAGGGGGGCTTTGCTGTTTTAGTGAGGAGAAGATGAATCTTGGCTTAGATCGTGGATCCGCAAGGTGACTTGTGTGCCGCTGCCCAGCACACTCTCGATCGTCAAGCCGTATTCAGGTCCATAAAACATTTTGACCCGATGATTGACGTTGGCTAGCCCAATGTTCTTTTTGGCATGGGTGGAGGGCGTCTTGATTTTTTGCTGCAAGTGTTCGAGTTTTTCTGGCGGTATCCCGCTGCCGTTGTCTTGTACCACGATCACCAGATCATGGCCGTCTTTGGTGATCGTCAAACGGACAAACCCTGGATAGGTGATGCCTTCCAAACCATGGGAGATGGCATTTTCCACCAATGGTTGAATCAGGAGGGGCAATATTTGGACTTCTTTTTGGTCGATCTCATTGGAGACTGAATAGGAAAAGTTGACTCGATCGCCAAAGCGCATCCGCTGGATCTTGACATACACGTGAACCGCATCTAAGGACTCTTCTAAACTCGTTCGCTTGGTTCCGTGGGCTTCTAGCGTATAGCGCATCGATTTTGCCAGTAACTTGATGGCATAAACGACGTCAGAATTGCCAGAAGTCAGCGCCATCATACGAATCGTTTCTAATGTATTGAACAAGAAGTGGGGGTTGATCTGCCCCGCTAAGATATTAAATTCCATTTGCTGCTGCTGAGTCAACAGCTCTTGCTGTGCCAAACGTGAACGGTAGATCTCTTCTTCTTTTTTCTTGATTCGTTGAATGATCTTGTGGAAATCAAGAGAGATCTGTGAAATCTCGTCTTCGCCGCTGATATTTTGAAAGAAATCATAATCCTCGATCGAGGCAAAGTAGACCGCCTGCTGCAGTTGAGAGATTCGTTTGGTAAAGAATCGAGCAAAGAGAAAGACGATGATGAAAGTAGTGATCAAAATCACCAAAACGATCGTGCTCCACCGGATCAGATTAGTGCGTAGATTGCGATAGGCATTTGTATCCGCACTATAAATCGTGATGATGTCTTCTTTGTTACTCATGGGTAAGGTGCTTTTTGCAATCAGAAAACGATCATCATTTTTCTTGAGGAAGGTATCTGCTGTACTTAGTTCAGAATCACTTGAAAAACGAATTGGTTCTCCGACTTGATTGATCGTATCACTGTAAAAGTTGACATCATCGTTCAGTTGCAATTCTAATTTATAGGAAGAATTACGAAGTCGGTTACTTAAATAATTGTAATCCACTTGAATGGCTAAAACAGCTCTTTCCTCAGAAAGCGGCAGGGGAAGATTTTTATATAAGGTGAGCCGATTCATTTCCCCCTCTTGTTCAGAGGTCATTAAAAAAGCATCCGGCTGTTTCATTGCTCGTTGGTACCAGAGGCTTTCTTTGATCGCATCATCCGCTTGGCGAAAGAACTTGTAATCTGGAATGGTCTCATTTGTAGTATAGATGGTCAAATCAGCAATCGAAGTTTGTAAACTTCGTATTTCATCGATACGTTCATACTCACTGATCGTATCAGCTGCTTCTTGTTCTTCTGAGAAAGAAGTTGTCAAAATCGTGCGTAAATGCGTATCATTAGAAAGCGTGCTGGCTGAGTTAGTCAAGGTATTAGTTGTATCAAACAAAATAGATTTGACACGCTGAGCATTCAGCTCTGTAAGATGCTGATAATTGCCAGTCAATTGTTTGGTAGAGTCCCAAACCAACATCAAACCGATAGTGACGGTCGAAAGAATAATAATCGGCAGATAGATAATAAACAACTGCCGACGAATAGAGAACTGGTTGAGGTGTTTTACAAAGGAATGTTTCATTCAATCATCCTCACGCTTGATATCTGGTGAAAATCTTTAATAAGAGAAAACAACTGCAGTAGATAACAAAAGCAATTCCGAAGAACAGAAAGAGTATTCTAAAAAACGGTACGAATAACCATAATGCACGGGTGATCACTAGTATTAATAGCAGCATCAGTGAACGCAGTGGTTCAACCAGCGGTAGCAGCATCGCATTTTTAATGGTTTGTTTGATCGACGTGTCATATCGACCGACCAATGCCAAGCTATAAATGAGCACGATCAAGAAATAACTGCCTAAAATCAAAGCAACTACGCCAACGATACCGCCAAAGAGTGTCTTGAGGGAAAACCAGAAGCTAATACTAAAAATCAAGATTACCAATGGTAGAAGCAAGACAAAAAATACGACAGTTGCTGGTTTCCAATTGCTTTTTAAGGCTCGGAAATAGTCAGGTATCAATTCGCCTCTTTCACCATCAGCATAGTTGAGACAGACTTCATATAGAGCGGATGTGGCCCAGCCAATGGTAATGACGGGCAAACATAATAAAAGATAAACAATATTTAAAAAAATGAAATGGATGAGTGTCGTCGTTACTTGATGAAACGTACTGTCTGGTTTGAACTTCATTAAGTGTTCCTCCTCGTTGATGTTATTTGTAGTTTACATGTAAATCAGTTATTTTGAAAGCCTTATCAAAATTGTTTTTTCATGTTAAATGCTGGTTTGATAAGGTTTCTGGACAAGCAGTTGTTTAGAATGTCTAAAATGTACGTATCAAAGTCCATTTTTGTCAGATGGCAAATAGAAGATGAGATGATAGGATAATTAAAGTAAAGCGTTTACAATGCGAGGGGGATGAAAATGGAGATTGGAAGAAATAAAGAACCGGTTATCAGCAAGAGAGCAAATCGAGAAGGAAAGATCATGTTCCTTTGCGTCTTGCCTTTTCTTTGCTTAGTATTTTTATTTGCTTATTTTCCTTTACACGGATGGATTTATTCATTGTTTGATTACAAGCCGGCGTTAGGATTATCAGGAAGTGAGTTTGTCGGATTAAAGTGGTTCCGCATGCTGATTTCAAGTGAAACGCAAGTCGCACAGATCGTGCAAGTCATGAAAAATACTTTTGCGATGAGCTTTTTGGGTATTGCTACATCGATTTTCCCTGTGGCTTTTGCAATTCTCTTAAATGAAGTCAAATGGAAGTGGTTTAAAAGTTTGGTGCAGACGTTGACTACATTGCCCAACTTTATTAGCTGGGTGTTGGTTTATACCATTGCTTTCAGTCTCTTTTCTACGACGGGCCTATTGAACACACTACTTGAAGAGTGGGGACTGATCACAGATCCAATCAAATTCTTAGACAGCGGCAATCATACGTGGCTGATGATGTGTTTATGGAACATCTGGAAAGGTTTGGGCTGGGGAGCAATTATGTACTTAGCGGCGATTGCTGGGATCGATCCTGAATTGTATGAAGCCGGGCGAATTGATGGCGCCAGCCGCTTCCAATTGATGCGTCATATCACGCTGCCAGCGTTGATGCCTACGTTTTTAGTCATGTTGATGTTGTCGATTGCTAATTTGCTTAATAACGGGATGGATCAGTACTTTGTATTCCAAAATGCCTTTAACAAAGAAACGATCCAGGTACTGGACCTCTATGTCTATAATATCGGTCTCGGCGGCAATAGCTTGTCATTAGCAACTGCCATCAGTATGTTGAAAAGCTTAGTCAGCGTCGCTCTTTTGGCAATCGTTAATATTGCATCAAAGAAAATCAGAGGGTCATCGATCATCTAAGGAGGGATAGTCATGGAATTATCAGAAAATCTCAATCGAAAACGAACCAAAAAGAAAACAAAAGAAGCGCGCAGCAAAGGCGATGCTGCATTTACGATTTTAAACTATACATTTTTTGTTTTGATCACGTTGATTTGCGCTTATCCCTTTTATTATCTAATCATTAATTCAATCAGCAACAACGAATTAAGTGCATTAGGCGATGTTCGGTTTGTACCAAAAGGGATTCATTTTGAAAATTATCGGCAAGTGTTTCAATTAAGCGGATTGACCGCTGCGGCCATCGTATCGGTTGCCCGAACAGTCATTGGTACGGCTTGTACAGTACTAGCTTCTGCTTTTCTCGGCTTCATGTTCACGCAAGAAAAAATGTGGAAAAGAAAATTTTGGTATCGCTTTATCATTATCAGCATGTACTTTAATGCAGGACTGATCCCAATGTTCATCACCATGAAAACCCTTGGCTTAACAAATAACTTTTGGGTCTATATTTTGCCGGCGATCGTTCAACCGTTTAATATCATTTTGGTGAAAACCTATATTGAATCGATTCCCAAATCGTTACAGGAAGCAGCTGAAATCGATGGAGCGAACATTCTGCAAGTTTTCTTCAAAGTCATTTTGCCGAACTGTATGCCGATCTTAGCAACTGTTGCGATTTTTTCGGCAGTCGCCCAGTGGAATTCATTCCAAGATACGTTGATCTATATCACCGATCAGAGCCTTTATTCACTGCAATATTTGCTGTATACCTATATCAATCAAGCTAATTCACTAGCCCAAATGGTCAAAAATTCTGGCGGTGCGTTATCTAGTGTGGCCTCAGCAGCCACGACACAAACACCGACATCGATTCGGATGACCGTTTCAGTGATCGTAGTGTTACCAATTATGTTTATTTATCCGCTTTTCCAACGATACTTCGTAAAAGGAATTATGCTAGGAGCGGTCAAAGGGTAGATAATAACAAAACAGGAAGGGGAAAAACAAATGAAAAGCAAAAAATGGTTGAAAAAAACAGCAATGGGTCTCGTATGCGGGGGAGCCTTGCTCGGGTTAGCTGCCTGCGGTTCATCGAATGAATCTTCGAATGAGAGTTCTAGTGATAACAGTGAAACACTAACGATCGATGTCTACAATAGCGTTGCTAATTATATGGGCATCCAAGGCGGATGGTTTGGTGAATTAGTTAAGGATAAGTTCAATATTGAGTTAAATATCATTGCGCCTAATGTCGCAGGTAACGGTGATACCTTGTATCAAACTCGTACCGCAGCCGGTGATTTAGGTGATTTGATCATAATCAATAATGGAAAAGAGTACAATGAATTGGTACAAGGCGGCTTACTGTATGAATCCTCCGAATTGTATGAATCGATGGAGAATTTAAAGCAGTATGATGGTGCTGTCCAATTTTTGAATGAAGGACAAGATGGAATTTATGGTTTTCCAACAGAAGTTTCCACTTCTGCTCCTGATACTTCTTCTGAAGGACTTGATTTGAACGTAGGGCCTTACTTGCGCTGGGATCTTTATAAGGAAGTCGGCTATCCAGAAATGAATACCTTGGAAGATCTGCTTCCAATCCTTCAACAAATGCAAGAAGCCAAAGGGACAACCGAAGATGGTAAACGCGTCTACAGCTTCTCTTTATTTAGCGATTGGGATGGTGATTCCATGTCAAATGCAGTTCAATTAGCCCAAATGTATGGCTACAATACAGTAGGTTATGCATTAGCGAGAGCTGATGGTAGTGATATACAAGGGCTGTTGGATGATGATTCAGAATATATGCGTGCGTTGAAGTTTTATTATGAAGCAAATCAAATGGGGCTAGTTGATCCTGAATCTACGACGCAAAATTATGACACTCTTTATTCAAAATTCCAAGGCGGCCAAGTTTTGTATTCGTGGTTCCCATGGTTAGGTCAATCTGCTTACAACACGACCAAAAATATGGATGAAGGTGTTGGGTTCATGCTAGCACCGATCAAGGATCAAAAAAATTATTCTGATGGTGCTAAAGTCAACGGTGGAAATCTTTTCATTGGCATCGGTTCAAATGCAGATGATCCCCAAAGGATTTCTGAATTTATCGATTGGCTATACTCCCCAGAAGGAATTATGGCGAATTCGTCTCAAACCGTCGGTGGTTCCGGTCCAGAAGGATTGACTTGGGAAGTCGGCGAAGATGGTGCGCCCGTATTAACAGATTTCGGGAAAGAAGCATTGATCGATGGCGATGCAGATGTACCAGAAGAATTTGGTGGTGGCAGTTATAAAGACGGCGGTTCAGCATTGAATTTCAACTCTGTCTTGCTGATCGATGAAAACCCAAATACGGGCTATCCTTATAATTTCAATCAATGGGATTCGTATGCAGAAGCCACTTCTAATGCATTGAAAGAAGACTGGTCGTCTCAAATGGGTGGTGCTTCAAGTGCCATCGAATTTTTACAAGAAAATGATCAAATCATGGTAGCACCAGGTGCTACATTTGTTACCCCAGAAGATAGCTCTGAAATTTCTACGCTACGAAGTCAGATCGGATCAACGATCAAAGAATTCTCATGGAAAATGGTCTTTGCTTCTAACGAAGAAGAATTTGAACAGTTAAAAGATGAAATGCAGAAAACCGCAATTGGTTTAGGTTATGAAGATGTCTTGGCTGTTGATAATGAAAATGCTGAGAATCAAAATAAAGCAAGAGAAGAGATTATGAAATAAATGACAGCGAATCTGTACGAACCTGTTGTTTAAATTGCATAAGAAGAAAGTCTGGCAGAAAACGAGTTGACGTTTTTTGCCTCTCTTTCTTTTTAGGTAAAACTAGATAACGATACTAGCTGTATGAAAAAAAAATAGCAGTGATCCGCTGCTTTTCACAAGGAGGATGATCCATGATCACGATCGAAAAAATCAAACAAGTCGCGCATCAAGGCCCCTTTTTCCCAAATTGGCAGTCATTGGGCGCTTTTGTTCTACCGGAATGGTTCCCCAAAGCAAAATTTGGGGTCTTCATTCATTGGGGATTGTACAGTGTTCCTGCATTTAACAACGAGTGGTACTCCAGAAATATGTACATCAAAGGCCATCCGGAATACGATCATCATATTGAAACCTATGGCCCACAAAAAAACTTTGGCTACAAAGACTTTATTCCCATGTTTACCGCAGAAAAATTTGATGTAAATGAATGGATTCGCTTGATCAAACAAGCCGGTGCCAATTATCTTTTTCCCGTTGCAGAACATCACGATGGGTTTCAGATGTATAAAAGCGAGCTGTCTGAATGGAATGCAACAGTTATGGGACCGAAAAAAGATATTCTTGGGGAATTAAAAGAAGCAGCTGAGGAACAAGACCTGCATTTTTGTACCTCATCTCATCGCGCCGAACATTGGTTTTTTATGGGACACGGTAAGGAATTCGACAGCGACATCAAGGAACCGTTAGAAAAAGGCGACTTTTATTGGCCTGCTATGCCAGAACCTGATAATCAAGATTTGTATAGCGAGCCATATCCCTCAAAAGAGTTTTTAGATGATTGGCTGTTGCGAACCTGTGAACTCGTCGACAACTATCAACCAGAGCTGCTGTATTTTGATTGGTGGATCCAACACGAAGCCTTCAAGGAGCACTTGCAACTTTTCGCTGCTTACTATTACAATCGTGGGGCTGAATGGGGCAAAAAAGTTGGTATCTGTTACAAACATGATGCCATGATGTTTGGTAGTGGTATTGTGGAGATCGAACGGGGAAAATTTGCCGAACCACAACCTTTTTACTGGCAAACAGATACAGCAATCGCTCGTAATTCATGGTGCTATACCACAACGTTGGATTACAAAACAACGCGTGAGATTTTACAGGATTTGATCGAAGTCGTCAGTAAAAACGGCAATCTCCTTTTGAATATCGGGCCGAAAGGGGATGGTTCGATCCCAGAAAAAGATCAAGCGATCTTAAAAGAAATCGGTGCGTGGCTGGATGTAAACGGTGAAGCCATTTATGAAGCGAAACCATGGCGCAAAGCTGGGGAAGGACCCACGACCGTTGTCTCAGGCCAATTTCAAGAGGCACAGGCGACGACATACACAAGCCAGGATTTCCGCTTTACGGTTCAGGGGGATTCGTTGTATGCTATTGGCATGGCAAGTCCTGAGAATGGACACGCAAGGATCCAAGCACTGGCCCAGTCTAAAGATCAAAATCTACCAGAATTTCACGGCATCATCCAAAACGTGACGATTCTAGGACACGAAGAACAGCCTATTGATTGGCAAGTGACCGATGAAGGCTTGCAACTAACTTTTGAACCAATTGAAACCGACCAACCAATTGTCTATAAAATTACAATGAAATGAGGCGCAACCCGTGATACATGAAAAAAGAACCGCACTTTTACCAGAAAGCCAAGCCAGTTTAACCACGTATGTCATGGAAAATTCTCCTGAAATGGAACCAGATCGTGTCCGACCGGCGGTCATCATCTGTCCTGGCGGCGGCTATGAAATGTTATCGGATCGTGAAGCGGAACCCATTGCCATCAAAATGATGAGCTTTGGTTTCCAAGCCTTTGTGTTGCATTATAGTATCAAACCGGCTGTCTATCCGTTAGCCTTAAAGGAATTGGCTGCTGCCGTTCGTCTTGTCCGCACCAATCATGAGGTCTGGCACGTCGATCCTGAAAAAATCATTGTTGCCGGTTTTTCAGCTGGTGGTCACTTAGCTGCTAATCTGGGTGTGTCTTGGCAGCAACCTTTTCTAGCAGAGGCTTTACAAGGAGCCAATGAAGAATGGCGGCCTAACGGGTTACTGTTGAGCTACCCAGTATTATCTAGTGGAGAACTTGGGCACCAAGATTCCTTCCGTTCATTATTAGCAGATCTTTACGAAACAGAAAAAGCCGCCTTGTCTTTAGAGACTTTAGTCAATGAACAGACACCACCAACGTTTCTTTGGCATACGTTAGAAGATGGATTAGTCTTGGCGGAAAACAGCCTCCTTTTTGCCGAACAGCTGCGCAAATTTAATATACCTTATGAGCTACACATTTTCCCTCGGGGCGGTCACGGGTTAAGTTTAGGAACGCCAGAAACCGCCAACAGCGATCAACACGGGATCGAAGCGTCGGTTGTCCGTTGGCCAGAATTATTTGCTGATTGGGTAAAATGGAATTTTTGAGAAACGTTTAATGATCGAAAGAAATAAGCCATTGTCTGCTGAGTTCAGACAATGGCTTTTCTTTTCGTTGTTATCAGATAGTTTATTCAGCTGAAAAGACAACCGTTCCTTGATAAAAACTTTTGCTGACGAAGCCTTTGCGGGCAACAAATTCTGCCGTACAAGCAGCTGGTGTCAGTAAGAAATCAGCCGAATCACCAACCTTAGGCCATTGCTGCGCACCGTTTTTATCCAATGGCACTTTGCCATCCGTGACTAAACCTAATGCTTGCGTCAAGTCTTCCTGACTTTTGACGGAAAAAATCTCTAAATAGCGCGCCAGTTTTTCTTGTAAAGAACCATCTCCTAGAGAAGACCAGGAATCATAGACGTTGTCGCAACCAATATGAATAGCAACGCCATAGCTTTGCAATTCTTTAAGCGGTGGAATCGTGCCAGGGCTGATGGGAATACTTGAAATGATATGGATCTCTAAATCTGCTAACGCTTGAAAGACTTCTTTGCGTTCTGCGCCTTCAAAGTCATTTAGACCAAAGGCGTGACTGATCGCCACTTTTCCTTGCATATTGAATTCCTTCGTCAAACGAATCATTTCTTTGACGGTCGCTCTGCCAGCTTCTTGCCGATCATGAAGATGGAGGTCAATCCCGACATGTCCTTTTTGAGCAAGTTCAAAAGTTGTCCGTAAGGAAGCCTGGTAATCTTGATCGAGTGTATAAGGATCAACACCGCCAATAAAAGATGCTTTGCCCGTTGCTAAGGCTTCTTCAATTAAGGAAGCAGCATCTGAGCGCAGCAAGCCATGTTGGGGAAATAAGACCAACTCCGAGCCAAAAGGCTGTTCGGCAACGAATTCAGTGATCGCATCAAAATAACGCAGCTGAGTCATTGGTTCAATATCGATATGTGAGCGGAACATCACCGCACCGTGAGGTAGTTCTAAATCAATCAGCGCTTGTCCGCGTTCTTTGATCGATAACGGCAAGGCATCTAATTGGGGAATCTCAGTTTCAAATCGTTCCACCAAGCTAGCTGCCGGCGTTACTGGACGCCAAGGAGTACCTAATTTACTTTTGTCCAAATGACAATGTTTTTCGATCAATCCTGGCAACAATAACTGATTTTCCCCATCAATGATCGTCGCTTCGCTTGATGCCTGCCATTCGGTCATCGGCACGATTTCCGCTATTTTTCCATCATTGATCCCGATTGCTGTATTTTCTGTTTTGGTTCCATAAGACCAATCGCCTTCTTTTAAATAACTCGTCTCAAGTTGTACATTTGTAAGCCATAAATCCAAGAAATCGCCTTCTTTCGTGTTTGCTTCATGGTATCATACATTCGCTGCTCGGCTCTAAAGAGATGCTTGTGGCAAAAGGACGAAGTGCTGAGCCTTGCAATCATTGGCTAGAAGTGTAGGATAGAAACTAAGTGAAGATAACGAGGAATAAACCAAAAGACTTGGAGGATAAAGGATGAAGAAAAACGACTTTCTATTGACAGCTGATGAGCTGTCCCATCAGAAAATGGAGTATCTAGAAACATTGTTCGCTTTAGGAAATGGGCAAATCGGCGTCCGTGCAGGGCATCCTTTGAAGGTCAATCAACTGTATCCAGGAAATCCTGGGGCGTTTGTCAACGGCTTTTTTGACAGCGAGCCGATTCAGTATGGCGAATGGGCTTATGGGTATGCAAAAGAACATCAAACGATTTGCAAACTGCCCAACTTGCGTGGAGTTATTTTGAAAATCGGCGAGGAGGATTCTTCGGTTGAGGAATGGCAAGTCGAACGAACCCAAATGAGTCTTAAATTAGCTGATGGGGTTCTAACGGAAAGTTACCAGATCACTACTCCGACTGGAAAGTCTTTTGAGTTGGGGTTAACTTCGTTTGCGTCAATGACGCGCAGTGAACTCTATGTTTGTCGCTATGAAGTGATAACAGCCGATTTTTCAGAACCGATCGAACTCTCCCACACATTAAATCAGCAATTCTCTGTCAATAAAACAGATGATCCTCGAGTTGCCAGTAAGAATCATCAATTGGAAAAAGAACAAATGGGCGCATACCAAGTATGGACAGCACCAAATAGTCAAAAGAAAATCGCTATTCAGCTACATCAAGAAAAGCAGCATTTGACTGTTGGAGAACCGTCAACTTCGATTTTTCAGGTCAAATTGTTGCAAAGGATTGGTGAGACACCATTTCAGCAGAGCGTCGACAAGTTTTCTGTCTTATTAAAAGAACAAGCGGATTACTATCAATCTTTCTGGCAAGCCAGCGATATTCAAATTGTGGGTGATGACTATTTGCAAAAAGGGATCCGTTTCAATTTGTTTCATTTGAACCAAGGTGCAGGGCGGGATGGGAAAACGAATTTCGCCGCAAAAGGGCTTACGGGTGAAGGATATGAAGGACATTATTTTTGGGATACAGAAATGTATCTACTGCCTTTCTTCATTTATACGAACCCCGAGATAGCCAAAAGCTTGCTTTCCTATCGTGCAAGTATTTTGCCGCAAGCCAAAAAACGAGCAAAAGAATTGAATCAAGCTGGGGCATTGTTTGCTTGGCGTACGATTGACGGTAATGAAACGAGTGCCTATTATCCAGCAGGTACAGCACAGCTGCATATCAATGCCGATATCGTTTATGGCTTTCAATTATATGAACGTATCACGGGTGATCAACCCTTTATTGAAGAAATTGGTCAAGAAGTCGTTTTTGAAACAGCGAAATTCTGGTTTCATTATGGCACGTTTGTTGTAAAAGAAGGACAAGAGCGGTTTTGTATTCATGGAGTGACAGGACCAGACGAATACAGCGCTTTGGTAAACAACAATTTTTATACAAACAAAATGGTACAAAATAACTTACGCTATGCGGTCGAATTGGCCAAACGATACCATGTCTATCAAGAATTGATTGCCGATTGGGAAAAAGCAGCTGACCTGATGTACTTCGGTTACGATGAAGAGCGGCAGCTAACGAAACAAGATGATTCCTTCTTAGATCAAGCGCTGTGGCCATTTGAGGAAACACCTGCTGAGAATTATCCGCTTCTGCTTCACTATCATCCAATGATCATTTATAAGTATCAAGTATGCAAGCAAGCAGATACGGTTTTAGCAGAGATGCTGTTTACCCATGAATTTTCAGCAGATCAATTAACAAGAGACTATGACTATTACGAGCAGGTGACGACCCATGACTCCTCGTTGTCTCGTTCAATCTTTAGTGTGATGGCTAGCCGAATCGGCGACACTGAAAAAGCGTATCGCTACTTCATGGATACCGCACTGATGGATCTCAATGATTTGCAAAAGAATGTTGTAGACGGTGTTCATGCTGCCAATATGGGCGGCAGCTGGTTGAGTTTGATTTATGGTTTTGCTGGTCTGACCTATGATCGCGGACTTCACTTGGCGAATCATTTGCCACAGAAAATCGAATCACTGACCTTTACGATCACTTATCAGCAAGAAGCAATCAGAGTGAAGCTTCAAGGGGGAGAAATCGAATGCCAGTTACAGCCGAATAGTAAATTAAAGGTGGTGGAGGATAGGAATGGCCTTTGGATTAAATAGAGGACTTGCTTATAATGACTATCTACTATCAAGAATAGAAAAAATAATAAGACTACAATCAATAGTAGAGGAATTTAGATGATATACAAAAAATCCCATACCGCACTTTTGATCATCAGCAATACGATCACGATCATCCCGTATCTTTATTTTTTATCTTTGAGCAAAGAGCAGTCGCTAAGTGCAGCATTAGCCTTTGCGCTCTTTTATACCTTTCGCATGACAGGGGTCTTTTTCTTACAGACGCTTACGGCGCTTTTCGCACCATCATTGTTAGCAGCCAGTGTCTTGATCGGCGGCGCCGGCGCATTGGTGGGTATTTTGAGCACTTGGTGGAGCGCTGCACTCTTGCCAGCTGCTAGTTTGTTGGGGATCAGTGCTTCTTGGCTGCCGCCAGCTGACCTGATGGTACGCCAAAAAGTCAAGCTCACTGAACAGCCGCTGAAAAATGATTGGAAGGAGGCGCTGTTCTTTCTTTTCGTTTTACTCTTTGCCTTACGGTTGCCTGATGACCTTCAAGGCATTGGCCTATTTGGCAGTTATTTTGCACTCTTTGTGCTGGCAGCTAAGAGTAGCCAAACCGTCAACAACCTCCCAAAAAGACCGTTGATGCAGCGCAACCAGTTATTCAACAAGCAGTTTTTGTTGTATTTCTTTTTCTTTCTCTTACTGTTTGGCTTGCGAGCAGCAAGGCTGATCAAGTCGAATGCCCTGTTTGAATGGGCGATCACTGGTTTCTTGTTTCTCTTTACTTTGATGCTGATCACTTTAACGAAACGCAGTAAGTCGTGGAGACAGCCGCTTCACTTGAACATTCTCACCTTTATTCGGGGAGTGATCGGTAACTTTCTTTTTCTTTTCGGCTCGGTGTATGTTACCGGTCGATTTGGAGCACAAGCGCTAAGCACTCACGTTTACTTACCATATGCACTGGGCCTTTTTGGTGCCATGTTTCTCGGAGGAAAACTTGCTCATCGTTTAGAAAAGCAGCTGGTACCAACATATTTACTTGGGCTGATGGCAGGTGTTCTTCTGTTCAGCAGCGACACACTGATTCCAATAAGTTTATTCGTCATTAGCTTCTTTAATGCGGGATTGAATCAATGGCTTACGAAACAGTATTTGGCGGCAAAACCGGAAGCAATTGAGCAGCAGAGTTTAGCCAAATATGCCACACAAAACAAAGGGAGTCTGGTACATCAATTTCTTTTGATGACACTCCTGTTCGTCATTCTTCGTTTTGAACATCAGCCGCTGGCTTTCTTGTTTCAGCTATCAGGAACGACGGCAACGAATCAGACCTCAAGGATCCAAAGCTTTTTAGAGCCAGCAAAATGGGGCTCGATTGCAGGAGTAATCTGTTTGCTAGTAGGCGGACTGGTGGTTTTTCGTAGGAATCGTAAAGAGAAATGATGGAGAAATGATTTGGAGTTGATTCGGTGTAATCGACAAAGAGAATGTTAAGTAGTTTTGTATCAACTAGAAAAAAGATGAAACCAATTATAGGGAATAAAGTCTAAGAAAGAATAATGAACGGTAACTTGAATCGACAAATGATAGCATATATGCTATCATTTGTGTATGGACAAACCTAAGTTTGAGTTTTATGAGCGACCAAATGGACACAATGAATTTATTGAGTTTTTTGAACAGTTACCTGAGAAAGACCAGAAAAAAATGTTAGCAGTCATTGCGAATGTGGAAGAACATGGAATACTGATCGCTCAAAAAATGAAATGGGTGAAAAAACTGGGAGATAACCTATTTGAGCTGAGATCAGGAATAGGAGGAAACATTCAAAGAGCTTTATATTTTCATTGGCTAGGTTCTAAATTCATTATTACCCATGGTTTCACCAAGAAAACGCAGAAGACGCCAATTCAAGAAATAGCAAAAGCGATAGAGATCCGAAAAGAATTTGAGGAGGAGATCAAAGATGCCAACAGTTAAATTCAATGATTTTTTAAAAGAAAAAATGAAAGACACTGAATTCAAAGCTGAATATGAAGCTGAAAAAGCGAAACTTGCTAGTGCTGTAGCATTGATGAAAGCGCGAGAAAGTGCAGGACTCACACAAAGAGAACTTGCAGAGCTCGCCGCTGTTCCTCAGTCAACCATTGCACGTATTGAGAGAGGGGATAATACAAGTTTCGAAACATTATCCAAACTTGCTTCCGCCCTCGGAAAAACCCTGACCGTTAGTCTAGTTTAGGTAACGCCTTAGTTATAGATAAACCAAGCGAATATTCTCAAAAAGCAGACACTGTCTTATTTCTAGACGGTGTCTTTTTTTGAAATCGCATAAAAACCGAACGTTCAGCGTTTTATCTTCCTTTATGATAGTGAATTTTATTGCACTATTTTCGAATAGCGTCAAAATAAGAACATCGTGTTAGTGAAAAAGGAACATTAAATGAACGGCTTTTTCCTGACAATGTCTTAGAGAACGGGGGAAATCAAACAAATGGCAACCATTCGCTATTTTAAAGGAGATGTTTTCCATACTCCAACTGATGGAAAACTAGAATATATAGAAGAAGCTTTGATTCAAGTCGATGACGCAGGGATTATCACGAAAGTTACTGCCAAAACAGATCAAGGGTATGAGGTAGAGCTGGCAAAAGCATCAGAGAATCTTCAGGCTTTATCCGAAGGCCAGTGCTTTTTACCAGGATTTGTCGATCTGCATGTCCACGCCCCACAATGGCCGCAAGCAGGGATCGCGTTAGATGAACCGTTAAATGTCTGGTTAGATGAATGCACGTTTCCGCTGGAGGCAAAATATGCCGATCCAGCATTTGCCAAAGCTGTCTATCAAGATTTGGTGGCACAGCTATTGGCAAGAGGAACAACAACGGTTCTTTATTTTGCAACGATCCATCTAGAAGCGAGCCTTCAATTGGCGAAGACTTGTGCCACTCTTGGTCAACGGGGATTAGTCGGAAAAGTCGTTATGGACGATCCCCAAGCCAATCCTGCTTTTTATCGAGACGCGTCAACAGAAGAGGCATTAGCGGATACAGAACGTTTTATTCAAGAAGTACAAGCAATCGCAAAGACCGCACCACAAGGCGTTTATCCTGTGGTCACTCCGCGATTTGTCCCCAGCTGTACCGATGAAGGCTTGGCAGGGTTAGGCGCATTGGCTGAAAAATATGATGTTCATGTTCAGACCCACTGCAGTGAAGGGCAATGGGAACATGACTTTGTTCAAGAACGATTTGGTAAAACGGATACCGAAGTGCTGCAAGATTTTGGCTTGTTGCGTGAAAAAGCAGTGATGGCTCATGGCAATTTCATCAGCCCAGCTGACGGCGCTCGTTTTGTCGAAACCGGCGCCGCAGTTGCGCACTGTCCCATCTCAAATGCCTACTTTGCCAATGGCGTGATCCCAATCAAGCGCTTGAAAGAACAAGGGGTCACGATTGGTTTAGGAACGGATATCTCCGGCGGTTTTTCACCGAGTTTGTATGACAACATCAAACAAGCTGTGATGTCTTCGAGAATGTTAGAAGATGGCGTGGATGTCACGCTTCCTCAAAACACACGAGGAGTAGCTGATTCTCGTATATCCGTGATCGATGCGTTCTCATTGGCGACAAAAGGCGGCGGTGAGGCACTGAGATTACCAGTAGGTGTCATCAAAGAAGGGTATGCGTTTGATGTGCAAGTGATCGATACGCGACAAAAAGAAAATCCTTTGCCTGACTTCGGTGTGTTTACTTCACCCGAAGCAAGATTACAAAAAATCCTGTACTTAGCAACGATGCAAAATATTCGCCAAGTCTGGGTCCAAGGAAAAAAAGTACACGAAAAATGAGGAGAATGAGACAGTGGAATCAACGAAAAACAAACATTTAACGATCGGAATGAACGAAGACATTCCCTTTGGTCAAGCAGTACTTTTAGGATTACAGCATGTGTTGGCAATGGACGTGTATGTGCCGCCATTTATTATCGCAACCGCGGTGGCGATGTCCTCTTCAGACGCATCAGGTTTGATCCAATCGACCTTTTTAGGAGCAGGGATCGCTTCTTTGATCCAAGTCCTCTTTTTCTTGAAATTACCCGTATGTCAAGGACCATCCTTTGTACCCGTTGGAGCGATCATCGGTATTTATTTTGGTGCCAACGGCATGGACACGGTGTTAGGTGCCAGCATTGTTGGTGCCGCGGCAGTCATTTTACTAGGTTTTACTGGCATCTATAAGTATATCGTTCGTCATTTTATTCCTACGATCGTCAGTGGAACGATCATCATGATCGTTGGTTTGACGCTGCTGCCAACGGCATTTACTAGCAATATCTATCCTGCCACTGAAACACTAAGTGCCAATCAAAACATGTTGCTAGCTGCGATTACTGCGGCGATTTTGATCTTGTTTTCCATGTTAGGCGATTATTTTCCAGGAATGGGAAAATACTTCCGAATCAGTTCGGTCATTATTGCTTTGGTTATCGGTACCGTGATTGCTTCCTTTATGGGAGGCGTTGATTTTCAGTCGGTGGCGGATGCTTCTTTCTTTAGTCTGCCAAAACTGGTATTTCTAAACTATGGCCTGCATTTTGATGTTTCAGCGATCTTAACGATGCTAGTGATCTATATGGTTCTCCTAGCAGAAACAACAGGAACTTGGTACGCGGTCAGTTCTGTGACAGAAGAACCTGTTACGGATGAACAGATCAATAAAGGCGTGATCGGTGAAGGGTTAGGCTGCTTGGTTGCCGCCTTAGTTGGAACGACCCCTGTAACTGGTTATTCTACCAATGCAGGGATCATTTCGATCACAGGGGTTGCTAGTAAAAAAGTCTTTGTGATGGCGTCCATTTGGTTTATCCTATTGTCCTTCATGGGAAAACTTTCAGCCTTGATTCACGCAGTACCTTCTGCTGTCATCGGCGGCGTGTTCGCGGTCGTCTGCGTCATTATTTTGTTGAGCGGCTTTCGGGTCATTAAGAATGAAGAGTTTTCCGAGCGGGAGTTGTATATTATCGGGGTACCGTTGATTATTGCCATCGGCTTGTTGTTTATGCCAGCAGAAATCAAAGAATCTGCGCCTCAATTCTTACAATATTTATTAGATTCACCGATTGCTTTAAGCGCTATTGCGGCGATCGTCATGAATAAATTGATCCCAGTGAAGAAAAAATAGAAAGTAAATGAGGAATGAGACCTTGTCTCGTTCCTTCTTTTGTTACAATCCTGTGTAAAAAGAGGGTTTTTTGTAATATAGGAAAGGTTTTCTAAGGTTAACTGGTTTACCTGAAAACAAAATAACTGTAATGTTAAAAATTACAACAGAGTAAAGCTTGATATGATAGGATTCTCAAATTCTTACGAAACGTAAGGCAACTGTCGTTTTCGTAATCATCTGTAATGAATTCTTTACCTATGAAATATTCTTCGATGTTAGACTTGTTTATGCGCTTGAGTCATCTCAAATGACGCAAAATGAGTTTCAAAGAAGGAGATTTAATTATATGAAGTCTTTAAAAACTGTTTTACTTAGTACAGCTGTCCTTGCCGGTTTCGGCCTTTTCTTAGGTGGGAAAGACGCCTTTGCAGACGAACAATACACTGTTCAATCTGGTGATACTTTATCAACAATCGCTACTAACTTTTATGGTTATAGCTCTGATGATACGATCAATGCGATCGTTGAAGCAAACGAGATTGCTGATAAAAACTTGATTTTTGTTGGGGAAGCATTGATCATCCCTACAGATGGCACTGCAACTTATACAGAATCTGCAAGCACGACTGCTGCAGCAAGTGTACAACAACCAAGTGAACCAGCAGCTTCACAATCAAGCAACACACAATCTGCTGCAAGCACACAAAGCAGCTCAAGCTACAGCTCTTCAGCTAGCGGCTCAGAAGCTTCAGCAAAAGAATGGATCGCCAACAAAGAATCTGGTGGTTCTTACACAGCGACAAACGGACAATACTATGGCCGTTACCAATTAACCAACTCTTACTTAAATGGTGACTATTCAGCTGCTAACCAAGAAAAGGTTGCCGATGAATATGTTGCATCACGTTATGGTTCTTGGTCTGCTGCCAAAGCATTCTGGGAAGCAAATGGTTGGTACTAAGATTCTCAAATGAATCTTGTCCGTGATATCTAGTAATCAATTGCCCTTATTGGCGAGTACAACTTACTCGCTGATGAGGGCTTTTTTGTGTCTTCTGAGAAAGGTGAATGAATGTAACGCCGCTTACAGCTGCATGTAACGTCATTATCAGTCGACATGCCACTGATAAAAAATCCCTTTTTCCACGACAACCATATATAATAGTAGGAAATAGAGCAGAAAGCGATTCAATCTGTCAAAACTGAGACAGAAAATGGCGATTTTGATAGCAGAAAGTGGGGGAAACACAATGAGTACATCGATTGAAGAAAAAATTGCAAAAAAAATGCAGCGATTTCAAGCATTTGGGGAAGGCTTGCCGGGAGCCAAAGTCTATTATCGCGAAGATTGAGATGCAATCTACTTTGATTTAGTAGGAAAGCAGTTTGGAATCATGAGTCCACAACCAGAAGAAACAGCGTTTTTGACTTTGAAAAATCTGCCCGAGGTCAACGAAACGCTGCGAGAGCAATTTCCTGACGTGATCATTCCAGGGTATTATGCCAATAAGACCCATTGGAATACCATCAAGTTGGCATCTGATGCCTTGATGGAAGAAAACATCGAACAAATGATTTTGGTTTCCTACGATTTAGTCAAACAAAAACTGACAAAAAAACAAAAAAGTGAGCTGGAAAACAGCGAATCGTAAGTCAAAGATTTAGCGACAAAAAATAATCAAACCAGTATCGAGGAGCATCATAATCCCTTTACTATTCGTTATTTTCGACAACATTTATGCAATATTTTCAAAGAGCTTTCATGAAAGCTCTTTTTGTTTTATTTGTTCGCTTGTTTCCCGTCGTGATCCATGGTAAATTGTTGTGCAACCGAAATTTTTTGGCAGTCTTTTCTGCTAAACACAAAGGAGTGGTACGTATATGGATCTGGTCTTACGCCATGTCAAAAAGTACAAAGCGGCAACCGGCATTGCCTTATTATCGGTCATTTTAATGGTCGTTGCTGCATTATGGCAGCCGAAGCTCTTGCAGCAAGTGCTAGAATCAATTATTACCGAAAACAATGATGAAATGAAAAAAATTGGTGTGCAGCTGATTGGGCTAGCATTGCTAGGCCTTGTTGCAGGGATTATCAACACGATTTTTTCTGCGAAAGTGGCGCAAGGCGTTAGTGCCGATATTCGGGAAGAGATGTTTCGGAAAATCCAGACATTCTCATTTGGTAATATCGAAACCTTCTCGGCAGGAAACCTAGTGGTGCGCTTGACCAATGACATCACGCAAATTCAAAACTTAGTGATGATCTCGTTGCAATCGTTGTTTCGCATCCCGTTCTTATTTATCGGTGCCTTCATTTTGGCGATGACAACCATGCCGCAACTTTGGTGGATCATCGTCTTACTAATTATCGCTGTCCTAGTGATTACGGCACTCTCCTTTACACGGATGGGCAAACACTTTATGATCATCCAGAACTTGATCGACAAAATCAATGGGATTGCCAAAGAAAATTTGATGGGGATTCGTGTGGTGAAATCTTTTGTTCAAGAAGAAAACCAGCTACAAGGCTTTTCCAAAGTCAGTGAAACGTTAACGAAGCATAATATTATCGTAGGAACCTTGTTCTCTGTAATGATCCCCTCCTTTATGCTGGCAGCCAACTTAGCCGTCGTCGGCGCGATCTTCTTTGTCAGTGATCTAGCGAAAGATGATCCAACCTTGATTGGGGGAATTGCCTCATTCATGAATTATTTGATGCAAATTATGATGGCGATCATTATCGGCGGCATGATGATGATGATGACATCGCGGGCTGCAGTTTCGCTAAAACGGATCAAAGAGATTCTAGATACCGAACCGGATCTGCAATACCAAGATGTCCCAGAACAAGAGTTGTCTGGAAGTGTCGCTTTTGAAAACGTCAGTTTCCGTTACCCTGGGGATGAAAAAAATGCCCTAACGGCTATCAGTTTTACCATCAAACCTGGCGAAATGATTGGGATCGTAGGGGCGACTGGTGCCGGCAAATCAACACTGGCGCAGCTGATTCCCCGTTTGTTTGACCCAACGGAAGGTGTCGTGCGAGTTGGCGGCGTTGACTTGAAAGAAGTCAATGAACAAAGCTTGCGTAAAACGGTCGCTTTTGTCTTGCAAAAAGCGATCCTCTTTTCAGGAACGATTGCCCAAAACTTGCGGCAAGGGAAAAAAGACGCCTCAGAATCTGAGATGTCTCGCGCAACGGAAATCGCCCAAGCCAGTGAATTTATTCAAAAATTGACCGCTGGGTTTGAAGCGCCGGTCTCCGAGCGCAGCAGCAATTTTTCTGGAGGGCAAAAGCAACGCTTATCGATTTCTCGAGGAGTGATCGGTGAACCGAAAATTTTGATTTTGGATGATAGTACGAGTGCATTAGATGCTCGTTCGGAAAAATTGGTTCGCGAAGCGTTTGAAAAACAATTAAAAGACACGACAACGATCATCATCGCGCAAAAGATTGCCTCTGTTGTGAAAGCCGACCGCATCTTCGTTTTAGATAATGGACGTCTGGTTGGTGAAGGAAGCCATGAATTTTTAGCCAATAACAATGCCATCTATCAAGAAATCTTCGCAACACAGAAAGGAGAGGAGTAACCATGACAGATTTGTTCAAAGCGAGTAAATTTTTCTACCATTACTTAAAACAATACAAGTGGTCGTTTCTATTCATTTTTGTGACGGTGATTCTGGCAACGTATCTGCAAGTGCAAGCGCCAGTCTTTGTCGGAGAAGCGTTCCAAGAGTTGGCGAATTATGTTGGTGGTTTGATGCAAGGGGTCGATGATAAATCAGCTTTTCTATCGATCATTTGGAAACTGTTGATTTTTTATGTCTTAGCCAGTGCAGCCAATTTTGTTTATAGTATCTTGTTCACGCAAGTGGTAGGGAAATCAACCAACAGAATGCGGATCGGTTTGTTTAATAAACTGGAAAAATTGACGATCAAATTCTTTGATTCTCATCAAGACGGTGATATTTTGAGCCGTTTTACCAGTGACTTGGATAACATCCAAAACAGTCTGAACCAAGCATTGTTGCAAGTGCTGACCAATGTAGTCTTAATGGTGGGGATCTTGATCATGATGTTCCGTCAAAACGTTGAATTGGCATGGGCAACGATTGCTTCTACCCCGATTGCGGTCTTAATCGCGGTGATCGTGATCCAAAAAGCCCGCAAATATGTCGATCTGCAGCAAGATGAAGTCGGAAAATTAAACGGCTATATTGATGAAAAAATCAGTGGTCAACGAATCATCATCACCAATGGACTGCAAGAAGAAACCATCGACGGTTTTCTGGTCCACAACCAACAAGTCCGCGAAGCTACCTACAAAGGGCAAGTCTACTCGGGGCTGCTTTTCCCATTGATGCAAGGGATGTCCTTGTTGAACACGGCAATCGTGATTTTCTTTGGTGGCTGGTTAGCATTGAACGGTGACTTAGAACGTTCCGTTGCTTTAGGATTAGTTGTGACCTTTGTCCAGTATTCGCAGCAGTATTACCAACCATTGATGCAGATCTCTTCTGGTTACAGCATGATTCAATTGGCGATCACCGGTGCGCGCAGAATCAATGAAATGTTTGATGAACCCAATGAGGTCAAACCAAAAGACGGGATCAAAGTGAAGGGCATCAAAGAGGCGGTTGCTTTGAATCATGTGGACTTTGGGTATGACAGTCAAAAATTGGTCCTAAAAGATGTGTCGATCACAGTCAACAAAGGCGAAATGGTCGCATTAGTCGGACCGACGGGTTCAGGAAAAACGACCATCATGAACCTGTTGAATCGCTTCTATGATGTGAATGGTGGTTCTGTGACCTTTGACGGCATCGACATCCGGGAGCTAGACTTGGATCTGCTGCGTTCTCAAGTGGGAATCGTTTTGCAAGAATCCGTGTTGTTCTCAGGGACGATTCGCGAAAACATTGCTTTTGGGAAACCAGAAGCGACTGAAGCCGAAGTCATTGCAGCAGCGAAACAAGCCAATATCCATGAGTTTGTTATGACGTTGGAAAAAGGCTATGACACGGAGATCACCGAAGAGAATAATCTTTTCAGTACTGGTCAAAAACAATTGATGAGTATTGCCCGAACGATTTTGACCAATCCAGAATTGTTGATTTTGGATGAAGCCACCAGTAACGTTGATACCGTGACCGAAGCGAAAATTCAACGAGCAATGGATGAAGCGATCAAAGGTCGAACCAGTTTTGTGATCGCCCATCGCTTGAAGACGATTTTGAATGCCGACCGCATCGTTGTCTTGAAGGATGGCAAAGTCATTGAAGAAGGCAATCACCATCAATTGGTGGCGGCTGACGGCTTTTATGCAGAACTGTATCACAATCAATTCGTTTTTGAATAAGCGCAAACCAACGTAAAATCATCAAGAAGACACTAGCAGGACAGCCCGCAATTTCGTCAACCAATCGACGAAACAGCGGGCTGTTTTTTTAGGTTAAAGCAAGCGCTTCTTATGACGACAATGTTTATGAGCAGTTAGTGGTATAAGGGGTCCGTTGTTCTGATAACCAAAAAAGACCAGCCTTAAGCATGGTCTTCTTTGGTTTTTTAGTGATACGCAGCGGTTTGAGTCAACCACTCAATAAAATGGTCTGGCTGTTGCGTATCCTGTGCCACGATATTCCACTGCTGGTTTTTGCAGCGGGTGCATTCATGCAGCAGCTGATAGCCTTTTTTGGAATGTTGGCGATAGTCAATCGGTCGCATCAAGCCATGGCAAGTATTTTGACGATCACCCGGGCGAATATCCACGTGTAACGAGTAGAGACACTGGGGACAATGGTTGCGGTAAGAACCATTGGTCAAGGGTGCCACAGGCGTACTGCAGTTTTTACAAACAAAGGTCGTATTTTCATCTTTTCTCATTTTGCTTTCCTCCAAAAGAATGATTTCTTTTGAGAGAAAAGGGTTCCGTTCGTTCTTCATCAGGCTTCTTTGGCTAGGGACACATTCACCGTCCGTAACGATTACTTCTGCTTCCAGCTTCATGCGATTTCGCAATCCGTACCACGCTTAGTTTTTTCGTTTTGTGCTAAGCACTGTGTTGCGGCAGCCCACAACCCAGCAGTAAGTGTAGTCCAAAGTCACTGTCATTGGCGTCGTCCCCTAGAAAGCAATTGAGGAATGCTTTTTCATCGAGTACCTCCTATGTGTTTATGAGGGTATTATAGCAGAAATAAAGTTGGAATTCTAAGACAGATAAAACCAGATCGTAATTCATCCCTCTTTTTTATCGTTAAAAACAATAACATGTAGATAATAATGCTATTTTGTGACAAAATATTTATATGTAGGTTTCTCTCGATTTTATTTTGGTTACTGAAGAAGAGACACGGAATCACAAAATGGAGAAAAGATCACCTAACGAAAGGAGAACAAAAATGTTTGGTACGAACAAGAAATCCGAAAATTCGAATGGCACACAAGGCAAGAAACGAAAAAAGCGTTTGACTGTAGAAAATCTGATCAACCAATATCTTGAAGAAAAAGAGATCCATGAATTGAGTGATGGTCTGTCTGTCCAGATCTTTAATGACTTATCTGCACACCGAATACATTTCATGGAGATCCCCAACCTTAGTTACAAAGACCTCGGAGCAGCTATCCAAATCGATCAAAACTGGATTAAAATCAAGCAACAAGATACGATCATCAAACAACAGGCAGAGATCATTCAGCTTTTGAAAGAAACACGATAGAAAAACCGAAGAACGAGCTAGCGGTTCTCCTTGAAAAGGAGACAGCTAGCTGGTTCTTCGGTTCTTTGTTGACGATGAAAGATCAATAGTACTCCCCGTGGCGATAGTCCCATGAGTTGAAGTGATCAGAAAGGTACATTTGGATTTTTTCAACATCGAGTCCTTTACGGATCAAGACAGGTGCGGGAGTGATGGAACGTTGGTCTCCTTGCTCAGGGATCAAGTTGCCGTCTTTATCAACGAAAGAAACCATGACTCCTTGCTCATAGCGGGTTTCCAGCGTTTTGTCTGGTTGGATCGATGCAACATAGTCGTTGCCTTCAATGATTAGATCGGCTTCTTGCGCGATTTGTTCGCCGATCCCTTCAACAAGTCCGCGGTTTCCTTTGCCTGAAGGGTTCGCTGAGCTGGCGAAAAGCAATTTCTTTTTCTGATCCCAAAGTTCTTTTGAAATCTGCTCACCAGGGACACCGAATTTGATCACAAAACAGCTGGTTCCCCGAACGTCCGTCATCAATTCTTCTGAACCATCGTTGGGGATATAGGCTTTTCCTGATTCTTTCCAAGGCAAAATCGCACCGAATAACACGTCATTGTTCCAGCAAGTTTCGTAAACGGCGGCGGTTTCCGCATTTAATTCGGCTAATTCATGTAGCTGTTCCAATGAGCTGCAAAGAACGACGCCTGGTTTGTTACGCTTGCGATTCTTTGCTGAAAACTTGCGTTCCAGCCCCTTTTTATCAGAGACGGCAATGATATAGCCGACTTTGGTTGGGCAAACGATCACTTTGCCTTCTTCATTCAAATAGTTGATCGCACGTTGATTTGGTTCTCCTGTCCATGGGACTTGTTTTGTTTCTTTCACTCTCTTCATCCTCCCTGTCTTCCAATGAATCGCCGTCATGAAAAATATAACGGAATATTCTGAAAATTCTGATTGAATATGGTTACCCTTGATGATAAGGGAATCAATCTGTGTAGTCAAGGGGATTTACACCAGAATGTAAAAAGAGAGGAAGAGGAAAACCGTATATACGTCATTAGAGAATAGAGTGAATGATTGACAGCAACACTATTTTTTTCCGCTTTGTATGAAAAAATTGACTGTTTTTCATGTTATTTATATGGGAAGATAGGCTTATAGATAGAAGAACGCAATCAAAAGAATAGTTTTTTTGTGAAAGATGAGGAGTATCATGAGTGAAAAGAAAAAAATACGCAAGCTTTTGTTGGCATCGATTGTCGCTGGGAGTATCTATGGTGGCGGGGCCTTGCTTTTTGGGTTGCTGGTCAGTTATAACGTCCTCTTGTTAGATGGGGTCTATACATTGATTGGTGCAGTGATGTCACTGATTGCTTTGTACGTGGCAAAATATATCCAAGCCCAAGATTTTGAACGTTTCCCATTCGGTAAAGAGGCATTGATGCCATTAGTGGTATTTATTCAATATAGTATCATCCTGCTGATCTCAATTTATGGGATCATTGAGTCTGCTTTTAGTTTATTACACGTCAGTGATGGCATGATTGATCCAATCGGTTTGTATTTCTCGCTGGTTGGTACGATCTACTGTTTCTCTTTTTACTTGTACTTAAAAAAGAAACCACTGACCCATCCCTTTTATTGGGTGGAACTAGAACAATGGCGTTTCGGCTTTTTCTTTAGTCTGGGTGTCGTCGGTTCATTTCTTGTGTCCTGGCTGATCCAAGCCAGTCCCTATGGGAATTTTGCGATGTATGTCGACCCAATCATCTCCATCGGGATCACCTTGTTCTTTATCCAGCTTTCGATAAAAGAGTTGAAAGCAGCGATTTTAGAATTGACTTCTTCTACTCCAAAAGAAGAACTGCGGGAGACCATCATGACGATCGTTGAAAAAGAATTGCGCGCAGAAGAAGTGGTGGACTTTGTGTTACGTACCGCCAAAGTCGGTAATCAAGTCATTGTGGAATTAGATGTAGTGATTTTACCTGCAACTCCTCTCGATACAGTAGGTCAGCAAGATCCCTTGCGAGAACGATTGAATCAGGCAATCAGCCAACAGATTTCCGGTTATTCCCTCTGGCTAAACATAAATTTTGTCGGTGACATCAAATGGGCGTATAGTGAGGAGTAAGAATGGCTGCAAAGCAGCTTGAATAAACCGTGAAAATGACAGAGAAAAGAGGAAACAAATGACAATTCTGAAAACCTATGGAAAAATCACCGCAGCGCTTTTCTTGTTAGCGGCAAGCATCAATTTATTTTTGGGCCCGCATCATGTGGCAGCTGGCGGTGTCAGCGGAATCGGTATTTTATTAGAGTCAGCACTCGGTTGGGATCGAGCGGCTGTGATCATGGTCTTGAATATTCTCATGCTTATTCTTGCCTATGCCTTTTTAGGGAAGGGGCCTTTTTTGAAAGTCCTCTATGGTAGTTTTGCTTTTCCAGTAGCAATTGCTTTAGTTCCGGAATATATGGTGGCTGAAGACCGGTTGCTTTCCGTGATTTTTGGCAGTGCGATTTTTGCTTTAGGAGTAGCGATTTTGTACAAAAATCAGTCTTCCAGCGGCGGCACAACGATTCCACCGCTGATTTTCAAGAAATACTTTAATTTGAATCCAGCGATTGGCTTGCTGGCGACCGATGCGATCGTTGTTTCCATGAACTTGTTCGTTTTCGGGTTTGAAGAGTTCTTGTTTGCGATCTTATCGATCGTGATCACCTCTGGTGTGATGACCTACATTGAAACCGGCTTTAACCGAAAGAAATCTATCATGATCTTAAGTGAGAACCACGTGAATGAGATTCGAGAAGCGGTCTTTGATAAAACAGCTCGGGGTGCGACCCTGTTGGCTGCCCAAGGCGGTTACCAGCAAGCCGACAAGCAAGTGCTGCTGATCGTTGCCAGCGACCAAGAGTTTATGCAGATCAGACAAATCATTGAGACGATTGACCCAAAAGCGTTTGTGATCGTCAATAATGTCTCAGAAGTACTGGGGCAAGGTTTTAGTTATCACCCGATTGAATGATCGTATTCTCGCTTGTTCAGCATATGAAACCACCCTCGTCAAGTAGGCTATCTACTCGACGAGGGTGGTTTTTAAGGTCCATGATTTTCAAATAGCTTTACTCCGTAAAGTAATCGGGAAAGGCTTTTTCCACAAAAACCAAATCGTTATCAATGACATCAATGTGTTGTCCGACCAAGGGAGCAATTTTGGCTTGGTCTTTTTCTTTTAAGGTTGCTAAGATTTCTTCATGATCTCGCAAAATAATTTCCCAAGACAATTCCTCCACCTCTAAACGTAAGAAGCGGAAGCGATTTAATGGCAGATTGATCGTTTGTAGCCAATTCCAGACATTCTCTTTGTCGGCGATTTTATAAATCAACTGATGGAAGGCCTCGTCGAGTTGGAAAAACTCGATTTCATCTTTCAATTGGGCATAGGTCCGCTGCAAAATAACGAGTTTTTCTAGTTCTTTCAGCTGTTCTTCTGTAACGGCTTGGCAGGCCGCTACGAATACTTCTTTTTCAAGCGTCTCTCTGACAAAGCGAGCTTCTTCAATTTGTTTGATGCTGATTTTAGAAATATAGGTGCCGCTTTGGGGAACGACATGGATCAATGCTTCACGGCGCAGACGAATAATTGCTTCACGGATCGGCGTCCTACCGATGGTTAGCCGTTGCTCCAATTCCTTTTCAGATATTTTTTGACCGGGAATCAGCTTGGCGGTTAAGATCAACTCTTTGATTGATTCATAAGCTTGTGATTGAAAATTTGTAGGGTTCAACATAAACGCTTCTTTCTGTATCAGGCATTCAATTCCCTTCGAAAGAAAAACTCTGAAGGAAAGTGCCTAGGGATAGTTTTGAGTAATAAAACTAGTATATAAGTTGAATAACCTTTTGTAAAGGCTTGCAATTCAGTATGGAATGAACTAGAATACTAATATATCAGTTTCATGGAAAAGGAGGAAATAGGATGTTTGATTTTGCTGCCTTGAAGCAGGCAGGAGTTACGATGCCGGTCGTTCCCAAAGAAGTGAGGGATCAATCAGATACTCAGTTTCAATGGCTACACTTTGGTGGGGGAAATTTGTATCGGGCATTTCACGCAGAAGTAGCCCAAACGTTGATCGATCAACAAGCGTTGTCAAAAGGAATCGTAGTGTGTGAAACCTTTGATGAACAAGTGATCGATCAAGTGTACGCGCCTTACGAGAATGACATTTTAGAAGTGATCATGCACGAAGGGGGACGGTTGGAGAAAAAATTGCTCCAGTCAACGGCGGCTAGTTATTATTGCCATCCTTCCCGCACTGCGAGTTATGAGCATATACGCAAAGTATTTCGTGAGCCGTCACTACAATTGGTTACCGTAACAATCACAGAAAAAGGCTATGGCTTAAAAGACAGTCAGGGGAATTTTTTGCCTGTCGTCCAAGCGGATCTCGCTGCGGGTCCTCATCAGGTCAACCATACAATGAGCATTTTGGCTAGCTTTTTATGGGATCGTTTTCAATCAGGGGCTCTTCCGATCGCTATGGTCTCCACCGATAATTTTTCGCAAAATGGGCTCCGTTTCCAAACGGCGATGGTCACCATCGCAAAAGAGTGGCAAAAGCTGGGGCATGTTTCAGAAGCGTTTGTCCGATACTTAGAAAACAACGCGCAAGTGACGTTTCCGTGGTCAATGATCGATCGGATTACGCCAAATCCTTCAACAGCAGTTGCAGAAGAATTAGCAGCAGCTGGCATTCAGCAGTTGCCAGTCATTCGGACCGATAAAGGAACGACGATCGCTCCGTTTGCTAACACAGAAGCGACTCATTATTTAGTGATTGAAGATGATTTCCCGAACGGTCGCCCGAATTTAGACAAAGCGGGGGTGATCTTGACGAGTCGAGAGATCGTAGACAAAACCGATAGTATGAAAGTCACAACTTGTTTGAATCCACTGCATACGGCAATGAGTTTGTTTGGCTGTTTACTCGGCTATACATCCATTGCTGCGGAAATGACCGATCCAGATATTGTCGCTTTGATCAAAGGAATCGGCTATCGTGAAGGCTTACCGGTAGTGGAAGATCCTGAGATCATTCAGCCAAAGAAATTTATCGATGAGGTGGTCGGTCTTCGTTTACCGAATCCGCTGATTCCTGACACCCCACAGCGGATCGCCGCAGACACCTCACAGAAAATCGCCATCCGTTTTGGCGAAACCATCAAAAAGTATGTGGAGAAAGAAGGCTCGGCTTCTGAGCTGACTTTCATTCCCTTAGCGATTGCTGGCTGGTTGCGTTATCTCTTAGCGATCGATGATGAAGGCCATCCATTTGTCCCAAGTCCTGATCCCCTCTTAGCAGAATTGCAAGAGATTTTACGGGAGTGTCAGTTAGGGACAGCCGCCGATGTTCAAGGGATCATTCGCCCAATCTTAGCAAATCCGCAGATTTTCGGGTTGGATCTCTATCAAGCAGGAATCGCTGAAAACGTGGGTCACTTGTTCGCTAAGATGCTAACAGGAACCGGCGCAGTCCGTAAAACATTACATGAAACAGTAGAAGGGATCGAATAAAAAATGGAAATGACATTTCGTTGGTATGGAAAAGAATACGATAAAATCAAATTAGCAGATATCCGTCAAATTCCTGGGATGAAAGGCATCGTCGGTACACTCTTTGATTTGCCTGCTGGAGCAGTTTGGCCCAAAGAACGGATCAAGGCGCTCGTGGAAGAAGTCGAAGCAGCTGGACTTTCTCTGAAGGTGATCGAAAGTGTCAATATTCATGATGACATCAAGATTGGCTTGCCTTCGAGAGACCTGTATATCGAAAACTACAAAGAAACGATTCGTAATTTGGCAGCATACGGGATCGAAGTGATCTGCTATAATTTTATGCCGATTTTTGATTGGATCAAAACGGATCTCGATTATCGCTTAGCCGATGGTTCTTCTACGATGGCATTTGAAAAAGCAGGGATCGACAAAGACCCAGAAGAGATCGTCAAAGAAGTTGAGGAGTCAAGCTCTGGCTATACCTTGCCAGGCTGGGAACCAGAACGTTTGGCTCATGTCAAAGAATTGTTTGCTGCGTATAAGGATGTCGATGATGACAAATTAAGAGAAAACTTTGCTTATTTCCTAAAAGCCATCATTCCCACCTGCGAAGAGGTCGGCATCAAGATGGCTGTTCATCCAGATGATCCTCCCTATTCGATTTTTGGTCTGCCGCGTATCGTTAAAAACCGTGATGATCTGGATTGGGTCTGTAACGTGGTCGACAGTCCGTCAAATGGTATCACACTTTGTACTGGCAGTATCGCCGAAGACCCAGCCAATAATGTCTATGAGATTTTGGCTGAGTTTTGTCGCCGGGATCGAATTCCTTTTGCCCATGTTCGTAACATTCAATACTTGGGCAATGACAAAGACTTTTATGAAGCACCGCATCTCTCCTCTGAAGGCTCGTTAGACATGTATCAGATCCTAGAAGCGATGTACAAAAATGGCTTTGACGGCTATATTCGACCAGATCATGGGCGAATGATCTGGGGAGAAACGGGACGTCCAGGCTATGGCTTATATGATCGGGCGATCGGCGCTTCCTACTTATTAGGGTTGTGGGAAGCCATCGACAAGAGCGTGGAGCGTTAAGAAAAGGAGCGAAGAAATGTTTTTAACTGACGATTTTATTTTGAAAAACAGCTTTGCCAAAGAGTTATACCATGGGTATGCAAAAAAGCAGCCGATCATTGATTACCATTGCCATTTAGATCCGAAAGAGATTTTCGAAGACCAAAACTTCACCAATCTGACCCAAGCGTGGCTGGCGGGGGACCATTACAAATGGCGCTTGATGCGAGCCAATGGTGTTGCAGAATCTTTGATCACTGGCGATGCTGATGACTACGAAAAATTCTGTGCTTGGGCGCAGACCTTGGAGGCTTGCATTGGCAATCCATTATATGTCTGGACCAATTTGGAATTGAAGCGAATCTTTGGTATTGATGAGCGGTTGACACTAGCCAATGCAGCAAGCATTTGGGAAAAAGCCAATCAACAGTTGCAGACGAAGGAATTTTCACCACGAGGGCTGATCAAAAAGATGGCCGTTGAGGTGATCTGTACGACGGATGATCCCATTGATTTGTTGACGTATCATCAAAAGCTGGCAGAAGAATCCTTTGCTGTGTATCCTACCTTTCGTCCTGACAAAGCAATTAATCTGCAGAATTCAGAATTTCCAGCATACCTTAAGCAATTGGCTGCAGCTGCGAGCAAAGAAATCACTAGCTATCAAACGCTGGTTGAAGCATTGGCCGTGCGTATTTCCTACTTCCACCAACGGGGCTGTCGTTTAGCAGATCACAGTCTGTCACGTCTTGGAGAGGAAGCCTACGATACCGCTGCACTTGAAGCGATTTTTCAGAAGCGTTTGACCACTGGGACACTGACTAATGAAGAAATCAGACAGTTTCAAACCGGCTTGCTGATTGACTTGATGCGCCAATACGCAAAGCAAGGCTGGACCGCGCAATTGCATCTGATGGCGACTCGCAACAACAGTCAAAAGCTTTTCCAACAACAAGGGCCTGATAGTGGCGGTGATGCGATGGGGGACGACCGTCTAGCGAGCGGCTTAAGTCGGACATTGGCGCAGCTTCAGGCGGAAAGCTTACTGCCGAAGACGATTTTGTATTCACTGAACCCCAAAGATTATCCAGTGTTGACTGCGCTGATGGGGGCGTTCCAAGAAGAGAGCAAAGGCAAGCTGCAATTAGGCTCTGCTTGGTGGTTCAATGATACGTATTCTGGTATGCGATATCAGTTGACGACCCTAGCAGAAGGCGGGATTCTTGGAAACTTCGTCGGCATGCTGACGGATTCTCGCAGCTTTTTGTCTTATCCACGCCACGAGTATTTCCGGCGGATTTTGTGTCAGGTGATCAGTGAATGGGTAGAAGACGGACAACTACCAGCAGATGAAATATATTTAGGGCAGATCGTCGCAGATATCTCTTATCACAATGCGAAAACCTACTTTGATTTTCCAAACTAATGACTACTCGATTCGTTCTTGGCTTGCTAGAGAACGAATCGAGTGTTTGTATGGCTATTGCTAAAGTTGCGTCTGTTCATTTACTATTGGCAGGGAATCCAGTACTATGATAGAAAGAATCAAAGAAGGAGCGAACAGTATGAATCCATTCTATGAAGAAGTCTATGCGCTGGCGCGGCAGATCCCTTTTGGTAAAGTCGTCTCCTATAGTCAGATTGCGTGGAAATTGGGACAAATCAACGGCGCGCGAGCAGTCGGTCGAGCGATGCGCTTGAGCCCTCAGGATGTCCCTGCCCATCGTGTCGTGCGGGCAGATGGCGTCTTAGTTGGTCCCTCCGCCAATGGGCGAAAAGCAGCACTCGTCGATGAAGGGGTGGTCTTCAAAGCCAGTGGTCGTATCGATATGAAGGCTTGCAGTTGGTCCATGAGCGAGATCGCTCCCGCTCAAATGAAGGAGCCATTATGAAAAAACGTGAATTTATCGTGCAAGATCTGTTGAGTAAAATCTATCAGGAAGAATTTTCTGCCGGCAAATTACCCAACCAAAGAACCCTTGCGCAAACCTATGGCGTTTCGCGGTTTACGATCCAGCAAGCAATCAAAAACCTTGAAGAGATCGGGATCGTCAAAGTGGTACAAGGTTCAGGGATTTTTATCCATGAAAAATGGGTCAAAAACCCAATGATCTTTAATTCCTTGACCCGCACCCCTTATGACCGCATCCATTCCAAAATGATTTCCTTGAATAAGGCGGTAGCAACGTTGGATGAACAGCAGATTTTCCAAATAGGCCCAGATGAGGAAGTCTGGACCTTTGAACGAGTGCGGATCGTCAATTATAAAATCGAACAGCTGGAAACCTCTAAATTGCCCGTCAGCCTATTTCCCGAATTGACACAAGAAATCGTGGAGCACTCGATCCAACGCTATGTCGAAAGCTGCGGATACCGAATTTCCCACTACATTACCAGCTATACCCCCATCACCACATCGACCGCGCAATCGGGTATTTTATTGTGCAAGCGGGGAACACCGGCAATGCAGATCAGCAATCGGGCGATTTTAGAAGACGGCCGCGTGTATGAGTTCAGCAATATCGTTGCCATTGATTATGCTGTGACCTATATCCGTCCCTTTGACCGTGAGATCCATCGCTCACGCATCGATTGATTTTGGAAAAGCAAATGTGCCAGTTGCGTTGTCCTTACCCAGAGAGAACAAAGACATCCCCTGTCGATTGGACAGGGGATGTCTTTTGTTGTGTTTAAGGAGTGATCAAAGTGCCGTCTGGTGTACGGCTCTGGGTCCATTCATGAGGACGGTAAACCACGGGAAATTCCGCAGCTGCTGCTTCATCGAACGTGATTCCGATCCCACTTTTCTCGATGGGATAAAAATAGCCGTTTTCAGGTTGCGGACTACCACCAAAGACCGACTGGGTATTTGCTGGGATCGCAATCGTTTCTTGGATCGCGGCATTATGGAGATGGATATTTAGATGGGTGTTGACGGCTAAGCCGACAGGGCTGATATCAGACGGCGTGTGCCAAGCGATCCGAATGCCCATCGCATCGCAGAAGTGAGCCAATTTCAATGCTGGCGTGATCCCACCAATTTGTGAGACATGGGCACGCATAAAGTCAATCTGTTGATTTTTGACTAGCTCTTGCCATTCCATCGGATTATTGAACAATTCGCCGGTCGCGATCGGGGTCGCCGACTGGCTGCGGAGTTGCTGCAACCACTTGTTTTGATCCGGCGGCAAAATATCTTCTAGGAAAAAGAGATTGAAAGGCTCAGCGGCTTTTGCAAATTGAATCGCTTGGTTTGGATGCAGCCGTTCATGCACGTCATGCAGCATTTGAAATTGATTGCCGTATCGTTCTTGGATCGCAGCAAACATTTTCAGTGTTGTGTCCATGTAGTCTGTTTGATCAAAATAGGAACCAGCGATGGGCTGATCGGGTGTTTGCAGTTGGCTAGGATTTCCACCATAAAAACCTAATTGGCAACGGATATAGCGATAGCCCTCAGCCAAGAAGTGATCGATTTCTTGATAAAGGTCTTCGAGATTATCTGCCACGGCATGGGTATAGGCGGGAATCGCCGTACGCGCTTTTCCACCTAACAGTTGATACAATGGCATATTGGCTAATTGTCCCTTGATGTCCCATAAAGCCATGTCGACTCCTGAGATGGCATTGTTGGTGATCGGACCATTCCGCCAGTAAGAATTGACATTCATCACTTGCCAAAGATCTTCGATTTGATTGGCATCGCGGCCAAGTAAGAGGGGGCGTAAATACTCGTCAACGACGGTTTTTACGGCTAGTGGGCGAAACTGGAAGGTTGCACAACCTAACCCAGATACGCCTTTGTTCGTTTCTACTTTAACGACAACAAGGTTATGACGATCAGGTTTGATCGCAAAGGCTTTGACGTCGGTGATGATCGTTGGTGTCATTTCATTCACTCCAATTTTTGTCTCTAGTTGCTATAGCCATTGAAACATGCTTGGCAACCGCTGTCAATTTGGTCTAATAAAAACTGGATATACACCATAAAACCAGTCCAATTTTTGCCTATTTTATAATAAAACGTTGATATATAGCGTTTTTATTCTAGTTTTATCAAAAAAGGACTGGTTTTACAAGTCTGTGTGAGCATGCTACTATGTGTGTGAAAACGGAAACACCTGAAAGGGCGCCCGTCAAAAGGATCAGGACCGTTAGCAAACAACAGGGGGAAAAAAAGATGACCAAAGAAGACATCGTAAAACAGATCATTAAAGATGTTGGCGGATCAGACAATATCAACAATGCATGGCACTGTATGACTCGCTTGCGTTTTGATTTAAAGGATGAGAAAAAAGTCGACTATGCGGCGTTAGAAAAAACACCCAAAGTCGTAGGAACAAAATATCAAAGCAATCAGCTGCAAGTAGTGATAGGAACGGATGTTGCTGATTATTATGCACCTTTGGCCAAAGAATTAGGACTTGATGAAGCGAACCAAGGGGAGTCATCTGAGAAAAAAGGCGCCGTTTCCTTATTTATGGATACCGTTTCTGGCGTTTTTGGTCCGATCGTTCCAGCTATCGCTGGCGCAGGAATGATCAAAGGATTGATGGCTGGATTGGTGGCATTGAATGTCATCTCTAATCAAACAGATACCTATTTAGTGATCGACATGATTGCGAGCGGCGTATTCACATTCTTGCCATTTTTTGTTGCTGCTTCTGCCGCTCGGATTTTTAAAACCAATCAATATTTAGCGATCGCAATCGCGGCAACGCTGCAATTTCCAACAATGACCAATGCGGTAGCCGAAGGAAGCATTTCCGCCTTTCGTTTGTTCGGTGTATTGCCAGTACCCGTCTTTAACTATGCAGGGACAGTGATTCCCATTATCTTTGCCGTGCTGGCACTCAGCTATATTTACCGTTGGGTCGATAAACTCTTACCACAAGTTCTGCGCACCGTGTTTACACCGACGATTTCGTTGTTTGTCGCTGGTATCTTGACATTAACGGTCATTGGCCCAATCAGTATCCATCTAGGAAACTTATTGGCTGCTGGCGTGGCTGGATTATTCACTATCTCGCCTGTCTTAGCAGGAATCGTGGTAGGGGCGATTCGACCAATCGCAATCTTCACGGGACTGCATCATGCCATGACCCCGATCGCTTTGCAAAACTTTGCCAATCAAGGATATGATATGCTGATGCCAATGATGTTTATGGCAAATATGGCAATCACCGGCGCAACAGCAGCTATTTATTTCAAAGTCAAAACCAAAGAAGAAAAATCGATCATTCTATCGTCGGCGGTTTCAGGCTTGTTAGGGATCACAGAACCTGCGTTATTCGGGATTTTGTCGAAGTATAAAAAAGCCTTTATCTCAGCAACAGTTGGTAGTTCTGTGGCTTCTGCCTTCATCAGTTTCTTCGGTGTTCGTATTTATGGGTACATTCTTTCAAGTATCTTTAGTTTGCCAGCCTATATCGGGGAATACTTTATCTACGCCGTTCTAGGGATCATCTTGGCGATCGGCTTATCCTTTGCCATGAGCTGGTTCTTGGTACCAAATCAAGCAGCAGAAGGCGATCGTTACACCAACGAAGTGGATCTGCATGCCGTGACCCATGGTGAATACGTCCCATTAGAAGATGTACCAGATGAAGTTTTTTCAACGAAAATGATGGGAGAAGGCTATGCCATCGAGTCACAAGATGGCCAAATCTTTGCACCAGTCAGTGGCGAAGTCACCACTGTGTTCCCTTCAAAACATGCCGTCGGGATCAAAACCCAAAACGGCGTTGAAGTTCTTGTGCATATGGGGATCGATACAGTTTCCCTTGGCGGTCAAGGCTTTGAAGTCTTTGTCAAAGCTGGGGAGCAAGTCACTCCGCAAACCAAACTGGCACAAATGGATCTGCCGTTTATCAAGCAGCAAGGCAAAGAAACCATGGTGATCGTTTTGATCACCAACATGGATCGCGTGCAACAATTTTCTGGAAGTACTGATTTAGAAGGCAGACACCAAGCCGGTGCATTGCTGGAAAAAGTCGTCTTGAATGCCTAATAAAAGAAAAAAGATGAGCTTCGTTAACGAAGTTCATCTTTTTTGTTTGTCCAGTAACTATTTATTTTTATTCATAACGCAAAGCTTGGATTGGATCTAGTTTACCTGCTCGATTAGCAGGTAATGTGCCGGCTAAAAAGGCAATTAATAAGATGACACCCATAACAGTCAGCGTGTTCGACCAAGAAAAACCAATTAATTGAAATCCGGTCAAAGCTTCAAGAAACGTACTTGAAGCATAGTCATTGATGACATTTCCTAAGCTAAAAGCGGCGATGATCCCACTGAAAGCGCCGAAGAAACCAATTAAGAGTGCTTCGAAACTAAAGGTCAGAAAAACTTTACTGCGGCTCATCCCTAAGGCTTTCATTAAACCAATTTCTCGGGTGCGGTCTTGAACAGACATATACAATGTATTGATGATGCCAAAGCTGGCGGCTAACAGCGAAATTGCCCCAAATAAAGTCAAGACGCCAGTAATTGCATCAATTACCATACGAAACATATTGATTTCATCTTCCACAGTCATTCCTTGGAAGCCATTTTCTAGTAAAGCTTCTTTGATGGTATCGATTGTTTCACTGGATAAGTTTTCTTCTAGATAAGCCTGTACAATAAAAGATTGGTTTTTTAAATTTTCTGGTAAGCCTAGTTCATAAATCTCCACCACTTTTTGGCTCAAAGCCTGATTAAAAATAGTCCTACCAGCTTGAACAAAGCTAAAGTGGCGAACCCCAACAATTGTTGCTGTTACAGTTTCTTGTTCGCCAGTTGCTTGTGAAGAAACACCAATAGTAACTTCTTTTTCCAAAGCCTCTTGGGCATCTTTAAAACCTAAAATTTCCACATAATCTTGATCAAGAATGACTTCAAATCCATCAACTTCATTATTGACTTGTCGACCAGCTTCTAATTCTAAATCGATATCACCAGAAGCCATTGCGTTGAGTTGATATTTCGTATTGGAACTTCCCTGAATGTAATCTGCTACTAAAAAGCTGATTGGTTTAACGGTATCAATATGCTCGATACTTTCAATTACTTCCATATCTGCAGGTGTAATTACGTTAGCTTCTGCAGAAGATTTATTTGGATCATATTCTTGAATATTGGATGTTGGCATCATATTATTGCTGCCATCCATTTTGTAGACTGCTAGTAGGCTATTGTCACCGACAGCTGTAATTTGTTGGTCGAGGTAATTGTTAATACCGGTATTGATGCCCATAGTCAGATAAATGGTAAAGGCACCAATAAAAATAGCAATGATCGTCAGGATCGTTCGGCCTTTATTTCGCAACAGATTCTTCGCAGAAGTTTTTAACAAATCGTTGAATTTCATTTATCGTCCTCCTCAATCACTAAACCATCTTTAATATGGATCTGCCGATCACAGCGAGCAGCTAGATCAGGATCGTGGGTGACGATGACTAGGGTGATATTTTCTTTTTCGTTAAGATCAAATAATAGCTCTTCGACTTTTTCTCCCGTCGCTGAATCAAGATTTCCGGTGGGCTCATCGGCAAAAATGATTTTTGGTTTGTTGACGAGTGCTCGGGCAATGCAGACCCGTTGTTTTTGACCGCCAGAAAGGTCAGATGCTTTATTTTTTGCTTTATCACCCAATTCTACGGCTTGTAGTGCTTCATCTACCAGTTTTTTTCGTTGATTTCGACGCATACCGCTGATTTTCAATGGCAGCATCACGTTGTCATGAACCGTATCTTTGGCGTTCATAAAAAATTGCTGAAACACGAAGCCAAAGGTTTCGTTTCGCAGTTTGTTTAATTCAGCAGCCTTTTTTCCTTTGACATTTCTTCCAAGTAAAAATAGATCTCCGCTAGTCGGCTGGTCCAACAAGGCTAATAAGTGCATCAATGTGGACTTACCTGAACCACTTTTACCGATAATTGCCACTGACTCACCCGCATAGATTTTTAAATCAATGCCCTTCAAGGCATCGAATCTAGTTTCTCCTTTTCCATAAACCCTCGTTAACTTTCTTGTTTCTAAAACGATCATTTCATTCCTCCTCTAAAAACGTTAATAAGTTAAGGTTATCACAAATAATTGCCAATAAATCAGTCTTTAGGAGTAGTTTCTAAAATTAAATGAAAAAAAGCGACCCCCACTGGGAATCGCTAAGAAGCTATAAAATAAATTTTAAGTTCAATTAACTACGCAGCCCGCGGCCTTTTTGGATCAAGTACCAGCATACGCTGTATAAGACGACAATGAACAAGACCAAAATACCGATGGAGAGGAAAATCGGGACATCGATGGTGCCCAAAAATCCGTAACGGAAACCAGAGATCATATACACGATCGGGTTGACTTTGGAGATCGTTTGCCAAATTGGCGGCAGCATGCTGATGGAGTAAAAGACGCCTCCAAGATAGGTCAATGGTTGTAAAACAAAGGTTGGCACGATGGAAACATCGTCAAAGGATTGGGCGAAGATCCCATTTAGCAACCCTGCTAATGAAAATAAGATGGCGGTCATGACAAGGGTTAAGACAACGATGACCCAAGAATAAACATGTAATGGGACGAAGAAAAGGGAAATGATGGTCACCAATGTGCCCACCAAGATACTACGTCCAAGTCCGCCAAAGACAAAGCCCCAAATGATGACGTGGGTAGGGACCGGCGCCACTAAGAGTTCCTCAATGTTTTTTTGAAACTTCTGTGAAAAGAAGGAAGAAGACACATTAGAGTAAGAACTGGTGATCGTCGACATCATGATCAGCCCAGGAACGATAAATTCCATATAAGAAAAGCCGCCCATTTCGCCGATGCGGCTGCCGATCATTTTCCCAAAGATAATAAAGTATAAGGAAGTAGTGATGACGGGTGGGACGAGGGTCTGCACCCAAATCCGTAAATAGCGGTTGGTCTCTTTGACCGCTAAACTTTTTAAGGCTGTAAAATAAAGACTAAACATGGTTTTCCTCCGCTTCGTGTGATTCTTCGGTGATTTTCAAAAATAGTTCTTCCAAGCGATTGGATTTGTTGCGCATGGAGAGGACATTGATCCCTTGCTGACTGAATTGGGCAAAAAGATCGTTGACGCCTTGATCTCGAGCGACTTCAACAGCGATGGTCTGTTCATCTTCCATTTGGATCGGATACCCAGTGATCGTTGGTGCTTGTTTGATCGGTGCGATATCAAAAAGAAAGGTTTCAAATTGCAGTTTTGCCAATAAGGACTTCATGCTGGTGTTTTCGATCAGTTCACCAGATTGGATGATCCCGATGTTGCGGCAAAGCATTTCCGCCTCTTCTAAATAATGGGTCGTCAAAATGATCGTTGTGCCCTTTTGGTTCAATTCCCGCAAAAAGCTCCACATTTCCCGCCGTAATTCGATATCGACACCTGCCGTCGGTTCATCCAAAATCAATAGCCGTGGTTCATGCATCAGGGCACGAGCAATCATTAAACGGCGTTTCATCCCGCCCGACAGCATCCGCGCACGAACATTGCGTTTTTCCCACAAATTCGACTGCTTCAAGTATTTTTCGCTGCGTTTGATGGCCTCGTTGCGGGGGACACCATAATACCCGGCTTGATTGACAACGATCTGCTGGACCGTTTCAAAGGGATTGAAATTGAATTCTTGGGGAACTAGACCAATCTGTTGTTTGACTTGGACCAATTCTTTGTCTAAATCGTAGCCGAAGACTTTGACGCTTCCGGAAGATTTATTGACAAGAGAGGTGATAATGCCGATGGTGGTGGACTTTCCAGCGCCGTTTGGGCCTAACAAGGCATAAAAGTCGCCTTCTTCCACCGTCAAATTTATGCCCCGCAACGCTTCAACGCCGGTAGCATAGACTTTGCGTAAATCGGTTAGTTCTAGTGCATAGGTCATGTTTGTTTGAACTCCTTCTATGTATGATGGTTTATTCTATCATTTTTTTCAAGAAGAACCGCATGATTTGATTTTTTTCATTTGATTAGATAACAATTGTTGCTAATCGATGAAAAGTGGAAAAGAGGCAAAAGAAAAAACGACCATTTGATCGTTTTTTCGATAAAGTCGATTGTTAGCATAAATACCGTTCTGGTCGTTCTGTCTGTCCTAATAAGTAATCGACAGAAACATTATAGAGGGAAGCTGCGTGTAGCAGCGTCAATACATCGGGTAAGCGATCGCCTGCTTCGTATAAGGTGTAATCGGGGTAAGACACATCGAGATGCTGGCATACTTCTTTTGGGCTCAATCCGCGTTCTTCTCTTAAAAATTTGAAGCGGCAACGCAAGGTGTCTAATAAAAAAGCTTCTTCTAATGTCACTTTGCGGTCCTCCTTAAAAAATAGCGCTTTTTTTCGCACTGTTCTCTTTTTATTGTACCAACAAAAGCAAAATATGCGAAGTGATTCACATGAAGGGCGATCGGTTTTTGTCAAAAAGTGAAACAAATGACTTGCTCTGAGACGCGTTTCATACAGTATGCTTGATTTATAAAAAGGAAGGCGGGATGGAAACATGAATACATACATGAAGAAAAATGGTGCGGAATGTTGTTATGTGACGTTGGCATTTGATGGACAACAACTGGTATTGACGAAGCCAAAAGGGTTCTTTCAAGAACGGTTAGTAGAAATTCCTGTGGATGAGATCAGTCACTTGACGTGTGATGAACACTTCGGGTCTCAGCGCATCGGATTTATCCATCACAACGATTACTATGAATTTTATACATGTGGGCTAAGTGTGATAGACTATATGAAAGAACAATTATTCGTTTAAGGAGCAGTGAGTCATGGCAAACATTCGGGATATTGCACGCTTGACCGGCTATTCGGTCTCAACGGTTTCACGAGTCATTAATAACAATCCTTATGTCAGTGAAGAAAAGCGTCGTAAGATCCTGGCTGTCATGGAAGAGGTCAACTATATTCCGAATTACACGGCGCGGGCATTAAGTGTCGGCAAAACCAAAAACATCGGCGTGATCCTACCGTTTGTCAATCATCCCTATTTTGATCGATTATTGAGCGGCATCACGACAGCAGCGTTTGCTCGTGGCTATAAGGTGACGCTTTTAGCCACGAACTATGATCCGCAAGTAGAGGAAGCATATTTGCAAGAATTTGCGGCGAAAAGCTTTGATGCTTTGATCATTACCTCGCGGGCGAATCCGATCGAAACCTTATTGCCTTATCGTTCATACGGACGCATCGTCTTTTGTGAAAATATCTCGTATTTGACTGACGGCTGCACTTATATCGATCGAGAGGAATCGATCAAGGAGGTCTTCACGTATTTTAAGGAACAAGGCATCCAGAAAATCGGCGTGACATTGGGACGTAGCCGCAAGCTCAGCAGCAATTCAAAAATCACGGTCCGTTTGGCTCATGACTATTTTTCGACCTTTTCCGAAGACTTGATTTTTTGGGATTGTTTGACGGAAGAAGATGGAAAAGAAGCGGCTGCTTATTTTGCAGATAAAGGAGTCGAAGCGATTTTCACCAATGGGGATCATGTTGCTGCTGGGATCCAGTCGCAGGCGCCGGGAGAATGGCTCGTGATTGGACGGGACAATCTATACATCAGCGAGCTGCTGCAGCTTTCAACGATCGATCATCACTTGCAAGCTTGCGGGGAGACCGCCGTCCAATTGGCGGTAATGGAAAAAAGCGGCAACTATCGCATGCCCTATGAGTTCATCAAACGATAGCTACAGACGAAACGATGCGCAAACAGTGCCCCTGAGCGGGCAGTGCTTGCGCATCGTTTTTTTAATGGGATTTGGTGTAATGGTCAATGATCTGTTTCAACAGCTGCGCGCTGCCGACGCCTGCTTTTTGATCGTAATAGGCGGTAAAACGCTCGTCTTGAACGTACATTTCTCCTAAAGATCGGTGATATTCTGCTGAGTAAAAGGGCGCTGCTTGCTTAAGCCATGCTTGATGCGCAGCAAAAGCCTTTTCGGCTTTGTCAGAAGGGATTCGTTTCCCTTCCTTTTCATTCAATAGCTCTTTTATCAGCTGCAACAAGCGGTTTTCGTTGTCGGTCAGTGCTTGATAATCGACTTGGGTCATCTGCTGCCACTTTTGGTTGCTTTGTTCGATGATTTCCTCACCGTAGGCTTCTCGTAATTCGGCACCGTAGTTCGCTTCGTTTTCACGAATTTTTTGTTCCTTAAAATAACGGAATTTCTCTTGATCGGTCATCGTCTTTTCTCCTTCATAATAATCAATTGTTTGCGCTAAGGTGGTCAAAAGACTGTCCAGGGCTGCTCGCTCTTGTAAAAGCTGTTGGTAATGCTGCAACAAGACCGTTTGGATCGATTCTTGTGGCTCATCCAAGATTCCGCGGATCGTTTCTAATGACAGCCCAAAAGACTTAAAATATAAAATCTGCTGTAGGCGATCGACTTCCTGTCTCCCGTAGATACGGTAACCAGCTGAGTTGGTGCGTTGCGGTTGTAACAACTTGATCTGATCATAATACCGCAGGGTACGGCTGCTGACTCCTGACAGTTTAGCTAAGGCACTGATCGTATATTCCATCGGCTTTTCCCTCCTTACACCTGTATCCTAAAGGTTGACGTAACGACAAAGTCAAGAAAATTTTTTTGCGTTTTTTAAAATGTGCTATAATTATAACAAAGAAAGGAAGATAAGATGCAAATAGTTTTTTCTGATATTGATGGGACGTTCCAAGAAATGGGGCACCCGATTCATGAGATCAATAAAGAAGCCATCCGTTGTTTGCAAGCCCAAGGGGATCACTTTGTGTTTGTCACAGGGCGAGGATTTGAGCTTGTTCAAGATATGATGGCGGAAGAAGGCCTTTCCTGCGATGTGATTTTTGGAAACGGCGCTGGTCTGATGGTAAAAGGAGAAGCGCCTGTTTTGACGCATACCTTGCCCTATAAGACATTGGCGCAAGTGATTGGTATCTTAGAAACAGAAGAGGTTTTTTATTTCTTACATACTGACCATGGCATCATTTCCCCACAAGCGCATTTGTATGAAGCGCAGTTTCAAGAAAGCCGCAAGCAGTTACTCGCGGAGTTAGGGGAGCGAGGACAAATCATCGCTGACTACAAATATGAGTTCTTTTACAACGAATGTCTTCATAAAGACGACGTGCTGCAGTTTATGAAGGAACATCCAGAGATAAAGGTCATCAAAATCGAACTGATGGAAGCGTCAGACGAAAAAAGAGAACGGCTACGGGAGATGATCCAATCAGAAACGGCTGCGATTTTTCAATCCTTTGTCCAAACACTGGAGATCGTTGATCCATTGGCGACCAAAGGTGCCGCGATCCGTTCCTTTTTAGAAGCTTTTCCCGCTGCCAAAAGCTACGGGATCGGTGATGGTGAAAATGACCTTGCGATGTTTGAAGCGGTGGATGTTTCTTTGGCTGTAGCAAATGCCAGCCCAGCGATCAAAGCAGTTTGTGATCGAACCATTGAGCGCGCGGAAGACGGCGGTGTTGGCCGCTTTATTTTAACAGAATTAGTTTCGAGAGAGGATGTTGTGCATGAAGTTGATTGAAACCCCAGTAAACCAAAATCTAAATATGGAAACTTTTTACCCGAACATCTCCAAGTATCTATTCGACAAAATAGCGATCAAATACTATAAATTGTACTCGCTTGATCGGACGCAGATTCTCTATGTGGATAGTTTTGATACGATTTCTTTAGTATTGATCAACAATAAAAAGAAAATCAGTCGGGAAGAAGTCGACACAGCGATTCATCGTTTGCTGAAGGTCGATCGCAAAGACGTGACCGTCAATGTTAATATTCGTAAAGAAATGGAAGCAAGAGGCATCACCTTTTCTAAACCGAGGAAAGATGTCATTCTTGTTCAATTGCCTGTGAAAGAATAGTAGTTGAAAGAAGTTGGGACATGCACGTTGCAAGAGCAATCAAACGTTGAACAAAGGGGCGACCTTACACGCGCGCAGGAATGATGCGCCAATAAGTAGGAGGCTGACCCATGCTTTTGAGCAATTTGTTCTCAGATGGATTGCCTTCTACTAGCAAAAACCCAACTTTTTTTTGAAAAAACAAGATTTTCTGTCTTTTGTGTTTTTTTTGCTATAATGAGAAGAAGTAAGCTAGAGGGAGTAAGAACATGCAGAAATTATTTAAAGATGACAGCTTGACGCTGCACACCGATCTCTACCAAATCAACATGATGCAAACCTATTGGGAGTTAGGCAGAGCCGATCGTAATGCGGTGTTTGAATGCTATTTCCGTGACATGCCTTTTGAAAACGGCTATGCGATCTTTGCCGGTCTGGAACGATTGATCGACTATTTGAACGATTTATCCTTTTCAGAAACGGATATTGCCTACTTGCGAGAAATCGGTGGCTATCCAGAAGCCTTTTTAGAGTATCTAAAGGAGTTCAAGTTTGCTTGTACCGTTCGTTCTGCTTTAGAAGGCGATTTAGTCTTCAACAATGAACCGATCATTCAAGTAGAAGGGCCGTTGGCACAAGCACAGTTGATCGAAACGGCGTTACTGAATATGGTCAATTTCCAAACACTGATCGCCACGAAAGCGGCCCGCATCAAATCCGTGATCGGCACGGATCCCTTGTTGGAATTTGGTTCACGGCGGGCACAAGAATTGGATGCAGCCGTTTGGGGGACCCGAGCGGCTTATATTGGCGGAGCAGATGCGACGAGTAATGTGCGGGCAGGGAAGATTTTTGGCATCCCAGCCAGCGGAACCCACGCCCATTCCCTCGTGCAATCCTACGGCAATGACTATGATGCATTTATGGCGTATGCCCAAACCCACAAAGATTGCGTATTCTTAGTCGATACCTATGATACATTGCGCTTAGGTGTGCCAAATGCGATTCGTGTGGCCAAAGAGATGGGGGATAAGATCAATTTCTTAGGTGTGCGAATCGACAGCGGCGATATGGCGTATATCTCGAAAAAAGTCCGTGAACAGCTGGATGAAGCGGGATTCACGGAAGCCAAAGTCTATGCTTCCAATGATCTAGACGAAAATACGATTCTAAGCTTGAAAATGCAAAAGGCGAAAATCGATGTGTGGGGTGTCGGCACCAAGCTGATCACCGCTTACGATCAACCGGCATTAGGCGCGGTTTATAAACTGGTGGCCATCGAAAATGAGCAGGGAGAAATGATCGACACCATCAAATTATCCAGCAATGCTGAAAAGGTTTCGACTCCTGGGAAAAAACAAGTTTGGCGGATCACCCGTAAATCTGACGGCAAGTCAGAAGGCGATTATGTCACGCTATGGGAAGAAAATCCACAAGCAGAAGACGAACTGTTCATGTTCCATCCTGTTCATACCTTTATCAACAAAACAGTGACGAACTTTGATGCGCGACCATTATTGCAAGACATCTTTGTGGATGGCCAGCAAGTGTATCAAGTGCCTGACTTAGAACACATCAAAGCCTATGCGACGAATTGCTTGGATTCCCTTTGGGACGAGTACAAACGTGACTTGAATCCACAGAAATACCCAGTCGATCTTTCGCAAGAATGCTGGGATCATAAAATGCGCACGATTGAAAAAGTACGCAAACAAACCAATGGCGCGATTTTGTAATCCGCAACTGCGCTGGTCCTAGGATCAGTCAGCTGCTTCAAAAAATAAGAGGAGGCGTTTCTATGACCATGCAACAAGAAATTATCAAAGAATTAGGAGTCTTACCGACCATCGACCCGAAAGAAGAAGTTCGTAAGAGTATTGATTTTTTAAAGGCGTATCTGCAAAAGAATCCGTTCTTGCATACGTTTGTCTTGGGGATCAGTGGTGGACAAGATTCGACGTTAGCTGGACGGCTTGCGCAATTGACGATGGAGGAAATGCGCAGCGAAACTGGGAATCCTAACTATCAGTTCATAGGGGTACGCTTACCTTATGGGGAACAAGCAGACGAAGAAGATGCCAAAAAAGCACTAGCGTTTATCCAACCAGACATTGAGCTGCGGGTAAACATCAAAGCCGCCGTCGATGCGCAAGTACAAGCGGTGGAAGAAGCAGGGTTAGCGGTTTCCGACTTTAACAAAGGCAATATCAAAGCCCGTCAACGGATGATCACGCAATATGCTATTGCGGGTGAAAAAGCAGGGGCTGTTCTGGGAACAGATCATGCTGCGGAAAACATCACCGGCTTCTTTACGAAGTACGGGGATGGCGGAGCCGATATTTTACCACTGTTTCGTTTGAATAAACGCCAAGGCCGTCAACTCTTGCAATACTTAGGCGCGCCAGAAGCGTTGTATACAAAAGTCCCAACTGCGGACTTGGAAGATGGCAAACCTTTAGTGGCAGATGAAGCAGCTTTAGGAGTGACCTACAACGACATCGATGACTATTTAGAAGGCAAGGAAATTTCGGCTGAAGCCCAACAAACCATTGAAAACTGGTGGAACAAAACGCAACACAAACGCCACTTGCCAGTCACGATTTTTGATGATTTTTGGAAATAAACGAAACCAATGATTGAGTTCCATTCGGATAGAAAGAAGAGTCTAGGGGGCAAGAAACCTTAGACTCTTTTTTTATGAGGCTTGCTTTCTTTAAAAATAACAAAAGCTTCTTACCTCGGCTTTACTTTCTTGCCTCGAAAGCATAAAATACGAGGGTACCTAGAACGTGTAGAAAAGGAGGAATGTTCCTTCGTGAAAATAAATATCCATCCTTATCTGAAGATCGCATTAAAAGGCATCGCCATCGTCCTGTTGATCATTTTCAGTAATTTATATTTGCAATGGTGTCAAAACAATCTTTCCGTTGAATTAGCTCTGAAATTTGCCTTTTCGTGGCATACAGCAAAGTTTTTCTTGGCTTGTGGGGTGCTACTGCTGGTGTATGGGGTGTTTGCCAGCTTGGCAGGTTCGGTACTGATCGGAGGCGTCTTTTATAGTGTCGTCATCGGAATCTTAGGATATGCCAACCACACAAAGATGGTCTATCGCCAAGAACCAATCTATCCCGATGATTTAAAGATGGTCACTCAATTCGACCTTCTACGAACCATGATCGGCAATGGCGCCTTTTTCGTAGCCATCCTCTTCGCTCTGGCGGCGATCGGGGCAATCGGCTGGAGTATCTATCGCAGCCGCAAATTAAACCTGCGTTTGCAAGTGATGCGAGGAGCGGTGCTGGTCGTATGCTCGCTGGGCTTAGTCTATGTTTCTCACTTCAATGACAGCAACAACCTTTTACGCAAAGCCTACAATCAGACGGCGCTCTGGATTCCGTATTCACAAAAAATGAACTACTACAATACGGGATTTATCGGTGGGTTTTTGTACAACCTGCGGGTAGATGCCATGACGAAGCCTGAGGGGTATTCAAAAGAAGCGATCCAAGCGATTGCGGACACCTACAATGCACAGGCTGCGGAGAAAAATCAAGACCGTGAAAGTGAAGCACCAAATATCGTCTATGTGATGAGCGAGAGCTTTTCCGACCCGAGCCATTTAAATGGCTTGTCGATCACCGGCGATCCGTTGAAAGACTATTACCACGTCGCTGATCAAACCATCAGTGGAAAAATGCTTTCGCAAAATTATGGGGGCGGTACGGCAAACATCGAGTTTGAAGCGTTGACTGGTTTTGCCATGGGCCTATTGAATCCACAGATGACAACGCCTTACACGATGCTGGTGCCGAAATTGACGCAACTGCCATCCTTGGTTTCTTTCTTGGAACAGTCCGGGTATACGGCAACGGCGATCCATCCTTACGATACATCGATGTACAAACGCAAGGATGTCTATGGCGTGATGGGGTTTGAACAGTTTATCGATCAAGAGACGATGACCTATACCGACAAAATCGAAAATAATCCTTATATTTCTGATGAGGCGGCCTACAAAGAAGTGCTGGCATTGTTGGAAAACGATCAGCAACCGCAATTTGTCCATTTAGTGACGATGCAGACCCATATGCCGTATGCTGGTAAATACGATACCTTGACTTACCAAGCAAGCGGTCCGGGCAATATGGCTTCTTTGGAAAACTACCTGCAGGATATCTCCTACAGCAGTACAGCATTGAAAAACTTTGTAGCTGAATTAGAACAGCTGGATCGGCGAACGCTGGTCGTCTTTTGGGGGGATCATTTACCAGGCATTTATGCCGATGAGATCAAGGAGCAAAATGAAACGGCTGCCCTGCATGAAACGGAGTTTTTGATGGTCGATTCGCAAGGAAATTTTGCCCCAGAAGATGTACCTGTAACAAGTCCCTTTTACTTTGCGCCGAACCTATTAGAAGCCAGTGACCAACCAACGAGCGGGTTTTACCAGTTGTTATTGGCCTTGCAAGATGAGCTGCCAGCTTTTGAAATGGGTCAATACTATCAAGGCGGGCAATGGCAGACGACCCTTGCATTGGATCAAGAAGCCCAAGAAATCTATGATGCCTACAATTTGATCCAATACGATGTGTTACAAGGAGAGCAATACAGTTTAACGACTGGTTTGTTTGACTAACTGAAACGTAAAATAGCGCCTTATCCCAGTGTTAGTCACAGGATAAGGCGCTTTTGTTTGTATGAAGTTATAAATCCTGCCATTTACGGTTTTGATCAAAATCATTGGCGGCGGCATAGGCGTCTTGAACGATCGTTTCAGGGTAGCCCATGACTTTTAAGAGGGCGATTGCATTGCGGCTCAAGGCAGGACCGGATTTGACCTTGTAATCAAAGGAGATGCCGTCATCTTCCGTGACTTGTTCAGAAAAATGGATGTTGCAGCAGTCATTTTTCAATATTTCAGTCAGCTCAATATCATGAGTGGCGACAAATGCCAATGATGGGTAGGCTCGCAGCCAATGGATGATGCTGGCAGAAGCAGCGATCCGTTCCACCGTATTGGTTCCTTTTAAAATCTCATCAACAAAACAATAGCAGCGCTGGTTCGTGGCAACGGTGTCTAGCAGGCGTTTGATGGATTTGATCTCCGCCACGAAATAGCTGTCGCCTTCAAATAAATCATCTTCAACAGCCATCGAGGTAATGACGTGACCGGGAACCATCGTAAAAGTTTCGGCAACTGCTGTCTGGATCGTTTGTGCCAAAATGCAATTGATGGCGATGCTTTTGACATACGTCGATTTGCCCGAGGCATTGGAGCCAGTCACGAGGGTATTGTGGGTCCAAGCAACATCATTCATGACTGCTTCACTTAGAAGCGGGTGATACGTACCCGTTGCTTGTACACCTCCGCTTGTTTGGAAGGTCGGTAGGCAAGTGATGGGCATATACGTGCGAAAATTTAAAATGGCGGCTGCGACTTCCAATTTTCCCAGCAAATTCCACAGATCGATGGCTGCTTGTTGGTGCTTTGCCAGGGTAGTAGTGACCGTTTGATAGGAAATAAACGGCAGCATAAAAATGATATTGATGTATTCAAACAACATATCTCCTTCGCTGCCGTTTTTGGCACGAAACGAGAAAGCGAAACGAGTGATCTTTTTTAATGGTGCCAAGGATTGTTTGATCTCATCTTGGAGGGGCGTGTTGATTTTAGCGATCTGACTGCCACAGGCAATCGTTTGAACCAAATAGCGCATGCTGTTCAGTTCTGTTTCCAGCTTGGCTTTTTTGATGGAGTAATAGATCGTATTGAAAACGACACTGACCAACGTCAACAGGATGCCTTGGACAAACCCCAGCAGGAGCAGCAAGATGCCGACTAACGGCAGCACACCTAAAAAGACAAAGAAAGGCAGAGAACCGATCGATTGCGCCGCTTCATTGGCCAAGTAGGCTTTCGAAAAATTATCATCTTGTTTTCCTAAACGAGCAAACGTATATTGGGATTGTTCGCGTGCAGCACTGTCAGCAGCAAAAAAGTCGATCAATTTGGTCAGCTGTTTGTCCGTCCTGAAGCGAAAATTGCGTAACTGCTGGTACAACGCTTCTGAACCAACACTGGAAAACGTCAGATTAATGGACTCAAACAACGAAAAGCCATCCAAGTCATACCAAGTGATGTCATCGACCTCGCTATCAAAATCGTGAAACTTCTTCTCAGTCAGCCAAGCCTTTTTCAAACTCGCTTCTTTATCAAAGCGGGGCTGACGGGGAAGCTTTCCCCAAGCAAGCCGAACGTAACGGCGTACTTTGTATCGATTCCAGATATCTAATGCGGTCAAGATGAGAATGCTGGCGAGTATGATCAAAATGACCATCGTTTGTGGTTCCATATGCAAAAGTCCTCCTAATGGCTAATGAATGCTGGCTAAAGTTAAGTGTTGCTGTGGGCAGGATCGATTTCTTTCAAACAAGCATAGATCCGTTCAATATCTTGGGTCGTGCCTCGCAGCTCGAAATCCGCTAAGAACGGGATCGAAAATTGCTCCGCATATTGCTTTGCGGTCAAGCAATATTGATAATTGAAGTTTTTGTTGCCACTGCCGATCACGCCTAAGCAAAGAGCTGCGTTGTTTTCATAGTCAATGTATTCCCGCATGGTTTCTGTGAGAATCTCCTGATCGCCGTTATCGACGCCATTTCCACCTTCTAAATAGGTAGGGACAAAAACCACATAAGGTTCGTCTTCTTGTTCAAAGACACTATTGTCATGAATTTCTTTGGCTTCCCAAGTACTCGGAGTGTCTTGCTGATCCGCATAGGCCAACAAGCGGTTGACGAATGCACGGGTATTTCCAGAGATTGAAATATAAAGTAGTTTCATTTTTTTCATCACCTTCCGCTTTCTAGTATAACAGAAACCATTTATGAAAAGAGGAGAACTTCGGCAGTCTTTTCTAGTAAAATGCAGCCAAAGGCTTTAAACTGAGAGAGGAGTCCAATACAAAGGAGTGGCAATAATGTTTTCAAAAATGCATCATGTGGCGATCATCGCCAGTGATTACCAGCAGACCAAAGAATTTTATGTAGAGAAATTAGGCTTTGAAGTGATTCGTGAACATGCGCGCCCAGAAAAGAAAGATGTAAAAATCGACCTGCGCTTTGGGGAATCAGAAATAGAACTGTTTGTGGTGGAAAACCCACCAGCAAGACCAAGTTTCCCCGAAGCAGCTGGCTTGCGACATTTGGCATTTGCGGTGGAAAATATTGAAGCAGTCGTGGCAAAGTTAGCCGCCAAAGGAATTGCGTGTGAACCGATTCGTTTCGATACCTTTACGAATAAGAAAATGACCTTTTTCCAAGATCCGGACGGCTTGCCGTTGGAATTGCATGAATAAATAAGGAAAACTTTGTGTGGATCCTTTGTCGATTCAACTTGGTTTTTCTTGAGAGAATTGTTATTCTATGTATAGAAGTAAGGAGGAGAAAACGTGATAAGATTTGCAAAAAAAGAAGATCGCTTTGTCATGGCTGAACTCGTTTTAGTCATTTTAAAGGATATGGAATTGCCGTTTGTCAAAGAGATCGGTGAAGCAAAGACCTTAGAGATCTTGGCAGATGCCATGCTAGAACCCGACTATCGTTACGGCTTTCGCCGTGCGTTGGTCAATGAGATCGACGGGGAGGTTGCTGGGGTCGCCTTTGGATACCCAGACAAAGAAGAGGCGACGATCGATCAGCCTCTAGATAAAGTGCTGGAACAGTACGGTTTGAGTAAAGACATGAAGCTGTTTATCGATGAAGAAACCTTACCAAATGAATGGTACTTAGATACCATCTGTGTGGCTGAGAAATTTCGCGGCAAAGGTGTCGGCTCAGCCTTATTAGAAGCGTTGCCGAAAATTGCTTCTAGAGATGGCTATGAGGTGATCGGCTTGAGTGTTGACCGAGCAAATCCCCATGCGAAGCGGCTCTATGAAAAGCATGGCTTTGAAGTCGTGGCCCAAAGAGAGATCAGTGGCCACCTATACGACCATATGCAAAAAAGAACCAGCTGATTTTTCAGCTGGTTCCATTTGTTAGTCGAAGCTCAAGAGGATGGTCTTTCTTGCGGTGCCGATTGTACAGCCAGTAATCCATGACGGCAGCGATACAGATGCAGACCGGTGCATCCCGATCATCAACGACATCCAGTACATAATAATCCCCCGTCAATAAGGTCGCCTTATCCATTTCCATGATCTTTTTATTGAAATGATGGATCCCATAGCGATGATTGTAGATATCGCCGTGGACCGCCCAGTGAAGCTGCTGGATATAGTAGAAATCACCCGGCCAGTTAAAGATTTTCTGCAGTGTACCGACTTTCTCAAAGTCTTTGTAGATCTCAAAGCGCGTACCAAAAGTAAAACTGATTTGTTTGATACTAGCAACCATTTGCCCATTCAAGCGGTAAAGGGAAAGAGCATCGCCCTTAGTTCCCCAACGGCCCACCATTAAAAACAGTGATTTGCCTGTTTCATCTTTGACAATGGTGCGTGTGACTCTGCTAAGTTGTCTGTCTTGGATGAAAAATTCTGACATACTTACGCCTCCTCATGTATCCCCAAAAAGCTGCGTGATTTAAAGATTTTCATCAATTGCCCGAACGATCGCTTTGCCGACACCAGACTCAATATTGGTGTCCGTCAAATACTTCGCGGCTTCTTTTACCTCTAACTCGCCATTTCCCATTGCAAAACTAACGCCTGCCAGTTGCAGCATACTTACGTCATTTAAGTTGTCACCGATCGTCATCACTTCCGCCAGTGAGATCATCCGATCTTTAGCGACATGCGCCACTGCGATTCCTTTTTGCGCGTTTCGGTGGTTGATCTCAATATTGTTTTGTCCAGAAGAAGTCACCACTAGATCGCCGTACCCATCGATGATTTTCGTGATAGGACCCAATACCCGCGCACCATCTTGATGGAAGCAGATCACTTTCAAAAATTCTAATTCTTCGATCGAAAACAACTCACTGAAATCATCGACATAATTGATCGGTAAAAATTCCAAACGGGCTGCTGTCATAGCAATCGCCATCTTATGGGTTAAATGGGGCATTGCTTCTGCCGTGTGGATCGCAAAATTTTCGATCCGACGTGTTTGGCTTTCCGAATAGATCCCGTTGCTCGTGGAGATCTCAAAATAGATGTCGTTTTCTTTGAGTAGGTCGATCAACGAACGAGTTTGTTCATGGCTGATCGGCACAGTAAATAATGAATTACCCGCTTCGTCGTAGACTTGGGCACCATTCAAGGTGATCATTGCACAGTCGATCCCGGCTTCTTGCAGCGGCGGCAAAGCCTCTTTGCGGTTACGGCCAGTTGCGACCATAAATTCGATTCCTTTGGATTGGGCATATTTGATTGCTTGGATATTTTCTTCTGAAATCTGCATACTAGCATTTAAAAGCGTACCATCCATATCAGAAGCAATTAATTTGATCATTGTCAGCGTCCTTTCTTAATCGTTTCTACAAATAGTGTACCATAAATCGCGCATTTTTTTTCTTTCGAAGAGTAATTCTTGTTTCTAAGGGGAGGGATTTGTTATCCTAGAAGAAAACAAAGGAGATTCGCCATGAAACGACTATTGGACAATGATTGGCAAGAACAATTGCAGGAATCATTTGAGCAGCCGTACTACCAACAACTGCGGGCTTTCTTGAAACAAGAATATGCCCAGCAAACGATCCATCCAGCGATGGATCATATTTATGAAGCCTTAAAACTGACGCCATACCATGACGTAAAAGTTGTCATCTTAGGTCAAGATCCTTATCATGGGCCTCACCAAGCCCACGGACTGTCGTTTTCCGTGCAGCCGGGGGTCAAAATACCGCCTTCGTTGCGGAATATTTACAAAGAATTAGCTGATGACTTAGGGATTCCACCTGTGTCCCACGGTTATCTCGTACCTTGGGCGCAACAAGGGGTCTTATTGTTGAATACCGTGTTGACAGTACGTGAAGGGCAAGCCTATTCACATCACGGGCATGGCTGGGAGCAGCTGACTGATACGATCATCGAAAAATTGAATCAACGAGAAGAACCGGTCATTTTTGTGCTTTGGGGCAAACCCGCCCAAAAGAAAGCCGCTTTGCTAGATACTAGCAAACATATTATTATAACAGCGCCTCATCCAAGTCCGTTATCAGCGCATCGAGGATTCTTTGGTTCGAAGCCTTTTTCTAAGATCAATCAAGCATTGCTGGCGTTAGGAGAAGAACCGATTTCCTGGGCGTTGCCAGAAAAAATAACACAGTTGTAAAACTGTGTTATTTAGAATGAGTAAACTTGTGAAAAAGGTAACGATATTTAAAATAATCGACTAATACAGGATTTTTATCTGTTCTTTTTTTCGCAATTATTGTACAATGGAAGGGTATAAAAAAACTGGAGGTCTTTACCCGTGGAATTATTCGAAAGTTTAAAATTTAAAATCGTGCGTCGTCATATCAAAATCGTTTTTCCTGAAGCAACAGATCCTCGTATCCTAGGTGCTGCTAGCCGTTTACGTTCAGAAGAATTAATTGAACCTGTTTTGATCGGTAACCCGGTTGAAATCGAAAAAGCAGCGGAAGCTCGCGGAATCAACGTATCAAACTTTGAAATTTTAGATCCTGAAAATTATGATCGTTGGGATGAAATGGTTGAAGCTTTTGTGGAACGCCGCAACGGCAAAGCAACGAAAGAACAAGCAGAAGAAATCTTAAAAGATGTCAACTATTTCGGTACAATGTTGACTTACATGGGCATTACTGAAGGAATGGTTTCAGGAGCGATCCATTCTACGGGTGATACAGTAAGACCCGCTTTACAAATCATCAAAACAAAACCAGGTGTGAGCCGTACAAGTGGTGCTTTCTTAATGGTTCGTGGTCGTGACCAAGAAAAATACTTGTTCTCAGACTGTGCCATCAATGTAAACCCAACTGCACAAGAATTGGCAGAAATCGCTGTTGACTCAGCGAAAACCGCTGAATTATTTGAAATCGATCCAAAAGTTGCTATGTTAAGCTTCTCAACGAAAGGGTCTGCGAAAGCACCAGAAGTAGATAAAGTCGTTGAAGCAACAAAAATCGCCAAAGAATTGGCACCAGAATACCAAATCGATGGAGAATTGCAATTCGATGCTGCGTATATCTCAGCAGTTGCGCAATTGAAAGCTCCTGAATCTGAAGTAGCAGGTAAAGCAACCGTCTTTGTTTTCCCAGATTTACAATCAGGAAACATTGGTTACAAGATCGCCCAACGTTTCGGTAACTTTGAAGCGATTGGACCAATCTTACAAGGATTGAACAAACCAATCTCTGATTTGTCTCGTGGTTCAAATGAAGAAGATGTCTACAAATTATCAATCATTACTGCGGCACAAACACTAATGGAAAAATAAGCAGCCAATCGCTGCACTTATGAAAAACTGATCCCTTGAGGGTCAGTTTTTTGTTTTGCTCTTGGAAAGTTGAGGGCAGCAAAGGAGGAAGTGTGCGCAAAAGCAACGATCCAGTGATCGTCGGGAAATTTTCCCTAAGCTCCTTCTTTACAATTCCTTGAAAAACAAGCTATACTAGCAACTAGTAAATTAGATTGATCAAAGGATGGGGACTATGTTTACCATTAACGACTTAGAAGCAACCGCAGCATTTGCAAAAATCATTGGAGAGGCAGCCGAGCCAGGGGATAATCTGGTATTGACGGGCGATTTAGGTGCTGGCAAAACAACCTTGACGAAAGGCATCGCCTTGGGGCTAGGAATCGAGCAACTGATCAAAAGTCCGACCTATACGATCATTCGTGAATATACCAATGGGCGGCTACCGCTTTATCATATGGATGTCTATCGGGTGGAATACGGTGCAGAAGATTTAGGACTGGATGATTATTTCGAAGGGGATGGCTTGTGTGTGATCGAATGGGGCAATCTCTTAGAAGCCTCCCTGCCAGAGGATTATTTAGAACTGATTTTGGAAAAAGATGATACAGATGAACAAAAACGTCTTGTGAAATGTCATGCATATGGCACCAAAGCAACCGCCTTTTTGCAACGGATCACAACAAAATGGCAGGCAGCCCATGAGTGAGATCCAATTACAGATCAAAGAAGCCACGGGTGCTGATGCCAAAGCTGTGTTAGCAGTCAGTCAACAGCTAGGAGAAGAAACGGATTTTCTTTTGATGGACGAAAGCGGCTTGGCGTTGCCAGAAGCCTTATTGGCAGAACAGCTGGACGCTATCTATGAACGGGACGACTATTTGCTGTTGTTGGCATTTGATCAAGAACAATTGATCGCCATGGCATCAGTCAAAGGCCATGAAGAGTGGCAATTAGCCCATGTCGGGGAGATCGGTATCTCGATTTTAAAAGACTATTGGGGCTTAGGCTTAGGTTCGCTCCTGATTGAAGAATTACTGGACTGGGTAGTAGAAGTTGGCGAATTGACCCGCATCGAGTTGACCGTTCAAGCGAGAAATTTACGGGCGATCCATCTGTATCAAAAATTTGGTTTTTTAACAGAAGGCTGTATGAAAGAAGCGGTGCAAACCCGCGAGGGGCAAAAAGTTGACGTCTTGATGATGGCACGTCTTTTTGAATCATAAAAAAGGAGTGAAGGAAATGGAGTTTCGGGAACCGACGATCGCAGACTGCGATCAAATCGAAGCGTATCGGCAAGCCTTCGAGAAGAATCAAGAAGTCATCCATGGTGGGGCAGGACTTGTAGAAAGTCCGACAGCCAAAGACTGGCTAGAGGGATTGGTGGATTTTAAAACAGCAGAAACGGTACCAGAAGGATTCGTTCCCGCCCGTACCTATCTGGCTATCCAAGATCAAAAAGTGGTCGGTCTCTTGAATCTGCGTCTGACACTTAATGCGTATTTGCGCCAAATTGGCGGACACATCGGGTATTCAGTGCACCCAGACCATCGAAATCAAGGCATCGGCTCGGCAATGTTGGCACAGTCATTGGTAAAGGCCAAACAATTTGGCTTGAACAACGTGTTAGTAACCTGTGAAGAAGCCAATCGCGCCTCCGCCAAAGTCATTGAAAACAACGGTGGTAAATTGACAGAAAAAGTCATTGATCCTGAAGATGGCGCTATAATCTGTCATTATTGGATCGATCTGACTTAAAATGAATCCTTCCTTAAATGAAAACGTGCGTCCTAAAGGCTAGCGCAATGCTGACTTTAGGACGCACGTTCTTATTTATTTGACTAAAACCAATTTTTTTAATGGATCGATACCAAATTCTTCTTCTTGACGCAATAAGATTTGGGCACATGCCCGACTATCTTCTAGTGCATCATGGTGGTTTAGTAAAGGAATCTGTAATTGCTCACAAACCGTGTTTAATTTGTGGTTCGTAAATTCTGGATACAGCTTGCGGCTCGTTCGCACCGTGCATAAGGAAAGATAATTTGGTTGTGACAACCCATAATAATCAAGACATCCCGCCAAAACTCCAGTATCAAAACCAGCGTTATGCGCAACGATCAAACTGTTCAGTTGATAATATTGTTGGATTTGTTTCCATACGTCAGGAAACTTAGGCGCTTCTTGTACATCTTCTGGACGGATGCCATGAATTTGAATGTTTTTCCAAAAAAATTCCGTTTCCGGTTGGATCAATGTGTAATATTCGCCCACGATTTTGCTATCTTGTACCATGACTAGTGCAAGGGAACAGGCACTATGCTTTTGATAATTTGCTGTTTCAAAGTCCATTGCGATAAAATTCATCAGACTCACCTCATTGCCATTCTAGCACAAAATCAAAGAATGAAAAGCGAACAAACGTTAAGAAAAACTGAAGTTTTCTTACGGTTAGTTGAGATCCAGTTCAACCGGACAATGGTCACTACCAATGATATCTGTATGGATCTTGGCGTCTAGCAAGCGCTCATTTAAGTCATCCGAAACGACAAAGTAATCGATGCGCCAGCCAGCATTGTTTTTGCGAGCGTTGAAACGGTAGCTCCACCAAGAATAAATACCTTCTGCATCTGGATAGAAATAGCGGAACGTATCGGTAAAGCCAGCAGCCAAAAGAGTCGAAAACTTTTCCCGTTCTTCAGGTGTAAACCCAGCACTTTTTTGATTGGTTTTCCAATTTTTGATGTCGATATTTTTATGGGCAACATTCAAATCACCGCAGAGAATCACTGGCTTTTGTTGTTTCAATTCAGTCAAGTAAGCCAAAAAGGCATCTTCCCAAGTCATGCGATAATCCAAGCGGCGCAATTCATTTTGGGAATTCGGTGTGTAGCAAGTAATCAAGAAAAATTCAGGATACTCCAGCGTGATGACGCGACCTTCCGTATCATGTTCTTCGATTCCTAATCCATAACGGACCGATAGTGCAGGTTCTTTTGCGAAAATTGCTGTGCCAGAATAGCCTTTCTTCTCCGCATAATTCCAGTATTGATGATAGCCTGGTAAATCCAATTCAATCTGACCTTCTTGCAGCTTTGTTTCTTGTAAACAAAAGAAATCAGCATCGAGGGCTTCAAACACTTCAGAAAAATTTTTTTTAACGATGGCCCGTAAACCATTCACATTCCAAGAAATAAATTTCATTGAGACTCCTCCTTATTTTCCACTACGCCTCCCATTTTACCTAAAAAAGCCAGAAGCGCAAAGCAAGTGAGCGGAATGAGGAAAACAAGGAGGAATGCTTGCCTTCAAGAGGGGGGATTGGTTGAAGATCATATTCACCAGAGGTAGCAACTTTTCCTTGAACATGCTAAAATAAGTGAGATGTTTATTGTGAAAGGAAACCTTCTCGTGAATAAAGACTTGATGATTGCGCAATTCCCTGAAATTGCCTTATTAAAAGATGAACCCTTATTGAACTATACGTATACAAAAACTGGTGGGCCGGCAGACATTTTGGCTTTTCCCAAAACAGCAGATGAAGCCAAACAGCTGCTTGATTATTGCCGAGAACAAGCGATTCCTTGGATCGTCTTAGGAAATGCCAGCAACTTGATCGTCCGTGACGGTGGTATTCGTGGCGTGGTGATCATGCTATCAGAAATGAACCAAATCGTGGTGGACGGCACTTCTTTGATCGTCGATGCTGGAGCAAAGTTGATCGATACCACCTATGTCGCTTTGCATGAATCGTTGACTGGTTTTGAATTTGCCTGCGGGATTCCTGGCAGTGTCGGCGGTGCCGTCTTTATGAATGCTGGCGCCTATGATGGCGAGATCCAAGATGTCTTTGCGTCCTGCGACGTTTTGCTGGCTAATGGTCAAATCGTGACTTATACCAAGGAAGAAATGGAATTTGCTTATCGTCATAGCAAATTACAAGAGCAAAAGATGATCATTTTAAGCAGTCGCTTTGATTTAGCAAAAGGCGATCAAGAGCAAATCAAAAAGCGGATGGATGAACTGACAGAATTGCGGCAATTGAAGCAACCGCTAGAATACCCCTCTTGTGGGAGTGTCTTTAAACGTCCAGTCGGTCATTTTACCGGAAAGCTGATCCAAGATGCAGGCTTACAAGGATTGAAATGGGGCGGAGCCCAAATTTCGGAAAAACATGCGGGCTTTATCGTGAATGTCGATCAAGCCACTGCAACGGATTACGTTGAACTGATCGCTCATATCCAACAAGTCATCAAAGAAACCTTTGATGTCACCTTAGAAACAGAAGTCCGAATCATCGGCGAAGAATAGATTAGCGAAAAGATTGTCCCGAGGGGCAGTCTTTTTTTATGAGAGCTGATAAAAAAGAGCTTAGGTTTGTAAGCTTTCTCAGTCTTCGGTACAATAAACGAAAAGGAGTGAGCAGGATGAAAAAGTGGGGACGCGTCATTTTGTTTGTTGGGTTCGCCTTTCTTTTCGGCGGTTGTACGAAATTACCGCAAGAACAGTTTGCCGAACAGTTGACGAATCAGCAAGCAGCGAATGCTGGTGAATTCCAAGCGACGATCGATACCTTTGAGATGGGCAGCAGCAGCGAATACGGTCAAGAAGCCGATAGGTATGCCTCTATGTTGATGTCACAGTTAGTCGGCTCGTCATTTAAAGGGGACTTCGTCCAGGACAAAGAAACCAAAGCGATTTTACTCAATCTGGCAGTCGCTTTTGGGGGGCAGGAGCTGCCGATCAAGCTGATCGTCGATCCAGAAAAACAAGAAGCGTATGTGTCAGCTGAAATCTATGAAACACTGCAAGGGTATATCAGCGCATTTGGTAGTGACAGTTATGGGACAAAACCAGACGCTGCGGAATATGAAGGCAAATACCTGCGCATCGATCAAGAAACCTTAGATTCTTACTTTGGCGAAGGAACTTTTGCAGAGGACGGCGAGGGGACAACCGAAGCAGAAAAAGAGCCTGAAAACCTCTTTACCATGAACAGTCTTTTTCATAATGAGACATTTGCAGACTATCTGAAAACCTTTGAACCGGATGCTTTCAAAAGAGATGGAGATACGATCAGCCACACGTTTACCAAAGAAGAATTGGCAGATTATGCAGATTATGCCCAAGAACACGGCGCCGATCAAAAGCAAGTCGCCGAATTAGAAACGATGTTGGAAGAAGTCGAGCAGTTTGACTTAACCATGACCGTCAATACGAAAACAAATCAGCAGAAAATGGCTTTTCACTTCGTGCAAGCGGATGAGCTGCAAACCACTATCGGAGCCACGGTGACTTTTACAGGGAAGAAAAGTGATACTGCTGTTGCAATCCCTACAGCGGAAGAATTGATTGACCCAGAAGAATTGTTTTCTCCCTATGATTATGGTTGGGATGACAGCTATGACGATGGGTATGAAAATGATTATGATGATGAGTACTGGGATAGCTATGATGAAACCGATGATTGGTCTTCTTATATGCTGACGGATGAGGAGTTTGAAGAACTGCTGCTGCAAATCAAGCAAGAGCTGCCTTATTTGACCCAAGCAGATATCGATGATTATCTGACATTTTATGAAGAGTATTTGACCCAAGAGCAGTATCAAGAGCTTGTCGAAGCACTCCAAGTGACACAAAGTTTATAAGACACTCAAAAGGGAAGCGACCGCCTAAGTTAGCCAAAAAGCTAACTTTGGGCGGTCGCTATTTTTTTAGATACGATTTTTTTTGCGATTCATGACTAAGCGTAAAAGGACGGTTCCAACTGCCATCGTGGCGATTCCCGCTACAATGGCTTCAGGTACACCTTGGGCGAAGATTACACCTAAAATCGCTGCATAGACAGCATTGCCAGCTTTCCCCACAACCTCCGCATATTCTTGCTGGAACAAGAAGTAGATCAAGTTCATTACCAGGATCGTATTCGTCAAGCCTCCAGCGACACCAGCAATCAGTAGCGAAAGACTTTGCTGTTTGTTTTTCCAGATTTTTTGACAGCCTTTGTACACAAAGTAAGGAACGACACCAATCAAAATACGAGGAATCAACGCTACGAGGATCGCTTTCCAGCTTCCTTGATCACTCCCATAAATCGGTACGAAAGGGGAGAAGACAAAAGAAAGCGGGGTGATGATCCAGGTCGAACGCACCATACTGATGATCCCAAAGGCGCCGCCTAAAAAGCCGCCGATCCGAGGGCCTAATACAATGGAAGCGATGATCACAGGAATGTGCATCGTTGTCGCATTTATTGGTCCTAAGGGAATAAACCCAAGAAAGGGAACCGATGCTAAAAGAATCAAGATTCCTAAAAAGAAAGCTGTTAAGACAAGTTCAAAAGTTGATATTTTTTTCATTGTTAGACACTCCGTACTTCCAAAGCAGTCAATGCTTTTTCGAGAATCGTTTCTGTTGCTGCTAATGCGCCTCTGCCGAAATCACCGCAAGCCAGTAACGCTTCACGGGGTTCAATCTCTTGGAAGCCGACTTCTTTCAAAATCCCCAAATTTCTTTGAACAATCGGGTTTTCGTACATGACGGTATTCATGGCTGGCGCAATCAAGCGGGGCACGGATAACGGCAACGCTAAGGCAACTGTTGAGATCAAATCATCGGCTATCCCATGCGCCAGCTTGCCAATACTGTTGGCACTAGCTGGGGCGAGCAAGAAAAGATCGGCTTGTTTGGCTAGTTCAATATGATTGATCCGATCTGGTTGACGTTCTTGCATAACATCTACATGGATCGGGCGTTTGGATAATGACTGTAACGTCAAAGGCGTAATAAATTGTGTGCTGTTTTGAGTCATTAAGACATCCACTGCATAGCCCTTTTTGGTTAATTCATTGGTTAGGTCGGCTGCTTTGTATGCAGAGATACTGCCGCTGACGCCAAGCAGAACGTGTTTTTGTTTCATGTTTCTTTCTCCTTTTCTAAAAAACATCTAGCTAAGCACGCAGGTCATTGCGTAATGTGTCAACGATCAAGGTTGCGATCTCAGCTTTTGTGCGGCCAGTCCCGATTTGTCCTTCTTGTGTCAAAAGGTGTCCGACATGCTGGTTTCCAGAAATTTGCGTCAAGTCGTTGGCCAACACATAATCCGCTTGGCTAGCTAGCAGACTTTTTCGTGCGACCGCAAACAACTCGACTTCCGCTACGTCTACTAATAATTTGAATCCGACTAATAAGGTTGTCGGCTGTAATGCTTTGATGGTTTGGATCACTTTTGGGGTTTTCTTCAACACTAAAAACAAATGATCAGTATTGGAAGAAACTTTGCCTGCCGTTGTTTCAGATTGTGAGAGCACATGTGCCATCAATGCCGGAGTGACCTGGTTGTCATAAGCTGGTAGGGCATCGTTGATTGCTTCATAAAACGCTGCTTCTGAAAAATGAGCAGCAGGGGTGAAATCACTGACTGCCATACTGTGGATCACAGCAGCATACGAATGGGTCGTCAATAAATCGGTCAACCGCGTCAACAAGTCCGTGGTCCCTTCAATGAAATGACAGGTAACGCGTGGATCGGTCGGCGGTTGTTTGGCAGTTTTCGTCGTAACGTAATCGATGGCCACCTCAGGGTATTGCAGCCATTCCTTGGCAATGGCTTGACCAAGTGAGCCCGTGGAATGATTCGTGATTGCACGGACATCATCGATTTTTTCGGAAGTACCGCCAGCCGTAATCAAAATTCTCATTGCGCTTGTGACACCTCAACGATCGTCCGTCCTTGGTGCGTACCAGCTAATAAAGCTGCCAATGTTTCTGGCAAGTCTTCCAAAGTGATGGCTTTCGTGTAAAGCTGATCGATCACATTCCACTCACCCGCTAATTTCTCCCATAATGCCGAGCGGATCTCATGGGAAACATTGACCGAATCGATCCCAATTACGCGAATCCCACGCAAAATAAAGGGTAAGACAGTCGTTTCGATTTTGATTCCACCAGCATTGCCGCATAAGAAGGCACCGCCCCCATACGCGATTTGCGGAAGCACTGCCGCAAGCAATGGACCGCCAACTGTATCGATGACCGCTGCAAACGTTTGTTTTGCTAATGGTTTGACCTTTTCTGGTACCACGTCATCAGGACTAATGATTTTTGCTGCGCCTAGGTCTAACAACCATTGCGCATCGTTTTTCCGAGATAGCGCCACTATATTTGTATAGCCCAGTTTTTTCAATAAAGCAATGCTGACACTGCCGACGCCACCGCTAGCGCCTGTCACCAAAATAGCAGCGTCTTTTGCTAAGTGCAGCTGTTCTAATTCTTGCACTGCTAAAGCTGCTGTGAACCCAGCAGTGCCATAGGTCATACTGTCTTTTGCTGAAAAACCAGCAGAACGTTTCACGAGCCACTCGGCTGGGACCCGTTGAAATTGACTGTAACCGCCTGGGTGAGAAACCCCTAAGCCATAACCTGTCACTAAGACTTGGTCGCCTGGGGCAAAATCAGCAGACTGACTGTCCACGACTTCCCCTGCTAAATCGATTCCCGGCGTCATCGGATACGTGCGGATCACGCCGCCATTTTCTTTTGCTGCCAAGGCATCTTTGTAATTGACATCTGAGTAATCAACACGGACAAGCACATCGCCTGCTGGCAGCTCGTCAAGGGTTGCAGTTGTGAGTGAAGCAGTAAAATTTGGTTCATTCATGACACGAAAGGTAGAGAAATTCGTCATTTCAGACACTCCTTTGATGGTTTGTACTCATAATACCATAAGTTTTATTTTTTTAACCAGTGAAGCAAGAAAAGGCAGGTCTTCTTATCAAAAAATCAGTAAAAACAGATTATTATTAAATCTACCTTTTCTTCGTTAAAATAGAAGTTGTTCTTTTAAACCTTTGAAAAGCGAAAATGCCGGGACCGCCAATTGTTTCCTTTATAACACAAGCGTTTAGCGTCACTCCTTTTTTTGATCAGGGAGAAAAGAATTCAAAAAAATGAAGAAAAAAGGCTTGTGTTTTTTGCAATTATTTGTATACTAGAAAAAGTGAAATTAAACATGAAGTTTACTTATAGCAAACTTTTTTATTTGAAGTTGTGTCAATCAAAGGGGGAATGAACATGGAGATTGGCGAGAAGCTGCGCAATTTGCGCGTTCAAAAGAATTTGACCCAAGAAGAATTAGGCGAGCGGACCGATTTGACGAAAGGCTATATCTCACAGTTGGAGCGTGATTTGAGTTCGCCTTCTATGGAAACTTTTTTTACGATCTTAGAAGTTTTAGGCGTGACACCAGAGGAATTTTTCCGAGAAGAAAATGCGCAGCATCAAGTGGTTTATCGCGAAGAAGACAGCACGCTTTATTATGATGAAGAAAATGGCTATGAATTGAAGTGGCTGATTCCCGATTCCAATGAAAAAGAAATGGAGCCAGTCTTGCTGACCTTTGATAAAGCGGGCGAATACAAGACCTTTGAACCATCGTTAGCAGAAACATTTATCTATGTCTTAGAGGGCAGTGTGGCCTTGACACTAGGAGAAACGCAGTACAAGGCTCGTAAAGGCCAATCGATTTATTATCAGGCGACTGAGCCGCATCAATTAAAAAATATTGCGGGCAAAAAAAGCCGTGTGCTTGTAGTCGTGACAGATTCTTATTTATAGTACAGGAGGAAAGAGTGTGGGAAAAACAATAATTTCATTCAACAATGTGGTGAAGCGATTTGATGATGATGAAACAGTTTTGAAAAAAGTGAGTTTTGATATTGAAGAAGGTCGCTTTTATACATTGTTAGGTCCTTCAGGTTGTGGAAAAACAACCATCTTACGCATCATTGCGGGTTTTTCGGACGCAACAGAAGGCGACGTTTATTTTGATGGACAAAGAATCAATGACGTTCCTGCCAATCAACGGCAAGTGAATACTGTCTTTCAAGATTACGCCTTATTCCCACATATGAACGTTTTTGAAAATGTGGCATTTGGTCTGCGAATCAAAAAATTACCAAAAGATGAAGTGAATAAAAAAGTCTTAGAAGCGTTGCGGCTAGTGCAGCTTCCTGGTTATGAGAATCGTGAAATCAGCGAAATGTCAGGAGGCCAACGCCAACGGGTCGCAATCGCACGAGCGATCGTCAATGAACCCAAAGTATTGCTCCTGGATGAACCATTGTCCGCATTGGATTTGAAATTGCGAACCGACATGCAATACGAGCTGCGGGAATTGCAGCAGCGACTAGGCATCACCTTTATTTTTGTCACCCATGACCAAGAAGAAGCGTTGGCCATGAGTGATGAGATTTTCGTTATGAACAAAGGGAAGATCGTCCAAAGCGGCACACCAGTGGATATTTACGATGAACCAATCAACCATTTCGTGGCGGATTTTGTCGGTGAAAGCAACATCGTCACAGGTACGATGATCGAAGACAACTTAGTGGAGTTTGTCGGCAAGCAATTTGAATGTGTCGATGGCGGGATGCGGCCGAATGAAGCTGTTGAGATCGTGATCCGTCCAGAAGATTTGAATTTGACGACGGCGGAAAAAGGCAAGCTGGTCGTTGAAGTAGACACGCAATTGTTCCGAGGCGTGCATTACGAGATCATTTGTTACGACGAACAAGGCAACGAGTGGATGGTTCACTCTACAAGAAAAGCCACTGAAGGAAGCAAGATCGGTCTTTCCTTTGAACCAGAAGATATCCACGTCATGCGTTTCAATGAGTCCGAAGAAGATTTTGATGCTCGTTTAGAGAGCTACGAAGATTAGGAGGGAAAGCTAATGACGAAAATGCGTCGTTTTTATGCGATACCCTATGTCTTTTGGTTATTGCTATTTGTTATTGCACCAGTCTTATTGATCATCTACCAATCCTTTTTTGATATGAACGGCAACTTTTCGCTGGTCAATTATCAAAGCTACTTAGGTTCTGGCAAATATTTGATCATGACCTTAAACTCGGTTTGGTATGCCTTTTTGATCACCTTGATTACCTTAGTGATCAGCTACCCGACAGCCTATTTCTTAACTAAGCTGCGTCACAAAGATTTATGGCTGCTGTTGATCATCTTACCAACGTGGGTCAACTTATTGTTAAAAGCCTATGCGTTTATTGGGATCTTCGGCATTCATGGCAGTGTCAACAACTTCCTAGAAATCATGGGTGTTGGACCAAAGCAGATTTTGTTTACCGACTTTAGCTTTTTGACGGTTGCCGTCTATATCGAACTGCCCTTTATGATTATGCCGATTTTTAATGCCTTAGAAGAAATGAATCCCTCTTTGATCAGTGCCAGCCGCGATTTAGGGGCAAACAGCTATGATACGTTTCGACGAGTGATTTTCCCTCTGTCGTTAAACGGTGTGAAAAGCGGCGTCCAAGCCGTCTTCATTCCGTCGCTCTCCCTCTTCATGTTGACCCGTTTGATTGGGGGCAATCGCGTAATCACGCTTGGTACGGCGATCGAGCAGCACTTTCTCGTTACCCAAAACTGGGGCATGGGTTCAACCATCGGCGTCATTTTGATCATCGCTATGTTCCTCGTGATGCTGTTTACGGGAGAAAAGAAAAAAGGAGGGCAACGTAAATGAAAAAATTTCGCTGGTCGAATCTTTATCTGATCGTCGTCTTTATTCTTTTGTACGTGCCGATCTTTTATTTGATTTTCTATTCCTTCAATGAAGGAGGCACCATGAATGCTTTTACGGGTTTCACTTTTGAACATTACCAATCCGTCTTTCAAGATACCCGCTTGATGATCATCGTGTTGAACACCTTTATGCTGGCATTTTTATCAGCATTACTGGCAACGATCATCGGCACATTTGGTGCGATGGGCATCTACTATACCCGCAAACGCCGAACGAGAACGGCATTGTTGAGTTTGAATAATATTTTGTTGGTTTCACCAGATGTCATCATTGGTGCCAGCTTCTTGATTTTCTTTACGATGATCGGCAACTTGTTCCGTGGGTTTAGCTTAGGCTTTTTCAGCGTATTGCTTTCGCATATCGCCTTTAGTATCCCGATCGTGGTGTTGATGGTCTTGCCGAAACTGCAAGAGATGAACGATTCAATGATTGATGCTGCCCGTGATTTAGGCGCGAATAATTTTCAAGTCATTAAAAATATCATTTTGCCTTTCTTGACACCAGGCATCATCGCTGGCTATTTCATGGCCTTTACTTATTCACTCGATGATTTTGCCGTGACATTCTTTGTGACAGGCAATGGCTTTAGTACCTTATCGGTAGAGATCTATTCTAGAGCACGTCAAGGAATCAGTTTAGAAATCAATGCATTAAGTACACTTGTCTTCTTATTCTCCATGATCCTGGTGGTAGGCTATTACTTTATCAGTAAAGAAAACGGCGCGAAGAAATTGCGTAAAAACCGCCGTGTGGAGGTGGCAAATCTGCGATGAAACGACTACAATCTCTGATTATCGGTATTGTTGCGATCGTCCTGATCTTGCTCTTTGGTGTCCGTGAATTGGAACGCTCCTCTGGTATGGCAGGCGCTGAGGTCGTCAACATCTACAACTGGGGCGACTACATCGACCCTGATTTGATCAGTAAGTTTGAAGAAGAGACAGGCTACAAAGTCAACTATGAAACCTTTGACTCAAATGAAGCGATGTTCACGAAGATCCAACAAGGTGGTACGTCTTATGACATCGCCATACCGAGTGAATACATGATTGAGAAAATGATGGAACAAAATCTTTTAAAACCATTGGATCACAGTAAAATTAAAGGGCTAGACAATATCGACCCTCGCTTTTTGGACCTGAGTTTTGATCCAGGCAATCAATATTCCATCCCTTATTTCTGGGGAACACTGGGGATCGTCTATAACGATAAATTCTTTGATGAAGGTGAGATCACCCAATGGGACGATCTTTGGAAACCCGAATTAGCAAATAGCATCATGCTGATCGATGGCGCGCGTGAAGTGATGGGATTAGGTTTGGACAGCTTAGGCTATTCTCTTAACAGCAAAGACGATGATCAGCTGCAAGAGGCATTCAATAAGCTACGGACCATGACCCCAAACATCAAAGCCATCGTCGCAGATGAAATCAAGATGTACATGGCAAATGAAGAAGCATCGGTTGCGGTCACATTTTCTGGGGAAGCAGCCGACATGATGTACGAAAACGAGCACATTCATTACGTGATCCCTTCGGAAGGCTCCAACCTGTGGTTTGATAATATGGTCATTCCTAAGACCTCACAAAACGAAGCCGGTGCTTACGCCTTCTTGAACTTTATGCTAGAACCCGAGAACGCTGCACAAAACGCAGAATACATCGGCTATTCCACACCTAACCAAGAAGCCAAGGCATTACTGCCTGACGAGATCACCGAAGACGAACAATTCTATCCATCCGATGAATTAATGGAACACCTCGAAGTCTATGAAAACTTAGGTGCTGAGTATCTGGGCATCTATAATGATTTGTTCTTGGAATTGAAGATGTATCGGAAGTAAGCAAACTGCCATTAAGCAGGGAATGGATCCTGTTTAATGGCAGTTTTTTATAATTTACTATGACATATCAAATGAACCTCTAGGAATATGTATTAGAAAAGGAAATTTATAGAGAATAAACCTGCAATTGTTTCAATAATTAGGAAAAATCAACCTCGTTTTGTTCAAAATGTTTCAAAAACCACTTGACCTAAAGTCAACTCTAGGTGGTATCTTTTTAGATAGAAGAAATGAGCAGCGATGGTTAGAACTAAGAAAAATCACGATATCCCTTTAGGATAACTTGCTATTTCTTGGTTTGACAGGAATTTAAAAAAGAGCGTCCAGCTCCGATTGCCGCTTTTTTTCATTTTAGAGAACGATCCACTCATTTCGACTTCGTGTCTTTTTCCTTGTGAGTAAACACACGAACCATTCAAACATTTCTACAGGAGGTACGTACATGTTATTAGAAAAAATCAAAAGCCCCAAAGAGTTAAAAGAATTGACCAGCGGGCAACTTCAAGAACTGGTAGTAGAAGCACGAACTGCTTTATTGGAAAAAATCAGTCACCATGGAGGGCACAATGGCCCTAATCTGGGGATGGTTGAGATGACGATCGCGTTGCATAAAGTCTTTGATTCCCCCACCGATAAGCTGATTTTTGATGTGTCTCATCAGACCTATATCCATAAAATGCTGACAGGACGCGCCCATGCCTTTCTTGATGCTACGCAGTATGATGCGGTTTCTGGTTACACGAATCCGAAAGAAAGCGAGCACGATCTCTTTACAGTCGGTCATACCTCCACCTCAGTTTCGTTGGCAAATGGTGTGGCGAAAGCCCGTGACCTAAAAAATGAAACGTATAACGTCGTTGCCGTCATTGGCGATGGTTCTCTATCAGGTGGCTTAGCGTTTGAAGGCTTGAACAATATTGTGGAATTAGGCACCAATACCATCGTGATCCTCAACGACAATGACCAATCAATCGCGGAAAACCATGGGGGGGATGTACCAGAATTTGCGGGTATTGCGGGAAACCAAGGGGCAAGCAGAAGACAATCTGTTCAAAGCGATTGGTTTTGAGTACCACTATTTAGATGAAGGAAATGACCTCGCTGCCTTGATCGCTTTATTTGAAAAAGTGAAAGACATTGATCATCCTGTTTTATTACACATTCATACGATCAAAGGCAAAGGCTTCAAGTTTGCGGAAGAAAATCGTGAAAAGTTTCATGCAGGCGGTCCCTTTCATTTAGAAACCGGCGAATATATTTCTGCTGGGGGCAATCAAGTAACCTACAACAGCTTAACGACGGATTATTTATTAGAAAAAATGGCGACAGATCCTAAAGTCGTGGCTGTAAATGCTGGTACACCGATGCTGCTTTTTTCTCCAGAACAACGAGAAAAAGCAGGTAAACAATTTGTAGATGTGGGTATTGCAGAAGAACATGCGGTATCGATGGTTGCTGGGTTAGCAAAAAATGGAGCGAAACCTGTCTGGGCCGTTTTTTCTACCTTTATGCAACGTAGTTTTGATCAAATTTCCCATGATTTGGCCTTAAATCATCTGCCTGGAACGATTCTGGTATACGGTGCATCGATTCATGGAATGAATGACGAGAGCCATTTGGGAATTTTTGATATTCCATTTTTGGCACATATTCCCAACCTTGTTTATCTTGCGCCAACCTCTAAAGAAGAATATCTAGCAATGTTGGATTGGTCGCTGGAACAAACCAACGCTCCAGTTGCGATCCGAGTACCGGTTGGACCTGTCAACGAAACGGTACGAGCAGCCTCTACTGACTACAGCGATCAAAAAAATGAGGTGACTCAAGCTGGCACGCAGGTAGCCATCGTCGGTGTCGGAAACTTTTATGCGCTAGCAGAAGAGATCGCTGAACAATTGGAAATGCAACATGGAATTACCCCAACGGTGATCAATCCTAAGTTTATTTCAGGAGTCGACAACGAATTGCTGGATGCTGTGGCACGAGCGCATAAACTCGTTGTCACGTTGGAAGACGGTATACGAGAGGGCGGCTATGGACAAATGATTGCCAGCTATCTTGGTGATCGTGAGATCGCCGTCAAAAACTATGGCTTAGAAAAGAAATTTTATGATAACTACCGAGCAGCGGACGTTTTATCCGAACTTGGTATCACTGCTGAGGCAATTACGAAAGATGTCATAGAACAGCTGCAGAAATAAGTTCTCTTAGGGTGTCTTGTGTGGCTGATAGGATTGTTAAAAAATGAATGATCGAAGAAAACCTTGCAGAAAAACAGACTGCAAGGTTTTTTCGCAGACTATCGGTGACGATCTGCAGCAAATGCAGAAGACCAATGCTTTTCAAGCATAAAGCCTCAGCGTAGGAAGCATTGGTCAAATGCTGGCGATCCAGCAAATAATAAAGAGGTAGGAAAAGATTGCTTTGGTGTCTTATCCGGTTGAGCTCAGAGAAAATAAAAAAGTATTTTGAAAAAAGAAAAGGGGTAACTATGAAATTTTTTTCAATGAAGTTGTTGGCACTGTTGTCGGTGGCAATGGTCGTCTATTCGGCACCGGCGATTTCTGCCAATGTTCCCGCAATTGCGGCAAGCTTTCCAGAAGTAGATGCGGTCTACGTCGGGTTACTGACCACGATTCCGTCATTGTTTCTTTTGCTGGGGATTTTTACTACCAGCATGATCGAAAAAAGGATCGGTAAAAAATACACGATGGTCACCGGCTTGGTCATTGTGGCGATTTTTGGCACGCTGCCGGCATGGTATCAGGGGAGCTTTCCCGTCTTGTTTCTTTCGCGCGCGATTCTTGGCTTTGGGATCGGCTTATTCAATCGTTTGGCGATTCAAATGATTAGTTTGTTGTTTCAAAATGAGCCGCAAAAGAAAGCCAAGGCTCTTGGGTTAGAAAGTGCCGTCGGTGGTTTAGGCGGTATCTTTATGACTTTGCTGGTAGGGCAGCTAGTGAAGATCAGTTGGGAGATCTCTTTCTTCGTTTATGGCTTTGCCTTGATCAGTCTCTTTTTTGTTCAGGTGTTTATTCCCAACGAAACAAAAGCGAACACTGATGCGGCTCTGATAGCGAACGTGACGGTTTCAAAAGAACGGAAACAAAAGTCATTTGTTTTGGGGGTGCTCTTGTTTCTAATCGTTGTCTTGTTTATCAACTACAATCTGCAGATCACCCCGTTGTTGTTGGAAAAAGGAATCGGTGATGCGACCGATGGCAGTAACATGATCGCCGCCATTGCGACGGGGGCATTTATCGCAGGCAATGCCTTTGGCTTGATATATAGCCGCCTACATCGCTGGTTGCTACCCATTGCGGCATTGCTTGCAGGAAGCAGCATCTATTTGACGTATCCCTTGCAGACGGTGGGGCTGCTCTTGGGTTGTTCTCTACTACTAGGCTTTGCCTTTCGCAACATCATGCCTTTTTTCACCCACTTGCTGACGACTGGTGGTGAAGCGGAAGCTAAGTTTGGCACGATCGTCTCGATCGTTGCTTACAATTTAGGAGTCACGTTAGCACCTTATGCATCACGCTTGCTGATACTAGTCAGTGGCAATGAAACAGCAGGGATGCAGATGATCCTATCAGGGGGCTTGTTGTGCTTGATTGGTGTTCTAGCTTTTTTGGGAAATAAATACTTTCTGTATTTTGAACGAGGATAGGCGAAAGCTAGCTTAATCCTCGTTTTTCCATCTTCATTTCATCCTTCTCATCGCTTATAATAAAAAGAAACAATGATGAGTTGAGCGTACTAGACAAACTGCAGGCGTCAATCAGAGGGGAGAACCAGATGTATCTTTTTCAAAAAATTGAAGAAGCAGCGTTTAAACAAAATGATGCGAGACGAACGATCGGTGACTTTTTATTAAGCAATCGAGAAAAAGTTAGTGAGTATAGCATGGAAGAAATCGCAAAACTGACCCATACTTCCAAGCCGACGCTGGTCCGTTTTGCAAAATATTTTGGCTTTTCTGGTTGGAAAGAATTTGTATATGCCTTCATGCACGAATTGGCTCATTTTGATGATGGGTCAGCAGCAATCGATGTGAACATTCCTTTTGATGAAGCTGCAGACACATTAGAAATCATTGAAAACTTGGCGAACTTGCGTATGCAAACGATTAAAGAAACAGCGGCACTTATGACCGTAAAAGACCTGAATCAAGCTGCGAGGCTCATCAATGGCGCTCAAACCATCGTCATCTATGGGCGTAGTCCAAATTCTTATTTCGGACAGCTGTTTAAACGCAACTTAAACACGATCCATAAAAAAGCCTTTCTTGCAGATGCGGATGAATCTGGCTTGATTTCTAATACGCTGACCCCACAGGATTGTGCCATTCTGATCTCTTATTCTGGTAATAATTCAGAAACGTATCCTATGAAAAATGTGAAAACATTGTTGAAAAATGGTGTGCCGATTATCAGTATTACGAGTGGTGGAGAGAACTATTTGCGGGACTATTCGACGATCGTCTTGACGATTGCTAGCCGAGAAAAACTGTATTCCAAAATCGGAAATTTTTCCACAGAAGAATCGATTCAGTTCCTTTTGACAGTTTTGTTTGCTAAGATTTTTTCCCTCGATTATCAGGAAAATATCCAAATGAAAATCACCAATGCTCGTTTTTTAGAGACGAGCCGAAAAACGACGTTTAAAGAGATGGCAGAAGAATAAAAGGACCGCACCGAATATGGTGTGGTCCTTTTTCCCTATTGTACATTGTTAGGAGTGGTTGATTTCAATTCGATAGGCTCACCGGCAGCGACAAGACGAATCCGCTTTGGATTGACGATCCGATCGTACAAAGCTTCAGGATCCCCATTAAAGGCATCGATATGCGGAGCATCCACTGTTCCCCAATGGGAGAGGATCAATTCAGCATGCGGATAGGTGTTTGCCAGCTTGACGGCATTCTCAAAGCCGATGTGCCACGCGTTGTCGTTAAAGTCAAACAAGATCGCATCTGGCTGAGGCATCTCTAATTGCTCTGGTAAAAGACGAGAATCTCCAGGAATCCACAAGGAGCCATCAGGTGTATCGATCCAAAAGCCACAATAGTCCTCAATTTGGAAGACACGATCAAATTTTGTCGTTTCATTTTGCCAAAGGTGATACGCCTTTGTTAAAGAAATCGTCAAATTCTTCACGGTGAATGAATCATAGATATCGTGGCCTTGGGCAGCAACATGAAAGTGCTCTTGTATAAGTTCGGCGACATACTTGGGTCCATGAAAGCTGTCGGTAACAGAAACTAATTTGTCAATTGTCGGAATGCTGTAATGATCGTTATCCGAATGGGTGATCAATACCGCATCTAAGTGAGGAACTGCCGACGGTTTGATTGGCAGATCGATCAGTAACGGCAGGTCAAATCCTTCTAAGACCGGATCGACCATGATACAAGTACCCCGGCTGTTTAAAAGAATGCCGGAATTTCCTAACCATCGAATGATCGTTTGATCCGTTTTTTGAAAAGCTTTTTCGTTAAAGACAATCGTTTTTGGAGGAATTGCTTGTTGTGCGTTTGTCATTTTTTTTCGTTCCCTTCGCCTGTTTTTTTATTCCAACGCAGCATCGCCGTTCGTAACAGGCTATGCTGAATCGTTGTTCCATTATGAGGTGCTTCAACGGTTTGGGGGAAAGAAGCTGCAGTTCCAGTAATTTTAAGAGAGTATTATGCCGCCATTTTTTACATGATTATTCTATGGCGTGCGCCCATCGATTGTTTTTGATTGCCACAATTCAAAAGTGTCGCATTCATAGAGTAAATTATACCATTGTTTCTCCTGGCTTCGTCAAGGCAGTGCGGGGTCTTTTCGTGGAATAAATTTCGAAAAAAGAGCGGTATTTAATGAAAAGGTGAAATCCATTTCGACTTTAGGAAAATGTGTTGGAACCGCTCTCTAAAAATGGTACATTGCTGGCAGAAAGAACAGTATGTTTTACCGGTGAGCACATACAACATAGATTTTCTTTGAAATTTATCTAGGGGTGGAATGTATGAGTGAAAATTATCAATCATTAGCAAAAAAAATCGTCCAGTATCTGGGGGGACAAGAAAATATCACGGATGCCTATCATTGTCAAACACGATTACGCTTTAAAGTCAAAGATGAAAAGTGTATAGATCAAGGAGAACTAGAGGCACTCGATGGGGTTGCCAAATACATCAATAACGCAGGGGTACATCAAGTCGTGATTGGAACACATGTCAAAGATGTCTATGAAGAAGTCACAAAATTGGTTTCGCTTCAATCATCAGGGACGTCAGAGCCTGGGGAGAAAAAAGGGCCGGCAGCTGCAGTGATCGATTTTGTGGCAGGAACGTTTCAACCAATTATTCCGGCATTGTCCGGTGCTGGAATGGTTAAGGCAGTTTTGGCTTTGTTGATCGTCTTTGATGTGATCACCGCTGATTCGCAAACCTATTACATGCTGAATCTTTTTGCAGATGGTGTTTTCTTCTTCTTACCAATGATCCTGGCCTTCACTGTGGCACAAAAATTGCGATGCAATCCGATTTTAGCGGCTTCAGTGGCTGCTATGATGATGCATCCTAATTGGGGTGCCTTGGTCACAGCAGGCGAACCCGTTCACTTTTTTGGGGTTATTCCTTTTACATTAGCAAACTATACGGGATCAGTTATTCCGATCCTGATCGTGATTTTTTTCCAATCGTATGTCGAAAAGTTTTTGAACAAAGTGATTCCAAAATCAGTAGAACTGGTTTTTGTTCCAATGCTAACATTCTTGATAATGGGTACATTAGCCTTCTCGCTATTTGGACCGATCGGTAGTATCTTGGGTGGCTATTTGGCAACTTTCTTTACCTTCTTAAGTGTCCATGCTAGCTGGGTTCCAGCGGTTTTGATTGGGGGCTTTTTACCAATCATGGTGATGTTTGGTTTGCACAATGGGATTGCTCCTTTAGGGGTGATGCAAATGGCAGAACTTGGGTATGACAGTATTTTTGGTCCAGGGGCATTAGTCTCAAACATAGCTCAAGCAACCGCAGTAGCAATTGTCGCATTGCGTACGAAAGAGAAAAAGACTAAGCAGTTGGCGGTATCAGGGGCGATTACTGCCTACATGGGGATTACTGAACCCGCTTTATATGGAATCAATTTGCCAAAAAAATATCCGTTAGTTGCGGCAATGATCGGTGGGGCTTCTGGTGGTTTGTATGCTGGCTTGACCAATACGCATCGCTTTGCGACCGGTTCGTCTGGTCTCCCAGCAGTCTTACTATATATCGGTGATGATACGATGCGCTATTTTTGGAATATCATTATCGCATTGGTGATTGCAGCTGTGGTGAGTGCGGTCGTTACCTATGTCTTAAGTTTCAAATATGAAACAAAAGTGACAATTGATGTTCCAGATATGAAAGCAGTAGTCTTAGAAGATACCCTATTGATCAATCCTGTACCAGGAACCGTGATGCCACTGAATCAAGTCAAAGATGACGCATTTGCTTCTGAAGCACTCGGAAAAGGATTTGCGGTCGATGAACCCATCGGTGAAGTCATTGCGCCTTTTGATGGAAAAGTCGCTGCTGTTTTTCCTACCAAACACGCGATTGGATTGGTTTCAGACACGGGAATTGAATTGTTGATCCATGTCGGTTTAGACACAGTGGAACTAAATGGTCAGTATTTTGATGCGTTAGTAGAAGCAGAGCAAAAAGTTACAAAAGGACAGCGACTGCTGACGTTCGATGTACAGCAGATAAAAGCTGCAGGATATGTCACACAAGTACCGATCATCGTTACCAATACACCACAATATACCGCAGTCGAACTTGTGAAGGAAGGATTGGTAGCTAAAGAAGAGGAAGTACTTGTAGTCAAAGTTTAGGAGGAAATAACATGGGATTATCAGATGATTTTTTATGGGGTGGTGCAACGGCTGCCAATCAAGCAGAAGGAGGCGTATTAGCAGGAGGACGTGGCTTATCAAATGTCGACCTCTTACCAACTGGTCCTGATCGCGCAAAGGTCGCTACGGGTGAACTGGAAATGTTGGAATGGCAGGAAGATTCTTTTTATCCAGCCCAAACGGCCATTGATATGTACCACCATTATATGGAAGATATTGCCCTTTTTGCCGAAATGGGGTTTAACGTGTATCGGATGTCACTTTCTTGGTCACGGATTTTTCCGAATGGCAATGACGAAGCGCCCAACGAAGAAGGACTGCTTTTTTATGAGAAAATCTTCAAAGAATTGAGAAAACATCAAATCGAGCCATTAGTCACGATTGCCCACTTCGATGTTCCGCTGCATTTGATCAAGGAATTTGGTGGCTGGAAAAATCGCCGACTCATTGATTTCTATGTGACTTATGCGGAAACCGTCTTCCAACGCTATCGCGGGTTGGTCAAATATTGGCTGACGATCAATGAAATCAATATTTTGCTGCATCAGCCCTTTGTAGGTGGCGGGATCGTCTTTAAAGAAGGGGACAATCGTCAAGAAATCAAATACCAAGCAGCGCATCATCAGTTAGTCGCCAGTGCCTTAGCAACCCAAAAGGCTCATGAAATCGATCCGACCAATCAAGTTGGTTGTATGCTGGCTGGTGGCAGTCATTATCCTTATACTTGCCGACCTGAAGATTACCAAGAAGCAATCAATCGTGATCGCGAAGGCTATTTCTTTATCGATGTGCAAGCCCGAGGCAAATACCCCAATTATGCCTTGAAAAAATTTGAGCGAGAATGCTTAACAATCAAAATAACACCTGAGGACGAGGCGATTTTAGCGGCTTCTCCTGTTGATTTTGTCAGTTTTTCTTATTACTGTTCTCGAACGGTCAGTGCCCACCCAGAAGACTATACGCAAGCGACAGGGAATCTCTTTCCATCAATTAAAAATGAACATCTATCATCGACTGAGTGGGGGTGGCAGATTGATCCGTTAGGACTGAGAAATTCATTGAATCAATTGTATGATCGCTATCAAAAACCGTTGTTTATAGTAGAAAATGGGTTAGGGGCGATCGATACCCCTGATGAGAATGGGTTTGTCGCAGACGATTATCGGATCGACTATTTAAAAAAACATATTCAAGCCTTCAAAGATGCGGTGACGATCGACGGCGTGGAACTACTTGGTTATACTACTTGGGGTTGTATTGATCTTGTAGCAGCCAGCACCGGTCAAATGAGTAAACGCTACGGCTTTATCTATGTGGATCGAGACGATCAAGGCAACGGCACCTTGAAACGAACCAAGAAAAAATCCTTTGAGTGGTATAAAAAAGTGATCGCTTCAAATGGGGAAGTTTTATAATATACAAAAAGAATGACACGAGAAAATGTGTCATTCTTTTTGTATTGTGTCGTGCAACATCAGGACAGGGAAGCAGGAACTCTTTTTTTACACGAGCCAATGGTGGACGCTTTGCAACGGCTTGCTATTTTTTCCCTGCAAAATGCGTAAAACGAACAAACTGATTTTGGGCTTCTTCTTGTAAAAATTCTTTTGGTGTCAGTTGAAATTCTTGTTTGAAGCAGCGTAAAAAATGGGTATAGGAGTTGAAGCCGCAAGCTTCGAAGGTGGCGGTGGCGCTTCTGGTTTTACGTAAAATTTCTTTGCTCTTTAAGAGTCGTTTCTTGACGACATAGGCATGAAAGGCGACGCCAGTTTCTTTTTTGAAGGTCCTTGAAAGCGAGTATGGGCTCATGAAAAGGGCTTTGGCGACGGTCTCTAAGGAGAGATCAGCGGTCAAATGCTGATTGATATAGGTAATGGCAGCCAAAATGTCTTTATTTTTATAGAGTGAGTCGGATAAAAACAGCGGTTCTTTTTCCTGATAGGCAATCGTATTGATGGAAATCAAAAACGCGATCAAATGATTTTGATAAAGTAAGTCGGTGCCATAATTGCTATCCGTTTTTTTGCGCAAAGGTCGCAATAGCTGGTCTAGTTGGTCGGCATCGATCGATAAAATACGACTGTTGATGCCGCCGTTGCTACGAAAACAGGCAGTGAGATCTGTTTGGGTAGTGGAGAGGGCAGCGAGATAACTAGGATTGATATACAGGTAGGTTCGCTCGAAAAAATCAGAAGTTTGATGGACGATTCGATGCAAGACATTCGGAGGAATCAAGATGATCGTACCAGGTTCTAAAGGGAATTCTCCGCCATCGATAAAGAAGATCGCTGATCCTTTTAAGGTACAGTGAATCTCATAAAAACTATGGTAATGATAAAGGGTATTGCTTTCTTCTACGATGTCTTTGATATGAAAGGTCTCAAAGCGATCGTTGATCATCGTGTCCGCACTTTGCTTCTCCATGATTGGCTCCTTTCATGCTCGTTTGATTTTATCATACAAGAATAGATAGTAAAGTGTCAATAACTGCTATTTTTGTGTAAATGTAAGCGTGTTACGATCAATCTATCAAAGAGAAATGAGAGGATGAACCCAATGGTGATTTTAGAACAGTTATTTGTGGAAAAACGTGTCGTGGAAGAAAAAATTGATCGCATGATCGAAAATTTAACGACGATCAAGGATGATAATGGTGAATTTCTATTAGACTTTGACGGCTTGATCGTTGATGATAAAAGCTGGGGGATTTGGAACTGGCCGCAAGGGGTGGGACTATATGGCATTTATAAAAACTACCAAATCACCAAAAATCTTAAAGCGCTCCAAGTTGTGGAAGAATGGTTTGAGCAGCGGATGTTAGAAGGCGCGCCGCCTAAAAATGTCAACACGATGGCGCCGCTTTTGGCAATGGCGTATCTTTATGAAGACACCAAAGATTCTCGTTACTTGCCTTACCTTGAACAATGGGCGGAATGGGTCATGCATGATATGCCGCGAACCGACGAAAATGGTCTGCAGCATGCGACCTATGGACCAGAAAATCGCAACCAGCTTTGGGACGATACCTTGATGATGACTGCTTTGCCTTTGGCGAAAATTGGCATGTTGCTGAATCGTCCGGCTTATATCGAAGAAGCAAAACAACAATTTATGATCCATATCAAATACTTAGTGGATAAAAAAACTGGGCTTTGGTTCCACGGCTGGACCTTTGAAGAACGCCACAATTATGCACAAGCGCTTTGGGCAAGAGGCAACTGCTGGATCACCATTGCGATTCCTGAGATCATTGAAATTCTCGACTTGCAAGAAGGAGATGCGTTACGGGGCTTCTTGATCAATACCCTCTTAGACCAACTAACTGCCTTGCAAGAAATGCAAGATGAAAGTGGCCTGTGGCACACCTTGTTAGACGATCCTAGTTCGTATGTGGAGGCTTCCGCGACGGCTGGTTTTGCCTATGGGATTTTAAAAGCCGTTCATAAGCGTTACATTGACAAAGCTTGGGAAGATGTTGCCTATAAAGCGTTAGCCGGTTTGATCGAACAAGTCGCAGAAGATGGAGAAGTCCAAAATGTTTCCATCGGTACTGGAATGGGAGAAGACTTGGCGTACTACAAAAACATTGCGATTACGGCGATGCCTTACGGGCAATCACTGACAGTCTTAGCATTTACTGAACTATTGGTTTCATTTTGTTAAGTTAAACACCTTAGGCAATGAAGAGAGGAGCAGACAAAGATGATCAAAAAAGCGATTCGGATGAAGCTACATCCTGGATATGAAGCAGAATATGAAAAACGGCATCGCGAACTATGGCCAGAACTAAAAGAGCAGCTCATAGCACACGGGGCGAAAAGCTACCAGATTTTCTTAGATCCAGAAACCCTTGCGTTGTTTGGCTACCTTGAGATTGAAGATGAAACCCGCTGGCAGCAGTTAGCGGCAACCGAGATCAACCAAAAATGGTGGCATTACATGGCAGAACTCATGGAAACAAATCCTGATGATTCGCCAGTGACACAGGAGTTAAAGGAAGTCTTTACGCTGTAAGCTAGACAAAACGCTCATTCCTTAAAACGAACACGGTCGCATCAGTTGTTTGACATCAATCACTCGTTAGTCAAAGAGGTAGCTCGCTCACATTCGTGAGCGGACTACCTCTTTTGTTGAAATAGCAAAACAATGCTTTCGTTATAGAAGAAACGTTAAGAGAGAAGGGCTTTTTCTTGTTGCTTCAAAAATTTCTTTGGTGTCATACCAGTAATCTTTTTGAACGTTTGAACAAAATATTCAGGCGCATTGCTAAAGCCCGTCATCGCTGCCACTTCGTAGACTTTGTAGTTTTTCTTCAGCAGTTCTTGTGCTTTTTGGATGCGGTATTCGGCTAATTTTTGATTGAAGCGAATCCCGGTTTCTTTGTAATAGGTTTTTCCTAAGTATTCAGGATTCAAGTACAAAAGATGGGCTGCGATCCATTTCAATGACAATGCTTCATGGTCATAATATTCTTCGATGATCAGGTTGACCTTTTGGGACAGCTGCATGTTCTCGCTATCATCTAAGCTGCCCCGCATCAAATCGATACAGTGAAGCAGCATAAACTGGAGTTCGTGCCAATTATTCAAGAGCATGATCTTTGGGGAATAGTCATCAAAGTAAATGTCTTTTTTGATGCGATGGTTTTCAAAAATTGCCGATAACAAATCGTTGACCTGCAGCCGCAATAGTTGGACAGGGTAAAGCTCCATGCGACAGGTAGAAAAAAAGTTTTCCGTAAGAACTTGGGCTAAAGTCAGTTCGCCTTTGTCGATCAATGCCAAAAGTTTTTCACGGTATTCCATATAGAGACTATTTTCATAGACATTTTCTTGTGAGATTTGGGCTTCTTGGATGACTTCAAAGGTATCAAAATAAAACTCCTTATCCAAGTTCCGCTTGCCTAAATGATAACTGAGTAAAAATTTTTCGGGAGTTTCGACCCAGCAATTGATGGCGATCCCTTTTCCTAGATGCGCAGCCTGTACCTTCGTTTTAAAAAAGAGATTAAAGGTATTTTCCGTACTGAAGTTCAGGATATAGCCAACTTTGTTTTGATGACCGATCACCAACTCGTGATGGTTCTCATAGCTTTCGATCCGCTTAGCGATGGCGTGATAGAATTTCGAATCAAATAAGTACATACAAAATGGAAAAACGAACGATTCAGGCAGCGGTTCTTCTCCGCAGCTATTGATGTATTGTTCAATTTGTTGTTTTAAATAGAGGGTAGATTCCATTTGGCGACGTTCAGAGCGTTCGATCGTCTCAGCCAACGCTTCTGAAAGCTTGCTCGGAAAAACAGGTTTTTCAAGGAAAAATTTGACCCCTAAAGCCATCGCTTCTTTGGCAAAGGAGAAGCTGCCAAAACCTGTCAAAATAATGATTTGAATCGCAGGATTGATGGCTTTTAATTTTTTGATCAAGGCAAGTCCATTGACTTTAGGCATATTGATGTCGGTAATCACGATGTCGATGGTGTTTTGCTGACAAAATGCCAAGGCTTCTTCACTGTCTGTGTAAATTCCTTTGACCACTAATGGGAAATCAAAAGAAGCAACGAGGTTAGCCACACCATTTGCTATCAAGGGTTCATCGTCAACAACGAGGATATTTTTCATGTTTCACTCACTCCTTTTAAGGGGATCACAAAGCGCACCGTCGTCTTTTTGAAGGGAATCGAGGAGACGATGGCTAACGACGCTTGATCACCATAATGCAGTTGCAATCGTTTTTGAATATTGGTCAATCCGATGCCGCCTTCTTTTTCAATCGAGAAGTTGGCTTTAAAACCAGGGCCATTGTCAGAGACACTGACTTGGAGAAAGGTTGCTTGTTGTTCAATCGTGAGGATGAGTCGACACGTTTCCTTCATATCATTGACGGCGTATTTAAAGACATTTTCAATCAATGGTTGAATTAGTAACTTAGGAATCTTAAAGGACAGGTCATTCACCAAAATTACTTCGATATACTCGATCCGTTTCCCGAAGCGAACGTTTTGAATATTGATATAGGCATGCACGATATCTAACTCATCTTGCAGCGTCGTGAAGTCAGACTTGGTATCGATTTTTTTACGAAACAAATAGGCAAGGGAGGTGACCATCTCTGAGATCTGCCACTGCTGATTTTCAATGGCGATCCAGTTGATCGAGTCTAACGTATTGTAGAGAAAATGCGGATCTAATTGCGCTTGCAATCCCTTAAATTCGATTTCTTGGGACAAAATACGCATTTCATAATTGTCCTTGATCAAGGCATTTAATTCATCGATCATCGTATTGTAGCTTTCGTAAAGGACCATGATCTCTTCTTGACTATTTTCTGGGACAGCGAGGGTCTTTAAAGAGGCCAGTTTTTTCGTTTTCCGCAGAACGGCCATTTGCGAAGCCAAGTCAGCTAAAGGACGGGTCAGCTGATTGCTTATTTTCCGAATCACAACAATAATCAAACATAAAAAAGGCAAACTCACAGCGATGGAAAGGCCTTGTAGTTTATAAAGATCCGCTAAGACTTGGTTTTCAGGCAGTAAATAAATGAAGGTCATATTCGGCATCGTCTTCCGATCCATTGCATAGTAGTACTGGCGATTATCAAACGTCATGGAGCCGATCGATCGCTGGAAGGTTCCTATTTTTTGCTGCAAGGTATTTTGATCCGCAGCGAGGGTTTGCTCGTCATTTGCGGTACTATAAAATTGGTTCTGATACGCCATGAAAAATTGGTTTTGTTCAGAGACAATGGGAAGACTTTCGATCTCGTTACGAAAGAAGGACGTATTGACTAGAAATATCACCGTACCAATATAGGTTAAAGAAAGATCGGCTGTTGAATAGATTTTTCGCAGGTAGACACCTTGAGAAAGGTCTTTTGCAAAAAACCAACTCCCTTTGGCAGGCTTATCGGGCAAAGTCTCGATCATATCTTTGATGGTTTGGCCATTAAAGATATGGTCGGTCTCGGCTAGAAAGTTGATCATGTTTTCGTTCGTTGGGGTAAAGAGATAGACGTTTTGAATCGTTGATTCATTGCGTACGAGGGCGTTGATTTCTGCACTTAAGGCATTCTTTTGGTCGATCGCCTCTAAGGATTGCAAGGAATCTTGTGCCAAGATCCTTTGTAGGCCATTTTGGATCGGTGCACTATCAATAATGCGAAAAGAGAGGGTTTCGACGGCAGTTAAACGTTTGGCGATATTTGTTGAAATGATCGAGACATCTTTATACGCGGCTTCTTTCAGCTGCGCCATGTAGACTTGTCGCCAAACTAAGGTCAGGAGAACAGCCAATGAGACGATAATTGCCACCGTCGCAAAAAAGACAAAATGTAACTGTCGCTCAAAAGGCTGCTTTTTAAAGTGATTGATCAGCTTCTGGGACTTCATGGACACTGCCTCGCTTTGCTTGCAATTGTTTGGTTTTTTCAATCATCTGACCATGAAAAAATTCAGCGAAAAACAAGAAAATCACTAGTCCAAAGACGAGTAACAAGGAGGTTTTGGCAGTCAATAAGAGAAACAATAAATACCAGGTAAACAACAAGGCAAGGCCTTGCAGTGGGTAGCGAAAGACTAGAAAGATACTGACGTACAAGGTCTGTTTCCAAGCGTGTTGTTCGGCTTTGGCATAGGTCATAAAGCTGATGAATGCAGTGTAAAGGAGGAGAATCGTTAAAAGTAAATAGACAGGGCGCAGCCAAGCCATTTCAGTCGGGAAAAAATGAGTAATCCGTAAGTTAAACAACAACAGGAGTACTGTACTCAATAATCCGATGCCAAAAAGGGAAAAGGTGCGAAAGGCTTGCTTGTAGGCTTGCCAGAAGGCAACAGCTGAATAGTCATGGCCAGTTTTACGAAAATCATGTAAACATTTAATCGTGACAGCGGTGGCAGGACCGAAGCCAAAAATCCCCAACCCTAAAAGGGTAAAGAAAAGCCATAAAAGGTTTAATTTAGCAAAATAAGCTGTTACCGTAAAAAGACGAAACAGTCCGGTTTGTATTTTTTTCATTGTTTCCACCTACCTTGTTTTCTGAAAAGTAAGCCTTTTCAACGCTAGTATAGCATAGTATATTGGAAAAAATAGAGCATGTCTGTTTTTTTACATTTTTCATCTGTTTTTCTATTTTTTTCTAGCTATTGCCCGTGAAGGCTTAGCCTTCAGCAAAAACGACAGTCTAGTTTTTCACATATTTGCTCTTGTTTTTTCATTTTTATTAACGAGGATTTCCATTACAATCACCTTGTAAGCGCAAACAAAAAGGAGTGTAGAAGAATGAAGAAAACTTTTTTAAAAGCAGCGAGCTTGTTGTTTCTTGGTGCGACCTTAGCAGCTTGTGGCAACAACGGCAATAGTAGCGGAAGCTCAGAAGCTGATGCAGATGGGAAAACGACGATTTCCTTTACCTGGTGGGGCTCAGAAGTCAGACACGAGAAGTATATCGAATCGATCAAAGAATTTGAGAAACAAAATCCTGACATCAAAGTTGAATATGAATATGGTTCTTGGGATGACCATTGGAAAAAACTAGCAACAAAAGCGGCTTCTGGAGAATTACCTGATGTGATCCAGATGGATGTGCAGTACATTGCGCAATATGGAACGAAAAATCAATTAGCAGATATGTCGGAATTTATCGGCAATGAGATTCAAACCGATGATATCAAAGAATCAATTTTAGCAACTGGCGAGTTAGATGGAAAAGTTTTTGGCATACCAACTTCTGTCAATACGATGGCGATGCTCTACAATCCCTCATTGGTAGAACAAGGGGGCACTGGGATCGACTTTAGCAATTATACCTTCGATGACCTTGTAGAAAGTACGGCAGCGATCGCTGAAGCAACCGGTGATTATGGTTGGAATGATAACAATGACAACAGTACGATTTTGCAATACTTTTTACGTACTAAAGGCGAAGATCTATACCAATACGATGCAGACGGCAAACCAGAGATCGGTTTTACCAAAGAAAACTGGATTGAATTTATGGGGGCTATCGCAGATCTTACGCAAGCCAAAGCAATGCCAACCGCAGAAGTGACTAGCAATGCCAACAGTATGGATCAATATCCGTTTTCACAAGGAAAAGCAGCCTATATGATGACTTGGTCCAATCAATACTTGACCTATAAGGCCTCCGCCGCAGAAGATGTCGAAATCAACTTGGCTCGTCCATTCGACTCAGAAAACGGGGCGATGGCGTATCGACCAGGGTTCTTTTATTCGATCGCGAATGCTTCTGAATCAAAAGAAGCAGCTGCGAAGTTTGTTGACTTTTTAGTAAATAGTGAAGAAGCCAATAAGATCATCGGTACTGAGCGGGGGATTCCTTCCAATGATGCCATCAAAGAATTGCTTTATGCCGACATGACACCAGAAGAACAAGAGTCCTCTGATTTCTTAGATGATATTGCAGACATCGTTGGTGATCCATCCCCAATCCCACCAATTGGGTTTGCTGAAATCAACACGTACTTTAAAGAGCTGTACGCAGAGATCACTTATGGCACCATGACACCAGAAGAAACTTATGATGCCTTTACGCAACGCTGCGAAGAAATTTTTGCAGAAAACTATCAATAAGCATAGCTGCGACGCCTTTACTGACTTTTTCAGTAAAGGCGTTTTTTTAGGAGAAGCAATGGAGGAAAAAATATAGGTCCTCTAGTTTTTCACATTTCTGTGCTTTTTTTTCTATTCATTCTTAAGAAGCACTTCGTTAAAATCAACTTGTAAGCGTAATCAACTATAGGAGGTAGGAAGTGAAAATTATGGAACTACAATCAAAATCACCCACGGCAAAAGAGCCTGGGAAACTCAAAAGCTGGTTTAATCGATTACCAGAATCAAAACAGAATATGGTTACAGGCTACTTATTTATCTCACCCTTCATCATTGGCTTTTTTGCTTTTATTATCGTCCCGATGGGGATTTCTCTTTTTATGTCTTTTCATGACTATGATTTATTGACAGAGGCGCAATTTGTTGGCTGGAATAACTTTAAGACGATTTTTACGAATGATCCCAAGTTTGTTCAGTCACTGACTGTTACGCTGAAATATGTTGTGTTGGCAGTCCCTTTACGGCTGATCGTCGCATTAGCAGTGGCGATGCTGATCAACCGCCCATCGAAATTAAGCGGCGCTTATCGGGTATTATTTTATATCCCTTCGATTTTAGGTGGGAGCGTGGCGGTCTCGATCATGTGGCGGAATCTTTTTGGCGATTCAGGGTTGATCAATGGCGTGCTAGCGGCGATCGGCTTAGACCCGATCTACTTCTTTAAAAGTCCTGGCTTAGCGTTGATGACCTTGATTTTATTAGCAGCGTGGCAATTTGGCTCGTCGATGTTGATTTTCTTATCCGGTTTGAAAAATATTCCGAAAGATTATTACGAAGCGGCAGAAATTGATGGGGCAGGGAAAATCAGACAGTTTTTCAATATCACGGTTCCAGTCCTGACGCCAATCATCTTTTTCAATCTGATCTATCAAACGATCATGGCCTTTTTGACGTTTACACCTGCGTTTATCATTTCGAATGGGACGGGTTCACCCCGTAACGGCACGTTAGTCTATTCCTTGTACATGTATCAACGAGCCTTTACCGATTTCAAAATGGGCTATGCTTCAGCCTTAGCGTGGATTTTACTGGTCATCGTTGGGTTGATTACGATTCTGTTGTTCGCAACATCGAAATTTTGGGTGTTTAAAGAAAACGAGGAGGTTTGATTGATGCGTGAACAAAAACAAAATTATTTCTTTGATGCCGTGATCTTAGTTGCTGCATTACTGATGCTTTATCCGATTTTCTGGCTGCTGTTTAGTGCCTTTAAACCTAGTAGTGACATTTTTCGAACGGCAACGGAGTTGATCCCCCGAAACTGGACGTTAGAAAATTTTACCAAGGGGTTTGAAGGGATCGCAGGGATTCCCTTCATTCGCTATATTTTCAACTCGTTGCAAATCGCGTTGATTTCAATGGTAGGGGCGGTCTGTTCTTCGGCTGTCATTTCTTATGGATTTGGTCGAATTCCTTTCAAAGGAAAAGGCTTTTGGTTTGCTTGTATCTTGGTCACGATGATGCTGCCGCAAGAGATCATCATGGTGCCTCAGTATCTTTGGTTTAATCAATTAGGCTGGCTTAACTCGATTCGTCCGGTAACCGTTCCTTCATACTTCGGACAAGCTTTCTTTATTTTCATGATGGTTCAATTCGTCTCTGCGATCCCGACAGATTTAGATGAAGCAGCAAAAATGGACGGCTGTGGACGGGGCGGTATTTTCTTCCGCGTGATTCTACCGTTGATGAAGCCTTCCTTGGCAAACGCTGCGATCTTCTCTTTCTATTGGAAATGGGAAGAACTGATCGGACCGATGCTGTACCTTACACGTCCGCAAAACTACACGGTATCGATTGCCTTAAAGCAGTTCCTAGATGCTAGCAGCACCTCCAATTGGGGAGCGATGTTCGCGATGTCTGTGGTCTCCTTACTGCCTGTGTTGATCATCTTCTTTATTTTTCAAAAATACATTGTTGAAGGCATCAGCACGACTGGTCTTAAATAATTGTGGAAAAAGATATTCGCTGTTTTGGAATATCTTTTTTCTATTGAATGAATTCGTTGAAGAAAGGACAAACCGATGGAACCATTTCAAGTAATTGATTTTCATGTCGTACCAAGCACGATCGGCGCTCATCAAGCGACCCTTATTTGGGAGAAGCCGCTGCACGCTCAAGCTATTTTTGGTTATCAATTGTTTTTAGACAACGATTTGATCCAAACCAGACCAACAAACAAGACGCATTGGACGTTGACAAACTTATCTGCCGATCAAACGTATCAAGTAACGATCATCTGCCTCGATCATCAGGGGTGCCTGCTTACAAATACCGCAGTCACGACGACCTTTCGTACAAAGAAAAAAAGTGTTGTGTTAGATGTTACGCAAGCACCCTACCATGCTGATAGCGCAGGCAAAGAAGATAGTACCGCCATTCTCCAGCAAGCGATCAACGATTGCCCTAGCAATGGCACTGTCTGGATCCCAACAGGGGCGGTGATCCTTTCTGGTGCGTTGGAGCTAAAAAGCAATATGATTTTTCAGGTAGATGGCACATTGCAAGCAAGCCTCGACATAGAAACGTATCGGGTTGCCCCTCACGAGTATTTAGGAAGCGTGAATCAAGAGGGCTTACCATTAAGCCGTTATGAAGGCTGGGAATTGTTTTGCTTTCGTTCATTGATCAACATTGGGTATATCGATCAAGGCGATCGAGGGCGTATCGTTTGTGAAAATGTCCGTCTTTGTGGCAAAGGGACGATCATTGGTGGCGGAAATCCATTAGGACTGGCGATGCGAAACCCTTATGCAGATCGTGAACAGTATCCAGAATATGTTTCTGATGGAAAACCTGGAAGACGAGTAAGGGGACGTTTGATCTGTATGATGCAGGCCAAAAACATCCATTTGACAGAGCTGACGTTGATTGATCCACCATGCTGGACTGTTCATATGATTTACTGTGACACCGTTGTGACCCATGGGGTGAATATTCAGTCCAAAGGCATCGACAATGGCGATGGTTGGGATCCAGATTCTTCGCAAAACTTGCTGATTTTTGACACCGTTTTTGATACGGGTGATGATTGTATCGCAATCAAATCTGGCAAAAATCCAGAAGGAAATCAGATCAATAGACCAGCGAAAAATATTCGGCTGTTTGATTTGGCTATTCGTGGGGGACATGGCATCGCGATTGGTAGTGAGCAATCTGGTGGCGTCGAAAATATCTCCTTTCGAGATTGTCAACTGACCAATACGCTTTATGGGCTAGAATTGAAAGCGCAGAATGATCGTGGTGGCTATATTCGTCAAGTGACGATCACCGATTGCCTGTTGGATCGTTTCATGGCTCATCCTGTTGCTTACAATGCCGATGGTCAGGCAGCCCAACAGTTACCGATCATTTCGGGTATTTTGGTCAAGAATACCCGTATCGTAGGGCAGAACCCTTTGGTCGAGCTAAAAGGGTTTGTCGATGAACAAGCACAGCAGGTTTCACCGATCCAACGCGTTGCTTTTGAGTCAGTTGCCTTTGAATCAGCTAAAGGGCAAAAGAAAATGATTTTTGAACAGTGTCAGGAGGTCAGCTTTAAAGAGGCAGCGATCATTGATCGAGCGGCCATAAGTGACGCAATAAGTTGCCAAGAAACAGTCGAACTATCCATGGTGGGACAAAAGAAACTCACGTAGAACAAGCTTTTGAAAATGATCTGCGTTGGTTCTCCCAATGAGAAACAGTTAGTTAAGCACCTTATTTCCTCCCTTGACAGGTTGCGCCTTTTTGCTTTTGTAGACAAAAAGGCGCATTTTTCTAACAAGAAAGGACGATGCAAAAAAAGACGATCCCCAGAAATCAAAAAGGACTTTCATTTCCCGATAAGGGGACTATAGTAAAGAATGTAGGGAAAAGGACGCCAGAAAGCACATGGGAGAAGACAACGAGATGTGCCAAGAGGAACGCTTTACTTGATGGACAGCGCCAGTAAGAAGCACTCAGTTCTATCCAACGAAATGATAGATGAAAAAAGGTTGGCGATGCGCAATTTTTACAATCATGGGTATCGACAAACCTATCAACAGCTTAAAACAAAAACGTAGGAGGCAAGCAAGAATGGAAGACATCACGCAATTATTGCAACGAGAAATTGACCAAGCATCAACTGTGCAGGGAACAGTGATTACACCACCCGGCGCCTATCAAATCGGCGCATTGTTTTTAAAAAGCAATGTGCACTTGATTGTCTCAGAGGATACGATTCTGTATGGTAGTCAAGAACTGGCCGATTATCCCGAAGTAGATAATCGGGTCGCAGGGATCAATATGAAGTGGCCTGCAGCGATGATCAATGTTTTTCACGCAGAAAATGTCATGATCTCTGGAAAAGGAAAACTTGATGGTCGTGGAGAAATATGGTGGCAAACGTTTTGGGGAACAGATGAAGCCAGCGGGATGATGGCGGATTACGCAAAGAAAGGCTTACGCTGGGCAGCAGATTATGATTGCAAGCGCCCACGAAATATCCTTGTTTATGAAAGTCAGCAAGTAACCATCAAAGGCATTTCGTCGGTACAGTCGGGTTTTTGGAATACCCAAATCACGTATTCTCACCACATATTGATCGACGGCATCACGATAGACAATGGAAAAGGGCCTAGTACTGATGGCATCGATATTGATTCCTGTGAAGAAGTCACGATTCAAAATGCCTACATTTCCTGCAACGATGACAATATCTCGATCAAGGCGGGACGTGGGGCAGAAGCCTTAGCCCAGCAAAGAAGCTGTCGGAAAATCACGATCAAAGACTGTCAGTTAGGGTATGGTTCAGGAATTGCCATTGGTAGTGAAACTTCGGGTGGGATCGAAGAGATCAAAATCCAAAAAGTCGTCTTTGAGCAAACTGGCGCAGGGTTTCGGATCAAATCCGCCAACAATCGAGGTGGATTTATACGCAAGGTCACTGCTTCGGATTTAACGATGAAGGATGTTGGCTTTCCTTTTCTCTTACAAACAAATTGGTACCCAGATTATAGTTATCCAGAACTGCCAGCTGATTATGAGGAAGAGATTCCCGACTATTGGCACAAATTGATGGTACAACCAGCTATTCCAGTAGGTCCAGCAAAGGTCTGCGACATTACTATTGAAAACGTGCAAGCTACCAAAACAGGACAACAAAGCGTGCGTGCTTTTTTCATCGAGGCCAGCCCAGCAGAACCGATCCGCAATCTAACATTAAAAAATCTTTCCATCCATGCCGACGAGTTCGGCAAGATTGCAGGGGTTGAGAACTTAAAGATGGTGGAAACGATCGTCACTGCGTTAGCGCCAACCTTGGATCAAAATGATGTGTATGAGCGGTAGTAGAGAGACAACGAGAACGTACATCGCTAAGTAGGAAAAGAGAGGGGCACAATGAGGGAAAATTTTATAAAGAAATATATTGATACATTTAATCACAATGATGAAGAACTTTATTCTCAATGTATATCAAATGCTGACGCAGAAACCTGGATGATGCAAAACGTCCCAGTATTTACATGTAATCAACCATTATTTGAAGAAGCATATTATTTTCGATGGTGGGTATTTCGGAAGCATCTGAAAGCCACACCAGAGGGAACGATCATAACTGAGTTTTTACCACCCGTTCGTTGGTCAGGACCATACAATTCCATCAATTGTGCTGTTGGACATCATCTTTCCGAAGCTCGTTGGTTAAAATGTGGTCGCGAACTCATTCACGAATATGTTGATTTTTGGTTTAAAGGCAGTGGAAATCAGTATGCCTATTCGTCTTGGATCATTGATGCGATCAAAAATTATGCGATTCTTTGGTCAGATGCTGAGTATGGTGTTCAGTTATTACCTCATTTGGTAACCTTTTATCAAGAGATCGAAACGCATCATCTGACTCGTTATGGTTTGTTTTGGTCAAATGATGACCGGGATGCCATGGAGTGTTCTATTAGTGGTAGCGGATTGAGGCCAACATTAAATAGTTACATGTATGCCAATGCCTTAGGAATTGCCTATTTTGCCGAGCAAGCAGGTGATTCTTCACTTGCTAAAGACTATCGAAATAAAGCGTCACTTTTAAAACAAAATATAATAAAGTATTTATGGGATTCTGAAGAAGAATTTTTTAAAGTGATTCCCTTAGAGGATAAAGATGCGCAAATTGCAACATTTGACTTTAAACAAATACCAAAGCAACACAATGTAAAAGAATTGATTGGCTATCTCCCTTGGCTCTTTGGTATTGCCGAAGATACTCATGCGAGGGCTTGGCGCTATTTGAGTGATCCCATGTGTTTTCACGGTGAGTATGGTCTGACTACAGCAGCCAGAGATCATCTGTGTTATAACTTACCCAGTGAGAAAAATCATGAGTGCCTTTGGAATGGACCATCTTGGCCGTTTGCCACAACCCAAACGATCAATGCAATGATAGCCTCACGTCAAAACAAAAATAGTTCACTTAAAGCAACAGACATTTCACGAGAATTGCTGACCTATGGGAATAGTTTTTATCGAAACAAAGCAGATGGGACAAAAGTCAATTGGCTTGATGAAAATATTGATCCAGATACAGGAGAATGGCTTTCCAGAAAAATTTTAAAAGACCAGAACTGGCCCATAGGAAAAGGTGGCTATGAACGTGGAAAAGATTACAATCATTCTGCTTTCAGTGATTTATTCATTCGTGGATATTGTGGTATTCATCTTTCTGATGAGGGACTGCTGACGATCGATCCAATTAAAGATACGACGCTTGAGTATTTTTCTTTTGAGGATTTGCCGATGAAAGGTGATTTTATTTCTGTCTGGTATGATCGATCAGGAGAACATTTTGGCAAGGGCGTAGGCATTACGGTATTGATCGATGGCAAACACTATCAGAGTAAAAATAAGATTGAAATCAGTTTGTAAAGGACCAAGAAATTGGTCTTTTTTAATTTGAAAAATTTACAGCCTAATTGGTTTGGTCACAAGTAACTTCTTAAGAGAATGTGCTACTTGAGTAAGAAAGATCTGTCCATCTATTTAGAAGCATAGCATGAAATTAGAGACGGATAGAGAAAAGAGAGCGAAGATTTTAAGCCAAGAGCCAGTGCTTCAGATGTTCTTACTTTTTTTGGAAAGGGAAGACTCAGCAGATCGTTGTCAACAAACCCCTACCTAGCCATATATCAACGATTAACAAAAAATGTCAATTGCTGGAAATCCTGCTTTTCGTTATGCTTTTGGTATTGAAAGCGGTTTATTTAATCGGGCTCAACAACAAAATCTAAGGAGGAAAAGTAGTGAAAAAATTAAGTACGATTCTTGGTTTGGGGTTACTATCAGTCGCTTTTTTGTCGGCATGTGGGAAGGAGGAAGCAGGTTCCACAACAGATTATGATACGATTTCGATTTTATCGCCGTACATTGAAACTGAACCCCCTGCAAGTGACAACGAGATTTTGAAGCAATTAGAAGCGTACACTGGCAAAAACATTGATATTACCTGGGCACCCAATACATCCTACGAGGATAAAATGAATATTACGTTAGCTTCAGATGATATTCCAGAAGTGATGGTCATTCAAGGAAAATCAGGAGGATTTATCAAGTCAGCAGAAAATGGCGCTTTTTGGGATTTGACCGACTATTTAGCTGATTATCCTAATCTCTCTCAATCTAACGAGGATGTTTTGCGTAATTCTTCTGTGAATGGCAAAGTGTACGGAATTTATCGGAAACGTGATGCGATGCGGACGGCGGTGATCATCCGAAAAGATTGGTTAGAAAACTTAAACTTAGATGTACCAGAAACGATCGATGATCTCTATGAGGTTGCCAAAGCATTTACTGAGAACGATCCCGATGGGAATGGTGAAAATGATACGTTTGGTTTGATTATTCCCCAATGGCCTGGTTCGATCAATTCAAATAGCCCTTACGATGTGTTAGCTACTTGGTTTGGGGCAGGAAATGCTTGGAAAGAAATAGACGGCACTTTAGAGCCATCCTTTATGCAACCAGAATACCTAGAATCAATGCAATTTGTTAAAGATATGGTGGAACAAGGCTATGTCAATCGTGATTTTGCAACCATGGCAGCAGATAAATGGGATGAGCCGTTTATCAATGGACGTGGTGGGATCATTATTGATACGTATTCACGAGCAGCACAAATCAGTAATAAATTATTGCAAGCTGGAGAAGAAGACCTCGTCGTCTTTACAGGGAATTTAAAAGATAATAGCGGTACGATGAATGCGTTACCGACAGATGGCTATTCTGGTTTCTTGGCGATTCCTAAGTCGAGTGTCCAGACAGAGGAACATCTAAAAGAGGTGTTGACGTTCCTTGATAAATTAAATGATAAAGAAGCACAGGTGTTGCTGAACAACGGAATCGAAGGAATCAATTTTGAAGTAGTGGATGGAATGTCCGTCGCACTAGAAGGATCAGAAGCTGAAGCGTTAGCCAATGCGGTCAAAGGGTACTCACAAATTGGGATGAATGTAACGGAAGATACCCTGTACTATATTGCTAAGCCTGATACAGAAGCGGCTACTGAAAGCTATGAAAAACGATTGTCACTGATGGAAGCTGATTTAGAGCACGCTGTCTTTAACTCAGCAGCCTCCTATAATACAGATACGTATGTAACAAAAGGGGCACAGCTTGATCAGATCATTAGTGATGCGCGGGTTCAATTTATTGCAGGACAAATCGATGAAGCGGGTTGGGAAGCTGCGATCGAACTTTGGAAGAATCAAGGAGGCACGCAGCTGATGGAAGAAACGAATGCCCTTCATCAAGCACAATAACGACAGTCGAAGAAGGTTGAGTGGATCTTGCTCTCAACCTTTTTCTTTTTCAATAATTTTTTTCAGCTAATTATTCAGCTAATAAAATGGAGTACTATTCAGGTGAGACGAGACAGGTAGTAAGAAATCAGAAAAGAAAAAATGGAAAAAAACAAGTGGAAACCCTAATCTAACGCTTGATATCAAGGAATTCAAAAAAAGTCAATTGTTAGAAATGTAGGTCAAGTTTACTATGAAAAGAGAAAAGTAGCTCATATACGCATAAAAGGAGAAGAAGAAATGTTAGCGAAATTGATCTATGAAAATCCGCTGAACCAAGCAGTAGATATTCAACACTTTATTGCTGAAGGAGAGCCCAAAATTACTTTCCAAGACGGGATGATTCTGGCGAATACGTATTCTGAAGAATCAAACAAACAACCACATTTTGTTTTATGGCTGCCTCAACAATTTCCAGCGGACCTACGAATCACCTGGCAGTTTCAACCACTGGCTGAACCAGGCTTATGTATGCTCTTTTTTGCAGCAACCAATCGCAAGGGTGGCTCGATCTTCGATTCTGGAGTACCCAAACGAACCGGGTCATATCCCGAGTATCATTCTGGAGGGATCAATGCTTACCACCTTTCTTATTTTCGAAGAAAGTATGAGGAGGAACGGGCGTTTGAAACGTGTAATTTGCGCAAAAGCCATGGGTTTCATCTGGTCGCCCAAGGCGCAGACCCACTTCCGAGTGTAGCAGATGCCCGAGGGTTTTATCACCTAAGAATCGATAAGGTAGGTGCAACGATTTCCTTTTGGATCAACGACTTATTGGTGTTAAGGTACCTTGATGAGGAACAGTTTGGTCCCGTATTAACTAAAGGAGCGATCGGATTTCGGCAAATGGCGCCAATGAAGGCCCGCTATAAAGACTTGAAGGTATATTCCTTAGAGGAGGAACGGTGATGAATTGGCAGAAAGCATATCAAGCAGCAGATTTTGTCTTTTATTGTTTGCTGATAAATGTAACCGTTATTATAGGTGCGCTAGTAGGTGGGATCATCTTTGGACTGGCGCCTAGCGTACAAGCAGGATTCCACGTAGCAAAGAAAACCCTTAAACAGGAATCGCCGCCTTTTTTTCAAACGTTCTTTGGGTATTACCGCAGGAACTTTTGGCGATCGAATCGCTTGGGCTTACCGATCATTCTCTTTTATTTGTGCCCCATGATGGTGATCCAGCAAGGATTTTTAGCGGCATTGACTCAAACAGGCTTGATCCTATTGATCGTTAGCCAATGCGTAGCGATCGCTGTGATCAATACATTGCTTAGCATGTACGAATATTATGTGCTCCCAACGAAGAAGTACCTAGGCGCTTCGCTACGCTTTCTTTTTTTTCAACCTATTGGCACCTTTTTAGGCGTCCTTTGGTTTGGGATTTGTAGTACGATCAGCTTTTTTCTCCCCGGTCTCCTTCCATTTTTAAGTATTGGGATGTGGATCATTGGCACAATGGGGATTTACTTGAAATTATTTGATGAAAATGAACAAAAGCTAAAGCAACAAAACGATGCAGTTCAACCTGCAGAGAGGGAAGAGGAGGAAATCGAACATGGCATTGAAATGGCTCAAAAATAAACCTAAGGGAAAACGTGGGCTGAGTTTTGGGTATCCATGGGAAAAAGGAGCTTTACAACCTGAGGTTCTAAGGGAGGAACTGTTTTTGCTGGGGGAGGAACCGCTGCAAACGAAAGTACTGGCTTACTGGCCAGATGGCAGTGTGAAATGGACAGGACACAGTGGTCTGGTGGCAGAAACGACGCAGTTACTTTTTCAAAGAAAACAGCGTGTCCAGAAGAAACAGGCGATTGCTAGGGAAGCTTACAACGGTATTTATTTTGACAACGGTACGATCAAAGGCTTCTTCCCGAAACATGGGGAAGGGAAAAATGTATTGGACTGGGTAGCGGTCAATGGGCAGAAAAAATTGCAAGATCTTCACGCAATCCTGCAATACCAAAACAAAAAGGTGCAGTCCAAAGTAACGGACTTGATGTTGGAAGAAAATGGTTCAGAAAAAGCCGTTATCAAAGTATCGGGCGTCATTGAGATCAATCAAGAAGTGGTGCAAGAGTTTATTTTACGGTTCCGCATCTTTCGCGAAATCAGCAAATTGGAAATCATTCATACGGTCATTATCATCAAACCACTTGCTTATGAAGGCATGGGGATAGCATTTGATTATGCGTTGACAGGTGATAATTGGAATCGACAAGTCAAATTTATTGCAGACGCTGTGTATCATGAAGCGGCACAATTGTTACTTTCACGGCGACACTATCAGCAAAACATTCCCTATCAACAACAAGCCAGTGGACAGCTCGTTTCATTGACCCCAGCGGACGAGCCGATGCTGTCTCATGCGGTGGAAAATGCTATTTGGGACAATTTTCGGGTCAATCAAATCAATCATCGGTCATTTGAATTAGAAAAACAGACCGAAGCTGGGTACTGTTGGTTGCCCATTGGGGATGGCGAGCATTATTCAGGTACCTTTTACGCTGGGGGAGAAACCGGCGGCGTTGCTTGCAGCATGGAGAAATTTTGGGAAAAAGCACCATCTGCGATCGAGGTGACAGGCATCACCCAAAAAGAAACTCAAATCACGATGTGGCAGTGGTCACCGAATGCCAAGCCAATGGATTTTCAGCACTATTCCAAACGGGATCATATGCTTAGCGGATACGAAGGAATGGAAGAGATTCGTTCGACGGCAGTTGGTGTAGCAAATACGACGCGTTGTTGGTTGGATCTATATGAAGAAGCCCCGTCAGAAGAAGTGTTGCTGGGCTTAGCTCAAGAAAACCAAGAACCTGCCCAGATCGTTTCATTGCCTGAGCGTTATCAAGAGACGAAGGTTTTTGGCAGGATCAGTTTACCAGACGAATCAACGAAAACGAAACAGTTGCTGGAGCAACAATTGACTGAGATGCGTCAATTCTATTTAGCAGAAGTCCAACAAAGAAGTTGGTATGGCTATTGGAACTATGGTGATGTCATGCATACCTATGATCAATTTCGACACCAATGGCGCTACGATCTTGGTGGGTACGCTTGGCAAAACACTGAATTGGTCCCTAACATGTGGCTTTGGCTAGATTTCTTACGGACTGGTGATCCAAGCGTTTACTATCTGGCTGAAAGCATGACGAGACATACTTCAGAAGTCGATCAGTACCATGCTGGTGAATACAAAGGATTAGGGTCACGGCATAATGTCATTCATTGGGGCTGCCAAGCAAAAGAAGTTCGAATTTCAATGGCGGGTCTCCATCGCTACTACTACTATTTGACAGCGGATGAACGCATTGGGGAGATTATGGAACAAGTCAAAGACAATGAAACCTATGCTTTTGATGCGTTACCACCGATGCGCGAGTTTTATGAACGAGAAACGAAGCGGATACCGATTCGCATCGGACCAGATTGGGCTGCGCTAGTCTCGAACTGGTTTACCCAGTGGGAACGGACGAATGATCCTGTTTACCTTGAAAAAATTCGCACCGGCATCACCTGCATCAAAGCCATGCCCCAGCGCCTATTGTCTGGTCCCACAGTGTTATTTGATCCACAAGACAAAACCTTATCTTATATGGGAACTGGGAATTTTGGCGGCTATCACATGGTCATCTCCTTTGGGGCACCGCAAGTTTGGTTAGAACTTGCTCAAGTGCTGGAAGACCCCGAGTGGACAGAGATGTTAGGGGAGTTTGGCTGGTTTTATAGCTTGAGTCCTGAGAGAAAAGCAGAAGAATCAAACGGGGTACTGACGGAACCTCATTTTGCCTGGCCAATGTTTGCGTCGACGATGATGGCCTTTGCTGGGCGAGTGCGTAACGATCAAGCAATTAGCCAAAGGGCTTGGCAGTTATTGCTTGATAATGACAAATCGGGTGTTCCATTGCCGATCGAAGCGACCATTGAAGCAGCGACAACGTGGAAAAAAATAAAAGAAATGCCGTGGGTATCGACCAATGTGTTGTCACAGTGGGGTCTAAATACGATTTGTTGTTTAGCACTGATCGGAGCGGAGTTAGAGGAGGAGAATGAATGGAAACAACAATAAAAAAAGTGCCGAAAACGAAAGAGCAATGGGGGAGTTTTCTCAACCATTTTAAACAAAATAAATGGCTCTATATTTTGACGATTCCCGGGATCATCTATTTTGCAGTATTTCGTTATGCACCGATGTATGGGTTGATCATTGCTTTCAAAGATTATGTGCCTTTTTTAGGAATCGCAGATAGTCCATGGGTCGGAACACAAAATTTTATGGATTTCTTCAATAATCCTGATTTCTTTCGGATCTTGTGGAACACGTTGATGATTGCCTTTTTAAACATCTTCTTTTCATTTCCAGCACCCATCTTTTTGGCACTGTTACTGAATGAATTGCGCAACAAGCTGTTTCAGCGGACCATTCAAACCTTCGTCTATGTACCACATTTTCTTTCATGGACGATCGTCGTTAGTCTTTGGCATATCTTATTCAACATCGATCATGGAGCGATCACTCAATTTATCGCTTCGTTGACAGGCGTTGAAATCGACTTTCTCTCAGACCCGCAATGGTTCCGCCCCATGATCGTGATGCAATCGATTTGGAAAGAGATCGGTTGGGGGACTATTATTTATTTAGCTGCCTTATCAGGTGTGGATCAGGAACAATACGAAGCCGCGATCATGGATGGTGCAGGACGTTTTCGTCGTGTGTGGCACATCACTTTGCCTGCGATTCGTTCGACGATCATCATTATGCTGATCATGCGGATCGGGTCGATTTTGTCTACTGGGTTTGATCAGATTTTCTTGATGACTAATCAGTTGAACCGAACAGTAGCAGATGTTTTTGATACGTATGTGTATATGATGGGGATCACCAATGGCGCTTACAGTTACTCAACAGCCGTCGGATTATTTAAATCGATCGTTGGGATCATCCTCGTACTTTGTACCAATAAATTAGCGAAACGCTTTGGCGAAAGCGGCTTATACTAAGGAGGAAAAAGATGGATACTTTACACAATACGAAGGCAGGGAAAATATTTGACATTTTTAATGCGCTATTTTTGGCATTGATTGGGTTATTCATGGTGATTCCTTTTATTTATGTGATCGCAGGTTCATTTGCTACGGAGTTAGAATTGACCACACGTTCGTTTTTCTTATGGCCAAATGAGATCAGTCTCGACTCCTATCGCTTTATTTTTTCAACCAACACCTTTATCCGTAGTTTGCTTGTAACGGTCGGCGTTACCATCGTTGGCACGCTGGTGCAGCTTTTCTGTACCTTCACCTTTGCCTATCCTTTATCACGCAAGCACCTAAAAGGACGGAACACCTTGTTGAATCTCGTGATTTTTGCAATGCTCTTTTCAGGTGGGATGATCCCAACGTTTATCGTGGTGAAAAATTTAGGACTGATCAATTCTTATTGGGCATTGATTTTGCCGATCGCGATCAATCCGTTCAACTTAATGATCATCAAAAACTTTTTCCAAGAAATGCCGATCGAATTGGAAGAATCCGCCAAGATGGACGGCTGTACGGAACTAGGGATCTTATGGAAAATCATTTTGCCATTATCAAAACCAGTGATCGCGACCTTCACCCTTTTTTACGCCGTTGGTATCTGGAACGACTTCATGAGTGGGTTGCTCTATATCAACGATTCAGCAAAATGGCCGATTCAGTTATTGTTAAGACAGATCACGATGGCCTCCAGTGGTGCCAATGCGTTAGCAAGTATGGACCCCAACTATGTGCCGCCTGAACAAGGAATCAAATTTGCAGTCATCATTGTGGCGACTTTACCAATTTTGATCTTCTATCCGTTTTTGCAAAAACATTTTGCCAAAGGAATGCTGATTGGATCCGTCAAAGGATGATACACTTCAATAGTTGTGGATAGGTTGTCATGCGTTTTTTCGCATGACAATTTGTTACATAAAATCTATTACAAGGGTGTTTGGGAATGAAGTACTTTAAAACAGGCGGTTTTCATCGAAAACTGCAGCTAGCCAGTCTATGGATCGTCGTGCCGCTATTAGCCGTTACAATCTTTTTGCATGCCTATTTGATCGGACCATTACAACGATCGTATCAAGAACTAAACAATCGCCAAGTCGAAGGAATCGTTAGTAACATCAACCAACAGTTCTCGCAGCTGGAAGTGACTTTAAGCGTTTGGGGGCAATCGTTTCAAAGGCGCTACCAAGAAGATTTATTGGAAACGACGAATTATCAGACGTTGATCCAGCTGTCGGAAGAATTGTTTTACTTAACCAATAGCTCCAATTATGTCAATCGAATCGGTATTTATTCGCTCGGAGAGGCGCCCTTTGGGATTGAAAGTGGCGGCACGTATGAATTAACGCTCGAGCAAACCAAAACAGCATTTGAACGCTATCGGATCGATAATGGTAGGCAGTATCAGTGGAAGATCATTGAAGAAGAGGATGAATTGATTTTTGTACAAAACATTGATAGCCAAGGCGAAGATCAGCCTAAAATTTTTTTAGTTGCAACGATCGACGAGCAATCATTGTTAAAGTATTTTTATGATACTCAAATTGAAAATGGTCTCGCAGCGATTTCCTTTAATCATGAGAGTTTTCGTTTTATTGGCGATCAGAACTTAGCGAATGTTATCCAACCGCTGAGTGAGGAGCATCAAGGAACCTGGGTCGAATCGATCAATGGCAATGATTATAGCATGATCGCCGTAAACAGTACGCGACTCAACCAAATATGGACATTTTATACCGTCGTTCCCTTAGCATTGATTACCGAGCCAGTCACTCATTTGGCTAGAGTGCTGATCGTCGTAAGTATTCTTTTTATTGCTTGTGTGGCAGTCATGAGTCTCTTTTTGGCAAAAAAACAATACCAACCTTTTGAAAAAACGATGGATCAGCTCTTTGGTAATACCCAATGGAAAAAAGAAAACGATCTGGAGTTTTTGGTGGACCGTTGGCAACAATTAAGTCGGGAAAAAGGATTGCTACAAAATCAGGCGGAACGCTTTCAAGATTCGCTGAAGCGGCAAGTGATCCAACATTTGATGGAAGGGTATTATGGCTATTTGTCAGAGGAAGAATCGCAACAATTACTGCAGCAAAAAAACTGGCGCTTAAGTGACCAAGGGTATCGCCTGTTTTATTTCCAACTCAATGATCTATTAAGCAATCAAGCAAATTCACAAGATGAAACCCACATTTTGTTTGCACTAGAAAACATTATAACGGATGTCACAGCCATGTTTTTCCCAGAATCAACCATCGTTTCGTCAAATGAAGGGCGGATTTTGGTTTTTGTGGTCAATCAAGAGCAGCAACTGACAGATTACTTCACGATGGTCACCAAGCAAATCAATTTGATCGTCTGTCGTTATGTCACCATCGTTAGTTCGCAACAAGAAACTGAGATTCGCAAGTTGCCTGAAGTTGCCCAACGTCTCAAAAAGCAAATCCATCTGCAACGGTTGATTCCCGAAAATCAAGTGCTTCAAGGAGAGAAAATGCGCCCGCTGCCGAAGTATTCTCTTTCGCAAGAAAATTTGATTTTAACAGCGCTGAAAAGTGGCTATCATGAAGAATTGCAACGAAGTGTCCAGCGGTTTTTGGAACAGGTCGTGGCAGAAAACAATCAACAGGCTGCGGTGATCTATGTGGTCAATCGACTGTATGATCAAGTCGATTACCTTTTAAATGAAAATGGTGTCTCACGAACGGATTATCTATCGAAAACGGTTGTGTTAGAGCGAATCGAACGACTTTTGGACATCAATCAAATCCAAGCCTTTTTGTACCATCATTTCTTAAAGCCCGTTTCCATCCTCTGGCAAGAAAATGTCGCTAATTCTTATAGTGAAATGATCCAAAAAGTAGCGGAGTACATCCAATCTGATTTTCGCAATGAACAAATTTCGTTAGAATATGTTGCGGATCGTTTCGAAGTAGACCCAATCTTTTTGAGTAAGGAGTTCAAGCGTGCCAAGCAGGTCAACTTTATTGATTATTTAACCAATGTTCGCATCGTAGAAGCAAAACGGCAGTTGCTAGAAACCGATCATCAAATCAATGAAATCGCAGAAAACCTTGGGTATAATCCCAGTTACTTCAATCGTTTATTTAAAAAGTGCACGGGAATGACCCCAGGACAATATCGAAAAGGTCAGAGCTGATCACTGTTGGTTGCTGCGGAAAAGCTCGCATTTTCGCAGCTTTTGCTCTGATTTTTCCATGTTTTCGTCAGCGAATGTTTTGTATAATAGAAAAGAAAGCGATTTCTAATACAGCTTAAGTTCAGCAAGAAAACCAGCGGACTTGTCAACGCTGTTGGAAATCTGATAGTAAATAGATGGAGGAAGAAAAGAAATGAAAATCGTTCTAGGCGGAGATTCAACCGTGGCGGATTATCCCCTTGATCAACAGCCAATGATGGGCTGGGGACAAGCCTTACCAAGCTATCTACCCCCAGAAGTAAACGTACGCAATTTTGCAAAAAACGGCAGTACGACTCGTTCGTTTATCGAAGAAGGGTTGTTTGAGCAACTCCTGCAAGAAGTCGAACCGAATACAGTCGTCCTACTGCAATTTGGACATAATGACCAAAAAGAGAAAAATCATGTCACGATGGAGGCGTACATTGCTCATTTGACAGACATGATCCGTCAAATCAAAGAAAAAGCAGGAATCCCGATCCTGTGTACACCTGTTGAACGGCGGGTAGGAGAAGAGGGACGACTGGCGCATACGTTGTCAGCATTTTTACCTGTCTTAAGAGAACTTAGTCGAACGGAAGAAGTAGTTTTGTTTGATTTAAATCGCTATACCTATCATTATTATGACACATTAGGACTAGAAGCTTCCAAAGCACTCTTTGTTTGGTTAGCACCGGATGAGCACCCCAATTATCCTGCAGGTCTCGCAGATGATACCCACTTTTCAAAGCTCGGGGCGCATATGATCGCTCGCTATGTAGCGATTCGTTTACAGGCGTTTTTCCATGAGCAACCACTGTTTCCTGATATTTATTACGGCGCCTGCATGTATCCAGAAGTCTGGTCGGAAGAAATCATGCAAAGTGATAGTCACACGATGAAAACGTTGGGCATGAATTTTGCTAGAATTGGGGAATTCATGTGGCGTGACTTGGAGCCTCAACCTGGAGAATATGATTTTGCGTTGTTGGAACGTGCGCTAGAACAGTACCAAGCAAATGGCATCGATGTTTGCTTATGTATTCCAACGCCAACTCCGCCCCGCTGGTTTACAAAACAGTACCCAGAAGCATTGGTCACTAACCAAGATGGAACGAAGATGCATCACGGCTCAAGACAGCATGTCTGTACCAACAACGAGGACTTTCGCCGTTATGCCTATCGGTTAACGAGAAAAATCGCTGAGATTGCCGAAAAACATGAAAATGTCGTTATGTTGCAATTGGACAATGAGTTTAAATGTCATGTCGATCTATGTTATTGTACGACGTGCCAAACGCGTTGGCATACGTATTTAAAAGACAGCTATCAATCCGTGACTAACCTCAATGAGTGTTGGGGAACGAAGGTGTGGAGTGAGTGGTATGACGCATTTGAGGATGTCGTCTTGCCGCTAACGACCCCATTTTTGCATAATTCTTCCTTGATGAATGCCTTTCGCCGTTTTACCACCGATACGTTGAATGAGTTTGCGCATGATCTTTGTCATTTTATCCGAATGGAGACCGCGTTACCCATTACCCATAACTCCGCTTTTGGGTTTAACTTGCAAAATGATGAGCTATTTGCTGATTTAGATATTGCTGGTTTTGATACGTATGCACCGGCAGACAACTATCCAGCGTATACGATGAACTTGGATCGTTGGCGGAATGTCAAACCGCGCAACAAGGAAATGTTATTGTTAGAAACTTGTACTGCCAATGCAGGTCATATTGAAAATTATGCGGCACCTCGTCCTCATGGGTTTGTCACAAGTGAAGCGTTCATTGGCTATGCTGGTAATTTGAAGTCCTTCTGCTTTTGGCATTTTCGTGGACATCGCTATGGTGTGGAGCAACCCCATAGTGCCGTGTTAACTGCTTGGGGGGAGCCAGATCGTGGGTATGAAGAAGTAGTTCGGATTGGCGAACTAAGACAACAGATCGCACCACTTTTAGCGGAAACGAAGTATGTATCGGCAAAAATAGCCATTATCTACTCGGATTACTCGAAACGTTTTTACACGATCGATCATGGGGGTGTTTATGATTATCGCAGCCTGTTTACCGAATTTTACGGCAGTCTGATTCGCCAAGGGATTCGTGTAGAAATCATTCAAGAAAATAGTCCGTTAGAAGAGTATGATGTTGTTCTTGCCCCATTTGTTCGTTGGATCAGTCCTACCTTGTTGAAAAAATTTGCCGCCTTTACTGAAGCAGGAGGCAAGCTGATTTTAGGCCCGATGACGGGGGATCGGACAAAAGAGCTGGCGTGGCCAGCGACGAATGGCTTAGATCGTTTAGGAGAATGGCTCGGGTTTGACCAAATCCAGCAGTTTACGGTGAAAGGACTGACTTATCAGCTAACCTATGACGGCCTAAAAGAACCTTTGGATCATTTGGTCACAGTTTTTCACTGCCCAGAAGATTGGGAAACGATCGGACGAGGGAATGACCAAACGCTACTAGCTAAGAAACAACTGGCTCAAGGAGAGATCATCTATTTAGGTGCGCTACCTAGCAATTTACCAGACAGTTTGATATGGCAGTCGTTTTGTCGCAAAGAACTTTTCCCTTATGAATCAGAGCGCCAGTTGATCAAATGTTCGGAAGGTGTGATGAAGTATCGCCGAGAGTCAGCGACCCATGTCCAACTCTGGATCAGTAACTTAGGGCTGACGACAGCTGATTTTACCTTACATCTACCCGGTTTCGAACGCTTATCAGGTGAAGCGCTGGCGCGCGGTAACCATAGGCTAGAACCTTATGAAAATTTGATTATTGAATGGGAAAAAATAGTAGAAAGCGAGGAGTCAGATGATTCATTTAGCCATCCGAGGGCATGACCTTTCAGGAGAATATACACCAAAGCAGTTAGCACAAGCGGTAGGTGCAAAGAAAATAAAAAACGTTCAGTTTGCCTTGAATGCGTCTTTTCCAGATCTAAGTGCTCCTGAAAAGATGAATCCAGGTATGGGGACCTTCTTCAAGAATGAATTCCAAGAACAAGGCGTTCAAATCGCTTTGTTAAGTTGTTATAGTAACTTGATTCACCCCGAACCAGGGGAACGAGAAAAAATCTTACAGAAATTTGAGCGCTATTTATTCCATGCCCGTTATTTTGGTGCCAGCATGGTGGCTTCAGAAACAGGCTCAGTCATTGCCGCGCTGGGATATAGCGAAGAGAATTTTTCGGATGAGGTTTTTGAAGACTTGATCCATGTGATCCAGCGACTCGTTCGAGTGGGAGAAAAATATCAAATCATGGTAGGGATCGAAGCTGGACTGAATCATCCGCTGTATTCGAATCAGCGCATCGCCGAGCTGATTGAACGTGTTCCTTCTGATTATTTAGGGATCATTTACGATCCAACGAATTTGATCACCGCAAAAACGGCTGCTGATCAAGTCGCATTGGTAGAAGAAGCATTTACTCTTTTCGGAGAGAAAATCGTCTGCTTGCACCTAAAGGATTTTCAACTCTCGGGAGAAGAAGTGATCCCTGTCCCATTAGGCGAAGGACAAATACGGTATCCAGAAATTTTACAGCTTTTGATCAAACACAAGCCATACTGTTACGTGGTGCTAGAAGAAACAAAAGATGCTGGGATCGATCGTGCGGTGGCGTTGATTGAAGGCTTAGATCTAAAAAATTAGCTGGGGGTTTGTGTAGATGATTGTGTAAGAGAACACGGGAGTAGTTTTCTTGTTTTCTTAAAAAACGCTGGCATTGAATGCAAATTTTATCTAGCATAGAAAAGTTGTTTATGATGAAATTTCATCTAAACAACTTTTTTATTTTCATAAAAATAAAAAATACTAGATAAAATTTGTTATTATAGAATAAAAATAAGTGTTTTGGATTGTTGCATTCGGATAATGGATCAAATGGAAAAGGATTTAATATTTACGAGACATGTAAAAGAGAGAAAGGAGGAACCAATGGCAAACATGCAAGACGTGGTAAAACTTGCCAATGTATCTGTGACCACCGTCTCACGAGTGATCAATAACAGAAAATATGTCAATGAAGAAACAAAGCAGATTGTGCTAGAAGCAATTCAAGCACTTGATTATGTACCAAATGAATTAGCACGGTCCTTTTATTACAATTCCTCAAAGATGATAGGCTTGCTGATTTATGATTTGAAAAATGATTTTTATAATCAATTTATTACCCGAATCGAGTCGCAACTGATTGAGAAAGGCTATAGTTTGATGATCGGTACCACACAAGGGAATCCTGAAAGAGAAACCTATTTTTTGAACTTGTTTCTCGCAAATAATATTGATGGGGTAATTTTATGTACCAACCTTTGTACGCAAGGTCCGTTGTTGCAAAAGGTTCTCAAATTACCTCTAGTGAGTGTGGGTAGAGTCCTTAGCGATGAAGTATCCTCCGTTTCTGCGGATAATACCTCAGGTGGACAGTTGGCAGCACAGATCTTAATCCAAAATTGTTGTCGCGAGATCCTCTTCATTAATGGACCAAAGACATTACATTCCGTTCAAGAAAAATCAGCTGGTTTTTATCAAGTGATGGACCAATACCCAGAGATCTATGTTCACGAGGTCATACTCGATTTTGTAAATGTCACGCAAACTTCCTTTGATCAACTTTTTCGTCAATGGCCTTCTATCGATGGCATTTTTGCGGCAAGCGATTTTTTGGCAGCCTGTGCTTTACGTTCCCTTCATTCACTGGATAAAAAGGTTGGTGAAGCGATTCAAGTGATTGGTTATGAAAACACCAATGTTTGTCTTTGTACTAGCCCTTTGCTTTCGTCCATCGCACGACCATTAGAGGAGATGGTGGATTGGACGACCCAGCTACTTTTTCAAGAGGTACAAGGAGACAAAACCGCACCAAGACACGTCCTCTTGAAAAATTCATTTGTCCCAAGAGAAACGACTCAATGGAAGTGATGGGAAAAGAAGCAACCGATTGCAGCTTTCTTTTGATTGTCTTGGGATAGCCGCAATTCTATAATGAAATGGACTGGAATAAATCCAGAATGAGGAAGTTGCTAAGTGATAGGTGTTGATAGCTAGTACTATTTTTCGAAAAAATGGTTCCGCTTACAAAAGATTTTGTAAAATAACGAACGGTTTGAAGGATAACGCCTCAAGAAGAGTGTACCTAAAATGCGATCACAAAAACAAATTAACCTAAATGTAATAAGAAGGAGTGATTAACCATGTGGAAAGCAAACTATCATACCCACACAACTCGATGCAAACATGCACGGGATTCTGATGAAGACTATGTGATCAAAGCCATCCAAGCTGGCTTTAAGGAAATTGGCTTCGCTGATCATTGCCCTTGGCCCTTTGAGGATGGGTATGTCTCGCCCATGCGGATGGATGTTGTGCAATTGGAAGATTACGTTTCATCGGTGAAAAGCTTACAGGAAAAATACCAAGGACAAATCGATGTGAAATTAGGTTTAGAGTGTGAATATTTTGAAACAATGATCCCTTGGCTAGTTGCAGAGAAAGAAAGGCTGTCGATCGACTATTTGATTTTTGGCAATCACTTTCCTGAAATCGAAAGCAATCACTATTACGACCATACACCCGGGGATTCGGTAAAAGCGATCAAAGATTATCTCCGTGTTTCTTTACAGGGAATTGAATCAGAAATTTTTGCTTATATGGCACACCCAGATGTGTTCATGCGGGGCTATAAAACCTTCGATTCTCATTGTGAAGAAGTTGCCTACCGCCTATGTGAAAAAGCCAAAGAGTATCAACTGCCGTTGGAGTATAATTTGGCAGGCTATACGAACGGTGGCTATCCGCATCCTGAATTTTGGAAGATCGCCAAGGAAGTCGGCTGCTCTTGTATTATTGGGATCGATGCCCACGAGAGTGCGGCTTTAACGAATACAGAAATTTACGAAAGAGCTCTTTTAGAAATCGATGCATTGGGGTTAACACGGATCGATCGGCTCTTCTTTGCGTGAAGGAAAGAAAGTTGAACGTTTTGGAAATAAAACATGGACGCCAGTGGGGATCACTAGCGTCCATGTTTATTAGAATTGCCATTCTTGAATTTTTTTCAAGAGTACCGCTTTGTCGGCAGCTTCCGCAAAGGAATGCTGAGCGGCGGTTTCGTTTAAGAAGCGCATCTCTGATTCGGTCATGTCGCAATGATGAGCCATTTGCAGGTATTCATTGGTCAATGTCGTGTTTGAGACCGTTCGGTTATCGGTGTTCAAACAAAAAGGGACCTTGGCTTTTAGCCATTCTCTTAATGGGTATACCGAGTATGTGGGAATCGCACGCGTATGAACATTGCTGGTAGGACAGCCTTCGATACAGCGATTTTGTTCTCGAACAAACGCTTGAGCAGTAGGATCTCCTTTTAAGGCGATGCCGTGGCCAATCCGCTGCGCACCGCTTTCGATGGCTTGATAAATGTTTTGCACACAGCCGCATTCGCCTGCATGTAAGGTCAGTTGGACACTTTGGTTCTTGAGGAACACTTGATAGCTGGCAGCTAAATCAGGGACGTACCCGTCTTCTTCTGGACCTGCCAGATCAATGCCGACGACTTTTTCATCGGTAAGAGCGATCGCTTCATCAAAAATCGCCGTAATAGCTGGTAGGTCTTCTTGACGCATCCCAATGATCAAAACATTGCCTTTGATTGGGTAGCGTTCTTCTGCTCGTGCGATGCCTTCGATCACGGCTTGGATGGTCTGGCTGCAAGTGAGTCCTTTGTCCATCGATAAGCTGGGAGCAAAGCGGATCTCAATATAAGCGACCCCATCTTGAGCGGCTTGTTCCATCACATCATAGGCGGCAGCTGCTAACGCTTCTTGTGTTTGCAAATACGGCCGAACGAAATCAAAGCAGCGAAGATAATCCCTCAGGTCATGACAATCTTTGGGGGCTTGCATCTGTGCTTTCACAGCTTCTATGTCTTGCTCGATCGGTAGTTCTTGCTGATTGGCGATGGCGATCAATGTTTCTGGACGAATGGAACCGTCGAGGTGGCAGTGAAGTTCTACTTTGGGAAATGCTTGGATTTGTTGTTGAGTAAGCACAGTGTTCCTCCTGTCTAGGTCGAATTTTTTTAAGTATGAATATAGCATACTTCCAAAGCCCATGCTACCCAAAAAAGGAAATTCTCATAGAAAGCAAAACAGCAGCCGCGAATTACTTGTGCGGCTGCTGGTTTTATTGTGGGAGAGTGACTCAAATCAATTCCGATAGATCGGTAAAAGGCAATGACAGATCGTGAGCGGCTTCTTTTGAAGTAAATGCGCCCTCATAGGCGATGACCCCTTTGGCAAGTGCCTGATTTTCTCGCAACGCTGCTAAAGGATCGTTCGCTAGCTGCTGGGCATACGGTAAGGTGGCAATGCTCAAAGCGATGGTTGCCGTTTGCGGCACAGCACCTGGCATATTCGCGACTGCATAGTGAATAACTTCTTCCCGGATATAGGTTGGCTCGTCGTGGGTAGTGACTTTGTCTTCGGTCTCAAAAATTCCGCCTTGGTCAATGGCAATATCGACGATCACGGATTTTTCAGGCATCTGTTTCACCATGTCGCGGGTCACTAAGCACGGGGCTTTTTGTCCTGGCAATAAGACGGCTCCTACCACCAAGTCTGCGGATTGGATCGTTCGTTCGATATTCAAGCGATTGGAATACAAGGTTTGAACTTGACCAGAAAACTGTCGATCCAGCTCTTGTAAGCGTGGGATCGAAACGTCTAAAATCGTCACTTGTGCGCCTAAACCTACAGCGACTCTCGCGGCATTCTCACCGGCAACGCCACCACCAATGATCGTTACCCGACCTTGACGGACACCGGGAACACCTGAAAGCAGGATCCCTTTTCCGCCATATATTTTTTCGAGAAATTGTGCGCCGATTTGAACAGACATTCTTCCAGCGATCTCACTCATAGGCGATAGCAGAGGCAGGGTGCCGTTCGCCAGCTGGACGTTTTCATAAGCAACAGCGATCACTTTGCTGTCGATCAATGCTTGAGCAAGCTGTTGATTGGCGGCTACGTGGAAATAGGTGAATAAAACCAGTCCCTCATGCAAAAAGGGGTATTCTTCTGGTAAAGGTTCTTTGACTTTCATAACCAATTCAGAGGCCCAAACCTCTTCAACGGTAGTAATCGTAGCGCCGACTTCCTGATACGCTTGATCAGAAAAGGTTGATCCTGCACCAGCGCCTTGTTCAACGAAGACTTCGTGTCCGTCTTGGACTAACTCATAGACTCCCGAGGGCGGCAATGCCACACGATTTTCATTGTTCTTGATTTCTTTTGGGATACCGATTTTCATAGACTTCACACCTTTCTTTCTTCCATTATAATAGAAAGCGGATTCCTAAGGGGAGAAAGAATGGTTTTTTTATTAAAAAAGTAAGATCCAGTTGCTGCCTACGCCACGACAAAGAAAAAAGCCCCGAAAGGGGACTTTTTTTGATCAATCAGCTGAAGGTCCAAAAACGCAAGCTTTGATTAGCGATTTCATCTAGTGTGTAATAGATAGCGTAATGGGATTTTTCTGGATCATCATTGGGATCTAAGACAAACACTTGATCGTCCATCATTCCACCTAAGACCATAATATGGCCGCCATCTGTAAATTCCCCTGGAGTCACAGAAACGATGACGGGATGATTTTGTTGCAAGTAAGCTTCAACGCTGGCTAGATCTGTGCCAAGATCATAATAGTTGTAGCCGTTTGCATCGGCAAAGTCAGAAAAAATCCGCCAGTCCGTTCCTTGGCCGTCAACGTAATAATGATCTCCTGCCCAGTCGAGGACTTCTAGTGGCGAAATGGGATAGCCTTCAAGATAGGATTGAACCATCGCAAGAGAAGCAATCGCACAGCCATTTTCTGCTAAGCTTTGGCTGCCATCATTGCCATAGGATCTATCAGCCCATTCTTCGTTCGTCTGCAAGAAAATCGGTGTCGTGATGTCCATTTCCCATAAGTAAGCATTGATATCTTCACTAAAAATAGCCTGAGAATAAACATATTCGTCGTCATAACTCTCATCATAGGCAACGACGGTCTGCACGTGTTCGGACAACTCTCCGTACAACACGTGATGAGAGATTCGATTGAACCCTATCCAAATCAACGCCAATCCTGCCAAAACAACCATTGGCCGACGCTTTCGATAAACATCTGTCTGTTTTTGCATTTTTCCCTCCTTGTTTTACGAATCGTACGTATTCATCCTGTTCTTTTAAGTAAAACAAAGGAGGGGGCGCTTGTCATCGGCCTACAGACCGATTCCACGATCAACTTTCAAATGCCTCTAGTTCTAAGCTAGTGCTTTCCCATGCTTCTAATAGGGCTTCTTGTTCAGTGCGGGCTTGTTCTAATGCTTGATTCAACGAGGTCAATTTGACATGATCATTCAACGCATCTGGTGCGGTCATGTCTTGTTCCAGTTGTTGGATCGTTTCTTCTATTGCGGCAAGTTCTTCTTCGATTTGGGCGACTTTTCGCTGTAAGGTTCTAACGGCTTTTTGCTGTTCTTTGCTTTGGACAAAGTTTTGCTTGCCCGCTGAGAGAGTGGTTTCGGTTGTTTTTGCTTCCAACATTGCTGCGATCTCAGCTTCTTCTTGTTTCTTTTCTAAATAATAATCGTAATCGCCGAGATAGAGCTTGCTGCCGTTTTCAGACAGTTCCACGACCTTGGTGGCGATTCGATTGATAAAGTAGCGGTCATGAGATACGAAGAACAAAGTGCCTTCATAATCGATCAGCGCATTTTCTAAGACTTCTTTGCTGTCGATGTCTAAATGGTTGGTTGGCTCATCCAAAATCAAGAAATTGTCATGGTCCATGGCTAATTTTGCCAAAGCGACACGGGCTTTTTCGCCACCGCTTAATAGCGTGATCGGCTTTTCAACATCTTCTCCAGAAAATAAGAAGCTGCCTAATATATTGCGAATCTCGACTTCAGGTGTGGTACTGTGGTCATCCCAAAGCTCATGGAGGATCGTTTTGGTTGAGTGCAGATCGGATTGGGTTTGGTCATAGTACCCGATTGAGACATTGGCGCCAAAATGGACCTTTCCTTGAATAAAGGGGATTTTATGAATCAGCGATTTCAGTAAGGTTGATTTGCCGATCCCATTCGGTCCTACTAAAGCGATCGCATCTTTGCGCCGAACATCTAAGTCGATGGGCGCCGATAAGACTTCTTCTTCAGAATAACCGATAGCGGCATTTTCTACTTGCATCACAACATTTCCTGAAGGCTTTTCAATAGAAAAAAGGAAGTGGGCGGATTTTTCATCTCCTTGCGGGCGATCCAGCCGGTCCATTTTCTCTAATTGCTTACGGCGGCTTTGCGCGCGTTTGGTGGTAGACGCACGGACAAGGTTGCGGGCAACAAAGTCTTCCAGTTTATTGATTTCTTCTTGCTGCTTTTCAAAGGCTTTCCATTCACTTTGCAACTGCTCCGCTTTCAGGGTCAAATAGCGGCTGTAATTGCCTTTGTAGTGGCGCATTTTTTGACGACTCAGTTCGTAGACTTCGTTGACGACTTTGTCTAGGAAGTAACGGTCATGGGAAACGATCAGCAACGCACCGGCATATCCTTGCAGATAGTTTTCCAACCAAGATAACGTTTCGATGTCTAAATGGTTGGTCGGTTCATCGAGGATCAAGATATCAGGTTTTTGCAGCAGCATTTTTGCTAGTGCCAAGCGGGTTTTTTGACCACCAGAAAGGGTATTGATGGCTTGCGTGTAAAAAGAAGGATCAAACTGAAAACCGTGCAAGACGGAGCGAATCTCATTTTCATAGCCATAGCCGTTTTTTTCTGCAAATTCATGCTGCAATTGGTCGTATTCTTTCAGGAGATTGCCAGAGTCAGCAGCAGGATCTGCTTCGGAGATGGCGATCTCTAAGGTACGCATGCGCTGCTCCATCTGCCGAACCGTTGCAAAAGCTCCTAGCATTTCTTCCCAAACGGTGGCTTGACTATCAAGTCCGGTATCTTGAGCTAAGTAGCCCATCGTAGCGGTCTTGTTTTTAGCGATCGTTCCTTTATCAGGACTTTCGAGTCCAGCAATAATTTTCAGTAGCGTTGATTTACCAGCACCGTTGCGCCCAACAAGCGCGATTCGGGAATTGCTGGCAATTTCTAATTGGATATTTTCAAATAAAACCTCGGCTCCGAAAAGACGGGCGATTTGGTTGGCTTGTAATAAAATCATGTGTATGTCATTCCTATCTTTAAGAAACTTGTCTGTATCAAGGTTGCAATACTACAAGTCTATCATATTTTAAGGGAAACGGCGATTGGGAAAAAGTTTGATTTTACCATTATAAAATTTATATTTCAAATTATGAGCATTCAAATTGATTTTTGAACAATGTATTTGTTATGATAGCTTCATCACAAGTGAATTTTTCACAATGGGGGAGTATTCTTTGAAAGATCATCAAATTCCAAAGGCAACAGCGAAGCGATTGCCTTTATATTATCGTTACTTGCGTATTTTGCACCAAGCTGGCAAATTAAAAGTTTCTTCGACCGAACTAAGTGAAGCTGTTCAAGTTGATAGTGCGACGATTCGCCGCGACTTTTCCTACTTTGGTGAATTAGGCAAACGCGGCTATGGCTATGACGTTGAAAGCTTGATGCAGTTCTTTGCGAAGACATTGAACGAAGACCACATGACGAATGTAGCTTTAGTCGGTGTCGGAAACTTGGGGAGCGCCTTGTTGAAATACAAATTTCACCAAAGCAACAGCATTCGGATCAGTGCTGCATTTGATGTCAATGAAGATCTAGTTGGTCGAATCGTAGATGGTGTGCCGGTCTATCCAATGGATGACATGAAGGAACAAGTGAAGATCCAGCAGATCGATGTGGCTATTTTGACGGTTCCCGCACAACATTCACAAGATTTAGTGAACGAGCTTGTGAAAGCTGGCATTAAAGGAATCTTGAACTTTACACCTGCACGGATCACTGCACCAAAAGGCGTGCTGATTCAAAACGTTGACTTAACCAATGAATTGCAAACATTGATTTATTTCTTGCATTCAGGCAACGTCTTGTCCCATGAAGAACCAGTAGAAGAACCATCACTAAGCGAATAATCGCATCACATAAATAGGAACCAACAAAACAGCTGCCAGATCGTAGTATATACAACGATCTGACAGCTGTTTTTTGCTTTTTCGCCACTGAACTTACTCGTCTAACTGGTCAAAAAGTGATTCGTAGGAATCTTGCTCTTCAACGCTTGTGAGCGCTTCTTGATACCGCAAGATTTGTTGAGTCAAACGTGTGAAATCGATGATGCGGGCTTCACGATGCACTTCTTTCCCATTCGCGAACAAGAGGACGACGGGAACCGTCAAGACCGAAAATAAACTGGCTGCTTCTGGCTCTGCCAGCGTGTTGATGGTTAATAGGGGGAGTTGCTGGGTTTGTGCCAGTTTTTGGATGCGTGGTTTGTCTGCAACACAAATACTGCAATTCGGTTGAGAGAGATAGAGTAGTGCCAACGGTTGTTGGGCGAGCTGCTCTTGGATCGGTTGATTTTTTTGCATAAGTCATTCCTCCATGGAAAATGTACGCTGTTCTTGAGGAAAAGTCAAAATATCTGCTAGCAGCTGATCGCTTAGGTGAGTAAGAAGGATTCAAAGATAAGGGAAATCTAAAGCAACGATTAAAAAAATAGGCTGCTTTAAAAAAAACGTTGTATAAAAAAAGGAAAAAACGTATAGTAATTCCAGCGTTTCGAATTTATTGATAAAGAAGGTTAAAGTTATGTTTCAGGCATTACCGAATTCTGTCCTGCAAATGAGTGTTATTTTTTTATCTATCGTCATTGAAGCCTTGCCGTTTGTCCTATTGGGCTGCTTGATCTCAGGTGCCTTACAAGTCTTCTTGACGCCAGAAAGAGTCACGAGACTCTTACCAAAAAACAAATTGGCATCGATCACAGTTGGTTGTGGTCTGGGGGTCTTTTTTCCTTCCTGCGAATGTGGGATCGTACCGATCGTTAATCAGTTCGTAAAAAAAGAGGTGCCAGTGTATACGGCGTTTGCCTTTATGCTGACTGCACCGATCATCAATCCTATCGTGATTTTTTCTACATTCATTGCCTTTGGAAATTCCGCGAAGTTCGCCTTTTTGCGTGTACTGGGCAGCTTATTGGTCGCAATGGTCGTGGGGATCTGGCTGGCGTATTTTAACAAACAAGAGATCTTAAAAACACGGCTTGCCAATCAATTAAGTGGCGGGAATGAGCAGGCAGCTCACCCACACCATCATGGGCATGCTCACGCCCACCATCAAACGGAAAAGACCAGCCATCCACTTCTTCGGCAGATTCGTCATTTGTTGCAGCATAGTTTGGATGAGTTTTTCGATACTGGGCGTTATTTAATCATTGGTGCGTTGATCGCCTCAGCGATGCAGACCTATCTGCCAACTGGCTTGATGCTGACATTAGGCTCCACGAAGCTGTTAGCGGTCTTTGTCATGCTGCTGTTGGCATTAACGTTATCCTTATGTTCCGAAGCAGATGCCTTTATCGGCTCTTCGTTGTTGAGTTTATTCGGCACGGGACCAGTCGTCGGTTTCCTGGTTTTTGGTCCAATGGTAGATATTAAAAACCTGTTGATGATGAAGCGGTACTTTTCGGGGCGTTTTATCGCTTCTTTAGTTGGTTTAGTCGCAATCGTCGTTTCAATTTATGCATGGGTGGTGTAAAGAATGATTCGTTTTTTGATCTTATCAGGCTATTTTGAATTGATGATGTATTTGCAAGTGACGGGCAAACTTAATCAGTTTATCAACATTCATTATCGCTATCTCGCTATTTTATCCATGATCATTTCTTTATTAATGGCTTTGGTCCAGCTGTATTTTTGGGTCAAACAAGAGCCCGAGCATCATCATGACGATGAGCACCAGCATGGATTGGAGAAAAAACACCAACGAGTGATTGCGTATTTTCTATTAGCCTTACCGATCATCGTGGGTCTCTTTTTCCCCACCGTTAGCTTGGATACGACGATCGTTGAAGCAAAAGGGTTTAATTTCCCCCTAAGTGAAGAATCTGTGGGGGATCCAGAAATGACGACCCAATATCTGAAACCCGATACAAGTCTTTATTTTAACAAAGAAGATTATGACACTCAGATGGATGCAGCATTGGCACGTTACGCCAAAGATGAGACGATTGCGGTAACGGAAGAAAATTACTTGGAAGTCATGGAGTTGATCTATACGTACCCGAGCGAATTTATTGGCAAGAAAATCACCTATGATGGATTTGTGTACCATGCAGATCAAGATGATGCCAATGAAATCTTTTTGTTTCGTTTTGGCATTATCCATTGTGTGGCTGATTCAGGCGTTTTTGGTTTGCGAGTGGAATTACCGCAACAAACAACGGCAGAAAATAACCAGTGGCTCCACGTGGAAGGGACGATCCAATCGAAGTACTATCAACCCTTCAAACGGGACTTGCCGATGGTGGTAGCAGACCAAGAGAAGACGATTGAAGCACCAGAAAACCAGTATGTCTATCGCGCTTTCTAGCTTTTTTTAAGAAAGTTCATAAAAACATCATAAACCTTTGTTATAATGGAGAAAATCTAAGCATATGTTTGTAGTTTTATCAAACGTTTAGTACAATATAGTAGGAACATATGCTAAAATCTATACAAAAGAGAGGTGTCGTGAAATGGGTTTTACAGATGAAACAGTTCGCTTTGATTTTGATGATAGCCGTAAAAAAGAAGTCAGCGAAACATTAGCTATCGTCTACCGAGCATTAGAGGAAAAAGGATACAATCCGATCAATCAAATCGTCGGTTATCTCCTTTCTGGCGACCCGGCTTACATTCCTCGTTATCGGGATGCCCGGAATTTGATTCGTCGTCACGAACGGGATGAGATCATGGAAGTTCTGATCCGTTATTATTTAGGCAATCACGGGATCAACCTATAATGAGAATCATGGGATTGGATGTTGGTTCGCGGACAGTCGGCGTGGCGGTCAGTGACCCAATGGGCTGGACAGCACAAGGGATCGAGATCATTCGCATCAATGAAGATGAAGGCAATTTCGGTTATGATCGACTTGCTGAATTGGTGAAAGAATATGAAGTCTCACGTTTTGTGGTAGGACTACCTAAAAATATGAATAATACGATCGGACCTAGAGCGGAAGCTTCTATGGCTTACGGCGCAGCGATCGAACAGCAATTCGGTTTGCCGGTCGTTTACCAAGACGAACGTCTGACGACCGTTCAAGCAGAACGAATGCTGGTAGAACAGGCGAATACATCGCGTGCCAAACGAAAAAAAGTGATTGATAAATTAGCAGCAGTCATGATTTTGCAGAATTATTTAGATGGTGCTGGGAAACAGCTGTTTTAATTTACAGAAAAGAGGAAAATAAATGTCAGAACATACACACGATCATAACCACGATCACGATCACGATCATGAAGGACATGAACACATTACTTTAATCGATGATCAAGGAAATGAAACCTTATACGAAATTCTATTAACGGTTGACGGTACGGAAGAATTCGGCCGCAACTACGTCTTGCTTTATCCAGCAGGCGTACCAGAAGAAGAAGACGTTGAATTACAAGCGTACGCTTATATTGAAAACGAAGACGGTTCTGAAGGTGAATTAGAACAGATCGAAACAGAAGCAGAATGGGATATGATTGAAGAAGTCTTCAACACATTCATGGCGGAAGAAGAAGAGTAATAAGTTGCAAGTGCTGACCCTTTCCATAAGGGATCAGCACTTTTTTTGATTTAACGACTGTTTATTTTAGAAGCATGTCTGCTTTTTGAAAGGAATGAGAAAAATGAGTAACGTAACGATATTCGAGCTTGAAAAGATCGCAGAAGAGCAGCTAGTTTTTGCCGTGATCATCAGCAAGTACCAAGAAAAGTTCGTCTATGTCAAACACAAAGAACGAGACACATTGGAGATCCCTGGAGGCAAGCGAGAACTAGGAGAAAGCATCACAGAGTGTGCTGCCCGTGAATTAAAAGAAGAAACAGGCGCCAAGCACTTTACCCTAGAACCGTTATTTATCTATGGTGTAGAAAAAAACGGGGAGACCGATTATGGCTTGGTGTTTGAAGCCCAGATCACGGACTTGCAGGATGAATTGACCTCAGAGATCGAAGCAATCTATGTAATGGCAGAGCCGCCTGCCAACTGGACATATCCAACGATTCAGCCGTTGTTATTGGCAGAATATTTCTCACGAACATAAAAATAATTCAGCCCACTCAAATGGAGGGCTGTCTTGAGTGGAAAAGTAAAAGCAGCGTGTTGAGTAGGAGTGAGCGAATGAGTTGCGTGATCCTGCAATCAGGGGTAGGATGAAAATGTAAACGTTATCTTATTGGAGAGTAGGGAAAGGCATGGAAAAAATTTATCAAGCAAGTACCGCAGAAGGAGCAATCGATTTTATCAATATGCGCGATTTGGAGATCGCGGCAGAGGAAGTGATTCCTAAAGGTGGGTATGGCTATATCAGCAGTGGTGCGGGAGATATTTTTACCTATCAAGAAAATGAACGCGCCTTCAATCACAAATTGATTATTCCTCATGTCTTAAAGGACATTGAATTACCGGACACAACGTTGTCCTTTGGCGGTGACACGTTGTCAGCGCCAATCATTATGGCGCCTGTGGCTGCCCACGGCTTAGCAAATGTTGCGGCAGAACAAGCGTCAGCCAAAGGTGTATCACGTTTTGGCACGATCTATACGGCGAGTTCGTATGCCTCTTGTACGTTGGAAGAAATCCGAGCGGCTGGAGGTCAAGAAGCGCCGCAGTGGTTCCAGTTTTATATGAGTAAAGACGATGGTATTAACAAAGACATCTTGGCGATGGCAAAACGCAATGGCGCCAAAGCGATCGTTTTGACCGCAGATGCAACCGTGGGGGGCAATCGAGAAACGGATCGCCGCAATGGCTTCACCTTTCCGTTGGCAATGCCGATCGTTCAGGCTTATCAATCAGGGATCGGACAAACGATGGATGCCGTTTACGGCTCCTCAAAACAAAAATTAAGTCCTCAGGATGTCGCTTTTATCGCCAAAGAATCTGATTTGCCGGTTTATGTCAAAGGGGTGCAATCAGAAGAAGATGTGGAACGAGCATTAGGGGCAGGTGCACAAGGGATTTGGGTCTCAAATCACGGGGGACGCCAATTGGATGGTGGTCCAGCTTCCTTTGATTCCTTGCAGATCGTGGCTGAAGCAGTAGCAGGTCGGGCGCCGATCGTCTTTGATAGCGGGGTACGGCGAGGACAACATGTCTTTAAAGCGATTGCTTGCGGAGCAGATCTGGTGGCAATCGGTCGACCAGTGATTTATGGGTTGGCTCTAGGTGGTGCCACCGGTGTTCAACAAGTCTTTGATTTCTTCAAAAAAGAATTGGAGATGGTCATGCAGCTTGCGGGGACGCAAACGGTGGCAGATATTAAAAAAGCCGTTTTACGGGACAATCGCTATTTATAAGTAATCCCTCAAAAAGGCGCTAGAATCGCTGATTCTGGTGCTTTTTTAATGGATTTTTCTGATCATGCCCAGGAGCAGGAGCAACTGCTTTCGCTGAAAAAAGTGTATATGATTTTGAAACAATTGTAAAATCAGCTACACTTAAAAGAGACCAATAAACTAAAGGAGAGAGATTGATGATTCCAAAAATTATTCATTATTGCTGGTTTGGCGGCAATCCATTAGGTGAACAAGAAAAGAAATACATGGATACCTGGAAAAAATATTGTCCGGATTATGAGATCAAACGTTGGGATGAATCAACGATCGACCTTTCAAAATTCGGTCCTTATCTAAAAGAGGCCTATGACCAAGAAGAATGGGCCTTTGTGTCAGATGTGGTTCGTTTGTATGCGTTAGTGACAGAAGGCGGTATTTATATGGATACTGATATCGAGGTGGTCAAACCTTTAGATGAGCTCTTGACACTGGAGGCATTTATGGGCTTTGAGATCGAAACCAAGATTTCTACTGGGATCATTGGAGCGGTGCCGCATCATCCCTTTATGGAAGAGTGGTACCACGATTACGATGACCGAAAATTTGTCCGGGCAGAAAAAACGGAAGATGTCGTCACCAATGTGATCCGAGTGACGGAACTGTTGCAAAACCACGGATTAGAATTGAATAATCAACGACAAACCGTTAAGGGTGTAGAAATCTTCCCGCAAATGACGTTTTCACCAAAAAGCTATATCACTGGTGAGGTCGAGGAAGATCCGAGTACGATGGTGATCCATCAGTTTTCTGGCTCTTGGTTATAAAAGAGTAAGTCTATGAAAGGACGGACAGTGGGGAAAGCTGTCCGTCCTTTTTGCTTTTGCAAGGGATGATGGAGATGTGATAGAATAGCTTGAAAAAATGAGGAGGCGTTTTGATGGCTATCAAACGATGTACTTTGGCAGATTTAGAAGAATTGGGAGAAATTAGCGTATCCACCTATTACGATACATTTGCTCCTTTCAATACGGAGGAAAATACTCGTAGCTATCTAGAAGAAGCCTACAATCTGCCGAAACTGACCCGAGAGTTAGAAAATCCGCAATCGGCGTTTTATTTTTTACAAGAAAATGATCAAACCGTAGGATATATCAAACTTAACTGGGGTGAGGCGCAAACGGAAGCAATCGCCCCAGAGGGGTTGGAAATTGAACGAATCTATATCAAAAAAGAACATAAGCGCAGAGGCTATGGCAAAACACTGCTGCTGTTTGCTCAAGAGACCGCCAAAGAGCTGCAGAAAAAGTCGATCTGGTTAGGCGTTTGGGAATTTAACGACAATGCGTTGGCTTTTTATCATACGATGGGCTTTGAAAGAGTTGGCAGTCATTCCTTTTTTATGGGGGATGATGAGCAGATGGATTTCTTGATGCTGAAAGAACTTTGAAATCTGCCTTTGTATGAGGAATTAGAAATTACTTTCCATTTTTTTGGCAATCAAGTATAGTTAAAGGGATTGATGAAAAAAGAACGATTGGTGAAAACCATCGCTAAGGAGAGCAATTGTAAATGGAAAAACAGAGAAACGAAAGTATTTTGTCACGTTTTCTTAAAGGCGTGGTGATTGCCTTGGGCTTTATCTTGCCTGGTGTTTCAGGTGGCGTATTGGCAGCCATCTTAGGCATTTATGAGCGGATGCTGCGCTTTATGGCACATCTCACGAAGAATTTTAAAGAGAATCTCCTCTTTTTCCTGCCAGTAGGGATCGGGGGAATCGTAGGGATCGGGCTTTTATCAAAGCCATTAGAGTGGCTGCTGCAAAACTATCAAATCATCGTTTTGTGGGGCTTTGCGGGGGCAATTATTGGGACGTTACCGGCACTTGCTAAAGAATCGACCTTGAAAAGCAAACGGACAACCGGCGACCTGCTTTGGTTCTTCGGCAGTATGGTCATCGGCTTCTTGTTCCTCTATTTTATGGGCGATATCTTAGGAACGATCCCTGCCAATTTCATTGGTTTTGTTATCGCCGGCGGTCTGATCGCGTTAGGTGTTTTGGTTCCTGGCTTGAGTCCTTCAAACCTTTTGCTCGTTCTGGGCCTTTATGATCCGATGTTGAAAGGCTTTAAGAGCTTTGACATCATGGGGGTCTTTCTACCGATCGCCATTGGCGGCTTGGCAGTGATGCTGCTGTTTTCGAAATTGATGGAGTGGCTATTGAGCCATTATCATTCAAAAGTCTATCACTTCATTTTAGGGATCGTTATTGCCTCAACGATATTGATCGTGATTCCTCCGGTGGCAAACTATAGCGGCTTTACTTGGGTAACGGCTGTCATCGGAATTATCTTGTTTGTCTTGGGGGCTTGGTTAGGTCTTTGGATGAGCAAGCTGGAAGAAAAATACAAGTAAATCAAAACGGCACATCGTTTGGCGATGTGCCGTTTTTGTTAGGTAATGATGGGGACAGCTAAGAAGAAGCGTTGGTCGACAGCTGGTAGTAAAAAATATGGGAACGTTTGATAACGATATAATACAGGTTTAAAAACTGTTCTATTTTTGTTGAAAGATTTCCTAGTGTTTGGTATATTGTAGTCTATATAAAGAAGATTTTTTCGTGTGTTACAGTATAGATAATTGTTTGAGGTTTTGAGAAAAAGGAGGGGCAAGCATGCAAGATGCGACCTATTGGGCGGAACAATTGCGGCAAGGAAAAATCAGTTTTGCAGAGCGGGTGGCGATGATCGAAGAAAAAGTCAATCAACAAAATCCGCTTTTGAATGCGCTTGTAACATTTGATCCGCAAGCAGCGATCCAGCATTACGAGCAGCATCTTCAAAAAACGGTTTTTGGGGGACAACCCATGCCGTTAAAAATACTCGGCCAAACCAAAGCAGGGTGGCTAGCAACGTCAGGAGCCAAACTGTTTGCAAATGCACGAGCCAGCCGCACGGCTCATTTTGTCTCTCGTTTAGAAGAGGCAGGCTTTGTGCCGTTAGGGCAAACCAATGCACCAGAATTTGGATTCAAAAATATTACTGATCCAACATTGTATGGGCCTACACGTAATCCGTGGAATCCTGCCTATTCAGCTGGTGGTTCCAGTGGTGGTGCGGCAGCGGCAGTGGCTTCGGGGATGTTTCCGATTGCGGGTGCCAGTGATGGCGGCGGATCGATCCGCATTCCAGCATCCTTTAGCGGATTGATTGGTTTGAAGCCAACCCGTGGTACGATGCCAGTGGGTCCTAGTGAATGGCGTAGCTGGCAAGGCGCTTCCATCAACTTTGCGTTGACGCTTTCCATGCGTGATACGGAACAGTTGTTTTATGCGTTGCGGACGTCACAGCCGACAGCCCCTTATCAGGCACCGCAAGTAGAATGGCATCATCGGCAAGCGAGTCAAAAACCGCGGTTGAAGGTTGCTTTTACTACCGCATCGCCGACCGGTGGCCAAGTGTCTGAAACTGCCATCCAAGCAGTGCGAAGTGCAGCCACATTTTTAGAAAAGCAGGGACATGAAGTCGTTGAAGTGGGCTATCCAGTGGATGGTCAGCAAATGATGACCACCTATTACGCCATGAATGGCGGCGAAACAGCCGCGATGTTTGCTGAGATCAATGCTGCTCGTCAAGTACCGGTCAGACGGGAAGAGATGGAATTGATGACCTGGGCACTTTACCAATATGGCAAAAAACTGTCTGCCGCCGATTACGTTCTTGCCTTGCAGTGGTGGGATCAGCTGGCAGAAAAAATGGAAGAAGTCTTTTCAACCTATGATCTCTTTTTGACCCCGACGACGGCTTTTCCAGCCCCTTTGATCGAGGAAGACTTACAAAGCGATAGCATTCGCCAAAGACTGCATGAGATCGAATCGCTTGGAAAAAGTGCTGCGGGTGAGTTGATCGAAGAAATGTTTGCCAAGAGCTATGCTCTGACACCTTACACTCAATTAGCCAATTTAACGGGGCAGCCAGCCATCAGCTTGCCAACTGCTCTTAGCGAGGAAGGGTTGCCGCTAGGGGTCCAATTTATGGCGTCTAAAGGCAGAGAAGACCTACTTTTCCAAGTCGGCTATTTATTTGAAACACAGCAACGATTTCTGTTGCCAAAACAAGGAAACTAAGAGGAGGATATTATGAAACAAGTTAGAAAAGGGAAAATCGTTGCAATGGTTGGCTTTTTAGGTTTATTTGCGGGGGTCCTGTTAAGTGCCTGCAGCAAACCAACGGAAGAAGACACCAGTTTAAGCAAGGTGGAAGAAGCCAAAACATTGGTTGTTGCTACTTCGGGAACCTTGTATCCATCGTCTTACTATAACGATGAAAATGAATTAGTGGGCTATGATGTCGATGTGGCAAAAGAAGTCGCCAAACGATTAGGCGTAGAGATCACATTTAAAGAGTACAATGTCGATGGACAAGTTTCTTCTTTAACACGTGGAGAAGCCGATTTTGCTGCCAACGATTTTGGTTTGACAGATGAACGGGCGGAAAAATTCAGTCTCTCAACGCCTATTAAATACTCGTTCGATAGTATGATCGTGCGTAAAAGTGATGACTCTGGGATTGCTTCTTTAGAAGATTTGGATGGCAAAAAAGCTGCTGGTGAACCGAATACCAGCTACATGCGCTTAGCCGAATCCTATGGGGCAGAATTAGTGACTTACGACAACGCAACGAATGATCAGTATTTGACAGATGTTGCGAATGGTCGAACGGATGTGATCTTGAATGATTATTATTTGCAAAAAATGGCAGTCGCTGCTTTGCCAGATATCCCTGTAAAAATTTTGGAAGATGTCTACTTTAATCCGAATGAAACGGGCTTCTTATTTGTGAAAGATCATCAAGCATTGCAGGAAAAAGTGGATGCTGTTTTAGCAGAAATGAAAGAAGACGGCCGTTTAAAAGAACTTGCGGAAACGTATTTTCAAACCGATATTTCAGTAAAATCTGATCAAGCGATCCAAACGGTTGAAACAGACTAATGTATATTCCAACCCTTGATTTGCCGTTGATGTGGGAGTCATTGCCCTATTTGCTGTCGGGCTTGTCCTATACGGTCGGCATTGCTGTCGTTTCGTTTCTAGGAGGCAACGTATTAGGGATCACAGTCACCTTCTTAGGGATGCTGGAAAACCCCATCATTAAAGGGTTCGTGCGGGGCTACCTCTCATTTCTAAGAGGCGTCCCAGCGTTGGTCTTGTTGTTCCTACTGTATTTTGGCTTGCCTTATCAATTGTCGGCGCTTAGTGCTGCGATCATCTGTTTTACATTGACCAGCAGCGCATTTATCGGGGAAATCTACCGAGGATCAATTGCTGGTGTGGATCGTGGGCAATTTGATGCTGCCTATGCGTTAGGGTTATCCTTTACGAAAACGATGCGTCTGATTATTTTGCCACAAGCCTTTCGTATTTCTGTACCGGCATTGAGTAATGTGGCAATGGATTTGTTGAAAGGAACCTCCTTGGCAGCAATGATCACGATTCCTGATATTTTTCAAAAAGCTAAGATCGTTGGCGGACGAACCTTTGATTACATGTCCATGTATGTGCTAGTTGCCATCATTTATTGGCTGTTGTGCATTTTGATTGAAGCCGGGCAAAAGCGATTAGAACAACATTTTTCAAAACGCTTTGCCTCTAATGAGGCTGTAAGACAATAAAAAAAGAGCCGAGGCTCGATCACTGCAGAAATCACTCTCTTCTTGAATTGATTTCTGCAGTTTTTGTATTTGAAAAGATAGAAGAAAGGAGATTGCCATAGTAAAACAATGACCAAAGGCAAGGAAGATAGAGAAATTTCTGTAATGTCAAACTAGTTTCAGTATGAAAATGGTGCTGACCAAGTTATTTTCCTTCACTTAAACAGTCTATATTTCATTCGTTCGGCTCAAGTGATTCATGGTAAAATAAAGAAAAGCAAATCGAGGAGGGTCCTTATGAAGTATGAATGGCGCAAACTAGAAAAAGAGCTCTATCTTCCCAAAAAACCAACAGTGATCGAGGTGCCAACGTATCAATTTATCAGTTTGAGCGGCAGCGGCAATCCGAATCGACCTGAATTCAGCGAAGAGATCGCCGCTTTATATACGATTTCTTATTCACTCAGGATGGGATTGAAAAAAGGGGCTTTTGGCAATGAACCCTTTGAATACACGGTCTTTCCTTTAGAAGGTGTGTGGACCTCTCTGACAAAGCCAGCCGGTGCCGTCAACAAAGAAGAATTGATCTACAAAATCATGATTCGCCAACCAGAACCAGTCACGGAAACACTGTTTCAAGAACAGCTCTTGGCCGTCAAAGAGAAGAAAGACAATCCAAATCTAGAAAAGCTCATCTTTGAGCGCTATGAAGAAGGATTGTGTCTGCAAGCGATGCATACAGGTTCTTTTGACACTGAAGCGGAAACATTTGCGAAAATGAAGGAGCTGTTAAAACAAGAGCAGTTAGTGATCCGTCCAACGATGGACACGTTCCAGCATCGAGAAATCTATTTGTCTGATCCGCGAAAAGTTTCACCAGATAAAGCCAAAACGGTCCTACGATGGGCAGTAGAAGCAGAGGGTGGGATTCAGTGAATAAAAACTATTTAAGCATCGACATCGGCGGCACGAAAATCAAATCGGCTGTCATTGATCGCTCGGGGAATATTCTGACGCGAGGACGGATGGATACGCCGAAAAATCTTACGGAATTTCTGACAGGGATTGAAACGATCATTGAAGACGTTCATGGGAGCATTCGGGGCATTGCTGTTAGTACTCCAGGAAAAGTCAACCCAGAGACAGGGACGATCTCGTTTGGCGGGGCATTGCCTTTTTTAGATGGAGTCTCCTTAAAACAGCTGCTGGCAAAGTACCAAGTGCCGCTGGCTGTGACCAACGATGGTAAGGCAGCCGCATTAGCTGAATGGTGGCTAGGAAACCTTAAAGGGATTCAAAATGGGGCTGCCATAACATTAGGTACTGGTTTGGGTGGTGGTGTGATCGTTGAAGGAAAACTGATCCAAGGTGCACATTTTCAAGCAGGGGAATTAAGTTTTCTACTAAATGCCACTAAGAGAAGCGATGCTCCAGAAAACGCTGAGCAACCAAATAATCAGGGATTGACCCTGCAGCAATTGGCAGGTTTTAGCGGTTCAGCGGTCGCCATGATTCGCCGCAGCGCCCAACTGCTAGGCTTAGCTGATTTTGCGGATGGCGAAGCAGTTTTTGACGCTATCAATCAAAAAGAGCCATGGGTCTGGGCGCTGTTTACAGCGTATTGCCGAGAAATTGCGTGTGTCATACTCAATGTTCAAGCCGTGATCGACTTAGAGCGCTTCGTGATTGGTGGTGGCATCAGTGCCCAAGCGATCGTGGTGGAAGAAATCGACCGTCAGTATCAGCAACTGCTGGCTAGTTTGCCGATTTTGCAGCAGACCTTGACGAAGCCGGAGATCCAAGCCTGCAAATTTCAAAATGACGCCAATTTATTAGGGGCGCTCTATCATTTCTTTTTGGAACATGAGATGAAATAAAATAGACAAAAAAACTGCCGCGAACCAACGATTCGCAGCAGTTTTTTAGGCTTTTTTCTTGGTGTCTTTGTCTTCGTCACCTAGGTAATCTTTGCTAGTGAAGGCACTGTGGAAGTATTTGCCGTCTTGACCGTAATAGCGGTTGTAGCGCTGCTTGAATTTGCGGAACACGTAAACGACAAGAACTTTTAGCAGACAATAAATCGGGATTCCGAAAATCACCCCAACGATTCCCATCAAATCACCCATCACCAATAAAACAACCAGAATCGTAATAGGATGGATTTTCAATCGGTCACCCATCACACGGGGCACGACTAAATCGCCATGAAGCAGCTGTACAGCAAACCAAGCAATCAAAAACTTAACCAACATCCCGGTGGAGTCTTGTGCGGCAATGAAAAGCCCCGGGAAAAAGACGATAAAAGGTCCGATATAGGGGATGATGCAAAGCAGACCAGCGGCGATCGCCAGAATACTGGCATACTCTAGGCCGATCAAGAGGAAAACGACCCAATAGATCGCCCCTAAAATCAGGGATGAAATGATTTGTCCTTTCAAAAAGGCACCGACTTGTAAGTCAGAGATTTTGACGATTTCATTAAAGTCTTTGCGAAAACGTGGTGGCACTAATGAGAGGACCGAAAAATAAAACTTGTTTGGGTTACGCAATAAGAAAAAGGCAATGATCGGTCCAGTAAACAAAGCAATGAACAAGGTCGAAATGGTTGAAAACAAACTGCTGAGCCCAGCGGCACCAGTTTGCCAATAGTCTCCAATAAAACTCATGATATTACTGGTGATATTTTGTAGTGTGTCTGTAATTTGTGCCATCTCATCTTGAAATGGGGTATTTTCTAAAAAGGCGGTCGCGTTTTTCTCAAAGTCACTGACCAAACTTGGTAAGCTATTGATCAGATCGGTGGTTTGCTGCTCCAAAATCGGATAAAGCTGGAAACCAGCAAAGACGATCAACAAAAGAATCAACAGATAGATCCCAGCAATCGAAGCACTGCGGGGAATTTTTTTCGTTTCCAATTTATCGACCACCGGATTAAACAGATAGTAAAGGATCAGCCCAAATAAAAAGGGTGGGATAATAGCTGTAAGAATGGCTGAAAAGGGTGTAAATAAAAAAGAAATCTGATTTAGCAAAAAGACAGCAACTGCCGACAAGATAATCAGTCCTAAGACATAATAGCTTGTTTTGCCGCCTAAAAAGTGGATCAATCGGTTATTTTTCATAATAAGCCTCGCTTTCTTAGCTACATTATAACGAAAGACCCCTATTCTGTAAAAAAACAACGTACCTTTCGAAAAAACCACGCTCACATTCTCAATATCTTTATAATGAAAGAATATCTTTAATAAGGCGTTGACTGGTGACCTCTTTCTTCAAAACAGACCAAAAAACGCTCCCGTGAGCACAATACAGGAGCGTAAAGGATTATTTGCGCACAGTCGTTAAGGTGCAGCGCCCAACGGCAGTTTTTAACCCGCTAGCTAACCAAATAGTGGCTTGCCAAGTTTGGATACGAGCGCCGATACGATCAGGACTAGCTTCTACGATCAGGGTTCCTTCTTGGGCGGCGGCTAGATGATTGACTTGCAGGTCAACGCCGGCGGCAAAGGCCTCTTCTTGAGCCAAAGCTTGATTGGCACCGATGCTACAGGCGGTCTCGATCAAAACACCGTTAATGCCACCGTGAACGAGACCAAAAGGCTGTTTGTGCTGCGCTTTGATCGGCATCCGTAAACGAACAAAATCGGCTGTTGCTGCTTCTACTTCGATTTCTAAGGCTTCCAGTAAATTCATTTTTTGCTCCTTTTTCTAAGAAAGTTACCATGATTATAGCACGAGTTTTGGTAGAAATAGCCGAAGATCTCAGAAAGTCGGCAACAGGGGGAGAAGTCTTAAGAAATTCCCTTAACCAAAGCAATTTCTAACGAAAAGCGACTAGATATGTGTATAATAGAGCTATGTGAATTGAGGAGGAACAAGTAATGAGAGAATGGAAAACCTTAAAAGAGTACGATGAAATTTTGTTTGAACAACATGGAAAAGTGGCGAAAATCACGATTAACCGCCCAGAAGTCCACAATGCGTTTACACCAAAAACGGTGTTTGAAATGATTGATGCATTTTCGATCAGTCGCGATGAACCAGGCATCGGCGTGATTATCTTGACAGGCGCCGGCGATAAAGCCTTTTGTTCAGGCGGAGACCAAAAAGTCCGTGGTCACGGTGGCTACGTTGGGGAAGATCAGGTTCCTCGCTTAAACGTATTGGATCTGCAACGCTTGATTCGCACGTTACCAAAACCGGTGATCGCCATGGTCAAAGGCTGGTCGATCGGCGGCGGAAATGTTTTACAATTGGTTTGTGATTTAACGATCGCCGCTGATAACGCTAAATTTGGTCAAACTGGACCAAATGTCGGTAGTTTTGATGGTGGCTATGGTTCGGGCTATCTTGCACGGACGATCGGTCATAAAAAAGCCAAGGAAGTTTGGTTCATGACAAAACAATATACCGCCGAAGAAGCATTGGCGATGAACTGGATCAATACAGTCGTTCCTCTTGATCGAGTAGAAGATGAAACGATGGAATGGGCAGAAACGATGCTGCAAAAGAGCCCGTTGGCGTTACGCATGATCAAAGCATCAATGAACGCAGATACGGACGGATTAGCTGGCATTCAGCAATTAGCTGGCGATGCGACCTTATTGTATTACACGATGGATGAAGCCAAAGAAGGTCGTGACGCGTTTAAAGAAAAACGTCAACCAGACTTCGACCAATTCCCTAAATTCCCATAATGACTGGGAGTTGGCTGCAAAGGCAAGCACAACTTCATCCAGAACGACCAGCTTTTTATTGGCATGAAAAAAGCTGGTCGTTTGCTGCCTTGCAAAAAGAGGTTTATGATTACGCTGCTTATTATCAAGCCCAATTCGTTGATCAGCCAAACCGGGTAGCTCTTTTTAGCAATAACTCCCCTGAAATGGTCTTTACGATCCTTGCGTTATGGGAGTTGGGGATCGAAGTCCAGCTGCTGAATACGCGATTGACAGCCGCTGAAATCTCCTTCCAATTGCAAGATGCCCACTGCGACTGGGTGATCGCGGCGGATCAGGCTGCGATTTCGGGTGTTCGCAGCTTGACCTTTGGACAAGCGATCAAACAGGCGGAGGCTTTTGTTGGTTCTGTTGTTCCTTCGTTTGGTCCTAATGAAGCAATCTATCAAGCAGAGCAAGTGGCTTCAATTATGTATACATCTGGTACGACTGGCAATCCCAAGGGTGTGCCCCAAACCTTTGGGAATCATCTAGCAAGTGCCGAAGCGACTCAAAAAAACTTAGCCATCACTAGCGAGGATTGTTGGCTTTGTGCAGTTCCGCTGTATCATATCAGTGGGTTATCAATTCTCTTACGGTCCTTGCGACTTGGGATGAGTGTTCGTTTGTATGAGCGCTTTGATGCTGGAGAAATGGCAAAAGACCTTGAAGCAGGGAAAGGGACGATCGTTTCTTTGGTGGCAAAAATGCTGATAGATTTGCTGCCCTTGGTGCCCCAACAAGGCTTTGATTCGTTGCGTTATATCCTGCTAGGCGGCGGTCCGATTGCCAAAAGTGTATTGGAAAAATGCCAGCAAAATCAGCTTTCTGTGATTCAATCCTATGGGATGACAGAAACCTGCTCACAAGTGGTGGCATTGCCGCCAGAAAAAGCTTCTGAGAAAATCGGCGCCTCTGGGGTTCCCCTGCAAGGTGTCCATTTACGAATTGCGACTGATGGGAAAATGGCAGACCACCAGACTGCTGAAAATACCCAGCCGATCGGAGAGATCCAACTGCAAGGACCTGCGATCACGACTCGTTACTTGAACGATCGCAGTCCACAGCAGTGGGACCAAGAGGGCTGGTTTGCCACAGGAGATCTAGGTTATCTTGATCAAGAGGGCTTTTTGTATGTAGTCAGTCGTGCAAGCGAACTGATCATATCTGGTGGAGAAAACATCTATCCCGCAGAAGTGGAGCAAGCCTTGTTGCAGCATCCAGCGGTCAAAGAGGCAGCTGTGGTGGGGGAGCCAGACGAGGAGTGGGGACAATCTGTCGCGGCTTATTTAACGTTAAATGAACCGATCCACTTCCAAGCTTTATTGGATACGTTAGAAGGGCAGATCGCCCACTATAAATTTCCGCGCCGCTTTTATCACGTGCGAGAAATGCCGCGCACAGCAAGCGGTAAAGTTTTAAAAAGGCTATTGCTGAGTGAAGAAAGAGTGAACTACATTGAACAGCAAATCAACAAGTAATTATGAGGCAGCGATCGCTGCCGGGAAAACCTATTTGAGTGAGTATCAACCTATAGAAAGGTGTGACTTACTGGCTCTTTATGCAGCGGCACAAGAATATCGAGGGGAACGCTATTTCTGGCGTACTCCTGATGAAACGACTAGTATGGTAGGGTTGGGTTGGTTAGCCACTTTTTCGCAACCCAAACTTGCAGACTTTTCAGAAGTCCGCTCTCTCTTAAAGCAAGCCCACTATCAACCAGAGGCACCTTTTCAGGCGCAGTTAGTTGGCGGTTTTGCTTTTGATGAACAGGCAGAAGTCAGTCAGGATTGGGCTGAGCTAGGTGCTGGTCTCTTTGCGTTGCCAGAAATACTGGTCAGCAAAACTGGCGATCAGTGTGGCGTCGTTTATACAGTAGCCGCTTCTTCCGAGAAACAACGACAACAAAAAGTCGCTGCCTTACAGGAAAAAGTCGCAAGCTGGTTGCAGGCCAATTCGGACAAGAGTCTTGTAGCAGAAACGCCTGCTTTTCAGGCACAAGAGGAACTAGAGGTGACCCAATGGCTGCAAGCGGTCGAAGAGACAGTGGCAGCCATTCGCTCAACTGAAACACCGTTGAAAAAAGTGGTTCTGGCAAGACGAATGAAGGTAGAAACGAAGCAGTCGATCATTAGTGCTGCGGTGTTGCAACGGTTGGCGCAACAGCAGCCGAATACCTATCTTTTTGCCATCGAACATGGGGGCCATGTTTTTGCTGGTGCGACGCCAGAACGCTTGCTAAAAGCGACTGTCGATCAGTTTGAAACGGTGAGTATCGCAGGTTCCGCACCAAGAGGCAAAACCAAAGATGAAGATGAGGCACTGGCACAAGCCCTCTTAGCGGACGCAAAAAATACCCATGAACATCAAGTAGTTGTCGATCGCTTAGAAACGGCATTGGCCACTTTGTTAGCTGACGGCTTTCAATCAGAAGCCCGTTCCGTGATCAAAAATCGTGACATTCAGCATTTGTTTGTTCCTTTAGCAGGGCAAAGAAAGGCAGGAGTCAACTTTCTGACCGCCGTGCAAAAACTACACCCGACCCCAGCATTGGGGGGAGAACCGAAAGAAGCAGCCGTCTCATGGATTCGTACCCATGAACCAGCCAGCAGAGGGATGTACGGTGGACCGATCGGTTGGTTGGGTATTCAAGAAGATATTGGCGAGTTTGCTGTGGCGATCCGCTCAGGATTCTTTAGCGGCAATCAAGCAACGCTGTATGCGGGCTGTGGGATCGTTGCCGATTCAGATGCGGAATCCGAACGTCAAGAAACACGGTTAAAATTTCAACCGATGAGGAGAGGGATCTTAGGAGATGAATAACCAGACAGTCATGACAGACTATTTACTAGCGGCGATCCAAGGACTAAAAGCAGCGGGTGCGAAGCGAGCAGTCATTAGTCCCGGTTCACGCTCCACGCCATTGGCGCTACTATTGCATCGTGATCCTGAGATCACCTGTACGGTGGCTGTCGATGAACGTTCGGCTGCTTTTTTTGCTTTAGGGATGTCCAAAGTTGATCTCCAGCCAACGATCTTACTGTGTACTTCTGGAACTGCAGCAGCCAATTATTATCCAGCTGTTTGTGAAGCAGAAGCTACCAACTTGCCACTGATCGTCTTAACGGCTGATCGCCCACCAGAACTGCGGGGCGTTGGGGCGCCACAGGCAATGGATCAACAGAATTTGTATGCCTCTCATGTCAAAAAGATGGTAGAGATGACGGTGCCAGAAAACGATCCTGCTTTGTTGCGTTATAGTTTTTGGCAAGCTGCAACTTGCACGATCGAAGCGCAAAAACAGCCGAAAGGCCCTGTCCAAATCAACTTTCCATTACGGGAGCCGCTGTTGCCTGACTTTAGTCGCCAATGCAGTATGCAGCAAGACGTGAGCTATCTGGCACCACAACAAGAGCTGTCAGCAGAGATGATCACCCAGCTAGCCCCTTACTTTGAGAAAAAAGGTATTCTGATTGCTGGAGAAAGCCTTACGATCGAAGAAGCGCAGCAGTTGCTGGCTTTTTCGGAGAAATTAGGCTGGCCGATCGTCGGCGATCCATTGACCAATCTGGCGACAGCCGGTACCAAAGTAGGAACATTTATCAGTCAAGCCGATCTTGTTTTCCCGCAATTGACTTCTGCCTTCCAACCAGAAGTGGTCGTGCGTTTTGGTCGCTTACCAGTCACTAAAAATGTCCTATTATGGTTGAACAAAGCAGCGGATACGACGACGTGGCTCTTTGTTGATCCATCGGGGCAGTGGCAAGATCAGCTGCATCGGGCAAACTATTTGATCGAAACAGCGATCAGCACTTTCGTGGCGGCCATCACCCAGTTGCCGATCGTCAAACATACGGCGTGGCAACAACAATGGCAAGCACTTCAAGCGCGGGCAGATCAGGTGATTGCTGCAAGTCCCCAGTTGCAACAATGGGATGAGAGCAGCGCTGTGCGCATGCTCCAACAATGTTTGCCTGAAGAAGCGCAAATTCTTTTGGCAAACAGCAATGCGATCCGTTTTTTTGATCGCTACGGCAGCAAAACTACCTCCACTTATCGCGTGTATGGAAACCGGGGCGTCAATGGGATCGACGGCCTTGTCTCGACCGTGGCTGGGATTGCTTCCGCCAGTCAAAAGCCTACCTACTTGTTGATTGGTGATTTAGCGTTGTACCATGATATGAACGGCCTACAACTACTGCGCCAGTATCAATTGCCAGTAACGATCATTTTACTGAATAATAACGGTGGTGGGATTTTTTCCTTTTTGTCACAAAACACCTTAGAACCAAACGACTTTGTCCCGCTCTTTGGTACTCCGTTAGATCTTGAGTTTCAAAAAGTGGCGGCCTTATATGAGGCAGATTGGCACACACCGACCTCTTTGCTAGAGTTTCAAACGATTTTAACGGAAACAAGTCAACAGCCGCGCTTTCAAATAATCGAAGTGAAGGGTGAGCAAAAAGATCCGGTCAACACTTGGCAAGCACTCCAACAGCAGTTTAGCGAGGCAGGAGCGCAGCAATGAAGGACACGATAAATGGCGTCAGTTATTTTTATCAGTGGCTGCAGCCGTATCGACCATCCTTACCAACCCTTGTGGCATTGCATGGCTTCACGGGTTCTTCGGAAAGCTTTCGACCGGTTTTTGCAGAGGAAGGTTTTTACAATGTATTGGCAATCGATTTGATTGGACATGGACGTTCATCGATTTATGTCCATCCCATGCGTTATGAACTTCCTTTACTGGTGGAGGATCTCGCACACCTTTTAGCGAAGTTAGGGATTGAACGTTATGGCCTGTATGGCTACTCGATGGGGGCGCGAATCGCACTTGTCTGGGCGGTCATGGAACCAACGGCAGTGACCCATCTTTTGCTTGAGAGTGGTTCACCTGGGTTAGCTGATCCAGCGGAACGACTCGCTCGTCAGCGGCACGATCGTCGCTTAGCGTTGCGCTTACTAAGGGAGCCTTTGGTCGATTTTGTCGATTACTGGCAAGAACTGCCGTTGTTTGCTAGTCAAAAGGAGCTACCTTTAGCGCAGCAGGCTGCTGTACGGCAAGGACGCTTGCAGCAAAACAAATTTGGCTTGGCAGTAAGCTTGATTTACGGTGGTACTGGCAAACAGCCAAGCTGTTGGTCGGCACTTCCGCAGCTAGCTTGTGAAATTCTTTATTTAGCGGGGGAAAAAGATGTAAAGTTTCGTAAAATCGCCCACCAAATGAAGCAGCTGCAACCAGAGATGACCATCAAAGTCGTTGCTAATGCTGGACATTGTATCCATTTAGAACAGCCGACACAGGTTCGTCATGAAATCGATCAATGGTTTGTAAAAGGATCGGGGCCACAGTCAGCTGATTGACAAGGAGAGAACGCAATGAAGATTGAAAAAATTGAACGCATCGCCTGTCGCTTGCCCCTCAAACAACCCTTTGTGACAAGTTATGGACAATTAACAGAAAAAGCTTTTGATCTTTATTTGGTGACGACAGAGGATAAAACGATGGGCATCGGTGAATTGGTCGCTTTTGAGCAGCCAGATTACATTGAAGAAACCCTCTTTTCTGCTCGACAAGTGATTGAAACAGCACTGATCCCATTATTGATTGACCAAGAGATCGAGCATCCGCAAGAAGTTTGTCAACTGTTTCAAACGGTCCAAGGAAACTACATGGCAAAATCGGCTTTGGAAACAGCGATTTGGGATCTATATGGCAAGCAAACGCATCAAAGTGTGAAAGAGCTGTATACCGCAACCCGACCGAGTGTCGTTGTTGGCGTTAGTCTTGGCATACAAGACTCTGTCGAAAAACTAGTGGCTCTTGTTGCCGATTATGTCGCCCAAGGGTATCAACGAATCAAATTAAAAATCAAGCCTGGGCAAGATCTGGTACCCTTGCGAGCGATTCGACAAGCCTTTCCAGAATTGCTTTTGATGGCAGATGCAAACGGAGCCTATCAGAGTGAGCCAGAACGCATTTTGGCACTTGATGACTTAGGCTTGGTGATGATCGAGCAACCACTTAAGGTACGAGATCTGGTGGGGCACAGTCAGCTGCAGCGGCAGATGAAGACGCCTCTATGTTTGGATGAAGATATTCGATCGGCAGAAGACGTCGATACCGTCGCAGCCCTGGACAGCTGCCGTGCGATCAACCTGAAAATCCCCCGTGTCGGTGGGATCACCGAAGCCTTGCGAATCCTTGATCGATGTCAAACTCATGGACTACTCGTTTGGTTAGGCGGCATGTTTGAGTCTGGTGTGGGACGAGCCATGAATTTGCAATTTGCGAGTCAAGATATTTTCCATTTTCCTGGCGATCTTTCCGCTTCTGATCGTTACTTTTATGATGATGTCATTACACAGCCTGCAACTTTGCATGAAGGCAAGCTGCTGGTACCTGATGGAAAGGGCTTTGGCATCACGTTAGCAGAAACAAAGCTAAGTCAGTATGGGCAACCTAAAGAATGCATCTACTCAAGAAAACGATCAGCGAAAGAATAACATCAGCAAAGAAAAAACAGCGAAAGCAAAAGAAATGGCCAGCAGGGAAATCTGCGGGCCGTTTCTTTTGCTTTATTCTGCGTTTTTGAATTCTTTTTCAATTTGTAGTCGTTGGACTTTCATGGTTGCTGTTCGTGGGATATCTTCGTAGTCGCGTAAAATTGGCTGATTGAGGTGAGGGAGATCTTCCACCATTTTCCACCAAGCATCCCAATCCATTTGACGATTTGGTGCTAAAGCAATGATTGGTTGCGGTGAGTTTTCTTTGTCGCGAACGATCACGACTTCGGCAAGGAAGTCTAAATGATCCAGCAAAAGGTCTTCCAAGGCAAGATTGCTTTCAATATTTTTGATCAAGTCCACTTGACGGTCTTTTAAGTAAAGATGTCCCTGATCATCCATCATGCCGTAATCACCACTGTCCCACCAAGCGCCATAGACATTGTCAGCAAAACGCTGATCTTCTTTATAATAGGTCAACGCGCGTCCTTTTGAAAGGAAATGGATGTGCCCATCGGTATTGGCTGGCAGCTCGTTTCCCTCGGCATCGGCGATCCGTGCTCTCGTTAAGTCCTCCAGACCGACACCCATATCACGGGCATCGTTGGTAGCGATGCTTTCTAAGGTATGTGCTTTTAGGATCATTGGCCCGCATTCACTTTGGCCATAGACTTGTAAAAAGAGTGCTTCTTTTGTTGCTGAAGTATTTAAAAAAGTCGCCATTGTTTGATTGTTGATGGCATCAAAGGTTGAGTGATAGTAACGAATATTGGCAAAAGCATCTGGTTGTTCTTTTGCCACAAAGCTCCATTGGACAAAATTGTTTGGATGAGTTTCCAAAGCAATCGGTGGATATTCTTTTAACATGCCTACGACATGAGCGCCGTTGGCATTGGCTAATGGCATCATCGGAAAGCCCATCGCCATCAAGGAGGAGATACCGATATTGAAGCGGGAGTGCACCGGTGAAATATGGAACGCAATTAAATCAGAGTCAGCTTTGGTGCGATCGATCTTGGTGAAGATCGTTTTTTGCCATTTTGTCCGCCAGCCCATGGAGTTTGCTGAATGACAAATCAATTTTGGAATACCCGTCGTTCCAGAAGTATGGGTCATATAGGAAATTTGATCCACCGGTAATTCAGTTTGTTCCACTGGTTCCGCTGGCTGCTGCAGCAAATGGCGAACAGCGATCTGTTTGTCAGTACTGCTATTTTTCACTTGTGCGACGCGGCCTTCGGTTTCTTCATCAAATAAGATGTAAGGATCTTCTAAGCGATCCACAAACACTTCGATGGTTTCAGCAGGAAAATGATAGGAGATCATAGCAGGAACGGCACCAAGGTAAGAAGCAGCCGTTGCTAACAAATACGTATCGAATTTTGAAGATTTATACAGAATGATTTTATCTCCTGCTTGCACGCCAAGTGAGGCAAGTTGATAAGCACGCTTTAAAATCATTTCATGGCTCGAACGGTAGGTACTACGATAGCCAAGCTCAGGAAATGCTGGCAACACTTCATCATGAATGATGGGGGTGTCAGGAAACGTCTCAGCAGCTTCGCGATAATTGGTGTATAGATTCAATGGACGATAGTCTAAAATGGACAAATAGAACACTCCTTTAAAAGTTCGTGAAAAACTTCATTTGATTTCTCCATTTTAGCACAGGAATTCCTCGATACAATAGATATTTTGTGTTTTTTATTTATTTCTAAAAAATCATCCGGGCAAAGACTTTCGAAGAATGAATGACTGTGATGTGTTATCATTCATTCCTCGTACTAAGCGGAAAAAGTGCATAATCAACGAGTGTATTTTGCTACAAAATCTTCGATTGGGAGGCGAAAGTCTAAATAGCGTGCTTTTAATTCTGCACGATTCCAATTCCACCAAGCGATTTCTTGCAAAGCAGTGATCGTTTCTGGATCAAAGCGGTATTTGATCACTTTTGCTGGAACCCCGCCGACGATCGCATAAGGCGGCACATCTTTGGTTACGACTGCGTTTGAGGCGATCACGGCACCATCACCGACGGTCAAACCAGATTGGATCACGGCACCGTGGCCGATCCAGACATCATTGCCAATGACAGTCGTTTTTGCTTTGCGTTTTTCTAAGAAGAACTCGTCCTTTGGCGCAAATCCATAGCCTTCGCCATTATAGGCAAAAAGATGCTGACTAGGGCGTTCATAGGGATGATTGGTAGGGCCGATGCGGACCATCGCTGCGATACTGATAAAACGTCCTAATTGGCTGTTCTGAATAAAGCAATATTGCCCCGTATAGGTATAATTGCCGATGGAAGAATGATCAATGTGATTGGCTTCGCCAATTTCGACATAGTCTCCTAAAGTTGTGTCTTGAAGCTGCGAGTCTTTGCCAACGATCGGCTGTTCATCTGGAAAATTTGTGATCGATAGGTGCATAGAAATCATCCTCTCTTGCGTATTGCTATCATTTTACCGCACTTTTTTGTACTATTTGACTAATACGCACTAAAGACAAAAGGAGGTCTGCTTTATGGAGACGATTTATCAGTTAGATAAGATGACCGAAACGATAGCTAAGCGAGCAATCAAAAAAGGATACTCGTTAAAAAATCAAGCGGCCCCAGAGGCGCTGTTTGTGCGCAGTTCAACGGTTCCTAACGAATTGATCACACCAGAATTAGCTGTGATCGCTCGCTCAGGAACAGGCACCAATACGATCGATTTGGCACGGTGTACTCAAAATGGCACAGTAGTTTTCAATAGTCCTGGTGTCAATGCCAATGCAGTCAAAGAGTTGGTGCTATCCAATTTATTTCTCAGCGTCCGCCCCTTATTCAAAGCGATCCAGACGGTAGCCGATTTGCAAGAAGAACTAACGTCCGGTCAAATTGAAGCAGAAGAGGTGTTGAAGGTAGCTGAAGAACGGCGAAAAGAAGTGATTGGCGAAGAATTAGCTGGAAAAACCATCGGTATTTTAGGGTTAGGAGAGATCGGTGAACGGGTGGCAAAAGCCTGTCATCAGCTAGGGATGGAGGTTTTGGGCTATGCCCGAACGAAGAAAGCAGCACACGATTACGAGCAAGTCAGTGACCTGCAAATGCTGTTGACCGAATCAGATTTTGTAGTGGTCTTGCTCCCTTTAAGTCAAGAGACCAAAGGCATGCTGAATCGACAAACGATTCAGCAGATGAAAAAAAATGCAGTGTTGATGAATTTTGGTCGCGGGGAAATCGTGGAAGAAGCAGCCGTCTTAGAAGCATTAGCCAAAAATCAGCTCAAACAATACATCACTGATTTTCCTAGTGCGGGCTTGATCGGACAACCGAAAGTGTTGTGTTATCCGCATATCGGCGGCAGTACTACCAATGCCTTGGAAAAGGGGGATCACGTAGTTTTTGATCGCATGCATGTCTATTTACGCGCTGGGACGATTCAAGAATCGGTCAATTTCCCCCATGCAGAGTTGCCTTTTTTGGCACCGTATCGCTTAGCGCTGTTTTATCACGACAAGCCTGGTGCTTTTGCCCCATTATTGCGGATCATTTCTGAAGCAGGCGTGGATATCGATAATTTGGCGAGTGAGAGAAAAGCCGGAGTTGCCTATACTTTGATTGATCTTGATGAGACAAATGAAACACTGCTGCAAGATCTACAGCAGCAGATACAGCAAGAAACAGCGATCATTCGTGCCCGCTTGATCAAAAATTCGCGAACCAGTGAATAGTTGCCACCAACAATGTTTCTTGTTATGATGAAAAAAAAGTAAAGGAAGTTCATCATGACGAATAAGTTTCAAGATAAAAAGAAGGTCGCTTTGCCTCGTTATCAGCAGATTGCCGTAGCGATCGCGGAACGAATCGTTGAAAATCGCTACCAAGTTGGGCAAAAGATCCATGCACGCTCAACGTTAGCCAGCAATTTCAATGTCTCTCCTGAAACAGCCCGCAAAGCGATCAATGTATTAGTTGATTTAGAAATCATGGACGTCCGTCATGGCAGCGGCGCCTATATTGCTTCAAAGGAAAAAGCACAGGCCTTTGTGGAACAATACCAAGATGTGCAGTCGATCCAAGAAATTAGACAAGATATTTTAGACAGTGTGGAGCGGCAGCAGCAAGAGCTGGATAATTTTTCTGACTTGTTGAACACGCTAGTGCAGCAAACCAAAAAGGTACACCACATGAGTCCATTTGTGCCCTTTGAGCTTCAGCTGACGGAACAGGCGCAGCATTTGGAAAAAAGTATCAACGAATTGAATGTTTGGCAGGCAACAGGGGCGACGATCATCGCGATCCAAACAACCGAAGAATTGTTGTTGTCACCGGGACCTTATGCGAAATTCAGTGCAGGCAATACGATTTATTTTGTCGGGAATGAATTGGCGTTGCAGCGCATGACCAATTTCTTCTATCCAACGGACCATTCAGCGTAATTCTTTTTCCTGATTCCCATGCTTTTTTTGCAAAAGAAAAAGCATTGGGAAATTTTTTTTGACAAAGTGACCACATCTTGTTAAGATAGTATGGTCACTTTCGTGAAATTTTTCAGAAAAAGGAGTATTAATCATTTGAGTAAAGTTAAAGTGGAACACTTAACCAAAATCTTCGGTAAGAAAAAGCAGCAAGCTCTTGCCATGGTCAAAGAACAACGCAGCAAAAACGAGATTTTAGAAAAAACGGGTGCCACCGTTGGGGTCTATGATGTGAACTTTGAAGTCAACGAAGGCGAGATTTTCGTCATCATGGGCCTTTCTGGAAGCGGGAAGTCAACATTGATTCGACTATTGAATCGATTGATCGAGCCGTCTGGCGGAGATATTTACATAGATGGCGTGGATGTTGCCAAAATGAGTAAAGAGGAACTACGAGAAGTTCGCCGTCACAAAATCAACATGGTTTTCCAAAGCTTTGGCCTTTTCCCTCATCGGACAATTTTAGAGAACACAGAATACGGACTAGAAGTCCGTGGGGTCTCGAAAGAAGAACGAACAGCGAAAGCGGAAAAAGCGTTAGAAAACTCAGGATTGCTTTCTTTTAAAGACCAATACCCTGACCAGCTGTCTGGAGGGATGCAACAGCGTGTGGGACTTGCCCGTGCGTTAGCCAATGATCCAGAGATCCTCTTGATGGATGAGGCCTTTTCAGCATTAGATCCGCTGATTCGCCGTGAAATGCAAGATGAACTTTTAGAATTGCAAGCCAATGTTCAAAAAACGATTATCTTTATCACCCATGATTTGAACGAGGCCTTGCGGATCGGTGACCGGATCGCTTTAATGAAAGATGGTCAGATCATGCAGATCGGTACAGGAGAAGATATTTTGACGAATCCTGCCAACCAATACGTGCGTGATTTCGTGGAAGATGTCGATCGTTCCAAAGTCTTGACTGCGCAAAACATCATGGTCCCAGCATTGACGACGAACATCGAGATCGATGGACCAAGCGTAGCATTGAACCGGATGCGGAAAGAAGAAGTCAGCATGCTGTTAGCCGTCGACAAACGTCGTCACCTAAAAGGAAGCCTGACAGCCGAGTCTGCTCGTGAGGCACGGAAAAACAATCTGACCTTGAAGGAAGTTATTGATAAAAATGTTAAAAAGATCGATAAAGATATGCTGGTAACGGATATCTTCAATTTGATCTATGATTCGCCTACACCTTTAGCCGTGGTAGAAAACGATCGTTTGATCGGAGTCGTGATCCGCGGAAGTGTGATTGAAGCATTGGCTGAGACTGATTCAGCCGCTCAAGCAGAGGAAGGGGTAGTGACAAATGGATAATTTCTTACAACATACGATTCCGGTGGCTGATTGGGTCGAAAACTTTACTGATTGGCTAACAGGAACTTTCAGTGGATTGTTTTCAGCCTTACAGTCTTTCGGACAATTTATCATGGACGCTATTACAAATGTATTACTGTTTGTACCACCGTTATTAATGATCGTCTTATTGACGGCTGCTGCCTTTTTCGTTTCACGCAAAAAATTCGGCTTGCCAGCTTTTACTTTTGTCGGGTTGCTGTTCATCTATAACCAAGGGTTATGGACAGACTTGATGAACACCGTCACGTTGGTCTTATTGTCGAGTTTGGTTTCGATCATCATTGGGATTCCACTAGGAATCTTAATGGCGAAAAGCGAAAAAGCGCAAAGTATCGTGACGCCGATCTTAGACTTTATGCAAACGATGCCTGGTTTCGTTTATTTGATTCCTGCGGTTGCTTTCTTTGGGATCGGGATGGTTCCTGGGGTCTTCGCCTCAGTGATCTTTGCTCTACCACCAACCGTTCGGATGACGAACTTAGGGATTCGCCAAATTTCTCGTGAATTGGTGGAAGCCTCTGATTCCTTCGGTGGGACTGGCTGGCAAAAACTGATCAAATTAGAATTGCCACTAGCCAAAAGCACTATTTTGGCTGGGGTCAACCAAACCACGATGCTGGCATTATCAATGGTCGTGATCGCGTCAATGATCGGTGCTCCTGGGTTAGGGCGCGGCGTCTTGTCCGCCTTGCAACGAGCACAAGTCGGTAACGGATTTGTCAGTGGGGTATCCTTAGTTATTTTGGCGATCATCATGGATCGCTTTACCCAGAATTTGAATCGTTCGGCACATCAAAAAGCAGCCAGCAAGACAAGTCGCAAACAAAAACGTCTTTTTGGCGGGATTGCTGCAGCGGCAGTCGTTGCTTTGATTGGAGCATCGTTTGCCTTTGGAAATGTTTCTGACAGCAAAGGCACGGTGAACTTGGCGTATGTCGAATGGGATACGGAAGTTGCATCTACCCATGTGGTGGCAGAAGTTTTGTCGCAAATGGGCTACGAAGTCAATACGACGCCTTTGGATAATGCCATCATGTGGGAATCGGTGGCAAAAGGGGAAGTTGACGGGATGGTCGCTGCTTGGCTGCCATCTACGCATCAATCCCAGTATGAACAGTACCAAGACCAAGTTGAAAACTTAGGTCCTAACTTAGAGGGGGCAAAACTGGGGATCGTTGTACCAAGTTATATGGATGTAGATTCCATCGCAGACCTTTCTGACGAAGCTGGAAAAACCATCACTGGTATCGAACCAGGCGCTGGTGTCGTAAATGCAGCGGAAAATACGGTTGCAACGTATGACAACCTTTCCGATTGGAATGTCGCTACCTCTTCTTCAGGAGCGATGACAGTGGCATTAGGCCAAGCCATCAAGAACCAAGATGAGATCGTTATTACTGGCTGGTCTCCACATTGGATGTTTGCGAAATATGATCTGAAATATCTGGATGATCCAGAAGGAACAATGGGTGAAGCAGAAAGCATCAACACTGTTGTACGCCAAGGATTAGCAGATGACATGCCAGAAGTCTACGAAGTACTTGATCGTTTCAACTGGACACAAGAAGACATGGAAGAAGTCATGTTAGCAATCAATGACGGAACGTCAGCCGAAGATGCAGCCAAAGATTGGGTAGCCAATCACCCAGAAGAAGTTGCTGCTTGGACGAACTGATGTCTAAAAAAAGAACGACCGCAGATTGAAGCGGTCGTTCTTTTTGTTGTTTAAAATACTTAGATTCATGACGAAAGACGAGGGGATGATTTTTGCAAAAGACGGAGCTTTTGCGCAGGTTAAGCAAAACGATGGAAAATCGGCTGCATCTGTTCAAACGTACAGAGCTTAGTAAATCCTAATGACCGTAAAAGATCTTGTCCCTCTTTGATTTGAAACCCGAGCTGCTCTGGTTTATGACTGTCGCTGCCGATGGTTATCATGCTTCCCCCCAAGTCACGATAAAGCTTGAGGATCTCGATCGATGGCGTATACCCGTTGATTCCGTAACGGTGGGAAGAGGTATTCAGTTCAATGCCTTTGCCATTTTTGATCACGACTTTCAAGATCTCTGCGATTTGTTCTTTCGTTTGTTCAAAAGCGTCCTTCTCTTTATCTAAATAACGACGAATCAAATCCATATGGGCTAAGACGGAATACTCTTTATATGTCGTGACTAGCTGATACATTTCATCATAATAGCGCTCGTAGCATTCCTGTTGGCTGCGTCCTTTTTGAAATTCTCCAGTCCAAAATTCTTGATCGTCTACCTGATGAACGGAAAGTAAAATGAAGTCAAAGGGATGCGAATGATAAAGACGGGTAAATTGTGGGATCGTGTGCATTTGTATCCCAAATTCCAGCCCAGTTTTTAGCTTGATTTGGTCACTGTATGTTTCTTTTAAGCGTGCCAGTTCGTTAAAATACAAGTCGTAGTAGACATTTTTTACAACTTTATTGGCCCCGACGAGGTACGTATCCGTCGCTTGCCAGTCTTCTTTGACTCCATAATCCACATGATCGGTAAAGCAGATTTCTGCTAAGCCTAGTTTAATGGCGTCTTTGACTACATCTTCCATCAAATACCAAGAATCATCGCTGTAATCACTATGGACGTGATAGTCTGTAAAAATCATGGCGTCTCCTTTTGTTTCGTTATTTTTGCTGCTTCTGCCAGTCTGCTCGTTTTTGATGATAGAGCTGGGCGGCAGTTTCCCAATGTTCTTTGTCAGCCGGCTGAATCTCACGGATCACACGGGCTGGATTGCCGCCGACGATCGTATTCGGCGGCACATCTTTTGTGACGACGGAACCAGCAGCGACGATGGCATGTTTGGCGATCGTGACACCTGGTAAAATCGTACTATTGCCCCCGATCCAAACGTAATCTTCGACGGTGATCGGTAGGCCAAATTCCAAATCTTGACTGCGGACCACAGAATCGATTGGATGACCGGCGGTATAGAAGCTGACCCGTGGTCCCACCATCACATGATCACCAATCAGAATCTTATTGACATCTAAAAAAATGCAATCCATATTGGCATAAAAGTGATCACCAATCTCAACATGGCGACCATAATCAACATAAAGGGGTGGTTGGACAAAGCAATGCTGCCCAAATTTGCCAAAGAGTGCTTTTTCTTTGGCGATGATTCGTTCTTGGTCATCGACTGGTAAGTGGTTGATTTCCTGGGCACGTTTTTTTCCCTCCGCTGAACCATTCTCAGGGAGAATGCCAGAAGCTTGATACAATTGACCAGCCAACATCGCTTGATAATCAAAGTCTTCTTTCATTGCAAAATCCTTTCTAAGACGGTAAATCGTCGGTGGTTAATTCAATCAAATTGCCTTCGGGGTCTTGGATAACTGCTTCATAATAGCCATCGCCTGTTGTACGAGGACCATTTAAAAGAGGGTAGCCATCTTCAACAAACCGTTGAGCGTATCGATCGACGTCAGCTTGATCACCAACTGCAATCGCAAGGTGAGTGTAGCCTAAGCTTTCGCTGATACGAGGGCTTAAAAATTTCTTGGTCGTTAATTCTAACCGACTTCCAGAATCAAAGGTCAAAAAATAGGACTGAAAGCCTGTTTTCGGATTATGGTATTTTGGGTTGCTGACCGCCTGAAAGTAGGTTTCATAAAATGTCCTCATTTTTTCCAAATCATTGACATATAGTGCGATGTGTTCAATTTTCATTATCGACAACTCCTTTAATAAGCAACATAGATCGTTTTTTTTTGAACTTAGTAAACTTTGTTTAATAAGTTGCTTCTATTATACCTTTGTTAACAAAATTAATAAAGGTATATTCCCAGCTTTTTATCTGTTAAAATAGGAGCGTTGAGGGGGAGAAAAATGAAAGCTTATCAGCCAACGACCATTAAATTACATAATCAGGCAGTATTGCTGGATTTGCTAAAACAGCAGCAAGCGCCTATGACCAAGCGCCAACTGGCAGATGCCTCTCAATTAAGCGTGGTAACGATCAACAAGCTGCTTCCTGAATTGATTGAAAAGCAGTTGCTTTTGACGACGGATCAACCGCAACGAACGGGAGGACGTCAAGCTGCGGCTTACCAGTACAATGCGCAACGGACACTGTTGTTGATCATTCAGTTTATCGAAGAAGACCAGCAGATCGTGATTCGTTTTTCAGTCGTCGATCTCGTCGGGAACATTTTGCATCATGAGCAGTCAGCAGAGGGCCGATTGCCGCAGTTCTTGCAAGTGATTCGTCAGATAAAACAGGAATACCCGAAAATCAGCTTGGCAGTCGTGGGAATTCCTGGTGTGGAAATTGCTGGAAGACTGAAGATCATGGATGCTCCAGCATTTAAGGACATGGCGCTAGGGGAATTGATTGAAAAGGAGATCGCTGTAAAAACGCTTATTGAGAATGACGTGAATGCTGCGGTATTTCATTTCAAAGAAGAGAAAAAAATCGTGGCTGGCATTTATTTTCCGAAAAATTATCCGCCAGGTGCGGGACTGGTCATCGACCAACAGCTCTTTAAAGGAGCCAACCATTTAAGTGGCGAAATCAAGCATTTGCCGCATCTCTACACGGCTTCTTACCCTTTGGCAACAGAGGCGATCCCAGAACAAGTGACTGCTACTCTTCAAGCGATCGTGGCAGTGACGGACCCGCATCAAGTCATTTTGTTTTTGCCCTCTGAATGGCAGGCGCTCGTGTCGCGCTCCTTTTTGGAAAAGCAGCTGGCAGCAGTGTTTCAATATGGCGTCTTGCCAAAATTACACTTTTCCGATCAGTTTTCAGAAAATTATTTGGCTGGGTTGATCACGATGGGAATCGAAGCAGCTGGCTTAGGGCTTTGATTCCCAGCATTCAACTGGTACTGAGGACAAAAACTGCCGCTGCTTCCTTTATTCAGAAGTAGCAGCAGTTTTTTTGAAAATACGAGAACTCACAGCTTGGCGAGTTTCTGTGCTTTTTCGGTATTCGCAAAATGCAGTTTGGCATATTGGCCTAATAGTGCTATGCCACCTTGCTGCAGTAATTTTGCTGCAACTTGATCAGCAGCTGCGTGGGCGCCAGAAGGCAAGCGCAAACCGACTTCTTTAGAGGCTGCATCTAATTCATCCAAAAAGACTGTACGACATAAAATAGAGGCTGCCGCTACTGCTAAATGATATTGTTCACCTTTCGTCGCAAAATAGAGCTTTTCAGTGACCGCTACTTGTTCCGACTTTAAATAGGTGCGATAATTTTTTTCGCTCGTGAACTGATCGATCAAAATGGCATCTGGTGTCTCAGGAGCAATCTTTTGCAAAAGCAAACGAATGGCTTGATTATGCAAAGCAACTTTCATTCGGACTGTGTTGTATTTTGGTTGGATCTCGTTGTATTTGCTGGGCGTGACGGTGAGCAATTGGTAAGGAACCAATTCTTTGATTTTCGGCGCCATCTTACGGATCTCTGGATCTGTCAGCATTTTTGAGTCCTTGACTCCTAAAGCTTTCAGCTGTGGTAATTGCTCTTTTTTTGCATAGACGGCACAGACCACCAAAGGACCGAAATAACTGCCATTACCGACCTCGTCACTGCCGACGACGCTTTTTTCGCTAAATCCTGCTGGCAACGCAGTGGATGAAACAGTCGCTTTTTTCTTATCTGGTACAGCACTTGCCGTATCGCCCCATAAGGAAGCTTCTTTTTCAGCAGTCGCTCCTTGGAACATGACTTTTCCTGACGTATAAGCAGTGATCGTCGTTGGCCCTTTTTTGGCGACAAACACTGTATAAGGAACTTTCTTAGCTAGCAAATCTCGTTGGTAAAATTGCTGCATCTTTTGGATAGTTGAAGTTGGTACTTTGATAACGATCGTACTCATTTGATTCCTCCTGATTTTTTGTCTTTTTTTAGGTAGACAAAAGGATACTTTAAGATTTTACCATACTTCTTATTCTTTTTTACTAAGACGATCAGCAAACAAACGATTGGCATGGAAATTCATAAGAAAATCACGTATAATAGTTAAGAGTTTGCGACACATGTTCAATAAGTGATAGAATAGAGCAGAATGTAAGCAATGGGAGGAAATATTCCTATGACGGAGCAAAAGAAACGTTATAAAGCAGTTATCGCGAATCAAAGTTACACGATTATTGGACGCGAAAGCAAAGAACACATGGATATGGTGACAAGATTGGTCAATGACCAACTGCTTGAGATCATGCAATTATCGCCACAAACCGATCAAGAACAAGCGTCGATCTTATTAGCGATCAACGCTGTTTCCGACCAGCTGAAAAAACAAGAACAGCTTTTGGTCCTACAAAAAAAGGTGGACGAGCTGCGAGGACAAGCCATTAAAGCAACGGAGCTTGAGAATCGCATTAAGCGGATCGAAGCGATTGAATCCGAAGCACGGAAAGTTCTCGATGAGACAGGTCGCAGTGATGTGGAGATCCATAATCATGTGGAAGCACAACAGATCTTAAATGAACAAAGGAAACGAAAAATTCAAGAAAAGACAGCCCATGGGTAGTGCGGCGTAGAAAGGATACCTAAATGATTGGATTATTTGTCTTGGTTTTGTTGTTGGCAGCCTTTTACGGCGGCGCACGGCGCGGAACCAGTTTACAATTGGTCTCAGTTTTGGGCTATTTGATCTCTTTTTTCTTTGCAGTAGCAAATTACCAAGAAATTGCGAAGAAAATTGAGCTCTATGTTCCTTATATGTCAGTAACGGCGGACTCAAAGTTAAAATACTACGATATGGAACTGGCTTTAGATTTAGACAAAGCCTATTATGCAGCCATCGCTTTTGTGATGGTGCTCTTTGCTGGATGGCTGATCACAAAACTAGTGGTGATTTTTGCAGACAGTTTGCGTTACAAACGCCTACGTTTTTTAGGTGGTTATGACTGGGCAGTTGCGGGTGTTTTGAATGTTATCTTGATGTATATCAATTTGTACATGTTTTTCATGATTCTCTCAATGATCCCGTTTGCCACGATTCAAAATCTGTTTGAAACGAGCGGAACTGCGAATTTCATCGTTGATCGGTCGCCGATTCTCTCAGATTACTTCTATCGATTGTGGATCACAGATGTGATTGGGTAAAAAGCAGGCAGATGGTTGCAGAGCCATTCTGCCTTTTTCTTAGGAACAAAAAGTTAAAACAAAGCAGGTGAGAAAAGAATGAATACTAAGATCCTTGATGTTTTAGGATTTGAACAAGTAAAGAGTCAAATCGGTCAGTATATTGTAACAGCCCAAGGAAAAGAAGCCTTAGCAAAGCTTGCGCCATCAAGTGATGCGCAAGTCATTTCCTCTTGGCTGGCAGAAACAGAAGACGCGATCAAGATCCAACGTTTAAGAGGCGGAATCCCTGTACCAAAGATTGAGAATATTCGTCCCCAAATGAAACGGATCGAAATTGGCGCCGATTTAAACGGCATTGAGTTGGCACAAGTTGCCCGTGTCTTATCAACTACGCAGGAATTGAAACGCTTTTTTGCTGATTTGTCTGAAAGCGAGATTGAATTTTCCCGCTTGTATCACTGGGAAGAACAGTTGGTGTCTTTGCCAACCTTGAATCGACGCTTGAAAGAAGCTATCGATGAGGATGGCCGAGTCACAGATGATGCCTCTCCAGCACTACGTGGAATTCGCCAATCGATCCGACGAGCAGAACGGACGATTCGCGAGACATTGGATGGCATCGTCCGAGGTGGCAATGCAAAGTATCTAAGTGATACGATCGTAACCATGCGAAATGAGCGTTATGTGATTCCAGTCAAACAAGAGTACCGAGGTGTTTTCGGCGGGGTAGTCCACGACCAAAGTTCCTCTGGTCAAACCTTGTTTATCGAACCGAAACAAGTAGTGGAACAAAATAACCGTTTGCGCCAGCATCAAATTGCGGAACGGGATGAAATTACACGTATTCTAGCAGAATTGTCAGCAGAGTTAGCCCCATATCAAAGAGAGATTCTCCATAATGCGTATGTGATCGGGATCATGGATTTCATGAATGCCAAGGCTCGTTTTGGAAAAGAGATGAAGGCAATCGTACCAGCGATCAATCAAGACAACCATGTCTTTTTTAAGCAAGCACGTCATCCATTGATCGATCAAGAAAAAGTCGTTCCTAACGATATTACGATTGGAAAAGACTATCAAGCCGTTGTCATTACTGGGCCGAATACCGGTGGGAAAACCATCACCTTAAAAACATTAGGGCTATTGCAGATCATGGGCCAAGCTGGTTTACCAATTCTGGCAGAAGAAGAAAGCCAAATGGGTGTCTTCAATGAGATTTTTGCGGACATTGGGGATGAACAATCCATTGAGCAAAGTCTATCGACCTTTTCTTCTCATATGACAACGATCGTTGAAGTGTTGAAAAAAGTCGACGAGACAAGCTTAGTTCTCTTTGATGAATTAGGCGCAGGAACCGATCCTCAAGAAGGGGCGGCACTAGCGATTGCGATTTTGGACGAACTTGGGGCTAAGTCGGCTTATGTCATGGCGACGACCCATTATCCTGAATTGAAGGTTTATGGCTATAACCGATCCAATACGATCAATGCCTCTATGGAATTTGATGTTGATACCTTAAGTCCGACCTATCGCTTGTTGATCGGGGTTCCAGGACGAAGCAATGCGTTTGAGATTTCGAAAAGACTTGGCTTGCCAGATACGATCATTGATCAAGCCAAAGAGATCATGGATGGAGAAAGCCAAGACCTGAATGAAATGATCGCTGATTTAGAAAATCGAAGAAAAATGACGGAAACCGAGTATCTTGAAGTCCGTCATCATGTAAAAGAAGCGGCCCGCTTGCACCAAGAGCTAGAAGCAGCCTATAGTTATTTCTTTGAAGAACGTGAAAAAGAATTGGCGAAAGCTCGGCAAAAAGCCAATCAGATCGTTGAAGAAGCCAAAGAAGAATCTGAAAAAATCATTGCCGATATTCGTAAAATGCAGTTAGCCGGCGGTCAAACGAAGGTCAAAGAACACGAGCTGATCGACGCGCGCACCAAGTTATCAGGGCTACAGCAAGAAGAACATCTGCAAAAAAACAAGGTTCTGCAAAAAGCCAAGGCAGCCAAGACACTGAAAGAAGGAGACGAAGTGCTCGTAACTTCTTATGGGCAGCGCGGGGTACTGTTGAAAAAAGCCGGTAAAAATCAGTGGCAAGTCCAAATCGGCATTCTGAAAATGAATTTGCCAGAAACAGATCTCCAACCAGCAGCGCCAGTGAAGGAGCCTACACAGCGTATCGTTAATACGATTCGTTCTGCTGACAGCAGTCCAGTGGTCAATCAGTTGGATTTACGCGGCAAGCGGTACGAAGAAGCCCTCAATGAAGTGGATCAGTATTTGGATGCAGCAATTTTGGCAGGTTATCCGCAGGTGACGATCGTTCACGGTAAAGGAACCGGCGCATTGCGTCAAGGGATCACTGACTACCTAAAAAACCATCGCTCGGTGAAAAGTTTTGAATTTGCCCCAGCAAATCAAGGAGGCAATGGAGCGACCATTGTGAAGTTTAACTAACCTTTAAGAACCCTTACCTTTTGTAAGCAGACGATTTTAAAAAACTTCCGATACGTGGTATACTTTTTTTAGTTTTAAAAATGGAGGGGAAGTACGATGGCAAAAGAAATTACTGATAAAACTTTTTCAGAAGAAACCGATAAAGGCTTAGTCCTTATTGATTTTTGGGCAACTTGGTGTGGTCCATGTCGGATGCAAGCGCCGATCTTGGAACAATTAGCGAATGAATATGAGGAAGACGAATTGAAGATCGTGAAAATGGATGTGGATGAAAATCCTGAAACACCAGCTTCATTCGGGATCATGTCTATTCCAACTTTGTTGTTGAAAAAAGACGGCCAAGTCGTTGATAAAGCAATTGGGGTGCATACAAAAGATCAATTGAAAGCTTTAGTTGCGGAACATATGTAATAGAAGAAACGTTTTTGAAGCAATAGCCGAAAGTGGCTATTGCTTTTTTTATTTTGGGGACGTTTTTTTCAAATTTTCTATTAGGCAGTGGTATACTTAAAGTGGGGAGTGGCACTAAAAAATATCTTGTTAATATAGTAAGAAAGTAATACCAAAATAGGATTAAAGGGGGAATAAAAATGAAGAAGTTGAAACGTGGGTTGCTTCAAGGCGTTGCGATTGTTGGGGTACTGGTCGCACCCATTGCAGGAACGATCACACAAGTTTATGCAGCAAATGAAGGGGATCCGACAGCAGCGTCTGTCACTGCACAAGAGGCGACGTCAGAAAGTTTCTCAGAAGCGAGCGCAGCATCATCTCAAGAGGCAAGTACAGAGAGTACAGAGTCAAGCACGGCAACTGAGTCTTCATCAACGTCTACCTCTTCATCAGAAACAACGTCAAGTACTAGCACGGCTGCGACTGAGACCAGTCAGACCGAGACCACACAAGATTCATCTACTCAATCGACGGAAGAATCTTCTGAAGAACCAGACTTAGGGATCATTGATGTTGAATCAATTGCAGATAAAAACCAATATATAAAAATCACTCCGGTTGCAGCAGCCAATCCTGAAACGCAAAACATCCTTTACCGTTTTGAGAAGGATCAATTGATCGAGCAAGGAACGATCAATGAATTAGCTGGCAAGGTATACCGTAGTGTCAAACGGTATCAAGGTGCCGATAAGCGGACCTATCTTGAAATTCGTGACGATCAAAAGGTTGTCGGTGTCGTAGCAGAAGCAGCAGTGAAAGTTGCCAGCGGAACCTTCAAAACCGAGAAAAAATATGCAACCGTTACAAGTGCGAAAGAACCGCTTTGGCAAGATGTGTTTTTAGATAAAAAAACGAGCACTTCTTCAAGCATTGCTGGTCAAACCTTTGAAATCAAAGAAGTATTCACGACGAATAATAACGTGATCTATTACGCATTGTATTCAAATAAAAATGTTCTCATCGGTTGGATAAAAGCTACCGGCGTTAAGTTAGCGACATCACCTGGGGGTGTATGGCAGTCTGAATCAAAGTATGCCACGATCATCAGCGGAAATTATACGCTATGGCAAAATTTTCATTGGACAGCGAAAAAAGGAACGACAGCCTCTCTAAATGGAAAAACAGTCAAAGTTACTGGGAAATATCGCCACTTGAATGGGTCGACATACTATTCTCTTTATACAAATAACAACAAATGGCTAGGCTATATCAATGCCTCGGGTGTCAAATTAACGACTGATGCGCAAGGCGCCTATCAGTCCTACGGGAAATATGTGACATTGACCAAGAAAAATTACACGATTTGGGGCAATTTTCGCTGGTCGAGTAAGAAAAATACTACCACGAAATTAGCGGGAAAAACCTATCTTGCCAAAGGAAGATACAACCATGTCAATGGCGGTGTCTACTTGTCCCTTTATGATGCGAATGGCAAGTGGATCGGCTACTTAAATGCCAATGCAGCAACGGTTGCCAACAATCAAGGGGGCACTTGGCAAAGTGAAAAACGCACAGTCCGCCTAAAAAGTAAGAATTATACCTTATGGCAAGATTTGGCTTTTGCGAAGAAAAAAGGCAGTAGCGCGAATTACATGAACAAGAATATCCAAGTTACTGGGAAGTATCAACATTTCAACGGCTCCACCTACTACTCCCTCTATCTCAACAACAAATGGTTAGGCTACATCAATGCAAGTGGGGTGACCAATGCCCATACGATCACTTCTCAAAGCAACATTAGCCGCTACGTGGTCATCAAGAATGGGGATGGCAATTTCTTTGAAAAAGCCGATCCAAATAGTGCGAAACTTGGGAAAAAGAGTGCCTACAAAGGCTATATGGCACAAGCGACCAAACTAGCAAAAACGAGTGATGGCAATTACTTGTATCTCGTTTCGCCAGCTGGTCGAATCCGTTGGGTCAAGGAAAATCAAACCACAAATGTAAATAGCAACTTTTGGATGTATACTACAGGAGGGAAATATCCTTCATTAAACGTTAAAAACTTAAACATTGAAGTATCTATCAGCAAACAGCGGGTCTACATCAAATCAGGAAATAAAGTGATTTATACGATGCTTTGCTCGACCGGTGCCTTCAATACGCCAACACCTTTAGGGAATTTCCGTATCCAAGCAGAAAAAGGCTTAGCTTTTTCAGGAGCCGCTTACTACCGTTCCTTTAAAGATCACGGCGTCTATTTATTCCATACGATCCCAACGAGCATTGCTTGGTCCACTAATGCTTTTAGTTCTGTTGAAGGACGAAAATTAGGCACTCGGGCTTCTCATGGCTGCATTCGTTTAGCAGTCCCAGATGCCAAATGGTTTTACTATAACATCCCTTATAATACGCCTGTCAAAATTGCTAACTAATGTTCAAAAAGTCGTTTCCCCTAGTGGAGACGGCTTTTATTTTTCAAAAAAAGATTGACGCTGGTTATATCATTCGATAATATATCATTAAGTGATATAGCTAGTGGGACGGAGGAATCAAATGGATGAGGCATTGACAGATTCAACCTATTTGATTTTATTAGCGCTTTTAAAGCCGAAACATGGGTATCTCATCATGAAACAGATCCATGAGCTAAGCCAAGGGACGTTTGAGATTGGTCCCGCAACGATGTATACGATTTTAAAGAAGCTGACGAAAAAGGGGTGGATCGATTTAGAGGAAAGCGTTGACCGAAAAAAAATCTATCAGATTACACCAGAAGGAAGACAAGTTCTGGAGAAAGATATTCAACGGCGCAAATTATTTTATCAAATCGGAGAACAGGTTTTCGAAGCGTTAGGGGGAGAGCAAGATGGGCATCAATAAGAAATACCTTCTTTCACTTGGTGTAGCCTATTACCCAGAAAAGGAAATGGTTCGTCTGCAAAAACAAGCGTCGTTAGGGTGGCACTTTGTGAAGATGAATCGGTTAGGGTTTTTGAAGTTTATCAAAGGAGACCCAGAAACGATCAAATATGCAGTAGACTTTTTCGAAGGAGAGCCCTCTGAGATCGTTGATTACTTAGCGATGTATCAAGCAGGAGGCTGGACTTATATCAGCAATTATAAAGATCGCTATTTTTATTTTAAAGCGTCTCCTGACACACCAGCGATTTTCAGTGACCAAGAAAGCTATCAAGAACGGATCGATAATGAAACACGGTATTTAATGAAAAAATCGATTCTACTTTCGGTGATCAGTTTAGTGATATTAGCAGCAATTTACTTTTTGATCCGTTATTTCAATATTCGCACAAATCCATTTTGGTCCTTTGGACTAGGATTGATTACGGGGCTGGTGTTTATCCCGATTGGGGTAGGATTGACCACGATCCTGATGAAATTCTTATATAAAAATCGAGCAAGTTATTACAATGAACCAGAGAAACTGGCGAAGCGTCAACGAGTGATCCGCGATACCGTCATCTTGATGTTTGTCGGAGCGATCATTGGCGCCGTTATCGGCTTTTTCTTTAGTGATATATTTTATTAGACAGGGAAGGTGAGCATGTGTTAGAAGCAAAACAATTAGTAAAAACATTTGGCGATTATACAGCAGTCGATCAATTGTCCTTTACCATCAATGATGGACAGATCATGGGCTTGATTGGTCAAAATGGTGCTGGTAAAACGACGACATTCCGATTGATCTTGGATTTCTTGAAAGCTGATCAAGGGGAAGTATTATGGGATGGCCATAAAATAAGTGAAAAAGAATACAATATTATCGGCTATCTGCCAGAAGAACGCGGCTTGTTTCCAAAAGTAACCATTGAAGATCAATTGATCTATTTCGCGCGGTTACGAGGCAAGAAGAAAGAAGACATCGTACCAAAAATCGACTATTGGATGGACAAATTTAAAGTCAAAGGCAAGAAAACCGATAAAGTCAAATCGCTATCAAAAGGAAATCAGCAAAAAGTTCAGCTGATCTCAACGTTGATCCATGAACCAAAATTGGTGATTTTAGATGAGCCATTTAGTGGGTTAGACCCCGTCAATGCAGAACTGTTGAAAAATGGGATCATTGAACTGAAAAAAAATGGCTCATGTGTCATTTTCTCCAGTCATAATATGGATAATGTGGAAAAAATCTGCGATCACTTGATTATGCTGCGGGATGGTCAAACCGTCTTAAACGGAAAAGTTCATGAAATTCGTGAATCCTTTGGGCGGACGAAAGTCTATTTAGAATCCAACTTGACGAAAGAACAGCTCTTGGCAGTGGCAGGTGTCGAGGAAGTTCTTGCCAGAGAAGATGGCAGCTATGATATTACGATTGCTGATCCTGCAGTAGGAAAAACCTTATTTGATTTAGCAACGGCGGATGGTTATATCCCTATGTTCAATCAACAACCGCCAACGTTAGAAGAAATCTTTAAGCGGAAGGCGGGAAAAATAAATGAGTAAGTTTTGGGTAATCGCATTAGATGTTTATAAAAAAAATATCAAATCAATTTCGTTTTTGATTATGATTCTCGTGCCATTTATTGCAACGGGGGCATTTTATCTCATTGGTTATTTTGCTGATGGTATGAACAGTGTCGACAAAATTGCCGTTTATGCGAATGAACCAGCCATTGCGCAGACCTTTGTGGACCAAAGCGGCGATGATTTTGAATTTGAAATTGTTGACAGCGAAGAACAAGGGCAGCAACAGATGGCAGACAAAGATGCTGATGCTTTGTTACTTATTACTGCTTCTGGGGATACGCTGCAAGGGGAATTATTAAGCGAGTCCTCGATGGGGCAAGCTTTAGAGCTGACGATCCAACAGTTATTGACGGGTTTGCAGTCTTCCTATAGAGCTAGTGAGCTTGGCTTGACTGCTGAGCAAGTGGCAGTCCTTAGTGAAGTCGCACCGCTTGATCGTCAAAAAGTTTCCTTCGGTGAAGATGGCGAAATGACTTATGGGGAAGACAATACCGCGATGCAATCACTAGTAAGTATGATCGCAACAATCATCCTCTTTTTCTTTATCATTACTTACGCACAGATCATTGCACAAGAGATTGCCTCTGAAAAAGGCACACGCATCATGGAAGTCATTTTGTCTAGTACACGGGCGCAAATCCATTACTATGCCAAATTGACTGGTGTAATCATGGTTGCAGCGACCCAGCTAGTTGCTTATGTTGCGATTTTTGGCGGGAGCTATTTCTGGATCAAGGATAACCCAATGGTAAAAGACTTGTTGGCAAACTTTTCGACAGATGGCATTTTTGGTCCCTTCCTGGTGTTTGCGATCGTTTTCGTCTTCTTAGGAATTTTGATCTACTCGGTCTTATCAGCCCTTTGCGGGTCGTTAGTGAACAAAGCAGAAGATACGGCGAAGGCCATCATTCCAGTGACGTATCTTTCATTGGGCGGGTATATGCTTGGAATCGTGCTAGGCGGTATGGATCCTCATAACGTGGTCTTACGAGTAACTTCCTATGTACCATTTTTATCTTCCTTCATTATGCCAGTACGGCTTGCTAATGATACAGTGGGTATCGGCGGTGCATTAATTTCAGTAGGAATTCTTGCTGTTACCACGATCGTCCTGATGCTGGTTTCTGCAAAAATGTACAAATCAAATGTCTTGATCTATAACGACAATGGCATTTTAGCAACGTTGAAACAATCATTAGTGTTAATGAAAAACGAAAAATAAGCAAAACGCCCGATCCTTTTCGTGATCGGGCGTTTTTTATTCGCTAAAATCTAGAAAACAAGGGGCAAGACTTTAGAATTCCTGCACAAAAAAGTTGAAGATCGATTGCTCAGAAGGCAGCTTGTGAGCGGCTAGCTCAGGATGCCACTGAATGCCTAAGATCGGTGCGCCATAGGCAGTGGATTCAATGGCTTCAACGACACCATCAGGAGCGGTGGCAATCACGTTGAAATCATCCGCAACGGTTTTGACTGCTTGGTGATGAAAAGAATTGACGTGATAGGTTGTGCCTAAAAGAGCAGCCAAACGACTGTCTGCCTTGATTTTTACCCGATGTGTAGGGAATTGAAAGAACGTCGGCAATTGCACGTGTTTGATCGTTGGGTGATCGATCAAAGAGAGATCTTGGTACAAACTCCCGCCAAATGCGACATTGAGTAACTGCATGCCGCGGCAGATTCCAAAGATCGGTTTGTTTTGAGCCACTGCTTCTTTGATCAATGCCAATTCAAAGACATCACGATCAGGATGAATGCCTTGAATCAAGGGATGAGGGTCTTCGCCATAGTGAACAGGGGAGACATCATGACCACCGGCTAACAAGAGTTTATCGATTTTGCTGATGTAAGTCGCAGCATCTTCCACGACACCCATTGGTAATAATAGGGGGATGCCTTGGGCTTGTTGGATATGGGTCACAAAATTTTTGGGTGTATAGGACAACCAATGTTCTGCTTCTTCAATCATTGGTCGTTCATTAGCAGCGATGCCGATAATGGGCTTCATTTGATCAAACCTTTCTACTAGTAAATGAATCGAAAAAGAAAAAAGGACACGAGGTCCTTTTTTCGATCACCTTCGCTTTATTTTTCGCGAATAACTTCGATTTTGTAGCCATCAGGATCTTTCACAAAATAGTAAGAAGGAGAAGTTCCTGGGAGTCCTTTCAGGTCAGTGACATCAAATCCAGCCGCTTGGTGCTTCTCATGAAGCGCTTCTAGATCATCGGTACTGATGGCGATATGGCCATAGCCGTCGCCTAACTCATAGCCAGGATGGTCATAGTTATACGTCAACTCTAGCTCGTAATCATCACCAGGCAAAGTTAAGTAAACCAAAGTAAATTTATGTTCAGGAAAATCACGACGGCGAGATTCTTCAAAACCAAAGGCAGTTTGATAAAAATCTAGAGAAGCCGTTAAGTCTTTGACGCGGACACATGTGTGAGCCATTTTCATGGGTAAATCATCCTTTCGATCTTGATAGTTGTATGATAACATATTTTCTCTTTTTGTAACGAATAAAAGACAACCGAGCGTTATTTCCAGCTTGTCCAGACTATTGGCATAAGGTAAAATGGAAAGAAAGTGTTGGTGGAGGGAATCATGCCAGAAAAGGAAATTGTGTTCGGGGAAAAAGAAGCGGGGAAACCATACAAATCAAGATATGGGGCGTATGTCGTTCTTCCAAACGAAAAAAATGAAGTGATCTTGGTGCAAGCACCCAACGGCGCATACTTTTTGCCCGGTGGTGAAATTGAGCCAAATGAGAGCAAAGAAGAAGCGATCCAACGAGAATTGATTGAAGAACTTGGATTTGAAGGGGAGATCGCTGAGTATCTAGGGGAGGCAGTTGAATACTTCTATTCGCGCCATCGCGATACATTTTACCATCACCCGGGCTATTTCTATTTAATGACACAGTGGAAAAAAGTTTGCGAACCGACAGAAGAAACCAATCAATTGTCTTGGCACACGCCAGAAGAAGCGATCCAACGATTGAAACGCGGCAGCCATAAATGGGCAGTTGAACAGTGGTTGGCAAAATAAAAAAGTCAGGTTTCCGATAAAAAGGAAACCTGACTTTTTTTGCACTTAGTTATTTGTTAAAACATACTTGTTGATCACTTCTGCTACACCGTCTTCTTCATTTGAAGCGGTTAGGACATCTGCGGCATTTTTCACGTTTTCAGTAGCATTGGCCATCGCCACACCGATACCAGCATATTCCACCATGGTTAAATCATTTTCATTATCGCCGATCGCCATGACTTCTTCTTGTTTGATGCCTAAGTGCTCCGCCAATTTTTTGACAGCAGCTCCTTTATGGGCTTGTTTATTTAGGACTTCCAAGAAGTATGGAGCACTTTTAACCACATTGTAGTTGTCGGTCAAACTGCTCGGCAATTGTGGGATGATCTGATCCAGTATTGCGGGATCATCGATCATCATCATTTTGATGATATTCAAGTCAGCAGGCATTTCTTCTGGTGTCCGATATTTCAATGGCATGTTGACTAAGAAGGCTTCATAAATCGTGTAAGGACTGATATCGCGGTTAGCGGTATACATGGTATCCTCAGTTTCTACATGAAGGTGAACCCCTAATTTTCTCGCAGTCATCTCAACAAAGAGATAGTCATCTTGGGACAAGCCGAATTCAGAGATGATCTCTTGATTTTTGGTTTTTTGAACCAAAGAGCCATTGTAGGTAATCACGAAATCATTGTCCGTAAATAAGTCTAGTTCCTTCAATAAATCTTGGACACCAGTTAAGGGGCGTCCCGTACACAAAACGATGCGCACGCCTTGTGCTTCTGCGTCTTTTAATGCTTTGTAAACTGCTGGAGTGATCTTGCGGTCGTTGTTCAGCAGGGTACCATCGATATCGATGGCGATCAGTTTGATACTCATAAGTTCCTCCTAGTGGCTTGGTTTGATCAAAGCACCATTGCGAATGTGCTTGGCAAACTCTTGATACGTCTCTCCAAATAAATCATAGTGATTTTGGATGTTGGGGTCAATCATTTCTTTTGGGAAATAAAAGCGCTGGTCACCTTGGGTCTGTCCCGCTAAGGCTGCAACAAGTTGACTGGCTTGGGATAATTCTACAAGGGAACCATCTTTTTCCTGTAATTCGATCTGTGTCCGATGCTTACCAGAAGTTGGTCGATAAAAATCATAAGGCAGATCGAAGCTTGAATTGATGGCAGTATAGTAGCGGGGATTGAAGCCGACTTTTTCCACCAGTCCCTGCATTTCTTCAATCATCGGCAACTGTGTCTCATCGTCAAAGCGAGCGGATTTTAGCGGTTTACGATTTAAGAACCGCTTGGCTAAATCGCTGAGGATCGGATCATTCTCTTCCGTCCATTGGGTAAAGTAGGTATTCAACACGCCATCGTCGAGTTTCAAGTATTCATCTAAAGTGAATTCTTGTTTTAAAAACGGGAGAAGCAGTTGCGAATGGCTTTGAAACATTTCCTGATCCACCTGATAAAGTTCTGCAGCACGGTCCAGCAAATGGGCTAAGATCACTTCCATCCCTCGAGAACTCGCATGGAAATAAACTTGCACATACATTTGGTAACGACTGACGATGTAGTCCTCCACAGCGTGCATGCCATTCATAGAAAAAGCAATACCGCCTTCGTACGGACGAATCACTCGTAAAATTCTGGTCAGATCAAACGTGCCATATTCAGTGCCGGTAAAATAAGCATCGCGCAGCAAGTAGTCCATCCGATCAGCATCGATTTGACTGGAAATCATTTGAACGACTTGGGGATTTGGATAGGTTTTAGTGATGACACTTGCCACTTTCTCAGGAAATCCAGCTTCCACTCGGTTCAATATCTGATGAACTTCCGTTTCAGGAGAAGTGATGATCGCCACTGTGATGGCTTCATGATCCGTATGAAAAATATGCTCAAAGGTGTGGGAGTATGGACCATGGCCCACATCATGAAGCAATGCTGCACACAAGGTCACTAAACGCTCCTTATCATCCCAGCCGTTCGGTCCAACTTTTTCAATCGAATAATTGCGTTGGAAAATATCGCAAATGCGGCGGCTGATTTCATAAACCCCCAAGGAGTGAGAAAAGCGGCTGTGTTCTGCTCCGTGAAAGGTGAAAGAAGCAGTCCCTAGTTGTTTGATTCGTCGCAAACGCTGCACTTCTTTGGAATTGATCAAGTCTAAAATCACTTGGTGCTGCACATGGACATAGTTGTGAACAGGGTCACGAAACACTTTTTCTATCGCTAAGGTTTGATATTTATATGGTAGGCTCATCGCTAAACTCCTTTATTGGGTGATTTCGCTTTTCCATGCCAGCTAAGCGTTGCTGCATTTGTTCGCTAAGGTCATTTTCTGAAAGCCATTGATCCAGTGACTCAAGCGGATATAGGGATTGGTCTGTGATCAAGAAAAGCAGGGCTTTTTGCAAACGGTCAATCACCTCTTGTGTGGTAAACTTACGGCCGAGAGCCGCTTCTAAAGTGGTCATGCTCGCAGGATTGACGGCTGGATAGCCATCCGTACCAAAGCGCTCTTTTAAACCTGCTTGGTAAAAACGACGAACGAGAGAGCCGCGGGCTGGTTGGTCGCCATTGATGCTCAGATACATCATGACAGCCACGCCGTCTTTTATCCGTCGTTGTGCTGTGCCAGCAATTTTTTTTCCGTCAATACTCAGGTCATAGGTGCCTGGGCAGTACGAGTCAGCAATTTCATAAGCCAAAATTGTCCGCTCAGGAAAGGCTGCTTGTAGCAATGTCGCCATCATTTCATAGGCTGCATCCGTAGTGGCAGCCAAATGTTTAGGGAAAATGAGGGAGACATTCAAAATACCGGCATCATTGATGACCCCAAGCCCGCCTGAGTTGCGGATGATCGAGGCATAGCCAGCTTCTTTCAAAACCTGCAGACCATCTATCAAAAAAGGCAGCCGGGTATCTTTCATTCCTAAAATCATCGTATCGGACAACTGCCAAAAATGACAATAAACTTGTTCCAGTTTGCCAGCAGCTTCGGTGGCAACATCGGTGAAAGCAAACGGCTCATAAGGATTGTGGATACGTGGTAAGGTTTGATCCATTATATAGATAGTCAAATCGGTTAAACTCCTTTAAAAATACCTGTTATCCTTATTATATACGATTCTTGGAAAATTACTTGGAGAAAAGAATGAAAACTTGCTTTTGTTTTCGCTTTTTTATTTTCAATGAAGAAATAGACCAAGGAGAATCAACTGAAATGATTGACAAACGAATGAAAAAAAGCAAGAATGAAACTGAAATCTTCAAAGGAGGCACACGTACATGCAAGAATTATCAAAAGGAATCCCAATCTCGATTCATTTAACAACCAATGTACGTCAAGCAGGGGAAACAGAGAACTTTCTGTTTGATCTGCAAGGACAAGCAGTCAAGATCGGTGATACCTTATATATCCGTTACAAAGAGATCCAGCCAGACGGTACCGACGTTCCCGTCACGATGAAAATCATGCCAGACGGATTGATTCAATTGATTCGCTCAGGGGAAATGCGCATGCGTTTGAAATTTTCTTATAAGGAACGGTTAGAGACGAGCTACCAAACCCCGTATGGTTTGATGATGTTCCACACCTTCACCAATCACCTGCACGTTAGCTTGAAAGACCGTCCATACTCGGGAAAGATCGATATCGATTATGACTTGTTCATGGCTGCTGACAAAGTCGGCGAATACAAACTATCTTTAGAATTTACCGCTTGATCAAAGGGAAATTGAAAGAAAAAATTGCAATTTGAGGCGTAATTTTGTATGATTAGGAGTAGACTGTGAAAGGACGTGTCCCGTTTGGAAATTAATGTATTTGAAGGTGTAAATAAAAACGAATTGTCGATGATTGAAGTTGCCCATGCGATTTTAGAGCAGCGCGGTGACGTGATGGATTTTTCTGATTTGGTCAACCAAATTCAAAACTATCTTGAAACTTCAGACAGCGAGATTCGTGATTCATTGGCGCAGTTTTATACAGACTTGAATATCGACGGTAGTTTTATTTCTTTAGGCGACAATCGTTGGGGCTTACGTTCATGGTACGCCATTGATTCGATCGATGAAGAAGTCAACCATGGCATCGAAGACGAGGATGAAGATACACCACGTCGTCGCAAACGTAAAAAAGTCAATGCCTTTATCAACGATGATGAAGACGCAATCGATTATAACGATGATGATCCTGAGGATACTGATTTGTCAGATGACGAAGAAGATGATCTCTTTGATGATGATGATGACGAGGATGAAGAAATCTCGGCATACAATTCAGACTTGCAAGAAATCGGCGCCGACAACAGCACCGATGATGAAGAAGAATTACCTGACAGCATTGAGGAAGATCTAACCATTATCGATGACGATGATGAAGATGATTTTGCGGATGAAGAGGAAGAAGAGGAGTAATCCTCTTCTTTTTTTCGCCTTATGGCTGCAAGCAGCTTTTAATCGTTGAAGGACGAGTTCGCCTTCTTACATAGATACAAATAAAAAAGGAACCGCATCAGCGGTCCCTAAGTGCTTTTGAATTATTGATTTGAATCGAGTATACTTGTAACGAAAAGAAAAAACGCGCCTTGAGGGAATCGAACCCCCGTCTCAAGAACCGGAATCTTACGTGATATCCACTACACTAAAGGCGCGAAGCACAAATATTAGTTTAACCAATTTCAGTGAAAAAAACAAGAGGTAGAATGATGAAATTTCAACAGCAATTTTCACAACAACAAAAACAGACGCAAAAGCTTGCTATGACGCAGAAATTACAGCAATCGATCCAAGTGTTGCAATTTTCTGCAGACGAATTATTGTCCTTCATAGATAACCAAGCATTAGAAAATCCATTGATTGATCTGGGGGAATATGATTCGCCCATCACACCAAGCAAAAGCAATGGCTCATCAGAACAATTGATGGATTATTTAAGCCAGATCCCTGACCAGCATACGTCTTTATTCGAATACCTCATTGATCAAGTACATTTAAACTACCGAGATACCTTCTTGCGGACGATCGTTTTATTTTTAGTCGAGTACATTGATTTAAACGGCTTTTTGACGATTGATCTGGAAGAAGCTGGAAAACTTGTTGGTGGGACCCCAATCCAAATGCTCGATGCCTTGACCTTGATCCAGCAGCTAGATCCAGCAGGCGTCGGTGCTCGTGATCTAAGAGAGTGTTTGATGCTGCAAACGGAAAGAGATGACTATGCGCCGCCAATGGCCTATCTCATTTTAGAAGAATTTTTTACGGAAATGGCAGAGCGCAAGTGGGACAAAATCAGCAAAGCGCTGCAGATTCCATTAACTGAGATCCAAAAGGTCTTTGATTATGTTCAAACATTGACCCCCACACCAGGGGCTGCGTTTGGGTCAACCGATGGGCTTTACATCGTTCCTGACCTGAGAGTGACGGTTGAAAAAGGACAGCCGATCGTGAAATCAAACAAACGCGCCTTGCCAGAGGTTCGCTTTCAGCAGCAATATTTTGATCAATTGAAGCAAAGCGGTGATCCAGAGGTATTAAGTTATTTAGACAATAAAGCCCAAGAGTTCGAGTGGCTGAAAAAGACCTTGCTGCAACGAGGGGATACCATCTATCGTGTCGGGGTGCAGATCGTTGCACGGCAAAAGGAGTTTTTCACTCAACCAGATCGCCCATTAAAGCCATTGGTTTTAAGAGAAGTTGCCGAAGAATTAGGGATTCATGAATCGACGGTCAGCCGAGCGGTCAACGGGAAATACTTGGAAACCTCCTTTGGGGTGTTTGAATTAAAACTATTTTTTGGACAGAAAGTTTCGACACAAGAAAGCGGTGATGACCTGACGACGGCATCGATCAAACAGCAGCTAAAAGCACTGATCGATGAAGAAAACAAAAACAAACCATTGTCAGATCAGAAGTTGACAGATGCCCTCAAAGCCCAGGGCATCGATATTTCCAGACGAACGGTGGCAAAGTATCGTGAAGCCATGAATATCCCAGGTTCTTCCAAGCGGAAACGATTCGAGTAAAGCAAAACGTACTATTAACGAGTAGGAAAGGCAGCAAAGCCTTTCCTTTTTTTATCGATCCTTTCCTCTTTTTCAAATTATGACGATTTTATGAAAAGCAAGATTTTGTGACTGAAATAGTTGCGTATCAAGGCGATAAGTGCTACTATTATTGGTGTAGGAAACAGATTTAAATTTTTTTTGCAATCGATGGGTCATTTTAAGTCATTGTAGGACGAAAATTGTCCAACGGGAGGGTATAAAATGCTCGATGAATTAAAATTGATTGAGGCAATCACCCCGGATATTCTCGCTGTACTCCAGGAACGTTACCGTATCTTAAGAAATATTTATTGGATGCAGCCCGTTGGCCGCCGGACACTTTCGGAAAGTTTATCAATGACGGAACGCGTGTTGAGGACGGAAACAGATATCCTTAAAAAGCTAAAACTGATCGACTCTTCAAAAAGCGGCATGCAATTGACCGCCTATGGAGAAGAAGTGTATACGAAGATCGGTGCACTGATGGATCAGCTGTTCGGAATGCACCAAATCGAAAAACGATTATCAGAGACCTTTGGCATCGAACGTTGTTTGATTGCGAGCGGCGATGGTGATCGACAACCGAAAGTGATTGCTGAATTTGGCCAGTTGCTGAATGAATCGTTGGATCTCTTATTGCCAGAAGGCAAAAACACCATCGCAGTGATGGGAGGGACGACAATGGCGAAAGTTGCCGAGGAATTGGGCAATTTGGAAACCGCCAAACGTCATAACTTGTTTGTTCCAGCCCGTGGCGGTATCGGAGAATCAGTCAACGTGCAAGCAAACTCAGTCAGCTCAGTAATGGCGATGCAGACAAACGGCGATTATCGCTCCTTGTTTGTACCAGAACAATTAAGCATGAACACCTACGAGTTTCTCTTGAAAGAACCCGCCATCGTTGATGTCTTAAACTTGATAAGTCAAGCGAATTGTGTTATTCATAGTATTGGACGGGCGTTGCATATGGCGGCTCGACGAAAAATGTCAGAACAAGAAATTCTGATGTTAAAACAAAAAAATGCAGTTGCAGAATCCTTTGGGTATTTCTTTAACGAAGCTGGTGAGGTCGTCTACAAAGTTCCTCGCATCGGACTTCAATTAAAAGATTTGCAAAAAGTCCCAATCATTTTTGCGGTCGCTGGCGGACAATCAAAAGCCAAAGCGGTCAATGCATACATGAAAAATGCACCAAAACAAACCTGGCTCATCACCGATGAAGCTTGCGCAAATGAGATTTTAAAAGGGGCAACCCTTTAAAATAAATATTTTTATGATTTTCATAAGGAGGAAATCTTAAATGACAGTTAAAGTAGGTATTAATGGATTTGGACGTATCGGACGCTTAGCATTTCGTCGTATCCAAGAAGTAGAAGGAATCGAAGTTGTGGCTATCAATGACTTAACAGATGCTAAAATGTTAGCTCACTTGTTAAAATATGATACAACACAAGGACGTTTCAACGGTACAGTTGAAGTTCACGAAGGTTCATTCAATGTGAACGGAAACGAAATCAAAGTTTTAGCTAACCGCAACCCTGAAGAATTGCCTTGGGGCGAACTAGGTGTTGAAATCGTGTTAGAATGTACTGGATTCTTCACTTCTAAAGCAGCTGCTGAAAAACATTTAACAGCTGGTGCAAAACGTGTAGTTATCTCAGCTCCTGGTGGAAACGATGTTCCAACAATCGTTTACAACACAAACCATGAAACTTTAACAGGTGAAGAAACAGTTATCTCTGGTGCTTCATGTACAACAAACTGTTTAGCTCCTATGGCGAAAACATTGAACGACAAATTTGGTGTAGTTGAAGGATTAATGACTACAATCCACGCTTACACAGGTGACCAAATGACTCTAGACGGACCACACCCTAAAGGTGACTTCCGCCGTGCCCGTGCTGCTGCTGCAAACATCGTGCCTAACTCAACTGGTGCTGCTAAAGCGATCGGCTTAGTAATCCCAGAATTGAACGGCAAATTAGATGGTGCTGCTCAACGTGTTCCTGTTGCAACTGGTTCATTAACTGAATTAGTTACTGTTCTTGACAAAGAAGTAACTGTTGATGAAATCAATGCAGCAATGAAAGAAGCTTCAAACGAATCTTACGGTTACAACACAGACGAAATCGTTTCTTCTGATATCGTTGGTATGACTTACGGTTCATTATTTGATGCAACTCAAACAAAAGTTATGACTGTTGGCGACAAACAATTAGTTAAAACTGTTGCTTGGTACGACAATGAAATGTCATACACTGCACAATTAGTACGTACTTTAGAATACTTCGCTAACCTATAAGAGTTGCGAACGACTTTAATTTAAACCATCGCAAGAGAAAGCGGGGAAGCATCGCGCTTCTCCGCTTTTTTTAACAATTATGCTAGGAGGAATCTGTTCATGGCGAAAATGACAGTTCAAGATATCGATTTAAAAGATAAAAAAGTTCTTGTACGTGTGGACTTCAACGTTCCATTGAAAGATGGAGTGATCGGAGACGATACACGGATCAAAGCAGCATTACCAACAATCAATTACGTGATCGAAAACGGCGGAAAAGCAATTCTTTTCTCACACTTAGGTCGTGTGAAAGAAGAAGCAGATAAAGCTGGAAAATCTTTAGCGCCAGTTGCGAAACGTCTAGGCGAATTGTTAGGCAAAGAAGTAACTTTCGTGGATGAAACCCGCGGCGAAAAATTAGAAGCAGCGATCAACAACATGCAAGATGGCGATGTCGTTGTTTTTGAAAACACTCGTTTCGAAGACATCGATGGCAAAAAAGAAAGCAAAAACGATCCTGAACTAGGTAAATACTGGGCTTCTTTAGGTGATGTTTTTGTAAATGATGCCTTTGGTACCGCACACCGCGCACACGCTTCAAACGTAGGGATCGCTTCAACAGGTATCCCAACAGTTGCTGGTTTCTTAATGGAAAAAGAAATCAAATTCATCGGTGAAGCAGTCGAAGAACCAAAACGTCCAATGATCGCGATTCTTGGTGGAGCAAAAGTATCTGACAAAATCGGCGTAATCGAAAACTTGATTCCTAAAGCAGACAAAATCTTGATCGGCGGCGGAATGACGTATACGTTCTACAAAGCAAAAGGCATGGAAATCGGTAATTCTCTTGTGGAAGCAGACAAAGTAGAATTAGCAAAAGAATTGATCGAAAAAGCTGGCGATAAATTAGTATTACCAGTTGATTCAATCACTGCTGCTGAATTTTCAAATGATGTCCCAACAGAAGAACATACTGGTGATGTTCCTGAAGGACAAATGGGCTTAGATATCGGACCTGAAACTATCGCTTTGTTTGCTGAAACATTAAAAGGCGCAAAAACAGTCGTTTGGAACGGACCTATGGGTGTGTTTGAAATGTCTAACTTCGCAAACGGTACGATCGGTGTTTGTGAAGCAATTGCCAACCTTGAAGATGCAACAACGATCATCGGTGGCGGTGACTCTGCAGCTGCAGCAGAACAATTAGGTTTTGCTGACAAATTTACCCACATCTCAACAGGTGGCGGTGCCAGCCTTGAATTGCTAGAAGGAAAAACACTTCCTGGCCTAGCTGCGATCAACGATAAATAATCAATGACAAGCCGTGCAAAGGATCTCCTTTGCACGCTTGATAACGAAAAGGAGTGCCAGAACATGCGCAAACCAATTATTGCCGGAAACTGGAAAATGAACAAAACTGCGAAAGAAGCAAAAGAATTTGCTGAAGCAGTCAAAACAAAAATTCCTAGCAACGATACAGTTGACTCTGTGATCGGTTCGCCAGCTCTATTCTTAGAAACATTAGTGAATGCTGCTGAAGGAACAGAATTAAAAATTGCTGCTCAAAACAGCTACTGGGAAAATGAAGGTGCCTTTACTGGTGAAACTTCACCAGCAGCTTTAGCAGATTTAGGTGTTGACTATGTCATCATTGGTCATTCAGAACGTCGTGAATACTTCCATGAGACAGATGAAGACATCAACAAAAAAGCCAAAGCAATCTTTTCAAACGGCATGATCCCAATCCTATGCTGTGGTGAATCTTTAGAAACCTATGAAGCTGGCAAAACAGCGGAGTGGATCGAAGGACAAATCACTGCTGGCTTAGACGGTTTAACAGACGGTCAAGTAAGTAATCTTGTGATTGCGTACGAACCAATCTGGGCGATCGGTACTGGTAAATCAGCGGATGCAAACATCGCAGACGAAATTTGTGGCGTTGTCCGCAAAACCGTTGAAAAATTATACGGCAAAGAAGTTTCAGATAGCGTGCGTATCCAATACGGCGGTTCTGTAAAACCTGAAAACATTGCTGAATACATGGCAAAAGAAAATGTTGACGGAGCATTAGTTGGCGGCGCAAGCTTGCAAGCTGATTCATTCCTAGCATTATTAGATGCTGTAAAATAATTTCATTTTCATGAAAATAACATTTGCAGAATCGTGATTTTTTCACTACAATTAAGTTGTTCGCAAGGGGCTTTCCCCTTAAGATAAAACAAACTCAAAGGAGAGACAAAACATGTCAATTATTACTGATGTTTACGCACGCGAAGTCTTAGACTCACGTGGTAACCCAACTATCGAAGTAGAAGTCTACACAGAATCAGGTGCTTTCGGCCGCGGAATGGTTCCTTCAGGAGCTTCAACAGGTGAACACGAAGCAGTTGAATTACGTGATGGCGACAAAGCTCGTTATGGCGGTAAAGGTGTAACGAAAGCAGTTGACAATGTAAATAACATCATTGCAGAAGCTATCATCGGCTACGATGTACGTGACCAAATGGCTATCGATAAAGCAATGATCGCTTTAGACGGAACTCCTAACAAAGGCAAATTAGGCGCAAACGCGATTCTTGGTGTTTCTATCGCTGTTGCTCGTGCAGCTGCTGATTACCTAGAAGTACCTTTATACCACTACTTAGGCGGATTCAATACAAAAGTATTGCCAACTCCTATGATGAACATCGTCAACGGTGGTTCTCACTCTGACGCACCAATCGCTTTCCAAGAATTCATGATCTTGCCTGTAGGCGCACCTACATTCAAAGAAGGCTTACGTTGGGGTACTGAAGTATTCCACGCTTTGAAATCAATCTTGTCTAAACGTGGTTTAGAAACTTCAGTAGGTGACGAAGGTGGTTTCGCTCCTCGTTTTGAAGGAACTGAAGACGGTGTTGAAACAATCTTAGAAGCAATCAAAGCTGCTGGTTTAGAACCAGGTAAAGACGTATACCTAGGATTTGACTGTGCATCATCAGAATTCTACGAAAACGGTGTTTACGACTACTCTAAATTTGAAGGCGAAAACGGCGTAAAACGTACTGCTGCTGAACAAGTTGACTACTTAGAAGAATTAGTTAACAAATACCCAATCATCACTATCGAAGACGGTATGGATGAAAACGACTGGGATGGTTGGAAACTATTAACTGAACGCTTAGGCGACAAAGTTCAATTAGTAGGGGATGACTTGTTCGTTACAAATACTGAAATCCTTGAAAAAGGAATCAAAAACGGTATCGGTAACTCAATCCTGATCAAAGTTAACCAAATCGGTACATTGACTGAAACATTCAATGCTATCGAAATGGCGAAAGAAGCTGGTTACACTGCAGTCGTTTCTCACCGTTCTGGTGAAACAGAAGATTCAACAATCTCTGATATCGCAGTTGCAACAAACGCTGGCCAAATCAAAACTGGTTCTCTTTCACGTACTGACCGTATTGCAAAATACAACCAATTGCTACGTATCGAAGACCAACTTGGTGAAGTTGCTGAATACAAAGGTTTGCAAGCATTCTACAACTTGAAAAATAAATAATCTTAGCTTAATCAAACGTTGTCGTTTGGCTGAACTGAAATGATGGTAAAGTCCCCTCATGTGTAAATGACATGGGGGGACTTTTTTACGAGTTTTTTCGGTATGCTAATTGTATGATAGACTATAGGAAAACTTAGTATTTTAGGAGAGAATGCTGATGAAAAAATTGTACATAAATAATGTAGCTTTAAAGGAAAACATATCGTTTCCGCTGCAGGAATTATTGACTTATTTCCAGAAGAAGTGATCCTCCAGTATAATTGGTTGATTACCGATTATTCAGGTGACACAAGTATTTTGCGTTCAAGTGAAAAGAAGAAAAATGGAAAGTCGCTTATTTGGCTGAGCGGCCATAATTTATTGGATGCAATCAAAGGTACTTATCTTTATGAAGGGGTGCTAACTGGTTTTTTACCCAGCATTTCTTTGGATGATCTTTTGATCTTTGATTCTTATCCTGAGTGGGAAGGCTGGAATCGTGATGTAGATCTTCCGTACATTCAGCATCCATTAGGCAGCTTAGAATTAATCATTGATGATGGTAGCTCATATTCTGTCGTTACAGACGATACAGATCTATTGGTATATATAGAAAAGCATTGTAAGGATATAGCTGTGTCTGATTCATGTGATGAAAGACCAGACAGATTGTTTGGCGATCTTTATAGTCAACAGTTGCTACCCACAACTGTTGGCAACTGGTGGTTAACCTTTAACGGGGAGCCGATTTCTTTTAAAGTAATCGATGGTCATAGCAATTTTTCGAGTTACTACGGTGAAAGTCATCCAGATTGGGTCAACGAAATAATCGGTCGCTTTATCTTATTGCCTAATTTAAAAATGATCAAAGGGAAGGGAAAACTTGAGATAAAAACGGATATTCCTCGACACTCTTTCCGTGATTTTGAAATCGTTAGTGGGCAAAGATACTATGGCGCGCAATATTTGTTAAAAAAATCTGCCATTAACCTTAATTTTGCTGTAACTCAATATTATGACGATGAGTGTTTCCTGAAAAAATCTGGGGGTGTATATCAACTTGACAGGTCTGACTCGGGATTCCCAGCTTATTTTATTGAGGGGAATCAAAGTCCAACTGATTTAAAATTTTGTGTGTCATGGGGTGCATTGGCTACTGCAGATTCTTTGTCCTTGGATGTGGCTTGTGACTTTGATCAAGAGGAGATTGCTCAAACTTTTAGTAATTAAAAGTGAATGAAAGCTATATAGAAAAAACCTGTTTCTAGTAGATGAACAAGGAACAGTTTTTTTTATAGAAAGTAAGTTGAAAAATTAAGAGAACTTATAAATAGAGGGAAAATAACAGTAAGATTTTAAAGAATCAGCTAAAATTTTTGTAATCGAAAATGAAAATAATCTGATTGTTTATGAAAATTTTCATTTCCAGTTTACATTTATTATTTTTTGACTAGTGAAATTTTAACGAGTTGCCAATCACTGCTGTTGCTCAAGAGTTTTGAATGAAAGAACTTTTATCACAAACAAAAGATTCTTTCTGGATTTTGAGTATTTATCATGAATAAATTGTTCTGTTTTTTTTAAAAACTAAAGAAATTATATTTCATTTTCACAAATTCTTCTGAGAGTAAGAATCATTTTATGGTTCTTGCTTTCATTTTTTTCACATAAACAAACTTTGAGGTATTTTGCATTTTGTCTTTTTTCCGATTAGGATAATCACCTGAGTAAAATTTGTTGTTTGGAGGAAGAAAAAATGCTTACTTATGTGAAAAAAATAGCTTACCCAATTTTCATGTTGTCCTTGCTTGTCATGTCGTATGTGACGCCATTGTTATCAGTCGTTACAGCTCATGCAGACAGCGAGGGAAACACCAAGACAGTCCTATTTCAGAACGAAAAAGGCACAGCACATGTGATCTCATTACCAGATCCTACCACAGGGGAGATCACTTGGAGGATCCAAGTAGAAAAAAATCAACAAGCAGCATCTAATCAACTAGCATTTAGCTTGAGTGAAGGGGAACAAACAATTTTGCCGGAATCAATCCAAAGCAGCGGCACGAAATTTACATATGATCCGCAAAGACAGCAGCTGATGGAAGAAACTACTAGCAGCTCCTTTAGCCAAATGACGCTAACGTTTCAAACAAAAGCTCTTAAAACTTTGACAATCAAATCCGCATTTCTTCAAACAGAGGAAGAAAATGGACAAGTGAAAGAAGACATTATCAACACAACAGATGTAGTAGTTGTTCTACCTGACAATCAATCCACAGAAGCAACGAGTGCCGAAGCATTGCTTGCTGACAGTCAGGAACAAACAGAGGCTTCCGAAAAACAGCCTGCCACAAAAAGCAGCGAGTCACAACCACAAGCAGAATCAACTACCGCATCAACAGCAATCGAATCACCACTTGATGCACAAGCAAGTGCGCCAGCAGCTTCACAACTATCAAGTGGCGGCAGCTTTAAGAATGATGTGCCAGAAGTTGATAACGTACTTCTAGGAGAAGCTCAGTATTTTCATATTTTTGCTAACCATGCGACGCTAAATACCCACACAAACGGAAACTTAGCAGTGGGAGAACTAAATGGCAATGTCAATTTTGGAACCAGTATTCAGGATGGTTCGTTGGCGACAGAAATCAATTATATTCAAAAGGTCAATACGATCGCAAATTCTTCCTTTGTATCAGGAACTGATAGCAGAAAAAACAAAGTTGTCTTTGGCCCATCAGTCACAGTAGATTTAGCAGATCAAAATCAACAACCTGCCGTTTTTGTAAATGGACAGAGAATGGATCACTTGAAAACTTACGAAGTTTTCCAAGATCAATCTGCAAGTGAACCGTATATAGATTTTAAAAAGGTATTTTCAACGTTACAGGCGACGTCAGAAAGGCTAGGAGTCTATCCGCAAACACCCGGTGTAACCAAAGATTTTACTGATAATAATCAGCGGGTCATCAATACCGCCCGTGCTGAAAATGATACGCAAGAGGTGGTGTTGACCTTAACGGATGAACAAGGCAACCCGCTTGATGACGGTGTTTACGAACTTCAAAATAAAAAGACACATAAAGAGGTTGATGAAGAGGTCACAAATGATGAAGGACAAGTAATCGAAACGGATCTTCCAGAAGGGGATTATTCCTTTGTTGAAACAGAAGCGCCAGACGGTTATCTAATCGACAAGAAACCAATTTCCTTTTCGGCAGATACTATTGATGAAGAAGATCAAAAGGTAGTCGTTACTCTTTCAAAAACAGAATTAGAAAAAGATACACCTATTACCATCAAAGGGCTAACAAAAGGCACGTCTCCTGTGCTCATCAATGTGGATACCGAAGGAGCAAGTACCGTTAATATCAAGTCACAAATCAAACTAGAATATACAGATGGCACGACGCGCAATAGTCATGAAACAGAAGATTTTGATGATGCCGTTATCCTGTGGAATTTTATTAATCAGCCAGAAAATCAAATGATTTCGATTAATAGTCCCTTCCAAGGAACGATTTTGGCTGTTGGTGATACAGTTGATGTCCACCAAAATGTTGACGGCAGTATCATTGCTGATACGGTCTTGGTTAATGCGGAAACCCACCGCTGGGATCTTCAAGCCAATGAAACGGTTGTACCGATAATCAAACTTGCTGCAATGAATCACCTGCTGTCTCTTGATACAACGACAATCAGCGGAACCAAAACGTGGGATGATTATGACAACAAATTTAATACTCGTCCGACAAGCATTACGGTTCAATTACTGCAAAACGGTGAAGTGTTCCAAACAAAAACGGTTACCCCGAATAAAGAGGGGGAATGGCATTATGAATTTACCGATCTACCAACAACTGACGAATCTGGTCAGACCTATGACTACGCAATTCAAGAAACACCCGTTGAAGGATACACCACCAAAGTAAATGGCTATGACCTAGTCAACACCTACCGCAATACTGAAACGACAGAAGTATCGGGAACGAAGACGTGGAATGATTATGGTAACAAGTTCAATACCCGTCCTGAAAGCATCACTGTCAAACTGATGCAAAATGATAAAGAAATCGCCAAGCAAGTCGTAAAATCAGATAACCACGGCAACTGGACCTATCGCTTTGATGATTTGCCTAAATATGATACCGAAGGAAAAGCATATACTTACACGATCCAAGAAGAAAATGTTCCAGGATACACCAGTGAAATCAATGATTATGACCTAGTCAACACCTACCACAATACCGAAACGACAGAAGTATCAGGAATGAAAACATGGAATGATAACAACAATCAGCTCAACATCCGACCAGAAAGTATCACTGTCGGTTTGATGCAAAATGGTAAAAAGATCGACAATCAAATCGTAAAAGCCGATAAAGAAGGGAACTGGACTTATCACTTCGAGAATCTGCCTAAGTATGATTCCAAGGGAAAAGCCTATGTCTACACGATTCAAGAAGCAACCGTTTCTGGATATATCAGTGAAGTAAACGGCTATGACCTAGTCAATACGGAAACAACCACAGTTTCAGGCAGAAAAACTTGGAATGACAACGACAACAAGTTCAATACCCGTCCTGAAAGCATCACTGTCAATCTGATGCGAAACGGCGAAAAATACGCAGAAAAAATCGTAAAAGCAGATAAAAAAGGCAACTGGTCCTATCGCTTTGATAAGCTGCCAAAATACGATGCCGAAGGAAAAGCCTATACCTACACGATCCAAGAAGAAAATGTTCCAGGATACACCACCAAAATAAATGGCTATAACTTAGTCAACACTTATACAGGGCCAGAGACACCAAAAACACCAAGTGATCCTAAAAAGCCGCAGGTCCCGTTGTCACCTAAAAAGCCAGATACTTCTAAACAATCGGAAGATGACAACAAGAATGACGTAAACCATGCGACTACTGAAAAACGATTGCCTAAGACAAACGAGCGCTCTTCTTATGAGTGGAGTATCCTTGGAAGTATTTTACTCGTTACAAGCGTTGGCATACTTTGTCGACGAAAACATAGTTAACCAATTAAAACTTTGTCCTGCTTCTCTGCTAGAAGTCAGGGCAAAGTTTTTTTAAAGTATAGGACTTATTTAAGACGTGCGACAAAACTTTGGCTGAAATCCATTGTAAATGGTAAACTAAAATTAAGGGGGGATCCTATGGTTTGGCTATTGCTACTACTGCTTATTTTTGGTTTTTTGGTGTACTATGTATATCGCACGTCTGTTTTGAAAAAGGGCGTACGCTATTTTGTTTCGGCGATCATTATGCGAAACAATGAATGGTATGAAAAAGAAGGCAGAAAGAAACTGGGGATTCCATACAAAGAGCGGATCGCAACAAAGAGTTCGGCTTTTTGGGCACAAGGTTCGGAATGTACGGTAACGACCGCCGATGATCTGATCCTAACAGCGGAAGTCTTTGATCAGTGTGCAAAAACGTGGGTGATCTGCTTGCATGGGTATCGCAGTGATGGGCAAGCAGACTGTCAAGAGGCAGCCGAGAAATTCTGGTCTGCTGGTTACAATGTTTTAGTTCCTGATTTACGTGGACATGGCCGCAGTGAAGGCAAAGAGATCGGTTTAGGGTGGCTAGATCGGATGGATCTACTTTTGTGGATCGATAAGATTTTGGAAAAAGACCCACAAACACAAATCTTCCTCTATGGTTTAGGAATGGGGGCTGCGACCTTGCTGCTGGCTAGTGGAGAAGTCATGCCGGTGCAAGTGGCTGGGTTGATCTCAGACAGCAGCTATACGTCCGTTTACAGTGCGATCCGATCAAGCTTGCCGCAATTTTCTCGGTTACCGATCAAACGCTTTTTGCGCTTAGCGAATCGCTATAGCAAACAATTAGTCGGTTATCCCTTCTTGCAGATCTCGGTGACCCGACAAGTCGGCAGCAACCATTTACCTGTGCTGTTTTTACAAGGAGAAAAAGATTCGTTTCTTTCGGAAAAAGAGATCAATACCTTAATGGAAGCAACGGCTGGACCGAAACAAAAAGTCCTCTTTGCGAATATGGGACATTTACAGGCAGTGAAAGATGCACCAGAATATTGGCCAACCGTTTTGCAATTCATTGAGAATATCAAACAAAATACAGACATCGTCTGATAGAAAGGAAGAAAGCAATGGAAATCAAAGAAGAAAATAAACGTTTTGCTTTGTATGATGGAGAAAAAGAGGTGGGAGAAATCACATGGCAAGAAACGCCAGATGATGTTCTAGAAGTAGACCACACCTTCGTCAACCCTGATTATCGCGGCCAGCAATTGGCGCAAAAATTACTCAAAGCGGTTGTTGAAAAAGCAAGACGGGAAGAGAAAAAAATTATGCCTGTCTGCTCCTTTGCGGTCAAAGAGTTCAAAGAAAAACCAGAATACGATGACGTACTCGTTCGCTGATTTGAACGAAAGTGATCTATGAGAAAAAGGCTGTCAGAAAGGACAGTCTTTTTTTTAAACCGTCCTGCAACGGTCAATGACAAAAAGAGAGTAGTAATTTCCAGCGGAAAATGCTAAAATGGAAAGGACGACTTTAGCAAGCAAGGAGGAGCTAACGTGTATAACATCTTATTAACTGCTGTGATCGTTATTTCGATTTTAATGGTCATTACGATCATGATGCAGCCTAGCAAGCAAAATAGTGCAGCTAGTGCCTTTACCGGCGGTGCAGATCAATTGTTTGGTAAGCAAAAAGCCCGTGGATTTGAAGCGGTGATGCAGCGTTCAACGGCCATTTTAGGTTTTGTTTGGATGGTCTTGCTCTTTATTTTGGCTTTTCTTTCATCAAACTAATCACTTTGTTAGCGAACCTCTCGTAAAGAGAGGTTTTTTTCTTTTTAACGGGAAGATTTTGATCGCATTTGTCGAAGTATTCTTGCTAACTATGGTAGAATTGGACGTGAGGTGAAAGGAAACATGAAAACATTTAATCAACCAAAACCGGTTTTTGCTGAACACGGCAAACGAGCGGTCATTTTGTTCCATGCCTATTCAGGCAGTCCTAACGATGTACGCATGCTTTGTCGTTCGTTAGAACAAAAAGACTACACGGTTTATACACCGATGTTTACTGGACATGGTACACCGAATCCAGATGATATCTTAAATCAAGGAATGACTGTTTGGCAGCAGGATGCCGCGGATGCAGTTGCTTATGTGAAAGAAAAAGGCTATGAGGAAGTTGCCGTTCTTGGACTTTCGATGGGTGGGATTTTAGCGATGGATCGTTTGACGCAAGACCCAACATTGATGGGCGGCGGTCTTTTTTGCTCACCGTTATTTGAAACCAAGAACGAAGTACCAGTCAATTTTGAAAAGTATGCTGAAATGGTCATACCCTACGCTGATTTAGATGAGGCGACCCAAAAAGAAATATTGGCAAAAGTCCCTCGTAAGGTCAGAGAACAACTGCAAGGAATCGAAACAGTCGGACAAACCACAGCTGAGCATTTAGGAAAAATCGAGCGCCCAATCTTCCTGGCGCAAGCAGGAAGGGACCAAATGATCGATCCACAGACGGTTTTCAAAACCGCAGCGGCATTGTCCCATGTTCCCTATACGCTTCAATGGTATCCTCAAAGTGGTCATGTGGTGACGGTTGGACCAGAACGGAAAAAATTAGAGCAGGATGTGTTTTCTTTCTTAGAAACACTTGCTTGGAAAGAGTGAGTTATGACAGAAACGATTAAAACAAAAATTGTTCAGTTTCTCGAAGAAAGCCGTAAAAAAAGTTTTTCAATGGAAGAAATTGCTGAAGGTCTAGGACTTCAAAAAAGTACAGACTTTAAGAATCTTGTCCAGACAGTAGCGGCGATGGAACGAGAAGGCAGTGTGATTTTTAACAAAAAAGGCAAAGTGAAATTACCAATGAAACGAGTGTTTGTGGAAGGAACCTTTCGTGCCAACGAGCGGGGCTTCGGCTTTGTCACGTTGGATGAAGAAGAAGACGATATTTATATCCCTAAAGAAGCAACAGGCTATGCCATGGACGGCGATACCGTTGCTGTAGACATCGTGCATGTTGCCGATCCTTTTTCAGATCGCGGCGCAGAGGGAAAGGTCGTAGAAATCAAGCAACGCGCCATCAGTCAGTTGGTCGGCGATTTTACATTATTTGACGAAAAAGAGATCGAAGAATCGGATCTATATGGCGTTGTTCAACCTAAAGATAAAAAACTAAGCGATTTAAAGGTGTTTATCGGCGCCCAAGGAATTCGTCCAGTAGACGGCAGCATCGTGATCGTTGAGATCAGCCATTACCCAGAAAAAGGCTATTCGAAAAGCTTAGAGGGGTTGATCACAAAAGTTGTGGGGCATAAAAACGATCCTGGAATGGATATTTTATCGATCGTCGTGGCGAATGGGATTCCCACAAAATTTGAGGAAGAAACCTTGGCAGCGGCAGATGCAGTACCCGATACGATCGATCCTGCTGACTTTCCAGAACGACGGGATTTGCGAGATCAACAGATCGTAACGATCGATGGAGCGGATGCCAAAGATTTGGATGATGCGGTGACGGTAAAAGCATTGCCTGACGGCAGCTTCTATTTGGGCGTGCATATCGCAGATGTTTCTTATTATGTGACAGAAAACAGTGCGTTGGACAAAGAAGCTTTTGAGCGGGGAACGAGTGTCTATCTAACGGATCGAGTGATCCCGATGATCCCACAACGTTTATCAAACGGGATCTGTTCGTTGAATCCGAATGTCCCAAGGTTGGCCATGAGCTGTGAAATGTGGATCAACCAAGAGGGGATCGTCACGGATTACAATATTTTCCAAAGTATTATTCAAACAAGTGCCCGCATGACTTATCAGGCAGTCAATCAAATTATTGAAGACAATGATCCAGAAACCAGCAAAGAATATGCGAAACTAGTACCGATGTTCCATGATATGGCCGCCTTGCACCACGTGTTAGAAACGATGCGGATCAAGCGTGGGGCGGTTTCTTTTGAAGACCGCGAAGCGAAAGTCTTGGTCGATGGAGAAGGGCACCCGCAAGAAATCGTTCTGCGAGAACGTGGCGTCGGCGAACGATTGATCGAGTCCTTCATGTTGGCAGCCAATGAAACCGTGGCGCGTCATTTCAATCGGAAGCATTTACCATTTATTTATCGGATCCATGAGGAACCAAAAGAAGAGAAAATGCGTCGCTTCTTTGATTTTGCTTCTGCTTTAGGGATTGTAGTCAAACAAACCAACGGCTCGATCTCACCAAAACAACTGCAAAAAGTGGTTGAAGATGTCGCAGATAAGCCAGAGGCAATGGTTGTCAATACGATGCTGCTCAGAAGTATGCAGCAAGCGAAGTATTCAGAAGAAAACGTCGGCCACTATGGTTTGGCAGCGGAAGATTATACCCACTTCACGTCACCGATCCGTCGGTACCCCGACTTGATCGTGCATCGCTTGATTCGTTCTTACAGTGAAGATGTCTCTGAAGCCAACCAAAACAAATGGGCTGAAATCTTGCCTGACATCGCAATGCACAGCTCCCAAATGGAACGACGAGCAGTCGATGCAGAAAGAGAAGTCGATGCGCTTAAAAAAGCTGAGTATATGGCCGATAAAGTAGGAGAAGAGTTTGACGGTATCATCAGTTCCGTCGTTAAGTTTGGCTTGTTTATTGAATTGCCTAACACGATTGAAGGGCTGATCCATATCAATAATCTGAAGCAAGATTACTTCCATTATTTGGAAAACCATCTGGCACTTGTAGGTGAACGGACAGGCTTGACCTTTAAAATTGGTCAAAAAGTTCGTATCAAAGTCGTGAAAGCTGATCCTGAAACAAGAGAGATCGATTTCGAATTGGTAGCAGCAGAAGAAGTCGAAAAACTGCAAGCACCAAAAGCCAACAAACGAAACAACCATCAAAAAAATGAAGCGAACCGTCGCGGGAAAAAACAACACAACCCTGAGAAAAAACAAGGGAAACGCTTTGAACAAACCGGTAAAGGCAAGTCAAAGAAAGCTGGCAAAGTGAAAAAGAAAAAACCTTTTTACAAAGGAATCAAGAAAAAATAATTGGAGGGATGGCCCGTGCCTAAAGGAGAAGGGAAATTAATCGCCCAAAACAAAAAGGCCCGCCATGATTACACGATCCTCGATACGATCGAAGCGGGGATCGTCTTACAGGGAACAGAGATCAAAGCGATCCGTAACAGTCGGATCAATTTGAAAGACGGCTTTGTACGCATTCGCAATGGTGAGGCATTCTTAGTCAATGTGCATATCAGCCCATACGAGCAAGGAAACATTTTTAATCATGATCCACTACGGACAAGAAAACTGTTACTGCATAAAAAGCAGATTGCTCGTCTGATTGGCGAAACAAAAAATACAGGCATGACGATCGTTCCGTTAAAGGTGTATATCAAGGATGGTTATGCCAAAGTTTTGATTGGTTTAGCGAAAGGAAAACGCGAATATGACAAGCGGGAATCCTTGAAACGCAAAGATCAAGAAAGACAAATTGACCGAGTTCTTAGAAATTTCTAATTTTCTAAGAACTTCTTTTAGAATCCGATAGAGGTTATTGCTTTGAAAATCGCGCTAAATTTGGTAGCATTTAAGGGAAAGCTGTTGATATAACAGGCTTTTTCTTCCACATAGCGACACGGGAATTTTTCATTTAATTTAGGATTTTTGGCATTGTGAGTTTTTTGTCTAATTTTCTTGAAAATGCTTTGAAATTTTCCATTCGTGGTGGTATGATACCGATTGTTATGAGAGGAAACGCATTGTAACACCAGATTTTTTTCTGGAGATGACAGGAAAAGAGGTGAGAAAGATTGGAAGATAAATCGCTTATGTTTCATATCGGTCCTATATGGTTTGATGGAACTGTAGCTATGATGACAATCATTTCTTGTATTATTGTTTTTTTGGTGGTCTTTATTTGTACACGTAATCTGCAAATGAAACCGAAAGGGAAGCAGAACTTCATTGAATGGGTCATTGACTTTGTTCGTGGTATCGTAGCGGACAATCTACCAGGATCTCAAGTGAACAACTTTCATTTGCTCGGTGTAACAATGTTTCTTTTTGTGTTTGTGGCAAATGAGATCGGCTTAGTCACAAAAATTGTGACGACAGATGACATTACCTTGTGGAAAAGTCCGACAGCAGACCCGTTTGTTACATTGACACTTGCACTTATGGTTATTTCCTTGACACATTTCTTTGGGATCAAGTCGTTGGGCTTCAAAAATTACTTGATCAATTCGTACTTGAAACCGGTGGGGTTCTTATTGCCGCTAAAAATCATCGAAGAATTTACGAATGTCATCACGTTAGGCTTACGTTTATATGGGAATATATTCGCGGGAGAAGTGTTATTAGGATTGATTGCCAACATGTTTATTAGTCTTGGTTGGTGGTCATTGCCGATCGTGATGCCGCTAGAAATGATCTGGATTGGCTTCTCGCTCTTTATTGGAGCGATCCAAGCTTATGTATTTGTTACATTGACCATGGTATTTATGAGCCACAAAATCGTGGCAGAACATTAATCGAATCGACATACAATTAGGAGGAAAAAAGAATGAACTTTATTGGAGCAGGATTAGCAATTATCGGAGCAGCAATTGGTGCAGGGTATGGTAACGGACAAGTAATCGCAAAAACGATCGAATCAATGGCACGCCAACCTGAAATGTCAGGTCAACTACGTTCAACAATGTTTATCGGGGTAGCGTTAGTCGAAGCTGTACCGATTCTAGGGGTAGTTATCGCGCTGTTATTAGTCTTCCGATAAGACAAGCACGAAAAGGCAGAAACGAACAATTGCACTCGTTTTTGCTTTTTTCTAATGAAACAATGACTTTCAGAAAGGAAGAATCGTTATGCTAAATCAGTTGGTTATGGCGGAAGTTCAAAATCCAATGCTTGGCAATATTATCGTTGTCAGCGGGTCAATTCTTCTTTTGCTATTCTTATTGAAACATTTTGCATGGGATGCCATCAGCAGCATGATGCAAAAACGGGAAGATAAAATCGCCAATGATTTGGATTCAGCGGAACAATCACGCTTGAATGCAGCAAAATTAGAAAAAGAACGCCAAGAAAAATTGGCACGTTCTCATTCTGAAGCTGCGGAGATCATCAAGAGCGCCAAAGATAGCGGGGAATTGAGTCGACAAAATATTTTGAGCGAGACCAAAGAAGAAGTGGCTCGTTTGAAAGAAAAAGCAAACTCAGATATCACCCTTGAAAAAGAAACTGCGTTAAAAGAAGTGAAAGATGATGTTGCAGAACTTTCGCTTCAAATCGCAGAAAAAATCTTAGGACGCGAATTGACTCCCGAAAATCATGAATCCCTAATCAATCAATATATCGAAGGATTGGGTTCAGTTAATGAAACTCGATAAATTCACAGTGGGAAAACGCTATGGAAAAGCCTTGTTCGAATTGGCGATGGAAGAACAGCGCTTGACAGAAGTTTACCAAGAATTAATGACCTTGCGTCAGATTTATCAGGAGATTCCAACATTCGGTCAGATCGTGACGGATAACCGCTTGGATCTCCATGAAAAAAGACAATTAGTCGATCAATTGCTGAAGGGCTTTGAAGGCTTGGTCAGAAATTTCTTAGAGATCGTTTATGAATATGATCGCATGGATGATCTATTGCTGATCATTGATGAATACGAACGTCGTTACGATGAATATCAAGGTCTTGTTCTCGGAACGATCACAACGGCTGTTGCTTTGTCAGCAGAACAAAAAAGCAAAATCGAAAAGCAAATCGCCGATAAGCTTGGGTACAAGCAGGCACAATTGAAAGAAACGATCGATCCAACGATTTTAGGCGGTGTCATCGTTGAAGCAAATCATCAAGTGATCGACGGTAGTATTAAGAGCCAACTGGATTATCTGCGACAAAAAATCGGCAGATAAACAAGAGATAAGAGGTGAATCGGATGGCCATCAAAGCAGAAGAAATTAGTGCCTTGATCAAAGAGCAAATTAAAAATTATCAGAACGAACTTTCTGTAGAAGAAATCGGTACTGTCACATATGTTGGGGACGGGATCGCCCGCGCCCACGGTTTAGAAAATGCCATGAGTGGAGAACTGCTTGAGTTTTCAAACGGTTCTTATGGGATGGCACAAAACTTAGAGTCAAACGATGTCGGAATCATCATCCTAGGTGATTTTGAAACCATTCGTGAAGGGGACAAAGTAAAACGAACTGGTAAAATCATGGAAGTTCCTGTCGGCGATGCATTAATTGGCCGGGTAGTAAATCCATTAGGGCAACCAATCGATGGTTTAGGTCCGATCGAAACAAATAAATCACGCCCAGTCGAAGCAGCTGCACCAGGTGTTATGCAACGGAAATCCGTTTCGGAACCAATGCAAACAGGGTTGAAAGCTATTGATGCTTTAGTACCAATCGGTCGTGGCCAACGGGAATTAGTCATCGGTGACCGGAAAACCGGGAAAACAACGATCGCTATTGATGCGATCATCAACCAAAAAGGGCAAGACATGATCTGTATTTATGTCGCAATTGGCCAAAAAGATTCAACTGTTCGTGCACAAGTGGAAACATTGCGTCGTTACGGGGCCCTTGATTACACGATCGTGGTCTCAGCAGGTGCTTCACAACCAGCACCACTGCTTTATATCGCACCTTATGCGGGGGCTGCGATGGGGGAAGAATTCATGTATAACGGCAAACATGTTTTGATCGTCTTTGATGACTTATCAAAACAAGCGGTCGCTTATCGTGAACTTTCTCTACTTCTACGTCGTCCGCCAGGTCGTGAAGCATACCCAGGGGATGTCTTCTACTTGCATTCTCGTTTATTGGAACGTGCAGCGAAATTAAGTGATGAACTAGGTGGTGGATCGATGACGGCATTGCCGTTTGTTGAAACACAAGCAGGGGATATTTCAGCCTATATCCCAACCAACGTGATTTCTATCACAGATGGACAAATTTTCTTAGAAAACGACCTTTTCTATTCTGGTGTTCGTCCTGCCGTAGCGGCTGGATTATCCGTTTCACGGGTTGGTGGTTCTGCGCAGATCAAAGCAATGAAAAAAGTTGCCGGTACCTTGCGTTTGGACTTGGCTAGCTATCGCGAACTAGAGGCCTTTACGCAGTTTGGGTCTGATCTAGATGCTGCAACACAAGCCAAATTAAACCGCGGTCGTCGAACCGTTGAAATCTTGAAGCAAAAACTGCATGAACCACTGGCAGTAGAAAAACAAGTCGTGATTCTTTATGCCTTGACACATGGATTCATTGATAGTGTACCAGTCAATAAACTATTGGACTTTGAAGCAGAATTATTTGAATATATCGAAGCAAATGCAGCGACGATTTTTGAAACCATTCGGACAACGAAAGACTTGCCAGAAGAAAGCTTGTTAGATGACACCATTAAAGCATTCAAAGATATTTTCATGGCATCCAACGGTTCTCGGGTGACACCCCAAGATAAAATATCGACAATGCAAAACGCATAAAAAGAGGTGAGAGAAAATGGCTGCTTCATTAAATGAAATCAAGCAACGAATTGCCTCAACAAAAAAAACCAGCCAAATCACAAAGGCCATGCAAATGGTTTCAGCTGCAAAATTAACAAAATCTGAAGCTCATTCGAAACAGTTTCAAGTGTATGCCAACAAAGTACGTGAAATCGTTACGCATTTAACTGCGCAGCAGCTTTCCGATCTTGCAGGTTCTGGTCCAAAAGATGGTGTGAACTATAACAGTATGTTGGTTAGTCGTCCGGTCAAACGCACAGGCTACATCGTCATCACTTCTGATGGCGGTCTAGTGGGCGGCTACAATAGTTCCATCTTGAAGCAAATGATGACCATGCTGGATGAAGACCATGCAAAAGAAGAAGAGTATGTCATGATTGCCATTGGTGCAACTGGCGCTGACTTTTTCAAAGCACGGGGCATCAATTTGGCGTACGAGCTAAGAAACCTTTCGGATCAACCAAGCTTTGACGAGGTGCGTAAAATCGTAACATTGGCGACAACGATGTACCAAAACGAAGTCTTCGATGAATTATATGTGTGTTATAACCATCACATCAACTCATTGACTAGCCAATTTCGTGTGGAGAAAATGTTGCCGATTTCCGATCTAGATCCTGAAGAAGCCGAAAGTTATGAACAAGAATACTTGTTTGAACCTTCCAGAGAAGCAATTTTGAATCAATTACTGCCTCAATACGCTGAAAGCTTGATTTATGGTGCGATTGTTGACGCAAAAACAGCCGAGCATGCTGCCGGAATGACAGCGATGAAAACAGCAACAGATAATGCCAAAAATATTATTGGGGACTTGACGATCTCTTATAACCGAGCGCGCCAAGGAGCGATCACCCAAGAAATTACTGAAATTGTGGCGGGGGCATCCGCGTTAGAATAGTTTCAAGAACGAATGGAGGAATACGAATGAGTTCAGGCAAGATTGTTCAAGTCATTGGTCCCGTTGTTGACGTGGAATTCTCTCTAGACCAATCATTACCAGATATCAACAATGCGTTGATTGTTTACAAAAAAGATGAGCAGAAAACAAAAGTTGTGTTAGAAGCTGCCTTAGAACTTGGCGACGGCGTTATCCGTACGATTGCCATGGAATCAACAGATGGCTTACAACGAGGAATGGAAGTAATCGATACAGGCGCCTCCATTTCTGTTCCAGTTGGGACAGAAACCTTAGGACGGGTGTTTAATGTCTTAGGGGACACCATCGATTTAGAAGCACCGTTTCCTGAAGAAGCACCCCGCAGTGGGATCCACAAAAAAGCTCCTGACTTTGATGAATTGTCAACAAGTACCGAGATCCTTGAGACTGGGATCAAAGTTATCGACTTATTAGCCCCTTATTTAAAAGGGGGGAAAGTTGGTCTTTTCGGTGGTGCCGGTGTTGGTAAAACTGTCTTGATCCAAGAACTGATCCACAACATTGCCCAAGAGCATGGGGGGATCTCTGTCTTCACAGGTGTTGGTGAACGGACACGTGAAGGAAACGACCTTTATAATGAAATGAAAGAATCTGGCGTTATCGAAAAAACAGCCATGGTGTTTGGACAAATGAACGAACCACCAGGTGCCCGGATGCGGGTTGCCTTGACTGGGTTGACCTTAGCGGAGTACTTCCGCGATGTAGAAGGACAAGACGTGCTCTTGTTTATCGATAATATCTTCCGATTTACTCAAGCTGGTTCTGAAGTATCTGCCTTACTAGGTCGGATGCCTTCTGCCGTTGGATATCAACCGACACTAGCAACCGAAATGGGACAATTGCAAGAACGGATCACTTCAACAAAAAAAGGATCGGTTACTTCTATTCAAGCAATCTATGTTCCTGCCGATGACTACACGGACCCGGCACCAGCGACTGCTTTTGCCCATTTAGATGCAACAACCAACTTGGAACGTAAATTGACTGAACAAGGGATCTATCCAGCTGTTGATCCGCTAGCTTCTTCTTCTAGTGCGTTAGCACCTGAAATCGTTGGTGAAAAACACTATGAAGTAGCGACTGAAGTACAGCATGCGTTGCAACGTTATCGCGAACTACAAGACATCATCGCTATCTTAGGGATGGATGAGTTGTCTGATGAAGAAAAAACGTTAGTGGCTCGTGCGCGTCGGATCCAATTCTTCTTGTCGCAAAACTTCCACGTAGCGGAACAGTTTACTGGACAACCTGGTTCTTATGTACCAGTTGAAGAAACGATCAAAGGATTTGCTGAGATTCTTGAAGGAAAATATGATGATCTTCCAGAAGAAGCCTTCCGTAGTGTAGGACGAATTGAAGACGTCATTGAAAAAGCGAAAAAAATTGGCTATTAATTAACCAGCCTTGAAGAAAGAGGGGAACCTCATGGATCAATTTTTAACAGTCAATGTGGTGACACCTGCTGGTTTGGTTTACGATCATCACGCGAAAATCGTGGTTGCACGTACGACAGATGGTGAGATCGGTATTTTGCCGCATCATGCCCCAATCATCGTTCCTTTGACGATTGATGAAGTCCGGGTCAAACGGATCGATTCAGATACTCACGTCGACTGGGTCGCCGTTAATGGCGGTATCCTTGAAGTGCGGGACAATGTTGTCTCCATCGTAGCCGATAGTGCGGAACGTGATCGTGATATCGACGTTTCACGGGCAGAAAGAGCAAAACAACGTGCAGAACGTCAAATCGAAGAGGCCAAACAAGTCGAAGATATCGACCAGCTTCGTCGCGCAACGGTTGCTTTGCACCGCGCCATTAATCGAATCAACGTGTCAAAACATTCCTAAAAAAACAAGGGCATCTTGCCTTTGTTTTTTTTTATTCGAGAAAACGTTTTAAAAACTTTTTAAAGTCTTTTCATGAAGGTTTCAAGAAAGATTATTTTTTATCTTGACATCTTTGTGGTATGATAGGAATGTTCAATTATGAAAAAGGAGCAGGAAGTATGCAAGTGTATGGAATTGATGCAATCATTCGAATCGTGAGTCATTTAGCGTTCATCTATTTAGCATTTTGGGCATTGCAATCTGTGCGGATCGATGCTTTTTTTAAAGTCTTACGAACGACTCAGATACGAATGATCATGGTGTTTCTTGCGATTGCATTAGGCTACACCGCCAGTACTTTTTTCCTTGAGTTGATTGCGTTATGTCGTAATTTATTTTTAACAGGTTTTTAAGAATTTCATTAATATATGCAAAAACACCGAATATTATGCTATAATTGGCAAGATTTGTGTGAGTCACTGCATTATTTGGAGGGAACATAAATGGAAGAGATGATCGTTCAAGGTGGTAATCGATTAACTGGAACAGTGAAGATCGAAGGGGCAAAAAATGCTGTTCTACCTATCTTAGCGGCAAGCTTATTAGCGGAAGAAGGAACAACGACATTAACAAATGTACCGATCCTTTCCGATGTATTAACAATGAAAGAAGTGATTCGGCATTTAAATGTCGCAATCGATTTTGAAGAAGAAAACAACACAATGACGATCGATGCGTCACAAGAATTAGCAATCGAAGCACCGTATGAGTATGTGAGCCAAATGCGCGCTTCAATCGTAGTCATGGGGCCTTTGTTAGCCCGTAATGGACATGCCAAAGTGGCAATGCCTGGCGGCTGTGCAATCGGCAAACGACCAATTGATTTACATTTGAAGGGATTTCAAGCACTAGGCGCGCAAATCATCCAAAAAGATGGATACATAGAAGCGATCGCCGATGAGTTAAAAGGCAATAGCATTTACTTGGATTTCCCAAGTGTCGGCGCCACGCAAAATATCATGATGGCTGCCGTAAAAGCTAAAGGCATCACCATCATCGAAAACGTCGCTCGTGAGCCAGAAATCGTTGATTTAGCAAACATTTTGAATAAAATGGGTGCCAAGGTCTTTGGTGCAGGAACCGAAACGATGCGTATTGAAGGTGTCGAACACCTGCATGCAGTAGACCATTCGATCGTACAAGACCGTATCGAAGCAGGAACCTTTATGGTTGCAGCAGCGATGACTCAAGGAGACGTTATTATTAAAGATGCGATCTCAGAGCACAATCGTCCATTGATTTCAAAATTGATCGAAATGGGCGCAGAAGTGACTGAAGTCGCTGAAGGGATTCGTGTGGTCGGACCAGAACGCTTGAAAGCGACTGATGTAAAAACGATGCCACATCCAGGTTTTCCTACGGACATGCAAGCGCAAATGTCTGCTATTCAATTATTAGCGCAAGGAACGAGTGTTGTGAATGAAACGGTATTTGAGAATCGTTTCCAACATTTAGAAGAAATGCGTCGCATGAATGCCCATGTAAAAATTGACGGCAACGTTGCAGTGATCGAAGGCGGTCATGAATTACAAGGTGCGCTGGTCTATGCGACAGATTTACGTGCCGCAGCAGCGTTGATTTTATTAGGTTTGCGTTCAACGGGACGGACGCGTGTTCGCAATCTAAAATATTTGGATCGCGGCTACTACAAATTCCACGAAAAATTGCAACAATTAGGGGCATCTGTTGAACGAGTTTCTGACGCAGTAGAAGAAGTCGTACCAGTTAACGCCTAATAGGAGTAGGAGAGAAAAAAAGTGAAGTTGAACCGTTATATTTTAACTAGCTTGATAAAAATTTTAATCGTCATTTTATTAGCTATTTTATTGTTCCTAGCAGGAACGATGATTGGTTATGGAGTGATCGGTGACGGCAGTCCTTTTAAAGTATTCTCTCCAAGTCTTTGGAATCATATCTTTGAGTTTATGAAATAAACCATAACTAGGACTTCCGCCACGTGCTGAGTCCTAGTTTTTTCTATCTATCTTTACTGAATCGTACGCTAAAAAGAAAGGCTGGCAAGGAATGAGTAAACTTTTGATCGGCTTTGTTCGTTTCTATCAACGTTTTATTTCCCCATTATTTCCTCCTAGCTGTCGTTATTATCCGACTTGCTCAGGATACATGATCCAAGCCATCCAAGTCCATGGAGCAGCCAAAGGAGGCTTGATGGGGGTAGCTCGTATCTTACGCTGCCATCCCTTTGTAAAAGGCGGAATAGATTACGTACCCCAGACGTTTACTTTAAAACGAAATACGAAAGACAAAGTCAAACCAACGTACCGTTATCGGAAAAGTTAAAAGGAATCAACAGAAATATAAAAAAGGAGCCAAAAAGCCATGATTCGTCCAATCGCCCCTAATGAAGCGTATCCTTGGGCGTTGCTGCTGGATGCAGATCCTGATAAAGCAGTCGTAGAAAGCTATCTATATAATAGCCAAACACTTGTTTATGAAGAAGCTGGAGAAATGATTGGTGTGCTAGTTTATCAAAATCAAGGCAAGAACTGGGAGATCATGAATGTGGCCGTTTCGCCAGAAAAGCAAGGAATGGGCATCGGTCGTCAATTGCTGCAAGCTGCCGAAGAAGCGATCCTTAGTCAGCACCTCGGGGCAAAACGGCCGATCGTAGTGATCAAAACTGGTAGTCTGCCCTCTGCAGCCTTGACTTTGTACCAAAAGCAAGGCTATGTTGAAAAAGAGCGGGTGAAGAATTATTTCACCACCCACTATGTCGAACCGATTTTTGAGAATGGGCAGCAGCTGTTCGATCAAGTGATTTTAGAAAAACAACTCTAATGGATGAAGAGACAGTCTGTGTGAATGAGACTGTTTTTTTCTTGTCCTCGGAAATCGCTTTCTTCAAGCGCCGACTTGCGGTAAAATAGACAGTATCAGAATAATAAAGGATTGAGGGAAAAAAATGGCGATTTTAGTCTTTGATATGGGTGGTTCAGCAGTAAAATATGGCGTCTGGGCACAAGATTCTTTGGTGAGTAAAGGGAAATTCACTACTCCAAATACTTGGGAGGAAATGAAAGCACAGCTGCAGCAAGTGAGGGCAAGCGTAGATGAAGAGATTGAAGGCGTTGGAATCAGTGCGCCAGGTGCGGTCAATGCCCAAGAACGGCGGATCGACGGCATTAGTGCGATCCCTTATATCCATGGGTTTGATATTTACTCAGAACTCGAAGCAGCGTTTGGGGTACCCGTAACCATCGAAAATGATGCCAATTGCGCTGGGATGGCTGAATTTTATCAAGGAGCGGGCAAAGAGTATCAGCAAGCAGCCTTCGTTGTGATCGGAACAGGCGTTGGCGGTACCCTGTTTCAAAATGGTGAGCTAGTCCGTGGGGCACATTTATACGGTGGCGAGTTTGGGTTGATGATCCTAGATCAAGGCAAAACATTTTCGCAACTAGGGACAGCGGTTCAAATGGCCTGGCGGTATTGTGATCGGATCGGAGTGGATCGAACGACGATTACCGGTGAAGAGGTCTTTCAACGTGCAGAAGATGGCGATGCCATTGCGATCGAGGAAGTCAATAAATTTTACAACTATTTAGCACAAGGACTGTTCAGTATTCAGTTTGCTTTTGATCCTGAAGTGATCATTATCGGCGGTGGTGTCAGTGCCAAAAAAGGCTTGTTAGAAGAAGTTGACCAGCGCTTGAAAAAAATGTTGGCGGATCAAGCATTAAATGATTTCGTCCCACTGATCAAGCTATGTGACTATCGCAATGATGCCAATTTAGTTGGGGCGGCGGCAAATTTTCAAGCATTGTATCCACGAAATAGCCGCTAACATGAGGATGTAATGTTTTCAAACGTCCGTTTGAAGAAAAAAGTATCAAATCAAAGCGTATCGGTAGCAAGCAAAGGGGAAAAACCTTTGCTTGCTTTTCTTTTTATCCGAAAATTAGAAAAGCGATTCCATTGTTGCTGGATCAATGTTTTAAAAGCACCATTTTTTATCGGCGAAAAAAATAAATTCTGAATAGGTGAAATATTCTGATAATTCGTTGACATTTCCTAGATTTTTCAGTATATTGGATAACATATTCAGGGGAAGTAAAGGAGAGGAAAATTATGAAAAAGAAATTTGCATTTTTGTTTGCGAGTTTGTTTTTATTGACAGCTTGTAGTGCAGGACCAACAGGTGGACCAACGGATAGCAGTGGTGCTGCTGAAGGTGGCAATAAACAAGAGGGAGATACCATTAAGATTGGTGCCAACTTAGAGTTGTCTGGAGCAGTTGCTGCTTATGGGACGGCTGAAAAAGAGGGGATCGACTTGGCAGTCGAAGAAATCAATGCTGCCGGCGGCGTTCTTGGAAAACAAATTGAAATCATTTCGAAAGATAACAAATCAGATAACAATGAAGCTGCGACAGTAGCAGCCAACTTAGCAACCAATGATAAAGTCGTTGCCATTATTGGACCAGCAACTTCAGGTGCCACAAAGGCGGCTTTACCGAATGTGACGAGAGCCCAAGTACCGATGGTCACTCCTTCAGGTACCGATGATGCGATTACTTACACCAGTGGAAAAGTCCAAGAATTTGCATTCCGTTCTTGTTTCCAAGATAGCTTCCAAGGAACAATCTTGGCAAAATATGCAGCAGAAAATTTGGATGCTTCAAAAGCCGTAATCTTGGGTGATAACTCAAGTGACTACGCAATTGGTTTGACGGAAGCATTTAAAGAAAGCTACCCAGGCGAAATCGTCTTAGAGGATAACTTTACTGAAGGCGACAAAGATTTCCAAGCAGTTCTTACAAGAATCAAAGATGTCGACTTCGATGTCTTGTTCATTCCAGGCTACTACACAGAAGCTGGTTTGATCATCAAGCAAGCGCGAGAATTAGGAATTGATCAAGCAATCATTGGTGCGGATGGATTCGGTGATGAAAAAATGGTTCAAACAGCTGGTGCAGAAAATGTCAGCAATGTTTACTATACAGGTCACTTCTCTACCAAAGCACCAGCAAACGACAAAGTTGAGCCGTTTGTGGCAGCTTTCAATGAAAAATATGGCAAAGAGCCTTCTGCTTTTAATGCATTAGCCTATGATGCCGTTTATATGATCAAACAAGCGATCGAAGATCAAAACTCAGCAGATTCATTGGCGATCGCAGCTGGTTTGTCTGAACTGAAAGACTTTGTCGGTGTGACCGGTGAAATCACGATGGATGAAAATCATAACCCTGAAAAATCAGCAGTTGTTTTAGGATTGACTGACGGGAAAGAAACCTCAGCAGACACTGTGGAACCTTAAAAAACCCGCAGTTGTTTGGCAGTGAAAACTGGGACAGACCTGATGTGTTTGTCTCAGTTTCTTTTCTCTAAAAGAATGACCATAATAAATGATATTGGAAGTGAGTATATGGAAATGATGATCCAACAATTGATCAACGGCTTGTTTCTAGGCAGTATCTATGCCTTGTTAGCGTTGGGTTATACGATGGTGTATGGCATCATCAAGTTGATCAACTTCGCCCACGGAGAAGTTTACATGATCGGTAGTTTTATCGGTTACTTTTTGATCAATCAATGGCAATTAGGGTTTTTCCCCGCGTTGTTCATTTCAATGATCGCCAGTGCAGCTCTTGGGGTAACGATCGAATTTTTAGCGTATCGTCCCTTACGCAATTCCACGCGAATTTCGGCACTGATCACGGCAATCGGGGTTTCTTATTTTTTGCAAAATGTCATGATCTTTTTCTTTTCAGCCAATGTGCGCCCCTTTCCGCAAGCGATTGAACGACAAACTTATTCCATCGGGTTTGTTCAAGTAAGTAATGTCCAGTTATTGATCTTGGCTGTTTCGGTTACCTTAATGATTCTCTTGCAATTGATCGTGAAAAAGACCCGTATGGGAAAAGCGATGCGGGCAGTAAGTGTTGATGCAGATGCAGCGCGTTTGATGGGGATCAATGTCAATCGAACGATTTCCTTTACCTTTGCCTTAGGCTCGGCTTTGGCTGCAGCTGGCGGGATGCTGATCGGTTTGTATTATAATTCCATTGATCCATCAATGGGCGTCGTTCCTGGTCTGAAATCTTTTGTTGCAGCGGTTCTTGGCGGGATCGGGATCATTCCTGGAGCAGCCTTAGGTGGCTTTGTGATCGGTTTGGTGGAAACAGCAGCGACAGCGCTTGGTTTTTCTGATTATAAGGATGCTTTAGTGTATGTCATTTTAATAATTATATTGTTGGTTCGTCCAGCTGGGATCCTCGGCAAAAATATCAAAGAGAAAGTGTAGGTGGCAGAAATGAAAAAGAATTTACGTTACAACTTAATCTGGCTCGCTCTGGCAGCTATTCTTTATTTTGGATTATTTGCAGCCTACAATGGCGGAATGATCAATTTGTTCTCTGATGCCATCATCGTCAATATCGGAATCAATATCATCTTGGCAGTCAGTTTGAATCTGATCATCGGCTTTTCAGGGCAATTCTCCTTAGGACATGCTGGATTTATGGCAATCGGTGCTTATGCTGGCGCGATCCTGTCGGCAAGCAATCCAACCTTTGGTGGCTTTTTAACTGGTTTACTGGTGGGGATGCTGGTTTCAGGTGCAGTCGCATTAGTGGTTGGGATTCCGACTCTCCGTTTAAAAGGCGACTATCTAGCGATCGCTACCCTAGGTGTGGCAGAGATCATTCGGATCTTGTTGGTGAACCTACGAGGCTTGACCAATGGTCCTGCTGGAATTTTCGGATTGCCCCAATTCAGTAATTGGCAGATCGTCTTTCTCTTTGCCGTTTTATCGATTCTTGTCGTGTCAAACTTTATCCATAGCGGACCGGGTCGGGCGACTTTAGCGATTCGGGAAGATGAGATCGCTGCAGAATCAATGGGGGTCAACACAACGAAATACAAGGTAATTGCGTTTGTAATGGGGGCAGTGATGGCAAGCATTGCTGGTACCCTTTATGCCAGCTATCAGCAGTCGGTTTTCCCACGAGATTACGGTTTTATGAAATCGATCGATGTATTGATCATCGTCGTTTTTGGAGGGCTTGGGAGTACCACAGGAGCAGTTGTTTCGGCAGTAGTGCTAGGAATCTTAAATATGTACTTGCAAGGCTTCTCTGATTTGCGCATGATCATTTATGCATTGGCTTTGATCATCATCATGATCTTTAAACCAAGCGGACTTTTAGGGACATGGGAATTCTCCGTAAAAGGACTGCTGGATAAATTTAGAAAAAAGGGGGATGACAACGATGCCTCTATTAGAAGTTAAAAGCTTAACGAAAAACTTTGGCGGTTTAGCTGCTGTTTCTCATGTAGACCTCCATTTAGATACCAATGAGCTGGTCGGATTGATTGGACCAAACGGTGCTGGCAAGACAACGCTCTTTAATCTCCTGACAGGTGTGTATGAACCTAGTGAAGGGGAAGTGCTTTTTGAGACCCAAGGTAAGCCAAAACGTTTAAATGGCGTGAAGCCCTATAAAATTGCGGATTTAGGTCTTTCAAGAACCTTCCAAAACATTCGCTTGTTTAAAAATTTGACTGTGATGGACAACGTCTTGATCGCTATGAACAGTAAGCATAAAGAAGGACTGCTGACTAGCATCCTGCGTTTGCCAAAGTACTACAAAAACGAAGCGTCCATGAAGAAAAAAGCCTTAGAGCTGTTACGGATCTTTGATATGGATGGCAAAAGTCAAACGTTAGCGAAAAATTTGCCTTATGGCGAGCAGCGTCGGTTAGAGATCGTACGCGCATTGGCTACAGAACCAAAAATTCTGTTTCTTGACGAGCCGGCTGCGGGGATGAATCCTCAAGAAACAACAGAACTGACAAAGTTGATCTATAAGATCCAAAAAGATTTTCAATTGACGATCCTCTTGATTGAGCATGATATGAGTTTGGTCATGGAAGTGTGCGAACGGATCTATGTGCTGGAATACGGCCAAGTCATCGCCCACGGTGAACCAGAAGAGATCAAAAACAATCCGCGGGTGATCGAAGCTTATCTAGGAGGGGAAATCTGATGCTGGAAATTCAAAATTTAAGTGTACACTACGGCATGATCCAAGCGGTCCATGATGTTTCCTTCCACGTCAATCAAGGGGAGATCGTTTCACTGATTGGTGCCAATGGTGCAGGGAAAACCACGATTTTACGGACGATTTCTGGATTGATCCGCCCCTCAAATGGCTCAGTCACTTTTGAAGGAAAACGAATTGAGAAAGAAGCACCGCAAAAAATCGTCGCAAACGGCTTGTCGCAAGTGCCAGAAGGGCGGCACGTCTTTTCAGGATTGACGGTTCAAGAAAACTTAGAGATGGGCGCCTTCTTGCGTAAAGACAGTGGTGTCAAAGAAGACTATGAACAAGTTTACCGCAAGTTTCCTGTATTGAAAGAACGCCTCTCGCAAGATGCGTCGACATTATCTGGCGGTGAGCAGCAGATGTTGGCAATGGGGCGGGCATTGATGTCAAAACCGCGCTTGCTTTTGCTGGATGAGCCCTCGATGGGCTTGGCACCGATTTTTATCAAAGAAATTTTTTCAATCATTCAAGAAATCAAGCAGCAAGGAACGACTGTGCTGCTGATTGAACAAAATGCAAAAATGGCTTTATCGATTGCCGATCGCGGCTATGTATTAGAAACGGGGAAAATCGTTTTAGAAGGTACTGGAGAAGAATTACTAGCAAGTGATGAAGTAAGAAAAGCGTATCTAGGAGGCTAAACAATGAGTGTAAGTGATTTTATGACGAAGACGGTCGTCACCGTCGATTCGCAGACACCGATCTTTGATGCAGTAGATTTAATGAAGCAACACGATATCCACCGTCTGCCCGTCGTTGACGATGGTAAATTAGTAGGGTTGATCACAGAAGGAACGATCGCTGAAGCAACTCCCTCAAAAGCGACAAGCTTAAGCGTTTATGAAATGAACTATCTCTTAAATAAAACGACTGTCGCTGATATCATGTTGAAAAAAGTGACCACGATTGAACCAGATGCACTATTAGAGGACGCCATTTCCGTCATGCGTAGTGAAAACGTGGGGGTTTTACCAGTCATGGATGATGATACCCTAGTGGGAATCATTACCAACAATGATATTTTCGATGCCTTTTTGAAAATCACTGGCTACCATGATGGTGGAACCCGAGTGTCCATCGAGATCACGGATGACCATGTAGGCGTGTTAGCAGACGTGACCAAGCTGCTTGCCGATCATCAGATGAGTATTTTGACCATCGTAGTCAATCGGATGGCGCTAAAAACGATTGTTGAGATCCAAGTAGAGTCGCGCCAAGTCGCAGCGATTGAGAAAATCTTAAGCGATGCGGGGTATACCGTAACCAGTGCTGTCTTGACGAACCAGAAATGAGACAAAGCAGCAAAAGTAGTCGATCACAACGATTGACTACTTTTTTTCGTTCCAGATGAGATTTTCTTTTTCTTTTGCTGGTTTTCTGTTAAAATAGGAAGGTGCTGTAAAGAAAGAGGTGCAATCATGTCTAAGAAAAATAAAGATATCGAAGTCCGTATTGAAGAAACAACGAAAGCCATTCATGGCAAAGACTATACCGTCAATGAATTATTTATTGGTAAAAAACGTATCGGTGAGATTTTAACGACTGGACCGAAAGAATTTCAAAGCTTTTTAGGGGATGAAGATCTAGGTTCAAGCAGAAGTTTAGAAGCTGCGATCGAGATGATTATTCGCCAATGGAATTTACATGAATAATTTCTAGAAAAATTTACTTTTTGCTCTTGCAATTTGTTATCTTTTTCGGTATTATAACTATTGTCAGGTTTGAGAAAAACCTTTTGGAGGAGTAGCGAAGTGGCTAAACGCGACGGACTGTAAATCCGTTCCTTAGGGTTCAGTGGTTCGAATCCACTCTCCTCCACCATTATTGGGGTATAGCCAAGCGGTAAGGCAACGGACTTTGACTCCGTCATGCGTTGGTTCGAATCCAGCTACCCCAGTCAGATGAATACGCAAAAAAAAACAGCAAGTAGTCTTGCTGTTTTTTTCGTTATTTAACCATTATTTTTTTTGGTTTGAGGAAGGGCTATAAGTTGAAGATTTTTTTTATTTGCGATACGCTAGTAGTAAAGCATTCGGGAGATGAAAACACATGAAATTTAAACTGAATCTAAAAGAAAAAGTAACGGAAGTTGCCGAGCATGTCTATGACGTTGTCAAAAAGGAAGACTATGCGATTCGTGTGGCTCCAAAAGGAATCAAAGTAACTAAACAGCGTAAGACAAAAGACACGATCAAATGGCGCGCAAAAAATCATTGATTAAAGGGCAATTGGTATGAGAGAAACTGCATATAGGCAGTTTCTTTTTTTATTCCTCAATTTCAATCCCCAAGACAGTTAGGTGACCGTTTGCCACTAGTTTGATGACGAGTTTTGCTAAATGGTCGGCGTGCATCGTTGTTTCTGCCGTTAGCCACCAATGCAGCGTGCCAACAAATATTGAGGTCATATAATCAATGATGAAGTCTAAGGGCACTTCAAGATCGCCTTCTGTAATCTTCAAGGTTGAAAAGATCTCTTGATACCGTTCCGTTAAAATCAGCCCCAGTTTTTTACGAATGATCTCAATGGCAGAGGCATCCATGATCGTCAAATAAAAAGAGCGATTCTTTTGAATGTGTATAAAAAGTTCGGTCATGGCCGCTTCGATTTTACGGATCTTGATTCGATTGCCTTGAACGAAATCTTCAAAGTCAAGGATCGAGGTAAAAGATTCGACGGCCAAGTCAAATATTTTTTCATACAAGTCTTGCTTGTCTTTGTAATGGGCATAGAAGGTCGCGCGGTTGATCATGGCTTCGTCTGCGATATTTTGGACAGTCACTTGCTCGAAGCCTTTTTCTTCAACTAAGCGAATAAAGGCTTCAATAATGTACTTATTGGTTCGTTTGACACGTAAATCCAATTTTTTCATATTGTGAATTTCCTTTCAAAATAAACGACAAAAAACGTCTAATTGTTGTTTATCCCACACCTTCGTTGGAATTGTTTGTTGAATTATCAATTAAAAGAATTACAATGAACATAAGTATTATAACAAACGGCTTGTTAGATAATCAACAAAGTGTTGTTTAGATGGAGGCAACAAATGAAAAAATATAAGGCGGGCATCGATGTCGGTTCAACAACGGTCAAGATGGTTCTGTTAGATGAACGCAATCAAACGTGTTTTTCAAGGTATGAACGACACTATGCAGACATCCAAAAGGCAGCGGAAAAAATTATTAAAGAAGCGCAAGCAGTAATCCAAGATCAGCCAGTTGCGCTGGCGATTACCGGATCAGGCGGAATGGGGCTGGCAGAAGTTTTGCGGATCCCTTTTGTCCAAGAGGTCATCGCTTGTACCAAAACAGTCGAGACAGTGATCCCAGAAACGGATGTGGCGATCGAATTAGGCGGTGAAGATGCGAAGATCACCTTTTTTGAAGGTGCGTTGGAGCAGCGGATGAATGGCAGTTGTGCCGGTGGGACCGGTGCGTTTATTGATCAGATGGCGGTTTTATTGAAAACGGATGCCAATGGGGTCAATGAGCTAGCCAAGGGATACCAAACCCTTTATCCGATTGCCTCACGCTGCGGGGTCTTTGCCAAAACTGATGTGCAGCCGCTGATCAATGAAGGAGCGGCAAAAGCGGACATTGCTGCGAGTATTTTTCAAGCGGTGGTCAATCAAACGATTGCTGGCTTAGCTGCTGGTCGTAAAATCAAAGGCAAGGTAGCCTTCTTAGGCGGTCCACTGACGTTTATGTCGGAATTGCGTCAACGATTTATCGATACGTTGAACCTGCAAGAAGCAGATATCATTTTTCCCGAGAACCCAGAACTGTTTGTGGCGATGGGGGCTGCACTGTATGCAGAAGAAGCGCAGCAGCTTTCTGTACTATGCGACCGCTTAGCCAATGAAGAAGACGGCACACTTGCGCCAACAGATACGCTAGATCCTTTATTCAAAGACGAAGCAGAACTGGCTGCTTTTCGTGCCCGCCATGCCCAAGCGGTTGCTGCAGAAAAACCTTTGTCGGAGCATAAAGGTGCTGCTTATTTGGGTATCGATGCTGGATCAACGACAACGAAAGTCGTCTTGATCAATGATGCAGGGGATTTGTTGTTTTCTTTTTATGGCAACAATGAAGGCGAGCCGTTAGCGACAACGATGGCGGTTTTACAAGAGCTTTATCGTCAGATGCCTTCTGACGTTTACATCGCAAAGTCAACGATCACAGGGTACGGTGAGCATCTGATCAAACATGCACTGAAGGTCGATATCGGTGAAGTCGAAACGATGGCCCATTACAAAGCTGCTGAACATTTCCAGCCAGGGGTTGATTTTATCCTGGACATTGGTGGGCAAGACATGAAGGCGATGACAGTCAAAGACGGTGCACTTTCTTCGATTCAGCTAAATGAAGCCTGTTCGTCAGGATGCGGCTCGTTCATTGAGACCTTTGCCAAATCTATGAATCAGGATGTCAAAGAATTTGCGCTGGCAGCGACAAAAGCCCAAGCGCCGGTTGACCTGGGTTCGCGTTGTACCGTCTTTATGAACTCAAAAGTCAAACAGGTCCAAAAAGAAGGAGCCTCTGTTGGCGACATTTCGGCTGGCTTGTCTTACTCGGTCATAAAGAATGCTATCTATAAAGTGATCAAGGTTCGGCGCCCCGAAGATCTTGGCGAGAAAATCGTCTGCCAAGGAGGGACTTTCTATAATGAAGCGGTTCTGCGCGCCTTTGAATTGATCAGCGGCCGTGAAGTCGTACGACCATCGATCGCTGGCTTGATGGGCGCTTATGGGGCGGCGTTGATCGCGTTAGAAGAAGCGGCGATCGACGATGTCAGTACGTTGTTGTCTCCTGCAGAAATGGCCGATTTTCAAGCAGAAAAAGAATTTACAAATTGCGGTCTTTGCGAAAACAATTGTTTATTAACCGTGACCCTCTTTTCGGATGGTCGAAAATTCATTACGGGGAATCGCTGCGAACGTGGTGCGCGGATCAAAATCAAAAAAGAAGACCGCAAAGTCAATCTCGTGGATGAAAAATACCGCCGCTTGTTCAAGTACCGTTCTTTGCGTAAAAAAGATGCCCTCCATGGGGAAATCGGCTTACCAAGAGTGTTGAATCTTTATGAAAATTATCCGCTATGGCATACCTTTTTCACCCAGTTAGGGTTTCGAGTAACCTTGTCGCCGCGTTCTAATAAAGAACTATATGAGCAAGGGATCGAAACGATTCCTAGCGATACCGTTTGTTACCCAGCCAAACTAGCCCATGGACACATCCAAGCACTGATCGATCAAAACATACCGTTGATCTTTTATCCAGGAGTCATTTTTGAGCGAGTAGAGAACACTGCCGCTGAAAATCATTTTAACTGTCCAATCGTACAAAGCTATCCAGAAGTGATTCGTAACAACGTCGATGCGATTCGTGAAGGGGCGGTTGACTACCGCTGTCCATTTTTAAATCTGGCAGATGAAGCCTCAATGGCCAAAACCTTAACGGGGACGTTTCAAGATTTTGGTTTTTCTGAAGACGAAATTGCCCAAGCGCTGCGCAGCGGCTTCGAGGAACTAGATCAGTTCAAAGCAGATATTGCGCAACGGGGAGAAGAAACGCTGCGAATGCTGATGACGACCAACCAAAAAGGGATCGTTTTATCTGGAAGACCGTATCATTTGGACCCTGAAATCAACCATGGGATAGCGGAAGTCATTACCCAAGAAGGCTTTCATGTACTGACCGAGGACAGTATTGCTCATTTAGCAAATGTCGGCGATCTGCGGGTCGTGGATCAATGGGTCTATCATTCACGGTTGTATGCGGCTGCACGAGTGGTGGCGAAAAACAAGCAGTTGGAATTGGTTCAATTAAACTCCTTCGGCTGCGGGATCGATGCAGTGACCACCGATCAAGTCGAAGAGATCATGGCGCAATATGGCAAGCTGTATACGGTGTTGAAAATCGATGAGGGTGCAAACCTTGGGGCGATTCGGATTCGGTTGCGTTCCTTGAAAGCAGCAGTCAACGAACGGGATAAACAGCACTTTGTTCCTAAAAAGCAATACGAGGAACCAGCAAAGATTATTTTTACCAAAGAAATGCGCAAGCAGCACACGCTCTTATTGCCGATGTTGAGTCCCATCCACCAAAGCGGATTAGTAGATGTCGCTTTGCAGGCTTCTGGGTATCAAGTGGTCTGTCTGCCCAGTGAAGATCGAGAAGCAGTCAATGTCGGTTTGCGCTTTGTCAATAACGATGCCTGCTACCCGGCCATCATTTCCATTGGACAGCTGGTAGAAGCGTTACAAAGCGGGGAATATGACGTCGAAAACACCAGCGTATTGATGACCCAGACGGGCGGTGGGTGTCGCGCAACGAACTATATTCCCTTGTTACGTAAAGCATTGAACGATGCAGGATTTCCGCAAGTACCGGTGGTATCTATTTCGATGGGCAATACTGGTGTTGAATCAAATCCTGGCTTTCACTTTACCTTGCCGATGATGAAACGCTTGGCGGTGGCATTTTTATACGGAGATCTCTTTGAACGGGTCGTTTATCGCACCCGTCCATATGAGCAAGAAGCAGGGGCTGTCGATCGGCTCCACCAAGAATGGCTGGAAAAAATTGCCAAAAATGTCCGCAATGGCTCCTTCAGCCTCTTTAATCGCAATATGAAGAAAATCATTCAAGACTTTGATCAAGTGCCGATAAGAGATATCAAGAAGCCGCGTGTCGGAGTCGTGGGAGAGATTTTAGTGAAATATTCACCGACAGCTAATAACGATGTCGTTCGCCTGTTAGAAGCAGAAGGAGCGGAAGCGGTCGTACCGGATATTGTCGGCTTCATGAATTATTCCCTCTACAATCAGATTTGGCGCTACGAGCATTTGGGGATGGCGAAGAAAAGTAAAATGATCGCTGATTTTGCGATCATGGCGATTGAACGGCTCCAAAAACCGATGGATAAAGCACTTAGGGCGTCAACGCGTTTTGATGGTATCCATTCGATCCATCAGCTTGCGGAGCAAGCGAGCGAGATTGTTTCCATCGGCAATCATACGGGAGAAGGCTGGTTCTTGACCGGTGAGATGATCGATCTGTTGGAAAATAATGTCAACAATATCATTTGTCTGCAACCATTTGGCTGTCTGCCTAACCATGTAGTAGGAAAAGGCGTCATGAAAGAGCTGCGTCGCCAATACCCACAGGCGAACATTGCAGCGATTGATTACGATCCAGGTGTCTCGATCGTCAATCAATTGAATCGCATTCGCTTGCTCATGGCAACTGCCAATAAAGCGTTGGCTGAATAAATTCTCAAGCCAGCGACCGAACCAATTTAAAAGCAAAGGGACTGCTCTTGTTTGGACAATTTGTGATAACTTCTTTTTCTGCCTATAAAATGGGGAAAGAATTCGCACAAATGGAGAAAAACAGAGCAGTTTTTGCTTTTTTTATTAGCTATTTAGGTATATACCAGTTATAATAGGAGGGGAACGGAGGAATGTGTAGTGGTGGAAAAATTACCTGTTTATATCCAGATTCATGATCAAATCAAAGCCAATATCGAAAACAATACATACAAAATCGGGGATCGTCTGCCTTCAGAACGGGAGTTGTCAAAACAATTCGGCGTGAGTCGCATGACGTTGCGGCAAGCGATCCAAACCTTAGCGGATGAGGGGATTCTTGAGCGCAAAATCGGTTCTGGCACTTATGTCGCTCGCCAAAAAGTACAAGAGAAAATGACGGGCACGACGAGTTTTACCGAAATTATGAATTCTCTTGGTCGTAAGCCTTCCAGCAAAGCGGTCGCTTATTTCTTGACTGCACCTAGCTCCAGTGAGATGGAAAAGCTGCAATTAGAAGGACACGAAACGATTTTACGGATGGAGCGGATTCGGTATGCGGATGATGTGCCGATCTGTTTTGAAGTAGCGAGTATCCCTGAAAAGTTTATTCATGACTTTAGCAAGGAGGAGATCATCTCTTCCCTCTATAAAGTTTTAGAGGAAAAAGGACAACGGAAAATCGGCGGCGCTTCACAGACGATTTCAGCCATGGTCGCATCGGAACAGATTGCCGATTACTTACAAATCAAACGCGGCGATGCGATTTTACGTATGCGGCAAATCACTTCATTTGAAGATGGGCAACCATTTGAATATGTGCGCACCCAATATGTCGGCAATCGTTTCGAATTTTATATGGAAAAATAAGCTGCCTGAGACGGCTGGAAACAAAAAAGACGCGAAAAAGCCGAAAGGACACTGCGAGCATACGTGCTGTTGCTCCGCATCGGTCAATTCGGTTTTTCAACGATTGGGCGTTCCTGCATTCGCTGCAGCAAGCGGCATTAGAGTCCGTGCTTTGAGGAAAAGAGCAAACCTGACAGGTGCTTGTCCTGCATAGTTACTCGGTTGGCTCCTCGATGAGGCGCTCTACATATTCGGTCTTGCCTTTGTTTAGCTGCACTTGCCCTTGCAGCAAATCAATCAAAGCGGCTTCTTGGTCGGCAAGCGTTGCTTCGGGAATCATTAAGGTAACAACGATTTTCTCGGTATAAGCAATGTCTTTTACGTAGATGTTCTGCAGTTCTAAATAGTTTTGCAGCTTACCTAAAAGGGGATAATCAATGGTCAATGCAAGCTCTTGATGCAAAACGCCTTCGACGATTCCCACCGCCTTGATGCCAGCGGAAGCTGAACTGGAATAAGCGCGGATCAATCCGCCAGCGCCAAGTTTCGTTCCACCGAAGTAGCGGGTAACGACAGCGACCATATTGATCAAGTCATTTTTCTTCAATACTTCTAAAATCGGTACTCCAGCGGTGCCGCTAGGTTCACCATCATCACTGCTGCGTTGGATCTCATGGTTTTCACCCAATACATAGGCGCTGCAATGATGATTCGCCTTCCAATGTTCTTTTTTGAGGGCTTGTATAAACGCTTTGGCTTCATCTTCTGATTGGATTCGTTTTAACGAACAGATGAAACGCGATTTTTTGATTTCTATTTCCGTTTCTCCATCTTGTCGGATCGTTCGATAAGTCACGCGTACGATCGCCTCCTTTATGTTTCTAGTATAGGCAATCGGAAGGAAAGTTACAAATAGAAGAAAGAAAAAGGCACCAACACAGACCTGAAAAAGAGGAGGCAGTTGCTTTGGGTAGACGCAAAAAGTACGATACGATCACGCACTATTTAAAAAACAACGGCGGTTCACAAATTACGTTAACCTTTACCCAGTTTGATGAATTTCTTTTCCCAGCATCCGGTTTGCCCAAAAGTGCCCGCACGAGTACGGATTGGTGGGCAAATGATTACCGACATCCTGAAAACGGGGCCTATGCGTGGCTGAATGCCGGCTATGAGGTAGTCCTCGTCAATTTAAAAAAAGAGTATGTCGTTTTTAACCGTTTAGTAAAATCAAACTGGCTGCTGGATAGAAAGCGTTGACAAATTTCAAACTTGTTCTATACTAGAGATAGGAAATGTTATCTTATTCTTAAAATTCAAGGAGTGTTCGATATGGCGAAAAAAACAATTATGTTAGTTTGTTCTGCAGGAATGAGTACAAGCTTATTAGTAACAAAAATGCAAAAAGCAGCTGAAGCAAAAGGATTAGAAGCAGATATTTTTGCAGTTTCCGCTTCAGAAGCAGATCAACATTTAGAAAGCAAAGACGTAAATGTTTTATTATTAGGACCACAAGTTCGTTTCATGAAAGGCGATTTTGAGAAACGTCTAGCGCCAAAAGGAATTCCTTTAGAAGTAATCAACATGGCAGATTACGGCATGATGAACGGCGAAAAAGTCTTAGATCAAGCTTTGACATTGATCGGCGAATAAGCAAGACCTGCTGTTGAAGCAAACAAGAAACCTGTAATCGGTTCAAGTACTTTTCAAAAAGTACTTGAACCGATTTTTTTGCGTACTTAAAACTGAGGTGTATGTTATGACCAATCAAAAAGGAAGACAATTTTTTGTTTTAGATGAAACAATGAATGTAGGAAAACCCTTTGATTCTCGACCGGCAATGCTCGAGCAGGGGCAGAGAATCGTTTGTCAGCGATGCGGTTCTTCCCACCGCAAGCCGTCGGTGCAATTACCGATAGGCAGCTATTACTGTCCAACCTGTATTCGCTATGGTCGGATCACATCAAATGGGCGACTGGTGATTCAACCTACGGATAGTCCAGCCATTGATCACCACATCGTCTGGCCAGGAGCATTGACGCCGTTTCAGAAAAAAATTTCCCAGCAATTGGTGTCTAATTGTCGACAAAAGCGATCCTCGCTTGTTTGGTCGGTCACGGGTTCAGGGAAGACCGAAATGATCTTTGAAACGATCCGCTACGTTCGGCAAGAAGGTGGTCGAGTGGCGATCGTCTCACCTCGGATCGATGTTTGTCGTGAATTGTTTCCGCGAATTCAGCAAGCATTTCCACAAGAGGAAAGCTTGCTCCTTTATGGAAAATCAGAAGAGTCTTATCGCTACACAAACATCCTTATTGCCACCACCCATCAGCTACTGCATTTTTATTGGAGCTTTCAACTGATCGTGGTGGATGAGGTAGATGCATTTCCCTACGAGGGCGATGCGCAGCTGCGTTACGGATTATACAATGCCTTAGCCAAAAACGGGTGTCTGATCTATTTAAGTGCGACGCCTTCAGAACGACTGCTGCAAGAAATTCGTGGGAAATTCGCTGTCTTGAAAATGCCGCTGCGGTTTCATCAGCGTCCATTGATCGTTCCAAAACCTGTTCATTATAGTCACTGGGCGCAGGCTTATCGCAGAAAACGTTGGCTGCGACCATTGCTGCAGCAGTTGCAGCGGCTGCTTCAAAAAAACTTTGTCTTGGTGTTTTGTCCAAGCATTGCGCTGATGAAGGAAGTAGAAGCGGCTGTCCGCCGACAAGGCACGTCATGGTCTTTGACAAGCGTTTCGTCGCAAGATCAAAAACGGAGCGAAAAAGTAGCGTCTGCTCGTCGACAGATTTACAAGGTGTTGTTTACAACGATGATTTTAGAGCGTGGGGTGACGTTTGAAAACGTCTCAGTCATCGTATTGGGTGCTAATCATCCAGTCTTTACAAAATCGGCGCTCGTGCAAATTGCTGGTCGTGTCGATCGTAAAGGGGCCTATACGGAAGGGGAGGTCATTTTTTTCTACGACCAAATGACGGAAGCGATCCGAAAAGCACTCAACGAAATTAAGGAAATGAACCAATTGGCAAAAAGCTGGCTGACCGATGGTGTGTAGTTGGTGTAAAAGGACTTTTCCTAGAGAACGAACGATCATTGAGGTGTTGGCTCCTTGGCGTATCCCAGAAAATGAATTGTGCCCGCAATGTGCTCAACAGTTTTCGGTGATCGATTGGCGAACCTGCTGCCCTTCGTGTGGAAAAAAAGAAACTGAGTTTTGCAGCGATTGTCTCTATTGGGAAGAAACGTGTCCCATGATACAATTGCAGCACCGAGCGCTATTTGCTTACGATCAAGGAATGAAGGATTGGCTTCACGAATACAAACTGATGGGAAACTATCAGTTGCGGGGGACGTTTGCGCCTGTGATCAAACAGAAACTCAACAGGTTTGACTATGAGTGTTTGATTCCCATCCCACTATCGGCAGAGCGTTACCAACAGCGAGGGTTTAATCAAGTCACCGCTGTGCTGGAAGCCGCCGGAGTCAGATTTCAAGAGTTACTGGAGAAAGTTGTTGATACCGCACCACAGGCACAACGTTCTCGCAGGCAACGATTAGTAGAGGCGCAACCCTTTGCAGTGAAGCCAGATGTAGCGTGTGAAATCAAAGGGAAAAAATTATTGTTGATCGATGATGTGTATACTACCGGTAGAACGTTATATCATGCAGCTGAAGCACTGCAGTCCTTTGGCCCCCAGTCGATTCGTTCTTTTTCTATTGCTCGTTGAAACGTTATTTTGAAAACGCTTAAAGAAAATTGTTCGATTTACTAGGCAAATGACCAAGAGTTCGATATAATAGAGTTAAGAAGAAGAAAAGAGTGGTCCTTTTCCTTCTTTACTGGTAGACGAAAGGGGTAATTTTTATGTTTAGATATAATGTGCGTGGCGAAAATATCGAGGTAACAGAAGCGATCCGTGATTACGTCGAGAAAAAAGTAGGTAAATTAGAACGTTATTTTAATGATGTGCCAGAAGCAACAGCACACGTTAATTTGAAAGTTTATACAGAAAAAACTGCAAAAGTAGAAGTAACGATTCCTTTACCATTCCTAGTTCTACGTGCGGAAGAAACTTCACCTGATCTATATGCTAGTATCGATTTGGTTGTTGACAAATTGGAACGCCAAATCCGCAAATTCAAAACAAAAATCAATCGCAAATCTCGTGAGACAGCGTTGGTTCCGCCAACAGATGGTGATTTATTCACAACTGAAGCAAACGATGAAGAAACCAATGGTTCTGATTTAGACATCGTACGTACAAAACGTTTGTCTTTAAAACCAATGGATAGTGAAGAAGCTGTTTTACAAATGAACATGCTTGGACACAACTTCTTTATCTTTGAAGATGCGGAAACGAATGGAACGAGCATTGTGTATCGTCGGAAAGATGGTAAATACGGGTTGATCGAAACGGATTAACACGTGTGGGATCCTTTTGGCGACACCCCAAAAAAAGTCTTTTTTGACAGAGTAGCTGAGAAGCTGCTCTGTTTTTTTATCTTTTGGAATGAAGCAAGAAATCTTTCTATATAAAAGTTGGCTTTGTTTCTCTTTTGTTTTATTGTGTTATACTATAGATGAAATAATACAGGGAGAGTGAATCATGACTACGTTAGCAGATGTCGCCAAAAAAGCAAATGTTTCCGCAATGACCGTTTCTCGAGTGATCAACCATCCAGATAAAGTGACCGAAGAGCTAAAGCAGCTCGTTCATCAAGCAATGCTAGAACTGGATTATCAACCGAATATTGCTGCCAAATCATTAGTTTCCAAGCGTTCCCATATCATCAAAGTGTATATCTTAGAGGAGATGGACACGACGGAGCCATACTATATGAATTTATTAGTGGGGATCGCTCGTTCCATCGGCAAAGCGCATTATTCGTTGCAGCTGGTTACGACGGATGGGGTGGATCGTGGCCCAGCAGATGGTTGTATCATTACGGGATTTCGCCAAAAGGATATGGACTGGATAAAAAATTTAAAGAAACCCGTCGTTCTATTTGGTGAAAATGAAGCTGGATTCAGCTTTGTTGATAGTGACAACTACCAAGGGATCGTTTCTGCTTGTAAACACGCCCTCGATACTGGCTATCAACACTTGGTCTATATTGGTTTAGAGTTGGAAGAAGCATTTACGAAAAGCCGAGAAAAAGGGTACATAGATACAGTGACAAAAACAGGACAAGCACCAAAAATCCATCGTTTTGAAAACCGTTCTTCCGCAGCCCGCACGTTTATCACAGCACAGAAGGAGCAATTTGCGGAAAATACTTGTTTTATTTGTGCGACGGATCGTTTGGCACTAGGCATCAATCAAGGCTTGCAGTCGATTGGTGCGCAGATACCAAAGGATTTTGGGATTGTCGGCTACGATGGGGTATTCTTGGATCAGGTCAGCTCACCCAAGTTGACGACTATGAAGCAAGCAATCGTTGAGATGGGCGAAGCTTGTGGTGAATTACTGATTCAAAAAATTGAACAGAACGATACGAGCCAGCGACAACAGCGCTTTTTACCGCAACTCGTGGTTCGTGAATCCACAAGGTGAAAAATTAAGCAAATGGTTGCGCAAATTCTTTTCAATTCCTCAATATCTTAATTTAAAGGCTTTTTCAATTTTTGTTATCGCTAACATTTAGAAAATGTTTGCCATTTTAAGAAACCGGTTGCATAATAGAGTTACAAATTGCAGGAGGTAAACAGGATGAAAGTGAATTGGAAAAAGGCAGCTCTAGGATTAGTTTCAGGAAGTGCGTTGTTAGCGCTTGCGGCGTGTGGCGGCAACGGCGGTAGTACCGATGGTAGTAATGCAGATGCAGGTTCAGGTAGCGATGAAAAAACGATCACGGTCTCTGTAGGCGCAGACTATATTGATTATATCAATGAAGTGAAATCTGACTTTGAATCTGAAAATGATGTCACCATCAACGTTGTAGAAATGGACATGTTCGATCAAATGGATGCGCTTCAACTAGACGGTCCTGCTGGGAAAGGCCCAGATGTTACGATGTCTCCTTATGACCGTGTGGGTCAAGTAGGCTCCCAAGGGCATTTGGCAGAAATGACTTTGCCAGATGATGGACGGTACAGCGATACCGACAAGCAACAAGTGACCATCGATGATAAGATCTATGGTGCACCAGCAATGATCGAAGCGGTTGTCATGTTCTACAACAAAGACTTGATCGATGAAGCACCAGCAACTTTTTCTGATTTAGAAGAACTAGCAAAAGATGATCGTTTTGCAGAAGGCGATGACAATGTTGGTTTCTTAGCTCGTTGGACGGACTTTTATTATACGTATGGTCTATTAGCGGGGCATGGCGGGTATGTCTTTGGTGATGAAGGAACAGATCCATCTGATCTAGGGCTGAACAACGAAGGTTCTGTTGAGGCAATCACGTATGCAACTGATTGGTTCCAAAATGTCTGGCCGCAAGGAATGCTGGATGTATCAGCCAACGAAAACTTGATGTTGGATTACTTCAATCAAGGCAAAACAGCAGCTATCATTTATGGACCATGGGGCGTGAACGGCTTTGAAGAAGCAGGCATCAACTATGGTGTAGCGAAAATCCCAACGCTAAGCAACGGCAACGACTATGAAACATTTGGCGGCGGAAAAGCGTGGGTGGTATCTAACTACTCACAAAACAAAGACGTTTCGCAACAATTTGTCGAGTATTTGACCAACGAAGCCAATCAAGAGAAATTGTATGACATGCGTCATGATATTCCAGCGAACATTATGGCTCAAGAAACAGTCGCTGCTTCTGATGATCCAGTAGCAAAAGCAGTGATCGAGCAATACAGTGTTTCACAACCAATGCCAAATATCCCTGAAATGTCTGAGGTTTGGGTAGGGGCTGAAAACATGCTGTTTGATGCAGGTTCAGGCAATATGACTCCTCAAGAAGCAGCGGATAATGCTGCCAAAACAATCGAAGAAGCGATTGAGCAGAAATACTAATAATTAGCCGATTACGGTCTGTCATTCATGTCGACGATTCTATAGAGGATGTTTGTCAAAAGGATTCCTTGCAACGTAGCACGCAAGAAATTGCTTGACGAGATTGTTTTCTATCGATCGTCGGCCGCTTGGCAGACTTTCGATTTTAAGGAGGATACATATGAGGACGAATTCACAAGCCATGCAGACAGCGCTTCTTTCAATCATCCCTGGTGGGGGACAATTCAAAAATGGTCAGAAATTCAAAGCGGGTCTCTTTTTTGCAGCCTTTCTGATTTTTCTGGTCGAAATGCTTTTGTTTGGTGGACAAGCACTTTATAACTTTGTCACACTCGGATCAGTACCGATGGAAGACAACTCTTTGTTCTTGTTGATTGAAGGAACACTGCAGGTCATCGTTACCGTTATTTTCATTATCTTTTGGGTTTTAAATATCAAAGATGCCTATCAGGTTCGGCAAAGCATTGAAAAAGGCTTCCCGGTAGCTGTTACGAGAAAAGAATTTTTCAAAAAATTATACGAAGATGGGTTCGCGTACTTACTGACGATCCCTGCCTACTTGGTAATGATCGTAGCAATTATTTTTCCAGTAATGGTGACGCTCTTTATGGCATTTACCAACTATGATTTTCGACACATTCCGCCAGCAAACTTAATCGACTGGATCGGTTTTTCGAATTTCACGAATATCTTCACCTTAAGTTCTTACCGCGACACCTTTGTAAAAGTATTCAGTTGGACGGTGATTTGGACCGTTTTAGCAACCACCTTGCAAATTACACTCGGCATACTGACAGCAGTTGTTGCCAACCAAAAATTTGTGAAGTTTCGTCGCGTCTTTGGGGTGATTTTCTTGCTTCCTTGGGCGGTGCCAGCGTTTATCACAATCATGAGTTTTTCAAATATGTTTAATGATACCGCAGGAGCGATCAATACGCAGGTGATCCCGCTATTGAACAATCTGCCTTTTGTGGATATTGGGAACATTGCTTGGAAGACTGATCCGTTTTGGACGAAAACGGCGATTATTTTGATTCAGGGTTGGTTAGGGTTTCCTTACATCTATGTAATGGTTTCGGGGATTTTACAATCCATTTCCGAAGATTTGTATGAAGCAGCAAAAATGGATGGAGCCAATGCGTTGCAGCGTTTTCGGAACATTACGCTGCCGGCAATCTTTTTGGTGGCAGCACCAACCTTCGTTACGCAATATACAGGGAACTTTAATAACTTCTCCATGATCTATCTCTTTAACGAAGGTGGTCCAGGGAGTTTAGGTGGAAATGCCGGTTCGACAGATATTTTGATTTCATGGATCTACAAACTGACGACCGGCGGCTCACCACAATATTCGATTGCTTCTGCATTGACCTTGATCATTTCCTTTGTGGTGATCTCCATTTCATTACTGGTGTTTAAAAAGACGAATGCATTTAATATGGAGGATTGAGGATGAAAAAGAAGAAGTTTTCTTTCAGCAAATTATTTACCTACTTGTTTATGATCGCGTTATCGATCATTATCATCTATCCCTTGTTGATTACCGCAACCTCAGCCTTCAAGGCAGGGAACATGATCGCTTTTCGCTTAGATTTTGATGCGGATTGGACATTGAACAACTTTCGACGTTTATTCAATGAAACCCCGTATTTGACATGGTATAAAAACACCTTGATCGTGGCCGTTTCGACGATGATCATTCAAGTAATGATCGTAACATTAGCAGGGTATACTTACAGTCGTTACCGTTTTGCTGGTCGTAAAAGTAGTCTGATGGTGTTCTTGATCGTTCAAATGGTACCGACAATGTCGGCGTTGACCGCTTTTTATGTCATGGGCTTATTAGCAAACGGTCTAGATAGCTTCTGGTTCTTGACACTGATTTATATCGGTGGTGGGATTCCGATGAATACTTGGCTGATGAAGGGGTACTTTGATACGGTACCCATCGACTTGGATGAATCAGCAAAACTTGATGGTGCAGGGCATTTTCGCATCTTTTGGCAAATCGTTTTGCCCCTCGTAAAACCAATGGTTGCCGTCCAAGCATTGTGGGCCTTTATGGGACCATTCGGCGAATTCTTGCTGGCGCGATTCTTGCTTCGCTCACAAGAGCGTTTGACCGTCGCAGTCGGGCTACAAACCTTTATCAATGATGCCCGTAACCAACGGGTCGCACTCTTTGCGGCTGGGGCGATTTTGATCGCCGTACCGATCGCTGCACTGTTTTTCTTCTTACAAAAATACTTTGTTTCAGGTTTGACCTCTGGCGGAACAAAAGGATAGGAATGATAGGATGTCTGAACAACGATTTCCCTTAACGTACTTTGGGGCCATTTTTTCTCCAACAAAAGTCTATGCATGGCGTAAAAAATTAAATCGCTGGCAGCAAGTGTTCGTCTATGTTTTCTTGATGTCCTTGCTGATGATCCCGTTGACCTTAATGATCAGCAAGCAAACGGATCAAGCCTTTGCGGCATTTTTTCCCCATGCAAAAACACTCGTGACGGCAGAAACGGCAGCAAAATACAGTGAGCTGCAGCTGGAAGATGGCAAACTTTTAGCGGATGAGTCACAAGTCTTTTCCCAAACAGAAGCGGGGATCATAGGCGTTGCGCTTTCAGAAGCGGCTCTTGAAAAAGCGAAATACGCCATCAATTTTCGGGAAACAGACTGGACCATCAAAGAAGAAATCGATGGACAAACTTATCACTATGAAATGCGTTACACGGCGGAAATGGCACCTGATCAAGTAGATGATGCGGCTTCGTTTCAAAAAGCAATCGAAGACGGCTTCTATCGCAACAACGAGACAGCAATTTTCTTCAGTCAGACGATCACAGTGGCATTTTTATTGGTGGCAATGAATAGTATTCTAGTCATAGGCGCAGCGTTTTTCCTCTGGTTGACGAAAAAATCACGACTATCGACAATCGGCAGCTTCAAAGAAAGTACGAACGTGATTTTAAATGCACTGGGGGCAGGCTCTCTCGTTGCGATGTTGGCAGGATTTATTGGCGCTGATATCGTCTTGATGATCGGGATTCAGTCTTTAGGCATGCTACTGATGCTCTTCTTAGCTTTCTTAAAAACCCGTTTTAAAACGGCATAATTTGCAAACCTTCGCAACAAGACGTTTGGGCGTGTGCTGGACTTTCAGCGCCGATCAATGGCTTGTTGCGTGTTTTTTTTCCCGCGTTTCTTTAAAATCTGTGAAAAAAGGTTAAGAATCCGTTTATCACGCAAGATTGATGCGATAGTTCTATCGAAAAATATTTCATTTATGGTGAACTAGTGCTAAAATAGTTAGGAGAGTTTCCAGCTAGGATAATGCAGAAGTAAAAGGAGAATTATTAAGGTATGGCCAATTTTTTTAGAAAATTAATCGAAAACGACAAAAAAGAATTAAAACGTCTTGACCATATTGCGAATCAAGTTGAATCACATGCGGATGAAATGGCCGCTTTATCTGATGAACAATTACGCGGGAAAACCGATGAATTTCGTCGTCGTTTCCAAGAGGGAGAGACTTTGGATAAATTATTGCCTGAAGCCTTTGCAGTAGTACGTGAAGCTGCAAAACGCGTTTTGGGCCTTTATCCTTACCACGTCCAATTAATGGGTGGGATCGTCTTGCATGATGGGAATATCCCAGAGATGCGTACGGGTGAAGGGAAAACCTTGACGGCGACATTACCTGTTTATTTGAATGCTTTGAGCGGTCAAGGTGTCCACGTCGTAACTGTCAATGAATACTTGGCAACTCGTGACTCGACTGAGATGGGGGAGCTGTACAACTTTTTAGGGTTGACGGTCGGCTTGAACATTAACTCAAAATCAGCAGAAGAAAAACGTGCGGCATATGCTTGTGACATCACTTATAGTACAAACAATGAATTAGGGTTTGACTATTTGCGGGACAACATGGTGGTTTACCGTCATCAAATGGTACAGCGTCCATTAAACTATGCCATCGTCGATGAGGTCGATTCGATCTTGATCGATGAAGCGAGAACACCGTTGATCATTTCAGGACAAGCAGAAAAATCAACTGCGCTATACAATCGGGTCGACAATTTTGTCAAACGCTTGACGGAAGAAGAAGACTACAAAATCGATATCCAATCAAAAACGATCGGTTTGACAGAACGTGGGATCGAAAAAGCGGAAGAGACCTTCGGCTTAGAAAACTTGTATGATATTGAAAACACGGCATTGACCCATCACTTGGATCAAGCACTACGAGCGAATTACATTATGATTCGCGATATCGATTATGTCGTGCAAGATGGAAAAGTAATGATCGTTGACCAATTTACAGGTCGGATCATGGATGGTCGCCGATATTCTGATGGGCTCCATCAAGCGATCGAAGCGAAAGAAAGTGTCGAAATCGAAGATGAAACCAAAACGATGGCGACGATCACATTCCAGAACTACTTTCGGATGTACAAAAAACTGTCTGGGATGACTGGTACAGCGAAAACGGAAGAAGAAGAGTTTCGAGAAATCTATAACATGCAAGTCATTCAGATTCCTACAAACAAACCAATCTTACGGGATGATCGTGCGGACTTGCTTTATCCAACGCTTACGAGCAAATTCCAAGCAGTCGTTCAAGACATCAAAGAGCGCCACCGCAAAGGACAACCCGTGCTTGTAGGGACGGTCGCTGTTGAGACTTCTGAATTACTGTCATCAATGCTTGATCGTGAGAAAGTTCCTCATGAAGTATTGAATGCTAAGAATCACTTTAAAGAAGCAGAAATCATTTTGAATGCTGGACAAAAAGGCGCTGTAACGATCGCGACCAATATGGCTGGTCGGGGAACGGATATCAAGTTAGGTCTTGGTGTTGCAGAACTAGGCGGCTTGGCAGTTATCGGTACTGAGCGTCATGAATCACGACGGATCGATAATCAGTTGCGGGGACGTGCGGGACGTCAAGGAGATCCAGGAATGTCGCAATTTTACTTATCGCTAGAAGATGATTTAATGAAGCGTTTTGGTTCTGAACGAATCAAAGTGTTCTTGGATCGGATGAAGATTGATGAAGGCGACGCCGTGATCCAAAGCAAGATGCTTTCAAAACAAGTAGAATCTGCCCAACGACGAGTGGAAGGCAATAACTACGACACTCGGAAAAATGTCTTGCAATACGATGACGTGATGCGAGAACAGCGGGAAGTTATTTACGGACAACGTCAAGAAGTGATCATGGAAGAAACGGATCTTTCACCGCAATTAATGAATATGGTGAAACGTTCCATCAGCCGAGTCGTCGACAGTCATACGCAATTAGAAGAAAGCAATTGGAACTACGAAGGAATCGTTGATTTTGCGGCGAATGCACTTGTTCATGAAGATACTATCAGTATCGAGGACATCAAGGGCAAATCAGCTCAAGAGATCAAAGACTACCTAAACCAACGGGCAGAAGAAGTCTTTGAACAAAAGAAAGCACAACTTAATAGTCCAGAACAATTACTGGAATTTGAAAAAGTCGTCATCTTACGAGTTGTCGATACGAAGTGGACCGACCACATTGATGCTATGGATCAGCTGCGTCAATCGGTTGGGTTACGGGCTTATGGACAAAACAATCCATTAGTTGAGTACCAAACAGAAGGATTCAATATGTTTGAGAACATGGTTGGAGCGATCGAATATGAAGTAACTCGTCTCTTTATGAAGGCAGAGATTCGTCAAAACGTTCAACGGGAACAAGTTGCTCAAGGGGAAGCACAAGGGGTAGAAGAAGCACCTGCTGCCCAAGCACCAAGTTTCAAAAACGTTGGTCGTAACGATCCTTGTCCATGCGGCAGCGGGAAAAAATTCAAGAATTGCCACGGGAAAAATATGTAACACGTTTTGAAAAAGTTGAGAGTAGGCTGGCAGACGTTTTTGTCCAGTCTACTTTCGTTTGTAAGAAAAAAAGAAAGAAGGAATTTTAATGGAAATCGCAGATATTCGGAATCAATTGACCCAGATGAATGAAAAAATAATCAGTTTTAGGGGGTCTCTTTGACTTAGATCAGTTAGAAGAGGACATTGCGGAAGCGGAACACCAAATGGCAGATCCCACCTTTTGGGATGACTCAGAAAAAGCTCAACAAGTCATTAACGCAAACAATGCCAACAAAGAGACCTACGATCAGTTCAATCAGTTAGCAGAAGAATTGGAAGAGCTGGAAGTGATGTTGGAAATGATTCAAGAAGAAGCAGACCCAGAAATGGAAGCAGAACTTGAAGCACGGATCACGAAGCTAAACGAGAAAATGGCGTCTTATGAATTGTCGATGCTGTTAGATGAACCCTATGATCGAAATAACGCCATCATCGAGCTTCATCCTGGTGCAGGCGGTACCGAATCACAAGACTGGGGCAGCATGCTGTTACGGATGTATACTCGTTTTTGCGAACAACACGGGTATCAAGTAGAGACCCTCGACTATCAAGCTGGTGATGAAGCGGGGATCAAAAGTGTCACTTTACTTGTAAAAGGCCACAACGCCTATGGGTATTTGAAATCGGAAAAAGGCGTTCATCGTTTAGTTCGGATCTCACCTTTTGATTCAGCCAAGAGACGGCACACGTCATTTTGCTCGGTGGATGTGATGCCAGAATTAGATGGGGCGATCGATGTGGAAATCAACTCAGATGATTTGAAAATCGATACGTACCGCGCAAGTGGTGCGGGTGGACAGCACATCAACAAAACCGAATCTGCTGTGCGGATCACCCATATTCCGACAGGAACGGTCGTTGCTAGCCAAGCCCAGCGCTCACAATTGAAAAACCGTGAGCAAGCGATGGGGATGTTGAAAGCCAAGCTGTATCAATTAGAAGTGGAAAAGAAAGAGCAAGAGGCAGCAGCTTTGCGAGGCGAGCAGTTAGAAATTGGTTGGGGCTCGCAAATCCGTTCTTATGTCTTCCATCCCTATTCGATGGTCAAAGATCACCGAACGAATTTCGAAACTGGGAATGTACAGGCAGTCATGGATGGCGATTTGGATGGCTTTATCGATGCGTATTTGAAGCTGAAACTGAATCAAAAATAACCCTGTGTGACTTAAACAGATTGAAACATAATTGTAATCTGTTGCAAGCAAGGTGAAATATATTCATGCTATAATAAGCCAGAATGAAAATTTGAGATGGAGAGATAGCTGTATGATAGAAATGAAAGATATAATGAAAAAGTACTCTAATGGTACGACTGCTATCCGTAACCTTTCGATTTCAATTGATCAAGGAGAGTTTGTTTATGTCGTGGGCCCATCGGGTGCCGGTAAATCAACCTTTATCAAATTGATGTATCGGGAAGAAAAAGCAACTAAAGGCGTTTTGAATGTCGCAGGATATGATTTGGTCGGCATGAAAAACCGCGAGATCCCATTGATGCGTCGGGAAATCGGCGTGGTCTTTCAGGATTATAAACTTTTACCACGGAAAACGGTCTTTGAAAATGTTGCTTATGCAATGCAAGTTATCGGCCGCAAACCTCGTGATATCAAAAAACGGGTGATGGAAGTGTTAGACTTGGTCGGCCTGAAACATAAGGTGCGGGTATTTCCAAGTGAGCTTTCCGGTGGGGAACAACAGCGGGTGTCGATCGCTCGTGCCATCGTAAATACGCCGAAAGTATTGATTGCGGATGAACCAACGGGGAATCTAGATCCTGAAAACTCATGGGAAATCATGAAGCTGCTTGATCGGATCAATGCCCAAGGAACAACGGTCGTTATGGCGACCCATAATAGTACGATCGTAAATACGATTCGTCATCGCGTGATCGCGATTGAAAATGGCCGCATTATTCGCGACCAAGCGGAAGGAGAATATGGTTACGATGATTAGAACATTTTTCCGTCATCTCCTGGAGAGTATCAAAAGTTTAAAGCGTAACGGCTGGATGACTATTGCGTCATTGAGTGCGGTAACGATCACACTGACATTAGTCGGTATTTTTCTAGGTGTAATCTTAAATGCAACAAAACTAGCCGAAGACATTCGCGAGAATGTGGACGTTTCGGTTTTCGTTGATATTGGTACGGAACAAGAAGACATGGATGCTTTGGAACAGTCCTTAAATGATCTGCCGAACGTTTCAGAAGTGAAATTTTCTAGCCGAGACGAAGAATTGCAGAAGATCCAAGATGCAATGGGGGATTCATGGAACTTGTTCGAAGGCGACAGCAATCCGCTGTATAACGTGTTTGTCGTCAGTGCAACAGATCCAGAGTATACGACAGAGATCGCTGAGCAAGCTGGCGAATTGCCAAATGTTTTCAAAGCCGATTATGGCGGAGATTCTTCTGACCGAATCTTTGAATTGTCTGCTGCTGTGCGGACTTGGGGCTTAGCTGCTGCTGTCTTATTGATTTTTGTGGCAATGTTCCTGATCTCTAATACGATTCGGATCACGATTTTGTCTCGTCAAAGAGAAATTCAGATCATGCGTCTGGTGGGGGCGAAAAACGGCTACATTCGTTGGCCATTCTTCCTTGAAGGCGGCTGGATCGGACTCTTAGGTTCGATCGTTCCGATTGCATTAATGTACTTCGGCTACCACCAAGTTTATGCAATGGTCAATCCATCCTTACTGCGTTCAAATTACAGTTTAATTGCACCAAATATGTTTCTATTACAAGTTTGCGGTGTGATGGCACTGATTGGGATCGTGATCGGTTCACTTGGTTCCGTGTTATCAATGCGCCGTTTCTTAAAATTCTAAACCGATGTTTTCTTAAAGTCGATCGTCAAGATCGGCTTTTTTTGTTTCATCACAGTGTTTCTTTACTTTAGGTACTATTTTTTGATATGCTTTAGTAGCGGGAAATCGGGGAAGAGGTGGAGAAATGGTTGTAATGGATAATTTGGTAACCATTTTATTTATAGTCAATATTTTGTTATCAATCATTATCATTTTCAGAGAAAGGCGGCAGACTGCTCAAACGTGGGCCTGGCTTTTGGTCTTGATGTTCATTCCAATCGTTGGCTTTGTGCTTTACTTTTTCTTTGGTAGAGGGATCTCTAAGGAAAAGATCTTTGATATGCGCTCACAGGCAAAGGTGGGGCTGAATGTTGAATTAGAAGAACAAAAACAAGCCCTCGCTCGTCAGCTGTTTCCGCATCCGCCGACCGCGCAGGTAGAAGTGCAGCAGCTGGTCTACCTGTTGACAGTCTTTGGGCAATCCCTGTATACGACAGCGAATAGTATGACGCTTTATACCGACGGACGGCAGAAATTTGATGCCTTGATCGCGGATATCGAACAGGCAAAAAATCACATTCATATGGAATATTACATTTATCGCAGTGATACATTGGGAAATGAAGTCAAAGAGGCACTGGTGCGCGCGGCGAAGCGAGGCGTAAAAGTAAGAGTCTTATTAGATGCTTGGGGCAGCACCCAAGTATCATTGAAGTTTTTTGATGAGTTGCGTCTACATGGCGGTCAAATTGCCTTCTTCTTTCCTTTATTCGTTCCTTATGTCAATCCGCGAATCAATTATCGAAATCATCGGAAAATCGTGGTGATCGATGGAGAAATTGGCTATACAGGCGGTTTTAATGTGGGAGATGAATATCTAGGGCAAGTGGAAAAATTCGGTTATTGGCGAGACAATCACTTGCGAATTGCCGGTTCAGCTGTCTATTCGCTGCAAAATCGGTTTTTGATGGATTGGAATTCACAACATGCGTTGGAGATCAAATATGATCCTTCCTTGTTTCCTGAAATCAAACAAGTCGGGACAGTTGCAGCCCAAGTCATCACGAGTGGTCCTGATACGGAACATGAAGAAATCAAAATGACCTATCTGAAAATGATCAACTTAGCCAAAAAGGAAATCTTAATCCAAACACCTTATTATATTCCGGATGAAGCCATTCACAATGCCTTGAAGTTGGCACTGCTTTCTGGGGTGAAAGTCCATATACAAATCCCGAACAAACCGGATCATCCCTTGGTATATTGGGCGACCTATTCCTTTGCGGCTGAGCTGCTGCATTTTGGGGCAGTCATCGAAACTTATGAGAAAGGGTTTATGCATGCAAAAACGATGATCATTGACAGTGGGCTCGTTTCGATTGGTTCAGCAAATATCGATGTTCGTTCGTTTCGTTTAGACTTTGAGGTCAATACGATCATCTATGATGCACAACTCGCAACGCAAACGAAGGAAGCGTTTCTGGCGGATTCGATCGATTCTAAGCACTTAACGATCGAAGCGTATCAGCAAAGAAAGCTGACGATCAAAATCAAAGAAGGGTTGGCACGCCTTGTGTCACCCTTGCTGTAAAAAAAGTGCCCTTTTCCAAAAGATGGAAGCCATCATTTTGGAAAAGGGCACTTTTTTAATAGGATTAACCCATAATACTTGTGTATGCTGCTAAGAAAATCGAGCCAACAGTGAGAATAAGCATGGTCCAGATCACGACTTGCGTGATTTTTGCAAAGGTACTTTTTGGTTTTTTCTCGTTCATTCTAATCCACCTTTTAGAGTTATTCTAGTGACAGTTTACCCTCAAATACACAAGAACTCAAGTTGAACCAAGGAGAAATTAAGAAATTTTCAATTTCAGGACAAAAAAAATCACTAGAATGGCAAGATAGACTTGTTGAAGATACGCCCTTCTGTTTTAATAGGTAAAGAAATGCATTCTTCAAGACTTTCAAAAGTCAGCTGATGAACAAAGAGGCTCCTTAAAAAATTTCAAGGCTGTCTTATTCCAGCTCAGATTTTTAAAAGAACTGAAACACGGATGTAAAGAAAATAAAGTATAGTGACACTAGTTGTTAGAAAGGATTTTGCTGTATGTCTGGATTTAATCCAATCGTTTTGTTTTGGTATATCTTTCCTGTGCTCGTCTATTTCGCCTGTCGGTTTATTGTTTCTGCGTTGTCCTTGAATGATCGTTACCATGTGAAGGCACCAGATTTAGCGGTACCGTTTTTGATGGTCGGGATTCATCAATTATCAAAGTATACTTTTGATCAAGCGATCACATTGTACTATTTGATCTCCATTTTTTTATTAGGGATTCTGCTGGCAGTTTTTCAGGCATATTACTATGAGGAGATCCAATATGGTCGCTATTTAAAGATGTATTGGCGTAGTATTTTTCTATTTACGATCATTTTTCATGTCGTTTTGATCATTCTAAATATTGTTAGTTACTTATAGTGTTTTGACTCTTGATAAACGCCCATTTTTTCACTTAAAGTTTTTTTAAAAACTTTAAGTAGTCGGTTTTCCTCTTTTTCCTCATTTGGTAAAGAAAAGTCAAACAACTTCCCTTTCAAATTTCATATAATTTGTGGTAGAAAGTGGGGGATTGTGGTAGACTGTGAATATCAGGTGGAGATCGGGGGTTATTTATCGATGTTTATGGGTGAATTTCAACATTCGATAGATGCAAAAGGCCGACTAATCGTCCCTTCAAAACTACGAGAAAAACTCGGAGAAAAATTTGTTGTGACACGTGGATTAGATGGCTGTTTATTTGGCTACCCCTTATCTGAATGGGAAAAACTTGAAGAAAAACTAAACGAAATGCCTTTAGCGAAAAAGGACGCTCGGACATTTGTCCGCTTCTTTTATTCTGCTGCAACAGAGTGCGAAATCGATAAACAAGGACGAATCAATATCCCAGTTACATTGAGAAATCATGCAGACCTTACCAAAAGCTGTGTGATCATCGGCGTTTCAAACCGAATCGAGATTTGGGATGAAACGCGCTGGCAAGCATTCTCTGAAGAAGCAGAAGAAAACTTTGATGAAATTGCTGAAACAATGATTGATTTTGGCTTATAGGCTTGATAGGAAGAGGAAAAAACACATGGCAGATTTTCAACACTACACCGTTATGCTACAGGAGACCGTTGATGGGTTAAAGATTCGTCCAGAAGGCGTCTATGTCGATTGTACATTAGGTGGAGCCGGTCATAGTGAATATTTATTGTCGCAACTGTCTGAAGAGGGACATCTCTTTGCTTTTGATCAAGACCAAACTGCTATCGATCATGCGAAAGAACGTTTAGCACCATATGTTGCTAAAGGAATGGTTACGTTCATTAAAAGTAATTTCCGCTATTTAAAGGAAGCATTGCATCAACACGGTGTGAGCCGAGTCGATGGGATTTTGTACGATTTAGGTGTTTCCTCACCCCAATTAGATGAAGCCGAACGCGGCTTTAGCTACCACCAAGATGCACCGCTGGATATGCGGATGGATCAAACTGCAGCATTGACTGCCTATGAAGTAGTCAATCAATTCGACTACCACCAATTAGTCAAAATCTTCTTCCGTTATGGAGAAGAAAAATTCTCGAAACAAATCGCTCGTGAAATCGAGCGGGTGCGACAAGATCATCCAATCGAAACAACGGGTGAGTTGGTCGATATCATCAAAACAGCCATTCCTGCGCCAGCAAGAAGAAAAGGCGGACACCCTGCAAAACGGGTTTTCCAAGCCATTCGCATTGCAGTCAATGATGAGCTAGGTGTGATTGAAGAATCACTTGAACAAGCGATTCATCTTTTAGCAGTCAACGGACGTGTGAGTGTCATCACGTTTCACTCTTTAGAAGATCGCATCGTGAAATCGATGTTCAAGGAATACAGCACACCGAAGGATATGCCGCCAGGTTTGCCGATGATACCAGAAGAATTCCAACCAACACTTAAACTTATAACAAGAAAACCACTACTTCCAACTGAGGAAGAAGTAGCTGAAAATAATCGTTCTCGTAGTGCGAAACTGCGAATCGCGGAAAAAATCAAGGAAAGCGAAGGGTAACAACTATGGCAGAACTAAAAGTTCATGACTATGAATTCAGAGAACCACTTGAATCACAACCTATGGAACACTCTGAACCGACAACTGAAAAACTGCCTACTGATCCCCAGCGTCCTGAGGTCATCCGCGTACCAGCATCTCCGGCTCGTCGGTTAAAAAGCATTTCTACTCTGGAAAAACTGATCGCTGCCTTTGTGATCATCTCTGTATTGACGTTGGCGATCTTGACCATCAATATTCGAACCAATATCAGTCAAGTCGAACACGATATTTCTTTGATCCAATCGGATATCAATGAAAAAACAACACAAGCAGAACAGTTGGAACAAGAGAAAAATGAACTTTCTAAAACCGAGCGCATCCAAAAGATTGCTGAGGATAATGGATTGTCGATCGATGACGGCAATTTAAGGAAAGTGGACTAAATGAAGTTAACAGATAAATTCAAGCAATACTTAAAAAAGAACAATCAAACTACAACGAACAATCGCAAAAAAGTAGGTATTATTCTCTTTGCTACGAGTATTGGATTGTTCTTTTTGTTTGTCACGCGTTTGAGCTACATCGTCATTGTCGGAGATGTCGCTGGGACTTCCTTAGCTGAAAAAACGAAAAATCTTTATGAAGGCAGTGAAGTCATCAAAGCGAAACGTGGAACGATCTATGACCGCAATGGGATTCCAATTGCTGAAGATGTGACTTCCTATTCAATTTACGCTGTTTTGAACCAAAATTACAAAGATGGCAAAAAGAATCTTTTTGCAGAAAAAGCAAACTTCAATAAATTGGGCAAAATCTTGTCGGATGTATTGTCTATCGACCAAGAAACAGCAGTCAATACATTAGAAGAAGGGCTTGAACAACAATTATGGCGTGTTTCTTTTGGAAGCAAAGGAAACAATATTACATTAGAACAAAAGAATGCGATTGAAGATGCAATGGAAAAAGAAGGGATTGCTGGCTTTCATTTTGACAGCCATCCAGCTCGACTTTATCCGAATGGTGTCTTTTCTTCTCACTTTATCGGGTATGCTGTTGCCAATGATGACGATACTGGTCTAGTTGGGAAAACCGGGCTAGAAGCTGCGTACAATGACGTGCTTTCTGGGACTGATGGCGAGATCGTTTATCAAAAAGACAACAATCAAAATCCGTTGCCAGGAACCGTAGCCGAAACTGTTGCAGCGGTGGATGGAAAAGATGTCTATACGACCATTGATAGTCGAATCCAAAGCTACTTGGAAACGCTGATGGACAGTGTCTTTAAAGAAAATAAACCAGAAAACTTAACAGCGAACTTAATGGATGCAAAAACGGGTGAGATCGTGGCGATGGCGCAACGACCAACCTATAATCCAGAAAATTTGGATTCCATCAATGATTGGCAAAACCTATTAGTTGAGGACAACTACGAGCCAGGATCAACCATGAAGATCTTGACGACGGCAGCAGCGATCGATCAAGGGATCTTTAATGAAAACGAAACTTTTACCCCAAGCCCTGATGGAATGAAACTTTATGATGCAACCATCAACGACTGGGACTTCGGTCAAAAAGGAACACTGACGATGCGCCAAGCACTTTCATGGTCGAGTAATATTGGAATGGTGACCTTGGAACAGCGAATGGCAGATCGTTGGCAACAATACTTAAAAGAATTTGGTTTTGGTCGCAGTACCTATTCAGGATTGCCTAACGAAAATACTGGGATCACACCAGAGGATAACCCTGTCAGCCAAGCGATGACGTCATTTGGTCAAGCGATTGGTGTGACGAATTTCCAAATGATGCAGGCCTTTACGTCGGTGGCAAATAACGGAACGATGTTGAAACCACAATTTATTAGTAAAATCGTTGATGGCAATACAGGAGAAGAAACGGTCACACAACCAGAAGAAGTTGGCCATCCCATCACAGAAGAAGCGGCAACAAAAGTACGGGAATATATGCGTGATGTTGTCGAAAGTGAAAATTACGGAAGTGCTTATGGTGTCTATGAACTACCGGGCTACAATATTTCCGCAAAAACGGGGACAGCCCAAGTAGCCGATCCAACGACCGGTAAGTATTTGTCTGGTGGTACCAATTATCTGTATTCTGTTGTTTTGATGTTTCCTTCAGAAGAACCTGAATATATTTTGTATTTGACGATCAAATTACCAGAGAAGCACGAAAGCACCGTGTTGGGTGAAATTGCCAATCCATTGATGAAACGAGTCATGGATCTAAAAAATTCTGCATTAGAAGATAGTTCAACCTCTGGTAGTGAAACGACTGTAGGGGATTATCGTAATCTTGATACAGAATCAGCGGCAACTGACGTTCAAAAAGCTGGGTTGACCCCTGTTGTCATCGGTGATGGCGAGAAGGTCATCGCACAGTCCGTTGACAGCGGCACTTCGATCATGCCTGGCGGACGGGTACTGCTGATTACGGATAGCGACAAGTATTACATGCCTGATACGACCTCCTGGTCCAAAGCAGATTTGATCAAATTTGGCAGTCTGTTGAATGTGGACGTCAGTTTTGAAGGGGACGGCTATTGTACCAAACAGAGCGTGGAGCCTTATACTGAGTTATCGGGACAATCGATCAAGTTTACACTAAGCGAAAACGAATAGAATAATAGGAGAGAACGATATGGAATGGACAGAGATGATATTACCTTTGGCAAGCGGCTTTGCGATCGTAACAGCCGCAATGCCTTTGTTTATCGGCTATTTTCAAATGAAGAAATACGGACAGGAAATACGTGGTGACGGCCCTAAATGGCATAACGTAAAGGCTGGTACACCAACGATGGGTGGGTTTGTATTTTTGATTTCTGCAATGATCACTGCAATTTGGGTAGGGGCATGGCAAAATCAACTGACTGCTTCATTGTTCATTCTTTTGTTCATTACCTTGGTTTATGGTGCATTAGGATTTCTTGACGATTTCATCAAGATTTTCCGCAAAAGAAATATGGGCTTAAACTCGCTGCAAAAATTGATTGGACAAATTTTAGGCGGACTCGTCTTTTACTTTGTTTTTCGAGCGGAAGGCAATGCAGACGTGTTAAATTTCTTTGGGATCGATGTGCCACTGTCGATCTTTTACGGAGTGTTCGTCATCTTTTGGCTGGTCGGTTTTTCAAATGCAGTCAACTTGACCGACGGTATCGATGGTCTGGTCGCAGGACTGGGCACGATTTCTTTTTCAACTTACGCACTGATTGCTTGGCGGCAAGATCAAATTGATGTATTGATCGTTTGTCTAGCAATCATTGGCGGATTGATCGGCTTCTTTCCGTACAATCGCAAACCGGCTAAAATTTTTATGGGGGATGTCGGCTCGCTGGCTTTAGGCGGTCTGCTGGCAGCAATTTCGATTCTTTTACACCAAGAATGGACCCTCTTGCTTGTCGGACTGGTCTATGTTTGTGAAACAGCAAGCGTGATGCTGCAAGTTGCCTCATTCAAATTAACGGGCAAACGAATCTTCAAGATGTCACCCATCCACCATCATTTTGAAATGAGCGGATGGTCTGAGTGGAAGATCGACACTGTTTTTTGGTGTATTGCGTTAGGTTGCTCGTTGCTCACAATAGCCCTTGTATGGTAGGAGATGAAGAAAATGAAAAAAATTAAAACATATCAAAATAAAAAAGTTCTTGTGCTAGGATTAGCGCGTAGTGGATTCAGTGCGGCCAAATTGTTACATGATTTGGGCGCACTTGTGACCGTTAATGACGGCAAGCCATTTGCTGAAAATCCCGAAGCACAAGATCTTTTGGCGTTAGGGGTCAAAGTGATCACTGGCAGCCACCCAATCGAATTATTGGATGAAGGCTTTTCGTTAGTTGTGAAAAATCCCGGAATCCCTTATTCACAGCCCCTTGTTCAAAAAGCTTTAGAGAAAAAAATTCCTGTAATCACGGAAGTGGAGCTAGCGTATCAAATCTCTGAGGCTCCGATTATCGGCATTACTGGTACGAACGGAAAAACCACCACAACGACCATGATCGCCAATGTCTTAAACGCAGGGATGCAAAAAGGGCAGGCACTGCTTTCTGGGAACATTGGGTTTCCTGCAAGTTCCGTTGCTCAAACGGCCAAAGCGGAAGACCGATTAGTCATGGAATTGTCTAGCTTCCAATTGATGGGGATCGATACTTTGCGACCAAAAATTGCCGTGATCACCAATATTTATGAAGCCCATATCGATTACCATGGCAGTCGTCCAGAGTATGTCCTAGCAAAGTGGCGGTTGCAACAGCGAATGACTGCAGATGATTATTTGGTGATCAACTGGAACCAGCCAGAACTAGAAGCACTGTCGGCAAAATCAAAAGCGCAAATCATTCCTTTTTCCACCAAGGAAAAAGTAGCAGGCGCGTACATGCTTGACGGTATCCTCTATTATAAAGAAGAAGTGATTATGGCAGCTGATGAACTTGGCGTGCCAGGAGATCATAATATTGAAAATGCATTAGCAGCGATTGCTGTCGGTAAACTTTGCGATATGCCAAACGAAGCCATTAAGCAAGCGTTACAAACCTTTACAGGCGTGCCCCATCGGACTCAGTATGTCACCACCATCAATCAGGTGAAATTTTTCAATGACTCCAAAGCAACAAACATTCTAGCCACAGAAATGGCATTAGGCGGCTTTGACAATGAGAAACTGATTTTATTGGCAGGTGGTCTGGATCGGGGGAACAGCTTTGATGACTTAGTTCCCGCACTAAAAGGGCTAAAAGCCATCGTGTTGTTTGGTGAAACAAAGGAAAAATTAGCCGTTGCTGCTCAAGCAGCAGGGGTAAAAACAATTGAAATGACAGACAATGTTGAAACAGCCGTCCCATTAGCCTTTTCTTTAAGTGCTGCTGGAGATACTATTTTATTGTCACCTGCGAATGCAAGTTGGGATCAATACCCTAATTTTGAAGTTCGCGGCGACAAATTTATGGCGGCAGTAGCAGAACTTAAATAGAAATGAGTGACGGATATGAAAATACTTGTGACTGGCGGCGGTACTGGCGGACATATTTATCCAGCGTTGTCTTTTGTCGATTATGTAAAAGAGATTGACCCGACAGCCGAATTTTTATACATTGGTGCAACAAGGGGCTTGGAAAATAAAATCGTCCCTCCAACAGGTATTCCTTTTAAAACATTAGAAATCCAAGGCTTTAAGCGTAAGTTGTCCTTCGATAATGTAAAAACGATCCAACTTTTCATGAAAAGTTATTACGCAGCCAAAAAAATCATCAAGGAGTTTCAACCGGATGTGGTGATCGGCACCGGCGGCTACGTTTCTGGCGCGGTGGTCTTTGCTGCAGCGAAGTTGAAAATTCCTACAATTATTCATGAACAAAATAGTGTTCCCGGGATCACGAATAAATTTCTAACCAAATATGTGGACAAAATCGCCATTGCCTTTCACGATGCGTCCCAGTACTTTCCAGCGAAGAAAACGGTGCTGGTGGGGAATCCCAGAGGTCAAGAAGTACGCAACAGTCAAAAGTCAGCGATCTTGTCTTCCTACGATTTAAATCCGGCGAAAAAGACGGTCTTGGTTTTTGGTGGGAGTCAAGGAGCACTGAAAATCAATCAAGCGATCATTGATGCGCTGCCGCTGTTTGCTCAAAAAGAGTATCAGCTTCTCTATGCGTCAGGTGAACGGTATTACAAAGAGATCGAAGAAAAAATCGGCATGTCAAAAGATGCCTTTCCTAATATCAGTATTCGCCCTTACATTGATCAGATGGCGGAAGTGATGGCAAATAGTGATTTGTTGATTGGACGAGCAGGAGCCACATCGATCGCAGAATTCACTGCATTAGGGATTCCAGCGATTTTGATTCCTAGTCCTTATGTGACCAATGACCACCAAACGAAGAACGCCCAAAGTTTAGCCAATGCAGGAGCAGTCAAAATGATTGCCGATCATGAACTAAACAGTCAAAACCTCGTGGAAGCAGTAGACAGTATCATGCAAGATGAAGCCCTTCGTAGTAAGATGGCAAAAGCCTCAAAAGAACAAGGGATCAGCGATGCCTCAGAACGATTATTTCGACTTGTGCAAGAGGTAATCAAATAGTACAATGTGTGGGATAGAAAGGAGCGATTATCATTAGTAAAGACAAAACACCTCATGATGATCAAACCCCCTCGTCAACGGAAGAGTTGACCCCTTGGCAAAAAGAAAATCTAAAGTATTTGCAAGAAAAAGGCAATCAGCCAGCTTGGTCTTCTCCTGCTCCTGAAGAAACAGAAGATACGTCCAAAGACCATGAAGACGAGCAAGAAGAAGCGTTTTTTGAAGCAGATGAAGCAATGGAAGAGTTAGTTGATGAGAAGGAAGCATTGCCAGAGCCAGAAAATAAGGCCCGCTCCTTTGCTGATCGGCTGCCTAACCTAAAGGCGTACCGCAACCAAGTGTTGATTCGCCGTTTAGCCTTGATTATTGGATTGTTGATGATTCCTCTATTGATTGTTTTGTATTTCGTTTCGCCCCTTAGTCGTTTGGCGAATGTGGTCGTCAAAGGCAATCATGAAGTATCCGCAGAAGCAATTCTCGAAAATTCGGACCTAACCGTCAATGAAGAGATGTGGCCGCAATTTTTCGAACGTAATCAAAGCGTGTCTGCCATCAAAAAAGAATTGCCACGTATAAAAAATGCCTCAATTTCTCTATCTGGTATCAATCGCTTCGATATCACTGTCACTGAATTTCAAGAAGTTGCTTTACTAGCCCAAGATGGTGGCTATGCGCCGGTTTTAGAAAATGGCGTTGTGTTAGATGAAATCAGTGAGCAGCCAGTGGAAGGATTGCCGGTTTTAGAAAATTTTTCGGCTGAAGATAAAATCAAAGCAACACTTAGTGCCTATCAAGAATTAAGTTCAGAAATTCGCGATGGCGTTTCTCAAATCAAATACACCCCCCGTGACAGCAATGATGAGCTGCTGACTCTCTTTATGAATGATGGCAATCAAGTGATCGTCAACATTTCGAATATGGTGAGTCAAATGCAGTATTATCCGCAAATTGCCAAAGATTTGACCGAGGACAGTATTGTGGATATGGAAGTTGGAATCTTTACTTACCCAATTTCAAATACACAAGAAGACGATGCAGACGAAAATCAAACAGCTGATAGTGATTCTTAGGAAAAATTCAAGAGTTTTTTTCATTAACTTGTTTCTAAAAAGCGCCATTATATGGTAGAATTGGTAACAGTGAACAAATTATTCGAATGAACTCTAAAAACGGACTGTGATGGTTCGCTATATATCCAATTTAAGTAGGAGGGAACCCCATCCATGGCAAAAACGGGAATGTATGTTGGCCTTGATATCGGTACGACATCTGTAAAAGTTGTAGTAGCCGAATACGTTGACAGCCAAATGAATATCATTGGTGTAGGTAATGCAAAATCAGAAGGAATCAACCGTGGGATCATTGTAGATATCGATAAAACGGTACAAGCCATTCAAAGAGCAGTAAGACAAGCAGAAGAAAAAGCAGGAATTCAAATTCGCAGTGTAAGTGTTGGTGTACCAGCCAATCTTCTTGAAGTGGAAAATTGTCAAGGAATGATCGCTGTCAATAGTGAATCAAAAGAGATCACCGACGAAGACGTGCGTAATGTTGCCTCCGCAGCACTCGTTCGTTCTACCCCTCCTGAAAGACAGATCATTGCTATTTTACCGCAGGAATTTACCGTTGATGGTTTTGAAGGAATCAAAGATCCTCGTGGCATGATCGGGGTTCGCCTAGAAATGTTTGGTGTTGTGTATACAGGACCAAAAACCATCATTCACAACATTCGCAAATGTGTTGAAAAATCTGGTCTGATTGTTAATGAAGTAGTCATTACGCCATTAGCACTAACGGAATCGATTTTATCAGACGGTGAAAAAGATTTTGGTACGATCGTCATCGACATTGGTGGCGGCCAAACAACCACAGCAGCGATGCACGACAAGCAATTGAAATTCACCCATGTGAACCAAGAGGGCGGCGAATTTGTCACAAAAGACATTTCGACGGTTTTAAATACCTCTTTCAACAATGCAGAAGCATTGAAGATCAATTATGGGGATGCGTATCCTGAACGCACTTCAGCCAGCGAAGAATTTCCGGTTGATGTGATCGGAAAATCAGAACCAGTGAAAATCGATGAACGCTATTTATCAGAAATCATTGAAGCCCGTATGGAACAAATCTTCACCAAATCAAAAGAAGTCCTAGACGAAATCGATGGACTTGATTTACCGGGTGGCGTGATCTTGACTGGTGGCGCTGCAAGTCTTCCTGGTGTCGTAGATCTTGCTCAAGAAGTATTCGAAACAAACGTCAAGCTTTACGTTCCTAATCATATGGGACTTAGAAATCCTGTTTTCACGAATGTGATCAGTATCGTTGACTATTCGGCAAACTTAAGCGAAGTGTACCAGCTTGCCAAAAGTGCGATCACTGGTGAAAAAACAGTGGCGCAACAGCCCGTTGCTATTCAACAACAAGAAGTGCATTACGAACAATATGAAGCGCCAGAAGAAACTTATGAAGAAGCAGAAGAAGAGAAAAAAGGTGAGTCGATCACAAACCGAGTAAAAGATTTCTTCTCAAATATCTTTGAATAATCTAAAACGATTCTCAGGAGGAAGATAAATTATGGAATTTTCAATTGATAATAACATCAATGACGGCGCTGTGATCAAAGTCATCGGAGTCGGTGGCGGTGGCGGCAACGCAGTCAATCGTATGATCGAAGAAAATGTCAAGGGCGTAGAATTTATTGCAGCCAACACTGACGTTCAAGCGTTAAAAAACTCAAAAGCAGAAACAGTCATTCAATTAGGCCCTAAATATACCCGCGGACTTGGTGCTGGCTCTCAACCAGAAGTTGGTCAAAAAGCAGCGGAAGAAAGTGAAGATTCTATTCGCGAATCATTAGAAGGCGCAGACATGATTTTCATTACCGCTGGTATGGGTGGCGGAACCGGAACAGGTGCTGCACCGATCGTAGCAAAAATCGCTAAAGAAATCGGCGCGTTGACAGTCGGTGTCGTTACTCGTCCGTTTACTTTTGAAGGACCAAAACGTGGCCGTTTTGCGGCTGAAGGCATCGCTAAATTAAAAGAGAATGTCGATACCTTATTGATCATCTCAAACAACCGTTTATTAGAAGTTGTTGACAAGAAAACGCCAATGCTTGAAGCATTCCGTGAAGCAGACAATGTCTTGCGTCAAGGGGTTCAAGGGATCTCAGACTTGATCACTGCACCTGGTTATGTCAACTTAGACTTCGCTGATGTGAAAACAGTAATGGAAAATCAAGGCACAGCCTTGATGGGAATCGGTGTTGCTAGCGGGGAAGAACGTGTGATCGAAGCAACGAAAAAAGCGATCTCTTCACCATTACTAGAAACGTCGATCGATGGCGCAGAACAAGTGCTATTGAACATCACTGGCGGATTGGATATGACTTTATTTGAAGCACAAGATGCTTCTGATATCGTCGCTCATGCGGCAACAGGCGACGTAAACATTATCTTAGGTACATCAATCAATGAAGACTTAGGCGATGAGATCCGTGTGACAGTCATTGCAACCGGCATTGACCCTTCAAAAAAAGAACGGGGTTCTCGCTCTAGCAGACAAAGCCAAGGTCAAATTCATTCTATCCCTCAAAAACCAACATTAGATATGGATCAAGCACGCCCAGCGCAAGCAGAAGAAAGCAATGGCTTTGGTGATTGGGATATCCGCAAAGAACAAAATGTACGACCTAAAGTAGAAGAAAACACATTTGAAAATGTAGAAAAGAAAGAATTCGATACCTTCAGCCGTGATGAAGTACGTTCGAATGATGACGACGAATTAAGCACACCACCATTTTTCCGTCGTAAACGCTAGGGGGCAGAGCACATGATTTCTGAGAACTTGCACAAGATTCAGCAAGAGATACAGGATTCTTGTGCTCTTGTTTCTAGAAATGCCAATGATGTCTGTTTGACAGCTGTGACAAAATCCGTCGATACAGAAACAACAAGAGTCCTTTTAGAAAATGGTGTGCGGGATTGTGCAGAAAATCGAGTAGAAAAACTACTTGAAAAGAAGGCAGCACTAAAGGATTATCCAGATGTCCGTTGGCATTTTATTGGCAATTTGCAACGCAGAAAGGTAAAATCAATTATAAATGAGATTGATTTTTTCCATGCGTTAGATTCAATCAAACTGGCACAAGAAATTCAAAAACGAGCAGAGCATCCGATCAACTGCTTTGTGGAAGTGAATGTTTCGCAGGAAGCAACGAAACAAGGGATTTTTGTTGAAGAGGTAATGGCTTTTATTGAAGCACTTGCTTCGTTCGACAAAATTCGTGTTGTTGGATTGATGACGATGGCCCCGCTCACTGCTTCCAAAGACGAGCAGCATCAGATTTTTAAAGAATTAAAAAGGATTCAACAACAGATCGCTGACCTGCATCTTACACATGCCCCTTGCTTAGAAACGAGTATGGGAATGAGTAATGATTTTCCCATTGCGATTCAAGAAGGTGCAACATTTATTCGTGTAGGAACAGCATTATTTCAATAAAAAAGGAGGTTGACCGATGTCGCTCAAAGAGAAACTGACCAATTTTTTTGGATTGACTGACGAAGAAGATTACTACGAAGAAACATTTGCCACGGAAGAACCGGCACGCACAGCGTCTAAACAAGCTGTGAACCAAGGAGGAGCTTTTACAGCCCCCAGAGCAACCACGAATACGTATGCATCTGGCCAAGCGGCAACACGTACAACAAGTCAACCACAAAATCAAGCCTATCAATACAGACAGCAACCACAAGCAGCTGTCTATCAACAAGCCTCAGCTGCGGCTGAACGGGTAAGACCGGTGACGAAGACAGAAGAAAAAGTCGTTCCGATGGCACAACAAAGAAGCAATACGAGAGTCAAAGAAACAAAAGCAAAAGAAACACCCGCACAAGCAGCTGGTAAAATAACGATCGTAGAGCCACGCGTCTATTCCGAAGCGATGGGGATTGCCAAGCAGGTCATCAATGGGGATGCTGTACTTGTTAATTTTCATTTAATTGAAGAGTACCAAGCTCGTCGAATAGTTGATTTTTTAACAGGAACAGTGTACGCTGAAGATGGTGATATCAAGCGTGTTGGCGATGAAATTTTTCTTTGCACGCCTAAGGGTATGGAAATTGAAGGCACTGCCCAAACATTAGCAGATACCAATTTTTTTGATATCTAAAGTGAGGAGGAACGCCAATTTTATTTTTGAGATTCGTTAAATTACTAAGTGATGCTGTTTATCTGTATACCATTTTATTAGTGATCTATGCACTTTTGTCTTGGTTTCCAGGAGGGTATCAATCCGCTTTTGGCCGTTTCTTAGCAAAAGTGTGTGAACCGTATTTGAGTTTATTTGATCGATTGAAATTAAGTTTTGCTGGTATTGATTTTACGATTGCGTTTGCAATTATCGTCTTACAGCTAGCATCACAAGCATTGATATTGATCTTACAATCAATTTTATTTTAACGTAAGGGGTGGTTATCGGTGAACGCAAATGTCTATCAACATTTTCGAAACGATGAACGCCCTTTTATTGATTCCGCTCAAGGATGGATCGAACAAGTGCAAATGCAGTATGCGCCTTACTTAACTGATTTTTTAGATCCGAGACAAGCGTATATTTTAGAAAGCTTGATTCGTCAATCAACGGATTTAAGCTTCCGCTTTTTTGGTGGTTACGAAGCTGCTGAAAGACGACGTTGTTTGATTTATCCCGATTATTATGAGCCCACCACCGATGAGTTTGACATGACTTTGTTTACGATTCAATACCCGAAAAAATTTACGGTGTTGAGTCATGGAAAAGTTTTAGGCACGTTAATGGGGACTGGAGTCAAGAGGGAATACTTTGGAGACATTCTTTCCGATGGTGAAATATGGCAAGTATTCGTTGCCGCTGAAGTCAGTCATTTTATCCAACTCCAAGTGGATAAAATCGGAAACGTCTCGGTGCGCTTGGAAGAAACAAAATACACCGAGTTGATCGTTCCTAAAGATGGCTGGACCGAGGAAAGAGAAACGGTTAGTTCATTGCGTCTTGATACAGTGATCTCTGCCGTATACAACATCTCACGTCAGCGTTCGAAACAGTTGATCGAATCAGGAAAAGTAAAAGTAAACTGGACAGAAGCACTACGACCAGATTTTGTTCTGGATTTACTGGATATCGTTTCAGTAAGAGGATTTGGTCGGATTCAAATACAGGGGTTAGAAGGAACCACGAAAAAAGAAAAAGTTAGATTGTTATTAGGTGTATTACGTAAATAAATCAAAGAGGTGTATAGAATATGGCATTAACTCCATTAGACATTCAAAATAAAAACTTTTCAGTAAAAATGAGAGGATACAACCAAGACGAAGTCGATGACTTTTTGGATATGATCGTCCGCGATTATGAAGAAGCGGTTCAACGCAATCGCGAGTTAGAGAAATCATTGAAACACGCCGAAGAAAAACTAGAGTATTTCAATGAACTGAAAGACGCTTTGAACCAATCCATCATCGTGGCTCAAGATACCGCGGATAAAGTAAAAACAAGCGCAAGCAAAGAATCAGAAGTGATCGTTACGTCTGCCCAAAACCGTGCGGATGAAATGGTTGCTACTGCAGAAAAACATGCCCATGCCTTGATGACCTCAGCGGAAGAAAAAGCCAAAGAGATTTTAACGGATGCAACAGACAATGCCCGTCAATTGGCAACAGAAACAAATGACTTGAAGAAGAAAACCAGAGTCTTCCACAACAACTTATTGGTTATGTTACAAACCCAATTAGAACAAGTGAAGAGCCCCGAGTGGGAAGAGATTTTGGCGCCATTTTCAAGCTACGTGCAAGATTCCCATCAAGTAATCAGAGAAGTTTTATCAAAAGAACTTGACAGTGAAAATGGTTCTGGAGTAAACTCAGAAGCAGTGGACACATTTGATGTGGACGTTGTTGAATCAGATGAAAAAATCGTTGATGTAAGCGAAAGCCCTGAAGTGAAAACATTAGATGATGCGAGAAACTTATTAGACGAATTGAACAAAACAGATAACAACTAAGACACAGAACAGAAAAATTTCTTATATTTTTCAAGCGAGTTTGGGAGAGTGGAAGCCAAATAAAACCCTGTAAGAAATCAGATCATCTGTGAGTTGCGTTCTTTAAAGAGCCGATTATCCAAAGACTCAAGTAGAGAACGACGCCTGATCCCGTTACCGATCATCAAAGAATTGTCTAACGACAATTAAAATTTGGGTGGTACCACGAACACGTTCGTCCCTTGCCAGGGACGGACGTGTTTTTTGCTGTGAATCACTGCGACTGGTCCGCAATGCGGAACAGAGCAGATGATGAACAGTACTAGGCGACCGTAGGGAGCGTAGTAACC
>NZ_NGLC01000001.1:661270-773392 GCF_002140755.1 Enterococcus sp. 5B3_DIV0040
TGGTCCGCAATGCGGAACAGAGCAGATGATGAACAGTACTAGGCGACCGTAGGGAGCGTAGTAACCAAACGAGGAATCACTAGGATTGATTTTTAAAATCAGTGAGACCTAAACACAAGGAAGTCATGGCAACCAATCCATTTTGATACGTTCAATAGAAGCAATTGATTGGTCGAGTCAATGGATTTAGAAATTATACGGAAACGTAGTGAGACGAAAAGGAGCGAAACAAGAATGAAAATGAAAGAAACACTGCATCTTGGAAAAACCGCTTTTCCAATGCGAGGCAACTTGCCGAACCGCGAAGTGGATTGGCAAAAAGAATGGGAAGAAAATCGATTGTATCAACGCCGTCAAGAATTAAATGAAGGCAAGCCAACCTTTGTCTTACACGATGGTCCTCCTTATGCAAATGGGAACATCCATATCGGACACTCATTGAACAAAATCAGTAAAGACATTATCGTACGTTCCAAATCAATGTCAGGTTTCCGTTCCCCTTATGTACCTGGTTGGGATACCCATGGTTTGCCGATCGAGCAAGTGTTGACAAATAAAGGAATCAAGCGCAAAGAAATGAGCTTGGCAGAATACCGCAAAAAATGTGAAGAATATGCTTTGACCCAAGTGGATACACAAAGAGCTGACTTCAAACGTTTAGGGGTTTCTGGTGACTGGGAGCACCCATACATCACACTGACGCCCGATTATGAAGCTGCAGAAATTCGCGTTTTCGGAAAAATGGCAGAAAAAGGCTATATCTACAAAGGATTAAAACCAATCTACTGGTCACCATCTAGTGAATCATCACTAGCAGAAGCCGAGATCGAATACAAAGATGTGAAATCACCATCGATCTATGTTGCTTTCCCAGTCGCAGATGGCAAAGATTTGCTTGATTCAGATACATCTTTTGTTATCTGGACGACGACGCCATGGACCTTGCCAGCGAATCTAGGAATCTCTGTGAATCCAACCTTTGCCTATGTTCAAATCTTGGCTGATGGTCGTAAATTTGTCGTGGCAAAAGATTTATTAGAAACCGTGACGAATGAGATTGGTTGGGAATCTGTCGAAGTATTGCAAGAATTGGCAGGCGATCAATTAGAAAAAATGACGGCGCAACATCCTTTCTATGACCGTACGTCTCTGTTGATGTTAGGGGATCATGTGACATTGGATGCCGGTACTGGTTTGGTCCACACTGCACCAGGACACGGGGAAGATGACTACATCGTCAGCAAAAAATATGGGCTAGATGTCTTATCGCCAGTCGATAGCCGTGGGGTCTTCACAGAAGAAGCACCAGGATTTGAAGGGGTCTTTTATGACAAAGCCAATCCAATGATCACTGAGCTTTTAGAAGAAAAAGGGGCGCTATTAAAACTAAACTTCTTTACTCACAGCTATCCACATGATTGGCGGACGAAAAAACCAGTCATCTATCGGGCAACGCCACAATGGTTTGCTTCAATTGATAAGTTCCGTCAAAACATTTTGGATGAGATCGAAAAAGTAGATTGGATCATTCCATGGGGCAAAACCCGTTTATACAATATGATTCGCGATCGCGGCGACTGGGTGATCTCTCGTCAACGTGCGTGGGGTGTACCATTGCCAATCTTTTACGCAGAAAACGGCGAAGCCATCATCACGCCTGAAACGATCGAGCATGTGGCAAACTTGTTTGCTGAACATGGTTCAACGATTTGGTTTGAAAAAGAAGCCGAAGAATTGCTGCCGGCTGGCTTTACGCATCCAGGCTCACCAAACGGTAAATTCTCGAAAGAAACTGACATCATGGATGTTTGGTTTGATTCAGGTTCTTCTCACGAAGCCGTGTTACGTCAACGTCCAGAATTGACGTTCCCAGCTGACATGTATTTGGAAGGTTCTGATCAATATCGCGGGTGGTTCAACTCAAGTATCACAACTAGTGTGGCGATCAATGAAGTCGCACCATACAAAGCCGTCTTGTCTCAAGGCTTCACCTTAGATGGCGAAGGCCGTAAGATGAGTAAATCTCTTGGAAATACCATTGCACCAGAAAAAGTGATCAACCAAATGGGTGCGGATATTTTGCGCCTTTGGGTCAGCAGTGTTGACTACGAAGCGGATGTTCGAGTGTCTATGGATATCTTGAATCAAGTATCAGAAGTCTATCGGAAAATTCGCAATACCATGCGTTTCTTATTGGCTAACACGAATGATTTTGATCCAGCAAAAGACAGCGTACCATTTGAAAACTTGCGTTCTGTTGATAAATACATGATGGTTCGTTTGAATCAAACGATCAAAACGATCCGAGAAGATGGTTATGAAAAATACAACTTCTTGCATATTTACCGAACAGTCATCAACTTCTTGACAGTCGATATGTCATCCTTCTATTTGGATTTTGCGAAAGATGTCGTTTATATCGAAGCTGAAAATGATTTCCAACGTCGCGCCATGCAAACCGTCTTTTATCAAACAGCGGTTGCGTTGACGAAATTACTGACGCCGATCATTCCGCATACGGCAGAAGAAATCTGGTCACATTTGAAAGAAGAAGAGGAATATGTCCAATTAGCGGAGTTCCCTGGCTATGATACATTTGCTAACCAAGAAGAGCTGCTTGATTTATGGCGTGCTTTCCTTGATTTCCGTGACAATGTCTTAAAAGCATTAGAAGAAGCGCGTAATGCAAAATTGATCGGAAAGTCCTTTGAAGCGAAAGTCACTGTTTATCCAACTGAGCCAGTTGCGGCATTGCTAAAAGCTATCGATTCAGATATTGCACAACTGCTGATCATTTCACCAGATTTCTTAACGATCAAAGAAGCCGGTGAAGCAGCTCCTGAAATGGCATATCAATTTGAGGATGTGGCGATCTTAGTTGAAAAAGCCGAAGGGGAAGTATGTGAACGTTGTCGCCAAGTCCGGGTAGATGTTGGTGTAGAAGAGCAACTGCCAACACTTTGTGGGCATTGTGCAACCATCGTCAAAGAAAACTATCCCGAAGCAGTTGCAGAAGGCTTTGAAAAATAAAAGAACGAAAAAAGATGACCCCATTGCGGGTCATCTTTTTTTGCGCTTGCTCATTCTTATTCCTTGAGAATGGGAGAAAAACGCACGTTTCTGACATGAATATGAGAAAATAGGTGGCAATTGATAACGATTCTCATTTGTTTGCAATAATTTTTCGACAGTTTATTGTATAATAAAAAAACCTTACTAGACGAAGTTTCTTCCTTAAGGTCTGTAGGCAATTGTTTGTTCGAGATAGAGTATTTCACAGTCAACAGAAGAAACCAACGAGCTCGGATCAAGTAAAAAAAACTTGCCAGATAGAAAAACAGGTTGTAAACTGTTAAAAATCGGAATATTCAGAATATTGAAAGAAAGTGTGATTCCATGAGTGATTTAGAGATGATGAGGAAAACGAACCAAACGATGTACGATGCCGCTTTTGAAAAAGATGCTTGTGGGATGGGGTTTATTGCACAAAAAGATGGTCGCTATTCCCGAGAACTTGTGCAAAATGCCTTAACAATGTTAGAACGGATGAACCACCGAGGGGGAACTGGCGCTGAACCTGACACAGGTGACGGAGCTGGAATTTTGATGGCAATGCCTGACCCATTTTTTCAACAGCGAGCAAAAGAGGCCGAAATCTCATTGCCTGAAAAAGGCGCCTATGCTGTTGGGATGTTTTTTTTACCGAAAGAAAAGCTCCGAGCAGCACAGGTCCAAGAAGAAGTAACTAAAGACATTCAACAAATGGGTTTTACCGTTTTATGGCAACGGGATGTGCCTTATGATTATTATCAGTGTGGACCGGGGGCGCAAAAAGTCATGCCCTCATTTGTGCAAGTCTTTATTGAAAAACCTGTCGATGTAACTGCTGGCCGTCCCTTTGAAGATCAGCTTTACCGGCTACGACGTAAACTGGAAAAAACGTATCATACTGATGAGTTGTCTATCTGCAGCTTGTCCAGTAAGACAGTTGTTTATAAAGGAATGCTGCATGCCTATCAAGTTGGCTTATTTTTCAAAGATCTTCAAAGCCCAGAAATGACCTCTTGTATCGCATTGACCCATTCTCGTTTTTCGACAAATACCTTTCCAAGCTGGAGTCGGGCGCAACCTTTTCGTTTCTTAGCCCATAATGGCGAAATCAACACGTTACGCGGGGCAGAAAATTGGATGCATGGACATCAGATCGAAGTCTATGATGATGAAAATTCTGATTCGGCGAAACTAGAAAATTGTATGGAATATTTGTACCGTCAAGGGCGAGATATTCCTCAAGCACTGTTGATGATGGTGCCAGAAGCGTGGTCCAAAGAAGCTGGATTGTCGCCGGAGCTGACAGCTTTTAATGAGTACAACGCAAGCTTTATGGCTCCTTGGGATGGACCGGCAGCTTTATGTTTTACCGATGGGGATTTGGTAGGGGCTGCACTCGATCGAAATGGGTTACGGCCATCTCGCTACTCGATCACGAAAACTGGTTTTGTGGTCGTGGCCTCTGAGTCAGGTGTTGTCGATTTGCCAGCATCGGAAGTGATTGAAAAAGGGGTGCTTGGACCAGCAAATATGTTTTTGGTGGATACCAAAAAAGGGGTGATCTTACGCAATCAAGAAATCAAAGCGCATTATGCGAATGCCCATCCTTACCAGGAGTGGCTAGCGGATCACTTATTGACACCAGAGCTGCTTCCTGAGACTGAGAAGCAGGAGGAAACAGCAGATGATGCGATCCAGACCCTTTGGAAACGAAATGGTTACACGGATGAGATCATTCGCACGTTGATTTTACCAATGGCTCAAACGGGAGAAGAACCAGTGATCTCCATGGGGTTTGATTCACCCTTAGCTATTTTGAGCGAACGTCCCCAATCCTTGTTTACGTACTTCAAGCAACAATTCGCCCAAGTGACCAATCCACCCATTGATGCGATTCGCGAAAAATTAGTGATCGGTACCGAGCTGTTTTTAGGTCGAGATGGGGATGTTTCAAAGGACATTCGAATCAATTGTAATAAGCTGAAGATTGCTAGTCCGGTGTTAAAAACGAGTGAATATGAAAAAATCAAACAGTTAGATCAAAATGGTCAAAAAGCGGCTTTACAGTCGATTCTTTATGATTATGTACCAGAAAACGGGGCAGCTTTGCAACAAGCGTTAGAAGCGCTTTTTAAAGAGACGGAGCAAAAAATCGATTCTGGGGCAACGATCGTCATTTTAAGTGATCGGGAAGTCATCCAAGCGCAAGAAGGAAAAGTGGCGATTCCGATCCTTTTGGCGGTATCAGGTCTGCACAATTACTTGGTGCGAAAAGGCAAACGTTCCTTGGCATCAATCGTTGCGGATACTGCGGAAGTCTGTGAGGTCCATCATTATGCCATGTTAGTCGGCTACGGAGTAAGTGGGGTCCACCCTTATGGGGCTTACCAGACATTGGCACATTTTGAGCTTTCAGAGAAGATCGAAAGTTACCGTAAGGCATGTGAAAAGGGCATTGTCAAAATCATGTCACGAATGGGGATTTCAACGATTGCCGGTTACCATGGGGCGCAATTGTTTGAAGCTGTTGGTATCTCTGAGAAAGTTATCTCCGAATACTTTACCGGCACGGTTACTCGTATCGGTGGACTTTCATTAGCGCAAATCGAGCAAGAATACTTAACGCGTTATGAAGCGGCGTATGGCGAGAAACGCGTGGATTATCTTGATTCGGGTGGTAGTTTCCAATACAAAGCTGACGGGGAACATCATCTGTTCAATCCAAAAACAATCTATGGATTTCAAAAAGCTGTTCGTACCGGCAGCTATGCGCTTTATAAAGAATATGCGGCGGAGATGAACCAAGACGCGTTAGAGAATCCAACGACCCTCCGTTATATGTGGACTTTTGCGAACACAAGACGCAGTATTCCATTAGCTGAGGTGGAGCCAGTTGAAACGATCGTCAAACGATTTAAAGTCGGTGCGATGTCTTACGGCTCTCTAAGTGAAGAGGCACATCGCTGTATTGCTGAAGGAATGAATGCGATCGGGGCAAAATCCAACAGTGGAGAAGGTGGAGAAAACCGAAATCGTTTCAAACCAGTGAATGGCATTAATTATAATAGTCGCATCAAACAAGTAGCTTCTGGCCGTTTTGGTGTCAACGCCGAATATTTAATGAGTGCGGACGAACTCCAGATCAAAATGGCGCAAGGGGCGAAACCTGGTGAAGGGGGGCAATTGCCAGGCAACAAAGTCTTCCCGTGGGTCGCTGAGATTCGTGGCTCAACACCTGGGGTCCGATTGATTTCGCCGCCACCACATCACGACATTTATTCGATTGAAGACTTAGCCCAGCTGATCTATGACTTAAAGGCAATCAACCCGTATGCCCGCATCAATGTCAAATTGGTTTCTAGTACAGGTGTGGGTACGATCGCTACCGGTGTCGTCAAAGCCGGTGCAGACGTAGTCGTGATCTCAGGCTATGACGGTGGGACCGGTGCTTCTCCGAGAAATTCGATTCGGGATGCTGGCTTGCCTTGGGAGATGGGGCTTGCAGAAGCCCATCAAACGTTAGCTATGAATCATTTGCGGCAGCGAATGACCTTAGAGACAGATGGAAAATTGATGACGGGGCGTGACATCGCCATTGCTGCTCTTTTAGGAGCAGAAGAATATAGCTTTGCCTCTTTAGCGCTAGTTGCGATTGGTTGTGTCATGATGCGAGTTTGCAGTATCAATACATGTCCTGTCGGCATTGCTACACAGAACCCAGCGTTGCGCAAATTTTTCGCAGGGAAACCTGAGCACATCATCAATACGATGTATTTTTTAGCAGAAGATTTACGGGAAACGATGGCCGAGCTAGGGTTTCGCACGATTGATGAGATGGTAGGACACGCGGAATTGTTGACACCACGCTTCGTTGCCAAAGGCAAAGCAAAATCATTAGACTTTTCCAGAATGATTGGAACGACGATCCCGATCGAACGCAAAGTGAAGGACCCATTCCTTGAGAAACGTCAATGGCCAGAATTAGATGCTTTTGCCCAAGCTGCTATCGACAACAATCAAGAAATCGTTATGAATCATACGATCAATAATGTTCAACGTTCAGTCGGCGCTCGTTTAGGGGGCTGGATCGCAGAACGCTTTGGCAATTACGAAGTAACACCAGGCTTGTTGCAGTTTACGTACCGCGGCATTGCTGGACAAAGTTTTGGGGCGTTTGCCACCCAGGGAATCCAGTTGAAACTGATTGGCGAGGCCAACGATTATGTAGCCAAAGGATTGAGTGGTGCCCGTTTGATCATTGTGCCGCCTGAAGATGCTGCTTACGATGCAGAGCATTCACCGATTGTCGGTAATGTTGCTTGTTTCGGGGCGAATCGTGGTGAAGGCTATTTCCGCGGCATTGCTGGCGAACGCTTTTGTGTCCGTAACAGTGGAGCCAAAGTCGTTGTCGAAGGCGTTGGTGACCATGGCTGTGAGTACATGACTGGCGGTGTCGTGGTAATTTTAGGAAAAACCGGTCGCAACTTCGGTGCTGGAATGTCCGGTGGCGTGGCGTATGTTTACGATCCCGATCAAACCTTTGCTGATAAATGCAATCGGGAAATGGTTGATTTGTACCGGATTGGTGAAAGCGGTGATGACCACCAGTTGAAGGAGATGATCCAGCAGCATTTTGCCTATACGGATTCATTGAAGGCGGCTGAGATTTTAGAAGATTGGGAAAATCAGCAGCAACATTTCATCAAAGTCTATCCGACAGAGTACCATCAGATGATCCAAGCAACGGAGACTTTGGCTGAGCAAGGATTTATCGGGGAGGAACTTGTGACGAAAGCTTTCGAAGCCGTCGTCGGTCCACAATTGACTATTCCAGGAAAGGAGCGCGACTAATATGGCAGATCCATTTGGTTTTTTAAAGTACCCAAGAGTAGAAAATCCTACCCGACCGGTTTCAGAACGTATCCAAGACTGGCAAGAATTACAGACGCCATTGCCTGAAAATGAGCGTCAAGAGCAAGCGGCGCGCTGTATGAATTGTGGCATTCCTTTTTGTCATACTGGTTCTTTTTACGGCGGGCAACGGGCGGTTTCAGGTTGTCCCAATGACAACCTGATTCCTGAATGGAATGATCTGGTTTATCAAGGGCGTTTCCAAGCCGCCTTTGAGCGTTTAGCCAAAACCAATCCACTACCAGAAATGACAGGGCGTGTCTGTCCTGCTCCATGTGAAAAAGGCTGTACCGAGGCACTGAATGGCTCAGGTGTCACGATCCATGACAATGAACGTTTTATTATCGATACTGCTTTTGAAAACGATTGGGTCAAAGCTTCCGGGTTGCCTCAAGATGCGACTGGTTTCAAGGTGGCCATTGTTGGTAGTGGACCGGCTGGTTTATCCGCTGCTTGGCGCTTGAATCAACTAGGACATCAAGTGACGGTCTATGAACGCAGCGATCGCTTTGGCGGTTTGCTAATGTATGGTATCCCAAACATGAAATTAGACAAAGATGTCGTGCAGCGACGTATTGATCTAATGGCAGAGCTAGGCGTGACCTTTGTCGCTAATACGGAGATCGGTCGTGACTTATCAGCAGAAGAATTGTCCGCTCAGTATGATCGGGTCATTTTGGCAACAGGAGCTAGTGTTCCTCGTGACTTGAAGATTCCAGGTCGTGAATTGACTGGGGTGCAATTTGCAGTCGATTATCTGACGGAAGCAACCAAAGATGTCTTAAAGCATGGCAAAGCGGCAACAAGTAAAAAACTTGCTGGCAAGCACGTCGTCGTGATTGGCGGCGGCGACACTGGAAATGACTGTATTGGTTCAGCGATTCGGCAAGGAGCCGCTTCTGTGCGTCAATTGGAGATCACGCCCCAACTGCCATTGACACGTACCGACAGCAATCCTTGGCCTGAATACCCAATGACAGCCCGCACAGGATATGGGCAAGAAGAAGCGGCTGAAGTCCTGCAAACACAAGTGACGTATCATGGGGTGTCCACAACAGCCTTTATCGGCGCCGAACGCGGCCAGTTGATCGCCATCGAAACGGTCTCAGTAGATCAACAGTTTCAGCCGATCCCTGGCACAGAGCAAGTGATCAAGGCGGATTTGGTTTTGTTGGCAATGGGCTTTGTTGGTGCAGAGACCCAACTCTTCGATGCCTTTGGTGTGCGAGAAGTGTACGATGATTACACGACGAACAATGAACGAGTGTTAGTCGCAGGAGATGCTAAAAGAGGACCGAGTTTAGTCATCTGGGGGATTCGCGAAGGACGCTTAGCGGCAGAAAAAGTCGATCAAGCGTTACGATCATTGGTGTATCAATAAGCAATCAATAAAAAACAACCTGAGCAGCTCTTCCTCCCTCTGAATTAGAAGGGGAACAGCGAAATGCTCAGGTTGTTTGCCTGTTAAGCAGTTGGTTCAGATGGATGGGGCTTTGACCGCTGTTCATTTTTTTCCATTGATACCTTCGGTAGACGAATCGAAAAGACGATGGTTTCGTCACGGCTTTCCGCCCAGATTTTTCCACCTAATGCTTCAACGATTTCTTTGGCGATCGGCAGCCCCAGACCGGTCCCACCCGTCGCTGTTGCTCGGGAAGCATCCATGCGGTAGAAAGGCTCAAAAATCAAGCCGATCTTTTCAGCTGAGATCGTTTTTCCTTGATTGGTCAAACGAATCAGGATATCATCAGATTCGCTGATGGCTAAACGCAAAGGGGAGTTAGGATAGCTATAATTGATGGCATTGCGGATCAAGTTATCAAAGACGCGTTCCATCTTCTCTGTATCGACAGTCGCATAGACTTTTTTCTGCAGCTGCAGTTGCCAATGAAGGTTTTTTTCTTCTAACAGCGGCAAAAATTCAAACGTCAACTGTTCCAGCATCAAGCTCAGATCCGTGGTTTCGGTCTGTAAGGCGATCGTTGTAAGATTAAAACGGGTGATTTCGAAAAACTCGCTGATCAATAATTCTAGCCGCTGGGCTTTTTGCAAGGCGATCTTGGTATAGCGTGCGCGTAGTTCGGAAGAAAGCTGCGGTTCTTCTTCTAGAAGTGTCAAATAGCCGATCACACTGGTCAAAGGTGTGCGTAAATCATGTGCGAGATAGACGATCAAATCATTTTTCCGCTGCTCTGCTTCTTTGGCAGCTCGTTGATCCTGTAGATTTTTTTCCCGCAACTGGTTCATTTCTTCTTGCACGTCGATCAGATTGCTGGAAAGAACGATTCGCTTCGTAGGTTCAGCAATCAATTGATTCGTGGCTTGAATCGTTTCATTCAAATAGCTGATGGCTTTACTCATATAATAAATCGTTGTGCTCACCCAAATCAGCAAGGCACCGATTGCTAGACAGACGAGCCAATAATCAGCAAAAAGCCGTAATATTTGATAAATGGGCTCATAGCCGTACCAAACCCTCAATCCTGCTACAAAGCGAACAGTTAAAGGGATCAGAATCAAAAGGAGCATTAAAACACCTGTGGTGATAAAGTATTGAGTCAAAAGTTTCCGGATCAATGGACTTCTATTTTTCAATGATATAGCCGACCCCCCATACAGTTTTGATTAATTTCGGTTTGCGGGGTTGTTCGTTTAGCTTTTCCCGCAGACGGGCAATATGTGCCATCACTGTGTTATTGTTGTCTAAATATTTTTCTTTCCAGACTGCTTCAAAAAGAGTTTCTGAGGCAACGACCGATCCTTGGTGTTCAAATAAGTAAAGCAGGATTTTAAATTCGATGGGGGTCAAGAAAACCTCTTTGCCATAAAGATAACATTGGTGACTGTTGATTTTCAACAGTAAGCCTTCCTTTTCGTATTCTTCAATCTTCTGCGGAACAGCTGACTGATTGTATCGTTGGTATCGCCGTAGTTGCGTTTTGACCCGAGCAACAACTTCTAATGGATTGAAGGGTTTCGTCACATAATCATCTGCACCTAGACTTAGACCGGTAATTTTATCCAGATCTTCTCCTTTGGCAGTGAGCATCAGTACTGGAAAAAAGTGGGTTTTGCGAATGGTCTGTAACAGCTGAAAGCCGTCGATATCCGGCAGCATCACATCTAAAACTGCCACATCGACTGTTTCTTTTTCGAGATAAGCCAAAGCACTCGTTCCATCATAAAAAGGTTCCACTTGAAAGCCTTCATTCCTTAGAAACGTCGTGACTAACTCGGCGATTTCTTTTTCATCATCAACAACAATTATTTTTTCTGCCATCCTTGATTCACTCCAACTATCTACGATCTTTTTTCATTTAAACTACCATTTACTCTACCCACATCATACCGTAATCGGTAAGCGAATGCATTCGTTTTCTACTTTGACATTGAAGGGACGCGGGAACCTAGTCGACTGATCAATTCATTGGGAATGGTTTGTGCTTGATCAGCTGTATTCGTCCAATCGCTGATTACTTCTAACCAACTTTCGACCGCCAGTTCTGGATAGTCCGTTAAATCGATCAAGAGCATATCCATACAAATCAACCCAACCTGCGGGAGTAACCCCCCTTGATAAGACAATTGGAATCCTTGATTTGATAGGGCACGGGGGACTCCGTCACAGTAGCCGATACTAACGATCCCAATCGTGGTAGGTCGATCAAAAACAGTGGCTAGTCCATAGCCGATCGCTTCACCAGCGGCGACTGTTTTTTTGTCCACTAGTAAGGCTTTTAGGGTCAGAATCGGCTGTACGTTTATCTTCTGTTTTGTTGGTTCATTCGGGACACTCAGGGAACCAGTTAAAAGAATACCCGGGCGCACATAATCATACTGTTTCTCTGGATAATTCAATATTCCGTAACTGCTTTGCAGATGCGTCAGACCATAGGCGATATTTCTAGCGGATAAGCCAGCCAATAGATCATCAAAACAAATGATTTGGGCTTGTGTCCGTAAGATACTTGCCGTATCTAGCTGATCTGAAGAGCCTAGATGGGAAAAAATGCCTGTGATCTTGAGGGATGGCAAGGCATAAAGCCTTCTAACTGTTTCAAGGTCAGGGGCAACGCCTAGACGATGCATGCCGGTATCTACCGCTAAATGGCATTCGATTGGAAGGCCTGTTCGGGCTAACGCTTGTCCATGCGCTTCACTGACGATAGTTTGAATTAAGGAATATCGGTTCAGCTCTTTGGCACGTTGGGCAGAAGTGTACCCTAAAATCAGTAAGCGACTTTTAATGCCAGCTCGCCGTAATTCGATGGCTTCTTCTATGGTGGCAACAGCAAAAAAATCGACGCCTACTCTTTCCAAGGTACGAGCGACCAATTGTGCATCGCAACCATAGGCATCTGCTTTAACGACCGCCATCACTTTTGTTGTGGATGGAATCACTCGTTTGATTTCCTGCAAGTTGTGCAACAGGGCGGGGGCTGAGAATTCTTTGGCTGCCCGCTGCAAGTGGAGCGGCGTTTTTTTCGGAAACGGCAACAGCTTTTGCAAAGCAAAGAGACCATAAATCAACCCGATGGTCAATCCTAAGACCACGAAGTAATTGATTAGATTGTTTTGAAGCAAGGGCAGTTTCTGACTAAGAAAATGGGTTACTGCAATGGTATAAGGATGGAGCAAATAGAGCCAAAGGGACAGACGACCCGCTTGTTTCCAGATCATGGGTGCTTGCCATTGCTGAATGATCGGAAATAAAAACAAGAGAACGAAGGGCAAAAAGACATACATGCTGTCATGTTTAGGTGTAGTAAAGTGATGCAAGAGATAACTTTCCAAAAGCAAGCAAATCAGACTAATCATCAGATAACTATAGCGATGGGGAGAAGCAGGTTTTTTGGCAAATCTTCTGGCTAGTACCCCTAAGATCAAAAATAAGGGAGCAAAAAAAATGCCGTTGCGAGTGCCATCCAATAGTTGGAAAATCAGTGAATAGAGTGGCGTGATGGGTGTTTGTGCAGCCAGGCCAGACCAACTGTCCCCACCTAAACCAACCACATACAAACCGACAGCAATGAAAAACACCTGCTTGAAAGAAAGCCGTGTCAAGAGGCCCATCACTAGTAGACCGCCGGTAATGATCGCAGGAAAATACCAAAGATGGTAAAGAATGCCGTTGACTAGCAAAGTTTGAATAAAAGTGTCTAGTGGCATGTTCAATCCTAGTATGCCGCTGTACCAAGCAAGCGGCAAAAAGAGCAGTGTGGCAATGAGATAGACTTGCAGCTGTTTTTTGATAAACTGCCAGATACGTTGTCTGGCAGGATAGCTGTTTTGGGTGGCTAAATCACTGAACACATAATACCCGCTGATCATAAAAAAGAAGGGGACGGCGATTCTGAAGAGCGTCAACGTGATCAGGATATCACCGTCAGGCCATAAGCGGTGAAGAGGCAGACAGTGGATCGCGACCACCATCATCGCCAAAATTACCCGAAATTGCTCGATTCCTTGATTCTTCTTCATGCGAACTGCCTCGCCGTTTGTTCAAGGTATTGATGGTATTCTTCCAAGGTCCACTGTTGGCTGGCGATGATTTGACTATGGGGCAGACCGACATAACGAAAATGCCATGGTTCATAGCCAATCCCTGTAATTTCCTGTTTGTCCGCGGGATAGCGTAAAATAAACCCATAGTTCATCATTTCCTGGGTAAATAAATCCGCCGCTGCGCTGTCACGAAATCGTGGGCAGATCAAATCATCCTGGCTGCCTTTTAAACCAACATCGATCGCTAAGCCTAACTGATGTTCACTGCACCCGGGCAATGCCACAAATTGTTTCGTATAGGCTAGCCCATTTTCTTTCAAGGAATATTCCCATAAATACCGTTGCTGCTTTTCGGTTCGGTAGCCATCTAATAAGCAGATCTCGTCTTCAAGCTTTAAAGCTTTGACTAGCCGTTTCCATTGTTTGGCTGCTTCTGGTTGCAAGTAAACCTCGTCTTCACTGAAGGCAGCAAGGACTAAATGAGGCGGCTCTTGGTTTTTTTCTAACGGAAATTCTTTGCTAACTAACTGTAGATAGGGATTCATTTGACTTCCTCCTTTGCTAAGACAAGCAGTTTTTGTAGTAGTTCTTGATAGGATAAGCCGATCGCTGCCATCATGGCCGGATAGCGGGAGTGACTAGTAAAGCCCGGCATAGTATTGATTTCATTCAAGTATAGTTCTCCTTGATTCGTGACAAAAAAGTCGATGCGAGCAAGTCCTTTAAGACCAAGACTGTGATAGAGCAGCTGAGCTTGTTCTTTGACCTTGGTTTCAATCGTTTCAGGCAATGGTGCAGGAACGGTGATCTTGGCGCTAATCAACTGGTACTTTTCTTCAAAATCGAAAAAGCCTTCTACTAATGAAATAGCGTCACAAGCACCGACAGTCAAAGAGTCGTTGCCTAAGATACCGCAACCAATCTCAACGCCAGCGATATTTTTTTGTAAGAGCACTGCTGAACAATAAGCGAAGGCTTCCTTCAAGGCAGGAGCAATTTCTTCGACACAAGTCACTTTTGTGATCCCTTTTGAGGAGCCAGCTTCATTAGGCTTAAAGAAAACCGGAAAGCCATGGGTCTGGATAAAGGCTTCGATTTGTCTTTGCTGGTTGTCTTGATTTGTCAAGAGAATCGTAGGAGCGCTTTGTACGCCAATCGCTTCTGCTACTTGATGCAATAACCATTTGTTCATACATAATGCGGAGGCCGCCACACCGCAGCCTACATAAGGTAGTTTCATCAATTCAAACAATCCTTGGATACTGCCATCTTCCCCGTATTTGCCATGCATAATGGGAAATAAAACATCAGGTACCAACGTTTGCTGCGCTTCACTTAGCCAAAAGCCGTTTCCTTCAAAAAGCGGCTGGATTTTCTGTTTATGTTTCGTATCCAACAACCACGTGTCTTGTCGGATGTTTTCCAGTTCTCCTGTATACAAATACCAATCTATAGCATCTGGGGCGATCCCGATCAAAGAGAGGTCATAGTCATCGGGAGATGATAGGAGTGCTTCGATTGCGCTAGTTGCTGAGGCTAAAGAAACGGCGTACTCCGGTGAATTGCCTCCAAAAATAATGGCGATTTTTTTCATATTTTTCTTCCTTCCACTTTTCGATTCTTGCTGCATTCAGTCTACCAAGGAAAGAAAAAAGAAATTTGCGGGCTTACTGGCATCTTTCTTTTCTTTTTGTGATGAAATTGTGACGAATTTATGACAAAAGGAAGGCGACAGCTGCCGCTCTTTTTACGCAAGAAAGGAAACAGAATTTGAAGTAGAAAAAGCTGCCATAAGATGGAGCGGAGAAAATAGTGAAAGGAGAGCACATTTAAGGAAGGAAAGGAGAGGCAATAGCAGGAACGTTGACACAAAAAAAGCACGCCGAAGCATGCTTTTTCCTTTTGAAGATGGTTTTTCGCTCATTATACGATTCGCTTATTATGCGTAATGAGCACGAGGACCACCGATATATTTGGGCCGTGATCCCAGAGCTGTGACATGGGCAGCGCCAAGGGTCTTGATAGAGGGACGGATCGGGATTTGAACATGTTTGACATGCATACCGATCGCTGTGTCGCCGATATCGATACCCGCTTTGGCCACAATGTGCTCCACTTCGATAGGCTCATCGAACAACTGGAAAGCCGCAACTGAGCAAGCACCGCCTGCATGCAGCTGGGGCACTACTGCGACTTCTTCTAATTGATATAGTCGAGCCGTTTCACGCTCAACGGCTAAAGCCCGATTGAGGTGTTCACAGCCTTGAACGGCTAAATGAATATTTTTAGGACGCAAGATCGCTCGCAGTGTTTCGACGATGATCATGCCTACTTCTTGACTGGAATTTTTGCCAATCAAGCCGCCCACGACTTCACTTGTTGAACAGCCAAGGACAAAAAGATCGTTTTCACCAACGTTCGCTGTCGTAATGACTTCTTCAACGATCGTAGTTAAATCCGTTTTTAATTGATTGATATCTGTCATAAGAATCACCTTTCATTTAAAGAAAACTTTTTCGTGCGGCGCAAGGCATGCGTCAGCGGTAAAGCAACGATGCTGCCAAAGACCGTTTGGATCAAATTACTTGGAATCGAGGCGATCCCAGCGCCTAACCCGAATAGTAAAACTGTTGCTGCTGCGTAGCCGGCGATCATGATCAAGCTGCCGACAATGACGGCTGCTAGTGGCCGGTGGCTCATTCTGCCTACGATCCAGCCTTGTACACCATGAATCACGATGGAAAAGAAGGCCCATTCAGGGTAACCTGATAGAAAATCAATGATGCCGCCGCTCATTCCACCGACGAAGGCCCCGGCGCTAGGACCAAACAAAAGGGCCGAGATATAGATCCCTGCTTCACATAAGGTCACAAAACCCTTCGTTTGCGGAACAGGAATGATAAAGGTCAAAGAAAGTGCACACGTGAGTGCCGTCAGCATAGCGATCGTAGTTAAATTTCTTACTTTCATAGGTGTTCCTCCTTTTTAAAATAGGCGAGCTGATTGACGTTGCCAGAGGTTCCTAAAGGCAGACCGTCTTCGATCCCTGCCCAAACAAATGCTTTTGCAGTTTGAACAGCTGTTTCCAATGAAGTGCCTTTGGCAAGTAAAGCGGCAATCGCCGATGAAAGGGTACACCCAGCACCGTTGGTAGTCGTTCGGGTACTTTTTTCTGCTTCGAAAACAGTATATTGCCCAGAGTGGTATAAAAGGTCGTAGGCTCTTTCTCCAGTTAGTCGACTGCCACCTTTGATCAGGATATTTGGGGCACCCAATGCATGGATTTTTTTCGCCGCGGTTTTCATCTCTGCTAAAGAGGTAATGCTTTGTCCAGATAAGTGTTGTGCTTCGAGTAGATTAGGTGTCACTAATGCTGTGTAAGGAAACAATGAGATCAATCCTGCTTGATAGGAGTGGTTAAAGGCAGTATCTCCTTCTTTGAAGGCGAGAACGGGATCGAGCACGATCGGTCCGGTAAATGTTTGTAAAAAATCTCGCAGCAATTCAATGATGGCGGTTTGATGAAGCAGCCCGATTTTGATTGCATCTAGGGATACGACCGAACGCAGTGAATCCAGTTGTGCTTGGATCACAGGCTCAGGGAGATCATGGAACATAAGATCATCCTTGATGGCGACCACACATGTTAATAGGGCATGGCCAAACACCCCGAATTCCTCAAATGTTTTCAAATCAGCCGTCATGCCGCCACCTGCCAAACTGTCGAGACCGGCGATCGATAAGACTTGTTTCATGTCTGCTGCTCCTTTCATTTCTCATTTCTTTCTATTATAAACAGTCGGTAAAAAAGAAAAACGGCCAATTGGATGTTTTTTCCTCATCCAATTGACCATTTGCTTATTTCTCATTTAGTAAATCTCGCTCACGATACCATTCATCGGGACGCCAGATCCATTCAAAGCCATCGGCAGCTAAGAGATCATAGGCTGCTTGGGGGCCCATCGTTCCTGCGGCATAATTTGGAAAATCAGGTGTTTCTTGGTCCCAAGCGTGACGGATCACATCAACGATGCGCCAAGATTGGGCAACTTCATCCCAGTGGGTAAAGTTAGTGCCATCACCGTTCAAGGCATCTAGAATTAGTTTTTCGTAAGCTTCAGGGGTGTTTTCGACGATTTCAGTACTATTTCGGTAATCGAGCTTCACTGGCAATGTCTCAAACCCTTGGCCAATTTCTTTTCCGTTCAAGGAAAGAGAGAAGCCTTCCGTCGGTTGAATGTAAATCGTCAGCACATTCGGTGCCAAACTCTCGATTTGCTTTTGTTCATTCAGGTCTTGCTTAAAGACATTGACTGGGACTTGTTTAAAGACAATGTTGATGCGAGTGCCTTTTTCCGTCAACCGTTTCCCAGTGCGTACATAAAATGGTACGCCGGACCAGCGGAAGTTATCGATCAAAAATTTCCCAGCAACGAAGGTTTCCGTTGCCGATTCTTCATCCACATTGGCTTCTTCACGGTAGCCAACAAATTTCTTGTCTTCTAATTGTCCCTTATCGTATTGACCACGTACGAAGTGTTGTTTCACTTCTTCTTCGGAGTAGATACGGATCGCATTTAAGGCTTTGATTTTTTCTGTCCGTAATTCTTTTTCAGAAAAAGCCACTGGCGGTTCCATGGCTAATAAGGAAAGAATCTGCAGAATATGATTTTGGACCATATCCTTCAAGGCACCGCTCTTATCATAATAGCCGCCGCGTTCTTCTACGCCTAAGTTTTCTGCGATATTGATCTGAACATTGTCAATGTAACGATTGTTCCACATTGACTCAAAAATGTTATTGGCAAAACGAATCGCAGAAATATTTTGGATCATTTCTTTTCCTAAATAGTGATCGATTCGGTAGATTTCTTGTTCCGTAAAGACTTGATTGATCTCTTCATTCAATTCTTTTGCTGAATTATAGTCGCTTCCAAACGGTTTCTCGATGATCACCCGATGGTAGCCGTCAGTATCCAGCATTCCTTGGGATTTTAAGTGAGAAACGATCGTCCCAAAGAAATTAGGGGACATTGCTAAGTAAAAAATCTGATTGCCTTCTAAATGGTATTTCTGATCTAAGGTTTCCGCCAAATCCTTTAATGAATCATAATGGCTCGTATCTGTTACATCATGTGATTGGTAGTAGAAATGAGAAGCGAATGTCTCTGCTTGTTCTTGTGAGTCACTCAACTCTTTGATTGTACCCATCACCACTTCACGATAGTGTTCATCCGACCAAGGACGGCGTGCAGTACCAATGACTGCAAAATCTTCTTTCAAATCGCCTTTTTTGTACAACCGAAACAAAGAAGGATATAGTTTGCGTTGGGCAAGGTCGCCCGTACCGCCAAAAATCGTAAAAAGGACCTTTTTTTCCATCATCTTCACTCCTTACAGTTTATCGACAAAAATCGTGCTGGCGGCTTTGTAGCTGACAGCAATTTCTTTTGTGTCATTTTTGATCGTAATCGGACCCTCGTATGCTGCCGCATCGATGATCTCGTATTCTTCATGAATATTCAATTTGATCGAAACGAGATAATCCAGCAGTTCTCGTTCGTCAAGGACACGGGCGATACGAATCTTGGTTCCTACCGGATAAGAACTCATGGTGTTTTTTTCGCCTTCGTGAATGAGTTCTCCTTGTTCAGGAATCATTCCCCCATGTGGGCAATACCGAGGATGATCAAGGTAGGCTTCTAAGCGGCTCGCCAATGTTTCTGAGGTGACATGTTCTAAAACTTCTGCGTCATCATGAACTTCATTCCATGAATAATGCAGGTGCTCTACAAGAAAGACTTCCCATAAACGATGCTTACGAATGAGGGCACTTGCAGAAGCTAAACCAGTTTCAGTCAACTGTACCCCTTGATAAGGTGAATGTTCCACTAAGCCTTCTTTTAATAATTTTGAAATCATTTCACTTACTGAAGCTGCTGAGACGTCCAGACCTGACACGATTTGTTTGTTATTGATCTTCTTTTGGTCACCACCAAGCTCTAAGATGAGCTTTAAATAATCTTCACGATTTGGTGTCATCGGATCCATCCTCTCTTATCAAAGACTATCAAAGTAGATTTTATCAAAAAAGCCAGCTGATTACTATGAAAAAAGCCGCCGGTTCTCAATGTTCTATGTAAAAAGAAGACCGAGGGGAGCTACTCCACCTCAGCCTTTTTTTATTAAGCCCAATCACCATTGCGGAAGACAGGAACTGTGGTGCCATCTTCTTTGATGCCATCGATGGACATTTGGTCAGAGCCGACCATGAAGTCTACGTGGGTTTGGCTGCGGTTTAAACCAGCCGCTGCCAGTTCTTCTTCACTCATCTCAGTGCCGCCTTGTAAGCTGAAGGCATAAGCAGAGCCTAAAGCCAAGTGGTTTGAGGCATTTTCATCAAACAACGTATTGAAGAAGATGATGCCAGATTGTGAGATAGGGGAAGGGTCAGGGACTAAAGCGACTTCACCTAAAGATTTCGCTCCTTCATCGATCGCTAGCAATTTGCCTAACACTTCTTCGCCTTGTTCTGCAGAAAAGTCCACGACTTTACCGTCTTTGAAGGTGAATTTCATGCCAGAAATAATCGTACCTGCGTAGCTCAATGGTTTCGTACTTGAAATATAGCCATCGATGCGACGATTATCTGGGGCAGTAAAGACTTCTTCTGTCGGCATGTTCGCCATGAATTTTTCATTGCGGGTGTTGTAGCTGCCAGCACCTTCCCACAAGTGATTTTTTGGTAGGCCGATGATCAAATCGGTACCCGGTGCTGTATAGTGTAATGCGCTGAATTGTTCTTTGTTCAATTCTTCTGCCTTGACTTGCAGTGTTTCATCATGTTTTTTCCAAGCAGCAACAGGATCTTCTTCGTAGATACGCGTCGTTTTGAAAATTTGATCCCATAGCTTGTCTTGTGCTTCTTCTGGGGAAGCATCAGGGAACACTTTTTGTGCCCAATCTTGACCTGCAGCAGCAACAACGGTCCAGCTGACTTTGTTGGCTTGTGTTGCTTGACGCAGTTTCATCATCGCCTTACCAGAAGCTGCTTGGAAAGCGGCGACCCGATCTGAGTCAACGCCCGCTAACGCATCGGGATTGGCAGAAACGACACTGATGCGGCTCGCACCTTTTTCGACCCAATCTTCTGTCTGATCAATTTTGTGTTGAGGGATCGTAGACAAACGATCCTCAGCTGCATGCGCAAGAAATTCTTTTTGAACCACATCGTCGGTCCATTGAACGATTACTTCATCAGCGCCTAGCTCATACGCTTTTTTTGTCAATAGTCGAGCTAACGGTGCTTGGTCCACGGCGATTTGGATGACGATGGTGTGCCCTTTTTGGACATTTACACCAACTTCTGTGATCAGTTGGGCATATTTTTCAAGGTTCTGATTAAAGTTTGGTAAAACCATTAAAATTCCTCCATTTATTCTAAAATTATAACTGTCTTCATGATAGCACTAAGTATTTTTGAAAACAAACGAAAAAGAGAGCAAAAAAACAGAGGTCTTCAAATTGAAAATCTGGAAACACTAGGGGCAATAATTTTAAAAGTTTTTTTGCAAACTTAAAAAAACATGATACAATAAGTAAAAGGTATTTCTGAAAGCGATGTATAGCAGAATTAAGGAGATTAAAAAATTATGGCAAGAAAGAAAACTATTACTAGAGACCAGATTTTAAAAGCTGCCTATGAAGTTGTCGCAACCGAAGGATTTACACGTTTTACCGCACGCAATATCGCAGCGAAGATGAAATGTTCAACGCAACCGATCTACTTAGAATTTAAAAATATGGATGACTTAAAAAATGCATTGATCAATCAGATTTACGACTACTTAGCGACAGAAGTTTTTCCAGTTGAAAGACGGGGAGATGTCATCGTTGACTTAACGTTAAATTATATTGGCTTTGCAAATAAAGAAAAACGATTATACCGAGCGCTATACTTAGAAGAGCATGGTGGTGGGGATTCCATGCAGCAGTTTTCATTTGACCTTTTTGTGAAATCAGTAAAAAAAGAACCAAAGTATCAAGATCTATCGGACGTGAAATTACAGTCCTTGCATACTGGTGTCTGGATCGTCGCTACTGGCTTAGCGGCATTGATGTCTTCGGGGATCATTCATCCCACAGAAGATCAGATTGCTAAGCTGATGACGGAAACCACCGATAATATTTTAGCAAGAGAAACACCCATCGATATCAGTTATCATTAAGCAAACAAGAAAACCTCCGACAGAATCAAGTGATTTTGTCAGAGGTTTTCTTGTTTTATTCTGCAAATGCTTCCGCTAGCTTTTTGGCAAAGGCTTCTAAGTTTTGAATATCGTCTTCGTCCGCAGCCAAGTCGACCTTGACGCTATCTGCCCCTTTTGTTGCACCTGTCTTACTAAAGACGGCTTCAAAGTCATCGACGGACTTACAAAAGTCATCATAAAACGTATCGCCAGAGCCGCAGACCCCAAAGATTTTGCCACTTAAATCAAGTTCTTGCAAATCTTCGTAAAAATCGACGATCTCATCAGGCAATTCACCGTCACCGTATGTATAGGTTGCGACGATACAGATATCGGCGTCTTCAAACTCATCGGCATCCACTTGGGTACACTCATTCATTTCAACTTCCATGTCAAGATTTTCAAGGGCTTCAGAAACGATATCTGCAATTTCTTCCGTATTCCCCGTCATACTCGCATAGACGATTTTTGCTAAAGCCATGGGCTTTTTCCTCCAATCTCATTCCTATTCTCAAGGAAAACTCTCTTACAGATTATAGCAAATGCACGAAAGATTGAAAACAAAACTTGAAAAACTCTTTACAATGTCTGTGAATTTTGTAAAATAAGGGATTTCTATGGTAAAATAAGAGGAATTTAATTAAGGGAGACGAGAACATGATTACATTAAAATCTGCCAGAGAAATAGACCGCATGGCCGAATCCGGCGCGCTGTTAGCAGATGTCCACAAACAATTACGCAGCTTCATCAAACCTGGTATCACCAGTTGGGATATCGAAGTGTTTGTCAGAGATTATATTGAAAGCCATGGCGGAATTGCCGCCCAAATTGGTTTTGAAGATTACAAATATGCCACTTGCTGCAGTATCAACGATGAGATTTGTCACGGGTTCCCCCGAAAAAAACCATTGAAAGATGGCGATCTGATCAAAGTTGATATGTGTATTGATTTAAAAGGCGCCATTTCTGATTCTTGCTGGAGTTATGTGGTAGGAAACTCGACGCCTGAGATCGATCGTTTAATGGAAGTAACCAAAAAAGCGTTGTATCTAGGAATCGAACAAGCCCAAGTTGGCAACCGAATCGGTGACATCGGTCATGCCATTCAAACCTATGCGGAAAAAGAAGGCTACGGTGTCGTGCGCGATTTCGTTGGACACGGCATTGGTCCAACGATCCATGAAAGTCCGATGATTCCTCACTACGGAGAAGCCGGCAAAGGGTTACGTTTAAAAGAAGGAATGGTTATTACCATCGAACCTATGATCAATACAGGGACGTGGAAAATGAAAATGGATCCTAACGGCTGGACCGCCTATACTCTAGATGGTGGCTTAAGTTGCCAATACGAACATAGTTTGGCGATCACCAAAGAAGGGCCACGCATTTTGACTTCTCAAGGAGAAGAAGGAACCTACTAAATTTTGGCGGTAGGAGACTTCTGATTGTTACGTATGACAAAGAAAAAAAGGCAGATGATTCGCTGGCGGAGGAAGAAACATGAAAATCGTTGATAAAGTAAAAAGCAATCAAAAGCTGATGCGTTTCATTGAAACAACGCAAAATAGAATAACCGATTCAGAGATGGGGACCACATCGGTCGTCGTCGCCTACTATTTATTGCTTTCACTTTTCCCGTTAATGATTGCGCTGGGAAATCTGTTGCCTTATTTATCGATTGATCCGAACACGGTTTTATCTTATGTACAAGAATTGATCCCTAGTCAAATCTATGACTTTATCGGACCAGCGATCGAAAACCTCCTCACCACAAGCTCTGGCGGGTTGTTATCGATTTCCGCCTTGGCTGCGTTGTGGTCTGCGAGTCAAAGTATCAATGCCTTGCAAATTGCGATGAACAAAGCCTTCGGTGTGGACCAACGTTCCAATTTTATCGTGGTGCGCGCAGTATCATTTGTGATCATCCTGCTCTTTATGATTGCGATCGTTGGTGTTACGATGGTATTTGGGCTTGGAAAAATCATTCTTGATTTTTTGCAGCCGATTTTTAAGTTTCAAGACAATCTGATCGATACGTTCCAAACAGTCAAATGGCCAGTCACGATCGTTGCTTTGCTGTTTATCATGATGCTGATCTATTGGTTAGTGCCGAATGCAAAGGTCAAGTTGCGTTCGACTTTGCCAGGGGCGATCTTTGCAACGATTGGCTGGATGTTGCTGTCACAAGTGTTTGGCTTATACGCCCGTTACTTTGCTGCGAAAATCATTGGCTATCAAATTATTGGAAGTTTTATTGTTTTAATGATCTGGTTGAATCTTGCTGCGACGATTATTATCTTGGGTGGAATCATCAACGCAGTGGTAGAAGAGTATGTGTCGGGACAAGAGATCAAAGAACGAACAGATCCTGTTCAGCGGATTTCTTCGAAAATCGAAGATACATTTACCAATAAAGAGAAATAACGGAAAGCGAGAATAAACGATGGATTTTGCATTCAAATTTGTAATGCGCTTATTTATAACAATGATCGTGTCTTTAATCCTAACACCGATCATTAAATTGATCTCTTTTAAGATCGGCGCAGTCGATCGACCAGGAGATCGCCGAATCAACACCAAGACAATGCCGACCGCAGGGGGACTGAGTATTTTTCTTTCGTTCTCTTTTGCATTGCTTTGGGAATTCCGTGCAATGATTCCTTTTGACTATGTCTGGCCGATGCTTTTAGGTGCAGCCATCGTCGTAGTTACTGGATTATTGGATGATATCTTTGAGTTGACGCCCCTGCAAAAAACACTGGGTTTGACGTTAGCGGCTTTGGAGATCTATTTTGTGGCTGGCATCAAAATCAGCACGGTTTCGATCCCTTATCTCGGGGTTTTTGACTTGGGCTGGTTAGGCTTACCTATGACGATCCTATGGATTTTGGCGATCACGAATGCGGTCAACTTGATTGACGGTTTAGATGGTCTAGCGAGTGGGGTCTCCATTATCAGTCTGACAACGATTGGGATCATTAGTTACTTCTTTTTACCAAACTCCGTTGAAGTACCGATGGTGATTTTTACATTGATTGCCGCGATCGTAGGCTTCTTTCCTTACAATTTTTATCCAGCCACGATTTTTTTAGGCGATACTGGGGCGCTTTTTCTAGGTTTCATGATTTCCGTCCTATCGTTGCAAGGCTTAAAAAATGCGACCTTCATTACAGTGATCACCCCAATGCTGATTTTAGGGGTACCCATTACCGATACCGTCTATGCGATGATTCGTAGAAAATTCAATAAACAAAAGATCTCTTCAGCAGATAAAATGCACTTGCATCATCGCTTACTTTCATTAGGGTTTACCCACCGTGGCACGGTCTTGACGATCTATGCCTTGGCGATGGTTTTTTCATTTATTGCATTATTGATGAATTATGCCAGTAACACCGCAATCATCTTGCTGATCATTAGTACAGGTTTTGGCATCGAATTGTTTATCGAGTTGATTGGTTTGGTGGGAGAAAATCGTCAACCACTCATGTGCGCGCTGAAGTTTCTTGGAAACCGTCGATTCAGGCAAAAAGTCTTGAAGGCGCGAGCGGAAAAGAGAAAAGACAAGCAAGAAGAGGAAAGCGAAGATTTAGCTGCTAGCGCTTCTCAAATCAAGGAAAAGCGACGAAAGAGAAAACATTACCAAGCAAAACACAAAAAATAAACGATACAGTTGCGGCAAAGGTGTCCAACAGGTGAGATGAATACGAGTGATCGTTGAAGGTCAGGAGGAGTCAGTGCTTCTTCTAGCGCGTTCTCTTACGATCAGCTGTCGATGATTCGATCAATCCGTTGGCGATACTTGCCGCTTTTTGTTTGTTTGAAAAATGGTCAGACAAATATTATTTCCTGTCGAATTCTTCCGTCTTGAATTGACGGATCTAGCCCTAAACGTCTATACTTAAAAAGAGCAGCAGACTAATCAAAGAAAGAAGGATATGAACGAATGCCAAATGTGAAACAACTGACGTCAGAAAAAATGGGAACAATTTATGAGCTTTCCAATGATAGCGGTACCATCGTAAGGCTAAGTCCTGAAGGCGCACGCTTATTGGATTGGGTCGTTCCAGTAGAAGAAGGTCGCGACATCGTGGTCGGTTATGACACGATCGAAGGACATCGCCAAGCACGTTATTATGGCGCAACGATCGGCCCTGTGGCGGGAAGGATCGCAGGTACTCGCTTTGAGATCGACGGACAAGAATACCAAACGGAAGACAATGATGGCGGCAATACGCTTCATGGCGGTTCAAAGGGGCTGGATACTGATACATGGATTACTGAAACCTTTGAAGAAGCAGACAAAGCTGGGGTGATTTTTACTACCACACGGCAAGATGGCGATGGCGGGTTTCCTGGGAATGTTCGTTATCAAGTCACCTATACGTTGACGAATGACAATGAACTATTGCTTGCTTATGATGCCAACACTGACAAAGCGACTTTATTTAACCCAACGAACCACGGTTATTTCAATTTGACAGGTGATACCCAACAGCCGATCGATGACCATTTGGTTCAAATCAATGCCGAACATGTGGCTGAAACGAATGACGATGTGACGACGACCGGTGAAAAAACGCCTGTCGCAGGCACAAAGTTTGATTTTAGACAAGAACGCCCGATGGGAACGACGATGTTGGATGATCCGTTCTTATTAGACCATACACAAGAGTGGGATCTAAAAGTAACCAGTCCCGATCAAAAAGTGCAGCTGACTGTAACTACTGACCGTCCTGCCGTTGTTATTTACACAACGGGTGAGAGAGAAGCTGGCGCACCAATGAAGACTGGTCCTTTTGCCAATCATGGCGGGATGGCGATCGAAACACAAGGTGTTCCTGGTTCTGAGAAATTTACCCACTTTGGTGAGATCGTGTTGCGTCCAGAAGAACCCTTCCACTCTGTGACGACGTATCAGGTCCACTTTTAAGCATAGGAACCAAATCATTTTTAATGAAATAGAAAAAAGCATTGTCAAAACGCAGAAAGTTTGGCGATGCTTTTTTTTGACAAAATCCGATTACAGATGTAAACTTAAAAATGTGAATCACTTATGAAAGGAAGTGGACAAATGCAATCTGTGGTCGAACCAATCAAAATTAGCGATTCTGAATGGGAAGTCATGCGTGTGATCTGGACATTAGGACAATCCGACGCGAAAGAGATCACCGCTTTATTGAGCGAAAATAAAAATTGGAAAGCAGCAACGGTCAAGACGCTTTTAGGACGACTCGTCAAAAAAGGCGTATTGAAAACAGAAAGCCAAGGAAAAAAATTTGTTTATTCGCCGCTTGTTTCCGAAGAAGCAACCGTTCGCAGTGCAGCTGAGAATCTTTTTTCTCATATTTGTGCCAAAAAAGTTGGGCAGACATTAGCAGAAATGATCCAAGAAGCAGCATTGACGGCAGAAGATTTGGCGATGCTCCAAGCAGCAGTCGACCAAAAAGTGCCAGTAGCAGCGATTTCATGTAATTGTATTCCTGGTCAGTGCCAATGCAAAACCCATGAAACAAAATAAGTAGCCAACGAACTGTCAAAAGAAATGAGGAATCGTAATGAAAAAAAACATGCAAATCAGCGGAATGAATTGTGCCCATTGTGCCGCAAAAGTTGAAAAAGCGCTTAGTGAAGTACCGGGTGTGAAAAAAGCCAAAGTGGATTTGAAAAAAGCTCGCGGAACAGTCAAGTTTGACGAGTCGCAAGTGACAGAAACAGCCTTAGTCAATGCGGTCACCGAAGCGGGTTATCAAGGGGTATTTAAGTAAGCAATGGAATTGCTAAAGTGAAAATGAAAAATCAAAACAAATGAAAAGTGTCCAGCCGCTTGAAGCTTTTGTATGAAGGAGCAAGACTGTACGCACATTCAGTGAAATAGGAAGGGGAATACTAGGATGAATCAGAAAAAAACGTCTTCCGCAAGTAATAGTCAGACGTCAAGCCATCATAGGCATGAACCTGCTTTGAATGAGCGGGATAATGGTACACAGGGAAAAGAGCAACATGCGCAATCACAAGTGACAGAAGTCCCTGAGCCTAGCCATGAGATGAATGGGATGGATCATCACAAGGCGACATCAAAACAGCAGGAGCATGAAAGCTCCGATAGTAACCATGGTCCTATGGATCATGAAGTGTCCAGCATGGACTATAGCCATAAGGGCCATGAGATATCTGGCATGGATCACGGCCACAAGGACCACGAGATGTCTGGCATGAACCATAGTCACATGAATCATGAGATGTCTGGCATGGAACATAGTCACACGGATCATGAGATGTCTGGCATGGATCACGGCCATAAGGACCATGAGATGTCTGGCATGGAACATAGTCACATGAATCATGAGATGTCTGGTATGGATCATAGTCATATGGATCATGGAATGGGTGGCATGGATCATAGTATGCATATGGGAAATTTTAAGCAAAAGTTTTGGCTATCCTTGGTTTTGGCGATTCCAATCGTCATTTTATCACCAATGATGGGCATCGAATTGCCCTTTCATTTCACGTTTCCTGGCTCAGATTGGGTCGTATTGCTTTTAGGAACGATCCTGTTTTTCTATGGAGGGCAGCCGTTTTTAAGTGGTGCGAAAATGGAATTGAAACAAAAAAGCCCAGCCATGATGACGTTGATTGCTATGGGGATCACGGTTTCTTATTTTTATAGTCTTTACGCATTTATCGCCAATCATTTTCTTGCTGTTCCTCATGTAATGGATTTCTTCTGGGAACTAGCGACTTTGATCGTGATCATGTTGTTGGGCCATTGGATCGAGATGAATGCCGTTTCTAATGCTGGCAATGCATTACAGAAATTAGCAGAACTATTGCCAAAAGAAGTGATTCGGAAAAATGCGGATGGATCAGAAGAACAGATTCCATTAGAAGAAGTGACCAACAAAACACAGTTGATCGTTCGCTCAGGAGATAAGATTCCTACCGACGGAACGATCCTTGAAGGAGAAACAACAATCGATGAGTCGGCAGTGACTGGTGAATCCAGACGGGTACCTAAAACCGTCGGCAGTACTGTCATTGGAGGATCTGTCAACGGCAATGGTACCATCACGATGGAAGTCACAGGAACTGGGGAAGACAGCTACTTAGCGAAAGTCATGGAAATGGTGCGAAAAGCCCAAGCAGATAAATCCCGCTTAGAAGCACTTTCGGACAAAGTGGCAAAATGGCTGTTTTATATTGCGTTAGTTGCTGGTGTCTTGGCATTTGCTGTATGGCTGTTTGTTGCTGACCTACCGACTGCTCTTGATCGAATGGTCACGGTATTCGTCATTGCCTGTCCCCATGCGTTAGGGCTAGCGATTCCCCTTGTGGTTGCTCGCTCGACATCGATCGCTGCCAAAAATGGCTTGCTCTTAAAAAATCGCAACGCACTGGAGAATGCGCATCATGTTGATTATCTGATCCTCGATAAGACCGGTACGTTAACAGAAGGAACGTTTACCGTAACTGGCATCGAGGCGACAGGCAGTCTTTCTGCATCAGAAGTACTAGCTTACCTAGCAGGTCTTGAGAAAACCGCCAATCATCCGATCGCAGAAGGTATTTTAGCCCAAGCTGAAAAGGAAAACATCACAGCCAAAAAGGCGACTGTTGTTCAAACAAGGACAGGGATTGGTCTGGAAGGCGTGATCGATGGGCAGAAGTGGGCGATCGTCAATCAAAAAGGATTGGAGCAATTAGCCATTCAGTATCAAGGGAACTCCTTGGAAAATTATCAAGAACAGGGCAATACCATCAGCTATTTGGTTCATGACGGCAAAGTGGAAGGAATCGTCGCATTAGGGGATAAGGTGAAACCAGAAGCGAGTCAATTTATTCAAAAAGTGAAAGACTTAGGCATCACACCAGTTATGGCTACTGGAGACAACCAAGAAGCGGCGCAAGCCGTAGCCGATTACCTAGGAATCGAAGCCTTCCATGCGGCAATGTTGCCAGACGATAAAGAACGTCTAGTCAGTGACTATGTCAAAGAGGGCAAGCGCGTCGTAATGGTAGGCGATGGGATCAATGACGCCCCAAGTCTTGCAAGAGCGACGATCGGGATTGCGATCGGAGCTGGTACCGATGTAGCGATCGATTCAGCCGATGTCGTTTTGACGAATAGCGAACCTCAAGACATCTTGCACTTCTTGACTTTGGCGAAAAAAACAAGACGCAAGATGATTCAAAATCTCTGGTGGGGCGCAGGATACAATATTTTTGCCATTCCTTTGGCAGCTGGCGTCCTCGCACCGATCGGGATCATTTTGAACCCAGCAGTCGGAGCTGTCTTGATGTCTATGAGCACGATCATCGTTGCCATCAATGCAATGACCTTATCAATCGAAAAAAGCGGCGATTAGCCGCTTTTTTGTTTCTTTTCCTAGGAGCAGTGAAATACCTCTATAATCTGCTTCTGGATTTATGCTATAATGTGTTCGTTGAGACAAGGAGGACGTTGATTATGGAACTGAAGAAATTGGATGTTCCCACTACTTCAATTACTGAAGTAAAAAAATCTCCGATGGATGTATTTAATCAAGCGCGAGAAGCAGGAACAGCAGTATATGTATTCAATCGTGAAAAAGTGGCGGGGGTCATGTTGACACAAGAGCAGTATGAAACGTTATTGCAGGAATTAGATTATTTGCGTCAGCGACCGATGATGGAAGAAGAACCCGAACAGCCGCCAGTGGCAGGGCTAGAGGAATTCTTACAAATCATGCGGCAAGCGCTGATCACCGGTGCGAGCATCTCGGCAAAAAATTTAGATGAGCGAATGGTGGCGTTAGGGTTCATCACTCGTAAAACTGGTTTTGGCGGTGTCGTTGACATGGTGAACGAATTGAAAGAAACAGGCAAGATCGTTTACCAGCTACGTAAAAAACAAGATGGTAAATCGGTGACCGCTGAAGTCATTGGAGAACAAGACAATCAAACGCAATTATTTGATAAATTGATCATCAAAAAAATCTTTCTAAAAGAAAAATAAACGCTGGAACTTGTCCCAGCGTTTCAGACGGTAGACAAAGTACGGATGTGTTCGTACTTTGTCTTTTTTTCTATAAAATACTGGAGCTTGTTAATTTTTTTAAAACTGTGAAAGATATTGCTCATCCAACCAACAAAAGTTCCAGCCAGTTACAGACTAGGTTTTAAGTCAGCCAGTAAGTTTTCCCGTCTTTCGTCCGTTGCATAAATCCGTATTCGATCAAATAACGTCGGACAGTGACGTAATCGGTGATCGCTTGTTTTAATACATCATTGACGGCAGCTTCTGAATAATTTTTCTTCGGATCAAATTTTTGTGCCAGTACACTCAAGACAACGATCTTGCGCTTTTCTTTGCTGGGAAACTGTTTGATAAACCCCGTTTCATCAAAATAAGTAGCAATGATCTTTTCTCTTTCACTAGCCGTAATGGCATAGCGATCATCAAGCATCGTCGCCCCTTTGTGAGGCGGCAGCAACGGGGTATCTTGCAACAAGGACATGATGCTTAAAAAAACAGTCGCTTGTCGCTGTTTTTCTTTTAGCTTAAAGCGATGATTCCTGACAGTCGAAGAAGAGATACCTAAGCGCTGGGCAATCACAGTGTCGCTAACATCTTGGGCAAACAGTTGTAAAATCTCCTGTTGGCTTTCTGATAAGCCTGTTTGTTCTTTGGGTAAAGTCAACAATGCGGATAAAACGGTTCCGTGATGCTCCGTGATGCTCAGTGATATGCTGCATCATTCGTTTTTTTGCTGTAAAAAAGGCGCCATCAATGGGATAGATTTCTTCTTTGTCGAAGGTCTCCTGACAAAAGACGCAACAATAATCCGTTGGTGTTGCGACATATCCTTGCTGATAATCAGAAAGGGTAAACTCTTGATAAGGTTTCATTTTGGATTCTCCTTTTGTTGTTTAGATATATACTAACATAATTTGGATTTGTTTGTAAATAAGCAAACGGATTTATCGTTATTAGATTAATTTCATCCGTTGCTTAAAATCGTCGCCTTTTTGTGTTAGGATTAACAACAATAGCGAATGAATTTGCTTAATTCAAAGGAGTGATACTATGGCAGACGTAAGCCAACGCTTCAATCATGAAGTGTACAATATAGCTGTTTCATTGATTCGTAAATTTGATGAACGGGTTTCTTCAATTCCTGATATTTTAAAGTTAACGTTAGGCGAGCCGGATTTCAACACACCGGAGCACGTGAAAAAATCGGGTGTCCAAGCAATCGAACAAAATTTCAGCCACTATTCTGGAATGGCAGGCTTAGCAGATGTTCGGCAAGCAGCCAGTCTCTTTTTGAAAAATAAATATCAGCTTGATTACGACTTTCAATCAGAAGTATTAGTGACGATCGGTGCAACGGAAGCAATCTCAGCTTCGTTATTAGCTACGTTAGAACCTGGTGATAAAGTGATTTTACCAGCACCAATTTATCCAGGCTATGAACCAGTCATCCATTTAGCTCATGCCAAACCGATTTATCTTGATACGACGGATAATGACTTTGTTTTAGCGCCAGAAGTTTTGGAAGCAGCCTTAAAAGAACATGGGGAGCAAGTCAAGGCAGTCATTTTAAATTATCCTAGCAATCCAACAGGGGTCGTTTATACCCGAGAACAAGTCAAAGCATTGGCAGAAGTTTTAGAAAAATACCCCGTTTTTGTTATTAGCGATGAAATTTATAGTGAGTTGACTTATGATGAAACCCACGTATCCATTGCTGAATACTTGCGGGATCAAACGATCGTGATCAACGGCTTGTCGAAATCACACGCGATGACTGGTTGGCGCGTCGGCTTCATTTTTGCACCAGCAGCGTTGACTGCTCAGATCATTAAGGTCCACCAATACTTAGTGACCGCGGCATCAACGATTTCTCAAAAAGCCGCAGTGCGGGCATTGATCGAAGGCATCAACGATGCAGAAGTCATGAAAGCCGATTACCGTGAACGCCGAGATTACTTGTTTGAAAAGATGACTGCCCTTGGTTTTGAAATGGCGAAGCCATCTGGTGCATTCTACATTTTTGCCAAAATACCAGCAGGTTTCAACCAAGATTCCATGGCTTTTTGTGTCGACTTAGCCGAAAAGAATCAATTAGCAATCATTCCAGGGATCGCCTTTGGTCCCGAAGCAGAAGGCTATGTTCGTTTAAGCTATGCGGCAAGTATAGAAAACTTGGTGGAAGCGATGGATCGCTTGACACGCTATATGCAAAGCAATTGATTCTACAAACGTTTCTTTAGTTCATAAGTGTTAGATAAAGTAAGCCCCCTCTGCTGGATGCAGCGGGGGCTTTTTTAGGCAATCGACGAACTTTACAAAAGATTTACATCGCTTTATCGATTCTTTACATGAAATCCATCAAGGGTTTACACCGCCTTGCTAAACTAAGCATATAACGAAAGGAGATTTACTAAATGAAAAAATTGGGACTTTTATTTTTTGCAACTGGATTATTATTAGCTGGCTGTGGGAGCGGTGGCGCAAGCACTGAGAGCAGTCAAGCATCAGGCGGATCTTCATCAGGTGCCGCATCAAATGAAAATGTAGAAATTTTAGCTGTGGGCTCAACGGCATTGCAACCCTTGGTTGAAGCAGCAGGTGAAAGCTTCTCAGCAGACAATCCCAATTATACAATTACGGTTCAAGGTGGCGGCAGCGGAACTGGCTTAAGTCAAGTAGAAGCAGGCGCGGTGACGATCGGCAATTCCGATGTGTTTGCGGATGAAAAAGATGGTGTGGATGCTAGCAAATTAGTTGACCATAAAGTAGCCGTAGTTGGTATGGCACCAGTGGTAAATAAAGACGCAGGCGTTACGGACCTTAGCCAACAAGATTTAATCGATATTTTTACAGGCAAAGTGAAGAATTGGTCTGAACTAGGCGGAGCAGATCAAGAAATCTCTGTAATCAACCGCGCATCAGGCAGCGGTACGAGAGCGACCTTTGAAAAATGGGGCTTAGATGGTGCAGAGACGATCCAAACACAAGAGCAAGATTCTTCTGGAACAGTCCGTAAAATCGTTGCTGAAACACCAGGAGCAATCAGCTACCTTGCTTTATCCTATTTGGACGATTCGATCCAAGCGCTATCTCTTGATGGGGTAGAAGCGACTCCTGAAAATATTGCAGATAACAAATGGCCAATCTGGTCTTACGAGCATATGTACACGAACGGCGAGCCAGATGCAAACGTCAAAGCCTTTCTTGATTACATCATGACAGACGATGTCCAACAAGGAATCGTTATCGAATTAGGTTACTTGCCAATCACTGATATGAAAGTAGAACGCAGTGTAGACGGCGAAGTAACGAATGTTGAATAGTGAAATGACCGAAGAAGGAGAATGCTCCTTCTTTTTTTGTTTAGAGCATCAAGAAGATGCTATTAGCTGGTGCTTCATTTGGTAATGAAAAACAACTACAAAAACAGCCGATAACAATTATTCACCTGTTATCGGCTGTTTTTTATCAATAATCATCTTTTTCATGAAGCGGCAAAGTCACCGTAAAGGTAGAACCAATTTTGGGGAAACTGTCAACCTTGATGCTGCCGCCTAATAATTTGGTATAGTCTTTGACGATAGCCAGCCCAAGTCCAGTGCCGCCAGAATTGCGAGCGCGGGCTTTGTCCACCCGATAAAACCGCTCAAAAATCCGTTCCTGATCTTCTTCATCGATGCCGATGCCTTGATCCTGCACTTGAAATAACAGCTGGTCGTCTTGCTCTGAATAGGATAATGTGATGACACCACCAGGTTTTGAATAGGTGACAGCATTTTCTACCAGATTTTTTACGATGGGCTGCAGCAGCTCTTTTTTGGTAGATAAAATGAAGGGTTCGGGTCCTTCAAATTGAAAGGTCAATTGCTTCTTACCAGCTGCGGGACCATAGGTTTGAACGACTTGTTGCAGCAGCTCAGAAAAGTTGATCGGTTGGTCGACATACTGGAAAGAATCACTGTCTTGAGACAGTTGGATGATATCTTGTATTAGATTTTTCAAGCGATAAGCATCTTTTTGAATGATCTCTAAAAAGGTCTGCAATGTTTCTGGGTCTTCTTTGGCGCCGTCCAGCAGTGTTTCGGTAAACCCAATCAAGGAAGTTACCGGCGTTTTTAATTCATGGGAAACATTGCCGACAAAATCTTTTTGCATTTTTTCTAATTGTCGGATGCGCGTCAAGTCATAAGAAATACCAATCAACTGGTTTTCTTGGAAGCTTCGCAAGGTAACATCCAAGACTTTTGAACGTTCTCCGCTAAGGGTGGTTTCCGCATGGAAAATAGGGGTCTCGTCGTTAAATTGATAGATCAATTGGATCAGTTGTGTGTCATGAATCACTTCAGTGAAGGGCTGCGGCAAGGTTGGCGCAGTTTCCATCCCCAACTGTTCTTGCATCGTCGGATTCAACAGCAGCAGTTGATTTTCTTCATTAATGATAAAGACACCGATCATCAGTTCACTGAGCAAGCCGTACAGCTGTTGTTCAGATGCCGCATAGGCACGATAGGTCTGGCTCATTTGTTCGCTCAGCTGATTGATCAGTTGATACAACTCGTCATGTTCAGGGGTTTCTTGCATAATGATTGCTTGTTGATCGGGCGAGGTGATCATTTTTTTTACGACGGGCAGAATCGTTTGGATTGGACGATTCCGCTGACGCAGCGTGTGAAAAATCAGCAGGCTGATCAAGAAACAAAAGACAAGATAGACAATCAAGATCGATTGCTTGATTCCTTGGTTTTTCGCAAAAAAAGCAGCAGTCGGTTCTGCGATCCGCAAGATTTGAGTTAAGTTTCCATCTTCTTTGACAGGAATCGCCACGTAAAGCAATTCTTCATGCAAGGTGTCGCTTTCCCGCAACGATTGACCAACGGCGCTTCCGCGCAAAACGGCTTGAACTTCTGGACGATCGGAGCGATTTTCATGGAGAGTATGATCATAAGTATCGAAAATGATTTGGCCTTGATCATCTAACAAAGTGATGCGGCTATTGCTGTCTTGAACATAGGCATCGGCAAATTGTTCGAGCGCTGCGGTTTGGTTATCTGAGAGATTCAAAAACACAGCGGCTTTCTCTTGCAGAAAATCCACTTGCTGGGCGATGACTTGCTGACGGTAAAAACTGCTTAGAACTTGCCAACACAGGAAAAAAATCAGCAATAGACCGATTGACCATAAACCATAGCCATAGCGTTTTTTCATTGGGTCGGCTCCTGAAATTTATACCCAAATCCTCGAACGGTCACCAAGTATTCTGGACGCTTTGGATCAGCTTCCAATTTTTCTCTTAAATGACTGATGTGAACATCCACGATGCGACTTTGTCCATCAAAGTCGAAATTCCAAATACGATTGAGTAAGGTATCGCGATCGATCACACGGCCTTTACGTTTCATAAAGTAAACCAGCAACTCGAACTCTTTCGGTGTCAGGAAGATTTTCTCCCCATCCACACTGACCTGAAAATTGGTCAGATCGGCTTGGATTCCGCCGATTTGCAAGATTTCTGCAGGTTGATCTTCTTCTCGTGCTTGTTGACGAGGTTCTAAGCGACGGAAGATGGCCTTCATTCGAGCCAATACTTCTCGAGGGCTGAAGGGTTTCGTCAGATAGTCGTCAGCCCCGATCTCTAAGCCCAAGATCCGGTCGATCGGATCATCTTTTGCGGTCAAGACGAGGATCGGTGTCTCGATTTTTTCTTGACGTAATTTCTTTGTGATTTCGATACCGTCCAAATTCGGCAGCATGACATCCAAGATGATAAAGTCAAAAGGTTTTGACAACGCCAAGTCGAAGGCTTTTTGACCATCTGAGGCGGAAACGACTTGGTAGCCCTCTTTTTCTAAATTAAAGGTTAAAAGTGTGACGATTGAAGGTTCATCATCGACAACGAGTATTTTTTTCATGATAGACTCCTTTCGTTTCTTTTTTTCAAGAAACGATTAAATTTCAACGAACAAGTCCTATTTTAGCATGAATAGACAATTGGTACTATTGCAACCACTAAATAAATGCTATAATAAAGGACGATTTCATAGGAAAGCTGAGGGTGCTAAATGATTGGAATCAGTGCGTGTCTAGGCGGTGCCCTTTGCCGCTACGATGGAAAACATCAAGCAGTACCACAATTGATCGAACTTGTTCGTGCGGGTCAAGCCATGATGGTCTGTCCAGAAGTTCTTGGCGGCTTGCCGATTCCACGTGAACCGGCCGAAATCGTCGGTGGCGATGGGGTGGATGTTTGGGCGCAACGAGCGAAGGTCGTCACCATTTCAGGAGAAGACGTGACGGAACAATTTACTAAAGGCGCGAAAATTGCTTATCAAAAATTACAAGAGCAAGGCATCACCCAACTGATCTTAAAAGAGAAAAGTCCCTCTTGTGGCAGTCAGACGATTTATGATGGCAATTTTTCTGGAATCAAAAAAACAGGGGTCGGTGTCGCTTGTGCCTATTTTCGACAACAAGGCATGACTGTTTTGTCCGATGTCGAATGGCTTGCAAAACAGGAGGAAGCAAATGGAAATTGAAAAGACCAATCGCATGAATGCGTTGTTTGAGTTTTATTCCACGTTATTGACGGAAAAACAGATGAATTACATGGAATTGTATTACGCAGATGATTTTTCTCTAGGAGAAATCGCTGAAGAGTATCAAGTTAGCCGTCAAGCAGTCTATGACAACATCAAACGCACCGAACGTATTTTAGAAGACTATGAAAAAAAACTACATATGTTTTCGGATTATATCATGCGGGAAGACTTGCTGGATCAGCTAAGCGAGTATACGAAAACCCACTATCCAAAAGACGAAACCTTACAGGGGTTTATTCAACAGCTCCAAGAAATTGAAGAATAAAGGAATGAAAAAAAATGGCATTTGAAAGTTTAACTGAACGCCTCCAGCAGGCAATGAGCAAACTGCGCAGAAAAGGAAAAGTATCTGAAGCAGATGTAAAAGAAATGATGCGTGAGATTCGTCTAGCTTTATTAGAAGCCGACGTCAATCTGCAAGTTGTAAAAGAGTTTACCAAAAATGTCCGTGAACGGGCAGTGGGGGTAGAAGTATTAGAAAGCCTATCTCCAGCGCAACAAATCGTTAAGATCGTTGATGAAGAATTAACCAAAACATTAGGATCAGAAACAGTTGGGATCGAAAAATCACCGAAGATCCCAACGATCATCATGATGGCTGGTTTGCAAGGGGCAGGGAAAACCACCTTTGCTGGGAAATTAGCCAACCATTTGATCAAAACCGAAAACGCACGTCCATTAATGATCGCTGGTGACGTGTACCGTCCAGCTGCGATCGACCAGTTGAAAGTATTAGGGCAGCAATTGGATGTACCTGTTTTTGATATGGGAACTGATGTCAGTCCAGTTGAAATCGTCCGCCAAGGATTGGCTTTGGCTCGGGAAAAGAAAAATGACTACGTTTTGATCGATACGGCAGGTCGCTTGCATATCGATGAAAACTTGATGGAAGAGCTAAAACAAATCAAGGACTTGGCACAGCCAAATGAAATTTTACTGGTAGTGGATGCGATGACAGGACAAGATGCTGTCAACGTGGCGGAAAGCTTCAATCAACAACTGGGGATCACAGGGGTAGTCATCACCAAACTAGATGGCGATACTCGTGGCGGGGCGGCATTGTCGATTCGTCAAGTTACGGGCGCTCCAATCAAGTTCACTGGTACCGGTGAAAAATTGACCGACCTTGAAGTATTCCATCCAGATCGGATGTCTAGTCGGATTCTCGGTATGGGTGATATGCTGACTTTGATCGAAAAAGCACAGCAAGATTACGACGAGAAAAAAGCAGAAGAGCTTGCTCAAAAAATGAAGGAAAACTCCTTCGACTTCAATGACTTTGTCGAACAGATCGATCAAGTTATGGGCATGGGCCCAATTGAAGATCTCTTAAAAATGATTCCGGGAATGAGTCAAATGCCTGGTATCGAAAATGTCAAAGTTGATCCGAAACAAATTGCTCGACAAAAAGCCATGGTTTATTCTATGACACCAGCTGAACGGGAAAATCCTGATTTGTTAAATCCAAGCCGTCGCCGCCGTATTGCTGCTGGTTCTGGAAATAGTGTCGTCGAAGTCAACCGTATGATCAAACAATTCAAAGAATCTCGCAAAATGATGCAGCAAATGAGTAAAGGGAATATGAACATTCCTGGCATGGATCAAATGTTTGGCGGTGGGGTCAAAGGGAAACTTGGAAAAATGGCCATGAACCGCATGGTCAAGAAACAAAAGAAGAAAAAGAAAAAACGCAAATAATCGTTTAACACTGATAGGAACTGAGAACTGAACCTTATCTTCGTGTAATTAAAAAAACATGATCTGAAAAGGCACCAAATCGAGAAGCTGTACCTGCTAATTCTAGCAACTGCAGCTCCTCAGATTGCCTTCTTCAGGTCATGGTTTTTTATGCTCACAGCGTCCTCTTTAAATGAACTCCTTCAAAGAACATCAAATAGAACATCTAGAGAACATCCTTTTTTATAGAGAAAGCCAGCTTTCTACCGAATATCTCAAATCGTCCAAGAGTCAAAAATAGCGATCAACTATCGTTGCGGACAACTCTAAGAATAGGATAGAAGCAGAACATTCGTGCTTTCTGTTAAATGGTGCTACTATTAATTTATAGCAAGTATGAAAGGAGTTTTTTACGATGACAAACAAAGATCGCATTGAAGGAAAAGTAACCGAAACAAAAGGGAAACTTACAGGAGATGACTCCGAAGAATTAAAAGGCAAAACCCAAAATAAATATGGGAAAGCCAAAGATAAGGTTGAAGATTTTGCGGATGATGTTTCTCGTAAAGTAAATGACTTCTTTGACAAAAAAGACGACGACAAACCTAGACATTAAACTTAAAAGCATCCCTGCAACAAGAACATGTTGCAGGGATGCTTTTTTATATTCCACTGATTTGTTTGTTTTTTCGTTTGTACCACCAATTCATCAGCGCTTTAGGATAGACAAGCAGCAAACTGATGAATAAGCAGGCAACCAGTAATAAACCGAGCCGAAGGGCGATGTTCCAAAGACTGACATCATACCCCTCATAGAGATTACGGTAAAAAATTTCTAGTGGGTAATAAGAAATCATGGATAAATAGAACCAGGTTCCCAAAGAAAGCAGCCAATAAACTGGTGCGCGCAATTTAGGGATCGTTAAATAATCACCGTCATTTTCTAAAGAGATTTTCGAGAACACTTTTTCGGCAGCAAGAATCAGCAAGCCGCTCAAGCCGAGGTAAAGGAGCAGCAGCCACCAAGGGTAGACATATCCTTGCGGCCAATCGATCCAGGTTTGAAAAGGAATCAGAAAATCCCCATGACCAAGAAACACAAAACTAAAAAACTCGCGGGTACATTGGAAAAAGCTATACCCCATTGATCCTAGCGAAATAGTGAAGAAGACCGAGAGCACGCCAGTAAACAGATTCCCCAGCAAAACGCCTAACAAGAGACCTGCAGCAAATACTAGCAGATTCGTTGCCAAGGTACTAAGGGCAGAAAGCAGCACGTCTTGAAGCGGCACAGCGAGATAGCGAGCTGGGATCATCGTGTATTCGATCAGGATATGACCTAACAGACCCAAGACTAAACAAGCGGTCAAGGGTAAGCCGATAAAAAGCAGTTTCTTGTGAAAGACGTGCTTTCTGCTAAAGGGTAAAGCAAATAAAAAGCGATTGAAATTGGTGCGGCCATCGACAAAAAAGGACAAGAAGCCCCAAATAAACAGGAAGACAATCACAAATTGATTCATGGTGGTCATATAAGGGCGATTGTAATAAATCTCATCAGGGGACTCATTGCTGATCGTCAATACCGCATCGCGGTACTCTGTTGCCGAATCAAAGTAAACCGGGGTTTCACCCTTGTAGCTTTTGACATAGTACTCTCGATTTTCGTTGAAATCTTTGATAAATTCTTCAGATGTCAAATAGCGTTCTTGCTGATGCCAGGCTTTTTGTGATTGCCAGCCATCACCAAGATACATTAAGAGTAAGACAAAACAAAAGCCGATCAGCAGCTTGCCGTAGCGTTCTTTAAATATATTGCTTAACATCGTTTTCCACCTCTATCCTTCCACTAATGCCTCTTGTCGTAAATTTGCTTCAAACAGATCTTCCAAGGTCAATGGCAATTCTTCGAAAACCAAAGGATCAAGCTGCTGGATCTCAGCCGCCAGCTCTTTTGTGTAATTGTCAAACAAAGCGGTCAAGACTCGACCTTGTTTTTGAATCAGCTTGGAGCGCTGCTTGATAAGGGGAGGAATCTGCTTGCTGCGAAAGACGAGTTGAAGTTTGCGAGATTGTTCGCGAATCGTTTCCAAACGGTAGTCTCCTTCAATCGTTTTCCCTTTGATCAACAAGGCACGATCAATAATATGCTCTAATTCATTTAGATTATGGGAAGCGATCAATGCGGTACGATTCGACTCACTGAGGCTTTCCAGCAATAGTCCGATCACTTTTTTACGGACGATCACATCAAGCCCATCAAAAGGTTCGTCTAACAGTAAGAACGTCGCATTTGAAGCGATCGCTAGAATCATCTTATAAAGACCTTGCATTCCTTTTGACATTCGCCGGTAAGAAAGCGTTAGCGGCAGACCATGGCTTTGCATCAATTCTAAATAAAGATTTTGATCAAAATTCGGATAAGCAAGCCGATAAAATTGATTGATTTTTTTTAACGAGTAGGCAGCCAGAAAGTTTTCTTTTTCATCGATATAAAAAAGCTGTTCTTTTAATTCCGGGTGCTGATCCAGGCGTTGGTTATCGATTGAAATCTCGCCATCATCTAGTAAATAATGTCCAGCGACCGTCCGAAACAGCGTGGTTTTCCCAGAACCATTGCGGCCGATCAATCCTACGAGTTCTCCTTTTTCCAAAGAGAAGTTCACGTTTTCTAAGATAATTGTTTGTTCCATTTTCTTGGTCACATGTTCGATCTTCACTGTGGATCGCCTCCTAACTCTTGTTCAAAGCCATTCATCCAATCGCTCAGCTCACGCATGCTGATCTGTAAATGGCGTGCTTCGATCACCAATTCTTTCAAACGTTCTTTCACTTGTAAGATCCGAATCTCATCGCGTGGCAGATCCTCAGTAACTTTCACAAAGGTGCCTTTTCCTTTGATGGTGACAAGCACTTGCTCATTTTCCAATACTTTGTAGGCTTTGCTGACGGTATTTGGATTCATCAACAGGTGCTTGGCCATTTCACGAACCGAAGGTACTTGATCTCCAGCGGTTAGAACACCGTTCAGAATATCTTCTTTGATACTTAAAACCAATTGCTCATAGTAAGGTTTGCTGCTGGCTTTGTTAATGCGAACCACAAAATCAGCTCCTTTCATTTATGTGTACTAGTATACGTAGTACACTAGTGGAAGTAAAGTCTTTTATGATAAAATAAACAAAAAGGAGCTGATGAGGACAATGGAACGATGTGAGTGGGCCAACAGTACACCAGCGATGCAGGAGTATCATGATACAATCTGGGGGAAACCTGAGTATGAGGATCAGCAGTTGTTTCGAAAATTGGTGTTAGATATGAATCAAGCAGGGTTGAGCTGGCAAACGATTTTAAATAAAATGGCGAATTTTGATACGGCGTATGATCAGTTTGAAATCACCAAAGTAGCGAACTATACGGAAGAAAAAGTGGAAGAACTGATGATGAATCCAGGAATCATCCGCAATCGGCGAAAGATTGAAGCGGCGATCAGCAATGCCCAAGAAGTTTTAAAAATCCAGCAAGAATATGGTAGTTTCTCCGCATTCTTGTGGCGATATGTCGATCATCAGCCGATCATTAATGAATTTGAGCAGCAATCCGATGTACCGACCCATTCGGAAATCTCTGATCAGCTAGCGAAAGATTTGAAAAAGCGAGGGTTTAAATTTGTCGGAACGACCATTATTTACGCCTTTATGGAAGCTGTCGGCATGGTCAACGACCATTTAGTCACTTGTGTTTGTCGAACATCAGCAGCAAACAAAGAATAAAGGAGCGAGCATAATGGGAAAAGTGATATTCTATGGTGCGATCAGCCTCGATGGCTATTTAGCAGGTCTGAAGGATCAACTGGACTGGCTGTTTCAAACTGATACCGGTGTCGCCACGACTTATGAAGCATTTTTTGCAACCATCGATGCGACAGTGATGGGGAGAAAGACCTATCAAGAAGCAAAGAAACTTATGGATGGTGGACTGTTGTATCCTGAAACGACAAATTATGTTTTTTCCCGTACACAAAAAGAACCGTTGCCAGATGCAACGCTAGTGTCAACGGATCCAGTGGCATTTGTTTCAGCATTAAAACAAGAGGAAAACGTATGGGTAGTAGGGGGAGGTTCCTTATTAAAACCATTGCTGGAAGCTGATTTGATCGATGAATGGTTTATTCAAATCGCGCCGGTGTTTTTAGGAGAAGGCAAGCGGCTGTTTGAACCGGGGGGATATTCGAGACGCTTGACGTTTGTTGAAACAAAACAGATGGGAGAACTGACAGAACTCCATTTTGTCCGAAAGTCTGTGTCAGGCAGCGAGTAAAAAGCGCAAACGATTATTCTTCACAGTAAAAAAGACCAAGAAACTCAGTGCCGAGTTTCTTGGTCTTTTTGTATGGAATCTTCATTAGTTGAATCGTTGAAAGAATTCAATATATTTTGCAAGGATCGTTTCGAAGAAGCTTACTGTATCTGGATTGATTTCATTGTTTTCATCGATCAAGTTTGTGATACCGCCAATGTAGGCTTCTGGTTGTTGCAGAGTAGGCATATCCAAAAAGACTAATGATTGACGCAAATGATGGTTCGCACCAAATCCAGCGATCGCTCCTGGAGAAACGCTGACGACTAAGGCTGGTTTGCCGCCCCAACTGCTCGCACCGTAAGGACGAGAACCAACATCTAAAGCATTTTTCAAGGCTGCAGGAACAGAGCGGTTGTATTCTGGTGTAAAGAAGAAGACACCATCAACGGCGCTTAATGCTTCACGAAATGCTGTCCATTCAGCAGGAACTTTTCCTTCAACTTCCAAATCTTCATTGTAAAAAGGCAAGTTGCCGATCTCGATGAAAGATGCTTCAAAACCTTCTGGTAATAGTGATGCGAATTTTTTCGCTACGAGTTTATTGTAAGAACCTTCCCGCAAGCTGCCGACGATAAAACCGATTTTTTTTGTCATGTAAAATTCCTCCTTGTTGTTTTCTACTCATTTAGCTTACCAAAAGTAAGTGAATGGTGCAAATAAAACGATTTGACCTTAAAAAGGTTTCTCTAGTATTCATGATACGCGTCCAAATTCATTCTGGCAAAAGATAACCATGCCGAAAAAACAGGAAAGAAAAACTTTTTTCAGCTGTAAAGAAAAAACTCTTTACACCATCAGAAAAACCTGTTAAACTAGCTCTTGTGATTAAATCAATGGAGGTGTAAATAATGGCAGTAAAAATTCGTTTAAAACGCATGGGTTCTAAAAAGAAACCTTTTTACCGTATCGTCGTAGCAGATTCACGTTCTCCTCGTGACGGACGTTTCATCGAAACAGTTGGTACTTACAATCCTTTACTAGACCCAGCTGAAGTAACAATCAAAGAAGATCTAGTTCTTGATTGGTTATCTAAAGGTGCGCAACCTTCAGATACAGTTCGTAACATCCTTTCTAAAGAAGGCGTTATGAAAAAACACCACGAAGCAAAATTCACTAAGAAATAAGGTGACTTTGGATGAAAGATTTGCAAGAATTAGTCTTAACGATCGTTTCACCACTTGTTACCAAACCTGAGGATATCAAGCTTGAGCTGGTAGAGTCAGATGATTTCTTGGAATATAATCTTACTGTGGCACCAGAAGATATTGGCCGTATCATCGGTAAACAAGGTCGGGTTGCCAAAGCAATTCGAACGATCGTTTACAGTGTACGGACAAATGGACCGAAAAAAGTTCGTTTGAATATCATTGATGGTAAATAAGCAAGAGTGTAAAGCATTTCTCAAAGAGAAATGCTTTTTTTGTAAAATTCATGCTTAAGATGGAGGACAAAAAAGGATGGTTTTGAGATAATCAAAAATGAGGAGGTGCTTGTATGTCTCAACTAATCGCATGGATCGTCGTTCTTTTGATTCTCGTCTTTATTTATAAAATCGGTTCTTTTCTTTGGCGAACGCTAGGGATCTTGTTGTTGCTCTTTTTAATTTGGGTCTATCGTGAGGAGATCATGACCCAATTGAACCAATGGACACAAAACTTTCGTTGGGGCGACCTATCGACGATCGCCAATCAAGTTTGGCAATGGATCAAGGACGGCTTCCAATCACTGCAAAATTGGGTCACTAATCTTTAAAAAATCGACAAAAAAATGACAGACAATCTGACTTGTTTGTCATTTTTTTTATTGAGGGGTATCCTTTGTATAAGGAGGGGAACATCATGAAAAAAGAACTAGGATTATTTGTTACGCTGCTAGCGATCGGAACCTTGGCTGGCTGTACTAATCAAAAAGACCAAGAAACCAGTCAAGCCAGTACAGCTGAAACAACAGCAACGACTATGGTGGAAAGTACCCAAACACAAAAAAGTAGTCAGTCAGAAACCAGTCAATCAACTGCATCGACTAGTCAGGCGGTTTCTGAGGATTCTTCAAATACGAGTAGCACCACAGACATCTATAGCCAAATACAAGCGGTATTCCCTGATCTTGTCTTGCCAAAGGACGTTCCGCTTGCTTCGGGTAAAGTGTTGAATGCTGCCACAGCTGGCAGTCAATCCGATGTCTCGATTCTTTATTATGGACTTGATCAGCAATTGTCTCTCAATGACAAGGCATTGAACGAAGAAACACCGCTTGCTGCTTTTCAATCAAAAGAGTATCAATCAGCGGATGAAGCGGCTGCAGCGGTCAATGTAACAGCGGATGATGGCGGACAAGCCGTCGATCTCGGCTATGGCATTACTGGGCATATGCAAGGAGCTGCTGGCTCCAGTTATTTGAGCTGGCAAGAAGGAAATTGGTCATTGACTGTTCGAGCAGTCAACCAAGAGGAACAAGATCCAGTTCCGGTTGCCAAAGAAGTGGTAGCGTATCTAGAAGAAGCCATGCTTCCAGCACCTGAGGTCGGTCAAATCACCATCGATATGGGAAAAAATGACCATACAGCAACTACCGTGGTCTGGCAACAAGAAAAGATGCTTCGAACGGTGCAACATCAAGATGCACGTTCAGCATTGGAAATGGCCGTTTCAATGAATCAATAAGTTTCAGATTAGGACATTGCCCCTTTGATCAAGCGTCGAAGGGGCGTTTTTCGTGCGATGATTTTGAGGAAAACAGGGGGCGCTAGGAAACGGCTAGAATTCGCTACTTTGCTATGCTAAAATAGAACAGAAGTTAGAAGAAATGGGGAACGAACGTGACAGAATATTTAAACGTAGGGAAAATCGTCAATACACATGGGATCCGTGGAGAAGTACGAGTGATATCACAAACGGATTTTCCAGAAGAACGCTACCGTAAAGGGGCTGAATTGACACTTTTTCGTGAAAATAAAGAGCCATTACCATTGATTGTTTCAGGTCATCGCAAACATAAAAATTTTGATTTGTTAACGTTTGAGGGCTATCCCAACATCAACGACGTTGAACCGTTTCGTAACGGCATTTTAAAAGTTACCAAGGATGATTTGGTGGATCTAGCAGAAAATGAGTTTTACTACCATGAAATTATTGGTCTGGAAGTCGTCGAAGAAGATGGCACAGTCATTGGTAAAGTCAAAGAGATCCTTTCACCAGGCGCCAATGATGTTTGGGTGGTACAGCGAAAAGGGAAGAAGGATGCCTTGATTCCTTATATCGAATCTGTTGTTCATACCATCGATCTTGAAAATGGTCAGGTCATCGTTGAGATCCCAGAAGGGTTGTTAGACGATGAGAATTGATGTGCTGACACTATTTCCACGAATGTTTGAAGGGCCTCTTGGAGAATCGATCATCGGTAAAGCACGGGAAAAGGGATTGTTAGAAATCAATGTCTCTAATTTCCGTGATTATTCTGACAACAAGCATCAAACAGTGGATGACTATCCTTATGGTGGCGGAGCAGGAATGTTATTAAAAGTCCAACCTGTCTATGACAATATCAAAGCGATCGAAGAAGCGACACCAGAAACGAAAAAGCGGGTGATCCTATTAGACCCAGCGGGAAAACCCTTTGATCAAAAGATGGCGGAAGAATTCTCTACCGAAGAGCACCTTGTTTTTATTTGCGGTCACTATGAAGGCTATGATGAACGAATCCGTTCATTGGTCACTGATGAAGTGTCACTGGGCGATTACGTCTTGACTGGCGGCGAATTGGGGGCAATGGTTATGATCGATGCGACGGTCAGGCTATTACCAGAAGTTTTGGGCAATCAAACCTCCGCACAAACTGATTCTCATTCCACTGGTTTATTAGAGCATCCGCAATATACACGCCCGGCAGAGTTCAAAGGCATGAAAGTGCCGGAAGTTTTGATGAATGGCAATCATAAATTGATCGAGCAGTGGCAATTAAAAGAATCCTTGCGCCGAACGTATCAGCGACGTCCAGATATGCTGGAAACTTATCCGCTGACCGCTGAAATGCAGAAGCTTTTAAAAGAAATTGAAGACGAAGCGAAGACTGGCAACTAAAATAGTGCCAGTTTTTTTGATATTCTGCGCCATGACAAGAAAATTCTCTTTACAGCCTATGGTCGACTGTGGTAAGATATTTCAGTGAGTGTAAACTCAACTATTACGATGTTCCGCTGGAGCTTTCATGCTTTAAGAATGTTTGGGAATAAGGAGAATGATAAACATGAATCCATTGATTCAAGAACTAACTCAAGAACAATTACGTACTGACATCCCAGCTTTCCGTCCTGGGGACACTGTTCGCGTTCACGCGAAAGTTGTCGAAGGAACTCGCGAACGTATCCAGTTATTTGAAGGTGTTGTCATCAAACGCCGCGGTGCTGGTATCAGCGAAACTTATACAGTTCGTAAAGTATCAAACGGTGTAGGTGTTGAACGTACCTTCCCATTGCACACACCACGTGTTGCACAAATCGAAGTTGTTCGTTACGGTAAAGTACGTCGTGCAAAATTGTACTACTTGCGTGCATTACACGGAAAAGCAGCTCGTATCAAAGAAATTCGTCGTTAATCATTTATTATCAGATGAAGCAAAAGCCCTTGATTTCAAGGGCTTTTTTCTTTTGTTCGGCGTTATGTTCTATCATTTTAAAGTTCTAGAATTGATTAATTGTGGAAAAAGGGTAGGCTGTTACAGTGTTTTCTTTCTTCATGGATAAAAAGACAAAGTACTGGTTTTAGTACTTTGTCTATCGAGAGGCTGTCCATTGTTCGGACGAGCGTTTTTTAATTAGCATTGTCTATTCATCCCTTGAAACAACAACCATAGATTTGATCGTTTTTCGTTCCTGCATATCGGCATAGGCTTGGTTGATATCATCTAAATCATAGGTTTGGGTGAAAACGCGGCCTGGATTGATAGTACCATCAAGCACCGCTTTTAACAGGATTTCCTTATCATATGTTGTGACCGATGCAGATCCTCCTGCAATGGAAATGTTTTGAGCAAAAGTGGAACCGATTGGTCGATCGTCATAGTGAGGGACGCCGACATAACCTACACGACCACCATTATGCAATACACCAAGGGCTTGTGTAATGGCAGCTTCTGTACCAACACATTCAAGAGCAGCATCCGCGCCTCCGCCAAGGATCTCGCGTACCTTCGCGATTCCCTCTTCACCACGCTCAGCCACAACAGCTGTAGCACCTGATTGAAGAGCCATTTCTTGTCGATCTTTATGACGGCTCATTAAAATAATTTGGGAAGCCCCACGCATTTTTGCCGCGATGACAGCACATTGTCCTACGGCACCATCGCCAATCACGACGACTTTATCCCCTTTTTCTACATGTGCACAACGTGCCGCATGATATCCTGTGGGCATAACATCTGCCAAAGTTAAAAGAGACTTGATCATACCTTCCGTATAATCAGCTGGCTGACCTGGAACTTTTACAAGGGCCCAGTTGCCGTAATGGAAGTTGATATACTCAGATTGGAAACCGTTAGACCAATTCGTTGTACCTTGATGACGGTCGCATGTGCCATCAAAGCCGGCACGGCAAGCATCACATTCACCACAACCATGGGTGAAGGGGACGATGACAAAATCTCCAGGTTTCACAGTCGTAATGTCTGGACCGATTTCTTCAACGATGCCTAATGCCTCATGACCATCATTAACTGAATGAGGTTCTTTACTATCGCCATGGGCATACGACCAAAGATCAGAACCGCAAACACATGCTCGGACAACTTTAATAATAACATCATCGGCTGCTTGCAAAGTTGGCTTTTTTACTTCTTCCACTTTAACTAATCCTGCTTTTTCAAAAATTGCTGCTCTCATATAAATCCTTCTTTCTTAAGTTAGTATTGTTAGTATAAATGTTGAAGTTAACTTTAGGTCAAGAAAAAGACACATCAAGAAATGACGTTCTCTAAAAAATTCCATTCAGGTTTTCCTTCAAGAGCAAACGTAGTGCTAACAAAAATAATTATTTCTATTCGTTAGCCGTTTCTTACGATGTTTCAAGTGGAGCATGCGCAAATGACGCCTGGAGACGGTTTGTCATTCAAACCGCCTGTTGTTTCTGAAACTTCTATCCAACTTCCCTCAATGCTTCATTTGGTGCAACAAAAATTACATGTACGTCAGAGTAACTTTTTTCATAAATGATTTTAGCTTATCTAGCAGAGGATACCATGAAATGATCGTCTAAAGTTTTGCGAAGACAGAATACTTTCTTCAGATTCCAGTTTATTTCCCTCTCAACAACTGTTACTGATCAGCAGTTTTTTATAAAAAAGGCAAAGAGGCAATAAACGGAGATTTTAATTAAACGTTCACTACACATTTAGGCTGTAGAAGTTCATTTTGAGTGATTAGGTAGTTGCTGATTGATTACTATGTTTTTCCGTATTATGTGCCGATCGTAGTTGGGGAGCCTTTTGGGCTTTTTGATTTTGACACAGTAAGGCCAGGAAGCAGGTTATGGGATGTTTCTTATGCTGCGTACCGCTGGGTACCCTTGTATTTTGGTGGGAACAGTCGTCTGAGTGAAACGCAATGCCATCGATTGAAACTTTTTGTGGATACTTATCGGCTGTCCAATAATGACAGAGTACAGATTGTCGATTGTTTGATCGACCGCCTTTGTGCACTAGTTGCTTTTATGAGTAGAAAAGGAGAAGAAGGGAATGGAAATTTTCAGAAAAACATTGACGAGGGACATCTTGCTAAATACCAATAGGACATTCAGCGCCTGAAAGAAAATAAATCGCAAGTCATCGAAGGGATAAAAATAGAAGGATAGAAGAACAGTGAGTACAAATCATCCTACAGTCTTCTATCAGATCGTCTTGATGTTTTTTATTGAAACGATTGTTATTTATAGAGATGAATTATCTCTATCTTTTTAATTTTTAATTTTATGTAATCTGGAAATAAAGAAAAAATTTTGAATGATTTCATTATTGTTTTCTAATAAATGATTACAGAAAAAAAGCAATAAATTCCCCTTTTTTTGATGATTTCTATGGTAATCTTCTCGATAGAGAACTTTCTTTTATCTAGCTATTACTGACCTCTATGCGTTAGTTAACTACTTCACAAATAAAAGGAAGTTCTTTATTTAATCGAATTGAAAGAGGTGTCTTTGTGAAAGCAGCTGTAGTATCAAAAGATAAGGTTGTAAAAATCGAGGAAAAAGAATTAAGAGCGCTTCGTCCGAATGAAGCATTATTGAAAATGGAGTGTTGCGGTGTCTGCCATACTGACTTGCATGTAAAAGATGGCGACTTTGGAGATGCATCTGGGATCGTACTCGGACACGAGGGAATCGGTAAAGTGGTTGCAATCGGTGATGATGTTACTTCTCTAGCAATCGGTGACCGTGCAAGTGTCGCTTGGTTGTATGAAAGCTGTGGATCATGCGAATACTGTGTGAACGGGAATGAATCATTATGCCGTTCGGTTAGAAATGCCGGCTATTCTGTAGATGGTGGTATGGCTGAAGAATGTATCGTTGTAGCTGACTATGCAGTGAAAGTTCCAGAGGACTTAGGTTCTGCTGAAGCCAGCAGCATTACTTGTGCAGGTGTAACCACATATAAAGCGGTAAAAGTTTCTGACATTAAACCAGGTCAATGGATCGCCATCTATGGTTTAGGGGGACTAGGAAACCTAGCCTTACAATATGCTAAAAATGTCTTTAATGCAAAAGTGATTGGAATCGATATCAACGACAAACAGTTGGACTTCGCAAAAGATCACGGCGCTGATCTTGTAATCAATCCTGCGAAAGAAGATGCGGCAAAAATCATTCAAGAAGCAACCGGCGGCGCACATGCAGCCGTAGTAACAGCTGTTTCAAAAGCAGCCTTCAATTCTGCTGTTGATGCTGTTCGTGCGGGCGGTACGATTGTAGCGGTCGGTCTCCCACCAGAAAGCATGGACTTGAACATTCCTCGACTTGTATTGGATGGGATTAAGATTGTCGGTTCCCTTGTTGGAACACGAACTGATTTAGCAGAAGCTTTCCAATTTGCAGCGGAAGGGAAAGTCGTTCCTAAAGTAGTCATGCGTCAGTTAGAAGAGATCAACGATATTTTTGATGAAATGCTTTCAGGAAAAATCAAAGGACGAATGGTCATTGATTTTCAAGAAAAATAAACGAAAATAGAGAAACCGACTATGAATTTTTAGCGAAGGAGAAAATTTCGTGTGTAATTTATTGATCATTGACAGCGAAGAGCGAAGAGCAGTTAGCGAGATGGTTCGTTTGATTGATCGTCATTTCCCAAATGTCATCTTGCTTCCAATGGTTGATTCGAAAAAAGCACTTCAGCGTACCTGTCTTGAGCAGATGGTTGAGATTGCAGTGATTAATGCAGATGGTGAAGAGGACTGTTTTGAATTATACAAAGAATTGCTCTCTTTTTACCCGAATGCAAAAGCAATTTTGTATTCTGCAGTAGAAAGCTTTGCTATCGCTCAAAAAGCGTTACGTTACGGCTTGATTGATTATTTGGTCGAACCGATCACCAATGATTTTGTTTATGCATTGGACCGAGGGATTCAATCCATCAATCAGATTTCCTTGCTGCACGTCGAGAAAAACAATGAAGCTTCTCCTTCGCTTTCTTTAAGACATAAGATATTGCGCTATATTCATGAAAATTATAGAGAACATATTACGTTAGACACTTTAGCAGATCACCTGCATTTAAGTCGGTATCACACCAGCCGTTTGATCAAGAATACATTAGGAATGACCTTTTCATTGTACTTGATGATTTATCGTATTGAAGTTGCCAAAAAAGAACTCTCAACAAGTGATCGATCAATCAGTGAAATTTCTGTTAGAGTAGGATTCAATGATCCAAATTATTTTAGTAAGAAATTTAAAAAAGCAACTTCTTATACGCCCAAAGAGTATCGAAAAATTTATCGTGGGAAAGTAACCGTGATCGACTCAAGACTCGAGCTTTGAGTATTAAATAAAGTAGTTTGGGCTGATTGTATTAGCGAAAACATGATTCTTTGCTAATGCTTATCAAGTTACTTTTTCATAGATGAGAAAAGCTAAAAGGCCTATGTGTGCAAGGCCTTTTTTTACTTGAAAAAAATTTTGGATCAGGTTATTCAGACTAGCAGCAGAGGACAAAGACTGATGTTTTTGTGAATGAACCGATAGGTGCTATAATGAGAACGGATTCAGCAGTGCAGCTTACCAAAGAAAGGAAGCAAGAAAATGGCGAACAAAATGGTGTTTATTAACTTGCCTGTCACTGATATCAAACGTGCAACATCCTTTTATGAAGCGCTGGGGTTTGTAAAAAATGAAGAGTTCTCAAACGAGACCAGCAGTGGAATGGTTTGGAGTGAATCGATTTGGTTAATGCTGTTAGAACATGCGTTTTACCAACAATTTCTAAATGGTAGAAGTATTGCAGATACAAAGAAGACGAGTGGCGCATTGATCGCATTTAGTTTTGACACACCAGAAGAAGCAAAGAATTTTGCAAAAATCGCTGAAGAAAATGGTGGACAGTCGTTCCAAGTTGATATGGGGATTCTAGAGGACATGATGGTCGGCTATGAAATCGTTGATCCTGACGGCAATCAGATTGAGTCTGCTTGGATGAAGGGCTATTAGCAAAGTGCTCGTTTAAATAAAAAGGAAAAAAATGGTTCAGTATGCAGTTCCCTCAAGAAGTTAGGCTTTTGTGCTAACTTTTTGAGGGCTGCTTTTTCTTGATGGGATCCTCGAGTTTTGTAAGATTGGTCAGTACCCTTTGTCTAAATCTGAAAAAAGAGGTATGATACAAGAAAAAGGAGTGGAGACGAAGTGAAATATTCAACGAAATACAGCGACGCCATTCACATCCTCGCTTACATCCACCTCTTTAAAGGAACTGATCTATCAAGTGATCGGATCGCCCAGAGTGTTGAAACGAATCCTGCTTATGTTCGCCGGATTATGAGTGATCTGCGTATTGCCGGATTGATCGAAAGCCAAAGAGGAAAACCAAACCCTAAACTAACGAAGGAACCAAATGAGATTTCTTTGTTGGACATCTATGCGAGTGTTGAAAAAGATCAGCATCTTTTACATGCGGACAAAAAGACCAATCCCAATTGCTTGATTGGGGGGAATATCCAAACGGTATTAGAGGAAACTTACGATGTGCTGCAAAAGAAAATTGAGCAGGAAATGAGCGCTATCTCGCTACAATCCATCATTGACGGCATTCAAGTAGAAGCCAATCATTAAAAGTGTCACATAAAAGGCTGTAAAAAAAGAACTTTCACCTGCTAGGCAAATTCTTGACAGGGAAGAAAGTTTCTTTTATACTCTAGTTGTAACTTAATTAGTAACAACTGATTTTGAAAAAAACAAAAGTAGGAAGGATGATCATTATGAAAATCGGTATTATTGGCGCAACAGGGAATGCAGGTTCAGCAATTTATCAAGAAGCAGTACAGAGAGGACACGAAGTGACTGCTATCGTGAGAAATGAAGCGAAGGCCAAAGAACAACTTGGTGAGACGGTCAAAACACTTACAAAGGATGCTTTTTCTCTCACAGAAGAAGAGCTCAGTGACTTTGATGTGCTTGTTGACGCGTTTGCGACAAGTCCTGACAAAGCTTACTTGCATGTGGATCTGGCAGCAAAATTAGTGCACCTGTTTCGAGAAAAAAACACTCGTTTGTTCTTCATCTTAGGAGCCGGCAGTTTATTCAATGAAGCGGGGGAACGTAATCTCTCTGAGTTGAAAAAAGCACCAGGAAGCGAAAGTTGGATTGCGATTCCAGAAAATCAGCTAGACGAATATCTCTTTTTAGAAACAGTCAAAAATGTCCCTTGGGTGGGGATTTCTCCTGGGAATGTCTTTCAAGAAGGACCAGCTAAACCAGCGATTTTAGGGAAAGATCACTTACTATTCAACGAACAAAAGGAATCGGTGACATCTAGCGGTACGTTAGCTAAGGCAATTATCGATGAGATCGAAACAGTACAACATGAAAACACTCGCTTTACTGTGATTGATGCCTAGTAAGTTTTCAAAGACGACTGAGAAGGAAATGCTATGAGTAGCGTTGACTATTGGTACGAGTGGATGGATAGGCTATTTTAGGCAACAGTTCTTTTTTCACATTATTGTTTCCCATACTCAGTAATTTAGACAAGACAAATCCTCTGTCTTTGCTTATAATCAAGGACAGAGGTGAGAAAATGAATAAAAAAATCGAAGCGTATGAATTGATGCTTCTGCAATTAAAAGGATTACTAGAAGCAGAGAGTAATTGGATCGCTAATCTAGCAAACTCTTCTGCTTTATTAAATGAAACATTGGAAGATACGGTGTTTGCCGGCTACTATTTGTTTGAAGAAGGCGAACTGATCTTAGGCCCGTTCCAAGGAAGAGTATCTTGCACTAGAATCACTATGGGCAAAGGGGTTTGTGGGGAGTCAGCCGCAAAACAAACGACATTGATCGTCCCGAATGTCAAAGAACATGAGAACTATATCTCTTGTGACTCGGCAGCTATGTCTGAAATCGTTGTTCCTATGATAGCTGATGATCAATTGATTGGTGTGTTGGATATCGATAGTGGCAAAACGAACAGCTATGATGCGATCGATCAGAAATATCTTGAAGAATTTGCGGCGATCCTAGTAGCGAGTCGTAAATAAATCGTCATTTCTTAATAATTAGCAAAAAACAATATAACGTTTACAAAGCAAGTGTTCATTGAATAATGGGCACTTTTTTCATTTTTGTTTTAAATAGACATGCATATCGCTTTATTTTATTAGAATTAGATGATAAGATGATAATACAATTAGAGAAACGAGTAGTAAGGAGCGCATTATGGAAGCAGAAACAATTGTATTAGGTAAAGCATATGAATGTAAACCAGTTGGCTTAGAAAGCCGCGTTATCGGAGAAGTGGTCAGAAAAATGGAACGTTGTGCCGTTTTGCATGTGATCCGTTATGAAGAGACCGATCATGACGAGCTTGAAGAACGTTGTGGACGAGTTGTGGCAAAATACAACGAGATCTATCAACCAGCATTGGTTGAATGCTTTTCTAGCTAAGGGTTAATCCCAATCAAGCGAAGCCATGCACGTAAACCAATTCCCTTAACAAAGGGGCTGTTTCTTGGAAGCAGCCTCTTTTTTTGATTCTTGGACACCGCTGCGTAGAAAAATACATGCTATAATGGGCGAGAAACTAGCAGAAAGCAGGGAGCAAAATGGAATTAGAAAAAACGGTCATTGATGACAAACAGATGCTTTTTGAATTGCCGAAGGAAGCAGGGCAACTGCAAATTGTTAAAGGAAAACTTATTGAAACAAAAGACAATACCGTCCTCTTAGCCATAAAAGAAGGCCAATTACTATCAGTAGCAGATGAGAAAACATTTGATGACAAGCAAGAATATGATCGCTTAATGATCCTTACACCACCTTGGGAGATCATGGCGCCATACTTAGCAGCCTATTATCAAGAGAAATATCATTTGTCCAATGCTTCCAACGCACCTATCGTGATTCCACAGGAACTGCAACAAGGGGTCGCTGTTTGTGCGGAATCATTTGATTGCTTGATCGATTTTCTGGGGTATGTATCCACCAGTAAAAAGGAAACGAAAGCGGTGAAAAAAGGGGGCAAGCCTCGTCATAAATGGTCAAAAGAATTACAAGATGAACCCTTTATGGTGGATTATCAAGGAAGTACAGCAACGGTCTATTGGCAGAAACGCAACGAGGTTCGAATTGAAAAAGGCGCTACCTTGCGTCAAGAGGTTCCTTTGAACAAAGACGGCTCGGTGGGCTTTTCAGCTCGATTAGCAGAAAAGATACGGCAAGAAAATCAATCAGCGATCAAAGAGGGACGAACGATTGAAGACGTCGTATTAAAAAGTGTCAATGAGGTCGGCATGTTTCTTTACTATGGGGGGACCAATGGCTGGCTTCAATTAAAAGATCAGCAAGGAAGAACCCTGAACGAGCGAACGGTGGAATAGAAAAGAGAGATACTGAACAAGAAAGCGATCCACCAAAACGAACGGAATCCGCTTTGGTGGATCGCTCGTATCGTTTAACTAGGAGTAGGCTCTTCATCGATCAAGACAAATTCTTGACCTGTTTTGGACAAAACAAGGCTCGGTTTTGCAGTTCCTTCCTTTTCTACTCGATACGCCTCTCGGTGCTTTTGCAGATGTTCGGGGCGTTTTAACCAAGCTTGAAATGCTTTTTTCTCAGTCCATTTTGACACCAGCTGGAAAACGAGGCGGTCTTTTGATTCTGAAAACCAAGCTTCAGCAGAGTGACAGCCAGCAAATGTTTTCATTGAGGCGGTATCTTTTTTCATTTTAGCAAGAAAGATGTCTTTGCCTTCTGGAATGACTTCAAATGCGACGGTACGGATATACATGAAATTCCTCCTTTGACTGTGAGTGATTTCATTTAGTATAGCGCTAATTGAGAATCATTGTCAATTAGCATGGGGATTTTTACTTTTTTATCGATTTTCACTTTTTGATTAAATCATTCAAAAGCCTTGAACAAATGAAAAAAGTACGTATAATTAATATACGTACTGAAGAGTCCGAAGAGTATTGGAGAAAATGGATACTTGGGGAAGTCTTTCTTTTCTCACGTGCAGTACTCTTCGTTTGTTTAGTGTACCACTCCCATTTTAAAATAGATACGTTTTTTTTGCTTTCTGAGGAGATTTCTTTTATTCCTTGAGTTGAAAGGCAAAAAAGTGGGAAGGCTCTGAGAAAGCGCTATGAAGACGAAATTTATGTCTTCTTTTTTTGTGTGAAAGGGAAGGAAAATTAAGAAAGTTTTTTTATCCATTTTACCTGCGAAATGATGTATAAGAAAGTATCAAAAGTTCTGATTACTAGAAGATCAGGACTTTTTTGTATGTTTTCTTGGCACGACTCCTTTCAACGATATTCAGTATAAAAGTCGCTCTTTTCTACTTTTTACATTCAGAAGAGCGTTTCTGACACAATCATGTAACCTCTTACATTTTTTGGTCGTGTTAAATTGACAGGCTGCATAAACATGCGGTAAACTCGGTACAACAAACAGAATTTTTTGAATTATCTGAATGTTAGAAGGGGATGAGTAGAAATGGGGAAATGTAGCAAATATGCAGTATCGCTTGTGTTACTAGGCAGCTTATTTTTAGCAGCTTGTCAAAATGGCAATGAAGATAACGAGACGGATTCATCAGCCGCTTCTTCTGCAGAGCAAGTGATCAATGTGCAATTTTCGGCAGAGATGGGCAGTGCAGATATTTCTTTAGCAACCGACTCTTACAGCTTTATCACGTTAAACAACGCCTATGAAGGTCTTTATCGCTTAGATGAAAACAATGTTCCTGTGATCGCTGGTGCAAGCGAAGACGCTGAAGTTAGTGAAGATGGGCTTTCTTACACCATTTCACTGCGGGAAGAGGCAAAATGGTCCAATGGCGATCCAGTTACTGCAGCTGATTATGTTTTTAGCTGGCAGCGAACTGTTGATCCAGCCACTGCTTCCAATTATGCTTATATGCTGGCACCCGTTAAAAACGCTGTCGCTATTTCAGATGGTACGCTAGATAAAAGCGAGTTAGGGATCGAAGCAGTCAATGATCATGAATTGAAAATCACGTTAGAAAAACCGACGCCTTACTTTTTATCTTTACTGGCTTTTCCAACTTTCTTCCCGCAAAACGAGCGTGTCGTGGAAGAGTTCGGTGACCAATATGCCTTAACCAGTGAAAACGCGGCGTACAATGGACCATTCCTATTGACCAATTATGCTGGACCAGGCACCGACATCCAATGGACATTGGCGAAAAATCCCGATTATTGGGATGCCGATTCGGTCAAACTTGAAACAATTAACTTTGATGTCGTGAAAGACTCATCGACCGCTTATAACTTGTACGAAAGCGGACAAGCCGATGACATTATTTTAAGCGGTGAATTGGCGATGCAGAATGTGAATCATCCTGATTACATTGTTCAGCCTAGTGCAACCACTCAGTATTTAGAAATGAATCAAGCACCAGAAGATTCGCCTTTTCGAAATGCAAATCTGCGCCAAGCCATTTCGTATAGTATGAATCGACAACAAATCGTTGACAATATTTTAGGCAACGGCTCCTTACCGGCGGTCGGTTTTGTTCCTTCTGACCTAGCGTTTAATCCAGAGACAAAGGCTGATTTTGTCGAGGATGCGGCAACCACGTTAGCCTTTGACGAAGAAAAAGCCCAAGAATATTGGGAAAAGGCAAAAGCTGAACTGGGTATCGATACATTGTCTTTTGAACTGTTGACATCAGATACCGATCAATCGAAAAAAATGGCAGAATACATTCAAGGCACCTTGCAGCAAACACTGGATGGGCTGACTGTCGAAGTCACAAACGTTCCATTTTCTGTGCGCTTGGATCGTTCAAATAGCGGCGATTTTGAGATGGTCATGAACAACTGGATCGGGGATTATGCAGATCCAATCAACTTTTTGGAATTGTTCAAAAAAGACAGTTCCTATAATCGTGGAAAATGGCTAAATGATGACTACAATCAATTGATCGAACAAGCCTCCAATGAAAATGCTAACGATCCAGAAGCCCGTTGGGAAAATATGGTAGCAGCAGAAAAAATCTTAAACGACGACTTAGGCGTTATTCCACTCTTCCAAAGTGCTGAAGCACATCTACGGTCGCCAAAAATCAAAGGCCTCATCGTTCATAGTGTTGGCGCGGCCTATGATTATAAAAATGTCTTTGTCGAAGAATAAGGAGAAAAAAGTATCTTTCGTCTATTCATTGTCTGACTTCGTTAAAGAGGGTAGCAGACGAGAAAAACGTTACTAGAATGTTTAGCAACTTGATAACAAGGAATAAAGCAGTTCTTTTTCTAGCAGCGAACATGACGTATTCATTTTAGCTAGATAAGAACTGCTTTTCTTTTTGGGAGGAACACCAATGAAAATCACAGCAGTTGAAACGAAGCTAATTCCGATCCAGCTGAATGCACCGTTTAAAACGGCGCTCAGAGAAGTGCACGCCGTCGAAGTGATTCGAGTGCTGCTTTCTTTTGACAATGGGATCGTTGGCATCGGAGAAGCAGCACCTACCGAAGTGATCACCGGTGATACAAAAGAAAGTATTTTAACAGATATCGAAACTGTCTTTACCCCGTTCCTGTTAGGAAGAAAGGTAGATGCCCAATTGCTGGTAATGGATGAGCTTCATGCGTTGATCCAGCATCATACGAGCCCTAAAGCGGCGATTGATATCGCGTTGCATGATGCACTGGCAAAAGCGGCAAACTTGCCTCTTTACCGCTATTTAGGTGGTTCTGCCAATACACTGACAACCGACTATACGATCAGTGTTGGTTCACAGGAGCAGATGCTGCATGATGCCCAAGCGAAAATCCAGGCGGGATTTCGCTCCTTGAAAATCAAACTGGGAGTAGACGCGATCGAAGAGGAGGTTGCGAAAATTCGCCGCATCAATGAACGTTTGGCAGGAAAGATCCCCTTTCGAATTGATGCCAATCAAGGCTGGACCAAAGAAGAAGCGGTGCAGATTTTAGACCAATGGCAAGACATTCCGATCGAGTTTGTTGAGCAACCCGTCAAAGCCAATGATTTTGCTGGACTTAGCTATGTGACTGCTCGGACGACGATTCCGATCATGGCAGACGAAAGTCTTTTTTCCTATGAGGATGCCAAACGTTTGATTGCTGAAAACTGCTGCGATTATATGAACATTAAATTGATGAAAAGCGGCGGGATCAAAGAGGGACAAAAAATTTATCAATTGGCAAAAGAGCATCAAATGCCGGTGATGGTCGGTTCGATGATTGAAGGGTATGGGGGAATGGCTGCAGCCGCCCATTTTGCCTTGGGGATGGCGGATGTCCAATTTTATGATCTGGATGTTCCTTTTATGTGGGAGACCCAAACGACTTCCCCTGAAATGCAAGGGATTCTTCAGCGTCCAGGAAGCTTGAGCGTCACCGAACGCATCGGACTAGGAATCAACGAATAAACAGTTATGAGAGGAGCAAAGATGAAACAAATTGTTCAGGCTGGCTCTTCCTTCTTATGGAAGGAACCCAAAGAAAACAAAGTACTAGCAAAAATCAAAGCATTTCCTTTAGAAGCACTGCACACTTTTTTGACTGATGAAGATACGATGCGGCTTTATCAGGAAAGCTTAGTGGACTCCGAAGTATTATATGGGACGATTGTAGAAGTCATCGCCCAAACGGATGGTTGGTCCCATGTGATCGTCTTGGATCAAATAAGCAATAAACACCCACTCGGGTATCCGGGTTATCTGCCGAACGAGGTATTGAAGCCATTGTCACCAGACTATGCAACAGCCAAAAGAAGGATTGGTGTGATTGCAAAAGAAGCCGTGCTTGTTTTTGACTCGACCACACGACTTGTTTCTTTTGGAACAGTTTTACCACTTGTTGGGGAAACCGCAGATTCCTATCAAGTGGCTACGCCTAATGGACCAGCAACGATCGCTAAAGCTTTTGCTCACGTCCTATCGGACACATGGGCAAAGCTCCCAGAAAAAATAATAGCCTTGGCAGAACAATTTATAAACCAGCCCTATGTCTGGGCAGGCATTAGCGGCAGTGGCTTTGACTGTTCTGGATTCATGTATTCGCTGCATCGACTTCATGGTATTTTAATCCCCCGAGATACGATCGAGCAAGCACAACAAGCAAACATCGTACCTTACAGTCAGGCACAACCAGGGGATCTGCTGTTGTTTGCTTATGAAGAAGGAAAAGGCGAAGTCCATCATGTCGGTCTATATTTGGGGGATGACGAAATGATTCATTCAAGAACACCTGGGTCACGGGTCATGAAAACCAAAATCACTGGCTCTAATTATGAACCAGAACTCGCAGTTGTGGCGCGTTATTGGCAGAACCAACCGAATGAATCACAGGAATGCTCATGAACATTCTTTTCATGAACGTAAGGAAAGGGGTTTTTGATGGGAAAAGATGACTTGCGTGTAGCAATTGATCCTATTCTAAAAAATTACCAGGCAACATTGGAAATGGGGTTATGGATCGGTACGCCAACGGAATGTCTTGTTGACTATCAGAGTCAAAAGTCGTTTTCGGCAGCGAGTATCAGTAAGCTTGTTTTGTACGCGTATTATCTTGAACAAATCATCGAAAAAAAGATCGATCCCCAACAGGTAATTTGTGTGAGCCCTGTTGATCTGACAGGGGGTGCTGGGGTGATCCGTCTTTTTCCTCAGAAGAAAGGTTGGACCATCAGTGAACTTCTCACGGCAATGATCGCCGTATCTGATAATACTGCGACCAATGTACTATTGGACTTAGTAGGGTTGCCCACGCTTCAGGCATGGATTCAGGAGCCGGAGATCCAATTTGAACGGTATATGATGCGACCGATCAAAGACAAAGAGAACCGCTTGACACCCTCGGTGGCTGCCAAACTGCTACTAAGGTGTGTGGAACGAGAAGAAGCTGCACTAGGATTTTCACCTTTAAATCAGCAGCAATTTCAAGATGGATTAGCGGGGAATTTTGCTGAAACTGCGCAGCCTTCTTGCCGCATTTTTAATAAGACAGGTCGTCTTGACCGCATCGAACACGATGTAGCATATTTACAAGCCAATGAAACGACGATCATCATAGCGGCATTTTCCTATGATAAAGCCGATAGTGGCCGAGGGATCAGTTGGCTAAGAGAAATTGGTCAAACAGTCTATCAGCAGTATTTTAAGTAAAATACGCTGCGTATCGAGTGCCTCTGAGTGAGGATCGATACGCAGCGTATTAATTATTTACAACAATAAAATCCCCCATATCATAGCGGTGCCGTGATTGGGAAAATTCAAAAGGCGTCCCATCGCCGAGGTAAACCGTTTGTTCCACTTCTAAAATGGGATCGGTGGCAGCACAAGCTAAGTATTGCTGGTCGTAGGTGTCTGCACGATCCGCTTTGATACGACGGACAGATGTTCCAATCGAGGAGTGGAGTTGGTTCGTGATGTAGCTATAGACGGAAGAGGCTAAGACTTCTTCGGTAATGCCAGGAATGACATGAAGCGGCATGATGGTATATTCTAAAACAACGGGTATATCGTCAAATAGACGCAAACGAACGATATCATAAATTTGCTGGTCACTGCGAATGTTTAGTTTTTCTTGTTCTTTCTCATCGGGAAAAAGAATGGCAAAAGAAATGATCTTGCTGGTGATCTTTCCTGTTTCTCCAAGGCGCTTGGTCAGCCCGCGATTGATCTTGGCGTTGTAATCGAAGGTTGAATAGGAATCGCTGATAAACGTACCCGTGCCTTTTTTACCGTAAATAATGCCTTCCATTTGTAAAATATTCAATGCTTTTTGAATCGTCACGCGGCTCGTTTGATAATCCGCAGCCAGTTCGGATTGCTTCGGCAATTTTTTCTCTTCTTCGTAAAACCCGTGATTGATTTTGCTCCGTAAATCGGCAGCGATGTCATGGTAGTTCGCCATTTGCTTCACCTCAAAATAATAATAAGTGATAAAACGAAGTATGTAAACGTGGAGCTTTACATACCCTGTTTTAAAGGCTTTTCCTGCGTTTACATTCTTCAGGAAATGAATTACATTTGTAATGTAATCGTTTTCTAATAATTGAAGAATAGGGGTATAGGAGGGAGTTTTATGCAAGGATTTATGGATCGACTCGCTGACGTTTTAGGAAAGTTTGCCAATAGGATCAATAATTTACGCTACATCATGGTCATTAAAAATGCCTTTGCTGCTTTGATTCCAGTAATCATTACAGGGGCATTTGGTACATTGTTTTCAGCAATGGTTTTTGATGCTGAAAATGGATTGGCACAAATCGAGGCACTGCGCTTTTTAGAAAGTTTAAAACCGATCTCATCTGCGGTCAGTTATGTGACGTTGAGTTTCTTAACGATCTATGCAGTGTTTCTGATTGGGATTGAGCTAGCAAAATTAAATAAGATTTCTGGGGTCTTTCCAGGAATCATCGCAGTGATGTCTTATCTTTCTGTTAATCCAATGATCTTTGAATTTTTGCACGAAGATGCGACGGTGGTTGCCGAAAACGTGCTGGCTAAGCAATATACTGACACGAAAGGCCTATTTTTAGGCATGTTCGTTGCGATCGTTTCCATCGAGCTTTATGCGTGGTTAGGAAGACAAAAACGGCTGCAGATCACGATGCCTGATAGTGTTCCTGGGAATGTTTCGGCAAGTTTTTCGGCATTGTTTCCAACGATTTTCACCGTGACCATCATCGCCACCGCTGGTTTTGCTATCAAAGCACTCACAGGGATGTATGCTTACGATATCATCTACAATGTCGTCCAACGACCACTGGAAGGGATCGTCCAAGGATTACCAGGTATCTTGTTGTTGATGTTTATCGCACAAGTTTTTTGGGTCATCGGCATTCATGGGAACCAGATGGTCAAACCCATTCGCGAACCATTGTTGCTGGCAGCGATCGCTGTCAATACGGAAGCTTTTGAAGCTGGAAAAGAAGTACCCAATATTATTACGATGCCGTTTTGGGATATGTATATGAGTATGGGCGGCTCTGGGGTTACGATTGGGTTGCTGATTGCGATTTTGATCGTCGGCAAGCGGGAGGACATGCGCCAAATCACTAAATTGTCATTAGCACCTGGGATTTTCAATATCAATGAGCCAGTGATCTTCGGAATGCCAATTATGCTGAATCCCATTTTGGCGATTCCCTTTATCCTGACACCGTTAGTAACAGGAACGATTGGGTACGTGGCGACAAGTCTAGGCTTTGCCGCTAAAGCCGTGGTAATGGTCCCATGGCCGATGCCACCGATCGTCAATGCTTATCTAGCTACTGCTGGGGATATCGGGGCTGTGATCACGCAAGTTATCTGTATTGTCGTGGCAATTTTGATCTATCTACCTTTTGTTTTGGTAATGAATCGTACGACCAATAAAGTTGCATAAAGGAGTTTTAAAAAAATGGTAAAAATACCTGAAACATTTATTTTAGGGGCTGCTTCGTCTGCTTGGCAGACAGAAGGCTGGCAAGGAAAGAAAGAAGGGCAAGATTCGTATCTCGACCGCTGGTACAAAGAAGAACGCTTTGTCTGGCATAATGGCTACGGGCCGGCTGTTGCGACGAATTTTATGGAAAAGTTTTCAGAGGATGTTGAACTGATGCAGGAGGTTCATTTGACCCATTACCGAACATCGATCAACTGGGCGCGCTTCTTTACCGACCATGAACAGCTGATCGTTGATGAAGATTATGCTGCTCATATCGATCAGCTTATCGACCAATTGCTTGCTGCTGGGGTCGAACCGATGCTTTGTTTGGAACATTATGAACTGCCAGCTAGTTTGATGGATGCCTATGATGGCTGGAGCTCGCGGAAAGTGGTCGATCTATATACTCGTTATGCCGAAATCGCCTTCGAGCGTTACGGTGATCGAGTCAAACAGTGGTTTACCTTCAATGAGCCGATCGTTATTCAGACTCGTTGCTATCTCGATGCGATCCGCTGGCCCCATGAGCAAAACACAAAAAAATGGATGCTTTGGAACTATCACAAAGTATTGGCGTCCGCCCAAGCGGTGGCTGTCTATCATGAAAAGGGCTACGAGGGGCGCATCGGTTGTGTGCTAAATCCAGAAATGGTTTACGCACGCTCTTCCTCACCAGAGGATCAAAACGCGCAAAAAATGTACGATCTTTTTTTCAACCGAATCTTTTTTGATCCAATGGTTAAGGGGCATTATCCAGATGAACTTATCACACTTTGCCAAACCTATGACATCTACTTTGATCCGACAGAAGAAGATTTGGAAACGATCCGCACCCATACGGTGGATTTCTTAGGTGTCAATCAGTACTACCCGAAACGCGTGCGGGCACCACGATATCAATGGCATTCGGATACACCATTTCATCCAGAAATGTTTTATGAGACCTTTGATTTGCCAGGAAAACAAATGAATAACTCCCGTGGCTGGGAAATCTATCCGAAGGTCATGTACGATATGGCTAATTATCTTAAAGAAAATTATGGCAATATTCCATGGCTGATCACTGAAAATGGTATGGGGCGGGAAAATGAAGAACAGTATATGGATGCCACAGGTCAAGTCCAAGATGATTATCGGATTCAGTTTATTACCGAACATCTTTACTGGCTGCTAAAAGCCGTCGAGGAAGGCGCCAACTGCGAAGGCTATATGCTTTGGGCATTTACCGATTGTGTTTCACCTATGAATGCGTTCAAAAACCGCTATGGTCTCGTACGAATCGAGCTAAATGAAGAACGGACTCGGTCATTAAAAAAATCAGCCGCTTGGTATCGTTCCCTGATTGATGAACGGTGGCTTCCATTTGAAGAAAAACCATTGATTCTGTAATAAAAACCCACGTTGATTTCCTCATCCTAAAGGAAATCAGCGTGGGTTTTCAGTTAAAAGGGTTGTTTATGAGGAGCAAGTTTCTCCCAGTCAAAGGTGACGCCAATCCCTGGTTCATCTGGGGCAATCGCACAGCCATCGGATGGATCGATCACTAACGGTCTCGTGGTGTATTGATCGATTGGGAAACTGTGCATTTCGAGATACCCAGCGTTAGGCATCGCTGCCAGCAGACTAACGTGCAATTCTTGCATGCCATGTGTAGAAACAGATAAGTTACTTGTTTGTGTTAAGGCAGCAATTTTCAACCAGCCGGTGATCCCACCGCAATTGGAAGCGTCGGGTTGCGGAAAATCGACATTGCCATATTTGATCATATGAGCAAATTCGATAGGGGTGTGCAAGTTTTCTCCGCCTGCCACCGCAATTTGCCCTTCTTTAGCGATACGAGCGTAGCCTTCGTAATCTTCGGGGATCGTTGGTTCTTCAAGGAACAAAATGTCATAAGGCGCCATCAGTTTGGCGGCTTTGATCGCTTTTTCAACAGACCAGCTCATGTTGGCATCCACCATAAAGACAACATCGGGACCAATCAATTCTCTGACCGCTTTTATTCGAGCAATATCTTCGGCAAGTGTTTTTTGTCCCAATTTGATTTTGACCGCTTTTAATCCCATGTCTAAATATTTTTGATTATTGGCTAAGAGTTTTTCAAGAGGAAAGTTTAGATCGATCGCACCACCATAGCATTTTACTTTGTTGCTTGCGCCGCCTAAAAGTTTGTAGAGGGGTTCTTGTGCTTTTTTCGCACGTAAGTCCCACAAGGCGATATCACAAGCCGCAATGGCGAAACTTGCTAAACCGCCTCTGGCAACATAGTGGATTCCCCAGTTCATCTGATCCCACAAGGCTTCCACACATGCTGGATCTTTCCCTAAAAGGATCGCTTTTAGTTCTTTATCGATCAGTTTGGCGATCGATTCGCCACCGAAGCCACCAGTATACGTATAGCCGACCCCTTCACGTCCATCATCAGTAACGATCTTGACGATAGGCACTTCAAAGTGGGTGTGTAAGCCGTGCTTCGCATCTTCCATGATTTCTGGAAGAGGTATCCGATAATACGCTGTTTGTACATCTGTAATTTTTGCCATTAAAAATCCTCCTCAAATTAATGTTCACGTGTGCATTTTAATGTTAACGTTTGCATAATCATGGTAGCATGGGAAGGCGAGATTGACAAGGCTGAATTTTCTCAAATTCAAAACTTTAAAAGAAGGTGGATCACTAACGAAGGGCTCGCATCTCTTCAACTGATGCTTCACGGAACCATTTAGAATATAAACAGATATAGGGAATATTAGCTAGAAATGAAGTGAAACCCCTATAAATTGTCACAAAATAGCATTTTGTTTATTTTTAAAGCATATTTATTGAATAAAAATCATTTTTGTATTATGATTATCTTAACAACGAGCAATGAAGAGTACTGGGGCAAATGAAAGCTTGGGGAAGTCTTTTATTTGGGATACCCAGTACTCTTATCTTTGTTAAACGACAAGTGAAATACAAAAGAACGACTGAACTTCTTTGGTTCAGTCGTTCTTTTGTATTTCATAAAGCGAGCGAAAGTAACTTGTCGTAAGGAAGAACAAGTTTTTCTCAATTGACAAAGGAATAATCATTGGCGGTTAAAACAGTACGAGCTTGTTCTACCTGATGTTCCTTGATTAAAATATAATCAGTATTGAAGGTAGAAACAGCAAAAATACTGATTGACTCCTCGGCTAGAAGGGAAGAGATTTTTGCAATAATGCCAATTAAGCTAAAATCCAGCACACCAATTATTTTCATCGCTTTCCATCCATCTTCTCTGTTTAGTGTTTCAGCTGGAACCTTTGCCGTTGGTAACACCAAAGAAAGTTCTTCTGACGTATGGGCAAAAAATAGAGGAACGATCTTCAGTATCGAAGGATCAATGCGCTCTACTTGGATGACAGAAAAAGAGGGTGCCAATAAGGTCAGTTTCATCTAATCACGTCCTTCGTTTGATGCAATCATCATATCAAAGGATAAGAAAGAAGGGAAGGCGATTATCTTTTGATCACGTACGATTCTAAGCGTTGTGTCGTTTCTGCGAGACGTAACAGACGGGTAGATTCTATACAGAAGAAGATAAGCGGTTAAAAATGTTCCATTATTAGAATCAATAAGCAAAGTAAGCGATCATTTATCGCTTGATGTGAGCTCAAGCTATCGTTTTGCTATTAAACTTTTCTTCGAGTTTTTAAATCACCAATCTGGAGTTCCAGTTTTTCTAGGGAGCTACCAAAGTCTGTGAGAAAGACATGAAATAATAAGGAACAGGCATGATAATCTCGGATGATTTTCTGCTTGTTAGCTGGTCTTTTTTTGTCACTGAAAAATTTTTCTAATACACAGAGTGGTTCTTGCCAAGATTTCAATTGCTCCAAAGTATCTCCTAAACCATATATGTCCTGGTAGCTAATTTCTTTTACCGGCTGCTTATTACTCGTCTTAATGCCAATCTTTTCTATTTCTTTCAAAGTAACGCCTCCATTCTGTTTTTTATTGGTGCTCTTACAGACACCACCTTCGGTTCTATTTTACTATATGATGTCCTTATGAACAACATCTGCTTGCAGAAAAAGGTGGCTAATACATGAACAGAAAAATAGAAATAGGCTTAAAAGAGCTTGTAAAAAGCCGAGGAATTTCTCTAAGAGAGTTAGCACGCTTATCTGATATTGAACCTTCGATTATTAATAAGCTGGCAAATGGCAAACGAGAAAAAGTTTACCTTCAACATATTGAAAGAATCGCTAATGCATTGGAAATTGACGATATTTCAGAAATTATCAGACTCACAAAAAAATAACTTTTGAAAAGTAGGACAAGACAAAAAGAGAACACTTAGAATAGCCGCACTGTCCAACGTGACTATTCTAAGGTTCTCTTTATTTTTATATTCTTTAGATAGGAAAAAAGAATGCCGTTGAGAACGCAAAACAGGAGTGAAAAAAAGTGTATCTAAAGATACTAAGGAGTAAAAAGCCTTAAATCAAAAATAGAGTAAAAAAATCAGCCCAAGAAAAACTCGCAAAAAAGAGATTCGTATACAATTTGGTGAGAAGGTACGCCATTGAAGAGCATTGATTGCTTAAAAAAAGCATCTGACTTCACTTGAACAATTAATTTAGGTTCAATCGGTATAAGAAATACAATCTAAGAAAAGCGAGGAATAGCACATCGTTTTAAAGCTGATAATTAACCACCATTTGACTACCAAACAAGAAAACTACGAAAAACATTGTGCAACTGAAAATACAAAAAAAGTGTTCAAAACCTCTTTAAATCAAGGTCTTGAACACTTAGGAAAACTACGAAAATCTAATCGATTTTGCTTTATGGAGATGGCGGGAGTCGAACCCGCGTCCAAACATATTGCTACCTAAAAATCTACGCTCATAGTCAACTCATTTGAAGGTTCGCTTTACAGCTTGCCGAGTGACAGGCAGTCTGTATCGCTAGTCTGATGCTCTCTTTTTTATCTTACAGACGGAAAGATAAAACGTATCCCACTTAGAATAGGACCCTTACTCGAGCACATGGGCGATGCCGAGAGGATCTACGCTAACTGTTTTTAGGCAGCTAAAGCGTAAGAGTTTTCGTTTTTAGCAGTTATATTTAACTGTAACGTTTTAACGTAGACGTAACCTACGAAGCGCAATTCAGGCTCAACTATGCCTGTCGAATCCGTAACATCCCCTTGATAAAAGGGGTATCGCTACCATTCATTAGTATACCATAGTTTTGCCTGTATGCAAAGAATCAGATTAAGTCAAAGTGTTTCAGGGCGTGCACGATCCCGCCTTCGGTATTTTTCAGGGTCACGAAGTCTGCCAACTCTTTCAACTCTTGAATTCCATTTCCCATTGCAATTTTGTGGTCGCAGGCTTCTAAAAGAGCGAAGTCGTTGCTGCCGTCACCAAAGCCGAAGGTAGGTACATCTTCTAGACCCAACAATTCTACCAAGGTTTTTACGCCCGTCCCTTTAGAGGTGCCAGATTTTACGACATCGATGGAAAAGGGGGTATTACGATAAAAAGTTAATTCTGGAAAACGCTCATGATAATAAGCATCGTTGCCGACACCTAAAACCAACAACATATTGGTCCGATCTGTTTCATAATGCAGAGGATCGATTTCTGGTAAAGGGCTGCGGACATAGTTGTACGCACCAATCATTTCCTCGGTATGTCCAGTCGCCCAATAGCCTTTCTCATTGTAATAGCACAGTTCATCACCATTGTCTTTGACTGCTTGGAACATCCGTGCGCAAAGTTCAGGTTCAAGGGTATCGGAAAAAACTTCTTTGCCGTCAATACGGATAAAGGCGCCGTTCATGACGATGTTCGAGGTGATCCCAGCTGCTTCACGAATGGCGGTAACTTCAGGTTCGGTTCTTCCTGTTGCAATGATCGGCAGTACTTGGTTTTTTCGCAACATCGCCATCGCTTCAGCGATTTCGGATGTGATTTGCGAGTGTTCATCTAAAAGCGTACCGTCAAGATCAAAAAAAGTTAATGCTTTATAGGTCATGTATCTTACTCCTAAGGTTTATAGTCATAGTCCACTCACAATCTTATCAAAGATTGAAAAAAAGGCAAACCTTTATGAATAATCGGTGAAGTTGTTGGTAGAAGAAAGAAATTCGAGTATACTATAGGAAGAATGGAGTGAAACGATGATTTTTTTAGTAATTGGTATCATTTTTTTCTTGATTGGTCTCACTTTTTTTCTTTTTCCATCAAAAAAAATGAACCTTATTTATGGCTACCGTTCCTATTTAGCAAAACAAAATGAACGCAACTGGCGGCATGCTCAGAAACTATGCGCCCGTTATTTTCTGCTTTTTGGCGGAATCATGGCGGTCATTGGGTTTGTCTTGAAATGGCAAGAATGGACCAATTTTTTCCTAGTTGAAATGATCGCGATCCCTTGGTTCATCGTGCCGATCTTTGGCCTGATCGAAGAGAATCTGCAACGATTTGATAAAGAACATAGAGGTGAAGAAAATGAATATATTAATGATTGAAGACAACGAATCTGTTTCTGAAATGATGCAAATGTTTTTCTTGAATGAAGGATGGGAAGCGGCTTTTAAGTACGACGGCAAAGAAGGACTGGAAGCCTTTGCTGCTGAACCAGACAAATGGGACATGATCACCCTTGACTTGAACCTTCCTTCCATGGATGGCATGATGGTGGCGCGAGAAATTCGCAAAATCTCCAGTACAGTACCTATTATTATGTTGACGGCCCGTGATTCAGAAAGCGATCAAGTCATCGGGTTGGAGATGGGGGCAGATGACTATGTGACGAAACCTTTTAGTCCACTGACCTTGATCGCGCGGATCAAAGCCTTACACCGCCGCAGTGAGTTGGTTGAAAAAACAACGCCTGAAGCTTCCGATGCAACTTTTGATGTTGTGACCGATCATTTCAAAATGAACACAAAAACACGGGAAGCCTATTTAAATGGCAAACCCATCGATGGGTTGACGCCGAAGGAATTTGATTTGCTTTATACGTTAGCGAAAAAACCGCGGCAAGTCTTTTCACGAGAGCAATTGTTAGAACTAGTTTGGGATTACCAATATTTTGGTGATGAACGGACGGTTGATGCGCACATCAAAAAACTCAGACAAAAAATAGAAAAAGTGGGACCTCAGATCATTCAAACCGTCTGGGGTGTGGGGTATAAATTTGACGATGCAGGTGCTGCTTAATGCGCTACTTGTATCAACAGCTGATTGCGTTTTTTGTTGTGATCTTCGTGATTTTGATGACGATTGGTATTGCGTTTACACAAATGACGCGCCAAACATTACAAGAACGAAATTATGAGCAGTTAATGGGGTATGCTTCGTCGGTCGCGACGATTTCGCAAATCAGCGATTCAGAATATTTGCAGCAAAATATGACGCGAGATGGCTATCTGCAATATTCTCTGCATTTGGCTGAAAATATTTTGAGCAACCAAGACATTTCTTTTGCTTTCTTTAAAAGCCCCGATGACATCATTTATCCATTAGATACGACTCGTGCGGTGGATTTTCCAATTTCTGAAAAAGACTGGCAATCCTTAGAAAACGGGGCGCGTCTGCAACTGACATCACCCACGAATCTATATGGGGAAAAAGAACTGACTTCCTATGTTTTGATTCCTTTTTCTGTCAATCGAACGGATTTTTACGGGGTGATGGTGGTTTCACAATCGGCAAGCAGCATCTTGAATCTTGTCAGTGCTTTTAACCAAAACTTGTTTAAAGTATGTTTGATCTCGATCGTCGTTTCTTTATTGATCAGTTACCTATTTGCTACGTTCCAAGTAAGGCGGATCAATCGCATGAAACGAGCAACCAAGGAGATCACCAATGGCAATTTTGATATCTTCTTGCCAGTGCATAATCGGGATGAATTTGATGAGTTAGCCGAAGATTTTAATTTAATGACGAAATCCTTAAAAGAGTCGCAAGAGGAAATTGAACGACAAGAAGAACGTCGTCGACAATTTATGGCAGACGCTTCGCATGAGATGCGTACGCCTTTGACGACCATCAATGGCTTATTGGAAGGGTTAGAGTACAACGCGATTCCTGAAAATCAAAAGGACAATGCGATCCGTTTGATGAAAAATGAAACCAATCGCTTGATTCGATTAGTCAACGAAAACCTTGACTACGAAAAAATCCGAACCAATCAAATCTCGATGGTCATCAAAAAATTCGATGCAACGCAAACCATTAAAAATCTGCTGACGCAACTTGAGAGCAAGGCAGAAATCGCCAAAGATGTGTTGATTTTAGAAACAACAGAGCCAATTGACGTCTATGCCGACTACGATCGTTTCGTCCAAATCATGGTCAATATTTTACAAAATGCGATCCAGTTTACGGAAGATGGAGAAATTCGGGTTCGAATCGAAAAAGGCTACTTGGAAACGATCATCGAAATCAGTGATACGGGAATCGGCATGTCTGAAGAACAAGTTAAGAATATTTGGGATCGTTATTACAAAGTCGATCCTTCCCGTAAAAACCGTCAATTTGGTGAATCAGGTTTGGGCCTATCGATTGTTGAACAGCTCGTACGCCTGCACAAAGGAAAGATCAGTGTAGAAAGTGAACTTGGCAAAGGCACGACGTTTAAAATCTCTTTTCCTGATATCGACTTAAATGAAGAATAGCAATCGACCGGCAGCAATTCTCTTAGCCGGTCGATTTTTTTTGCGGTTCAGTGGCAGCAGTCCAAACAAAAAGACCTGCTTTTGCAAGCAAGCCTTCTTGTTTGGGGGCTATGTAAACTATAGATAAGTAGTATAAGGGGTATGGGCAAAGCATTCGTCTTCATGAATCAAATAGATGGCAACAGCAAATTGTTCGGCGATTTCTTGACACAAGGGCAACAGGGTTTGAACCTCGTTCGTTGTTAATGTGCTCAAGACATTTTCGATTAAAAGGGTTTCTCTTTCTGAAAGTAAAGCTAAGAGCAGTTGAATTTTGAGCTCCTCAAAGGGTGTTAACTCTGTTCGATCTTTTTTCAAAGCCGATAAGGGAAGCTGTACATAAGGCAGCACTTCCTCTAAATCGCCCCCTTTTTTATTTGCAAGAGATACATTGTCCATGACCGATAAAAAGGGGACGGAGGGCCACTGTGCGCGAATCAAGATTGCTTTTTTTTGTGAAAGCAGCAAGCTTAATTCAGATGTTTTTGTTTCATTGTCTTTCGCAACATAAAAGAAACCAATTGATTTCGTTAGCTGAGTTGGTTTTTCCATTGTTTTTTCCTCCAATACAGACTATGTCCGCTAGCAATCAGACCAGTAAAGCTGGTAACAGCAGCAAGCAATACGATAAGTGTGTGGCGCGTACTCTCAAATAAAATAGCCAGCCAAGTGGTGCTGTTCAAGTCAACATTTTGGACCAGAATTTGACTGTTTTGTGGGATCGTAATGGCGAATTCTTGACCAGGAAGACTTTGAACAGCCTCCCAAAAGTGATCCGAAGCACGCTCACGATCAAGAGCGATGATATGCCCGCTAAGCAATTCTCGCTGGAAATAAGGCTGGAAGAGCAGCAATAACACAAAGGCGGTCACGGCAGCTGCTAAAAGCGGCAAGAGCATTTCAAGCAACTGCATCGCCACCCATTGTCTGGTGGTGGCACCACTTGCTAACCAGGCAGTGTATTCTGAGCGTTTCGATAATTGGTAATAAACTTGAAAGCCGATAAAGACCAGTGTAAAGGCGCTAAAAATCAAATAGAACAGTTGATGATAGATCGTCGTGACTGGTTGGATCTCTTCCGCTACTTTCGTTTGCAAATCTTCTGTTGTTAAGAGATCTCTGGTTTGAGCGATCACTTGATCCATTGAGTAGATCAAGGCGAAGGTCACGATCAAGCCAATCACGGCAAAGAAGGATACAAGCGTATAAAGCACCATGGCTTTTTTATGATAAAATATGCTGGCAATCGCAAAATGTATAGTTTTCATCTAGTTCACCTCATCCTATTTCATAGTATAAAAGGGGAGTTTGAATAAAGTATGAAGTTCTTGTAGTAAAATATCGAAGCTAAAAAAGCAATAGAAAAAATCGGGTTTTTACGAACAAAACAGCCGAAAAAAATCCAGCAAAGCATCCGCCTTGCTGGATCGATCTTGTAGTACTTATAGGTTATTCTCCGCTATCTTGTTCCGTCATCTGCTGGTATTCTTGGAAGGTTTTTGTTTGGTACAGATCGACGGTCGATTGATTGCCGTTTTGAGAAAAGGCGCTGGTTGAATCACTGCCTAGATTCTTTTCGATAGCCATCATTTGCTGAAGGGCGTCTTTGTAATTATAGGTCGAAGGATCGACTTCTTCTAAACCGCTCTTCGCATAGAAACGTAAGAGATCACCATTGTTGATCTGATCAGAAACCGACAGCTGTTTGTCAACTTTGGCTTTCCACTCATCGACTTTCGCTTGCAGTTCATCGGATGGATCGTTGATCGGCATGCCGGTACGATTGTCATACAATGTACTGCTATAGTAAGTGTAGTCTGGTGTCACAAAGTCGCCATCGCGGAAGGCAACCAGTTGTTCATTTTGATCAGAGAATAAATCTTGTCCCAATTGAATATAGTTCGATGTATCTACACCGAGTAAGTGCAAGAGGGTTGGCAACGCATCAACTTGGCCACCATACGTATGATTGATGCCGCCGTTTGATTGTCCTGGAATATGGATCATATAAGGGACACGTTGCAATGAAGCATTGTCAAAGTTTGTCCAAGTCGAACTTGTTTTTCCAAGCAATTCTGCTAAGTTGCGGTTCCGAGAATTGGAAATTCCGTAATGGTCACCATATAAAACGATGACTGAGTTTTCGTACAAGCCGCTTTCTTTCAAGTAATTAAAGAACTCTTCTACGGCTTTATCTAAATAATTCGCGGTTGCGAAATACCCATTGATCGTTTGATCAGAAGTGTTCGCTAGCGGGAAGCCACCTTCTTCATTGGTAAATTCAGAATATGGGTAGTGGTTAGAAACTGCAATGAATTTTGAATAGAACGGTTGTTGCAGACGTTCTAAGTATTGTACCGATTGTTCAAAGAACGGTTTGTCATGTAAACCGTATTGGAATGAATTTTCATCATTGACATCATAATACGATGCGTCGAAGAAATAATCATAGCCAAACCGTTTGTAGGTTTCATTTCGGTTCCAGAAGGTACCCGTATTTCCGTGGAAAACCGCACTGGTATAGCCTTGGGTTTGACCTAAAATATCTGGCGCTGCCTCAAAGGTATTTTTCCCACCCAGTTGAGTGAATAATGCCCCCTGATTCAATCCGAACAAGGAATTTTCGAATAACGTTTCCGCATCACTGGTCTTCCCAGCTTTTACTTGATGGAAGAAGTTATCGAAACTAAAGGTGCTATCGCTATGATACAAACTATTGATAAATGGCATAACTTCATGTTCAACACCATCTTCATCTTTTAATTTATAATCGATCAAGAATTGCTGAACACTTTCTAAGTGAATATAAATGACGTTCTTGCCTTTTGCGATACCGAACAGATCATCATTTGGTTCCGCGTAATGTTCTCTGACATAGCTTTCTACTTCGTTCATGTCGTTGGGACTTGCTTCGGCACGTACTTGCGAAGCTTGATAGGTTTGCACGCCATCATAAACCGTAAAGGCGTTGATCCCAAGGTATTTCACTAAATAGTCACGAGAAAACGTTCGAGTAAGCAGTTCAGGACGATCCGCTTCTGCTAAGAAAAGATTGGCAGAAAAGACCATGACAGCTAAGGTTGAGATCGCAAAAGCCATCCGTGCCCGCACAGGACGAGTGTCCATTTTGATTTTTTTCATTGAAAAGGCTGCAATCAGCACGATAAAGTCAATGAAGTACAACACATCGTAGGGACGGAACAAGCGAATTGCGCTTTCTCCTAGACCACTTGCCACTTTTCCAACACCAAGCATCGTGTTGATGGTGATAAAGTCAGTGAATTCTCGATAGTACGAAACATTGGAGAACAACAGCAGAGTCATCAAGAAATAAATCACAAGCATCGTGATATAAGCTGCTTTGGTTCTTCTTACGTACAATGCGATCGACAGCAGCAACAAAGTCGTTGCGATCGGATTGATGAATAAGATGAAGTACTGAATGCTGCTTTCAATACCTAGGTGGAAGTCCACCATATAGGCAAAGATATTTTTTAGCCAAAATAATAGGGCTAATAGGAAAAAAAAGCCCATTCTTGTATTCACAAAGGTGGATACTTTATTTTTTTTCAAAGGAATCGTCCTCTCTTTTTCCAGTATAACCGGTAAATTACGATTTTACATCACAGTACATTTTACTAGGCTGTGAAAGACGTGTCAAATGAATTCCTTGTCATGACGCGGAATTAAGTATTTCTTTACTTTCAAGGATACAGACAATACAGTCGCTTTTTGCTATACTAAAATGGAGAATGAATGGAGCAGATGAACATGAAAATAAAACTAACGAAGCAAGGATCAGCGAAGCTTCGCAAAAAGAATCCGTTGATCCAAAGAGAAGATCTTCAACAAGCAATCGAGACGAAGGAGTGGGTCACCTTTATTGATCAGGCCAACCATTTCTTAGGTGTCGGCTATCTTGGGGAACAAAATAAAGGGATCGGATGGGTCGTATCCTTTGAAGAAACAGTGATCGACCAAGCATTCTTTGCGCAACGCTTTGCGAAAGCAAAAGGTAAACGCAGTGCTTACTATCAAGATGACCTGACAGATGCCTTTCGTCTGTTTAATGGCGAGGGGGATCAATTGGGGGGACTTACCGTAGATTTGTATGGCGAGTATGTCGTTTTTTCTTGGTACAATGCCACCCTTTATCAACATAAAAAAGCGATCGTGGCGGCTTTTCGTCAAATCTTTCCCGAGATCAAAGGGGCATATGAAAAAATCCGCTTTACGTCTGATCTGCCTGAATCAGCATGGGTCTATGGAAAAACGGCACCTGAACCCTTACTGGTGAAGGAAAATGGCGTCACGTATGCGACGTATTTGAACGAAGGATTAATGACGGGCATCTTTTTGGATCAAAAAGAAGTTCGTGGGCAACTTGTTGATGGCTTGGCAGCTGGCAAGACGGTTTTAAATATGTTCAGTTATACGGGGGCGTTTTCTGTCGCTGCTGCTGTCGGTGGCGCTGCTCAAACAACGAGCGTCGATTTGGCAAAACGCAGTCTAGAAAAGACCCGCGAACAATTTGCAGTCAACGGCATTGATCCAGATACCCAGCGTATCCATGTCATGGATGTTTTCAATTACTTCAATTATGCCAGCAAAAAAGATTTGCGCTTTGATGTGATCGTTTTAGATCCGCCGAGTTTTGCCCGCAACAAGAAAAAGGTCTTCTCGGTTGCGAAAAATTATGGCGACTTAGTCACTGATAGTTTGGCGATTTTAGCGCCTGATGGCTTGTTGATCGCCTCAACGAATGCGGCCAATCTTTCACCGAGGAAGTTTCAAGAAATGATCGAAGCATCCTTAGAGAAAGCACACGTTGCTTATGAATGTATTCAAAGTTATCGTCTACCAGCTGATTTTGTGGTAGATAAGCATTTTTCCGAAGGGAACTATCTGAAAGTATTCTTTTATCAAATGAAAAAGGAGTGAAGTAGATGAGCCGATCAAAACCAGTAACGTTAGACGGGAAAACACCGTTGATTTGTGTGCCATTGATTGGGAAAACCAATGAAGAGATCTTGAAACAAGCCATTGCTGCTGAGGAATCAGAGGCACAGATCGTCGAATGGCGTGTTGATCATTACAAACATGTCGAAGACCAGCAAGCGGTCTTAGATGCGTTATCACATATTCGCACGACATTAAAGCACAAAGAGCTGCTCTTCACTTTTCGAACCTTGGAAGAAGGGGGCGAGCGGGCGTTCACATTGACCCAGTACAAAGAATTGTGTTTAGCTGCTGCTGATTCAGGCTTGATCGATTGGATCGATGTCGAATTAGAGAAAGCTGAATTTTTAGGTCGAGCCTTTATTCAAGAAATCAAAAAGGCACAGGTAAAGCTGATATTGAGCAATCATGATTTTGAGAAAACGCCAGAAGATGCTGTGTTGATTTTAAAGATCGGCGTAATGAATCAATTTGGTGCCGATGTTGGTAAGTTAGCGATGATGCCCAAGCAAGTCCAAGATGTTTTGCGTTTGATGGGGATCATTACTAAAGCGCGTGGCTTCAACCAACTGCCGTTGGCGATCATGTCGATGGGGGAGCTGGGGAAAATCAGCCGGGTTAGTGGGGCATTGACTGGTTCGGTCTTTACTTTTGCTTCGTTGCAAGGTGCTTCAGCACCTGGACAAATACCGATCGAACGAATGACCAACTACTTACAAGAATTTTCACTCAATGAGTAAGACCAGCCAAGGCCTTCTCTTAAAAGAAACCAAAACAAAAGAGGGATAAAATGGCGAAGAAGAAACAAAAAACCAATGCGATCCGTCAAGTAGAACAACAGAAAATCGCTTATAACGAATACACCTATGAGTGGTCGGAAGATCATCTCGATGCGCAATCCGTCGCTGCACAACTAGCACGCCCGCAAGCCATCTACAAAACGCTGGTGGCAGTGGGCAACAAAACAGGTCCGCTGGTGGCTGTGATTCCTGGAAACAGAGAAGTGGATCTGAAAAAGTTAGCAAAAGTCAGTGGAAACAAAAAAGTAGAGATGCTGCATCTGAGAGATTTAGAAGAAACGACTGGCTATATTCGCGGCGGCTGTTCGCCGATCGGGATGAAAAAGCTCTTTCCTACTTATATTGATCATAAGGCGCAGACACTGGAAGAAATCGTGGTTTCTGCAGGAAAGCGCGGGTTGCAGATGGGGCTTGCCCCACAAGCGTTGCAACAATTGACTAGGGCGGTCTTTGCCGATTTGTTGGCACCTGAACACGAATAAAAAATCCCCGTGAACCATCTTGAAATGCCGTTCACGGGGATTATTTTGTACTATTTTATTCCATTACTTCAATATCGAAAACCTCAATATTTTCTAAACCACCATAAAAGTCAAACCACGGAGTGGCATATTGTTTTAGAATGGCGTTTAATTCTTCAACATTTTCTTTCCCTTGGGTGTCCAGCCATTCCAGTAATGCTTTGGCGCCTTGCTTCCCATAGATTTCCACACTATCGCGCCAAGTTGCTCGTCCACCTAAGATTCCTGAGAATTTAGCACCATGTTGACCAGCAAAGGTCAATTCATCGCGAAAGACATTCGCTGGGACACCCGCACTCAAATAGATAAATGGTCGCGTCGCAGCGTCACTAGCTTCTTTGAAGTAATTGGCAGCTTCTTCTTGCGTATAGACGGCCTCTAAGCCTTCTTTTTGGAAACCTTCAACTAAGTCGAACTGAACCGGTACTTCGACTTTCAAAATATCGATATGGTAGTGATCTTTCGTCAGTTCCTGAATGGTTCGGATGACCTTGCTCGGTTTGATCTTGGCAAAAGCAGGTGATTTGTCATCTGTGATCTCATCGTCGTAAACGATTGGCTCTACAAATAACGGAATATCGGCCGCTTGTGCCTCCGTACCTAAACGTTCTAAAAACGCATGTTTGGTATCTAAAATCTCTTGCGGTTCATCTGGATTATAATAAATCAAGACTTTCGCAGCATCTGCCCCTTTTTTCACTAAGCGCTGCAGCGATTCATTGGGTAGAATTTCTGGTAAACGACCCGGCGTATTGACATCATACCCTGTTTTTTCATAGGAAAGGATCAAGCCAGCGGTGGGATTCTTTGCTTCGATCCCTAAGAAGCCATATTCCTCGTCTAACAAAATACTGCTGACATATTTGGTCAATTCTTGGGAAACCAACTGCTTGAATTCATAAATGTGTTCCATCGTAAAGTCATCCGGTCCAGTTGCCGCCTTCATCATTTTTTTCATGGAACCACGTTGGTCGATCGCTAGTGCGGCAATCACACCATCCTCATTTGAAAGTTTTTGCATTCGTTCAAATTTACCTCTTGAAATTCGTTTCATTAAAAAAACCTCCCTCGATCTTGCTATCTTTAGTCTACGCCTACTTTGAGAAAAACCCAACTAATAAGCAAAAAGAGAGGAGACCCAGGTGTTGGTAGCAACGGCAAGGATATTGCTGCCAACACCTGGGTCATCGATCAATAACTGAAATAACTAGCTGTTTCTGCTGCGTTTTTCCCTGAAACATGTCCAGTACAAAACGCTGCTGTAATGTTGAAACCACCTGTATACCCATTGATATCCAATAATTCACCAGCAAAATACAAGCCGTTGATTTTCTTGCTCTCCATGGTTTTTGGATTGATTTCTTTCAGATGGACCCCGCCACCAGTCACGAAAGACTTTTCTAACGGGAACGTGCGAACGATAGTGACTGAAAAGCCTTTGATCAAGGAAGCGAGCACAGCCAACTGTTCTGGTGAGGCTTTTTCAGCAACCAGCTCATGCAGGTCTAGCTGCTGCAAAAAGAAGGTCATCAAGCGCTCAGGCAAAAAGCCAGCTAAAGCATTCGGCAATTGTTTCTTCGAAGCCGCAGACTGAATCAATTCCTGGGTCAAGGCTTCATGGGATTTTGCTGGCAGACAATCCAGAACAACCGTCACGGGTTGTTGCTTTTTCAATTCTTGGTTCACAAAAGAGGAACAGCGTAAAGCAGCTGGACCAGATAACCCAAAGTGGGTAAACAAAAGATCCATGGTATGGGCGACGATGGGCTTTCCTTTTTGATCCAAGACACTCAACGTGATGTCTTGCAAGGAAATGCCTTGCAACGTCCGCTCTTGAATAAAGGAGTCTTCTGAAACAAGCGGCGATTCGGTTGGATAAAGTGGCGTAATGGTATGGCCGACTTTTTTTGCCATCTTATAGCCGTCCCCCGTTGCGCCCGTGGAAGGATAGGTGCGGCCACCTGTCGTCAAAATCACACTAGGGGCAGAGAACTCATCGGTTTCGGTTCGCACGCCGCGAATTTGACTGCCGTCATGGATCAGCTTTGTGACGACCGTGTTCGTCAATAGGGTGACGTGATGATCGTTGATTGCTTGAAGCAACGCTTCGACGATGGTTTTTGATTTGTTCGTCACAGGGAACATCCGTCCGTGGTCTTCTTCTTTTAAGACGACACCTAAGTCTGCGAAAAACGCCATTACATCATAATTATTGAATTGAGAAAACGTGCTATACAAAAACTTGCCGTTTCCTGGAATATGAGCAACTAAATCATCTACCGGCCGATTATTGGTTACATTGCAGCGTCCGCCGCCAGTCATCAATAATTTCTTGCCGATTTTTTTGTTTTTTTCGATTAATAACACCCGCGCACCTTGTTTGGCAGCAGTGATCGCAGCCATCATGCCGCTCGTACCTGCACCAACAACAATGACATCATAGGTTTTTTCCATTCTTTTCACCTCTTTGGGATTGTAACACATCGGCTATGAGTGCTGAAAGGATTGGTCGATTTTTTTCGAATAATAAAAAATTCTGACAATTCTAAAAAAAAGCGTGCAATTTCAGAAAATTTCTTTAAAATAGAAAATATCTTAAAGGAGGTAATGCACTATGACCAAAGCTTCAGCTTACGTGAAAGAAATTCAAGCGAAGATTCATGAGAAAGACCAACACCAACCGGAATTTCTTCAAGCAATTGACGAATTTTTGCCTACGATCGTTCCCTTTTTAGAGGAGCATCCAGAATATATTGAATCAAATATCCTTGCACTCTTAACTGAACCAGAACGTTTTATCCAATTCAGAGTCCCGTGGCAAGATGATCAAGGCAACTGGCAAGTAAACCGTGGCTATCGGATTCAATTCAACTCGGCAATGGGGCCTTACAAAGGCGGCTTGCGTTTTCACCCAAGTGTAAACTTGAGTATCTTGAAGTTTTTGGCGTTTGAGCAAATCTTCAAAAACAGCTTGACAGGTCTGCCGATCGGCGGCGGCAAAGGCGGAAGTGATTTTGATCCAAAAGGCAAATCCGATGCCGAAGTGATGCGTTTTTGCCAAAGCTTTATGACGGAGCTGTCAAAACATATCGGACCTGACTTAGATGTTCCTGCTGGCGACATTGGTGTCGGAGGCCGAGAAATCGGCTATTTGTTTGGTGCCTACAAACGATTGAAACAATACGATGCTGGTATTTTAACTGGTAAGCCATTAGACTTCTGGGGCAGTAAAAACCGCACAGAAGCAACGGGTTATGGCGCCGTTTATTTCGTTAAGCATTTATTGACAGACCTAGGTGAAACCTTTGCAGGCAAAAAAGCGATCGTTTCTGGAAGCGGCAATGTTGCGATTTATGCAATTGAGAAATTGCAAGAATTAGGTGCGATCCCTGTCACGTGTTCTGATTCCTCTGGTTTTATCTATGATAAAGACGGCATTGATCTGGCCTTGTTAAAAGAGATCAAAGAAGTGAAGCGTGAACGGTTGACGGCTTACGCCAAGGAACGTCCATCAGCCGAATATCATGAAGGGGCATCTGTCTGGGATTTTGATACACCAGCGGAATTAGCCTTTCCTTGCGCGACCCAAAACGAGATTGATCTCTCACAAGCCAAACGTGCAAAAGCCAATGGTGTCCGGGTCGTTTCTGAAGGCGCGAATATGCCTAGCTCATTAGAAGCAGCAGAATATTTTATTGAAGAAGGAATTTTCTACTGCCCAGGAAAAGCAGCCAATGCTGGCGGCGTAGCCGTTTCTGCGTTAGAAATGAGTCAAAACTCCCAACGACTGCAATGGGAAAAAGCTGAAGTCGATGCCAAATTGGACGATATCATGAAGTCGATCTATGAAGCATGCCGTGATACTGCTGAAACCTTCGATCAAAAAAATAATTTTATGTTAGGTGCGAACGTCGCAGGCTTTGAAAAAGTTGCTAAAGCAATGTTTGCTCAAGGACTTGTCTAAAATCACCCAACAGGCTACCTATCAGGAATTACTTGAAAAAAGTTGAAAAAAAACGTAAAGTAGGTAGTGTATGAAAAACTATTTTTTCAAGGAGGACAAATCATGTCACACATCAAGTTTGACTATTCGAAAGTAGCACCATTCGTGAACGAATACGAATTGAGCTACATGCAAAGTCAAGTTACAGCAGCAGACAAACAATTACGCGAAGGAACAGGTGCTGGTAGCGACTTTTTAGGTTGGATCGACCTTCCTAAAAACTATGACAAAGATGAATTTGCGCGTATCAAAAAAGCGGCTGAAAAAATTCAATCTGATTCTGAAGTATTAGTCGTGATCGGGATCGGCGGATCTTATTTAGGAGCGAAAGCAGCGATTGATTTCTTAAATCATTCTTTCTTTAACTTGCTACCAAATGAAGAACGCAAAGCACCACAAATCTTTTTTGCAGGTAATTCGATTTCTTCAACATACTTAGCAGATTTGATCGAAATCATCGGTGACCGTGACTTTTCTGTGAATGTGATCTCAAAATCAGGAACAACTACTGAGCCAGCGATCGCTTTTCGTGTTTTCAAAGAACGTTTGATTGAAAAATACGGCAAAGAAGAAGCCAACAAACGGATCTACGCAACAACGGATAAAGCGAAAGGTGCAGTAAAAGTTGAAGCAGATGCTGAAAACTGGGAAACCTTTGTGATTCCAGATGACGTCGGCGGCCGTTTCTCTGTATTGACTGCTGTTGGTTTATTACCAATCGCTGCCAGCGGAGCGGATATCGATGCCTTGATGCAAGGGGCAGCAGATGCTAGCGATGCTTACGCAAGTGACGACCTTGAAAAAAATGAAGCGTATCAATATGCAGCAATGCGTAACATCCTTTATCGTAAAGGCAAAGTAACCGAATTGCTGATCAACTACGAACCAGGCATGCAATACTTCTCAGAATGGTGGAAACAATTATTCGGCGAGTCTGAAGGAAAAGACCAAAAAGGGATCTATCCTTCAAGTGCAAACTTCTCGACAGACTTGCATTCTCTTGGTCAATACATCCAAGAAGGCCGTCGCAATATCTTTGAAACAGTTGTTAAAGTTGAAAAACCACGCAAATCAATTGCGATCCCTACACAAGAAGCAGATCTTGATGGTCTTGGCTACTTAGAAGGAAAAGAAGTTGATTTTGTTAATACGAAAGCCTTTGAAGGAACATTACTTGCACATACAGATGGGGATGTCCCAAATCTGTTAGTAAAAATTCCTACAATGGATGCGTACACGTTAGGTTACACCATGTACTTCTTTGAGATCGCTGTGGGTATCTCTGGCTACTTAAATGGCGTGAACCCATTTGACCAACCAGGGGTTGAAGCGTACAAGAAAAACATGTTCGCCTTACTTGGCAAACCAGGTTTTGAAGATCTTGCAAAAGAATTGAACGAACGTCTATAATTCGATAAAGAAACGCCTTGAGCCAGTCTGATTGGCTCAAGGCGTTGTTTTATTTTCGTATTTGTTGTGCTACTAGATCGTTGGGCCAATAAATCAGCGGTCTTCTTTTAATCCCCAAAGCAACGCAGCAGACAATAGTCCAAAGATACAGGTTTGAATAATTGGCATTTTGCTCATCTCCTTTTGATTTCCTTTAGTATAAAATGCTTTTTAAGAAGTGGCACGAACAAACCAGTGTGTTTCAACGAACGAAACTGTCATTTCTTGGTGACAAATGCGTGATGAATCGAAATAAAACGTTTTCAATTTGATGCTTTTTTGTTATTATATCTTTAAGAAAGAAAACGGTTGAGGTGAGGATATGGAGAATATTACGATCGGTGAAAAATATGTCTGCCAACCTGTCGGGGCGAGCAAGCCTGTGATTGGTGTGGTGGAAAAACTATACGTAAATACGGCGTTGATCGTCGTTTCAAGTTATGAAGAAGAAGATCAAGCACAAGTAGAAGCTTGTAATCGTCGGATGATCGTCAGTTTCAATAAAATTTGTACGCAAACGAACGTTGCCTAACCAACTAGCAAAAAATGCTGCTCAACGGAACACCGTGAGCAGCATTTTTCTTCGTGTGAGATCAGCCAACGCCGATCACAAAATTCAATAGTTTGTCTGAATAAGTCATATCTTCTTCCGTCACACTCAACTCTTCATTTAAGATCCCCATCTGGTCAGTAATGATCCCGTCCACGCCGTAAAAACGCATCCGGCTGATAGTATCCGCATCATTGGGGGTCCAAACGAACACTTCCTTGCCATCGGTTCGGGCAGAAGCGATGAAGTTGCGGTTGATCGTACTGTATTCCATCGTCAGAAAATCAGCACTGGTCAGTGGTGGCCCCACGACATTGAAGGGCATGATGTATCCTGAAATCAATTGAGGCGCCTGCGCCTTTAATTCCTCAACAACTGTATAGGAGAGACTTTGCATAATATGACCATTTGCAAGGAGGTCCTCTTGATATCTTGCTAAAAAGGCCTTTACAAGTTCCGTGGTATCTTTTCGCTGCGTTTTGATCTCCACCAGCAGTTTTTGGTCCAATTGGTTGGCAAGTGCCAAGTATTCATCAAAGGTTGGAATACGTGCTGTCTGGTTGTTTTCCGAAACTGTCAGTGATTCGGCGTAACTCAAAGGCAATTGCTCTGGTTTGCCATGACCACCTGTCAACGGACGGTAAGAAAAATCATGATAGACAATAAAATGACCATCACTGGTTTGCTGGACGTCCATTTCAACATAATCCGGTTGGTACTTCTCGCTAGTAAAGCGTAGTGCTTCAAGAGAATTTTGGACCCCTTGTCCGTCGCTGACCCCTCGATGGGAGATCGTTACCGGATGGATCGAAGCAGCTGAAGTCAGATAGTTCATATTATATAGACTAACACCGACACCGAAAAGCACCGTTACCAAGGTAAACAACGAACTTTTTAGACCTAAGAAATGACGCTGGCTCAATGGCTCTTGGTGGAACCATGAAGGAATCTCTGGTAAAAAGCCTTCATCATCCATGAAATCAACGATGATGTAAAAAATGGCTACCGTCGATAAAATGACATTCAGTAACAAGATAAACTGCAAGAAAGTCATAATAAAAACAGCACTATACAACGCATAGTCCGGTGTAACAACTTCAATCACCGCCTGAATGGTAATCAGCAAAGTGAAGCCCAGTGTCGAAATCAACAAGATGCTGCCGCCGATAAAGACAAATTGACCAACGATGGCAAAAAAACGGCGTTTTGTTACTTGGAGGCTTTCTTTGATCGCTTTTCGAAAGGGCAGATCACGTAATATCATTTCTGGCAAGGCAAAGATCACGCGAATCCCCAAGTAAATCAACAAAACATAAACCAACAGCACTGCCCCGATGATCAAGACACGGTTGGCAAAAATGAAATCCATGATAAATGCGGGAATTTTGATTTTTGCGAGTAAATCAGAATTAAAACTCAACCCACCGATCGGTAAAATCAGTAAGAAGTAAAACAGGAAAAATAAAAAGGTCATCGGCCGTAATTTACGCAACTGCAAAACAGTCATCCGTAACAATTGCCGCAAGCTGATCGGCTGTTTCTTTTTAATAAAATAGACACTTAGCAGCAAAAAAGTAAACTCAAAAAAGACGGCTAATAAAATCAAAAGTAAAATCAGTGTTAATGAGAGCAGCACGACTGGGTGGTCGGTAAAGATACTGCCAATATTATCAAAAGAAAGGTAAGGCAAGCCCCCACGTTTTAAGACGAACTTGGTGGAAGCCGATAAGATTGGGATCACTAAGAACAACAAAGCACCGTGCATCAGTAACACATCACGGAAGTAGGCGTTGCTGTCTTTCAAAAAATCCCAAGTGTTGACTAAGCTGTTTTTTAAATAATTCATGGTCGTCATCCTAACAAAAGTAAGTATTTTAGTTCCTATTTATTCTAGAAAGGCGGAAAAAAAGAGTCGAACAGTTTCAGAAGCACATTCGCCACAGGTATAGATCCCTGTATGAAAAGCAGCTCCTTCATGTTCGGCTCAATGAATTGATCGTTTTTCTTACCTATTTTTCTTATCCGCCTAACAAACCAGTTAAGAATGTTCCACCATAAATCAAAGCCATGCTGTACAAGAAAATTGAAGCAGGTTTTGCCAACAAAATAATCAACGTAAATTTCTTCACTGTCATGTTGGTCAAGCCAGCCATTAGACAAAGGGCATCATCTGGGGCGACTGGTAGAAAGATTGCAAGGGCGAAAAGTTTTTCAAATCGGCTTTGGTTATCTAACCAGCCAATATATTTATCGTAAGTTTTGTCACTGATCATACTTAAAATGAATGGTTTACCGTATCGTCGGCCTAGCAGGAAAATAATGACAGAACCAATACTGATTCCTACATAGTTATAAACGAATCCTAGATAAGGACCGAAAATCAAGACACCTGCAGCGCTGGAGACACCACCGGGAATGATCGGGATCACTACTTGCAAGATCTGCAAAAGGATAAAGACGATTGGTCCTAAGATAACGGAATTTCCAACTAGACCTCGCAGTGCATTAATGTCTTTGAAAACACCTAGATTGATAAAATAGATCGTTAATGCGATAGATAAACCTAAGCCAATAATAGAAATCGTATTAATGATACGACGAGAAGTTGCTATGCTCACAGGACTTCATCTCCTTTATGTTTCATAATCCCACTATACGGGGTGAGACCAGAAAAATCCAGTAAAACAAATGACAAACGTCAAACAGTTTTGTAAGGTATGCCTTTATTATAAAAGAAGTCCGAAAAGAAAACATTGTACTAAAGTCTGAAATAAGAAAAATTTATAGTTTCTGCGCACCAATAGTTTCAGGAGATTTTTTTATCTGAGGGATGTTTTTTCGTTCGCTTCATTTGCCAACGATTAACGATCTTTTCAACCACACTTGTCATCATGAAGCCTCCAGCGATCGCCCCAGCGGTGATGACAACGATCATCAGATTTTCAAAGCCGACAAAGTTGTCGCCCAAAGCGAATTCTCGAACGGCTTTGTAGGCAGGACCACCCGGTACGAGAGGAACGAGGCTAGGAATGTTAAAAATGATCATGGGCATTTTTTTTCTGCGGGAAAAAAAGATGCTGACGCAACCGACGGCAAATGCGGCTAAGAAGTTGGCGCTGCCTAGACCGTAGCCAATCGTTTTCAATGACCAATAGATCATCCAGCCAACCGTTCCAGCAATGCCTGTTGCAACTAAGGCTCTTTTAGGAATATTGGTCAAGATACCAAAGGTCACGGTGCTTAAAAAGCTAAAGGAAAGGTGAATAAAAATCGTCATGAGATCCCTCCAAATAAGGTGAAGACCGTGGCGATGCCAACACCGATCGCGGCAGCTGTGAAAATAGCTTCAGTTCCCCGAGCAGTCCCACTGATGAGATGGCCTGCCAAAATATCCCGAAAGGAATTGGTGATCGCTACACCAGGAACTAAGGGCATGACGGCACCGATAATCAAATTATCGACGTTTTGTGCGACATGAAGAGAGACCGCTAGAAGAGACAAAGTACCGATCAGTAAAGAGGCGCAAAACATATCCAAAAAGCGGATATCTATGACTTTTTTGACCCAATAGGCGCATAAAAATCCCAGACAGCCAATGACAAACGTTGCTAGAAAATCAAACCAAGCACCGCCGAAAATAATCATTAAAGTACTGCTGACCACGCCCGCACTAAACACCTGCAGCCAATAAGGAAAACTTGGTGTCGTTGGATTGACCTTTTTTAATGCCTCGTGCAGTTCCACTAACGAGATTTTTTTTTCAGCATAGGCACGAGACAATCCGTTGACGGCAACAATTTTTTCGAGATTGATGACTCGATCATGAACATTTTCTACTTGTGCATAGTGGCTACTGCGTAAGCCCATAAAAAGTCCAGTTGCTGTTACATAACTAATGCTGCCTTGCTCTCCGGCATTTGCTGCAATTCGATTCATTGTATCTTCCACTCGATAGACTTCCGAGCCGTTTTCCATCATGATTTTTCCTGCCAACAAACAGGTCTCCAATAATAGCTCTTTTGATTCAGCCATTTCCAAACTCCTTTTTCAATCGAATTTGCGCACTACATTCTTAGTGTACAATTTCAGCGAGTTTTCAACAAGGAAGAAAAGTAGATTTGAAAAATAACTAGCAGTCAATGCGTAGGATTTTTTGTGATAAATGAAAGGAGAAGTACTTCTTTTAATTAGTAAACATTCGTTTTTAATGAACAAAGTGAATAGAAATAAGATAACGGATGGAGTGTTTTATTTTAAAAAAATGAATATCTCGGTTACAATTAAATAAATATAAAAAGGGGGATTTATTGATGCGAAGGAAGGTCTATACAAGAGAACACATTTTGAAGGCCGCTTATGAACTGATCAATAGAGAAGGTTTTGGCAATTTTACGGCCCGGAATATCGCTAAGCACATGGGAATTTCTACTCAACCGATTTATCTTGAGTTCGAAAATATGCAGGACTTAAAAAATACCTTGGTGGAGGCTGTTTTCAAAGATTTATCGGAAAATGTTTTTCCAGTTGTTCGAACAGGAGACAAACTTGTTGATTTAGGCCTGAATTATATACGCTTCGCTCAAGAGCAGCACAATCTCTACATCGCCCTTTTTATCGACGACTATGGCGGTGGGAAATTGATGCATGATTTTTCATCGACCTATTTCAAATCCTTGATCAAATCAGAAGAAAAATATGCGGATCTTTCAGAAGATGCGGTAAATGCACTACATAATGGCGCATGGATCGTTGTGACTGGTTTGGCTTCCTTAATGTCGGCGGGTATTATCACACCCACCGATGACCAGATCATCAAAATCATCAACGAGACTATTGAAGGCGTAATCGAAAAGAAAGATAGCTACATCTTCGATTAAAGAACAAAAAATCTGCATCCCATTACTTATTGGGTGCAGATTTTTCTTGACATTTTTAATAAAACTAGCGAAAATAACTGTTATGGAGAGTTGGCAGAGTGGTAATGCAGCGGACTCGAAATCCGCCGACCCGGTTCATCCCGGCGCGCAGGTTCAAATCCTGTACTCTCCTTATATCAACGCTTTGGAGCGTTTAGCCTATCTTTCGAGATAGGCTTTTTTGTTTGTTGTGGGCAGAAAAATGGGCACAGAAGCTAACTGACTGCCGAGCTTGATCGATGACCATCTGAAAAACCCTCAGCCTAGACTCGATCTGGAAATCAACAGAAATGTACACTAATTCGTCGAACCCTTTTTTGCTTGTGGTCCTGCAACAAACGAAAAGAATCAATCGGGCAAACGCGCTAAGGCGTATTCAATTTGTTCAGAAGTAAAGCCTTCAAAAGAAAGTTGGCTCGCCACACGCTCATCTGATAAGGATAAATTTTGCGAGTAGCGAATTGCTTTTTTCAAAGCTTGCTCGTTCCAATCGGCATCCACGGTGGCTACGGCAAAGTCTGCTGCGCTCTCAGAAAAATCTTCATAGAGTAATTGACGTTTCAAGCTCGACTGAGAAAACGCATTGCTGGATAAGTATCTTTCTGCACGATTCAGTGCATTTCTTTCTTCACGAGAAAGTTGAGGTGTATGTTGCTCGTTGTTTGCGGGTTCTTCTTGTTGCGCGCTGCTTGCTTCGTTGTTGCCAGCTGTTTGTTCTCCTTGTGGTTGTTCCATGGAAGCAGTGGCATCGCCAAAGGATTCATTTTTCCTTGCTTCGTTACGTAAAGAAAGGCTTAATTGGGCAGTGATGCTATCGAAAGACGTCACATCTTGGTAGAAGGACAAGCCACCATACGAAAACAAGACAATAAAGGCGGAAGCGACAATGAGAAAAACATTTCGATCTCGTTTGTTTTTTTGAGTTATCAACCCAATATAAAATAAGATAATGCCAAAAATGAAACCGATCAAACCGATAAAAAACAAACCAGCGAAAAATGTAGCCATAAGCATCCCCCCTAATAAAACAGTTTCCTAAAGTTAATAGTACTATGTCTGGAATCAGAAAACAGATTTGTCTTTTCATGAATAGAGGAAAAGAATGATTTGACAAATGTAACGTGTATGCTATTAATGGATCATTCATATGTATTAAAGAAGTGACGCTCAAGAATTACTGGTAAAATCGCTAGTAAACGAAATGAAAGTACAGTTGTATCAGTAGGAGGGAAGATGATAGATTTTCAAGAAAAAGATTACTTTATGCGTTACACAAAAGTTGCGGCACAGGGATTGAGCAAATTTATTACGCAAGGATCTGTTGATGAAATCTTACAGCTAGATGAAAAGCAAAGTGGACAGAAGCAAGAAGCGGATACTGCAAAAGACAAAAGCGAGCCAAAAAACAAGAAAGCACCTAGCTAATTTTTTCCTTAGCGAGGTGCTTTCAGTACGAATCGGTATCCTTCATTTGGATAAACTCCTTATGCAGTTTTTTTCAATTCTTGTACAGCTTGCTCGATCGTAATTCCAGTCGCAAAATGATTCGCATCTTTTTTATCGAAAACGATAAATAAATTCAATTTGGTATCCAGAGTTACACGATATTGTAGATCTGTGTTATAGAATGTCATAGTCATTCTCCTTTCTTAAAACTTGTCATTGAAAGGCAACGGTTAGTTGATAACGAAATTCCATAGTTAGAATAACACTTTTTTTCACATTCGTCCAATAAAACTATCAAACGAACGAATCTGACTGATCCTTTTCAAGAAATCAATGCCTGAGAATGGCAGCAAAAGAAGTTTCCTGGAGTCAGTAAATTCGGGAAAAGTATCTTTGTATATTTTCAGAAAAATAGAATTCATAAAAAATTTCTTAAGAATTTTGAGGATAGCTATTTTCTTAGATAACAAATTTGTAAGATTGAGAGTATGAGTTGGTTGGAAACCTTGATATCATAAGGTTTATCTCCAAATTATGTTTTGTGCAAAAATATATTGATTGTATTTTTTTGAAAAAGAGATCGTATCTCTTGAATTCTATGGTATGATTTACTTTAGAAAAATGAAAATGGATTATGAAAACGGATGTGAAAATATGTGCGGAATTGTCGGCTTTGTCAATTCAAAAGACCAAAAAGAAATCATTATTGAACGCATGATGGACCGGATCGTTCATCGCGGACCAAACAGTTCAGGAAAATTTACCGACGACCAAGTAGCGTTAGGGTTTCGTCGTTTATCGATCATCGACTTAGAAGGTGGCTCACAACCGATTTTTAACGAGGATCGAACAAAAGTCATTATTTTTAATGGGGAAATCTATAATTTTCAAGTGTTGCGGGAAGAATTGATCCAAGCGGGTCATGTTTTTTCTACCCATGCGGATACCGAAGTAGTCTTACATGGCTATGAGGAGTGGGGCATTGATGTTTTGCAGCGCCTGCGGGGAATGTTTGCTTTTGCCATCTGGGATACTCAAAAACAAGAGCTTTTCGGCGCACGGGATCACTTTGGGATCAAACCATATTACTATGCGCAAATGAATGGCAGTTTTATGTTTGGTTCTGAAATCAAGAGCTTTTTGCCACATCCAGATTTCAAGAAAGAGTTGAACCAAGAGGCATTGAAACCTTATTTGACGTTTCAATACTCGCCTTTGAACGGAGAAACCTTCTTTAAAGGCGTTCATCGTTTGCAAGAAGGGCATTATTATTTGTTTAATGAACAGGGATTGACGATCAAGCAGTATTGGGATGCAGATTTTTCAGTGAAAGAAAATCATTCAAGAGAAGAATGGGTCGACAAAATCGATCAAGCAGTCCAGGAATCAATTGCCGCTCATCAAATCAGTGATGTTGAAGTCGGCTCATTTTTATCCAGTGGTGTCGATTCAAGTTACGTAGCTTCTGTCTTGCGACCAGATCGCTCGTTTTCAATCGGGTTCGATGACAAAACCTACAACGAAGCGATCGAGGCCCGCAAATTGACGGAAAAACTTGGTTTGAACAACACAGCAGCGGTCATCGATGGTGAAATGTCCTTTGAGGCATTCCCGTTGATTCAGTATCACTTGGACGAACCAGATTCTAACCCAAGCTGTGTCCCTTTGTACTTTTTAGCCAATCTGGCAGCACAGCAAGTGCGAGTCGTTCAATCAGGGGAAGGGGCAGATGAATTATTTGCCGGTTATGCTGCTTATGGCTTCCACACAAACTCTAAAGCGGTGCGCGTTTTTGCCCAAGGGTTGAAAAAATTGCCACAAAACATCCGCTTTCGTTTGGGACGTCAAATCGGCAAAATGAAAAACTTCCATGGTCGAATCCATCTTTATGAAGCCACGGCACCTGCCCAAGACTTCTTTATCGGGCAAGCACTGGTCTTTGAAGAAGAGGAAGCATTGCAGCTTTTAAAACCAACGTATCAAAAAGGACCCTCTGTTGCTGAAATCGTTGCGCCTCATTACGAGAAAGTCAATGGTCTCAAAGACGAGGTCAATAAGATGCAATATTTAGATCTTCATCAGTGGATGCCGAAGGATATCTTGTTAAAAGCAGACAAAATGTCCATGGCGAGTTCCTTGGAATTACGTGTTCCTTTATTGGATATCGAGATGCAGAAGTTGTCGCAAACGATCCCGACGAAATATTTGATCAATCAAAACAACACCAAAGATGTGTTTCGACAAGCGTCAAACCGTCATTTGCCAAAAGAGTGGGCAAACCGTGAAAAACTCGGCTTTCCTGTACCTATCAAGGCATGGCTGAAAGAAGGAACAGGGTATGAAGCAGTCAAGAGCCTTTTTGAGTCAGACTTTGCGGCAACCTTCTTCGATCAAACAGCAATTTTACAAATGCTTGAAGACCATCGCCAAGGAAAACCGAATCTTCAGCGAAAAATCTGGACGATCTTTACGTTCTTGACCTGGTATAAAGTATTCTTTATTGATGAATCGATTCCAGAAGCCAAAGAAATCGTTTATGAAACACTTTGATTTGAATATGGCAGCAAAAAAAAAAGCTGATGCGGACATCCCGCATCGGCTTTTTTTATAGACCTAAATATTTTTCCAAGTAATCGACCATGCCATCTTCCGCATTGGTTTTGTCGGTAACATCATTGGCGATCGATTTTAATTGTTGCGTGCCATTCGCCATGGCAACGCCCCAGCCCGCATAATCTAGCATCTCCAAATCGTTGTGTTCATCACCAAAAGCGATGATATCTTGTCGATCCAAAGACAAAGAATCCGCGATCACCGAAAGACCAAGTGCTTTATGGACCCCTTTTGGTACGATCTCTAAGATAGCTTGAGGTCCGCCCCATGTTCGAACATCGACCGCATCGTCGAATTGATCCTTGATACGTAAAGAAACAGATTCTGCTAATTCATTTTCGGTTTTCACCAGTAATGAAGTGGGGTCCGTTTTTAAATTTGCTAATAGATTTTTTTCGGAAGCATTGCCCGAAAAGAAAAAGTGCTGATCAAATCCGCTTAGGTCGTCAATGAAAAAGGTTTCGCGATTTTCTGCTGCCACAAACGTCAGCCCCAGCTGCTCTTTTTGCGCCATGAGCTCAAACGCAATTTCTCGAGAGATCGAGTGCTCCATTTCATTTGCCCAGACTTGTCGAGGTTTATGGACCAACCCGCCGTTAAAATTGACCATTGGTGTTGTGAGCGCCAATTCTTTATAGAACTGATCGCTCATACGAAAAGGTCTTCCTGTAGCGATGGTAACAAAGTGTCCCGCTTTGGTGGCGCGAACCAGTACCTCACGTGTGCGAGGGGAAAGTTGGGATTCAGTATTTAAGGTTGTGCCATCTAAATCAATGGCGATGATTTTTGGTTTCAAAAGACTCGCTCCATTCTCTTATGGTAGTGGCTTAAGTGTAACATATTTCTGTCATTTCACAATACAAGTAAGTTTTCGATAAGTTTTCATAATATTTACAAAGCAAAACACGAACATTAAACGTTTTTGGTTCGTTTTATTCGGAAAAAGGTTTGAAAAGCGAAAATTATTCCCTTATAATTTGTAATTGTTCGATGAAAAGCGCAATTATTCATTTTTTCTTTTCATAGAAACGATTAAAGTTCAGGAGTGAAACATAACATGGAAAAGTTTTTCAAATTAAAGGAGAATAAAACGACGGTTTCCACAGAAGTGATGGCTGGGGTCACCACCTTCTTCGCGATGAGTTATATTTTGTTTGTGAATCCGACGATTTTATCTGCTGCAGGCATGCCGTTTCAAGCTGTTTTCTTAGCAACGATCATCGCTTCAGTGATTGGTACCCTGATCATGGGCTTATTTGCAAATGTGCCTTACGCGCAAGCACCTGGAATGGGCCTTAATGCATTCTTCACCTTTACCGTCGTTTTTGGTTTGGGGTATACGTGGCAGCAAGCATTAGCGATGGTTTTCATCTGCGGCTTGATCAACATTTTTATCACGGTCACTCGTATCAGAAAAATGATCATCCATGCGATTCCAGAAAGCATGCAGCATGCAATCGGCGGCGGGATCGGGATCTTTGTGGCTTATGTAGGGATCAAAAATGCCAACTTGCTAAACTTCAGTGCAGACACTGCGGCAGTGACGGGTTCAGTTGTCGACGGTGAGACGATCGTGAGTGCCAATTTTAATGGGGGAATCGTCCCAGCTTTGGCGAATTTCAATAATGCACCTGTTTTGTTAGCAGTGATTGGTTTAGTAGTGACTACTTTATTAGTGGTGAAAAATGTTCGTGGGGCAATTATTTTTGGTATTTTAGGAACGACGATCATCGGTATTTTGATGGGTGTGGTGGATTTAAGTGCCATTGATTGGCACGGGAACTCATTAGGAAGTTCCATCAGCGAACTAGGCATCACATTTGGCGCTGCGTTTGGCTCTGAAGGAATGGGCTCACTATTCAGTGATTCTGCCAAAATCCCTCAAGTAATCATGACGATTTTAGCGTTTAGCTTATCAGATGTCTTTGATACGATCGGTACCTTTATCGGGACTGGACGTCGTACAGGGATCTTTTCGAAAAAAGATGAAGAAGCGGTTGAAAACAGTAACGGGTTGAACACGAAGATGGATAAAGCCCTTTTTGCAGATGCCGTAGCCACTTCTGTAGGTGCCATCGTAGGGACCTCAAATACAACGACTTATGTGGAATCAGCAGCTGGTATCGGTGCTGGTGGACGCACGGGCTTGACTTCTGTTGTAGTGGCAGCACTCTTTGCAATCAGCAGTATCTTTTCTCCACTGATCTCAATCGTTCCCGCACAAGCGACAGCACCAGCGTTGATCTTAGTTGGGGTAATGATGATGGCTTCGTTTGCAGACATCAAGTGGACCGATCTAGAAGAAGCAGTTCCCGCTTTCTTCGCGTCTATTTTTATGGGCTTGTCTTACAGTATTTCCAACGGGATCGCTGTTGGTTTCATTTTCTACGCATTAGTGAAAGTAGTGAAAGGAAAAGCCAACGAAGTGTCTCCGATCATCTGGGTCGTCAATGCGTTGTTTATCCTAAACTTTGTCATTTTGGCTTTGATCAGTTAAGTTTAATGAAGAAAATCTTTCTGTATGTTACCTGCAGAAAGATTTTTTTATTTGATTATTACTCACGATACGGTATAGTATTTGTGAAAGAAGGTTTGTAAATGAAGATTGATTGGAAACGAAATCTACTGATTTCATGGGTAGGTTGTTTTTTTACGGGTGCCAGTTTTAGTCTTGTCATGCCATTCATTCCCTTATATATAGAAGAGTTAGGCGCTCCAGAGAGTCAAATTGAGTTGTTTTCTGGATTAGCAATCTCAGTAACGGCGTTTGCGGCGGCTATCATTGCTCCAGTATGGGGAAATCTAGCAGATCAAAAAGGTCGTCGCTTAATGATGATTCGCGCGGCTGCGGGGATGACAGTGACGATGGGGTCTTTGGCTTTTGTACCGAATGTCTATTGGTTGTTGATCATGCGTTTCTTTACCGGAATTTTATCGGGGTATATTCCCAATGCGACTGCATTGATTGCTTCGCAGGCGCCTCGAGAAAAAAGTGGTTGGGCGCTTGGGACATTGGCTACAGGAGCCATCGCAGGGAATTTGATCGGTCCATCGATGGGTGGGGCGTTGGCGCAATGGTTCGGCATGAAAAATGTTTTTATCATTACTGGTGTTGTGCTGCTAATTACGCTCTTGCTTACGATTTTTCTCGTTCAAGAAGATTTTGAGCCGGTTGAAAAGGGCGATTTGCTGTCCATCAAAGAAATTTTTGGTCAAATCAAAAATATGCAGCTGCTTGTCGGTTTGTTTATTACGTCACTGATTTTACAGCTAGGTGTAACGAGTATCAGCCCGATCCTCACGTTATATATTCGTGATCTAAGCGGGAATAGTGGCAATATTTTGTTTGTCAGCGGATTGATCGTCTCTGTTGCTGGTGTTTCGGCAATCATCTCTTCGCCATTTTTAGGCAAAATCGGTGATCGTTACGGCAATCACAAGGTATTGTTAGGCGGTTTATTGCTGTCATTTTTCTGTTTCATTCCGATGGGCTTTGTCTCCACACCGTTTCAGTTGGGCGTGCTGCGCTTCTTGCTTGGTTTTTCGACGGGTGCGTTGATGCCGTCGATCAACACACTGATCAGCAAGATCACCCCGATGGAAGGGGTCAGCCGTATCTACAGCTACAACCAAATGTTCTCTAACTTTGGACAAGTGTTAGGTCCGATGGTCGGCTCAACGGTGGCAGCTGGCTTTGGTTATCCCGCCGTCTTTTGGGTAACTAGCGGGTTTGTACTGATCAATATTTTTATCTCAGGATTTAATTTCCGTAAAAGCTTGCGTAAAACGGACATCAGTGAATAGTTGAAAAGAAAAAAAAACCAGTTACAATAAAGGTAACTGGTTTTTTTTTAATGGCTTGTCTTTTCAGGCGCTGGTGCGATAATACCAACAAGAATGATCACCACACCTGTGACCAAAGAGATGATTGAAGTTAATTGAAAATCATAAGTTGCTCCAGCAAGTGAGCTGCCTAGATAGCCAACGACTTGACCTAATACAAAAGTCCAAAATAAAGTGACTAAGTAACGCATGACGACACCTCTTTTCTGCGTATCTTCCATTTCGACTTTAGTTTATCACAAAAATTTTTATTGTAAAGATTTTCACTTTTTCATTTTGTTTTTCAAATCTAATTACTAGCAGAAAGAAAGAGAATTTTCATTTTTGGAGGGATTTCAATGTATTCACAGCTCACCACCTTAAGCGCCTATTCGTTGCTGCAAAGTACGATCAAAATTCCTCACTATATAGAGCAAGCCAAAAAGATGGGCTATCAGACGTTGGGTCTGACCGATCATAATGTTCTCTATGGCGCGGTCGAGTTTTATCAGCAATGCCTAGCACAGGGCATCAAGCCGATTTTTGGCGCTTTGTTCGACTGTACCTTCGGAGAGGGATCAATGTCCTTTCCATTGTACGTATTTGCAAAAAACCTCAAGGGCTATCAAACCTTGATGCGTTTATCAAGTGAAAAAATGATCACCGAGCAGTTGAATTTAGCTGCTTGTGATTCTTTGCAGGACCTCTTTGGTTTGCTGCCTGAAGGCGAGGGATTTCTGCCTTATCAGCACGATGATCTAGAAGCCAATCAAGAAGCACTGCGAGCAATCAGCCATAAATTTGATTCTGAGAGCTTGTTTTTAGGTATTACTAGCAAAGGGTTAGATCCAGAAACGATCGCTTGGTTTAACGAGCAAAACATTGCACCATGTGCGTATCAACCAATCGCGGCTTTAGCACAAGAAGAAGCCTTTGCAGTCAAAGTGATGACGCATATCAAAGAGGGCTCGCAAATTGAAGACTTTCGTCAGGCTAAAGAGCAAGGGGCTGCGCAGCTTTTTCTACAACCAGCAGACCAACTGACCGCGGCATTTGAAGAATGGTCGCAGGCATTGATGAATAATCAGCGGATTGCAGCTGAATGCGCCGTCGAGCTGCCGCTGCATCAGCGGCTGTTGCCTCATTACCCGCTACCAGCCGAAGAAAGCGCTGCGGACTATTTGCGGAAAATTTGTTTTGAGCGTCTGCCTCAGCGTGTTGCCCACGTTACATCGGCGTACGAACAGCGTTTGGATTATGAGTTGTCCGTCATCCATAAGATGGGCTTTGATGACTATTTCTTGATTATTTGGGACGTCATGGACTTTGCCCACCAACAAGAGATCGTTACCGGCGCTGGACGGGGATCGGCTGCTGGCGCACTGGTGGCATATGTTTTATCGATCACCGACGTGGATCCAATCAAATACGATCTTTTGTTTGAACGATTCTTGAATCCAGAACGTTACACGATGCCTGATATTGATTTAGACATTCCTGACAATCGCAGAGACGAGATTTTACAGTATGTGCGCCAAAAATACGGGCAAGAATATATGGCACAGATTGCGACGTTTGGCACCATGGCGGCCAAAATGGTTCTGCGAGATGTTTCTCGTGTCTTTGGTCTTTCGCAAAGTGAAGCCAATCGCTGGTCAAAAGCCATTCCCAATGCCTTGAAAATGACCTTAGATCTTGCTTATGAACAATCCAATCAGCTGCGAGAATTGGTGTCGTTTAATGAGCGAAACCAAGTAATGTTTCAAGTCGCCAAAATTTTAGAAGGCTTGCCACGTCACGTATCGACTCATGCCGCTGGTGTGGTGATCAGTGACAAGAATTTGCTTGATCTGGTTCCCTTACAAGAAGGCAGCGATGGGATCTGGCTGACCCAATTTACCATGAATGACGTAGAAGCCATCGGCCTATTGAAGATGGACTTTTTAGGCTTGAGAAACTTATCGATCATTGATAATACCTTGAAAGGCATTAAACGAATCAGCCAACAAATCGTTACCCAAAAGGAGATTCCTCTTGATGATCCAGCAACATTGCGCTTGTTTCAAAAAGGCGAGACCGCAGGGATCTTCCAATTTGAATCAGCGGGGATACGCAATGTGCTGCGTAAGTTAGGACCAGAAAGCATCGAGGATATTGCCGCAGTCAATGCCTTGTATCGTCCAGGACCGATGCAAAATATCGATACCTTTATTAAGCGGAAAAAAGGACAAGAGCGTGTCTCTTATCCAGATGACAGCTTGATTCCGATTTTGCAAAACACTTACGGAATCATTGTCTACCAAGAGCAGATCATGCAGGTAGCTTCCAAAATGGCTGGTTTCAGCTTAGGACAAGCAGATATTTTGCGTCGAGCAATCAGTAAAAAGAAAAAAGACGTCTTGGATGAGGAACGTCGTCATTTTGTGCAAGGCGCCTTAGCCAATCAATACGATGAAAAGACCGCCAATTTGGTCTATGACTATATCGAGCGGTTCGCCAATTATGGGTTTAATCGATCCCATGCGTTTGCCTATTCCTTTATCGGCTTTCAAATGGCCTATCTGAAGGTACACTATCCCGCACCATTTTTTGCTTCGATCCTACACTCGGTACGCAACACCGCCAGCAAAATGAAAGAATATTTAAATGAAGCCGCACGTTATGGCGTAGAAGTACTGCCGCCTTCGATCAATGCCAGTGGGTTTAGTTTTCAACTGCAAAATGAAAAACAAATTCGTTTTGGTTTCAGCAGTATCAAAGGAATCCGACGCGACATGATCCAAGACATTTTGGCAGAAAGAAAAGAGCATGGTAATTTCACGTCTATGGATCAATTTTTGCTTCGCTTGAATCAGCGGAACAGCAAATGGTTAAAATTGGATTATTTATTGCCGCTTTTGAGCATCGGCGTATTCGATGGGATCGCCCCCAATCGAAAACAAGCACTGATCCAGCTAGAAGGAAAGATCCAAAACATTACTTATAGTGGCGGCAGTTTGGATCTCTTAGAAACTATGGCATTAAAAGAAGAAGCCGTTGCCGATTACAAACTAGAAGAAAAACTGGCTTTGGAAGAAGAATACTTAGGTGTTTATTTGTCTGGCCATCCCGTGGAACAGTTTCAAAAATTGCACCAACTAAAACAAATCACTGATATTGCCGACCTGGTTCCGAATGAACGGGTGCGTATCCTTTTATATGTGCGCAAGATTCGAGAGATTCGAACGAAAAAGGGCGAACAAATGGCGTTTGTCGAAGGAACGGATGCCAGCAAAGAAGTGTCAGTAACGATTTTTCCCATCGTTTATCGACAAGTACGTTCCTTGATTGAAGAAAATGCTGTTCTTTATATCGAAGGAAAGGTCGAGGTAAGTCGTTACAATGGTGAAATCCAACTCATTGCTGATAAAATAGACTTAGCAGAAAACGTTCAAAATAAAATTGCGTCACAAACTTGTTACTTAAAGATTTCTGCTGAAGCTGAAACGTCGCACCTGCAAGCATTGTCGAAGGAAATGAAGCAGCATCACGGAAATATTCCAGTGGTGATGTTCTATGAAAGCAGTGGCAAAAAAGTGTTATTAGCAGAAGAAAACTGGGTGACGGATGAGCCGAACTTTGTCAAACAACTGATCGCATTATTAGGAAATGGAAATGTAATTTTCAAGTAATTTTCCGAAAACGGTAATTCAACTTACACTTTTTTCAACTTTTTCCCACTATTTCAAGACATTTTCATGGAATAATGGTAGAATATGTCTCGTGGTTATTACTTGAAAACTAGCAAACAGGGGCTTCCCTAAACAAAATCTTTTGATGAGGTGAAAGAATAATGAAACGCATTGGAATTCTAACCAGTGGCGGCGATGCACCAGGAATGAACGCAGCGATTCGCGCAGTTGTCAGAAAGGGTATTTTTGACGGACTTGAAGTATACGGAATCAACTATGGCTATGCCGGACTAGTCGCAGGCGACATTCGTCGCTTAGATGTTGCTGATGTTGGTGACAAAATTCAACGTGGTGGAACATTCTTATATTCAGCACGTTATCCAGAATTTGCGACACAAGAAGGACAATTAAAAGGAATCGAACAATTAAAGAAATTTGGCATCGAAGGGCTAGTCGTGATTGGTGGAGATGGATCTTACCATGGTGCGATGGCACTTACTCGTCACGGTTTCCCAGCGATCGGGATTCCAGGAACGATCGATAATGACATTCCAGGAACAGATTTCACGATTGGTTTTGATACAGCGATCAATACTGTCTTGGAATCGATTGACCGGATCCGTGATACAGCGACATCACATGTCCGCACATTCGTGATCGAAGTAATGGGTCGTGGTGCTGGCGATATCGCTTTATGGTCAGGTGTGGCCGGTGGTGCGGATGAAATCATCATCCCAGAACATGATTTTGACATGCAAGTTGTTGCTGATCGTATCCGTGAAGGACGCGACCGCGGGAAAAAACATTGCTTGATCGTTTTAGCCGAAGGTGTGATGGGCGGAAATGAATTTGCTGACAAACTTTCTGAATACGGCGATTTCCATACCCGTGTATCAATTCTAGGACACGTTGTCCGGGGTGGTTCACCAAGCGCTCGTGACCGTGTGTTAGCAAGTAAATTTGGTTCATATGCCGTTGAATTATTGCAACAAGGCAAAGGCGGTCTATGTATCGGTATCGAAAACAATGAAATGATTGCTTCTGATATCATCGATACCCTTGAAAACAATCGTCACAAACCAGATCTTAGCTTGTATAACTTGAACAAAGAAATCTCATTCTAAAGAGATTTTTAAAGCAACGCAACAGTAATTTTGTAAAAAAAGCTTATTAGCTATTTTAAATAAATGAATAGGAGCGTTTAGTAATGAAAAAAACAAAGATCGTAAGTACATTAGGACCAGCAAGTAACAGTGTGGAAATTATTTCTCAACTGATTGAAGCCGGTGCGAATGTCTTCCGCTTTAACTTCTCTCATGGAGATCATGAAGAACAATTAGCGCGTATGACAATGGTTCGTGAAGCCGTAAAGAAAACTGGTAAAGATGTCGGTATCCTTTTAGATACAAAAGGTGCTGAAATCCGTACAACTGTACAAAATACGACAGAAGCAGACTTTGGTCGTGCTGGATACATCCAATTCAACGTTGGCGATGAAACACGCATTTCAATGGATCCAGAACACAAAGGAACAAAAGAAAAAATTGCTGTAACTTATCCTGGTTTATTTGAAGATGTTCATGTGGGCGGACACATCTTGTTTGATGATGGCTTGATCGACATGGAAATCAAAGAAAAAGACGAAGCAACCCGTGAATTAGTGGTTGTCGTTAAAAATGCTGGAATGTTAGGATCACGTAAAGGGGTCAATGCTCCTGGCGTATCAATCAGCTTACCTGGTATTACTGAAAAAGATGCAGAAGATATCCGTTTTGGTCTTGATAACGATATCGACTTCATTGCCGCTTCATTTGTACGTAAAGCGCAAGACGTTTTAGAAATTCGTGAAATTTTAGAAGAAAAAGACATGACTCATGTGCAAATCTTCTCTAAAATCGAATCACAAGAAGGTATCGATAATATCGATGAAATCATCAAAGTTTCTGATGGTATCATGGTTGCCCGTGGTGACATGGGTGTTGAGATCCCTGCTGAAGAAGTACCAATGGTTCAAAAGAGCATCATTAAAAAATGTAACGCTGCTGGTAAATCAGTTATCACAGCAACACAAATGTTAGAATCAATGCAACAAAACCCACGTCCAACTCGTGCAGAAGCTTCTGACGTTGCCAATGCTGTCTTTGACGGTACTGATGCAACAATGCTTTCTGGTGAGTCAGCAAACGGTGACTACCCTGTTGAAGCAGTAGCAACAATGGCACGTATCGACGTGGAAGCAGAAAAAGCTTTATCAGAAAACAGCACTTTCCAAATCAACCAATTTGATAAAACAGATGTAACGGAAACAATCGGTTTATCTGTTGCGCGTGCAGCGAAAAACTTAGGGGTTAAAACAATCGTTGCTGCCACTGAATCTGGCTACACTGCAAAAATGATCTCTAAATATCGTCCAGATGCTGACATTTTAGCTGTCACATTTGACGAACGCACAAAACGCGGCTTGATGCTTAACTGGGGTGTGTACCCAACCGTTGCTGAAAAACCATCAACAACTGATGAAATGTTTGAATTAGCAGCAAAACAAGCAGTGGATTTAGGCTTTGCTAAAGAAGGCGATCTAATCTTGATCACAGCCGGTGTTCCTGTTGGTGAACGCGGAACAACCAACGTAATGAAGATCCAATTGATCGGATCAAAATTGCTTGAAGCGCAAGGAATTGGTGAAAAATCAGTTGTTGCCAATGCCGTGATCGCTCACAGTGCCGAAGAAGCAATTGCGAAAGCAAAAGATGGCATGATTTTAGTTGTACCAACAACAGATAAAGAATATATGCCAGCAATCGAAAAAGCAGCAGCTTTAGTTGTTGAAGATGGCGGCTTGACTTCTCATGCAGCAGTTGTCGGAATCGCGAAAGATCTACCAGTGATCGTTGGTGCCAAAGACGCAACAACAACCATCAAAGATGGCGAATTGGTTACTCTTGATTCTCGTCGCGGTATCGTTTATCGTGGAGAAACAACAGCGATCTAATGATTTTTAACGATTGATCAAGCAACAGGCAAGTGCACGTTGTGCGCTTCCTGTTGTTTTTTTGAGAGTGTCGAAATCCCTTGAGAAAAGGCATTAAAATGACACGATCAAAAATGAAAAAGGTGTCAAGAAAATTTCATTGACAAAGCCTCAGAAGCCCTGTATAATTGCTTTTGTTGCTTAGGGGTGATAAAAATGAAATGGTCTTTATTGGAATTAAAAAAATACCAAGAGACACCGCTGATGTTTGAAGAAACACTTGACCTAAAAAGTCAACTGATAAAACGCGATGGACAGATCATTGATTTGTCTCCTGTAAAAGTAAAAGGGCTGATGAGTGTTGATAAGCAAGGATACTTGCTGCACTATCAAGTGGAAACGACGATGACATTGCCATCTACTCGTTCTTTGACACCTGTAGCGATTCCTTTTGATTTTTCAGTGGATGAACAATTCATGACACCAGAGCAATTTCAGCGTCGCGATGAAACGATCGTCGAAGAAGAAGTTTTGATCATTGAAGGTCAAACCATCAGCTTAGATGAATCGGTCGCTGATAACCTATTACTTGCGATTCCTTTGCAAGTCCTGACAGAAGAAGAAAAACAAGGTTCAGCAATGCCATCTGGCAACGATTGGGCTGTTTTGTCAGAAGAAGACTTTGCAAATCAAAAAGAAGCGCAAGCTCAACAAGTTGATCCTCGTCTTGCAAAATTATCCGAATTATTCAATGAATCAGATGACGATAACGCGTAGGATTGGAATAAATTGCAGCCTCAAGGTTGCGTTCATTAACAAGGAGGTGTAGCAAAATGGCAGTACCAGCTAGAAAAACTTCGAAAGCGAAGAAAGCAAAACGTCGTACACATTACAAATTGACAATCAACGGTTTGAACGAATGTGCAAACTGTGGTGAAATGAAAAAAAGCCACCATGTCTGCTCTAACTGTGGTCATTACGATGGCAAAGACGTAGCAACAAAAGAAGCATAATTCCTTTTTTTCAGAAAGAGGATTCTAAAACCTTAGGCTAACCATGGAGCCTGAGGTTTTTTTGTTTTTTTTGGAAAAGATGGAACTTTTCAGAAATATTTTTTGTCCATCGAAAGAGAATAGTTCAAAAGCAGGTACATTTGCGCTATAATGAAAAAGATAATTGAATCTTAGGAGGATGAAAGATGACAAAACAACAAATCGGCGTTGTCGGTATGGCTGTTATGGGCAAAAACTTAGCGTTGAACATCGAAAGCCGCGGTTATTCAGTTGCCTTATTTAACCGTACTGGTTCAAAGACAGAAGAAGTAGTAAAAGAACATCCAGATAAAAATTTTAAAGCAACTTATACGATAGAAGAATTTGTCCAATCAATTGAAAAACCACGTCGTATTTTATTAATGGTAAAAGCAGGATTTGCGACGGATGCTACGATCCAAGAACTATTGCCTCATCTAGACAAAGGCGATATTTTGATCGATGGCGGAAATACCTTCTTTAAAGATACCGTTCGTCGTAACGAAGAGTTGGCAAACTCAGGAATCAACTTTATCGGTACGGGTGTTTCTGGTGGGGAAGAAGGCGCCTTGAAAGGTCCTTCGATCATGCCTGGTGGACAAAAAGAAGCATATGAATTGGTTGCACCGATCTTAGAACAAATTTCAGCAAAAGCTGAAGATGGTACACCTTGTGTAACTTATATTGGACCAAATGGTGCAGGCCATTACGTAAAAATGGTTCATAATGGGATCGAGTATGGCGACATGCAGCTGATTGCGGAGTCTTATGACTTGATGCAAAACATTTTAGGTCTATCTGTTGATGAAATGGCTGATATCTTTGCCGAATGGAACAAAGGTGAATTGGATAGCTACCTAATTGAGATCACAGCGGATATCTTGACACGTAAAGATGATCAAGGAACAGGCAAACCGATCGTTGATGTCATCTTAGATGCTGCAGGCAATAAAGGAACTGGGAAATGGACGAGCCAAAGTGCCTTAGACCTAGGTGTTCCATTGCCATTGATCACTGAATCTGTTTTTGCTCGCTATATCTCAGCTTACAAAGAAGAACGGGTCAATGCCAGCAAAGTATTACCGAAACCAGAAGCGGTTGCTTTTGAAGGAAACAAAGAAGAATTTATCAATAAGATCCGTGAAGCCTTATACTTCAGTAAAATCATGAGCTATGCACAAGGTTTCGCGCAATTACGTACAGCATCAAAAGAGTACGATTGGGATCTTCCTTTTGGTGAGATTGCCAAAATTTGGCGTGCAGGCTGTATCATCCGTGCGCAATTTTTACAAAAAATCACGGATGCTTATGACAAGAATGCTGACATCGAAAACTTATTATTAGATGATTACTTCAAAGACATCACGAAACGCTATCAATCTTCTGTACGTGAAGTAGTTGCGCTAGCTGTCCAAGCGGGTGTCCCTGTGCCGACGTTCTCCTCTGCGATCGCGTACTTTGATTCGTATCGTTCTGATCGTTTGCCAGCGAACTTGATCCAAGCACAACGGGATTACTTCGGCGCGCATACGTATGAACGGACAGATAAAGAGGGAATTTTCCATTATTCATGGTATGACGAAGCGTAAGCTTTAAGAGAATCCAAAAGAGAAAGGCCGAAAGTGAGAACTTTCGGTCAATCTCTTTTTTATTTTTTAGATACATGATAAAATAAGACAGATAATGTCTATTTTAAAGGCAGAATAATCAATAAAGGGGCTATCAATAATGAGTAATATTCTAATCATTGAAGATGAAAAGAACTTAGCTCGATTTGTGGAATTAGAATTGAAGCATGAAGGGTATAATACTGAAGTTCATTACAACGGACGGACGGGACTGGATGCTGCGCTGAATAATGAATGGGATGCAATCTTATTGGATCTAATGCTTCCAGAGCTAAATGGGTTAGAAGTTTGCCGACGTGTGCGTCAATCGAAGAACACCCCGATCATCATGATGACCGCGAGAGATTCTGTGATTGATCGAGTATCAGGTTTGGATCATGGTGCTGATGATTATATTGTGAAGCCTTTTGCAATTGAAGAATTGCTGGCACGCTTACGTGCGTTGCTTCGCCGTATCGATATCGAAGGGGACAAAAACGTCGCAAAACAAACCACGATCACTTACCGCGATCTAACGATTGAAAAAGAAAACCGTGTCGTTCGACGTGGAACAGATGTCATTGAACTAACAAAACGCGAATATGAGCTATTGTTGACTTTAATGGAAAACGTCAATGTCGTTTTAGCCAGAGATGTTTTATTAAACAAAGTCTGGGGCTATGAGACAGAAGTTGAAACCAACGTTGTCGATGTTTACATCCGCTACTTACGAAATAAAATTGATGTGCCAGGGGAGGAAAGCTATATCCAAACCGTTCGTGGTACAGGTTATGTGATGCGGTCGTGAACCTTAAAAAAAGAATGAAAAAATTAAAAGAACTGAAGGGGCCTTCTTTAACTGTAAAGTGGGCCTTCGCAAGTTCTTTCTTTATATTCGTCGTATTTACGATCTTTGCTGTGATCACCTATAAAACATCGGTGAATTTGATCGTCGCTAAAGAAGAAAACAATGTGGAGCGGACGATGTCAGAGGTTGCTTCTCGTTTAGCCAATTCGGATCAAGAACTAACATTGGTTCGGACGTATCGTAATTTAACCAAAAATGATGCGGGGACGACGAGCATTTATGATCGCACTTCAACGATCGATGGCAACTTAATGAAAATCGATTCCTTTATTTCGGAATTAGGCCAAGCGCCGTTGAGCTTGTTTGTTTATAATTTGAATGAGGATCTTGTGTTTAAAACCCATGAGAATGATTTAGCACTGATCGACACGCAGCGCAAAGCGCCAACCATCGTAACGCTGGATGGTATCACAGGCTTTCTCTCGATCCAACCCATCTATTCAAAAGGCACCAGAGAGCGGATTGGCTATGCACAAACATTTTATGAATTGACTTCTTTTTACGAAATACGCAGCAAACTGCTGCTGACTTTGATTATCTTAGAAGTCGTTTCTCTGATTCTTAGTAGTGTGCTTGGATTCTTTTTATCAGCGTATTTCCTTCAGCCGTTAAAGGTCTTGCGAGATACGATGGAAACCGTTCGGAAAAACCCACAGTCAACGGTGCATATGCCAGAATTAAATACGAACGATGAACTGTCTGATTTAGCAGATATCTTTAACGAAATGCTGGATCGCATGCGCCTATACATTGAACAGCAAGAGCGATTCGTCGAAGACGTTTCTCATGAGTTGCGAACGCCTGTGGCGATCATTGAAGGACATATGAATCTGTTGCAGCGTTGGGGAAAAGACGATCCAGAGATTTTGGATGAGTCTCTGGCAGCCAGTATGCAAGAGATCAGTCGGATGAAGACGCTAGTACAGGAAATGTTGGATCTCTCAAGAGCGGAACAAGTGGATGTTCATTATGCAAATGAAACAACCAATGCAAAAGAAGTTGTCTATCAAGTCTTCAATAACTTTAAAATACTGTATCCGGATTTTGTTTTTACATTGGATGATGACTTATACCATGAGTTGAAGCTGAAAATCTATCGCAATCATTTTGAACAGATCATTATTATTGTCTTGGATAACGCAGTGAAATATTCCACTGATCGAAAAGAAGTTCATCTATCCATTTCGTTGGATCGGCAATCCTTTGAAATTGCCATTCAAGACTTTGGTGAGGGAATCTCCAAAGAAGACCTCGACAAGATCTTTAATCGTTTCTATCGGGTAGATAAAGCCCGTGCTAGAACCAAAGGCGGAAACGGGCTAGGGCTCTCTATTGCGAAACAGTTATTGGAAAGCTATAAAGGAAAAATTTCAGCAGAGAGTGTCATCGGTCAAGGAACGATCTTTCGAATCTATATACCGATCGTTCAATCAGAAGATCGGACGAAAAGAGAACGTTAGGCGAAAAGCTTAAGTTCTCTTTTTTTATCCATTAATGATAGATTTAGCCGCAAAATACTTCTTATAAACGAACGTTCGAATCGTTTGACAATGAATAATTCGCTTATAAAAATAGTTGCCAAAAAGCCTATTTTTTTAGTTGATTTTTCCTTTAAGAATTGCTATATTATTACTTGTCCTTGTTAAGGCATTTGTAACAAACACTGATTGATCTTTTTTGAAATTAGTTGTTGACGAAACATTTTACAAGTGTTATTATAACAAAGTCGAAAAAATATCATCTCTGAAAAACCTAATAAATCAAAAAAACTTTTCAAAAAAAGTGTTTGACATATAACGGTTGAGATGGTAAGATAAAAAAGCCGCTGAGGTTAAGAAAGAAGTTAAATAACAACTTCTTGAAAAAAACTTTTAAAAAAGAGTTGACAAACAAACGTCGCTCTGATATGATATAAAAGTTGCTAACACAGCACGGTAGACCTTTGAAAACTGAACAAAGCAAGCAAACGAACCAATGTGTAGGACGTTTCAATTTATTGAAACAAATACATGCAAGCAATAGCTAGCAAAGTTAATTTTTATGAGCTTAATGACCGTATGGTCATTCAAACAAATCATTATGAGAGTTTGATCCTGGCTCAGGACGAACGCTGGCGGCGTGCCTAATACATGCAAGTCGAACGCTTTTTCTTTCACCGGAGCTTGCTCCACCGAAAGAAAAAGAGTGGCGAACGGGTGAGTAACACGTGGGTAACCTGCCCATCAGAAGGGGATAACACTTGGAAACAGGTGCTAATACCGTATAACACTATTTTCCGCATGGAAGAAAGTTGAAAGGCGCTTTTGCGTCACTGATGGATGGACCCGCGGTGCATTAGCTAGTTGGTGAGGTAACGGCTCACCAAGGCAACGATGCATAGCCGACCTGAGAGGGTGATCGGCCACACTGGGACTGAGACACGGCCCAGACTCCTACGGGAGGCAGCAGTAGGGAATCTTCGGCAATGGACGAAAGTCTGACCGAGCAACGCCGCGTGAGTGAAGAAGGTTTTCGGATCGTAAAACTCTGTTGTTAGAGAAGAACAAGGATGAGAGTAAAATGTTCATCCCTTGACGGTATCTAACCAGAAAGCCACGGCTAACTACGTGCCAGCAGCCGCGGTAATACGTAGGTGGCAAGCGTTGTCCGGATTTATTGGGCGTAAAGCGAGCGCAGGCGGTTTCTTAAGTCTGATGTGAAAGCCCCCGGCTCAACCGGGGAGGGTCATTGGAAACTGGGAGACTTGAGTGCAGAAGAGGAGAGTGGAATTCCATGTGTAGCGGTGAAATGCGTAGATATATGGAGGAACACCAGTGGCGAAGGCGGCTCTCTGGTCTGTAACTGACGCTGAGGCTCGAAAGCGTGGGGAGCGAACAGGATTAGATACCCTGGTAGTCCACGCCGTAAACGATGAGTGCTAAGTGTTGGAGGGTTTCCGCCCTTCAGTGCTGCAGCAAACGCATTAAGCACTCCGCCTGGGGAGTACGACCGCAAGGTTGAAACTCAAAGGAATTGACGGGGGCCCGCACAAGCGGTGGAGCATGTGGTTTAATTCGAAGCAACGCGAAGAACCTTACCAGGTCTTGACATCCTTTGACCACTCTAGAGATAGAGCTTCCCCTTCGGGGGCAAAGTGACAGGTGGTGCATGGTTGTCGTCAGCTCGTGTCGTGAGATGTTGGGTTAAGTCCCGCAACGAGCGCAACCCTTATTGTTAGTTGCCATCATTTAGTTGGGCACTCTAGCGAGACTGCCGGTGACAAACCGGAGGAAGGTGGGGATGACGTCAAATCATCATGCCCCTTATGACCTGGGCTACACACGTGCTACAATGGGAAGTACAACGAGTTGCGAAGTCGCGAGGCTAAGCTAATCTCTTAAAGCTTCTCTCAGTTCGGATTGTAGGCTGCAACTCGCCTACATGAAGCCGGAATCGCTAGTAATCGCGGATCAGCACGCCGCGGTGAATACGTTCCCGGGCCTTGTACACACCGCCCGTCACACCACGAGAGTTTGTAACACCCGAAGTCGGTGAGGTAACCTTTTGGAGCCAGCCGCCTAAGGTGGGATAGATGATTGGGGTGAAGTCGTAACAAGGTAGCCGTATCGGAAGGTGCGGCTGGATCACCTCCTTTCTAAGGAATATTTCGGAAGACTACACATCGTTTGCCTTTGTTCAGTTTTGAGAGGTCTACTCTCAAGTAAATACC
>NZ_NGLC01000001.1:780832-913299 GCF_002140755.1 Enterococcus sp. 5B3_DIV0040
ACGATCCCACTAAAGAAATTCGTCAAGAAGATGCCACCTTGTCGCACGTAATCATTGATTTTCTTACCGAAGGCTTCTGGTGCTGAATAGAGATTTGGGGCGATCACTAAAGGATAGCCGTCTAGGGATTCGGAAGGATGGACAAAGTCTACGTTCAGATTTAACGCTCTTAGCGCGCCATACAGGCTGCGTAACTGATGAATGTACTTTAAGGTGCTTGGTTTGGCATCCAATTCCAGCGCCCACCAATTTTCCCAGTCAAAGACAACCGCGACATCAGCCAAGAAGCGCGTCCCAACAATTTCCGACAGTTGCGAAAATTCGTTGCCTAATTGCGCACATTCACGAAAGATACGGCTTGAATGAGGATCTCCGTGAGGCACCATCGCACTATGAAATTTTTCCGCACCGCCACGAGACTGCCGCCATTGGAAGAACATGATGCCATCAGCGCCATGAGCGAGCGCTTCATAACTCCATAGACGCAGCTGGTTGGGTGTCTTGGCACCATTGATTTGCCGCCAATTAACGGCGCTGGTGGCTTGTTCCATGATCAAAAAAGGTTTTTTCTTTAAACTACGAGTTAGATCGTTAGCAAGAAATTGCGGGTAAGGGATCTTTTCAAAGGGATTCGGGTACGAATTCCAGCTGACTACATCCATTTCGGGTGCCCATTTAAACCCATCCACGTATTTGTGCAAGCCCATCAGATTGGTCATGTAAGGGATGCCTTGTGAATATTTTGCGATCGCCGCCTTTTCGAGTTGATAGAGCTCCATATTCATGTCGGAAAGAAAACGGCGATAGTCTAACTGCTGCGCAGGATTTTTGAAGGTCGGCATCGCTTCAGGTAGAAAAATTTCCTCCCAGCTGCCATAGGATTGACTCCAAAACTTGGTTGACCAAGCATCATTCAATCCAGCGATGGTCTGATATTTCTCTGCTAACCATGTCTGAAATCTTTTCCGACAATGATCGCAATAACACTCGTGGATGTGACAGGTATATTCATTATTGATATGCCACATGACTAGCCCTGGATGATTGGCATAACGGTTTGCGACTGCTTCTGACAAATCGGTGGCATATTGACGATAGATAGGGGAAGTCGGACAGTAGTGCTGGCGCGCCCCATGAACCAGTCGATTGCCATGAATGGTCACAGGCAGCATCTCAGGATGTTTTTGAACAAGCCAAGCGGGAGGCGAAGCCGTTCCGTTGGCTAGGTCGATCATGATATTGTTTTCATATAAAAGATCCATCAACCAGTCCAGAAAATCAAAATCATAGGTGGATTCATCTGGCTGCAGATTGACCCAGCCAAAAATATTGATACTTACATAGTTCACACCTGCTTCTTTCATTAAGCGCATATCTTCAAGAATGACTTCTTTAGACCATTGTTCAGGATTGTAGTCGGCACCATAGTAAAGTTGACGTTGCATTTTCATCAAATCGCTCCTTTATAGACGTTTCTTTAGCATCAAGATACTTGAATCATAGCAAATATTTATCTGTTTGATAGCGGTATCATTTGAAAATCATGAAATGATCCAAAAAAACAAAAATAATTCAATCTGGTTTCGCAGCTAGGACTATCGTCCATCAGTTCTTTTGCCTTGCTGTTTTTTTAACAAAAATATACAATTGAAAAAGGCGGTAAATTAAAGTATCTAGAATTTATATTCTTATCTAGTTGTTTTTTTATCGGAGGTTTCTTTTTGCTGAAATGCATGTTTATAACTATATGATCCACCAAAAAAACTTTGAATCACGAGTAGAAAAAACACGATGAGTCAGAGAAATGAATAATTATGTGATGAGGAATCAAAAAAATGAATGACATAAGTTATTCAACAAAATTGCCAAGAAGGAGAGACAAGCTCATGAACCAGCCAATACAGATTTTTTCTGAGATTGCCCCTTTAAAACGGGTGCTGCTGCATCGTCCAGGCGCAGAATTAGAAAACTTGATGCCGGATTATCTTGATCGATTGTTGTTTGATGATATTCCTTTTTTAACCCAAGCGCAAAAAGAACATGATTTTTTTGCGGATACGTTAAGAAGCAAAGGGGTGGAAGTCCTTTATTTGGAGGATCTAGCTGCTGAAACATTGACAACAACTGGTGCCAAAGAGGCCTTTTTAGAAGACTATTTAAATGAAACAACGATCCTTGATGAAGAGATTCGCAACGAAGTGCGCAACTTTTTCCTGTCGATTAAAGACAATCGCGCCTTTATCGATCATACGATGGCGGGCTTGAAAAAAAGTGAGGTAGAAATTTCAAAAGCCAGTAACTTAACGGCAATCGTTGAAACAGAATATCCTTTCTTGATCGATCCAATGCCAAACCTATATTTCACGCGAGATCCGTTTGCGACGATTGGTCACAGTGTTTCCTTGAATCGAATGTATTCTGCAACGAGAAGACGGGAAACCCTCTACGGAAAACAAATTTTTACGCACCATCCGATGTTTGCCCGCAATGAGACGAACTTTTTGTATCATCGGGACGAAACGACGCGGATGGAAGGCGGCGATCAGCTGATTTTATCTGATAAAATCGTGGCGATCGGGATCTCTCAACGAACAGAAGTTGCCTCAATTGAAAAAATTGCCGAAACGATTTTTGCCACAGAACCGAGTTTCGAACATATCTTGGCATTTAATATCGGCGAAGAACGAAAATTTATGCATTTAGATACGGTCTTCACGATGGTGGATCATGATAAGTTCACGATCCATCCAGAAATCGAGGGAGAACTTTCGCTGTATTCAATCACTAAACACAAGGACGGTGTGCGAGTATATGAGGAAAAAGATACGTTGGAAAACATTCTTTGCCGTTATTTAGATTTGCCTGAAGTCCACTTGATCCGCTGTGGTGGCGACGATTTAGCAGCGGCAGCTAGAGAGCAATGGAATGATGGGTCTAATACCTTGGCGATTGCACCTGGAGAAGTCGTGGTCTATGACCGCAACACCATTACCAATGGGCTGTTAAAAGAGGCAGGAGTCATTTTGAATGAAATCTCGGGCAGCGAATTGGTTCGCGGACGCGGGGGCCCCCGCTGTATGAGTATGCCGTTTATACGTGAGTAGGTCGATGCTTTGTTATTTTAAATGCTTGTCTTTTCTTTAGAAGCATTTAAGTTAAGAAAAAGACGAGAAAAAACTAAAAGAAAGATTTGAAACATCATTTTGTTTCTAATCTTTCTTTTTTGTCATCATTTAACCCCCAATAAAATGAAAAGGATTTCTTTTTGTGAAAATGTGTAATTTTTGTGACTTTTATATGTAAAGACTATAAAAAAACGCTAGGAACCTTGTTCTATCGCAAAATTTATGTTACGGTTATATTAGAAAACGGAAATAGGTGAAGGTATTTGCCACTTATTGATTTTTGACACCCTACGATCAGCGAATGCCATATGCTTGATTTGTAGTGGTTTTTTTTGCGGAAAAAAAGTGAAAGCAGGTGAGAAAATGACAGTAGATGCCATTCGATTATTACAAGAAGCAGAGCAATTTGCGGAAAATAAAAATAAAGAAGCAGAAGCAGAAAAAAAACAATTGGCACAAGCAAGAGAAGAACGGTTGAAGGCGTTTAAAAAAGAGTTGGCAGAAAAAGAAGCCCAACAAAAAGAAGCAATCAACCAAAAAATCGCAGCTGAGTTGGTACAGTCTAAGGAACCACTCTTGGCTAAGACCCAAGCAGAAGTGGAAACACTGCGAACGATCCCTAATGAATTGAAAGAAGAAGCATTAGCAATAATAATAAATAAGGTTGTGACATAAATGGCAATTGCAAAAATGCAAAAGTTCAGTCTGTTGACCTTTTACGATCAGAAAGAAGCTGTTTTAGAGCAGCTGCAAGACTTTCAAGGCGTAGAACTGCTTTCTTCGGAAAAATATTATGATTCTGAAGAAACGACGGGTGTTTTGACACCGGTTCGCGAGGAACAGTCTGAAGAAGAAATGGAGAACCAGTTTGGTCAAGTCAACTGGAGCTTAAATTTTTTAGAAGAATATGTACCCAAAAAAGGAATGCTGGCACAACTGCGGCAACCAATCAAAAAATATACCCTTCAAGAATTGGCTGAAACAGCCCACACCTATCCTTGGCAAGAATTATGCCAAATCCTTCGTAAACAAGACAAACGTCTTCGCTTGATTGATCAAGAAAAACGCGATGTATTAGCACAAGAAGCAGAACTGTCGATCTGGAAGTATTTCAAAGAACGACCAGCTGTTTTAAAAGAATTAAAAAAATCAGGTGGCTTGTTAGGATCGATTCCTACTTCTGAAATGGCTGACTTTACGACCAACAGTGAAAAGCTGCCGCTTGTCTATGTCGAAACCATTTATCAATCACAAACGACAACTTACTTATTGGTACTTTTCCATAAAGATGTAAAAGAAAAAGTAACTACTCTTCTAAAGAAAGCAGCCTTCGAGCAATACATCTACCCTTATGAGGGGATTCCAGAAGAAGATCTGCAAACGATGAAAGAAAAATCCCAACGTCTAATTGATGAAGAAAAAGAAATCAAAGCTTCTCTTGGTGCGATGACAAAAGAGCAAGAAACCTTGCGGATCGTTGCCGAGTATTTAGATGGAGCGATCACCCGCTTAAAAAGCAGTAAAATGCTTTTGCGTTCGACTCATGCGGTATCGATTTCTGGCTGGGTTCCTGTTGATGGGGCGGCCGAATTAGAAAAACGTATCAAAAAAGGGACCACGGATAACTATTACCTCGAATACCAAGAAGTGACGGAAAAAGAGCTGGCTGATGTGCCGATTTTATTAGAAAACGCACGTTGGATCAAACCTTTCGAAGGACTTGTTCGGATGTACAGCTTGCCGCAATATGACGAGTTAGATCCGACACCATTTATGGCGCCTTTTTACATGGTGGCATTCGGGATGATGGTTGCCGATTTTGGCTATGGGTTGCTCTTGTTTCTGGCGACATTCCTGGGGAAAAAGCTGTTCCACCTCAGCAAAGGGCTGGAACAAAATTTGACCCTCTTTCAGTTGTGCTCGATCCCTACGATTATTTGGGGCTTGATCTATGGCAACTTCTTTGGATTTGAATTCTCATTCCAACTGTTGTCTGCCCAGGATGATGTCAATCAGATCTTAGTCTTATCCGTGATCTTTGGGTACATTCAGATCATGTTTGGCTTGGCGCTGAAATTCTATATTTTATGGAAGAAAAAAGACCAGAAACTGGCTGCGATGTTCCAAGCCGGTTCGTGGATCGTCTTTTTGATCAGTGTCGTTTTTGTCGCCGCAGGAATGCTGCTTTTCCCTGACACCCCGTTACAAACGATTGGGATCGTAATGATCGCTGCCAGTCTTTTAGCAGTGGCAATCGGAGGCAGTTTAGAAGGAAAAACGTTGGCAGGAAAAATCGGTTCTGGATTGTACGGATTGATGGATGTGACCAATTATGTTGGTGACTTGATCAGTTACACCCGTCTGATGGCGTTAGGGGTTGCCGGCGGAAGTATCGCCTCAGCCTTCAACTTGATCATTAGCTACTTGCCGCCAGCAGCCCGGTTTACCGTCGGTATCTTATTATTTGTGGCGCTACATGGCCTGAATATTTTCTTAAGTTACCTTAGTGCGTATGTTCATGGTATTCGCTTGCAGTATTTGGAGTATTTTGGAAAATTCTTTACGGGGGGCGGACGTGCCTTTGACCCGTTCAAATCAAATGAAAATTATGTAGAGATCATCTCAGAAGAAAAGTTACAGGAGGATAATAATGGAAAATTGGATTAGTTTCTTTTACGAAAATGGTGGAATTGTTTTTGCAGCTTTAGGTGTAGCGACCGCAACGATTTGTGGTGGTATCGGATCAACGATCGGTGTTGGGATGACCAGTGAAGCAGCATCAGGCTTGATCTCAGAGCAGCCAGAGAAATTTGGGCAAGCGTTGATTTTGGAATTGCTTTCTAGTACCCAGGGGCTATACGGCTTTGTAATCTCCTTTATGATTTTTGGTCAGATCAGTGGTTCGATCTCATTCGATCGCGGGTTGTATTTGTTTATCGCTTCATTACCGATCGCGTTAACAGCAATTATCGCCGGTAAATGGCAAGGACGTGCCGCAAGTGCTGCGATGCAGATTTTAGCAAAAAAACCAGAACATGTGACCAAAGGAATTATCTTGGTAGCGATGATGGAAACGTATTGTATTTTAGGGTTCGTGATTTCCTTCTTGCTTGTCTTGAATTAAGAGGAGGGAAAAGTGAATGTCTGATATTACACGTTTAACTGACAAAATAACCGCTGATGCGGAAAAGAAATACCAGCTTCAAATCAAAGAAGCACAAAAAGAAAGTGAAAACCAAGAAAATTTAAAACGAGCACAGTTAGAAAAAGAGCTTAATGAACGGTTAGCTTTTTATGAAAAAGAAAAACGTGCTGCGATGTATTTGGAAATCTCAGATGTGCATATCCAATCAAGAAACAAGGTCTTGGCAGCAAAGCAGTCCGTCTTAGATGAGCTGTTTTCTGAGGCTCTGACCCGTTTGAACACGATGGATCAGGCAGCATTTTATACGTTTATCGCGAAAGGCTTGGCGAATGCACGGTTAACTGGTGAGGTCGAGTTGCTTTTAGGTGAGAAGTCCCGTCATTTTGTAGATGAGGAATTCCTTACTAAGTTGCAAGCATCGGTCCCAGAGGTTCAGCTGAAACTGGTAAATAAAACGATCCCTCGCAAGGGTGGCTTTTTGTTGCGACAAGAAGCAATTGAGTTGAATTTTACCTTTGATGCGCTACTAGAAGCCAACAAAGAAGAGTTAAGCAATACGTTACTGCAATTGATTTTTGAACAGTAAGCAGGTGCAAACAGATGAATGACATCAAATATAATACGTTGAATACGAGAATTCGGACGTATGAATCGCAATTATTCGATCGTAGTCGCTATGAGCGAATGCTCTCAGCTGCCAGCGCAGAGGAAATCTATGGGATGCTGCAAGAAACGGTTTATGGTGACTTCATCAATGAAGATGATCGTGTACACGATTTTGAACAAGTCCTGATGGCTGAGTTGAAACGGGTATACGAAACGATGTATCAGTTGACACCAGAAAAAGCGATCGTTGATTTCTTTGCTTTGAAATATGACTATCAAAATCTGAAAGTTTTAGTAAAAGCGGCGTATATGCAAGAAGATTTTTCGGCGTATCTCGTCCCAATCGGCACCCAGCCACTTTCCGTCCTTAAAGATCTGGTCAAGACCAGGAAAAGTACTCAGGTCGCGCAAGAAATGGTTGCCTGTGTGGAAGAAGTCTTTTCTTATATTGAGAACTATCATGAAGTCCAGTCCATCGATATCATCTTTGACAACCATTATTGGGAGCAATTATGGACGATCGGTAAAGAATACCAAGACGAGTTGCTGCAAAGCTTGATTCGCCGTCAAATCGATATCTTCAATATTTCAACAACGTTGCGCAGTTACGCGATGAAACGCAAGCGCGGCTTTATCAGCGCAGTTTTAGCCGACCATGGGAATTTACCTGCAAGTGAGTTGTTAGCAGAAATCACGACTTCTCTTGAGGCGTTTGTGGGATACTTGCAAGGAACCCCTTATAAAGAGCTGATCAATCATAGTTATGAAGAATTGGTAGAAAAGAAGACCTTGAATACCTTTGATATACGTAAAGACAATTTTCTAATGGCGAAGCTCAAAGAACAAAAAATCGTGCCTTTTGGGCCGTCAGCATTGGCAGGGTATCTGTATGCCAAGGAAATTGAAAGCAAGAATTTGCGTATTCTCTTGATTGGTAAAATCAATAAGGTGCCAGAAGAGATTTTAAGAAGTCGGGTGCGTGATAGTTATGCATAAAAAAATAGCAATGATGGGTGGTAAGAACTCGATCTTGCCTTTCAAAGGGCTGGGGATCGATATCTTTCCAGTCAGCGATTTGGATGAAGCCGCCCAACAATTAGAAGAGATAGCTGAAGCGTATGGTGTGATCTTTTTGACCGAGCGGTTGATTGAACAATTAGAACCGATCGTTCGTCGTTACGAAGAAGTACCGACACCAGCGATCATTCCGATTCCAAGTAGTACGGGTAGTTTAGGGATCGGCATGGCACGCATTCAGCAAAATGTGGAAAAAGCGGTAGGAATGAATATATTAGATTCATAACAGACAAGTCAGCCAGCTAGGAGGAATAAATGTGGCATTTGGCACAATTGAAAAAGTATCGGGACCACTGGTCACCGCCTCAGGATTAAGTGGCGCAAAAATCCACGAAATCTGCAAAGTCAGTGACAAGGGCCTTATCGGTGAGATCATTGAGATCAAAAAAGGGCTGGTTTCGATCCAAGTATACGAAGAAACAGCGGGGATCGGACCAGGCGAGCCCGTAGAAACGACAGGCGCACCATTGTCTGTCGAACTAGCACCAGGTTTGTTGACTCAGATGTTTGATGGGATCCAACGACCATTAGATACATTTATGTCGCAAACAGAGAGTGATTTTTTGGAGCGGGGTGTCACCATCGATCCACTGAATCGCCAAAAGAAATGGACCTTCGTCCCACAAGTACAAGTCGGCGATACTGTACAAGCCGGTGATATTTTAGGTTCAGTACAAGAAACTTCGGTGATCGAGCATAAGATCATGGTGCCACCAAACTATGAAGGAACCGTCAAAGAAATCATGGTGGGAAATTTTGCGATTACTGAAGTGATCTGTGTTTTAGAAACCATCGATGGTGAAAAATCCTTGACGATGGTTCAGAAATGGCCAGTGCGTCAACCGCGGCCAGTTACTGCTAAATTAAATCCAGGCGAACCGCTAGTCACTGGACAGCGAGTCATCGACACCTATTTTCCAGTGGCAAAAGGCGGCTCAGCTGCTGTTCCTGGACCTTTTGGTGCTGGAAAAACAGTCGTTCAGCATCAGATCGCTAAATGGTCAGATGTGGATATCGTGGTCTATGTCGGTTGCGGTGAGCGGGGCAACGAAATGCGGGATGTCATGAACGAATTTCCTGAGTTGATCGATCCGAATACCGGCAAGTCGATCATGGAACGAACGGTATTGATCGCCAATACGTCGAATATGCCAGTTGCTGCTCGGGAAGCCTCGATCTATACAGGAATCACGATCGCGGAATATTACCGTGACATGGGCTATAGTGTTGCCATCATGGCAGATTCAACTTCTCGTTGGGCAGAAGCACTGCGGGAAATGAGTGGGCGCTTGCAAGAGATCCCAGGAGATGAAGGCTATCCGGCTTACCTTGGAAGTCGAATTGCGGAATACTATGAGCGAGCAGGGCGTTTCCATTCATTAGGCACGCAACCTCGGGAAGGAAGCATTACCGCAATTGGTGCGGTTTCACCTGCTGGAGGAGACATCTCAGAACCGGTCACTCAAAATACCTTGCGAATCGTGAAAGTCTTTTGGGCATTGGATAGCATGTTGGCGCAAAAGCGGCATTTTCCATCCATCAACTGGATGAATTCCTATTCCCTTTATGAGGATCAAATCAATTCTTATTTGGATCAATTATTAGGTGATCGCTGGTCGGAGCTAGTCAATGAATCCATGGCGATTCTCCAAGAGGAAAGCAGATTAGAAGAAATCGTTCAGCTGGTAGGGATGGACTCTCTTTCCCAGAAAGACCGCTTGACGATGATGACTGCTCGTTCTTTAAGACAAGACTACTTGCAGCAAAACGCCTTCGATGACGTTGATACGTACACTTCCCGCAACAAGCAGTTCAAGATGCTGGAAAACATTCTCTACTTTAATGAACAAGCACAGCGTGCATTGCAGCTAGGTGCTTACTTAGATGAGATCACCAAAGGAACGGTTGATCTGCGTGAGCGCATCGCCCGCAGCAAATACATTCCTGAAGAAGAATTGACTCGCTTGGATACGATCAAGCATGACATCAAAGAAATGTTACAACGAATCATTGAAACTGGAGGTGTTCATTGATGTTAAAAGAATATCGTACAGTTTCCGAAATTGCTGGCCCCTTAATGGTGGTCGAAAATGTTCGAGGCGTGAAATTCGACGAACTCGTTGAGGTCCGCATGGACACAGGCGAGATCCGTCAAGGACAAGTACTGGAAGTCAGTGATGACAATGCTGTTGTCCAAGTCTTTGAAGGTACCAGTAATTTGAGTGCAGAAGAAAGCAAAGCAAGGTTTCTAGGGACTGGTTTGACGCTAGGAGTTTCTCTAGATATGATGGGTCGGGTGTTTGACGGTTTAGGAAAACCAAAAGATAATGGCCCGAGAATCTTGCCAGAAAAACGCATCGATGTAAACGGTGAAGCCATCAATCCGATGGCGCGGGACTTCCCAGATGAATTTATCCAAACGGGGATCTCAACGATCGATCATTTAAATACATTAGTTCGTGGACAAAAACTACCAATTTTTTCTGCGTCTGGTTTGCCTCATAAAGAGATCGCTGCTCAAATCGCACGACAAGCAACAGTACCTAGCCAAGAAGGCAATTTCGCGATCGTCTTCGCAGCAATTGGGATCCCTTTTGAAGAAGCTGAATTTTTCGTGGATGAATTCCGCAAAACCGGTGCGTTAGATCGTTCTGTTTTGTTTATGAACCTTGCCAATGATCCAGCAATCGAACGGATCGCTACACCTAAGATGGCATTGACCGCAGCAGAGTATTTGGCTTTTGAAAAAGGCATGCACGTCTTAGTGATCATGACCGATATGACGAATTACTGTGAAGCGTTGCGAGAAATCTCCGCTGCCCGCCGAGAAGTTCCAGGACGTCGCGGCTATCCAGGGTATCTATACACCAATTTAGCGACGCTGTATGAACGGGCAGGACGTTTGATGGGCAAAGAAGGATCGGTCACACAAATACCGATCTTAACGATGCCAGATGGCGATAAAACCCACCCGATTCCTGATTTGACCGGCTATATCACGGAAGGACAAATTATTTTGTCGCGGGACCTTTACAAGCGCAATATCAACCCGCCAGTGGATATTTTACCAAGTCTTTCACGGTTGAAGGACAAAGGAACGGGAGAAGGTAAGACCCGTGCCGATCATGCGGCAACGATGAATCAAATCTATGCCGCCTATTCCGATGGAAAAGCTGCCAAAGAGCTATCGATCGTTTTAGGCGAGTCTGCCTTATCTGATCTTGATAAAAAGTACGCACGCTTTGCTGATCTTTTTGAAAAAGAGTACGTCAATCAAGGATTTGAAACCAATCGGACGATTGAAGAAACGTTAGATTTAGGCTGGAAGCTATTAGCTACCTTGCCAAAACAAGAGTTGAGCCGTATCAAAGAAGAATTTATCGACGCCTATTACCCAACGGACGAGGATGTGAGTTCTTAATGGCGATCTTAAATGTCAATCCGACACGGATGGAACTAAGTCGTTTGAAAAAGCGGCTGACGACGGCAACCCGTGGTCACAAATTATTGAAAGACAAGCAAGATGAGCTAGTACGTCAGTTCATTCAGCTAGTAAAGAAAAACCAGGAACTTCGTAAAAAGATGGAGACCGCATTGCAAGCAGGAATGGAAGAGTATGTGCTGGCTTCTAGTAGTATTCCCGATGTCGTTTTGCAAGAAGCCTTTATGATCCCTTTAAATAAAGTGACCTTAGATGTGCAAAGCCGAACCATCATGAATATGGATGTGCCAGTGTTGAACCCTGTTTACGAAGAAGAAAGCTCGGATGATGATTTTTCCTACGGTTTTGTGAGTACCACCAGTGAGCTGGATCTCTCGTTGTCCCATCTGGATCAAATGCTGCCAGTGATGCTGCAGTTGGCCGAGATCGAGAAAACCTGTCAACTGATGGCCAATGAGATCGAACGGACGAGACGAAGAGTCAATGCGTTAGAGTATATGACGATTCCCAAGCTGACAGAAACCATTCAATACATCGAAAGCAATCTGGCAGAAGACGAACGAGCAACATTGACTCGCTTGATGAAGGTAACGGACATCATTGCAGAAAATGAAGCGAAGTAAGGCTTTTGCAAGCAGTGTGATTACAGCAAAAGGCACGTAGAAAGGAGGATTCTTTCTACGTGCCTTTTTTGCTTGTTAAGAGCGTAAGAGCAGTTGGTCATCTTTCAACTCAGCACCACTATTTTGATGGAACATTTCCATCAATTCAGGGACCGTCAAATGCTGCTTTTGCTCACCGGCAATGTCTACGACGATCTTGCCTTGATGAAGCATGATCAGGCGATTGCCATAACGAATGGCATCTTCCATGTCATGAGTGACCATGAAAGCCGTCAACTGTTGGGACCGAATCAACTGATCGGTCAATGCCATGACCGTCAATGAGGTTTTAGGATCAAGGGCCGCGGTATGTTCATCTAATAAAATCAATTTAGGCTGCTGCAACGTTGCCATCAAGAGGGTGATGGCTTGCCGCTGTCCGCCTGATAGCAAACCGATCTCAGCAGAAAGGCGATTTTCTAAGCCTAAGTTTAGGCTGGCTAACTTCTCTTGGAAAAACGCGCGGTTTTTCGCTTTGACGCCTGTTGCAAATCCGCGGACTTGGCCGCGTTTGTAAGCCAATGCTAAATTTTCTTCAACGGTCAAACGAACCGCGGTCCCCATACGTGGATCTTGAAAGACCCGACTAATATCTTTTGACCGTTTGGTCACGGATAAACGAGTAATGTCTTTCCCATCTAAGGTGATTTTTCCTTGTTCTGTTGGGATCGTTCCTGCGATACTGTTTAAGAGGGTCGATTTTCCAGCACCATTCCCACCGATGATCGTAATAAAGTCACCGGTATTCATCGTCAGGTCAATGCCTCGCAAGACATGGTTTTCATTGATCGTTCCTTTTTCAAAGGTTTGGTGTAGATTCTCGATTGTTAAGACTGAAGTCATTAGGATTGGCCTCCTTTGGTTTTTGGCAGCATCTTTTTAAGTCCTAGTTTTGAACGAAGCTGCGGTAAGGAGAGGCAGATGACTAAGACGATTGCAGATGCCAATTTGATATCGTTGGCCTCGACATTGAATTCGAATACGACGGCCAAGATAAAGCGATAAACGATTGCCCCGATCACGATGGTGATCAATCGCAAAAGCAAAGATTTATTGGCAAATAAAACTTCTGCAATAATGATCGATGCTAAACCGATCACGATCGTACCGATCCCTGAGTTCAAATCAGCGAAGCCATTGTTTTGGGCTAAGAGGGCACCAGAGAGGGCGATACAGCCATTAGAGATCATATAGCCGATAATCTTCATGTTATCAGTGTTGATGCCGTTGGCCTCGCTCATAGCTAAATTGTCGCCCGTCGCTCGCAATGCTAAGCCGATCTCTGTACGGAAAAAGAGGAACAGGCACAAAATGACGATTGCCGCGAAGAGAAAGCCTGCAAGAATCACGGCATTGTTTTTGGTCAGTCCCATGGCTTGAAATTGGGTGAAGACCGTGTCTTGCCCCAGCAAGGCGATGTTGGGAGCACCCATCACACGATTTGTGATGGAATACAGGCCAGTCATCGTGATGATCCCCGCCAATAAGGCAGGGATTTTTAGTTTTGTGTGCAGCAGACCAGATACTAAGCCGGCTACCATGCCGCCGCCAAAGCCCATCAGACTCGCTAAAATAGGCGAGAGACCATTCGTAATACTGATTGCTGCGATCCCAGCGCCTAAGGGGAAACTCCCTTCTGCAGTTAAATCAGCGATATCTAAAATACGAAAGGTTAAAAATACACCAATCGCCAGCAATGCCCAAAGGATCCCTTGAGAGGTGGCAGATTGTAGTAAGAGCAAGAATGTGTCGACTAAATTCATATGATTTCCTCAAATCTAAGTTAGTATGGTTATTCTGGTGCAGTGATGCTGGCTGGATCAATCCCTAAAGCAGCAGCCATCTCTTCATTGACGACTAACTCTAAATTATCCGCTGTTTCAACGGGCGTCGTTGCTGGCTCTGCATCGCCATCCAAAATTTTCGCTGCTAGTTTCCCTGTTTGAATGCCAAGGGATTTATAATCAATACCGTAAGTTGCTAGGGCACCATCATCGACTTGTTCTACGGAACCAGCGACGATCGGTGTTTTGGTTTCTTTGGCCACTTCGCCGACGATTGCAGCAGCAGAGGCAAAGGTATTATCTGTTGGAACATAAATGCCGTCAACATCTTTTGCAAGGCTGGTGGTTACTTGTTGCACATCATTGGTTGTATTGGCGGTCAATACTTTTACATCAACGCCCGCAGCTTTTAAGGCTTCTTCTGCCAAGTCAGCTTGGATTTTTGAATTGGCTTCACCTGCGTTATACATAATGCCGATCGTTTTAGCATCAGGCACGATGCTTAACAGCAAGTTGATCTGTTGCTCAATCGGCACCATGTCTGAAGTACCGGTGATGTTGCGACCAGGTTCTTCATTTGAATCGGCCAATTTCGCTCCAACTAAATCAGTGACTGCGGTAACTACGATTGGTGTATCGGTGGTTTCATTTGCTAAAGATACAGCAGCAGGGGTGGCAATGCCTAATAAAAGATCTGGTGAGGCATTCACTAGGCGTTCGCTCATACTTTTTAAATTGTCTTGACTGTTTTGCGCATTTTGGTATTCAATCGTTAGGTTTTCACCTTCCGTGTAGCCCGCTTCTGCTAAGCCTTCTTTGAACCCTTCATAGGCTGCATTCAAGGAGCCATGTTCGACCAATTGTAAGACACCGACTGTTTTTGTTCCGTCGTTTTCTTCCGAAGTGTTGCTTGATTCTCCGCAAGCTGCCAATGCCAGTAGGGAAGCTGTCAGTAACCCAGTCGTGATCCATTTTTTCATTTTCATTGTAATTCCTCCTATGATCGTCTCTTTTTTTATGGGGGTTTACCTGAACAAAAAAATCCATTCAGACAATCGTCTAAATGGATTCGATCCTATACCAAGCGTAAACGTATATTGGCAACCATTTAGAAGATTTTCTACATGGCTGCAAGTTCAAGTTAAAATGCTTTAGCCATCATAGATACAAACAAAACTCGTTTTTGGTTTGCATCCATAATGTGATATGAATACAAACTATCTAAAGTAGCTAAAGTAAAAGGTATTCAGTTGTGGGGATACGGTCGTGTTTAACATAAAAAGTTCCTCCAAACTTGAATTGATTTTAGTATAGACAAAAAAAAGCGGACTGTCAAATGTTTTTCCTGAATTATCTGAAAATTTTTGAATAACATGCAGAAAATGTTTGGAAAACAAGTTTCGTTTCAATCATTTTCAAAGAAAGAAAAAAACTTTGTTCCTTCAAGCTTTTTAGCTAAAAAAGAAGCAAAGTTTTTTTCAGGGTCATTCGTTTTCTTCTTTATAATAACGAATGGTATTTTTGATTTCACGAATACTATAAAGCAGATCATCTTCGAAGGATTGATCTTGATCGATATCGATCGTCTCATTGAACATCGCTTCGTATTCAGCGATCGTTAGCTTTTGACGGTCATCGAGCAACGCTTGGTGTGCCGCTTGCGCCAACTGTTTTTCATAGCCGGGTACCAACAAGCCGCTGAAAAATTCAGCAACCGCTCCTGATCCGTAGCTAAATAATCCGATTCGATCATTTGCTTGCAGGCTAGAGGAATTTTCCAATAAAGAGATCAGGCCCAGATACAGTGAACCAGTATACAAGTTGCCGGTACGACGGCTGTAAACGATCGATTCTTCATAGCGAGCCATCAGGCGTTTTTGTTCTGTTTCATCTTCTTCGGCAAAAACAGCCAACAAGGCTTTTTTACCCATTTTTGTATAAGGGATATGGAAGCTCAAAGCCGCATAATCTTTTGCTGTCCGCTGATTTTTTTCGCAATGGGCTTGCCAAACTTGTTTGAAAGAATCGATATAAACGGCATTTGACAAATGACCATCTACCATTGGATATTGATGTCCTACTGGACGCCAAAAATCATAAATATCTTGCGTCAACATCAAATTATCATTTTCAAGCTGCAAAATTGCTGGATCCGCCGAGATCAACATAGCAACAGCTCCCACACCTTGAGTGGGCTCGCCACCAGAAGCTAAGCCATAACGGGCGATATCTGAAGCCACGACCAAAACTTTGCTTTGTGGATTGGCTTGTACATGGGCTTTGGCAAATTGTAAGCCCGCCGTTGCGCCGTAACACGCCTCTTTGATTTCAAAGGACCGTGCAAATGGCTGGATACCTAATAGGCGATGCAAAACCACTGCCGAAGCTTTTGATTCATCGATGCCAGATTCTGTTCCGACGATCACCATATCAATTGCTTGTAAATCTTCTTTCGTAAGGATATCTTTTGCCGCGTGCATGGCAAAGGTGACGATATCTTGTGTTTTTTTATTGACCGCCATTTGATCTTGACCGATCCCGATCGTAAATTTATTCGGGTCTACCTCTCGCGCGTGAGCTAGATCAACCATATCTATAAAATAGGGGGGGACAAAAAAATTTATTTTATCAATACCAACGTTCATTCCGTCGCTCCTTTATGTTCTACATACTTAGTAGGCTACACGTTCTAAGGTATCATATTTTTTGAAAAAAATGAAAAAGAATTGATTAGAATTTAAACTTTATTAAAGAAAGTAGAAAAGGGTGCGACAACCGAATGTGGGGTATTCTTTTTTGGAGGATTTAATGATATATTTCAAGAGGAGGTGACGTACGTGGAAGAAGTTGTCATTATCGACGCACTAAGAACGCCAATTGGCAAATACCATGGGTCATTAAAAGAATATACAGCGGTAGAATTAGGAACAGTCGCTGCAAAAGCCTTGTTGGCAAGAAACCAACAAGCAAAAGAACATATCGCACAAGTGATTATCGGAAATGTGCTACAAGCAGGCAGTGGTCAAAATCCAGGACGCCAAGTTTCCTTGCAAAGTGGGCTTTCCTCAGATATTCCAGCCTCAACGATCAACGAAGTATGTGGTTCGGGAATGAAAGCGATTCTAATGGGGATGGAGCAAATTCAATTGAACAAGGCATCCGTCGTATTGACTGGTGGGATTGAAAGTATGACGAATGCGCCGCTCTTTAGTTATTATAACAAGGCGGAAGATCAGTATTCAGCTCCGGTGTCAACAATGATGCATGACGGATTAACAGATGCATTCAGTAGCAAGCCAATGGGACTGACGGCTGAGACGGTAGCAGAAAGATACGGGATCACTCGCAAAGAGCAAGATGAGTTTGCCTACCACTCACAAATGAAAGCTGCCAAAGCGCAAGCAGCAAAGAAATTTGATCAAGAGATCGTGCCGTTGACTGAAAAATCAGGAACCGTTTTACAGGACGAAGGCATTCGCGCCGCTACGACAGTCGAAAAATTAGCTGAATTAAAAACAGTTTTCAAAAAAGACGGTACGGTGACTGCTGGGAACGCCTCAACCATCAATGATGGGGCGGCCATGGTCTTGATCGCGTCAAAAAGCTATTGTGAAGAGCATCAGATTCCTTATCTGGCAGTGATCAAAGAGATCGTCGAAGTCGGTTTCGCCCCAGAGATCATGGGAATCTCACCAATCAAAGCAATCGATACGTTACTGAAAAAGCAAGCACTGACGATTGAAGATATCGGTATTTTTGAGATCAATGAAGCCTTTGCAGCTTCTTCGATCGTAGTAGAACGTGAACTTGGTTTGGATCCGAAGAAAGTCAACCGTTACGGCGGGGGCATTTCACTGGGACATGCCATTGGAGCGACTGGCGCGCGGATCGCAACGACCGTCGCTTATCAGCTAAAAGACACCCAAGAGCGCTATGGAATCGCCTCTTTGTGTGTCGGTGGCGGATTAGGGCTAGCGATGCTGTTAGAAAATCCTTCGGCGACAGCAAGTCAAACGAATTTTGATGAAGAGTCGGCATCAGAAAAAACAGAAAAAAAAAAGTTTTACGCCCTCGCGCCTAATGAACGATTAGCCTTTCTTGAAGCACAAGGAGCGATCACAGCAGCAGAATCCTTGGTTTTTCAAGAAATGACGCTAAACAAGGAAACTGCTAATCACTTGATCGAAAACCAAATCAGTGAAGTAGAGATCCCGTTAGGCGTAGGGCTGAACCTGCAGGTGAATGGCAAAGCATACAATGTCCCATTAGCCACAGAAGAACCCTCGGTGATCGCAGCGATGAGCAATGGAGCAAAAATGGCTGGGCCCATTACAACGATCAGTCAAGAACGTTTGCTTCGAGGCCAGATCGTCTTTATGGATGTTCAGGATCCGGAAGCGATTTTGGCAAAAGTTGAATCCGAGCAAGCAACGATCTTTGCAGTGGCGAATGAGACGTATCCTTCCATCGTGAAACGCGGCGGTGGATTGCGAAGAGTGATCGGTCGGAACTTCTCGCCAGCAGAATCTGACTTAGCAACCGCTTATGTGTCGATCGATTTAATGGTTGATGTCAAAGATGCGATGGGCGCCAATATCATCAATTCGATTTTAGAAGGAGTGGCAAAGCTTTTTCGCAAATGGTTCCCAGAAGAAGAAATTCTCTTTAGTATTTTAAGCAATCTCGCTACGGAATCGTTAGTAACAGCCACTTGCTCGGTGCCTTTTGACAAATTGAGCAAGACCGGAAATGGCAGACAAGTTGCCGAAAAAATTGTTCATGCAGCTGATTTTGCCAAGATCGATCCATATCGTGCCGCAACCCATAACAAAGGGATCATGAATGGGGTTGAAGCGCTGATTTTGGCTACCGGAAACGACACTCGCGCCGTTTCTGCCGCTTGTCATGGCTATGCTGCCCGTAATGGCCGCATGCAAGGGTTGACTTCCTGGACCATCATAGAAGACCGTTTGATTGGTAGTATCACACTGCCGTTGGCGATCGCCACAGTCGGGGGTGCCACAAAAATATTGCCAAAAGCCCAAGCTGCGTTGGCATTGACTGGTGTTGAAACGGCGAGTGAGTTAGCTTCGCTGGCGGCAAGTGTCGGGTTGGTTCAGAATCTGGCAGCGTTGCGAGCATTGGTTTCAGAAGGTATCCAGCAAGGCCATATGAGCATGCAAGCCCGTTCATTAGCCATTTCAGTAGGAGCAAAAGGATCCGAGATTGAACAGCTGGCAGCTAAGCTGCGAGCTGCGACTCAAATGAACCAAGAGCAAGCCCGTAAATTTTTAACCGAAATACGCAATTAAAAAAGGTTCTCTAGACATTTGTCTAGAGAACCTTTTGTTTATCGTTTCGAAATCGCCGTGTGGGCATACGCCTCGATCAATGGAATGACTTCTAATTTTACTTTGTATTTGCGCTCTAGCGCAGTTTCGATGGTAAAAGTATCACTTTCTGTTTCAGAAATCGTTGCTAGAACACGATCTTCTTTCGGGGAAGCTTCGATCACGATCGTTTCTCCTGAAGATTGTTTGGCAGAAAATTTAGGGAATGCTGCGATTTTTTCAGCAAATGCTGAAAAAGTCATTGTGTTGTCAGCAGTATCAGCCATTGTTTCAGTTGCTTTTTCTACTTCTTTAGTTGATGCAGAGGTAGTCGGTGCAGCCGCTTCAGCTGGTGCTGATTCTTCCTTCACTTTCGCTGGTTCTTTTGCAGGAGCGGGTGCCGTACTTTCTTGCGGATTGGTCGGCAACCAGTAAGCAGCGATCTCATCGACTAAGTTATCGCTGAAACGATCAAGCAAACCAGCTTCTAAGCGTTGGATTCGTTTCACGACGATCTTGAAGTTCTCATCTAAAGGAACAGCGATTTTTTGTTCTTTTGGCGTTTCCTTCAACAATTCAATCAATAATTCCTCTTGGTTTTTAGGATTGATATACACAGTCGTCGGAAGGTCAAACTTATCTGCTGTTTTGCGCTCGATCGCTGTAAACAACTGTTGTCGAGCTGTTTCATAAGACGGGCGGAATTGTTGTTTCAATTTTGCTAATTGTTTCTTTTTCATAATCTTCTCCTCTCGATCACTATCGATTATAAGGAAAATTTGCAGAAAAGAACAGTGATTCTCATGAAAAAATACAAAAAAATTTATATACTTCCTGAAAAAACACCAACGCTGCTAAAAAAGCGGCGCTGGTGTTTCTACTAGATCATTGATTTGATGGTACTTGGGCATCAGGACCAAAAGGTCATTTTCTCCAGTTGCGACTAAGTAGTTTTCCCAAAGAAAAAAGCGTGGTTCCCCAGTAAGTTTCTCGGTCAGCATCTGCTGATAGTCGCTGGTCGTCCATTGACGTGCTGGAAAGTGTTGGACTTTGTCTGGCCAAATGAGAAAAACAAAATCAGCATGTAAGGCTTTTTGAACAGCAGGGGAGAGATGATTCAAATCAGTTTTTTTCATAGGCTTCTCCTTTATAGAGAGTGAAATTAAAACCCTGTCGTATCTGGATTGGTCGCTTTCCCAACCACACCATCTAATTGATCGATCTTTTTCATGTCCTCTTCAGATAGCTCAAAATCAAAGACGTGAATGTTTTCTTCGATCCGACTTGGTGTGACTGATTTTGGTAATGGCAAGAAACCATGTTGTAAAGACCAGCGTAATGCAACTTGAGCGATTGATTTTTGATGCTTTTCAGCTAATGCTTTCATTTCTGGTACATCAAAGATCTTCCCAGTACCTAATGGGCTGTATGCTTCAAGCAATACATCGTGTTCTTGGCAATAAGTCACGACTTCTTCTTGTAACTCGCCAGGTGCAAGGAAAATTTGATTGACCATTGGGAAGATAGTCGCTGTTTTTTTCAATTCTTCAAAATGATGTGGTAAGAAGTTGCTGACGCCGATCGCTTTGATTTTGCCTGCTTGATACAACTCTTCAAAAGCACGCCATGTTTCTGCGTTCGCTGTTTGCCAATTGTCGCGAAAAGCCACTGGATTTGGCCAATGGATCAAGAAAAGATCGATATAGTCTGTTTGTAATTTTTCTAAAGATTCTTCAAAAGAGGACATCACAAGATCATAAGAATGGTTCGCATTCCATAATTTTGTAGTCAAGAAAAGTTCTTCGCGGGGAATGCCGCTTTCTTTGATCGCTTGACCAACACTGGCTTCATTTTTATAGCCTTGTGCTGTATCAATATGGCGGTAACCTACTTCTAGTGCTTTTTTGACTGATGCTACGGCAACGTCGCCGTCTGGTGTTTGCCATGTGCCAAAGCCTAGCTCAGGGATGGTCACATTGTTTGATAACGTATAGCTGTTCATGTTCATTCCTCCGTTTTCTGTGATACTTCTAGTTTAGCAGACGAGGCAGGAATTTCCAATGATTGCACCTTTTAAAAAGAAAGCGAATGTTGAAGGAAAATGCCGATTCGCTCTTGTCAGTTCGCCTATTTATTTTGTACACTAGACAAATGGATAAGGAGCGTAACCAATGGATATTTATTTGAAACATGCGATTTTACACATTGTGGACCGTCAAACAGGCGATCCAGTTTTTTCTCAAGTTGAACTTGATTTAACAACGGAATACATTCGTGATTATTTGACGAAGAAAATACAGAAACTTGCTACACCGCAAACCAAAACAGGTCGTTTACTCGAAACTTCAACGATCGCTCAATTGGTCAAACAAGCGCCAGACGACTTTATCGCAGCCAGTGAAGCGATCGTGCAACGCTGGTATGAAGCGTACAAGGAAAGTGAAGATGCGCCAAGTGCGGATGCGTTTGTCGTCTTATATGAATTAGATACAAGAATGCAGCTGGCTTTTTTGAAGGTCAATTATCAAGATGGCTATACGCATTTTATTGATAATGGGGAGGCTGGGATCGAAAATAATTTGATTTTGCATCGTGCCTTACTAGCAGGTAAAACCCAAAAGGCAGATGAAGGGATCACGATCGATGTGGAGAGCTTAGACTTTGAACTGATTGAAAAGAAATATAGCTTTTCAGGTGAAAAATACGCCTACTTTTCAACAAAAGTCATTGATGCCGAACCGATCCCATCTTTAGAAGAAAATGTCAAAGTCATCAAAAAAGTAGCCGAAAAAATTGGTCAGAAATTTGAAACACCCACCTATAACGTTGTTGCCGATTTGAAAGAAGCGGTCTACGATACGATCGAAGAGTCTGGTCATATCGATGTGAGTGAAGTGGCGCAAAAAGTCTTTAAAGACAATATTACTGCTCAGCTTTCATTTCAAGAAGAAGTGGTTGAAAAAGGATTCGTCAATCAAGCACCGATGATGCGGGATGTTCGTGAGATCTCGGAGAAAAAATTTGGTAAGCAAAAACTAAAATTATCGAATGGAATCGAATTGATCGTTCCTTTGGATGTTTACCGAGATCCGAATTTGATCGAATTTATCAATAACCCCGATGGCACGATTTCCGTAACGATCAAAAATGTAGAAGAAGTGATTAATCGGATGTAACAAGAGCTGTTTCTAAGCAGACGATGGCAAAACAAGTACAAAAAAGCGGCTCTTTGTCAATAATGAAAATGGGGCTGAAGAATCAATTCTGATTCATCAGGCCCATAAATTATAGAGCACAAAAAGCAGGGCGTCCTCATTTAGAAAGAGGACGCCCTGCTTTTTTACAGACGCTTGCTTGATAGCAGCAATTATTGAGGGGTCAACTTTTCAAGAGCCCCTTGAGGAACGTCTTCTTCAGAAACTTCTTCCCAGCTTATAACGCCTTTGTTTGGATTGACCAATAGTTTCAAATAGGCGCCTTCTTTCAAAGGAGCGGAACGGTGTTCATTCATTTTGACCGTTTTGACGTCACCAGAGGCGCTGTAGGCTGTTTGTGTATAACGATAGATGTTTTCAACAACCCCCTCGTCACTGACTTCGGTATCGTGTTCCCCCGCATCGTTGATAACTGTATAGTAGTCACTTCCACCATAGTAATAGTCATAAGTAAGGAAGCAGCCGCCAAGAAAAATTGCTGTAAAAACCAGCGCTGCAATGATTTTCTTCACATTTCTCACCTCATCTTCTATTATTCATAAAAACCAGGCTTGCGTCCAATGGATCACAAAAAGCAAAGAAATTCTTAGGGATTAGCTGCCGAGACCTCTTGCTTGACTTTGACTAATTTTGACCTATAATAAGGGTAGATTTAAACTTACAAAAAATAAGTTAATCCTTATCTCTTTGGAAGCGTAAATCGCAAAAATATGATTCGAGTCAACCAACGACTCAACTTTCTCTAGGAGGGAAACAATATGGCAAAACAACATTATGATCGTAGCAAACCCCATGTCAACATCGGAACGATTGGACACGTCGACCATGGGAAAACCACCTTGACTGCTGCAATTACCACAGTTCTTGGGAAAAAAGGGCTTGCCAATCCGCAAGATTACGCAAGTATCGACGCGGCTCCTGAGGAACGCGAACGTGGTATCACAATCAATACTGCTCATGTGGAATATGAAACGGAAAAACGGCACTATGCCCATATCGATGCACCGGGACACGCGGATTATGTGAAAAATATGATTACAGGGGCTGCTCAAATGGACGGCGCAATCTTGGTCGTATCAGCGACAGATGGCCCAATGCCACAAACACGGGAGCATATTTTGCTTTCTCGTCAAGTGGGTGTGAAACATTTGATCGTCTTTTTGAATAAGACGGACCTTGTCGATGATGACGAGTTGATCGATTTAGTTGAAATGGAAGTCAGAGAATTGCTGACTGAATATGATTTTCCTGGCGACGACATTCCTGTGATCAAGGGCTCTGCGTTAAAAGCCTTGGAAGGGGACCCAGATGCTGAAGCAGCGATCTTAACGCTGATGGATACAGTAGATGAATATATCCCAACGCCTGAACGAGATACTGACAAACCATTGTTGTTACCGATCGAAGATGTCTTTTCGATCACAGGACGGGGAACCGTTGCTTCTGGTCGGATCGATCGCGGCATGGTAAAAGTCGGGGATGAAGTAGAAATCGTCGGAATCAAACCTGAAACACAAAAAGCAGTCGTGACAGGGGTAGAAATGTTCCGCAAAACGATGGACTTCGGAGAAGCTGGCGATAACGTAGGGGTATTGTTACGGGGCATCACCCGTGATGAAATTGAACGTGGCCAAGTGTTAGCAAAACCAGGTTCTATCACACCGCATACGAAATTCCAAGCGGAAGTCTATGTGTTGACAAAAGAAGAAGGCGGTCGCCATACCCCATTCTTTAATAACTATCGCCCACAATTTTACTTCCGTACAACGGACGTAACTGGGAATATCGTTTTACCAGAAGGAACGGAAATGGTGATGCCTGGTGACAACGTAACGATCGATGTGGAATTGATCCATCCGATCGCTGTAGAAAATGGAACGACCTTCTCGATTCGTGAAGGTGGACGAACAGTCGGTTCTGGTATTGTTACCACGATCGAAAAATAATGATGAGTGAAACAGTGCTTCCTTTTGAAGAAGCGCTGTTTCCTTTTTCTTGTCGAAAGATCGCCAATCCCTCGGTCAGCTTAGGATTGCTTGTTTTTTTCTAAATAATCTTGTGATTTTATTAAGGATTTTTTAGGAGAGAAAAAATTCTAGTCAGCCCGTTCATTTCATAGTACGATAGATTCTGACTTAGAAAAGATGGGATGTATTTGATGAGAAAAATTCGACGTTTCCTAGGATTTATACTGAAGCTGGCCCTCGTGCTGCTGCTGATCGGGGCAGGGGTTTGGGTCTATCGAAACTACACGGCATTGAAAGCTGTCTATGCGTATGAAGAAGCAATCGCGCAACAGACGCAAGCCCACGACATCTCTGAATATCAGTCATTAGCCATGAGCATCATGCTGACGGAGTCAAAAGGACAAGGCAACGACCCGATGCAAAGTTCTGAAAGTGTTTATGGAAAACAAAATCAGTTCGATACGCCAGAACAAAGCATCGAACAAGGTGTTTCCTATTTAGCCGAGTTGATTGAAAAAGCCGAGCAAATGAACTGTGATCTTTGGACCGCCGTACAGGCGTATAATTTTGGTACAGATTATATTGATTATGTCGCTGCCCGAGGGGGAGTGAACACCTTAGAGCTAGCAGAAACATATTCCAGAGAGGTTTTATCTCCATTGTTAGGCAATGATACGGAACAAACCTATCGTTACTGGGGCATCCAATCCGTTTTTTATAATGGTGGTCACCTGTATCATAACGGCGGCAATTTATTCTACGCTGATTTAATAAAAATGAATCAATGGAAGATCAATGTTACGGCGCGTTTCTTTTCATAAGCGTTGGAAAATAAGTGAAACAAAAAAGCTTGAAATACAAATAAAATATGGTAAAATCATTATGAGTGATTCTGTCTAATTATTCTTCGCACTGATATCTATTAGTGCGTTTTTTTACCTAGTAAACCGATGAATACTTACCAAATGGAGGTGAGTGGATGGCACGAATTCCTCAAACGGTCATTGACGACATTCGCGAACGTAGCAATATCGTCGATATCGTGGGACAGTATGTCCAGTTAAAGAAGTCTGGAAAAAATTATTTTGGTTTGTGTCCGTTCCATAATGAAAAATCACCTTCTTTTTCCGTTGCAGAGGACAAACAAATTTTTCATTGCTTTGGTTGTGGTCGTGGTGGAAATGTGTATGGTTTCTTACAGGAGCTTGAAGGGATCAGTTTTCCAGAAGCAGTCGTCAAAGTAGCAGAAATGAACGATATTCCTCTTGATCCGCAATATCAGCAGTCTGAAGGCATCAATGAAGCGACCTCACAAACGAGTCAATTGATTGCGTTACATGAAAAAGCCGCCGAAGTCTATCATCACATGTTGGTGAATACAGCTGCTGGACAAGAAGCGCTTGACTATTTATTAGATCGTGGATTGACGATGGCACTGATCGAAGAGTTCAATATTGGCTTTGCACCGAATGAACGCTCGTTTTTGGAGAAAGTTTTTTTGAATGAAAAAGCCAAAGCAGAGTTTTTTCCTGATACAGGACTCTTTGTTCAGCGCAACGATGGCTCACTGGCGGATCGCTTTTACCAGCGAATCATGTTTCCGATCCGCAATCCTCAGGGGAAAACGATTGGTTTTTCTGGTCGGTGGTTAGCAAGCGAAAAAGTCGGTGATCAAGACCAACCAAAATATTTAAATAGTCCTGAAACGATTCTTTTCAATAAACGCGAGGTTCTTTTCAACTTTGACAAAGCGCGACGAGCGATGCGTAAAGATGGCCAAGTGTATTTATTTGAAGGATTTATGGACGTGATCGCCGCTTGGCAAGCAGGGATCGAAAATGGGATCGCCTCGATGGGGACCAGCCTGACCAATCAGCAGATCGCTCACATCGAGCGAGTGGCACAAGAAGTGATTCTTTGTTACGATGGAGATAGTGCAGGGGTTGAAGCCACGAACCGTGGGATCGATCTTTTGCAAAACAATAGCCGCTTGAAATTATCTGTGGTTCGAGTGCCGGAACGGATGGACCCAGATGACTATTTGCGCAAATATGGGACAGAAGCTTTTTATAAATTAGCTGTACATGGGAAAGAAACCGTCTTTGCTTTCAAAATGGATTACCATCGAGCGAATCGGAATTTGGCCAATGAGAAAGAGCAGCTAGATTATGTCCAAGTCGTTTTAAAGGAATTACAGCGGGTGGATTCTTTGCTGGAGCAAGACCGTTATTTGACTCAGTTGTCCACAGAGTTCAACTTGAGCCGTGAGACCTTGCAGCAGCAGCTCAAGCAAAACCGGCAAGAGCAGCAGCCGCGGCAAGATGCACCGCCGCCAGCGCCAACAACCAATAATCCTATGGTCTTTACGCCGCCAACGCGGCAGCAGCCCAAAACACAGGTAGAAAAAGCACAAGAATTATTATTGTACCGTTTGTTTCATGACAGTACGTTAAACCATCGCTTTCGAGCGAGTGGCATATCCTTTATCCATGATCGTTACCAACAGCTTTATCTGCTGTTTGATGCGTATATGGAAACAGAAGAACACTTTGTTTTAGCAAAGTTCTTAGATTTTTTAAAAGAAGATTCAATGAAAAAAATGGTGATCGATATTGCAGATCTTAAAGCTTCTGAGGAAGGGACTGAACAAGAATTTCAGGACATTCTGCAGGTATTTCAAAAGTCGGGCATTGCTGAAGAAATCAATCAAAAACGAATCCAGCAGCAAGAAGCAAGACAAAAAGGAAACCAGCAATTAGAACTTGAACTTGCGATCGAAATCATTGATTTGACCAAACGGTTGAAACAAGCTAAATAGCGAACTGAAAGGGGCTTTCTTTCATGGCAGAAGAAACAAAAAAAACGTATGATAAAGCAGTTGCCGAATACATCCGAGAAAATAAAACAAAGGGGCAAGTTGTTTACGATGACATTACGAATCGTTTAGCAACGCCGTATACTTTGGATGCTGATGCAATGGACAAATTAATTCAAAAACTGGAGGATTCAGGCATCAGTGTCGTGGATGAAAATGGAGAGCCTTCAGTCCATAGTCTAAAGAGCAATGAAAAACGACAAGAAACACAACCTCAAGAAGATCTGTCTGCACCAACTGGTGTGAAAATCAATGACCCCGTTCGGATGTACTTGAAAGAAATCGGTCGTGTGCCGTTATTGACCGCAGAAGAAGAAGTGGCGCTCGCACTGAAAATCGAAGAAGGCGATCAAGAGGCAAAACAGCGTTTGGCAGAAGCCAACCTACGTTTGGTCGTTAGTATTGCCAAACGTTATGTGGGTCGAGGAATGCAATTCCTTGATTTGATCCAAGAAGGAAACATGGGCTTGATGAAAGCCGTTGAGAAATTCGACTACCGCAAAGGGTTCAAATTCTCGACGTATGCGACCTGGTGGATCCGTCAAGCGATCACCCGTGCGATCGCTGACCAAGCGCGAACCATTCGTATTCCTGTGCATATGGTGGAAACCATCAACAAATTAATCCGTATTCAACGGCAATTGCTGCAAGACTTAGGGCGCGAACCGACACCAGAAGAAATCGGCGCAGAAATGGATCTGCCGACGGAAAAAGTTCGTGAAATCTTGAAGATCGCTCAAGAACCTGTTTCATTAGAAACACCGATCGGTGAAGAAGACGATTCTCATCTAGGTGATTTTATTGAAGACCAAGATGCCACAAGTCCAGCAGAGCATGCGGCTTATGAGCTGTTGAAAGAGCAGCTAGAAGATGTACTGGATACGTTGACTGACCGTGAAGAAAACGTGCTGCGCTTGCGTTTCGGAATCGATGATGGTCGTACTCGGACATTAGAAGAAGTCGGCAAAGTCTTTGGGGTAACGAGAGAACGGATTCGTCAGATCGAAGCAAAAGCATTACGGAAACTACGCCATCCATCTCGTTCAAAACAATTGAAAGATTTCTTAGAATAATCAAGGTTTATCGACTTTCCAAAGGAACCCTTTGGAAAGTCTTTTTTATTCAGATTTTGTCCTCTCGACACAAGATTGGTAAAGAACTTAATAAAAACGTAACCAAGCAAGTGTTGGCTAATTGCCAAGAATGTGATAAATTTAATTTTGTGCATCTGCATCAAAACGTAACAAACAACGAAGTGTCAAAAAAGACCCATTATTTGCTGGTCTAAAAAAAGAAGCAGTAGGTACAGCAAGCGTCTGATGAAAGAGGCGACTGCTTCATAAAAGGAAATGCAAAAAACAAAAGGAGTCAGTTTGAATCAATGAAGAAGACATGTCCTGAATGTGGATTTCAAGCAATAGAAGAAACACCCGTTTGTCCCAATTGCGGGTTCCAATGGAACCAGGCAAAGGAGAATGAACTGGAACCAACATCTGAGTCTTCCGTTACGCCAGAAGAGCCACAGAATAAAAATGATGATATTCGCTGGTCAGACTTTAAAAACGTCCCGATCGGAAAAATGGAGGAGCACTTAGGTGATCGGCCATCCTCAAATGAAGAAACGATCGACCTCGCGCAACAAGGGACTTTTTCCAATGAGCAACATGTAACCCCCACATCAGCCTCTAAGAAAGAAGCTGAGGAAAAAACGGAAGTAGAAAGTTCTAGCGCAACGCAAGAGCATGCGACATCAGCCAGTGAGGAAGCAAGTGAAACCGATGCATTAAGTACGGAGGAACAGCATGACGCTGATATTTTGGCTGCTTATATCCGCCAACACAAACTTGATGAAGAAGAAAAAGCCGCTGCTCTAGAAGCAGAAGCCGCCACTGATGATTTGTCTGCTACTGAAGAAGAAAGTCAGGAACAAGCCAGTGAGGAACCTCTACTGATAAGCGAAGATGAACCAGTGACGGATCCAGTCATTGAAGAAGCGAAGAAGCAGCCAGAACCAGTGATCGATCCAATTCCTGAGCCGATCACCGCAGCGGATGAAGCACCGAAAAAGGCGACTACTGAAGAAAAAACGTCGACGCCTAGCGAAAAAAAGAAGAGTCCTCGCAAAGCACTCTATATTACAGCGGCTTGTTTATTAGTGGCAGCTGGTGGCGGTTGGGCGTATTACTATCAACAGCAGCAACAAGAAACAGCCCGAGAAACGCAACTGGCGCAGGAAAACCGTACACTCGATCAAATTGAAAATGAGCTGAATGATTTTTATACAAATGATGAACGAGTGTTCATTAAAAACGACAAAACATCAGAACAGCTGACGGCTGTGACGAATCAGTTGGCAGAGTTTCAAGACCATGAACGGTACGATGCCTTGTCACAAGAAGCTGCGACGATCGCTGACAAACTAGCAACTTTGACCGAGATCAACAGCTATTTTAGCAGTCCTGCCGTTGTGGAAGATCAATTGGAAGAAGTCTCATTGAAAGAAGCGGCTGCCGTCACAATGGCGAAGCGTGAGAACGGGGATGCCTTTGATGAGTTGATCAATCAAGCCATCGACATGGGACAAAAAGAGTTCAGTGCGATCGAGGAAGTTCAAAATGCGGTGAAGAGCATGGTGGCTTTAAGTGGTGATGGTGAAGCACCTGCAAGTGTCACCCGTGAGAACTACAATGCCTTGATGAAAAAAGTCCAAGCTTTACCGATCGATTCATTGGTGGAAAGTCTCACTGCTGATCTGCGCAAAGTCGATACTGCGTTGACGAAGCGTGAAACCGCTACGCAAGAAGCAGCGGCACAACAACAAGCGGCCCAAGAAGCAGCACAAGCGGCGGTTTCTGAGAACAACGCTTCCGCTTCAAGCGGCGGTTCTACAAGCGCTGCGACGCCTGCACAAAGCACGTCTGAAGAAGAGTATGTGCTTTCGCCAAATACGCCAACAAATACCAATAATCAGCCAATTATTCCAGCCCGTCAAAGTGATTTGAATGATGTAAACAATAGCGCTTGGGTGTGGGCAGATGGTGTCCAAGAAAAAATCATTGCCACAGCGATTGCCCGTGGTTACGTGGTTGATGGTGGTTATACTTTTGAACGCGTGCGGATCGTCAACGGCGAAGGCTATTACAATTTTTATGCGACAAATGCCCAAGGCAGCTTGCTTAAAGGAACGGATGATTCAGCGTTCCCGCTATACTTATTTACGGTAAACGCCAAAACTGGCTATTTCAGAGGCAATGGGAACGATCACACCGTTCGCTAAGTCTCCTGAGTCGCTAGAAAACTTTCAGAGTTATTACATGCACATGTGAAAAACACTTGTTTCCCCTCCCTGTTTTCGATATGATGAAAGATAATCGTTCAAACAGGGAGGGTTTTTTGTGCAGAAAATAGAAAGATATGATCGCTTTGAAGATGGGGTCATTGCTTGTGTACCAACGATTCTTGGGTACTTAGGGATTGGTTTTGCGATGGGGGTCGTGGGAAAAGGCGTTGGGTTATCTATTCTTGAAATTATTTTAATGTCTATTATTGTCTATGCAGGCAGTGCTCAATTTATTATTTGTGCATTACTCGCGATTCAAGCACCTTTCATGACGATCGTCGCAACCGTCTTTTTAGTGAATTTACGACATTTCTTAATGAGCTTATCAGTGGCTTCCTATTTTAAAAAGGCTCCTTTGCTTTCTGCTATCGGGATTGGGACGCTTTTGACTGATGAGTCCTATGGCGTTTTGACGACGGCACTGCAACAAGACAAACCAGTCACAGCGAAATGGACCCATGGGTTGAACGTGATGGCGTATTTGAGTTGGATCTTCGCAACCTTTTTGGGCGGACTATTAGGCTCGTTTATTCCAGATCCAGAAGCGTTAGGCTTAGATTTTGCCTTGGTAGCCATGTTTGTTGGTCTTTTTTTATTTCAAGTAGAGCGACCCCTCAAGAAGAAAACCCAGCAAACGCTCTTAGTACTCGGGGCAGTTGTGGGGACATTGATTTTATTTATGCGTTTTTCTACTGCTGAGATCGCGGTAATAGCTGCGACCTTGGCAGGATGTTTGGTTGGGACGGTGACACATCATGACTAATTTTGTTATACTAATGCTAGCATGTGGGTTGGTTACTTGGATTCCGCGAATCGTTCCTTTTTTATTTTCTAAAAAGCTCGTATTTCCAAAACCTTTCACCATCTTTTTGAGTTACTTGCCTTTGTGTATTTTGGCGGCATTGTTGGTTCAAAATTTGCTGATCTTTCGAGAAGGGCAATTTCCCATCTTGAAAGTCAAAGAAACTGTTGCCTGTATCCCAGCATTGTTGGTGGGGTATTATACAAAAGATTTGATGAAGATCGTTATCACAGGCGTTATTGCTATGGCACTGCTGCGTTTCTTTTTCTAGCAACGGGCAGTTTTTATGAAGAAGGAGAGAATAGATGAAAGACTTATTAGCATCCGTATTTAGCGGATTGATCATTGATGAAAATGAACAGAATTATTTTGTTCAAAAAGGCGGGGTTACCTTCCGACTAGCCAAGGAAGAAGGCGAACATCATTTAGGTGAAGCCGTCGAAGGGTTTGGCTATCAAAACCAAAAGCAAGAAAATGTACTCACTACGAATATTCCGAAAAGCCGCAAAGGGCATTATGCCTTTGGTACAGTCACAGGAAGCCGTCGTGACTTAGGCGTTTTCGTCGATATCGGTTTAAAAGACAAGGACATGGTGGTTTCATTAGATGAATTGCCAACAATGCGGGAACTTTGGCCCAAAAAAGGCGATCGTTTGATGGTCAGCTTGCGCGTCGACGACAAAGAGCGTATATGGGCTTCGTTAGCAGATGAGAAAATCTTCAAGGCACTGAGTAAGAATGGTACGGAACAGATGAAGAATCAAGATGTTACAGGTACCGTGTATCGCTTAAAACTAGCGGGAACCTACTTATTGACAGATGATTTTTATATTGGCTTCGTCCACCCATCAGAGCGCTATCAAGAGCCGCGTCTTGGGGAAGTTGTCAAAGGACGAGTGATTGGGGTTCGTCCAGATGGCGTCTTGAACCTTTCGTTGAAACCAAGAGCCCACGAGGCGATTTCAAATGATGCCGCCATGGTCCTAACCTTTTTAGAACGAGCACCAGAAAATAAAATTCCTTTTACCGATAAATCAGCACCAGAAGAGATTTTACAAACGTTTGGTATTAGTAAAGGCCAATTTAAACGGGCGTTAGGAACCTTGATGAAACAGCGTTTGATTGAGCAAAAAGATGGCTTTACGATTCTTGTTAAAAAACCTAATTGAGAATACTTGTTTCTTTTGCTGTTCTAATTTATAATGATTACAATGTTTGTCTTGAGTGATTCTCACTCAAATTAGAATCGTTATAAATTAGCGGCATACGGAGGCAACTATGAACACAACAGCAGCGTTAAAAAAGACCAAGAAACAATTGCACGAGTCGGGGTTCAAATTAACTCCTCAGCGAGAAGCGACGTTGTTGGTCTTATTAGAAAATGAGAAAGATCATTTATCCGCCGAAGAGATTTTCTTCTTTGTGCGCAAAAAAAATTCTGAGATTGGCTTAGCAACCGTCTATCGAACATTGGAGATTTTGACGGATTTGAAAATCGTCGATAAAGTCAGTTTTAATGACGGTGTCGCTCGTTATGACCTACGTAAAGAAGGCGCCAAACATTTCCATCATCACTTGTTGTGTTTGGAATGCGGCAATATCGAAGAGGTTGAAGAGGATCTGTTGGGCACAGTCGAAGAGATCGTCGAACAAAAGTACCATTTTTTAGTAAAGGATCATCGGTTGACATTTCATGGTGTCTGCCAAAAATGCCAAAACAAAGCCTAGTGTCTGTAGCTGGGTAATTTGAAAAAAATTTGTTATCACCCGAATGATAGTCAGATGGTTTCGATAGGAAGAGTGCTCTTTTTTCCAATTTGAAAGAAACCAAAAAATCTGCTATGATTCGGGTGTTTCCTTGGGAAAAAGATACGGGTAGATGCCTCTTTTTTGTTGGCAAGCTACTATCTAAACGAGCCAGAATTTGATATGATAAAAAAGCTGAAAGTAGAGGAAGCCCCATGAACGAACAAATTATTGATTATCTTCATTATTTGACCATTGAGCGCGGGCTATCCCAAAATACCCGTGCCAGCTACCAGCGGGATCTGCAACAGTATCTTGCGTTTTTACAAAAAAAACAAGTGACGCAGTGGCAACAGATCGACCGAGTGATCGTTTTGTCTTTTTTGCAAAGTTTGCAAGAGGCGGGAAAATCCTCGGCAACCGTGATTCGGATGGTTTCCAGTTTGCGAAGATTCCATCAATATTTGCGTCAAGAACGGTTGACAGATCATGATCCGATGCAGCATATTGATTCGCCGAAAAAACAGCAGAAGCTACCTGACACTTTGAGTTTGCAGGAAGTGGAGCGCTTGATCGAAACACCAGATACTCGAGCGGTGTTGGGCATTCGCGATCGAGCGATTTTGGAAGTGATGTATGCGACAGGTTTGCGCGTCAGCGAGTTGATCGGTTTGAAATTGAATGATTTGCATTTAAGTATGGGCTTGTTGCAAACAACCGGGAAAGGCGACAAAGAACGGATCGTCCCATTAGGGGATTTAGCGATTCAATGGATCGAAACGTATCTCAGCGATGCACGTCCGTATTTGACGAGAAAAACACCGGATGAAAGCCACCTGTTTGTAAACAACCATGGCACGCAGCTGTCTCGTCAAGGAATCTGGAAAAATTTAAAAGCCTTGGTTCGACAAGCTGGGATCACCAAAAATGTGACTCCCCATACGTTGCGCCATAGTTTTGCGACCCATCTATTAGAAAACGGGGCAGATCTGCGAACGGTTCAAGAGCTGTTAGGACACGCAGATATCTCGACCACTCAGATTTACACGCATATAACGAAGAAACGGATGACGGAAGTGTACAAGCAGCACTTTCCGCGCGCCTAGAAATCGAGGATGGAATGGAAGAAATCAAAATAAAATTAGCTGTCTTTGAAGGACCGTTGGATTTGCTGCTTCATTTGATCAAAAAACTGGAAATCGATGTTTATGACATTCCAGTTGCAACCATCACCGAACAATACATGCAGTATATCCATGCCATGAAAATTTTAGAATTAGAAGTCGCTGGTGAATATTTAGTCATGGCGGCAACTCTGATGGCGATCAAAAGCCAGATGCTGTTACCGAAACAAGAGCTGATTGCTGAAGTGGAAGAGTACGAAGAAGATCCACGAGATATGCTGGTGGCACAGCTGCTAGAATACCGCAAATTTAAGTATGCAGCCGAGCAGCTTTCCGAAAAAGCGGAAGAGCGCAGTTTGTATTATACGAAAGATCCGATGGATGTCGATGAATACAAAGAGGAAGAAGATCAGTTAAGAGCCAATCAATTCAATACGATCGATCTCTTTTTGGCTTTTCAAAAAATGATCGAGAAAAAGAAAAATCGCCAAGTACTAGAAACCAAAATTTCTCCTGATGAAAGCACCATCGATGAAAAGATGGCGGCGATTCAGCTGGAGATGCAGCATGTCAGTGCCAAAAAAGGCCGCAGCTTTGATTCGTTTTTTACGACCTACAATAAAACAGAAGTTGTGGTGACTTTTATGGCACTGTTAGAATTAATGAAAAAAGGAACGATTCGAGTAGAGCAAACAGACAATTATGCGTCGATTCTGCTCTATCCAACAGGTAAAGAAGATGAGTAAATATAGTGAATTAGAAGCGATCTTATTCGTCGTCGGTGATGAGGGGATCGGACTTGAAGAATTGAGTTACTTAGTCAAAAGCAATACTGCCAGTGTCTATCAGCATTTGCAGGAACTAAATCAGCAATATGAAGAAAATGAACATACTGCGTTGCATATTCTTGAAGTGGGCAATCATTTCATTTTGACCACCAAGAAACAATTTGCCCCTTTATTGAAGAAATATGCTGAATCACCGATGGGCAGCTCGTTGTCTCAGGCCGCTTTAGAAACGTTGTCGATCATTGCTTACAAGCAGCCGATCACTCGGATGGAAGTAGAAGAGATCCGCGGCGTCCAATCTAGCGGATCGGTTCAAAAATTGGTGGCAAAACGACTGATTGAAGAAAAAGGCCGCGTTGACGGACCAGGACGAGCGATCCTATATGGTACGACGGAATACTTTATGGATTATTTTGGCTTAAAAAGTTTGGCTGAATTACCCGATATCCAATCCATGGAAGATGAACTTGAAGAAGATGCACCGTTTGATCTTTTTTACGACCGCTACAAACAAGCAGAAACAGAAGGAGAATGAAGATGGAACGTTTGCAAAAAGTGATTGCCCATGCTGGCATCACCTCAAGAAGAAAAGCTGAAGGATTGATAACCGAAGGCCGAGTGCGTGTCAACGGGCAAGTGATCAAAGAATTAGGGGTCCAAGTTAGCTCAAAAGATGTTGTTGAAGTCGATGGTGTACCAATCGAACAAGAACAACACGTCTATTATCTATTCTACAAACCTCGTGGTGTGATTTCAGCTGTAACGGATGATAAAAAGCGCAAAGTCGTTTTGGATTATTTTGCTGAAGTTCCTGAACGGGTGTATCCCGTCGGGCGCTTGGACTATGATACCTCTGGTTTGTTATTGCTGACAAATGATGGGGAATTGTCACAGACACTGATGCATCCGAAACACGAAGTCGACAAAGTGTACGTTGCCAAAGTCAAAGGGATTGCGGATAAAAAGCAGCTGCTCCCATTGACAAAAGGGATTCGGATCGAAGGCCGTAAGACGGCACCTGCTCGCTTTGAGATCTTGTCGACAGACCAAACAGCGCAATCTAGTATTGTGCAATTGACGATCCATGAAGGACGCAACCATCAAGTCAAAAATATGTTAAAAGCAGTTGGTTTGCCTGTGCAAAAATTAAAACGGGAAAATTATGGTCCGTTAGATTTGAAAGGTCTTCGTCCAGGGGAATATCGAGAATTGTCGAAGAAGGAAGTCAGTCAGCTGAAAAATAGTGCAAAATAGTTGAAAAGTATCTGAAAACGTAACTATTGTTAATTTTTAGATTTTGTGTATAATAGAACATGTAATAAATAGAATAAAGGTTCGTCTTCAGGGGCAGGGTGCAATTCCCGACCGGTGGTTATAGTCCACGACCTATTTCTTCGGAAATAGCTGAATCGGTGAAATTCCGATACCGACAGTACAGTCTGGATAAAGAAGATAGAGCGTATTTGATTTGCTTATGGCTATTTCGAATGCCCTCTTTTTTCCCTGTGGAAAAAAGAGGGCATTTTTTGTCTGGCGCCGACAAGAAAGCCGAGGAAATTTAATAGGTTCGTTTGAAGAGGAATCCTGAACTTAGGAGGATTTATACTGATGAACAACAAAACAAGAAAAATGGTGACAATCGCCATGTGTGCTGCTATGGGAACAATTTTGCAATTTATCGCTTTTCCGATTTTCCCAGCATTCAGCTTTTTAAAGATCGATTTTAGTGATATTCCCGTGATGATCATGATGTTTTTATTTGGTCCTTGGAGCGGGGTATTGACTGCTTTCATTCGTTCGGTGCTGCATTTGTTCTTATCTGGTTTTTCACCTGCTGATATGGTGGGGGATACGGCAAGCTTTTTAGCATCATGTGCCTTTACTTTGCCAATGTACTACTTTTTCCGCAAAGGTATTCACACCAAAAACAAAATGGTTGGTGTCATCAGCGGTATCTTGTCGGTAACGATTTTTATGAGTGTGGCGAACCTATTTATGATCACACCGCTTTACCTGCGCTTTTTCGGGGTCACAGCCGATCAATTTTTAGGAATGTCTTTGCCGCAATATGTGGCGATCGGGATCTTACCTTTCAATTTGGTCAAAGGCGCAATCGTCAGTGCTGTCTTTTTAGCACTTCACGCCAAACTGCTGCCATGGTTGGCTCGTAAGCAGCCCCATCATTCTGCTATAGGAAAATAAAAAAATGAGCCGACTTGCTGTTGCAGACGAAAGGTCTGTCAATGGCAAGTCGGCTTTTTTTATTTTTCCATGATAATCGCACGGGTAGGGCATTTGCGATAAGCAGTTTTGACTTTTTCTTGTTGGTCTTCTATGATAAACTGTTGCCGAGCATTCGGTTCTTGGGCAAATAAAACGATCCCGTCTTCATCATAATCGAAGATCTCGGGGGCATAGATCGCACATAGGCCACAAGCAATGCAGCGCTCAGGAATAATTTTACAGCGTTGTGACATTTTTTAGTCCTTTCTGGAGGGGAAATATGGATTCTTTTATTTTAGCGCTGTTTTCTGATACTGACAAGCTGCGCCCATCAACACTTTATCAAATTCTCATTGGTAAGCGTACTAGCTCTGTCTTGAGTTATGCCTTTTTTTATGATCGCTTAGGTCTCTTTCAATCGTTGCCCCAGCTGAATGAGAAAGCGTATCAACAGACGCTCGCTAACTTGATCCAACGAGGGGCTCTAAGTCGAGATTCAGATGGTCTGCTGCTCAAAACGACCGCTAGAAACAGCCAGCAGCCAGGTGAACGATTGTTGCGGTATGCGAATTACTTTCGTTATGGAAGAACGACGGAGGAGGCTTGGCGTTTTGTTCGGCTGCTGGTTCAAGCAGCTGCGTATCAAGGCGTGACCAATCAGTATATTCCCGTTGAAAACACGCCACTCTATACAGAACCTGTCCGTCAGCTGATCCGTCACAATCCTGACATCAAAAAGTGCCTGTATCAAGAGCTATCAGCAATTTTTGACCAGCTTCCCGCAGAAGTGGCAGATTTTTTAGCGGGCACCTTATCTGGTCCAGATATTCTAGGGCAGGCGTTTTTTCAGCTTTTACCAGAAAATGTTCAAAGTAAGCCTTGGGACACTCTTTATGTAGGAGCTTCGATCCATCAATTTTTAACCTTGATCGAAAACACGCCCCAGACGATCCTGTTTCGAGGATTGTCGCCTTTTCTAAAGAGAAATTTAAACCAAAGCATGGTGGAAAGCCGAGCATTGTTTTTGCGAGGCGATTCTGTCGAGCAGATTATGGAAAAAAGAAGGATCAAACGAGGAACTGTTAATGATCATTTGATTGAGTGGGCATTGCTTGATCCAACGTTTCCTTTTCAGCGCTTTGATACAGCGTTGCTGAAAAAGCTGCCAGAAGCTTCTTGGAAAAATAGCTATCAAGAATTACAGGCGCTTCTTACGACTGATTTTTTGACGATTCGTTTGTTACAGATTGCTCAGAAGCGGGGGATTCGATGTTAGAAGATGCACTGAATCAGTATTTTGGTTTCAAAACATTCCGCCAAGGACAAAAAGAAGTCATCGAAAGTGTTTTAGCACAGCAAGATACGTTAGCGATTCTACCTACTGGGAATGGCAAAAGTCTGTGCTATCAGCTGCCAGGGTACCTAGTAGACGGGATCGTGATCATTATCTCGCCGTTAGTCTCTTTGATGGAAGATCAAGTCTACGGCTTACAAAAGCAAGGGGAAAAACACGCGATTGCGTTTAATAGTCAATTGGACCTTGCTGATCGCCAGTATGTGATGCAGCATTTGCAGAAGTACAAGTTTTTGTTTTTAAGTCCAGAAATGATCGTACAAGAAGCTGTTTTGCATCAATTGGAACAGGTTAAGATCGCCATGCTCGTGGTGGATGAAGCCCATTGTGTTTCGCAATGGGGCATTGATTTTCGACCAGAGTACTTGCAGCTTGGTGAAGTAAAGAAACGCTTGAAGGCACCCGTCACATTAGCCTTGACGGCTACTGCAACAGCACAAGTGGAAGCAGACATACGGCAAGTATTATTAGCAAAGAACGCCAATGTCTACCGTTATTCGATGAACCGCAGCAATATCGGCTTGTTCGTAGAGCAAACGACAGACAAAGATGCGGCATTAGCAGACTATCTCAGCCGCTTAGGCGGGGCTGGGATCATCTACTGTTCCACAAGAAGCAAAGTCGAAGAAGTCTATAACAAACTGCGTCAGCGCTATTTGGTAGGCTATTATCATGGTGGTCTCGCGAGTGATCAAAGAAAAACGTTGCAGCAGCAGTTTTCTCAGAATAAATTAAAATTACTCGTTGCTACCAATGCCTTTGGGATGGGGATCAATAAGGAAGATATTCGCTTTGTGATCCATTATGATCTACCTGATTCGTTAGAGAATTACAGTCAAGAAATCGGGCGAGCTGGTCGTGATGGCAAACAAAGCAATGCGATTTTGCTTTATCAGGAACATGATGAGCAGATCCATTACTTCTTTCAGCGAGAAAATAAAGAAGAACGCCTTGCTTTAGAACGAATGGTTCAGGAGAAGAGGAAAGAACCCTTGACACCGTTGCAAGAAAAGTGGCAGCAAAAAATGAAAGAGTTGGGGACTTCCTTTTGGCTGGAAACATTAAAACGCAATGAACAGCAAAAACAAGAACAATTACAGAAAATGTTGGCTTATATTCATTTTACAGGTTGTCGCCGACAATTTTTACTGGCGCATTTCGGAGAGGAAGCCCAGGAGAATCCTTATTGTTGCGACAATGACGGGATCGAAATAGCGGGTGAAGAACAGCTGCCCGAGAAAAAGGAAGCCCATCATTGGCAGGAACGTTTAATAAAAATTTTTAAAGATATAAATTGAATCGTATTTTGTAGGACAGTTTTTATTTACCTATGGTATAATACATCGGAAGGAAACTAGGAGGGAATACGAGTGAGCAAGAAAGACAATGACTACAATTCAGAAAATCAAGAACCGTGGGAACAACCAATCTATGATACAGAATACGATGATTCTGCATCAAGATCCCAACAAAGAAAACAAAAGCGTGGGAATTCACTCTTTTTGACGATCGTTTTAGTTTTGCTTTTCTTGATCGTGGCAATTCCGGTTGGTGCCGGTATTTGGGTATTGAACCATAACAATGATGCCCCAACCACAGCAAGTTCGAGCAGTACTGTAGAAAGTACGACAGAGTCTTCAACAACCGAATCATCAACGACGGAATCATCCACTACGGAATCGACAAGTGAAACGAGTTCGTCAACAAGTGAATCAAGTTCTTCATCAAGTAGCAGTAGTTCTGCACCAGCTTCAACGACGCCATCAAGTAGTGAACCGGCGCAACAAGAAAACAATGCGGGACAAGAGAATACGCAAACTGATCAAGGTCAAGGCGCAACTGGTACCGAGGAATACACGACAGTCCAAGCTGGCGAAGGTCCTGAACAAGTGGCAGCCCGTACAGGCATCTCAGTTGAAACCCTATATCAATTAAATGGAATTGATCCAAACAACTACATGCTTTACCCTGGCGACACCTTACGAATTAAATAAAAAACCGCTTTGGCGGTTTTTTTTCTTGAAAGAGAGAAGCCAAGGTGGACGATAAGCAGAAACGATGAAGGAATACACATCGTTGGGAAACGAGGAGTAAGAAAAATGAAAAAAATCAACATCGCTATTGATGGTCCTGCGTCATCTGGGAAAAGCACAGTGGCAAAAATCATCGCGAATGACCTGGGATTTATTTATACGGATACTGGTGCCATGTATCGAAGCATCACGTATTTAGCTTTAAAAACGGGCTGTTCACTTGAAGATGAAGCGGCGATCGCTGCTTTGATCGATCAATACCCCATCACTTTTGAACCGACTGAACACGGTCAAGAGGTCTTTGCAGGAGGAGAGCAAGTCACAGAAGCGATCCGTCAGCCAGAAGTAACCAACGCAGTTTCGAAGGTGTCGGCATACCCTGCGATCCGCGAAAAACTCGTCCAACAACAGCAGATGATCGCTAAAGATGGCGGTGTCGTGATGGATGGCCGCGATATTGGTACGGCGGTTTTACCACAAGCAGAAGTCAAGATTTTTCTGGTAGCAAGTGTGGAAGAACGCGCACAGCGCCGTTTTAAAGAAAATCAGCAAAAAGGGATCAAAACCGATTATGAGACGTTGAAAGAAGAGATCCAGCAAAGAGATTATCTGGATTCTCACAGAGAAGTCTCCCCTTTGAAACAAGCGGAGGATGCGGTTCGAATCGATACGTCTGGTTTAACGATCGAGCAAGTCGTCGAAGCAATCAAAAAAACATTCAAAGAAAAAATTGATTAACAAAAACAATGGGTGTTCCCCATTGTTTTTTTATTTTTCGAAACCAAAAGATGAAAGTGAGTAAGAAAACAGAGGTGAAAAGACTTTTTTAACGAAAAAACCGTAGTTTTTTAGGAAAATAAGAGAAATCGCTTTATTTTTTTTTCATTCTATTTTAAACTAAAAGATGTAGTGCAATTATTGCAGAATTGTTGGTTAGGAGGACATGAGAGATGACAGAATTTGAAAATAATCAGGTTGAGAGTGGAAATGAATCAATGGAAGCCGCTTTAGACAATTTCCAAGAAGTAAAAGTTGGAGATATCGTTAAAGGTGAGGTATTGGCCATTGAGGATAAACAAGCGATCGTAGGGATCGAAGGCGCCGGCGTTGAAGGCGTTGTTCCTGCAAAAGAATTATCAACTTTACCTGTTGAAGACATCAACGAAGCAGTCAAAGTTGGGGATGTCTTAGAATTGGTTGTGATTTCAGCAATTGGTAAAGACAAAGAAAACGGCAGCTATCTCCTTTCTAAACGTCGCTTAGACGCGAAAAAAGTTTGGGAAGATATCGAAAAAGATTTCCAAGAAGGAAAAATCATTGAAGCACCAGTCACCAACGTCGTTAAGGGCGGGTTAGTGGTTGATGTAGGTGTTCGTGGGTTTGTCCCAGCATCAATGGTCGAAGACCATTTTGTTGCGGATTTCGAAGATTACAAAGGGAAAACATTGACCTTCAAAATCGTTGAGATCGAGCCTTCAGAAAACCGTTTGATCCTTTCTCATAAAGCAGTTGTCGAAGCAGAAAAAGCAAAACAAAAAGAAGCTTTATTAGCTGATTTATATGAAGGACAAGAAGTAGAAGGAAAAGTAGCGCGTTTGACCGACTTTGGTGCCTTCGTAGACCTTGGCGGCATCGATGGACTTGTCCATGTCTCTGAAATTTCTCATGGACATGTTGGCAAACCGAGTGACGTTTTATCTGTTGGCGATACCGTCAATGTGCGTATCTTATCTGTTGATGCAGACAAAGAACGTGTGTCACTTTCGATCAAAGACACATTGCCTGGACCTTGGACCAATATTGAAGAGCAAGCGGCTGTTGGCAGTGTCTTGACAGGGACTGTTAAACGCTTGACAAGCTTCGGTGCGTTTGTGGAAGTCTTCCCAGGTGTTGAAGGGCTGATCCATATTTCACAAATCTCCCATAAACACATTGCGACACCACATGAAGTCTTACAAGAAGGTGATGAAGTGCAAGTGAAAGTGCTTGAAGTGAACCCTTCAGAACACCGAATCGCATTAAGTATCAAAGCATTAGAAAAAGCCGAAAACACCAATGAAACACAAGAGGTTTCAGAGGACGACTATCAATTGCCAGAAGAATCAACTGGTTTTACTATGGGTGATATCTTAGGTGATGCCTTAAAAGACAGCGACGAAGAGTAATTGTATGCCATCAGCTTATAACGATTCGATGTTTGAATTTGTTATAAGCTGGTTTTTTGTTTGCCAGGAAAGCTTGCAACTTTCCATGGCTTTAGGTAAACTAAGTAAGATTGAATACAAGAAGCAGCGTACAAGGACTGCTTTTTTAAATGGAGGGTAAAAAATGTCAAATCCAACAATAGCGATCGTTGGACGTCCGAATGTGGGGAAATCGACCATTTTCAACCGGATAGCTGGAGAACGAATTTCGATCGTTGAGGATACTCCAGGAGTGACCAGAGATCGTATTTATGCCACCGGTGAATGGCTAGGCCGTGAGTTTAGCGTAATCGATACAGGTGGGATCGATTTAAGTGATGAGCCGTTTATGGATCAAATCAAGCATCAAGCAGAAATCGCCATCGATGAAGCAGATGTCATTGTTTTTATTACGAGTGCTCGTGAAGGAGTAACCGATGCTGATGAGCTTGTGGCTCGTTTGCTGTACAAAAGCAACAAACCCGTGATTTTAGCCGTCAACAAAGTTGATAATCCCGAGATGCGTACCGACATCTATGAATTTTATGGTTTGGGTCTAGGCGATCCATACCCAATCTCAGGAAGTCATGGATTAGGGATCGGGGATGTTCTTGATGAAGCAGTCAAACACTTCACCAATGAAGCAGAAGAAGAAGATGATTCCATCATCAAGTTTAGTTTGATTGGTCGTCCAAATGTCGGTAAATCCTCTTTGATCAATGCAATTCTAGGGGAAGAGCGAGTGATCGTTTCTGATATCGAAGGAACGACTCGTGATGCGATCGATACCCATTTTACCAGCGAAAGCGGTCAAGAATTTACCATGATTGATACGGCAGGGATGCGTAAAAAAGGGAAGGTCTACGAGTCTACTGAAAAATACAGTGTGATGCGGGCGATGCGGGCCATTGAACGCTCAGACGTCGTCTTGATGGTCTTGAACGCCGAAGAAGGGATTCGCGAGCAAGACAAACGGATCGCTGGCTATGCCCATGAAGCAGGCCGTGGAATCATTATTGTTGTCAATAAATGGGATACATTGAAAAAAGAAACGAATACGATGCGTGATTTTGAAGAAGAAATCAGAGACGAATTCCAATATTTGGATTACGCGCCAATCATTTTTGTTTCCGCAGTGACGAAACAGCGCTTGAATAAGCTGCCGCAATTGATTGAAGAAGTCAGCATGAATCAAAACATGCGTATTCCATCTGCGTTGTTGAATGACGTCATTATGGACGCTGTGGCGATCAACCCAACCCCAACAGACAAAGGCAAACGTTTGAAGATTTTTTATGCGACGCAAGTAGCTGTCAAACCGCCAACTTTTGTTATTTTTGTCAACGAAGAAGAACTGATGCATTTCTCTTATGCACGTTTCTTAGAAAATCAAATCCGCAAGGCATTCACTTTTGAAGGAACGCCGATTCGGATCATTCCTCGCAGAAGAAAATAGAGATTTTATCATACTTTGTTTCTTTTTACAAAGAAATCTGTCCTTTTCTAGAAAAATGGGAAAAAACCAAAAAAAAACCCCCTAAAAACGTTAAAATCCTTGATATTACAAGGTTCTTATGATAACGTTATATCAGAATATTGATGGTAATCAATATTTGACAAAAACCTTGGACCACTCAAGATTTTTGTTGATGCATGACATCAAAAAAAATATCAGGAGGTGAAACCATCCATGGCAAATAAAGCAGAATTAATCGAAAAAGTTGCAGCAGCTACTGACTTAACTAAGAAAGACGCAACTGCAGCAGTAGACGCTGTATTCTCAACAATTCAAGACGCTTTAGCTAACGGTGAAAAAGTTCAATTGATCGGCTTTGGTAACTTTGAAGTTCGTTCTCGTGCAGAACGCAAAGGACGCAACCCACAAACTGGTGAAGAAATCAAGATCCCTGCTAGCAAAGTACCTGCATTCAAACCAGGTAAAGCTCTTAAAGACGCAGTGAAATAATTGAGTCTTGTAGAAACCCTTGAGTAATCAAGGGTTTTTTCTTTTGTCTAACTAGGGACTGCCACCATGCAGGCGGATCGAATGGGAAAAGAAATGGTTATTATTGTCAGAAAATTCAAAAATATTTTTTGTTTTTCTTTTGGTCTAAAAAAAACAAGGGTTGCGGGCTCACTTTAATTCTCAAGCAAGAATAAAGTTGATTTAAAAGTCATTTTTATCAAAAGAAGCAAGCGATTAAATGACATCTAATGTGAGGAAGGTTTCCTTGGAATTGTCATTATTGAAAAAAAATTCAGAAAATTCGTTGACAAGTGTTTTTGCAAAGGGTATATTGGTAAACAATTACAAGAACGTTACTATTTCTAATGAAGGAGCCATTTTCTATGCGCAATTTTAATCAATATTTATTAGTCATTATTATTGATACCAGGACTTAGAACACGGAAGCAAAAATTATCCGTTTGTTTGAGTCCTATTTGCGTAAGTAAAATGGGATTCTGGCAAAGCATCCCAGTTTTTTATAACCGGGATGCTTTTTTTTATTCCAAAATGCAGGAGATGATGAGTGTGAGAAGTGATCAGATTAAAAAAGGGATCGATGCAGCGCCAGCTAGGAGTCTGCTCTATGCCACAGGACAAGTAAAAAATATCCATGACATGAACAAGCCATTTATTGCGATATGTAATTCCTATATCGATATTGTGCCTGGACATGTGCATTTACGGGAGTTAGCAGATATCGCTAAGGAAGCGATTCGTGAAGCTGGCGGCATCCCTTTTGAGTTCAATACGATCGGTGTGGATGATGGCATTGCGATGGGCCATATAGGCATGCGTTATTCGCTACCCAGCCGAGAATTGATCGCTGATTCCGCAGAAACCGTGATCAATGCTCACTGGTTTGACGGCGTATTTTATATCCCGAATTGCGACAAGATCACTCCTGGCATGATTTTAGCAGCGATGCGGACGAACGTACCGGGGATCTTTTGTTCTGGCGGTCCGATGAAAGCCGGTATTGATCCACGGGGCCACCAGATAACCTTGTCTTCCATGTTTGAAGCCGTGGGGACTTACAAGACTGGCAACATGACGAAAGAAGACTTTGAATTTATGGAGCAAAATGCCTGTCCGACTTGCGGTTCCTGTGCTGGGATGTTTACTGCCAATTCAATGAATTGTCTCTTAGAGATCTTAGGATTGGCAATGCCAGGCAATGGTACGATTCTTGCCGTGTCTGAAGAACGACGAGAACTAGTTAGACAAGCCGCCTTTAAGTTGATGGATCTTGTTGAAAAACAAGTGAAACCTCGAGACATCGTGACCAAAGAAGCTATTGATGATGCCTTCGCTTTAGACATGGCGATGGGGGGTTCCACCAACACAGTGTTGCATACCTTAGCGATCGCCAATGAAGCTGAGATCGATTATGACTTAAGACGGGTCAATGAAATCGCTAAAAGAGTGCCTTATCTCTCAAAAATCGCGCCATCATCAGCCTATTCGATGCACGATGTTCATGAAGCTGGCGGCGTTTCCGCAATCATAAGGGAGCTTTGTGATATCGAGGGAGCGATTCATCCTGATCGACCGACTGTCACAGGCAAGACGTTACGAGAAAATGTCGCTGAAGCGAAGATCCACAACGAAGAAGTTATTCATCCCAAAGAAAACCCGTATAGTCCTGTGGGTGGTCTATCGATCTTGTACGGTAATATCGCCCCAGAAGGCAGTGTCATCAAGGTCGGTGGGGTCGATCCAAGTGTCCAAGTGTTCAAAGGCAAAGCGATCTGTTTTGATTCACATGATGAAGCAGTTGCTGCCATCGACAATCATACCGTACAAAAAGGACATGTTGTAGTGATCCGCTATGAGGGACCAAAAGGAGGACCAGGTATGCCAGAAATGTTGGCGCCTACCTCAAGCATCGTTGGACGTGGGTTAGGCAAAGATGTCGCCTTGATCACCGATGGTCGCTTTTCAGGAGCGACCCGAGGAATCGCCGTTGGCCATATTTCGCCAGAAGCCGCTGCAGGCGGTCCATTAGGCCTTGTCAACGATGGCGATGAAATCATTATCGATTTACCAAATCGAACGCTGAATCTGCAAGTATCTGATGAAGAGCTTGCCCAGCGTGCGCAAGAACGACCGAAGTTTCGTTCAAAAGTGAAAAAAGGATGGCTTGCACGTTATACCGCTTTAGTGACTTCTGCCAATACGGGCGGGATTATGCGAGTACCTGATGAGGAGGAGTAGCAATGGAAAATATCGAGTATCAAGCATCGCATCTAAGGACTGGCGCACAAGTATTAGTGGACAGCTTACAAGAGCAAGGCGTCGAAATGATCTTTGGCTATCCTGGCGGCGCCGTCCTGCCGTTATATGATCAATTATATGATGCAGCGATTCCGAATATTTTGACGCGTCACGAGCAAGGCGCGATCCACGCCGCTGAAGGCTATGCCAAAGCTACTGGCAATGTTGGGGTCGTTTTAGTGACGAGCGGACCAGGTGCTACAAATGTCGTCACGGGCATTGCCGATGCTATGAGTGATTCCGTACCATTGGTAGTTATCACGGGACAAGTGGCGGTACCAGGAATTGGCAAAGATGCCTTCCAAGAGGCGGATATTCTGGGTATCACGTTGCCGATCACGAAGCACAACTACCAAGTCCGCTGTGTCGATGAGCTGCCAAAAGTGATCGCTGAAGCCTTCCATATCGCTTCCACAGGGCGAAAAGGACCGGTTGTCATCGACCTTCCGAAAGATATTACATTACAAGAAACCGCTGAAACCTGCTCATTGCCGATCACAAGGAAAAGTTATCAGCCGACGGCAGAGCCATCCCGTCTGCAAATCGAAAAACTGATGAAAGTCTTGGAAAAAGCTCAGCGACCAGTGGTACTGGCGGGTGCAGGCGTGATCGCTGCTGAAGCTGCAGCTGAACTAAATGCATTTATTGCCAAGTACAAGTTGCCGACAGTGACAACGTTGCTTGGCTTAGGCTTACTGCCAAGTGATCATCAATTTTTCTTAGGCATGGGCGGTATGCATGGCACCTATGCGGCGAACATGGCTTTATCAGAAGCCGATTTGATTATCAATATCGGCTCTCGCTTCGATGATCGCCTAGCAACGGCCGGCAGTCAGTTCGGCAAGCAGGCGATCGTTGCTCATATCGATATTGACCCAGTGGAGATCGGCAAGATCGTAACGACAAAGATCCCAATCGTCGGCGATGCCAAGGCTGCTTTGCAGCAAATGCTGCGGTACCCACCAACAAGAGGAACCTGGACGACTTGGTTGGATCTATGCCAAAAACGGAAAAAGGAAAAACCTTATCGCTATGATCGCACTCAGACACAAGAGATCAAACCACAAAAAGTCATCGAAGAAGTAGGGCGTTTGACTAAAGGAGAGGCTTACGTCATCACCGATGTTGGTCAGCATCAAATGTGGGTCGCGCAGTATTATCCTTTTCGCTTTCCCAAACAATTGATCACCAGTGGCGGACTAGGAACGATGGGCTATGGCATCCCTGCAGGAATCGGCGTTCAATTTGCTCATCCAGAAAAAATGGTCGTGGTGTTCGTTGGCGATGGTGGATTTCAAATGACGAACCAAGAATTTGCGATTTTGAATGAGTATGGCTTGAATGTCAAATTTGTTTTATTGAACAACTGCTCTTTAGGAATGGTTCGCCAATGGCAAGAAACATTCCATGGCAAGCGGCGCTCTGCCTCCGTTTTTGCGCAGCAGCCTGATTTTGTCAAATTGGCACAGGCTTATGGCATTGAAGGCTGTCGGATCGATGCCCCAGAGCAACTGGCTGATCAATTGGCAGCAGCTTTTTCTCAAGCTGGGCCGCAGCTGATCGAAGTAATGGTCTCGCCATCTGAGCATGTGCTGCCGATGATCCCACCGGGGAAAGCCAATCATGAAATGATGGGGGTCTAAGGGGATGAAACGGGTATTAGCAGCAATCGTCCATAATGAAGCAGGTGTTTTGAGCCGTATCACGAGTGTCTTGAACCGTCGTCAAGTCAATATTGAGAGTATCTCTGTCGGTACGACAGAACGACCAGAGTTTTCACGTATGACGATCATTGTCAACGTGAACGATTTGGCAGAAACAGAACAAGTGACTAAGCATCTGAACAAGCAGATCGATGTCTTGAAGGTTTCTGATATTACAGAAGTTCCTCATATCGAACGGGAGCTGGTGCTGATCAAAGTCAATGCGCCAACCACAAGCCGTTCGGAGATCCAAGCAGTGATCGATCCATTTCGAGCGCACATTGTCGATGTGGCACTAAAAACAATCGTTGTGCAAGTTGCTGGCGATACGAAAAAGGTAGAAGCATGCATCGAAGTTTTACGTCCATACGGCATCAAACAATTGGCACGGACGGGTGTCACTGGCTTTACAAGAGGGTAAGTGCAATTTTGAATTGCTTAAAATAAAGAAAGAATTCGGAGGAAACAAGTATGGTAAAAGTATATTACAACGAGGAAGTTACAGATAATCTAGGAGACAAGAAGATTGCGATCGTCGGCTACGGCTCTCAAGGGCACGCTCATGCGCAAAATTTACGGGACACAGGTCATGAAGTCTTTATCGGCATTCGTGAAGGAAAATCAGCGGAAGCCGCAAGAAACGATGGATTTGAGGTTTTCCCAGTAGCCGAAGCCGTTCAAAAAGCGGATGTAGTCATGATCTTGGCACCCGATGAGATCCAAGGATCGTTGTATAAAAATGAGATCGAACCGAATCTTTCTGCGGGCAATGCATTGGCATTTGCTCATGGTTTCAATATTCATTTTGATGTGATCGCGCCACCAAAAGAGGTGGATGTTTTTCTAGTTGCGCCAAAAGGACCAGGTCATTTGGTGCGTCGAACCTTTACCGAAGGGTTTGCGGTACCAGCCTTGTTTGCAGTTTATCAAGATGCGACTGGTAACGCACAAGCAACGGCTTTATCCTATGCAAAAGGCATTGGTGCCACACGGGTCGGCGTTTTGGAAACGACCTTTAAAGAAGAGACCGAAACCGATCTTTTCGGTGAGCAAGCCGTACTTTGTGGCGGTTTGACCAGTATGATCGAAGCGGGCTTTGAAACATTGGTAGAAGCGGGGTACCAACCGGAATTGGCTTATTTTGAAGTTTGTCATGAATTGAAACTGATCGTTGACTTGATTTATGAAGGAGGCTTCAAAAAAATGCGCCATTCGATCTCGAATACGGCTGAGTATGGTGACTACGTTTCTGGTGCTCGGGTAATCACTGCACAAGCCAAAGAAAACATGAAAGCCGTATTGACAGACATCCAAAACGGCCAATTTGCGAAAGGATTCATTGAAGACAATCAAAACGGCTTCCCTGAATTCCATAAAATGCGTGAGGAAAACGGCAATCATCAAATTGAAAAAGTCGGCAGCGAGTTACGGAAAATGATGCCGTTTGTTGCGAAAGATTAGGAGGGACGCGTTTGTTGGTGACAGTTTCTGCAATCGAACAAGCCTACGAGCGACTGCGGGGAGCAGTTAGTCATACGCCGCTGCAGTATGATCGCTTTTTATCTGAGAAGTATCAAGCGACGGTCTTGTTGAAGCGAGAGGACTTGCAAAAAGTCCGCTCCTTCAAATTACGAGGTGCCTACTATGCGATCACCCAGGCAGATCCTGAACTGACTCGTCGTGGCGTCGTCTGTGCCAGTGCCGGGAACCATGCGCAAGGTGTTGCTTATACCTGTCAAGAACAGCAGATCCGAGCGGTCATTTTCATGCCGACAACGACGCCACAGCAAAAAATCGCGCAAGTCCTCTTTTTCGGTGGAGATTATGTCAAAATCGAATTGGTGGGAGATACGTTTGATGCGGCAGCCCAAGCGGCTAAACACTTTGCAAAAGAAAAGCAAATGGCTTTCATTGCTCCTTTTGATGATCCCAATATTATCGCAGGACAAGGAACAGTAGCCGTGGAAATGTTGGCGGATGCTGAAAAAAAACAAGTATCGATCGATTTAGTGGTGGCTGCCATTGGTGGCGGTGGTTTGATCAGCGGGACCGCAGCCTATTTGAAAGAAAAGCAGCCAAATATAAAAGTTGTTGGAGCAGAACCTGTAGGGGCAGCCTCGATGCAAGCCGCCTTTGATCATCAAGGACCGGTGGCTTTAGAGCATATTGAAACCTTTGTCGATGGTGCGGCAGTCAAACAAGTCGGAGCTCAGACCTATGCCCATGCCAAACGCTATGTGGATCAATTGGTAACGGTGGAAGAAGGTGCAATCTGCCAAACGATTCTAGAATTATACAGCAAACAAGCGATCGTCGCTGAACCAGCTGGTGCCTTGAGCGTGGCAGCCCTGGATGAGATCAAAGAGCAAATCAAAGGCAAGACGGTCATCTGTATTGTGAGTGGTGGTAACAATGATAGTTCCCGCATGGCAGAGATCGAAGAGAAATCACTGATCTATCAAGGATTGAAACATTATTTTATCGTCAATTTCCCACAACGTCCCGGTGCGTTGAAGGAATTTGTTAGCCATGTATTAGGTCCCGATGATGATATCACTAGGTTTGAATATACAAAAAAAATCAATCGTGGAACAGGACCAGTAATGCTGGGAATCTTGTTGAAACACAAAAAAGATCTCCCCGCATTACTGTCACGAATTGAACAGTTTGACCAAAACTATATCAACCTTCAGCAAAATCAATCACTCTACTCACTTTTGGTTTAAGAAAAAACATGATTTTCCTTTGGAAGAAGAGGAAATCATGTTTTTTGCTTTTTATCGGATCATTGAACCAATCGCAGGAAAATACTTCCTAATCATTAGCGATTTAGTAGGTGTTTAAGCGGCTTCTTGTTATAATAGGAAGTAGTAGCAAAGGAGTGAGCCGATGGAAGCTGTTTTTTTCCGAAATGAACAAGAAACCCAAATTTCTTATGGTGAAACACTAGCATCGGTCATGAGAGAACAGTCGATCGAGCCGCAGCAGGTGATCATTTTGACGAATCAGCGCTATTATGACCGCTTTTCAGAAAAATTGACCCGCCTGTTTTTGCCACGAGAGGTCAATTGGTATATTTGTACCAATCAAATGTATTGCAACAACTTTAGCGAGTTTAAAGCTGCAATGGATTTCTTCGGTCGCTTTTCAAAACAAGAGCCGCTGTTGATCGTCGGTTTTGGGAATGAAGGCGTGTTGGCATTGAGCAGTTTTATCCACGCGACGTCGGTTCTGACGACACAGCTTTGGCTGATTCCCGTTTCCTTGCGGGCCTTAGCTAAAAGTGTGAAAGAAACAGCGATCGTTGTGAAAAAGCCAGATATCCCGATGCTGGAAAATCCTAATACACCCGAATTTGTTATTTACGATCAGACGATCGCAGAAAAACAGATCGATGGGAAATTGGTCGATTTTTTGACTCTGATTCGTTGTGGCGTGCTTGCCGATAGTGAGTTTTTAAAAGAGCTTTATCGAACCTATCCCAGTCATCAGGCGTTGATGAGACATTCGTTGGCTGCGTATACCGATCGGTTGATCCAACTATACCAGCAATCAGGCAGCGAATTGGAGGAGTTTGGCCAACTCTTTGCCGATGCTGCTTATCGAACGGAAAATGGGCACTTGCTGTCTGATGCGATGAAATTATTCTTTGGCTTTTTGTTTCATTTTATGTGGACCGTCCAGCAGCAGCAATTGACTGTCGATCTGCCCGTGTTCTGCCAATGGCTTGCCCGATTGGGTTTTCCTATCGAATTGCCCGAGTCTTTTTCATTAAGCGAATATTTCAGTCATGTACTGGAATTGCAGCGAAAAGAAAAAAAACTGTTATTTTTGGCAAAAGTTGGTACAATAGGGGGCAGAACAAAAATCGAGGAAAAAGATCTCGTCCAGACGATGGAGACTTATCAGCGATTAATCAATGAGATTCGAGGGGTCTAAATGGAAACATATAGTGAAAAAATGTTAAAAGCATTAGCCGCGGAAGAACTGGCTGAAGCACAATTAAATTTTACCGAAGCTCTGCAAAAAGATGATGATGAGACATTAGGCGCTTTAGGTGATGAACTATTGCAGATCGGCTTTTTGGAAGAGGCGAAAACGTTATTTGAAACCTTGCAGCAACGACATCCTGATAATGAAGCTTTGCTGCTTCCTTTAGCAGAAATTGCGATGGAAGAAGACCAGATCGAAACGGCTTTTGCCTATATTGATCAAATACCACCGACTAGTGAAGCGTATTTGCAAGCCTTGCTATTGAGTGCGGATCTTTACCAATTGATCGGTATCCCTGAAGTTAGTGAAGCCAAACTAAAAGAAGCGCAAAGCATTGTGCCAGATGAACCTTTGATACGGTTTGCCTTAGCTGAGTTAGCCTTTTCGACTGATCGCTATCAAGAAGCCGTTGACCTTTATCAAGGATTGCTGGAAGAAGAAATCACGGATATTTCGGGGATCTCGATCGTTGAACGGACTGGTACATCATTGAGTATGGCGGGCAAGTTTGAAGAGGCATTGGAATATTTTGAAGCAAGCCTAGAAGACGAACAGACCGATGAGCGTCTTTTTCAAACAGCTTTAGTCTATTTGCAGCTAAAAGAAAATGAACAAGCGATTCGCTACTTGCAGCAGTTGCGGGTCATGAATCCGCAATACCGTGCCTTGTATCTTTATCTTGCAGAAGCATTGCAAGAAGAAGAGCAGCTGGAAGAAGCGCAGCGTGTGATCGAAGAAGGGATTCATGAAGATCCATATCAAGTGGATTTTTATCATTTTGCTGCCGAGAATGCTTACCGACTTCATGACAGTGAAGCAGCAGAATCATTTTTACTAAAAGCATTGGAGACTGGTGACAAAGAAGATGATACGTTACTGACCTTAAGTAATTTATACTTGAATGAAGAGCGTTGGCAAGAAGCGATCTTGACCATCGAACGAATGGAAGACAATGAGCAGCCGCATGCCCTTTGGAATTTGGCGCAAGCGTATAATGCGCTGGAAGATTTTGACAAAGCAGCAAACTATTACGAAGAAGCCAATGCTGATTTGCACCATGAGCCAGCATTTATGAAAGAGTATGGCATTTTCTTACGTGAAGAAGGGCGTTTACCTGAAGCACTTCATTTGCTGCAACATTATTTGGCGCATGAGCCAGGTGATTTAGAAGTACAGTCGATCGTGGAGGACTTATTAGAAAGATAGGTGAGAGAAATGAACATCAATGTACAAGAAAAGAAAAAGTTTCTTAATTGGTTAGTTTCGACCGTTTCCTTCAGCCGCCGAGAAGTCTCTTGGGTGTTAAACTATCTGGCGAACCATGAAGCGATCTTGACCAATGTTCATTTTGTAGAAGGGGCAGCCGCAGCCAAACGGGGCTTGAGTGTCCGCAGTACAGAAATTGGGGGCGAACCGTTTGTCTTGAGCATCGAAGGGCAGACCTTTTATGACATTGATCAGATTTTTCATGAGATTCGCATGAATTGGAAACAACCCTTGTATCTTGAATGTCTCTTCCCAGATTCTTGGTCGCAATCCTTTTATTTAGCAGTTTTAGAAGACAATCCTTATGAACGTTGGAACGACCACTTGGATCAAGAAATGACCCAACATGTTACCCAGTATCTTGAAAAAGAAGAAACAAAAACCAAAATCGATACCTTGTATCGGCAAATCGATCTAGCCTTGGAAAATGGGGATCGTGATGCCTTCTTAGAACTTTCCGATGAAGTAAATCGACACTTGCTCCAGCAAAAAGAAGAAAGCCGTTAACAAGCAAAAAGCAGCCCTTTAACCGGGGCTGCTTTTTTCAGTCTTTATTTTGTTTTAGAAACAGCGGTTTTGCGCTGTAAGAACCGCGACTTAGGTCTTAAGTAGGTAAAGCCTTCACCTTCGACTTCATGGACATTGATGACAGAAACAAACGCTTGCGGATCAAAGTCATGAACGATGCGCTTGACTTCAGAAATCTCCCGCCCGCTGACCACCATATAAATGATTTGTTTCGACACTCTTGAGTAAGCCCCTTCGCCCTGTAAAAACGTGACGCCTCGTTCTAATTCATCCATTAAAACAGGAGCCATCTCTTCGCTGTGATTGCTGATCACTAAGATCCCTTTGGCTGAATAGCCGCCATCTAGGATCGAATCGATCACGCGCGTGAAGACATAAGAAAAAATCAAGGTATACATCATGCGGTTCAAATCTATATAAGTCAAAGAAAGCAACAGGACGAACACATCAAAGATCAAAAGCGAACGACCGATTGTCACCCCAAAGTTTTTCTCTAAAATACGTGCCAATACATCGACTCCGCCAGTCGTTCCCCCGACCTTGTAGACGATCCCACTACCGATCCCTGCAATCAAACCAGCCAAGAGCGCAACGATCAGCAGATCGTGCTGCAGATCGATCAACAGGGGAACACTCTGCCAAAATGCCAACCAAAAAGACAAACCAAAAGTTCCTAAAATCGTATACACTAATGAGCGTCGACCAAGAATTTTGCCACCGATCAAAATGATCGGAATATTTAAGATCAGTGTACTGATGGCAGGATTGATTCCCCATAAGGCTCGCAGGATCAAGGTGATCCCCGTCACACCGCCTTCTGCTAAGTCATTTGGGATATTTAGATAGACTAGACCGAAGCCATAGATACTTGTACCAAAAATAATCAAAACAATATCGCGAATCGTTCGCCATGAAAAAAATGCCCGCATCCTGTTTCCTCCGTTATTCAACTTCCACAAGTATCAATGTAGCACGAAATCATTGAATGCACAACAAATCCTGAAGGGGGCTCTATCTAGGCAGGCAGCCATTCTTTTGGTAAGATAAACGAGAAAGGGTGGAGAAAATGACAGAAAAACGTTCTTTGGCATCGATGCAAGAAGAAGTCGATGCGTATATTCAGCAATTCAAAACTGGCTATTTCAGCCCCCTCGCCCAAATGGCTCGTTTGACCGAAGAAGTCGGCGAATTGGCGCGAGAAGTGAATCACTATTACGGGGAAAAAAATAAAAAAAGCGATGAAGTTGAAAAAACAGTGGCAGAAGAGCTCGGTGATGTACTCTTTGTGACGATGATCATGGCCAATTCACTAGACATCGACCTGACTGAAGTGTTTGAGGAAAATATGGCAAAATTCAATCAGCGGGATGCGTATCGTTTTGAAAGAAAAGATGGGAAAGTAAATGAAACTGACTAAACTACCAAAAGAATTTGCAGAAGCTGCACCGCTTTTAAAAAAAATCGAAGCCGCAGGCTATGAAGCATACTTTGTCGGCGGCAGCGTGCGAGACACGATCTTAGGCCAGCCGATTCATGATGTCGATATTGCTACCAGTGCATTTCCAGCCGAAATCAAGGCGCTTTTTCCTCGAACCATTGACATTGGCATCGAGCATGGGACGGTGTTGGTTTTGTGGGAGCAGGCGCAGTATGAGATCACTACGTTTCGAACGGAAGCAGCCTATCAAGATTACCGCAGACCCGACAAAGTGGATTTTGTCCGTTCCCTGAAAGAAGATCTAAAACGGCGGGACTTTACCATCAATGCGTTGGCACTTCAAGAAGATGGTGTCATCATTGATCTTTTCGATGGTCTGGCAGATATCGATAATCAAATCTTACGAGCAGTGGGTCACCCCCAGGAACGTTTCCATGAGGACGCCCTACGAATGATGCGGGGGCTGCGTTTTGTCAGTCAATTGGGCTTTGTTTTAGAAACAGAAACATTGGCTGCTATCCATGCGAATCATGCCTTGTTGGGAAAAATCTCTGTTGAACGGATCATGATTGAATTCGTGAAATTGCTTTTAGGCAATCATCGGAACCAAGCACTACGGGCGCTAGTAGAAACCGAATGCTATATCTATTGTCCAGGCTTGCGGGAATACGGTGAGGCGTTACTGCGGATGGCAGACCTGCCAGCGATCCCATTAGAAAACGAAACGGCGGCCTGGGTTTTGCTCATTGACCAAATGGGTTTAGCGCCAGAGGCAGTCCGCAGCTTTTTAAAAGCTTGGAAATGTTCCAATGACTGCATCCGCCAAGTACACACGGCTTATCAAGCACTGCTCGCGCGTCGAAACGGCGAATGGAATGACCTAGTGTTGTATCAGTTCGGTCTAGAAGCAACCTGTTTAGCCGAAGGATTATTGCGTTATGACAATCAGCCCAACGATCCAGCAAAAATCAGTCAGCGCTATCAGCAGCTGCCGATCCATTCACTGAAGGAGTTGGCGATCAATGGACGTGATTTACTACAAACGATCGATCGTTCTTCTGGTCCGTGGCTCAAAGAAGTCTTGACCGCTGCCGAAGCTGCAGTCATCACACGAAAAATCCCTAATGAACAAGAAGCACTATTAGCGTTTGTCCAAGCGTATTTAGCAAAGGAGGGATAACTGAAAAATGGAAAGCAAAAAAGAATTTATCGTGGGACAGCAAGACACTGCGGCTGTTTTGGGTTCTGGGGAATTAGACGTTTTAGCAACCCCACGATTGGTAGCAATGGTGGAAAACACCTGTTGGGAAGCCCTTGAGCCTACTTTAGATAAAGGGTTTACTACCGTCGGTACAAAGTTTTCGATCAATCATTTGAAGCCTTCACCAGTTGGAGCGACAATCACAGTTCTTGTGCAGTGGGAAAAAGAACAGGGGCTCCAATTTCATTATCAGGTAATAGACGCGAAACAACAGATCATTGCCAATGGGACGCATCAACGAGCAGCAGTGGAAATCTCTCGGTTCATGAAAAAAGTCAACGAAAAACAAAGTTAATTTGTGTCCCGATGGCGACTATGTGTTAGAATTAAAGTGTATTACTAATAAAAAGGAGCGTTTTGTCATGGCTAGAGAAATGAAAGCTTTAAAATTTTATTTCCGTAATGGAGAAACATGGACGATTGAGCGCCGTTACATCGGTGACTTGTGGATCAAACAAATCACGACCAGTTTTGGCCGCATCCACGGAAGCGAATTTGTTGAGATTCATCCATGTGCTGGGTTCAAAATTGAAATCTTCCAAGAAGGCGATCATGTGGCAACGCATGACATCAACTTAGGTGGGCTTGAATTAGGGATGTTTGCCCGTGCGTTGAAATATGAAGATATCGAACGGATGGAAATTCTTTACCGTAACGGTACACCGGATCTTGTGTATTTCCCATATAAGGACAAAGATACGGAAGGATTGGATAACGTATACCAATCAACAAAAATCAGTGAGAAAACGAAGAGCCTTTATATCGTGATCGACCCGAACCAGACAGTCGATGATGTTTATAAAGAACATTTCGAAGAATAAGAAAAACGCAGAACCAGCTGGTTCTGCGTTTTTTTTAGAATGATTCTTGGAACATATCCGTATACTTTTTTAATAAAAGATAATCTTCGGCATATTCATCTTTTAAAACGATCGTATCGCCAAAGAAACTCTTACGCGCATGTTGGATGATACGATGCTGAATATCTTTTTCTAAAAGGTAATCGATCTCAGACTGTTTCAGGTTTTGTGCAGCAGTCGCCCGATTCTTTTCTAAATATTGCAGCAAATCGTACTCAAGGTGTCCCGCACCGTTGATGACTCGTTTGTATTCGATTTTGTCAATTTTCATCTGCTCACACTCCTTGCTATTAAAGTACCTTAGAAAAGAACAAAGGGGGAGGTGGGCGAATCGAAATTACATAAATCTTTAAAAAATGGACCGTTTGTTAATGTTATCTTAAGATTTGTCAGCAAAAAGGAAAGAAAAACGAATCAAGTGCCAGTATTTTTCGAACCATCAGCAAACGGTTCTTTTTCCTTTTGCTGATGGACGGGTCCTATATTAGCGATCCCATCTAGACCACCGGCATGTCCGCCGACTAATTTGCTGCGAGCAATGGCGCGAGCGCCTTCCATTCGGCTTGTGGCATGAACGATCGAAGTGAAGCCATATTTCTCACGAATCTTATCGATGATCAAATCTAATTTACGCTGGCGCAACTGCGTTTCTGCTTGCTCAAAAAGATCCAACTGGACATTTTCTGTATAAACCAATTTTGAATAGGTAATACCAATGTGGCGAACGACTTGCCCCGTATAAAATTTTCGAAAGAGAAACAGGCAATGAGCGACAAGTTTGCGGGTATTGTCAGTTGGCGGAATCTTCATTTGTCGGGAAAAACCAGAGGCAGTTTCACCAAAGGCTACGCCGATGTAAACATTGATACAAGCGGTCTGACAATGATGACGGCGAATCCGAGCGGCAACTTGCTCCGCCATTTCCTTGATGACGATTTCGATTTCTTCTTGTAAATAATAATTGCGATGTAGGACTTGGCTATTGCCGTAGCTTTTTTCCATCACTTGTGGTGTCGGTTCAGATAAAATCGTGCGATCAATGCCATGGGCGTGATGATAGAGCTGCTCGCCAATGATCCCCATGCGACTGCGTAAAAGATCAGGACTGGCGTGAGCCAATTGCTCGATCGTTTCAATCCCCATCATGTGAAGTCGTTTTTCTGTACGCCGACCGATCCCCCAGAACTCTGTCATAGGGGCGATCTGCCAAACTTTTGTCGGTACATCGTCATAGGTCCATTCAGCGATCAAGGAACGATTGTGTTTGGATTCGTTATCTAAAGCTAGTTTTGCTAACAATGGATTGTCGCCAATGCCGATGGTGACATACAATTTCGTTGTTTCGTAAATGTCTTTTTGAATTTGCTGGGCAATCAACCAACGTTTTTCTTCGCGAGAGATCGTTTTATCGGGAATGAAAAGATCCAATGTACGGGTCAGATCCATCATCGTTTCGTCGATCGAATAGAGCAGCAAGTCGTCTTGTCCAACATATTTGCGAAAGACATTATTGACTTTGGTGTTTTCTTTGATATAAAAACTCATACGCGGCGATGCTTTGTACAAATCGGGATGTGTCGGCAGGTTGTCATTGCGAGTCACATTTGAAATCCCCAATACCGATTTTGCCTTTGGGGAAGCTGCTAAGACTAAGCCGTTACCAGTATTGTCAGAATGTGACATGACGACCAGCATCGCTTGGATAGGATCTAACCCGCGAGAGATGCATTCGACAGAAGCATAAAAACTTTTGACATCGATAAATAAGATATCGCGTTTTGGCTCGAGCGCATAATTAAAACCACCCATTTTTATCACTCCTTACCGAGATTATACGAACGTTTGTTCTTTTTTGTCAAGCGAACAGGAGTGGATGAGGGGGATTTGTTTTTTTATAGAGAGATTATTTTTGTTTTATAATGATGGGAAACATTGGTTTATAAGGAATACATTCATTTCAGACTATCAGAATTCGATTGGACATAAATACGGGGTTTTGTCTTTTTACCCGAAAAACGGATAAAAAAACAGCCGCTCCATTGGACCGACTGTCGTAGCTTAAATCAATTTTCGGCAGGTAGGGTTGCAAACAAACTTAAGAGATTGCCGTCTATATCTTTGACAATGGCATAGCGTTGCCCCCAAAAGGCAGACCAAGGTTCTTTGAAAGACTGATACCCGGCAGCAACGACTTTTGCATGAAGGGCATCAACTTCTTCAGGAGAATCACATAAAAAGGCTAATTCAATCGTATCACCCACAGTCATTGGTGCATGTCCGTAGATCCCAGCAACCATCTGGCGGCTATTCAAGGAGATGCGAACCCCGTCGTTTGCTAATTCCATATAATCTTCTGAGTGCTGACCTAATGGCGTGAAGCCAAGTACTTGATAAAAAGCCAGTGCCTGTTCCATGTTTTTTGTGATAATACCGACCATATCTAGTTTCATTGTTTTCTTCCTTTCATGTGGGCGTTCTTTACATAACAGTCAATGCAGTTGCTAGCAATGAAGATCACCTCGTTTTTGTCAGACGGTAATGGTGCAACCGTTCAGCCAACGTACCAGTATGCAATTCAAATAAATGGTTGTCATCGTCATAAAAATAAATAGAAGCACCTTCGCCTTTGCTGCGGGAACGATCTTTTTCGATCTTCAATCCTAGTCCTTGGATGCGCGTAATCAAGGAATCGATTCGAGCTTGATCGATTTTAAAGGCAATATGGTTATACGTTTTCGGCAGCTTCTGGGAGGCATCCTCCATGACAGCAAGCCATAAGCCATCGATCAAAAAGAATTTTTCTGGGAAGTAAGAATGGGCCTGATCTTGACTATCATAAACTTCCTCTGCATCAAACAATGTTTCCAGCATCGTTGTCGTCTTTGCTAAATTCTGTACGATCAACGTGATATGGGAAATCTCCATCGCATCAACACTCCTTTGCTATGACGAAATAGGGGAAAGAGAAACAATCAGTATCAAAAGAAGCATTATGTTAGTGATTGTGAAATACCAAGAGGAAGAGCAGAACATAAAACAGTGCATCTGTTGCGCAAGGAATAAGTTTCTTCTTGTATTTTGTCCAAAAGAAGACATTTATTAAGAAGAGGACAATCACCGTCGGTAGGCTAAAGGTCCAAGCAGGGTGTTTGATGAAAATGAAAAGCATATTTCCAATAAGTGCAAAAAGAAAAGCGCCATAAAACAGACGATAGTTACTAGGTAGATACGCAAAATTACCAAGCATGGGTTCACCTCCTATAGGCAGTATAGCATGAAAGGGTCGATCGGAGATCAAAGTATACAGAAAAGGTGGCAACGGGAGAGAGCGGCTTCATATTATGGTTATTGCCAAAATCATCTCGCGCATAATCGCGGGAGAGATACTGCAAAAAATTTCGGAAAATAAAGCTGCCGCTTAATCGCCCCTGAAATCTTTGTTGCTGCTCATGCGTTCTCCTGATGCTTATTCAAAAAAGCAGCAATACATTCACTAAGTGAATTTGGCTACTGCCTGCTCTTTTTTATGATGGACAAAGAGAGACAATAAAACGATGAAAAGAATAGTTACTCGAGGTGTTCCAGGAGAAGCTTTTCTGAGCAATTTAGGCAAAGGATCGGCGCGTTTATCAGTGCTAATTCTTTTCTGGGTTTTAGTTGGTAAGCAGAAGCTTTCGGCGGAAACGGCCATTTTGTCCAAACGACTTCCCCTGTGTCGATCACTTTTTTGCAATGGTTGCAACGAAACTCTTTTCCTTCTTTGTTAAACATTTAATTTCTCCTTTTTTCTATACATTAAAATTTATTTTTGTGACTTTACAAAGAATTGGCTTAAAAGTCCAAAGAAGAGAAGTCAAGAAGCAGCTAAAACAAAGAGCAATCAAGGAGACGATGCAATTACTATCTAAGTTTGAAAGAACAAGGGCTAATAGAAGGGGAGTTCCATTCAAAACCATCACCTCAAAGCTAGTTTTTACAAAAAAAGAAGTTCGCAAACGCCTTGGTTATCAGCGTTTGCGAACTTCTTAAATAGCATTATTTTGTTTCGCGGTGTAAAGTAACTTTTCTTTCACGTGGGCAATATTTTTTCTTTTCCAAACGATCAGGATTGTTACGTTTGTTTTTGTTTGATAAGTAGTTGCGTTCTTTACAAGAAGTGCACTCTAATGTGATGTTTACGCGCATGATTTTCCCCCCTAACGATACAAGAATCCTCTAAGAAATCTCTCAGACTAAAATATAATAGCATGTTTCGTGAGGGAATGCTAGCTTTTTCCTGAAATTTGTTAAGTAGTTTTACTTGACGAATTTCTTGAAACGCATTAGTCCAATTTGCTCTGGATATCTTCGATCATTTTGGTGTAGGCGATCGGACCGTTGTAGAGCCAGCTTGATTCAGGGCCGAATTCCCATAAATGATTGTTTTTGACTGCATCAAGATTTTGCCAGACTTGTTCACTGAAAAAATCAGCGCCTTTATCACTATTCACTAAAATCAGGTAATCGGCATCCAATTCTGCTAATTTTTCCAGAGAAACGGCAGACCAATCAGCAGTGGCACTTTCACTGATTTCCGAAACCAGTGCGGGAACTTCAAACCCGAGTTCGTGATACAGCAGCTGACCGCTTGATTTTGTTTCTGAAACCATGAAGACAGAATTATTGACCACCCATAATACAGCGATCGACTTGCCTTGGATTTGATCAGCGTACGTTTCCTTGGTAGCAGCGACTAAGTCATCATAATCAGCTTCTACCTGGGCAGCTTGCTCTTCTTTGTGTAACACCTTTGCGATATCTGTCAGACGTTCCCGCCAGGTCACGTCTTCGCCATTTGTGACCACATAGGTCGGCACGATTTTACTGTATTGATCATATTTGTCGCCTTCCACCATGGAATTGCTATCCATCAGCAGCAGGTCTGGCTCAAAGCTCAAGACATCTTCAAAGGGCAGATCGTAGTTGATCCTTGGAACCTCCGCCAGTTTGTCTTGCAAGTATGCTTGATCACTGTCATTGCCGACGGTCCATTGAGCAACCGGTGTTACCCCTAAAGAGACTAAATAATCTTCCAAATAACTACCAATCACCCGCTGTGGGTTTTCGGGAACAGTGACTTCATTTCCCATCGCATCGGTAAAGGTTGTTGCTATTTCTGAAGAAGTAGTGGCCGATCCACTGCTATCCGTTGAGTCATTATTCGTGCTGCAAGCACCCAGTAGGGTAAGGGAGCAGGCAGCTAGCAGGGTAAGCCAAGTACTTCTTTTTGACCATTGTTTCATAGAAACACTTCCTCCTTTGTTACATGTTGAGCACTTATTATTTTAATTGAGAATAGTTCTCATTTGCTGATAGCTATTATCACGAAGAAACGCTCCTTTGTCAATCTTATTTTTTTATTTCCTTTTTTTAGAACTATTGACGAATAGTAGGATTACATTCATAATTGATAAGCATTATCAATCATTTATTTTGGGGACGAATATGGCGAAATTACGAACAGTTGACTTGAGTGTCGGCTATCAAAAACAAAAAATTGTGCAAAATCTAACAATTGAGATGCCAGAAGGGAAAATCATCGGCTTGATTGGTCCGAACGGCAGTGGGAAATCGACGTTTTTAAAGGCACTTGCCCGAATTTTACAGCCATTGTCTGGTGAGGTCCTTTTAGATGCACAAAACCTGCAAAACATCAAAACCAAAGAAGTAGCGAAAAAGATTGCGCTGCTCTCACAAGTTAGCGATTCATCGATTGGCTTGACGATTCGCGAAATTGTTTCTTATGGTCGTTTTCCCTATCAAAAAGGACTAAATAGTTTATCGGAACAAGATCTTGCGGCGATCGACTGGTCCTTGCAGGCAACGGGTTTGACAGCACTAGCAGATGAAACGATCAGCACGCTGTCAGGGGGACAAAAACAGCGCGTTTGGATCGCCATGGCACTTGCGCAAGATACGGATATCGTGATTTTAGATGAACCAACGACCTTTTTAGATCCAGCGCATCAATTAGAAATTTTGCTCTTATTACAGCAAATCAATAAAACCTACGGAAAAACGATCATTATGTCGATTCATGACCTGAATCATGCCTCGCGTTTTTCTGATTATATTTATGCATTAAAAGGTGGAGAACTGTTGGTCTCTGGTACACCAGAAACAGTGCTGACCAAAGAGTGGCTGCAGCGTTTGTTTGAGATCGACGCCATGTTAGGTACCTTTCCTCATAGCACAAAGCCATTGGTCTTGACCTATGAGTTAGGAGCCCAAGCATGAAAAAGTTTTCTTGGTTGCTGCTGCTTTTTAGCGGCTGCTTTATTATCTGTTTCTTTTTGGCGATCACCCAAGGCGCTGCAGACCTTTCCTTTGAAACGATCTGGGATGCTATCTTTGCTTTTGATTATGAGAATCAGCTGCATCAAGTCTTGCGCAATATTCGATTGCCCCGTGTGTTGGCTGCTTTTCTAGTAGGAAGTTGTTTTGCTGTTACGGGAGCTATCATGCAGGGAATTACGAAAAACGCTCTGGCAGATGGCGGTCTTTTAGGTGTCAACAGTGGGGCTGCGATGGGATTAGCGATCGCATTTATCCTATTTCCTAGTATTCAACCGAGTCAAGCGGCGCTATTTTCGTTTTTTGGTGCCTTTGCGGCAACTGCGCTGCTTTTTTTACTGACTCGCTATGCCAAATTGGGTATGTCACCTACAGGTTTGATTTTGGCTGGTGTGGCACTAAGTTCTTTTTTCTCAGCTATCAGTCAGACCCTGTCACTGCAATTTGATTTAAATCAAGAGCTAGCCTTTTGGTTTATCGGTGGTGCCGCAAATGTGACTTGGCAGCAACTGCGTTTTGTGGGCCCCATCTATCTGATTGCCATCGTTTTTGTGCTACGTCTAGGAAAAGCGTTGAATCTGTTAGCGCTAGGAGATGACACCGTCATTTCATTAGGCAAGCACCCGCATCTGATTCGGGCATCTGCCTTACTGTTAGTCGTAGTTTTGGCGGGAATGGCGGTTTCGCTTGTTGGACCGGTCAGTTTTGTCGGCTTAATGGTTCCTCATGTCGTGCGGGGAATGGTGGGCAAAAACTATCAACTGATTTTGCCTTTGACGATTCTTGGAGGGGGAACACTGGTGATGGCCGCTGATCTGGCTGGCCGCCTGATCAATCCGCCCTTTGAGACACCCTTTGGGATACTGATGGCATTGATTGGTGTGCCTTTTCTATTGATCAAGATACGGAGGGAAGGCTGATGAAAAAAACACTCTCTGTTTTTTTCCTACTGCTGATGGTCGCTTTTTTAGGAAGTGTCATGGTGGGAAAAACAATTTTATCCTTTCAGGCATTAGGGGAAATCTTTCAAGGAACGGCATCTTCGAGCCAAGTACTGACTTTTACTGAGTTTCGACTACCACGGGCTTGTCTAGCGCTGATCGCTGGTGGTGCCTTTGGTTTTTCTGGGTTTGTCTTGCAAGGAGTAACGAGAAATGAGTTGGCTGATGCAAGTATCGTAGGAATCAACAATGGGGCAGGGCTCTTTGTGATGATCTACTTAGGTTTTTATACCCAAGGATCGCAGCTTTTGCCTGTCGTTGGGATCATCGGTGGTTTATTAGCTGCTGTACTGGTCTATTTGATTGCCTATAAGCACCGCCAATTGTTATCGATGGAGCGAGTACTGCTGGCGGGAATCGCCGTCAATGCAGGGCTGGCGGCGGCTACCTTACTCTTTACGGTGGAATTATCAAAAGACCGCTATCGCTTTGTAACAGCGTGGCTTTCTGGTTCGATTTGGGGAACTTCTTGGCAGCAAATCACCAGTCTGCTTCCTTGGGTCATCGTATTGTCTGCCGCAGCTTTCTGGACCGTACCAAGGCTTAACTTACTTGGCTTTGGCGAGGAGCAGGCAATTAGCTTAGGGGTTTCTTTGACCCGTTTGCGGACGTGGTTTTTAGTGATCGCGGTTGGTTTGGCTGCCAGTACGGTTGGCTATACTGGTAATTTAGCCTTTGTGGGCTTATTGGCGCCTCATATCGCTAAGGGACTCATCGGCAGAGAATCTCGCAGTGCCTTTTTCTTAGCGGGAATGATCGGCAGTCTGCTAGTCTTAGTCAGTGATACGATCGGTCGTTTGCTATTGACAAGCGGCGAGATCCCAGCTGGTATCATCATTTCTATCGTGGGGGCACCGTACTTTGTCTTTTTGCTGATCCGACGTAAAGAAGGATGAGCAACTAGTCATGATCTTGTCAAGAAATCTGCGATTCTAGTTTGCTATTTGGACACAGTTTTTGGTACTATTTCTGAGAGGAGTGATCCAATGGAAAAACCAGTCATTAGAGAGCACATGATCCAAACATTAAAACAAATGCCAATCAAACAAAAGCAGCAGAAAGAAACGCTGATTTTGCAGTTGCTGTTTTCTTCTCAGATTTGGCAAACAGCTGAGTCAGTAGGTGTGATCCGTTCGTTGCCATTTGAATTTGATACAGCGGCTATTTTTGCTAAAGGATTTGAACAAAACAAACGAATCGCAGTGCCGAAAGCACAACAGAAAAAATTGCAGTTTTATCATGTGGAGCCGACAACACGTTATGAAGCGTCGGCATTTGGAGTTGAAGAGCCGATCAGTGAGCAAGAAGCCCATCACTTGGATTTGCTGATTGTTCCCGGTTTGGCGTTTTCTAAAAACGGCTATCGCATCGGCTTTGGCGGTGGCTATTATGATCGTTTCTTGTCAGCTTTCGATGGCAAGACCGTTTCTTTGGTCTTCGGAGAGCAATTCAACGATCAATGGACACCAGATGTATTCGACATCCCAATCGATAAAATCTATACGGATTCTCTTATTCGCACGTAAAGGAGCACGTCAATGAATTCTCAAATGAAAAGATGGCTGAATCAGCCGGTCTTCACGTATCTGTTTTTAGCTATCCAAACAATTGTGTTTATCTTAGGTTATTTTAGTCCCTCTATTCAATCAGGCGGGGTGATGTTTGGTCCGTTTGTCGTTTATTTAAATGAATATTGGCGTTTCGTTACCCCGATCTTTCTACATTTCGGTTTGGCTCATTTTGCGATCAATTCTGTGATTCTGTATTATATGGGGCAGCAAGTAGAAGCCATCTATGGTCATAGCCGTTTTTTTGCCTTATATTTGCTAAGCGGCATCATGGGCAATACCATGAGTTTTGCCTTCAACCAAATAGGGGTTCAATCAGCAGGCGCTAGTACTTCTTTATTCGGACTTTTCGGGGCATTTTTGATTTTAGGTTGGCATTTTAGAAATGATTACCGCATCCAAGCAATGGTACGGCAATTTGCCCTATTCGTTGGATTGAACCTGGTTTTTGGGGTGTTTGATCAAACGATCGATATGTGGGGACACATTGGGGGGATCCTCGGTGGGTTATTGTTAGGGAATCTTTTGGCATTGCCAAAGAACTATGGAAAATATTCGATACACACCAGAATCCTCTCTGGCGTACTCTTTGTTTTCTTATTGGCTATTTTTGTGATATATGGTTTTAAAAAATATTAATTACTTGTATAATAAGCAGGAAGTGGTTAAATGGAAACGTTATATGACGTACAACAATTACTGAAACAATTTGGTGTTTACGTATATGTCGGCAAGCGGATCTACGATATAGAACTGATGCAAATCGAGCTGAAAAACTTTTATGACAGTCGCTTGATAGATCGGGATGTATATCTGACTGCCCGGCGAATTCTTACGCGGGAGCATCGAATTGAAGAAAGCCGGGAGGAAAACAAGTGATGGACAAAAAAATCATCGGAATTGATTTAGGCGGAACAACGGTGAAATTCGCTATTTTAACGAGCGAAGGCGAGATTCAGCAAAAATGGAGTATTGACACCAATATTCTTGATGAAGGCTCACATATTGTGCCAGAAATCGTGGCATCGATCAATCATCGCCTAGAATTATATGGCTTACAGCCAGAAGCATTTATCGGTATTGGTATGGGGACACCAGGAAGTGTCGATCGTGACAAAGGAACCGTCATCGGTGCCTACAATCTGAACTGGAAAACACTTCAGCCAGTCAAAGAACTGATTGAAAAAGGCACAAAAATCCCCTTTGCCATCGATAACGATGCCAATGTAGCAGCTTTAGGTGAGCGCTGGAAAGGGGCAGGGGATAACAATCCTGATGTCATCTTTATCACACTAGGTACAGGTGTTGGCGGCGGTATCATCATGGAAGGGCAATTGCTTCATGGGGTTGCTGGTTGTGCTGGAGAAATCGGTCATATCACTGTTGATCCTGAAGGGTTTGAATGTACTTGCGGCAAACGTGGTTGTTTAGAAACGGTTTCTAGTGCGACGGGTGTTGTGCGAGTTGCTCGACAGTTGGCAGAAGAATATGCTGGCGATTCGGCATTGAAACAGCAGCTGGACAATGGGGAAGATGTTTCAAGTAAAGATATTTTTGAAGCGGCTCAAGCAAACGATCCATTTGGCTTGATGGTCGTTGATAAAGTGTGCTTCTACCTTGGGTTGGCATGCGGAAATTTAGGAAACACATTAAATCCATCAAGTATCGTTTTAGGTGGAGGCGTATCAGCAGCCGGTGAATTTTTACGTGAACGGGTTGCTGCCTACTTTGCTCAGTTTACCTTCCCACAGGTAACGGAAAGTACCGAAATCAAATTGGCAGAACTTGGGAATGATGCCGGTGTGATCGGGGCAGCATCATTAGCTTTGCAATTTGCAGCAAAAGCTTAGATGCCAAGCTGCTAGGCAATGATACATTCAAGCAGCATAAATCAAAAAAAGAATGATTGTTACAATAGAGAGGAATAGAAGAAATGACACCAATTATGTGGCTAAACTTGGTTTTGGGATTAATCATCTTAGCAATCGCTTTGAACTGGGCGTATTTTCAAATCATGGGACGCCGTTCAGCAACGATCATCTCAGAAGATGAATTCAAAGCAGGAATGAAGAAAGCCCAAGTGATCGATGTTCGGGAAAAAAATGAGTTTGACAGTGGACATATTTTAGGGGCGCGTAATATTCCCTTTACTGTTTTAACCAATTCCTTCAGCGCATTTCGTAAAGATCAACCGATTTACTTATATGACACGCGTAAATCGTTGAGTATTCGCGCAGCGAATAAATTACGTAAAGAAGGCTTTACCAATGTCTATATCCTAAAAGAAGGATATGAAGGCTGGAGCGGCAAGACGAAAAAGAAAAATAGTTTATAAAACAGAGAACTCAAGGCAAAAGAACACAAGCAAATTTGAATGAGTGACGAAACACCAAACGGAGTGTTTCAAGTAAGTCATTGTTCAATTTACATTGTGGGCTTTTGCCTTTATTTGAACTTAGGTCTATCAATAAGGAGAGTGTGCGTTGATCAAGCGAAAAAGAATTTATGAAGCGGCGGAAACGACAGATGGCTATCGGGTATTGGTGGATCGCATCTGGCCTAGAGGGATGAAAAAGGAAACAGCTCAGATCGATCTATGGATCAAAGCAGTCGCACCAAGTACTGAATTGCGCAAATGGTTTGGGCATGATCCTGAACGTTTTGATGCGTTTAAAGACCGCTATCTACAAGAATTAGAGAAAGCGCCCGCAAAAGTTGCCCTGGCACAGTTAAACGCGTTGGTTGCTGAACAAGAGACCGTTACCTTACTATACGGAGCGAAAAATGAAGAACAAAATCAAGCCGTGATTTTGCAGGACTTACTGGAGAAGGAAGAATGATTACCTAAAAGAGCCGCCAGCCTATTGAAGGCTGACGGCTCTTTTGTAGCAAATGATTAACGGGCAACGCTTTTACGCATCGCACGTTTCCGTTTTTCATCATGATCCGCTTGTTGTTCATCAATTGGATCAATCACTTGTTTCTTGACCGTCATAACAACACTTGCAGCTGCAGCAACCGTTGCGACTGTTCCTACTAAAAATCCTGAAAGAAATCGTTTCATCATTAAACACCTCGCCTTTAGTTATATGTTCATTATGAATGAAAACGGAAAAAATATCAAAAAAAATCACTTTTGGGATTGAAAACGCTTGAAATAATTTAGTAAATATTTTACAATAAGTTTACTAAAAAGAAAGTGGGAGTGAGAGAAATGGAGCAATTGCAACAGATATTTATTGATAAATTTGGAACAGAAGGCACAGGCATGTATTTTGCACCAGGGAGAATCAACTTGATCGGTGAACACACGGATTACAATGGCGGTTATGTTTTCCCGGCGGCGATCACATTAGGGACGTATGCAGTAGCGCGAAAACGTGAAGACCAGTTGATCCAACTCTATTCAGAGAACTTTCCAGAAAAAGGCGTGATCTCCTTTTCGTTAGATGAGCTGGATTACCGAAAAGAAGATGATTGGACAAACTATCCGAAAGGAGTCGTTCGTTTTCTAAAAGAAGCGGGGCAAGTGATCGATCGAGGCTTTGACATCGCTTTTTATGGCAACATTCCGAATGGCGCAGGTCTTTCTTCTTCGGCATCGATTGAATTGCTGACGGGGGTTTGTCTAAAAGATCTCTTTGATTTAACCCTGACGACCTTGGACTTAGTTAAAATTGGCAAAAAAGTCGAAAATGAGTTTATTGGCGTTAACTCAGGGATCATGGATCAATTTGCGATCGGAATGGGTCAAAAAGACCATGCATTGCTTTTAGATACGAACACGTTAAATTATGAAGTCGTACCAGCGGCATTTGGCGATTATGTCGTAGCGATCATGAATACCAATAAGCGACGCGAATTGGCTGATTCTAAATACAATGAACGACGTGCAGAATGTGAAGAAGCATTGGCTCGTTTGCAAAAATCATTAGCCATTGATTCATTGGGCGCATTAGACGAAGCAACCTTTTTTGCAAATACAGCATTGATCGATGATCCACGCTTGATCAAACGGGCGAAACATGCGGTGACGGAAAACCAACGGACATTGAAAGCAAAAGCTGCTTTGACTGCTGGTGATCTTGAAGAATTCGGCCAGTTATTAAATGCCTCTCATGCTTCATTGCGAGATGATTATGAAGTGACAGGGCATGAACTAGATACACTAGTCGCAGCCGCTCAAGCGCACCCTGCTGTTCTAGGTGCGCGGATGACGGGTGCGGGCTTTGGCGGTTGCGGGATCGCATTGGTCAAAGCAAGTGAATGGGCTGATTTCGAAGCGTCAGTCAAAGCAGCCTATTTAGCAGAAATCGGCTACGCAACCGACATTTATCAAGCAAGTATTGATGATGGTGCACGAAAACTGTAGAATAAGAAACGATGAAGGAATGAAGAAAGAAGGCTGAAAATATGGCGATTTTAGTATTAGGAGGAGCCGGCTATATCGGTTCTCATGCAGTCGATCAATTGATCGAACAAGGAAAACAAGTCGTTGTCGTTGACAATTTGCTGACAGGACATCGCCAAGCGATCCATCCAGCAGCAACCTTTTATGAAGGAGATATTCGCGACAAAGCATTTTTACAATCGGTATTTGAAAAAGAAACGATCGATGGCGTGATTCACTTTGCTGCCAGTTCTTTGGTGGGAGAATCTGTGGAAAAACCATTGAAGTATTTCAACAATAATGTGTATGGGATGCAGGTCCTCTTAGAAGTGATGAAGGAACATCAAGTGAAACATATCGTCTTTTCCTCTACAGCAGCAACTTATGGGGAACCTGACCATAGTCCAATCACGGAAGAAACCCCAACAAATCCTAAAAATCCATATGGCGAAAGCAAGTTGATCATGGAAAAAATGATGCGTTGGTGCGATGAAGCTTATGGAATGAAGTATGTCGCATTGCGTTATTTCAATGTGGCTGGCGCGAAGTCGGATGCTTCGATTGGTGAAGACCATGATCCAGAAACACACTTAGTACCGATCATCTTGCAAGCTGCTTTAGGACAACGTAAAGAGGTAGCGATTTTTGGGGAGGATTACGATACTCCAGATGGTACTTGTGTCCGCGATTATGTCCATGTCGAAGATCTGATCGCTGCTCACCTGTTGGCATTAGAATATTTACAAAAAGGCAATGAGAGCAATGTCTTCAATTTAGGCAGCAATCATGGGTACTCTGTGAAAGAAATGGTGGAAGCTGCTCGCAATGTAACGAAAAAAGAGATCCCAGCCAGAGTGGCGCCTCGCCGTGCCGGTGATCCAAGTACCTTAGTGGCATCGAGTGAAAAAGCACGAAAGGTTTTAGGCTGGAAACCAGTCTATACCGACGTCGAAGCAATCATCGAGACTGCTTGGAATTGGCATGTCAGCCATCCAAATGGGTATCAAGGGCAGGAGGAATAACCAATGACGATCAGCCAAACAATCAGCGATTTCGTCACTTTAGCAATCAAGGCTGGCGGCTGGATGGAAATGGATCGTATTTATTTGCAAAACCGAGTACTAGCCATGATCGGGGAAGCTGTTTTTGAGCCCAGCGAAATTCGTTCTGTCGATCGGTCCTCCATTGATTTGATGGACGAGCTGGTGGCATGCGCTTTAAGCAATCAGCAAATTGGCGATTCTCACGCAGAAAGAGAAATCTTTGAAGCCCAGTTGATGGACTTTTTGACGCCACCGCCTTCAGTAGTCAATGCTTTTTTTGCGCAGCATTATGCCAATGATCCTAAAGAAGCGACGGATTATTTCTTTGAGCTGTGCCGTCAAAATGATTACATCAAGACTCGGGCCATCGCAAAGAATATCGTGTTCCCAGTTGATACCGAATATGGGGAGATCGAGATCACGATCAATTTATCAAAACCTGAAAAAGATCCCAAGCAAATAGCGAAAGAAGGAGCTGCTGCTTCTTCTGTAGATTATCCGAAATGTATGTTGTGTTTGGAAAATGAAGGCTACCAAGGACGAGTCAATTATCCAGCGCGGACCAACCATCGGATCATCCGTATGAATTTGGATAATGAAGCATGGGGCTTTCAATATTCGCCCTATGCCTACTACAAAGAGCATTCGATTTTTCTCTCTTTAGACCATCGTCCTATGAAAATCAATTTGCAAACCTTCGCTCGCTTGTTGCAGATCATTGAAGTGATGCCGCATTATTTTGTCGGGTCCAATGCCGATCTGCCGATCGTTGGGGGTTCGATCTTGTCTCATGACCATTATCAAGGAGGACGGCACACGTTTGCCATGGCAAAAGCGCCGATCGAGCAACGCTTTTCTTTAACTGGTTTTCCTGATGTCGCTGCGGGGATCGTGAAGTGGCCAATGTCGGTGATACGACTACAAGCGAAAAACAAACAAAAATTAGCCGCTGCTTGCCAATATGTGTTAGCCCAATGGCAACAGTACTCAGATCCAAGTGTTTCGATCAATGCCTTTTCAGAAGATGGAACGCCTCATCATACGGTGACACCGATCGCACGTAAGCAAGGAGAGCTGTTTGAAATGGACTTAGTCTTGCGGGATAATAATGTTTCCAAAGAACATCCTGACGGCATTTTTCATCCGCATCAAGAAGTGCAGCATATCAAAAAAGAAAATATCGGATTGATTGAAGTCATGGGCTTGGCAGTTCTCCCGCCGCGTTTAGCTCCGGAACTAGAAGAAGTGACTGCTTATCTATTGGATCAGCCCAATCAAATCGCGGCATACCATATTCCTTGGGCAGATGCGATCAAAGCCCAGCACCCAGAATGCAATGCCGAAAACGTGTCGCAGATTTTACGTAATGCATTAGGGGAAGTCTTTACACAAGTATTGACGCATGCAGGCGTCTTCAAGCGAGACCAGACAGGGCAAGCGGCCTTTGCTCGCTTTATAGCTACTTTATAAAAAAGTTCCCCGCAAAAAAAGGAGGCTGGAAGATGGCAACGATCAAAGATATTGCACAACAGGCTGGCGTCTCGCCAGCCACTGTATCACGGGTGCTGAATTACGATTCAGAATTATCGGTCAGTTCTGAAACCAAAGAGAAAATTTTTAAAGCCGCAGAAGCACTCAATTACACAAAACATAAAAAAAAGAGTCAGCCAGAAACCAGTAGTATGCGCTTGATCCAATGGTTTGATACCGAGGAAGAATTAGCAGATCTTTACTATTTAGCGATCCGTATCGGGATTGAAAACAAAACCGAAGAATTAGGGATTCGTTTGCTGAAAGAACCCTACGAAGGATTGACTGATACCGCAGTCGATGGAACGATTGCACTAGGGAAATTTGATGATCACCAGATTCGACAATTGAAAAAAAGCCAAGCCAATTTGTTGATGGTCGATTTTGACGCATTGGCTCAGGGCGTCAATTCTCTGGTGGTGGACTTTCAACAAGCGGTGGATTTAGTGATCGATGACTTTATTGCAAAAGGCCACCAAAGGATCGGCTTGTTATCAGGCGTTGAGTTTACCAAGGATCATCACCAAGAAATCGAAGACCCTCGGCGCCGAATTTTTGAGGAACGGCTCCGTCGGTTGAAGCTGCACCACCCGCAATATCACCTCAGCGCACCGTTTACAGTAGAGGGCGGTTATGAGGCGATGAAAGAGTATTTGCAGCAAAACAAAGAGTTGCCAAGTGCTTTATTTGCTTCCAGTGATGCCTTAGCGATTGGCGCTATGCGTGCTTTGCAAGAAAAAAACATCAAGATTCCTGAGGAGATCGCAATTATCGGCTTCAACGATGTCAGTGTTGCAAAGTACGTCTTTCCGACGCTGTCAACCATCAAAGTTCATACGGAATGGTTGGGGGAGCTGGCAGTGACGACCTTGCTGGATATCATTACGAATGCAGCACCCGTTCCTCGCAAAGTTACGATCGCAACGGAACTGATCACGCGCCAATCCTCCTAGCAACCAGTTGAATCACCGAAGGATGTCCTTACACACGTCAACTGAGTTTTAATGGAATAACAAAAAATGACTATCGTCTTACCCGAACCTTTAAACAGCCTCGTCGGTTTGCAGCTGCAGCCGTGCTTGCTTTTTTCAAAGGTTCGGGTATTGTTGTCCTATTGCTTTTTTTCTAAACGCAGGCATCTTTTTGGAGACTTGGTTGGGCATTTGATTAGAATATGGTAGAATATGAGAGAGTTTTTTGAATGGGGAGAAGATAGATGAAAACATTAGCGATTGATACCTCAAACCAGACACTGGCGGTTGCGGTGGTCGATGGTCAAGAAGTGTTGGGACAAAGCCAGACGATGGCGATCAAAAACCACAGCACAGCATTGATGCCTGCCATTGATGGATTGATGCAAGCAGTGGGGATGGCACCTAAAGAGCTGGAGCAAATCGTTGTTGCGAAAGGTCCTGGTTCGTATACAGGTTTGCGAATCGGCGTCACAACAGCAAAAACGCTGGCGCAAACATTGAACATCCCGCTGATTGGTGTTTCTAGTTTGAAAGCAGTCGCTGCCAATTGTGTGGGCGTATCGCAAGTGATCGTGCCGTTGTTTGACGCTCGCCGTCAAAATGTCTACGCAGGTGCCTACCAATGGCATAATGGGACCTTAGAAACAAGGATCAAAGACCAGCATATCTCACTGTCTGAATTATTGACCCAGTTAAAAGCAGTCGATGGTCAAGAAGTGCTATTTGTCGGCGCCGATACCATCAAATTTAAAGACATGATCGAGGCGGAACTGCCGACAGCCCATATCAATCAAGTATCGTTATGGAGTTACCCCAATGGCGTTGTTTTAGCTGCTATTGCGAAAGAAGAAGCGCCGGTCGCTTCGATCCATGATTTTGTACCAGACTATTTAAAATTAGTTGAAGCCGAAGAAAAATGGTTAGCCTCGCATGAACCGGGAGTGGATGCCTATGTTGAAAAAATTTAAAACGATGACGGGAAAGCTGGCCCTTTTCCGTCAGATTCAATACCCAGAGCGTAAAAAAGAGATACGAGGGGAAACGTACGTTGTTCGTGAATTAGTCGGAGATGACATTAAAGAGCTGCTGCAGGTGGAGCGTCTCGTGTATGCGGGGGAACTGCCTTGGACCAAGAGCGCCTTTTTGTCAGAACTTTATTCACGGGTCAAACATCTTTATTTGGGCATCTTGCATAATGAGCGGATGATTGGGTTTATCGGGGTGCGGATTTTAGGCGCTGATGCCCATATCACCAATATCGCGATCATTCCTGATTATCAAGGAAAAGGGATCGGTTCTTTCTTGCTAGGAGAAATCGAACGTTATGCACGGAAAAACAAATGCGACCGTTTGACATTAGAAGTGCGCCTGGGCAATCGTGATGCGCAACGTTTGTATCGGACCCTCGGGTTTGTTTCACAGGCGATCAAAACGGCGTACTACACCGAAGGCAATGAAGACGCATTGGATATGGTGAAATTTTTAAATGACTAACGAACAAGCAGAGCAAACGATCCCGACACCGCAAATGCTCTGGTCATTGGCAGATCAGAGCTATCCCTTTGGCTCGCCTTGGAATGTGCAGCAATTTCAACAAGATTTGCAAAACAGCAACAGTCGCTATTTGTTCCGTTATGGAAAAACCAATCAAGAGCTAATTGGGTTTCTCTGTTTTCAGCAAGTGCTGGATGAAGCAGAGTTGTTTAATGTAGCGGTTTTACCAGCGTATCAAGGTCGTGGTTTGGCGAAAGAATTGTTGAAGCAAATGGAATCGCTCGTGGAACAAACCGATGGTCGGCGCATCTATCTTGAAGTGCGTGTGTCGAATTTGCAAGCACAAGCTCTTTATTTACGTATGGGCTATACAGTCATCGGTCGTAGAAAAAAATATTACAGTCATCCAGAAGAGGATGCGTTGATTATGGAAAAGAAAGTAGGCGGACAAAAATCAAATGAATGAATTGATTTTAGCCATTGAAAGCAGTTGTGATGAAACCAGTGTGGCAGTGATTAAAAACGGCGACACCATTTTAAGTAACATTGTTGCTTCGCAGATCAAGAGCCACCAGCGCTTCGGCGGTGTCGTACCAGAAGTCGCTAGTCGTCACCATGTCGAACAGATTACTTTATGTATCGAAGAAGCATTGACACAGGCCGACACCCAACCTGAAGAGTTGTCAGCTGTTGCTGTTACCTATGGTCCAGGGTTGGTTGGGGCACTGTTGATTGGGCTGTCTGCAGCAAAAGCTTTTGCCTGGGCCCACAGCTTACCGCTGATTCCGGTCAATCACATGGCAGGACATATTTATGCAGCTCGCCTAGTGAAGCCATTGGTTTTTCCTTTAATGGCGTTATTGGTCAGTGGTGGCCACACCGAATTGGTGTATATGGCAGAAGATGGCTCTTTTGAGATCATCGGTGAAACGAGAGATGATGCCGCTGGTGAAGCCTATGACAAAGTCGGTCGTGTTCTAGGTTTGCCTTATCCTAGTGGGAAAGAAATTGATCGCCTTGCGCATCTAGGCAGTGATACGTATCACTTTCCTCGAGCAATGATACAAGAAGATAATTTTGATTTTAGTTTCAGCGGCTTAAAGAGTTCCTTTATCAATTTTGTGCATAATGCACAGCAAAGAGAGGAAGCTTTGTCAGTAGAAAATCTAGCAGCTAGTTTCCAAGCCAGCGTTGTCGAAGTCTTGGTTCACAAAACGTTGCGGGCGTGCCAAGCTTATCCTGTAAACCAGCTGATCGTTGCTGGGGGAGTCGCGGCGAATCAAGGCTTGCGTGACGCTTTACAAAAAGCGATGCAGGAATTGCCGGAAGTGGAATTGTTGATTCCACCGTTGCGTCTTTGCGGAGATAATGCGGCCATGATTGGTGCCTACGCCTATGTTGCGTTGAAAAAGCAACGCTTAGCAGATCTTTCATTGAATGCTGATCCAAGTGTCAGCTTTGCCCATACGATTTCTTAAGATGATTGCACCTAAGATCCGTTCTTAGGTGTTTTTTTTGGTTTCTTTATGAGCAAATAGAAGATTTTGTTGTATTTTATTTCATCATTTGATATTATCATGTATAATTATTAGTTAATTGAAGGGCGGGTATGCAATGACATCGGTTTTTAAAGGACGCAGTTTTTTAGCAGAAAAGGATTTTACAAAAGAAGAACTACAATATTTGATTGATTTTTCCCAGCACTTGAAAGGGATGAAGGCCAACAATCAACCACATCGTTATTTAGATGGCAAAAACATTGCACTTTTGTTTGAAAAGAATTCGACACGGACGCGAGCAGCCTTTACGGTTGCAGCGGTGGATCTGGGGGCACATCCGGAATTTTTAGGGGCCAATGATATTCAGTTGGGGTCTAAAGAATCTGTTGAAGATACCGCCAAAGTATTCGGCCGCATGTTCGACGGGATCGAGTTTCGCGGCTTTAGTCAACAGGTTGTCGAAGATCTGGCCAACTATTCAGGTGTACCTGTTTGGAATGGCTTAACGGATGAATGGCATCCAACGCAAATGATTGCTGACTTTTTAACCATTCAAGAAAACTTTGGTGAGCTGACTGGCTTGACCATCGCATACTGTGGGGATGGGCGCAACAATGTCGCTAATTCTTTATTAGTGACCAGTGCGATTTTAGGGGTCAATATTCATGTCGTCACCCCGAAGGCCTTGCAGCCAGAAGCAACCATCATCGCACAGGCACAAGCCTATGCCAAGCAATCGGGCGCAAAGATTTTGGTGACTGATGATGTGGATCAAGGTGTTCTAGGCGCTGATGTCGTGTATACCGATGTTTGGGTATCAATGGGTGAAGAAGAAAAATTCCAAGAGCGGATCGAACAGCTGCTGCCGTATCAAGTCAACCAATCGTTGATGAAAAAAACACAAAACGATCAAGTGATTTTTATGCATTGTTTGCCAGCATTTCATGATGATCAGACCACGTATGGCAAAAAAGCAGCGCAGGCGTATGGAATTTCTGAGATGGAAGTCACTGATGAGGTCTTTCGCAGTAAGTATGCCCGTCAATTTGATCAAGCCGAAAATCGTTTGCACTCAATCAAAGCGATCATGGCAGTGACTGCTGGAGATCTATTTATTCCTAAAGTATAAAATAATTTTTTTTGAAAATGCCAAAATCTCGCTAGCCAAACAAACATTTCTTTGCTATACTTTCTGGGAAGTAAATAGCCTTGATTTGATGAAACAAGAGAAGTAGCGATTCGAGTATCAGTTAGCGAGTTCGGGGTGGTGGAAGCCGAATTGATCAGATTGTGAAACGCACTTGTGAGAATTTGCCAAGCAAACGGAATTCTGCCGTTATCAGAAAAAAGTAGGTCCGAAAAGGACAATCAGAGTGGTACCGCGGGAAATCTCGTCTCTAGTGCATGTTATGCGCTAGAGGCTTTTTTTGTTTTTATCAATCATTTCTTGCGTTAAAAACATACAGCTGTTTGCTTGCTTCAAACAACTTTTCATCAAAACATGGGCTCAGTCATTATAGGAGGGATACTATGAATAACAAAGAAATCGTCGCACAAGCCATCCATCAAGTAGTAAAAGAAGATCTATCGATCGAACAAGTTCAGCAATTACTGGAAAATCCAAAGTCAGCTGACCATGGGGATGTGGCATTCCCAGCCTTCTCGCTAGCAAAAGTCTATCGGAAAGCGCCGCAGCAAATTGCCGCAGACTTAGCAGAAAAAATCGATCAAGCGTCTTTTGAAAAAATTGAAGTGGTCGGTCCATATTTAAACTTCTTTATGGATAAAAAAGCAATCTCTGCCCACGTCTTAGAGATGGTTCTCAAAGAAAAAAATCATTTTGGCGATCAAACCATCGGCAATCAGCAAGCAGTACCCATCGATATGTCTTCACCAAATATTGCCAAACCCATCTCAATGGGGCATTTGCGTTCCACTGTGATCGGTAACTCAATCGGCTTTATTTTAGAAAAAATCGGTTACCAGCCAATTCGCATCAACCATTTAGGCGACTGGGGCACACAATTTGGGAAATTGATCGTGGCCTATAAAAAATGGGGGTCAGAAGAAGCGGTCAAAGCGGAACCAATCAACGAACTGTTGCGTTTGTATGTTGATTTTCACGAAGCTGCCGAGACAGATAAACAATTAGAAGATGATGCGAGAGCTTGGTTCAAGAAACTAGAAGATGGTGACCAAGAAGCAATGGATTTGTGGCAATGGTTCCGTGATGAATCATTAAAAGAATTCAATAAAATCTATGATATGTTGGAAGTTTCCTTTGATTCATTGAATGGCGAAGCTTTCTATAATGATAAAATGACAGAAGTCGTGGAATTATTAGAGGAAAAACACTTGTTGAAAGAAGACCAAGGGGCAGAGATCGTTGATTTGGCTGCGTATGACTTAAATCCAGCCTTGATCCGCAAATCCGATGGTGCGACTCTTTACATCACACGGGACATGGCCGCAGCGCTGTACCGCAAACGGACCTACAATTTTGCCAAATCATTGTACGTGGTAGGAAATGAGCAAAGTTATCACTTCAAGCAATTAAAAGCTGTTTTGAAGGAAATGGGCTTTGAGTGGGCAGATGATATGACCCACGTACCATTTGGATTGATCACCAAAGATGGGAAAAAATTATCTACGAGAAAAGGGAAGATCGTTCTTTTAGAAGAAGTATTGAATGAAGCGATCGATTCGGCGAAAGAACAAATCACTGAAAAGAACCCAACGCTTGAAAACAAAGAAGAAGTTGCAAAACAAGTCGGTGTCGGGGCAGTCGTTTTCCACGACTTGAAAAATGACCGTTTGAATAATTTCGACTTTACGCTAGAAGAAGTTGTCCGTTTTGAAGGAGAGACCGGACCCTATGTGCAATATTCTCATGCCCGTGCCATGAGCATTCTTGAAAAAGCCGACTTTGATCCTGCTGTTGTCAGCAGTTTGTCATTGGCAGATACTGAGAGCTGGGAAGTCATCAAATTGATTCAGCGCTACCCAGAAACCGTGCTGCAAGCAGCAGAAAAATATGAACCATCCGTCATTGCTAAACATGCCATCAAATTGGCACAGGCCTTTAATAAGTATTACGCCAATGTGAAAATCTTGGCTGAAGATGCGGAAAAAGACGCACGTCTGGCTCTAGTTTATGCAGTAACGACCTTATTAAAAGAAGATTTACGGTTGCTTGGTTTACATGCACCCGACAAAATGTAACAAAAAAAGCTGTGTCCTTGTTTCGACAAAGACACAGCTTTTTTGTAGTAAAAATACAGATAGGTCACATTTGTTCGGTGTCTTATAAGACCGCGTGGTTTCTGATAAATTGATAAAAAGTTTCAGCATCTTCGTCGCTGCGGGAAATCACCGCTACTGTATCAAAGCCCGCCAACGAGCAAACTTTTTCTGGCATAGTCACTTCATCGATCGCAGCCGAAAGCAAAGGCGCATTGTCCGCAACGGTATGGATCAACGTCATAAATTGCACACGATCTACTTTAGTGACAACGTCTTCGATCATCTGTATCAAACGCTGCTCTTCTTCTTTTTCATCTTCTGACGATTGCATTCCTTGAAAAATGACAAACTTCGTCTGACCTGTTTCATCGGGCACTTTCACGATTTTCAAATCACGAATATCGCGAGAGATGGTCGCTTGCGTGGCGGAGACGCCTTGGGCTTCCAATTGCTGCAATAATTCTTCTTGCGTGCGTACAGTATGTTCAGTAATGATTTGTCTAATAAGTAAATGGCGATCAGCTTTTCGCATAGGTAAACTCCTTTAAGCATGATTGATTAAGTCAGCCTTATCATAGCAGATAAAGCCGAAAAAACCTAGATATAATAAGAAAAGAATTAGAACGCTAAAAAAAAGCTGGACCACGAATCGTAGTTTTTCATTTGAATCAGTTGCATTTCTTTTTTAGCTACTGTATACTGTTTAAGGCGTGAGTTTTTCACGTCAATCCCACATCTTGTTCCATCTGCGAAGCGGTGCTGATCGATTCAGTTCTTCAAGGAGTAAAAGAGCAAGAGAGGAAAACAAAAAAACCAAATTGGAGGAAACACAACATGGCAGTAATCTCAATGAAACAATTACTAGAAGCCGGCGTACACTTTGGTCACCAAACTCGTCGCTGGAACCCAAAAATGAAGAAATATATCTTCACAGAAAGAAACGGCATCTACATCATTGATTTGCAAAAAACAGTGAAATTAGTAGACGCAGCTTACGACTACATGAAAAATGTTGCTGAAGAAGGCGGCGTTGCATTGTTCGTAGGTACTAAAAAACAAGCACAAGAAGCAATCAAAGAAGAAGCAATCCGTTCAGGTCAATACTATGTTAACCATCGTTGGTTAGGTGGAACTTTGACAAACTGGGAAACAATCCAAAAACGTGTTGCTCGTTTGAAACAAATCAACAAAATGGAAGAAGATGGCACATTTGCTGTTCTTCCTAAAAAAGAAGTCGTTGGCTTGAACAAAGAGCGCGAACGTCTTGAAAAATTCTTAGGCGGTATCGCTGATATGCCAAGAATTCCAGATGTAATGTACGTTGTTGACCCACGTAAAGAACGTATCGCGATCCAAGAAGCACGCAAATTAAATATCCCGATCGTAGCGATGGTCGATACAAACTGTGATCCAGACGAAATCGATGTTGTTATCCCATCAAATGATGACGCTATTCGTGCCGTTAAATTGATCACTGCGAAAATGGCAGATGCTTTCATCGAAGGTAACCAAGGCGAAGACCAAGTAGCAGAAGAAGATTTTGCTGCTGAATCAACAGAAAACGCAACTTCAATCGAAGAAATCGTTGATGTTGTCGAAGGCGACAACGCATCAGCTGAATAATAAATGATGGAGCTGTTTCAAAGGCTAGGCGCCAAGCCTCACTCTCCTTTGAAACAGCTTTTTTTAAAGACAAGCAATCTTGTTTAAAAACATTTAGGAGGAAACAAAAAATGGCAGAAGTAACAGCTAAATTAGTAAAAGAATTACGCGATATGACTGGTGTAGGAATGATGGACGCAAAACGTGCATTAGTTGAAGTAGAAGGCGACATCGAAAAAGCCGTAGACTTATTACGTGAAAAAGGTATGGCAAAAGCTGCGAAGAAAAACGACCGTATTGCTGCTGAAGGTTTAGCATCTGTGGCGATCAACGGCAACACAGCAGCAATCGTTGAAGTGAACTCAGAAACTGACTTCGTTTCTAAAAACGAAATGTTCCAAGACTTAGTAAAAGAAATCGCTGAAGTAATCGCAGCAAACAAACCAGCTGATATGGATGCTGCTTTAAAATTAGAAACTTCTAAAGGCACAATGGATGCTGCGTTAATCGAAGCAACACAAGTAATCGGAGAAAAAATCAGCTTCCGTCGTTTTGAAGTTGTTGAAAAAGATGACAATGCTGCTTTCGGCGGTTACCTACACATGGGCGGACGTATTGCTGTATTGACTGTTCTTGAAGGAACAACTGACGAATCAGTTGCGAAAGATGTTGCAATGCACGTTGCAGCGATCAACCCTCGCTACGTGAACGAAGCACAAATCTCTCAAGAAGAATTGGATCATGAAAAACAAGTCTTGACAGAACAAGCATTGAACGAAGGCAAACCAGCGAACATCGTTGAAAAAATGGTTGAAGGACGCTTGAAGAAATTTAAAGCAGAAATCGCTTTGGTTGACCAACCATTCGTTAAAGACCCAGATATGACAGTTGAAAAATATGTTGCATCAAAAGGCGCAACTGTGAAATCTTTTGTCCGCTTTGAAGTCGGCGAAGGTATCGAAAAACGCGAAGACAACTTCGTTGAAGAAGTAATGAGCCAAGTGAAAAAATAATTCTGTTCCTCGAACAGATGGGAACGCATGGAAGTGCGCTCCCTTTTTTTAAGCAAAAACGGTTTTTGAAGAAATAGTGTAGATAATTTTCAACGAAAGAGCACCAATATGCTACAATAGAATTGGAGAATGTACGGAGGAATCATGATGGGCAAACCAAAATATCAACGTGTTGTATTAAAATTAAGTGGTGAAGCATTAGCGGGTGACGAAGGCTTTGGGATCAAACCACCGACGATCCAAGAGATCGTTAAAGAGATCAAGGAAGTCCACGAATTAGGCGTACAGATGGCGATCGTGGTCGGCGGCGGAAACATTTGGCGTGGACAAATCGGCGCGCAAATGGGGATGGAAAGAGCACAAGCTGATTACATGGGCATGTTAGCGACTGTGATGAATGCTTTAGCATTACAAGACACACTAGAAAACGCTGGTGTACCAACGCGTGTCCAAACTTCGATCGAAATGCGTCAAATCGCAGAGCCTTATATTCGTCGCAGAGCAGAACGTCACTTAGAAAAAGGGCGGGTCGTCATTTTTGCAGGCGGAACCGGCAACCCTTATTTCTCAACTGATACGACCGCAGCCTTACGGGCAGCTGAAATCAACGCTGATGTCATTTTGATGGCGAAAAACAATGTTGATGGCGTCTACTCAGCAGATCCTAAAACGGACCAAAGTGCTGTGAAATTTGAAGAATTGACCCATTTAGAAGTCATTTCTAAAGGATTGCAAGTAATGGATTCAACCGCAAGTTCATTAAGTATGGACAACGATATTCCATTAGTCGTATTCAACTTGAATGAGCATGGAAACATTCGCCGCGCCATTTTAGGTGAACATATTGGAACGACAGTAAGGGGGAAATAACATGGCTGACAAAATTTTAACAGAAGCAAAAGACAAAATGAAAAAAGCAGCAGAAAACTTGCAGCGGGAATTAGGACAAATCCGTGCTGGCCGCGCGAATGCGAGCATCTTAGACCGCGTAATGGTTACTTACTATGGTGTACCAACACCCTTGAACCAAATGGCTTCAATTACGATTCCAGAAGCAAGAATTTTGATGATCACACCTTTTGACAAAACAATGATCCAAGAAGTAGAAAAAGCTATCATGCAAAGTGATATTGGTATCACGCCTGCCAATGACGGAACAGTCATTCGTTTGGTGATTCCTCAATTAACGGAAGAACGTCGTAAAGAATTAGCCAAAGACGTGAAAAAAGAAGCTGAAAATGCGAAAATCGCGGTCCGTAACATTCGCCGTGATGCGATGGAAGCTTACAAGAAACAAGAAAAAGCTGGCGATATCACAGAAGATGATTTGCGTGAATCTGAAAAAGAAGTGCAAACTGCTACAGATAACAGCATCAAAGAAATCGATGCGATCGCAGCTGAAAAAGAGCAAGAGCTACTTGAGGTTTAAAAGGAATGACGAAGAGTCGCTTCAGCGGCTCTTTTTTTATGGTCGAAAGTGCCGTATGTACTTGAATATCACGACTGTTTTTTTGTTTTTTCTTAATATGGAAATCTTTTCTTGGTTTTCATAGGCAAGAAATCTGATTATTGTTATAATGTAAAAGATGAATTTCAAGAATTGGAAGAGGAGCGAATACGATGCTGCGTTTTTTTCCACAAAAAGACAAATATATCAAAGAAGCGGCTGAACATGAATTTGATCCATCACTGCCGATTCCCCAACACATCGCGATCATTATGGATGGCAATGGCAGATGGGCGCAAAACCGGCGCTTGCCAAGAGTAGCTGGTCACAAAGAAGGCATGGAGACGGTAAAAAAGATCACGAAACATGCTTCACACCTTGGTGTGAAAGTATTGACTCTTTATGCGTTTTCAACAGAGAATTGGAAACGGCCAAACGAAGAAGTGGACTTTTTGATGCAACTGCCCGTCGACTTTTTCGACACGTTTGTTCCTGAGCTGATCAAAGAAAATGTTCAAGTCAAAGTGATGGGGTTCACGGAATCTTTACCCGAACACACACAAGAAGCGGTCAAGCGAGCGATTGACCAAACCAAAGATAATACTGGGATGATCTTGAATTTTGCTTTAAATTACGGCAGCCGCGCAGAAATTTTGACTGCGGTCCAAGCCCTTTATGAAGAGCTTGCAGCTTCGGAGGAAGCCCTGCCCAAGCTCACGGAAGACATGCTGGCGACACATTTGATGACTGGTTTTTTGCCAAACGCGTTACGTGATCCTGAATTGGTGATTCGCACGAGTGGCGAAGAACGTATCAGCAACTTCTTGTTATGGCAGATTGCTTACAGCGAATTATTCTTTACGAAAGCGCTCTGGCCTGATTTCGATGCTGCTTTACTAGAAGATGCGATCGGGAGCTTTCAACAACGAAACCGGCGTTTTGGCGGTTTGAAAACGAAGGAGGAAGAAGAGTGAGACAACGTGTAATCACTGCGGTCGTCGCATTAGCCTTTTTCCTGCCAATTATTTACGTTGGCGGCATTGCCGTCGAATTGCTGGCAGCAGCGATGGCAGGGATTGGTGTTTATGAATTATTTCGGATGAAAGGACTAGCTGTTTTCAGTTTTGAAGGAATTCTTTCAATCATCGGTGCGGTGATTTTAGTTTTACCTCAAGAACGCTGGTTTTTCTTTTTGCCAGAGGGCACAGATAAAAGTGCCTTGTATTATGTAATCGTCCTTTTATTACTAGGGATCGCGGTTATTTCTAAAAATACGTATACTATCGATGAAGCTGGTTTTCCAGTGATCGTCAGCTTATATACGGGTGTCGGGTTTGAACGTTTCTTGACGGCACGTTCAGCAACAGATGGCTTAGTCGTTTTAGTTTTCGGTCTGTTTATCGTGTGGGCAACGGATATTGGGGCTTACATGGTGGGACGGCGTTACGGACAACGAAAATTATGGCCAGAGATTTCCCCTAATAAAACGATCGAAGGGGCCCTAGGCGGGATTGCTGCTGCGGTGGTCGTAGCCGGTCTGTATCTGCTAGCATTTCCAGGGAAAGATTATTTTGGACATGGTAGTGCCATCATGATCTTATTGACGGTCCTCTTTTCGATCGCTGGTCAATTCGGGGATTTAGTGGAATCGGCAATTAAACGTCATTATGGCGTGAAGGATTCAGGCAATCTTTTGCCAGGACATGGCGGGATCTTGGATCGCTTCGATAGCATGCTGTTTGTGTTTCCAATCATGTATTTATTCGGTGTTTTTTAGAAATTATTTAGAAGTGCAGGCTTGGCTTGCGCTTCTTTTTTTAAATTCTTGTTACAACGGGAATGTGAGTTCCTCAACGGGAATCGGTGTGATAAAATAAGGAAAGGCTGCCCTGAATGAGAGGGATGCTGTGAAAGAGAGGAACGAGCATGAAAACGATACTTGTATTTATCATTATCTTTTCCGTAGTGGTAGTGATTCACGAGTTTGGACACTACTTCTTTGCAAAACGGGCAGGTATTTTAGTAAGAGAGTTTGCCATCGGTATGGGGCCTAAATTGTTCGCGCATCAAGCGAAAGATGGGACGACCTACACGATTCGGATGCTGCCATTAGGCGGGTATGTCCAAATGGCGGGCTGGGGTGAAGATGAAACAGAATTAACACCAGGTATGCCAGTCTCCTTGGTTCAAGATGCAACTGGCAAAGTTATCAAAATCAATACGAGCAAAAAGATCCAATTGCCGCAAGCGATCCCTATGGAAGTGACCGACTTTGACTTGGAGGAGAAGTTGACGATCACAGGGTTCATCAATGGCAATGAACAAGAAGCGATTACGTACGCTGTGGATCATGATGCAACGATCATCCATGAAGATGGCGTTGAAGTTCGGATCGCACCTAAAGACGTTCAATTCCAGTCCGCAAAGCTTTGGCAGCGAATGCTGACGAATTTTGCTGGACCGATGAACAACTTTATTTTATCCTTGGTCTTATTCACTGGGTTGGTGTTTGCACAAGGTGGTGTTGCGAATCAAGATGCAACCATCGTGACAGGAATCGAAGCAGGAACACCGGCAGCTGAAGCAGGGCTGCAAAATGGCGATGAAATCTTAGCTGTCGAAGGTGTCGATGTTTCTAACTGGTCAGAATTAACGACTGAGATCCAAAAGTACCCAGATACTCAGATTGCTCTAGCAGTCAAACGAGGATCAGAAACACTTGATTTGACGGCAACTCCTGCGAGTCAAGAATCAGGGGAGACCACGATTGGTTTCTTAGGGATCACCGCTTCCTTAAAAACTGGGATCGGAGATATCTTACTGGGCGGCTTGCAAACGACCATTGACAATTCACTGGTGATTTTTAGAGCAGTCGGCAACTTGATTGCCCAACCAGATATCAATAAATTGGGTGGACCGGTAGCGATTTTCCAACTGTCTTCTCAAGCTGCATCGCAAGGGGTAACAACGGTGATCGCGATGATGGCGATGATTTCTATCAACTTGGGGATCTTTAATTTATTACCGATTCCTGGATTGGATGGCGGTAAGCTGGTTTTAAATATTTTAGAAGGTTTGCGAGGCAAGCCAATCAGCCAAGAAAAAGAAGGCATCATTACTCTGATTGGGTTTGGGTTTTTGATGCTGCTGATGGTTCTCGTTACCTGGAATGATATCCAACGTTTCTTCTTTTAAAAATAAGACGCACAAGCAAATCAATTGTTGATCGGGTGAACATGATTTTTTGTAGCAAAGGAGAAAAAAATGAAACAGTCAAAATGTTTGATTCCGACATTGCGGGAAACCCCCAGCGATGCGGAGACGTTAAGTCATCAACTGTTAGTTAGGGCAGGGTATATTCGACAAGTGGCGGCAGGCATTTATGTTTACTTGCCGCTAGCACAAAGGGTGTTAGAAAAGATCAAGCGGGTCATCCGTGAAGAATTGGCACAAATCGATGCCGTAGAGATGGCGATGCCTTCTTTGCTTCCGTATGAGCCATGGAAGGAGTCAGGACGTGCCTCATTGTATGGTGAATCCTTGTATCGATTAACAGATCGAAACGAACGAGAGATCGTTTTAGGACCTACTCATGAAGAGCCGTTTACGACATTGATCAAAAACGAGATCACGTCTTATAAACGGCTGCCATTGAGCTTGTATCAGATCCAAACGAAATATCGGGACGAACAGCGGCCGCGCTTTGGATTGATCCGCAGCCGCGAATTTATCATGCAAGATGGCTATTCCTTTCATGCCGATGAAGCCAGCTTAGATCAAACCTATAATCGTTACGAAATGGCTTATCATGCAATATTGAAACGCTGTGGGATCGAGTATCGGGCAGTGGTCGGGGACAATGGCTTGATGGGTGGCAGAGATTCGAAAGAATTTTTGGCATTGTCGGGGATCGGCGAAGAGCTGATCTGCTACTCGACCGAAAGCGATTATGTCGCCAATTGGAAATTAGCAACCAGTCAATACATCGCCAAAAAATCTCACGAGACCTATTTAGAATTACAAAAAGTTGTTCAGGATGAGCCTTTAACGTTAGAGGAGCTGGCGCAGGCATACGAAACAGACTTGCAAAAAATCGTTCAAGTATCTTTATTACTCGTTGACGAGCAAGTCATTATGGTGTTATTACGAGGCGATCACAGCCTCAATGAAACAAAGGTCAAGCATTACTTAGCCGCTGATCAAGTGAAGGTGCTGACTGTTGAGGAAGCGGAGTCTTATCTGACGAGTGAGACGCAGCTGCGCAGTCCCATTGCGCTTGCTGATTCGATCCAGTTGTACGCCGATCAGCATGTCCAAGATATGGCGAATCTGATCGTTCCAGCGGCAGAAAAACAAAGCTATTATCTCAATGCGAATGTGGGGCGTGATTTTCAACCATTAGCCTTTGCCGATTTTCGCTTGGTTCAAGAAGGTGATCCTTCCCCAGATGGAAAAGGAACCTTAACCTTTACGCGAGGAATCGAAGTTGGGCATATCTTCAAGTTAGGAACCAAGTACAGTGAGGCGCAAGAAGCGACGGTTGTCGATGAAAACGGCGATGAGCAGCCAATCATCATGGGCTGTTATGGGCTGGGGGTTTCTCGGCTGCTTTCAACGATCGTCGAACAATACGGCAATGAATTTGGGATCGATTGGCCCCAAGAAATTGCCCCATTTGATGTGCATATCATTCAAACGTCGATTGAAGATAGCTATCAAAATGCCTTAAGTGAAGAAGTAGAAGAAATGATGAACCAAGTCGGCTATCAAGTGCTGGTAGATGACCGCAATGAACGTGCAGGGGTCAAATTTGCAGATGCCGATTTGATTGGCTGTCCGATTCGCTTGACTATCGGTAAAAAAGCCGTAGAAGGCATCGTGGAGATCAAAATCAAGCATACTGGTGCGACCGTTGAAGTGAGAAAAGAAGAAGTCGCTTCGACCTTGACGATTTTGTTAGCCAATCAGGAATAAACAGGAACGAACAAGAATGAATAACAGATCGAGAGAGGAAATCCTTTCTCGATTTTTTAATGAAAATGAGGGCAAAAAGAGGTATACTAGTGAGTACTGAGAAAAGGAGGATCTTCAATTGTCAAAAGAAAGAGAGACCTTTGAGATATTATTAGACCAAATTGCAGCTGCCCCAAATCTTCGGCAGCATCCGTTGATGCAGACTGCCCAAATCAAACAAGTGACCGTGCATCGACAATCAAAAGCGTGGACGTTTTATTTCCAATTTGAACGTTTATTACCGGTGATGGTGTATCAGTCCTTTAAACAACATATTGAATTGGCGTTTAAAGAGATTGCGGAAGTTCGTATCATCATTGAAGCTCAAGATGGTTCCTTTGATGAGCAATTCATTCAAGAATATTGGCCATTAGCGTTAGCCAATCAAAATTGTGATCGACCACTGGTTCATCAAGTGATCAAAAACCAAATGCCTGTGCTGCAAGAGAACAAAGTGATTTTGCCAGTCAACAATGATGCGGTCATCACGATTTTGCAGCAGCAGTACTTGCCGATCATTGAGGAAAATTATAGTACCTTCGGCTTTCAAAAATTTCGGATCTTGCCGCAGCTAGACCAAGAGCAAGCGGAGGCGGCCTTAAAAGAACTTGAAGCACGCAAGGAAGAGCAAACAGCAGCGTTCCAACAACAAGCTGCTGAGAACTTAATGGCGCACGAGCAACGCAAAAAAGAAGTCAAAACAGTCGAATTTGACGGACCAATCGCCTTGGGACGTAATATTCCTGCCGATGAACCTGTGACACCGATGATCAATATCATCGAGGAAGAACGCCGAGTTACGATCCAAGGGTATGTCTTTGATAAAGAAGTCCGCGAATTGCGTTCAAAACGGAAGATTTTGATTTTGAAAATCACCGACTATACGTCATCGTTTAGTGTGAAAAAATTCTCCAACAATGAAAAAGATGAACAAGTTTTTGATGCCATCGCCAAAGGTAGTTGGGTCAAAGTACGCGGTAGCGTCCAAGAAGATACCTTCATGCGAGATCTCGTTATGAATGCGCAAGATTTGCTGGAAGTCAAACACGAAGCCCGCAAAGACTATGCACCTGAAGGCGAGAAACGGGTCGAACTCCACCTGCATTCCAATATGAGTACGATGGATGCCACCAACAACGTGGCGGATTTTGTCGCTCAAGCAGGCAAATGGGGCCATAAGGCGATTGCGATCACCGATCATGGTGGCGCACAAGGGTTTCCTGATGCCCATCATGCAGGAGAAAAGGCTGGTGTTAAAATTCTTTACGGTGTGGAAGCCAATATCGTGGATGACGGCGTAGCGGTTGCCTACAATCCTCAGCCTGTTCCACTGACCGATGCTACTTATATCGTGTTTGACGTGGAGACCACTGGGTTGTCTGCAGTATACGACACCATTATTGAGTTGGCTGCTGTGCGGATGCATAAAGGCAACGTGGAGGCATCCTTTGATGAATTTATCGATCCCGGTCATCCGTTATCGCGAACGACCGTAGAACTGACGGGAATCACCGATGAAATGGTTCGCGGGTCAAAATCAGAAGAAGAAGTCTTACGTTTGTTTCGTGAGTTTTCTGAAGGAGCCATTTTAGTTGCCCACAATGCGTCATTTGATATGGGCTTCTTAAATACCAGTTATCGAAAATACGGTATTCCAGAAGCGGAAAATCCGGTCATTGATACATTGGAACTCGCTCGTTATTTGTATCCAGAGTTTAAGCGATTCGGTTTAGGTGTCCTTTCCAAAAAATTCGGCGTCAGCTTAGAACAACATCACCGAGCGATCTACGATGCCGAGGCAACCGGTCATTTAGCATGGATCTTTGTCAAAGAAGCGATGGAAAAACATGACATGCTACTGCACGAAGAGTTGAACCGACACGTGGGGGGTGAGAACTCCTATAAAGCAGCTCGGCCTTTCCATGCCACGATTTTAGCCCGAACACAGGCGGGATTGAAGAATTTATTCAAGCTAATCTCGATGTCGAATGTGAAGTACTTCCATGATAAAGTTCCGCGGATCCCGCGCTCAGAATTGGTGAAATTGCGGGAAGGATTGTTAGTCGGAACCGCTTGTGATAAAGGAGAAGTCTTTGTCGCAATGATGCAAAAAGGGGTCGATGCAGCACGAGAACTTGCCAAGTTTTATGACTATATCGAAGTCATGCCCAAAGCAGTTTATGCCCATCTTCTGGAAACGGAGCTCGTGAAAAGCGAAAAAGACCTAGAAGACATCATTCGGAATCTGGTAAAGATGGGGGAAGAGTTAGGGAAAATCGTTGTGGCTACTGGGAATGCCCATTACCTGAACGAAGAAGATGCCATTTATCGTAAGGTCTTGATCAATTCGATGGGGGGCGCCAATCCCTTGAATCGACATAGTTTACCGGATGTACATTTCCGAACAACCGATGAGATGCTGACCGCTTTTCAGTTTTTAGGTCCAGAAGTAGCGAAAGAAATTGTAGTGACGAACCCGAATAAAATCGCCGATCTTTGTGAAAAAGTCATTCCGGTAAAAGATGATCTGTATACACCAAAGATTCCCGGATCAGAACAAGAGATCACCGACTTAAGTTACAACCGTGCCAAAGAGTTATACGGCGATCCATTACCAGAGATCGTGGAAAAACGTTTGAAAAAAGAGCTTGATTCGATCATTGGGAACGGCTTTTCCGTGATCTATTTGATCTCACAAAAACTGGTTCATAAAAGCAATGAAGACGGCTATCTAGTAGGGTCACGGGGATCAGTCGGTTCTAGTTTCGTGGCAACCATGACGGGGATCACTGAGGTCAATCCATTAGCTCCTCATTATTATTGTCCCGATTGCCAGTATTCGGAGTTTTACGAAGACGGTTCGTATGGTTCTGGTTATGATATGCCAGAGAAAAAATGTCCAAAATGCGGCACCCGTCTGAACAAAGATGGCCACGATATTCCCTTTGAAACGTTCCTTGGTTTCCACGGCGATAAAGTACCCGATATCGATTTGAACTTCTCAGGAGAATATCAGCCAGAAGCCCATAACTATACGAAAGTACTCTTCGGTGAAGAATACGTCTATCGTGCAGGAACGATCGGTACCGTAGCCGACAAAACAGCCTTTGGTTTCGTAAAAGGCTTTGAGCGCGATCATAATCTTCATTATCGAGCAGCCGAGGTCGATCGCCTGGCAAAAGGTGCCACAGGCGTCAAACGGACGACTGGTCAGCACCCGGGGGGGATTATTGTTATTCCCGACTATATGGATGTCTATGATTTCACCCCGATCCAATACCCAGCGGATGATCAAAATGCGGAGTGGAAAACGACCCACTTTGATTTCCATTCGATTCATGACAATATCTTGAAGCTGGATATCCTCGGACACGATGATCCGACGGTCATTCGGATGCTGCAGGATCTATCAGGCATCGATCCAAAAACGATCCCCACCGATGATCCAGAAGTGATGCGTATTTTTGGCGGCACGGATGTGTTAGGTGTGACCGAAGAGCAGATCTATTCGAAAACCGGTACATTAGGCATCCCGGAATTTGGTACCCGCTTTGTGCGGGGGATGCTGGATCAAACCCATCCATCGACCTTTGCTGAACTCCTGCAGATCTCTGGTCTTTCCCATGGTACCGATGTATGGTTGGGCAATGCGGAAGAATTGATCCGTCGCGGAGATGCCAGCCTAGCGGAAGTAATCGGCTGTCGGGATGATATCATGGTGTATTTGATCCATGCTGGCTTAGATGACGGGATGGCCTTTAAAATCATGGAGACGGTCCGTAAAGGACAATGGAACAAGATTCCTGACGACTTGCGGGACACTTACTTGCAAGCGATGCGGGAGAACAATGTCCCTGAATGGTATATCGATTCTTGTTCGAAGATCAAGTACATGTTCCCGAAAGCCCATGCGGCGGCGTATGTTTTGATGGCGTTGCGGGTGGCTTACTTTAAAGTGTACTTCCCAATTCTCTATTACTGTGCTTATTTCTCTGTCCGAGCAGACGATTTTGATTTGATTGCCATGTCAAAAGGAAAAGACGCCGTAAAAGAACGGATGCAAGAAATCACTGACAAAGGATTGGATGCGTCAACGAAAGAAAAGAATCTGTTGACGGTTCTGGAGTTAGCCAATGAAATGTTAGAGCGCGGTTATGAATTTGGGATGATCGATCTGTATAAATCGGATGCGGAAAACTTCGTGATCGACGGGAAAAAATTGATCGCACCGTTCCGAGCAGTACCGAGTTTAGGGCTGAACGTAGCGAAACAAATCGTGGAAGCACGAAAAGATGGTCCCTTCTTATCGAAAGAAGACCTCGCCAATCGCGGGAAAGTTTCTAAGACATTGATTGAATACATGACGGATAACGGTGTTCTAAAAGATCTACCAGATGAAAATCAGTTGTCGTTGTTCGATATGTTGTAAGCCAACGGCTGTCCACTTAAAAAAATAAGCCCATCATCGCAGCATCTAGTATAGCTAGTTTCTGTATGATGGGCTTTTTTGTCTTGTTTATGAAGGTAACCTAAACAGCCACAATCTGGCGAAAATCAGAAAAATCGTGGTCTATAGTGACAAATCATAAGGGAGTTGCCGCTTGGACAGCGAATCAATCGAACCTTTACCATACAAAGAGAAGAAAAATACTCGTTACCGAAAGAAGCGAATGCCTTTGGCAACGAGTATTTTTCGACAAAGTTCGTTAACTAGCTAAAAAAAGAAAAAAAGCAAAACAGGCAGATACACCATGTACAGTAAGACGGAATAGCCTAGACATGAAGTTGCAAATTCTTCATCCCCTTGGTAGTTTCGTACAAGGATCGGGACAGAGTTTTGGACGGGCATGGAGGCTTGGATAATAAACACAGAAAGCATCAGTTCAGGAATAGGGATGATCCTGCTTAATAGCCATACAACGAGGGGCGAAAGAATGAAGCGACCAAATAGGACACCAGCAATGTCTTTGGTCATTCGCAAGTTCTTGAGCCCGCCAAAGTACACGATGATCCCGATAATAAACATTGATAGAGGCGTCGTTAAATCTGCTAGGTAGCTTCCAAGCCCATCAACAAAGGAGGGCAGTGGGAATGTGAACAGCATCCAGATCAAGCCGATAATGAAACCAATCAAGGCTGGCGAAAAAATCTTTTTTAGCATGACCAATGGATGAAAGGAAATGCGGGCTTCGCCGAAATCGGGGTTATCTTTTGCTAACTCAAAAATACCGATGGTCCAAAATAATGTCGTATTTACGATGTAGTACAACAACACATAGGGAACGGCTTTTTCACCAAAAATGGCTAAATTGATCGGTAAGCCGATGAAGATCGTATTGGAAAAGGTAAACATGGCGGAAAATGCCCCTTGGTGTTTGGTTTCAACTTGCGCGAAACGGCGCCATAAATAACCGGCGAAGTAAGTGATCATCATGGAAAGCAAAGGGATGATCATCCCGGAAACTAATGAGAGAAACTCGTCTTTCGTAAAGTTTTCAATGATCGTCAAAAACATATTGGCGGGTAATGAGACATTTAACACCAGTTTTGAAAACGTATCGGCGGTTCGATTAGAAAACCATTGTTTGTAAGACAACCAATAACCGATAAACATGAGACTGAAAATGACAAAAATATTGATATATGCTTGAAACATGCGCTCACCTCTCATTTACTATAGCGAAAGGAAATAGAAGAAGCAACTGATTCCCATTTGAAAACAACAAAAAACCAAACCGCCCAATGAGCGATTTGGTCAAGAATTACTTCCGTTGCTGCTTGCCAGCGTTACGACCTTTTCCGTTAGGCTTTGTCGTGTTCAACGCTTTTTTGACAGCTTCTGTTTTTTCAGGCGTTACGTCTTTACGAGGCGTAACTACCGTTTTAGGCGGATTTGCTTTCATTTCCGCTTCGACTTGGGCACGAATTTTTGGTTTCATGATGACATTCGTGATAAACGTTTGGATACAACTGAAGACCCCACCAACTACCCAGTAGAGTGTCACACCAGCTGGTGCACTCATGGACATGAAAACGATCATCAATGGAGAAACGATCAACATGGTTTTCATCGTTTTTTTCTGTTCTTCAGGAATCCCGATGGTTGAGATATATCCTTGTGCCAAGTAGGAAAGACCAGCAATCGCCACAAAGAGGATGCTTGGGTCGCCTAAAGATACGCCAAAGAATTCAGAGTTTTGGATTCCTTGTGTGTAACGAGCGGTGAAATAAAGAGCAGAGAAGATCGGCATCTGAATCAGCAAAGGGAGACATCCGATACCGCCAAACATACTGACGTTGTTTTCAGAGTAAATTTTTTGCATCTCCGCTTGCGCTTGCATTTGTTCTTCCCGAGTGGTCGCTTTTTTCAAATTGGCTTGCGCAATATCCACTTGAGGTTTCAGAAACTGCATTTTTTCACTTTGAACCATCGTTTTTCGAGACTGATGGATCCCTAATGGTAAGATAATGACACGGACAACGATCGTTACGGCGATGATCGCCCAGCCGTAAGACCAGTTGAAGTTTTCTACGAGCATCGTGATCATATCCCCTAATGGTTTCACCAAAAAGCGATAAATCATTCCTGTTTCTTTCGGCGTACCATCAGCATTGGTACTGACACAGCCTGATAATGCTAATAACAGGCCAAATAATCCTGATGAAAGCAGCCATTTATTCATTTTAGACATTCTATTCTTCCTCTTCACAATAAATTTAGACAAAAATAACTATACTAAAAAAGACCGACTATTTCAATGTACAAAGAGAAATTCATTGAAAAATCAATCTTTCGACTTAGAAAATATTCAATTGTTAATAGTACACTACATCAAAACTCCTACGCTCTTTGATAGCATCGTCTGGTTGGATGTCGATCTGATTTACTTTCCCAGCGGGTGAAGGAGAATCCTTAACCCCAGCAACAAAGGCATCGATGGCTTTGTCATCGCCAATTGCTTCAATCGAAACAGAACCATCCGCTTCGTTTTTTACAGATCCGGTGACGCCCAACTGATCGGCAAGCATTTTTGTGGTATAACGAAAGCCGACGCCTTGGACACGTCCTTGCACACGGATTCGTAGTTTCTTCATGGACAATCCCTCCTCTGCTTTTATGATAGCGTTTTTTCAGTAAAAGAACAAGTTAGATCGATTGACTCATGCTATAATGAATCGAGGTGACAAGATGAAAGAAATTCAATCGAAAAAAAATACCTTTATCAAGGAAATCAAAAAACTAACACAAAAAAAACATCGGACACAAACCAATACCTATTTGATCGATGGCTGGCATTTGGTGCAAGAAGCATTGCATGCACAAGTACCCATCAAAGCATTGTTGGTGACCCCGCGAGGGTTAAGTGAAGCCAACGGGCAACTCGATGATTATCAGGAAGAAAGCTATTTGATCACAGAGGAGATCGCAGCGATGCTTTCTGATTTGCCAACACCACAAGGGATTTTTGCCGTGGTGGAAAAGCAAGAACAAGACTTACAGACACTGACGGGCAATTGGCTGATTTTAGATAATGTGCAAGATCCTGGAAACGTTGGCACCATGATTCGAACAGCGGATGCCGCTGGATTCAGCGGGGTTTTTCTCGGCGAAGGAACAGCCGATCTCTACAGTACCAAAGTCTTGCGCAGCATGCAAGGGAGCAACTATCATCTGCCGATCGTAGAAGGAGCGATCCCACCATTTTTAAAGCAGCTGCAGGCAGCTGGTGTGGCGATTTATGGCACCGAGTTAAACAAAGAAGCAGTCCCTTATACCGAGCTTCCTAAAGGACAAGCGGCTGCCTTCATTTTAGGCAACGAGGGGCAAGGGGTCAATCAGGAACTGTTGGCATTGACCGATAAAAATCTATATATTCCTATCTATGGTCAGGCGGAATCATTGAACGTCGCCATTGCGGCAGGTATTTTGATGTATTTTGCTGTCAGCTAGATTTTTAAGGAACTGTTAAACTATTTGAATCTATTGCACCTCACCTAGAAACTTGCAGGAATAGGTGCTATACTTTGTCTTGTAACAATCAAGCAGATCAAAAAAGGTGGCAGACAAAAATTTATGACAGAAAAATGGCAAGAAGATAGCGAATATATGTCTTACGTGGCTGACCTGTTAGAAACAGAAGCTGTAAAAAAATTAGCCAACTTTGTGCAGCATATGAACTCCACACGTTTGGAACATTCGATCAGCGTCTCTTATTATAGTTACAAATTGGCCAAGAAATGGGGCGGCGATGCTCGTGCAACAGCTCGTGCAGGACTCCTTCATGATTTATTTTATTACGATTGGCGTACTACAAAGTTTGACGAAGGTACCCATGCGTACATGCATCCACGAATCGCAGTAAAAAATGCCGAAAAAATCACTGAACTTAGTGATCTAGAAAAAGATATCATCTTGAAACATATGTGGGGAGCAACGATTGCACCGCCACGCTATAAAGAAAGCTATATCGTCACGATGGTGGACAAATATTGTGCGATCAAAGAAGCATCAGAACCCCTTACAGACAGCATGAAAGAAAAATGGCAACAACGCTTCTGGAAGAAACATCGCACGATTCAATAAGAAAAAAGTTCTTCGAACCAACTGGTTCAAAGAACTTTTTTTGTTTGTTTAGCCAAAAATAAGTTGGAGGATCGCTGCTCCTGCATAGAGAATCAGTAAGGTGATCAATACCGTTAAATGTCGTCTTTTATGCATAAAAAGGATTGCCACAAATTCTCTTAAAAAGGCATTCGGTAAATAGTAAAAGGCAGTAGGTGCTCCGATACCATCCGCTTTAAGTTGGGCTTGATCTGCATAGAGACCAGCACGAAAAATATGGTAATTGTTTGAGGCAAAGATTGCTTTGTAGCCGTTTGGCTTAAGCGAATCCATGATTTCTTTCGAAAATTTCATGTTTTCATAAGTAGTCGTGGAATTTGTTTCCACTAAAATCTCACCTTCTGGTACGCCTTGGGCAATCGCATATTCTTTCATAGCAACAGCTTCCGGCAGCTGCTCATCGCTTCCTTGTCCGCCTGACATCAGTAATCGAGGCGCGGTTTTTTTCGCTTTAAATTGCGATTCGTAGAACGAGATCGCTGTATTGATGCGTTTTGCCAATAAAGGGGAGACCGTGGTGCCATTCAAAAGGCCTGCACCTAAGACGATGATAAAATCCTGATTATAGCGAGGATGGTTGAACTGATAAATGACTGAAATGGATAAAAAGTTCAAAAAGACTACAAACAGATACAAAAGACTTAGGGGAACAATGCCGAATAAGGTTCGGATCCAATCTGGGAAAAAGTGCAAAAGGGTATCTGAAAATAGTAAAACGGTCAAAACCACCGCTAAGATCAGGGTTAACAAATTGGCGATCGATCGCGATTCTCTTCGTAGTACGATAATGGAATTCCAGTAAAGAAAGACCACGAGTGTTGCCAAACCGAATAATAGTACAGCAACGAAGATTGCCAGTAAAACAGCGAGTAGACCACCTACGAGTATGTCTTGGGTTCGGTATAAATTAATGACTAAGTAGCCGCCAAAAGCCAGCACGAACAAATTAAAAAGCAAGCCATTTACAAGTTGGTGCTTGTTGCGCCGATAAGAAAATAAAAAAAGGCCGGCGAAGGCGACGGGTATCAAAATAAAGAAACTACCTGTCCGTAATTCTGAGACAGCTAAATAAATTAGCAGGGCTAGAATCGTCCAACAACATTCAAAAAAGAAAATATCCGGATCATCTTTTTTCTTGCGCCATTTTTGAACGACGATCACGCCCGACACATAGCTGATGGCAAAAATCAGCAATTGCGTAAGATCCATGTTTTTCACTCCTTTAACGATACACTTAGTATACCGAAAAATGGCAGAAATTGCTTGTTGCTAAGGTCAAAGTTGCTGAATTTCTTGCAATTCGCTAAAATGAAGGAAAGAAGGAGGAAGGAACATGCAATTAGGTGAAGTGATTCGCGTCGAACGACCCGCTTTTTATGTGATTGGAAAAGAGGGCAAGGGGTTAGCAGAAGAAGGTGCTTCTTGGGTACCAGCGCTTTGGGAACTTGCAACAAAGGATTTTGAAGAGATCGAATTTCTCGTAAGTGATCAAAAGGCAGAAGAACTGGAATTTTGGGGCTTGATGAGTGATGGCACCAATTGGTTAGAGCCTTGGCAAGAAACCGGTCGCTACTTGGCAGGCGTTCAAGTCCAGACAGAAAATTTTCCTCCTGTCGGTTGGGTCCGTTGGGAAATGCCCGCAATGACCTATCTCGTTGTAAAAACAGATGAAAAAAACTTAACGATGATGACTGAAAAAATGCTGATGGAAGTTTTACCAGAAAACAACGTCCAGTTGTCAGCAGCCATCCAAGAAAGGTATCTTCCTCTTTTTAAGGAAGGGGAAGTTGAATTGTTTTTCCCTGTGGAGCCATTGGCAACAGCAACGGTGGAAACAGTAGAATAAAAAAAATCTGTCCGAGAAGCAGTCTTTGCTTCGGACAGATTTTTTCGTTTAGGTTAAAAAAGATTACTGAAAAAGTTGGACACGCCGCGCCAAGCACGAACAAAGATGTTGGCTTTTTCCACCGTTTGTGTTGTGATCAATCCTGCAGTCTCGTCATGATCGGAATCATCAATATAACCAAGCGTATCAGCTGGAATCGAAGCACTTACGGTACCGACTTCTGTGCCCTCAGTCAATGGCGCTTGCAGGGCAGAATCACGATAATGCTCATTAAAGTCAATGGTTGTTTCAAAGGCGGTGGCATCCATATCTCCACGTACCCATAAGGTCAAACCTTGATTTAAGGCAACGGGCACACTCAATTCTTTCCCATCTTTGACTGCAACCGTCTGGGTATCTTCTAGTTGCGCATTTTCTGGTAAAATCTCTACTTGTTCCCAAGCGTCAAACGAGTAATCCATCAAACGGCCTGTTTCAATAAAACGAACACTAGGATTTTCTGCATGACCATTGACGTTTAGCACCACGGTGATGATTCGTTGCCCATCTTTAACGGCGGTTCCGACAAAGCAGGCGCCTGCCATATCTGTCGTACCAGTCTTCAGACCGTCGACACCATCTTTCGTATTCGTAAAACCTGGAAGCATCCAGTTCCAATTGACCATCTCGACAGGCGAATAGGAACCTTCACCAAATTGTTTTGTTGAAAGGCTGGTTACTTCCAAAACATCTGGAAAGTCTTGTAACAAATGACGGGCAATCAATGCCACATCTTTTGCGGATAGTTCGTTTTCATCAGTTGAAGTTGATCCTGGGTAAATATTTTCCCCAAGATAAGCATTGTTTAAGCCAGAAGCATTGACGATCTTTGCATCGGTGATGCCCCATGATTGCACTTTTTCTTGCATTAAATCCACAAAGGCACTTTCAGACCCAGCAATCAGCTCCGCGAGCGCGACGATTGCAGCATTTGCAGATTGGATATAACTGGCATCATACAGATCTTTTACTGTATAGGTAACGTCTTGATGCAAAGGGACATTTGATAAGTTAGGGGACACGCTGAGATTAGCGGCATAATCGGAAATCGGCACAGGATCATCCCAAGCGATCGTTCCTTGTTCTACTTGCTCAGCGACAAGGTAGAGGCTGATGATCTTGGTGATGGAGGCAATACCCATGGCTGTCTCGCCATCTTGATCATACAACACTTTCCCTGTGTCAAAATCAATGGAGTAAGCGGCTTTGGCGTCAATCGAAAAATCTTGGATCTCTTCGATGCTCATTGCTGTATCATCAGCATATGAAACGAGGGGGATGCCGACAGCAGCAAAGAGGATTGCCAAAGCAGCAACGAAGGAATACCCGAACTTGGTTATTTTCTGCATATATGTAGTAGCTCCTTTTAAGTTGTATCTAAGCAAAAATTTTAACAAAGAGTATCCGCTGTTGCAATACTCTAAGAGAAAACTTAGCATTTAATTGCGAGAAGACCGCTCAAAGGGGGAATGGGCGTTGTTAAACCATTTCAACCTAGAAGACCTAAGGGCAAAAGACAGCAAAAAAAACTTGCCTTCCTATTTAATAAAGAAGACAAGTTTTTCTGAATTGACATCGGGTCAAACGATTTCACTTAGCGACGATTGGAATGGATTCTCGGGTTTTGGTTTTGGGCTCTGACGGGAACTTTCACTGCTCTCGTTTCTTGTTGCATGGCCAATTTTGCTAAAAAGAATGTCCCAGCTAGTAACGCAGCTAAAGCAAAGATGGAAAAGAGTGAAATAAAGGTCGTTAACATAAAAATCCCTTCTTTCTGTTTAAAATAAATGTGGAAGGTAGGAATCGAACCTACACCTTAATCTATGAACGATCAAACATCACTCAACGGAACACCTTGTTCAACCACTTGTTAAGTTAATGATAGCATGGATTGCCAGGAAATGCTGATAAAAAGTCTGAGAATTGACCGAAGAAAATGTGAAGAAAACGTGAACTCGATCTTCTCATGTCCCTTAGGCGATTTTTGTCAAAGAATAGTGGCAATCTTCTGCTTCATCATATAAAGTAATAACGGAGCCTTTTTGTTCCAGGACTAAATGATAGCCAAATGTGTCCAGTAACACTAATCGCATCGGAGTCAGTTCAACAATGGAAACAGGCAACGGTTTGCCTTCGATGGTCAATGAATAATCATTGGCAATTTCTAAAATGACATCTTCTTTTGTCTTTGAAGTAAAACGCCAATTTCCAATGAAATTTTGGCGGTTTTCATTTTTTTGTTTTTCCTTTCGCAACAGCAAGGAGCTGACCACGCCCGTTGCTAGAGATAAACCAATCAATAGAGACCTTTTCTTCATTTATACACGTCCTATCACTTACGATTCATCTAGTTGCACCTTGTGAACAAGATGCCCGCTTCTGCACACTAGAAAATAATTGCCATAAGTATACCATGAGAAGGTAAAAAAGCATGGTACTTTAGTTTGAAGTTTAGAAGTTTTTATCAAAATATGCTATGATTCAAAAGAGCAGGTGAGAAAATGAATTATCCGAATACCCTCTTAGCCACGTTTCTCGTTCGAGACAACCGATTCATTGCCCGATGTCTAGTCGATGGGCAAGAAGTGATCGTCCATGTGAAAAATACGGGACGAGGAAAAGAACTATTGCACAAAGGGACACTCGTGACCCTCCAATATTGGGACAATCCGAAACGTAAAACCAATTACGATTTGATCTCAGTCAAGAAAGAAGACCAATGGATCAATATTGATAGTCAAGTACCCAATCGGTTAGCCTATGAAGGCCTTTTGGATGGCACGATCCAGTTGCCGAATATCAAAGGGAAAATTGCCCTCTTGCGGCGTGAAGTCGTCTATGGGATGTCTAAGTTTGATCTTTATTTTGAAACAGACGAACAAGAAAAAGGATTTATAGAAATTAAAGGGATGACACTTGAAAACAAGCAAATCGGCGCTTTCCCAGATGCGCCAACGATTCGCGGCTTGAAACACGTCAATGAATTGATCCATGCCAAAGAAGCAGGCTATTATGCGACGGTTTTGTTCATGATCCAATTTGAAGTGGTGCAAATCGCCACGATCCATCGACAGATGCAGCCGGATCTGGCCGATAAGATCGCTGAAGCGCAAAGCAAAGGTGTCGAAGTGTTTGCTTATAATTGCCAGGTAAACCAAGGGATGATCGCGGTCAAAGAACCGATCCCTTTTGATTTGAACGTCGAATTTGACGACCCCAATCTATAGAAGAAAGAAGGAAAACACATGATTCATTTAGGGATTATCGGCACAAATTGGATCACCGATCAATTTGTACAAGCAGCCCACGAAACCAAACGGTATCAATTGGTAGCCGTATACTCAAGAAAATTGGCCACAGCGCAACGCTTTGGGGAAAAATACGGGGATATCGAATATGCGACCGATTTGGCCACTTTTTTTGGCTTAGCTCATATGGACACGGTCTATATCGCTTCTCCGAACAGTTTGCACTTTGAACAAGCCAAGCAAGGTATTTTGGCAGGAAAAAATGTCATAGTGGAAAAGCCAGCCTTTTCGACACCAGAGGAAATGGCGGAGATCATTGACCTAGCAAACCAACAACAGGTTTTATTCTTTGAAGCAGCTCGCAACATTCATGAAGCGAGTTTTTCAACCGTAGCCGAATTCTTACCGACACGCGGTGCCATTCTTGGGGCGAACTTTTCTTATATGAAATACTCGTCTCGTTATGACGCTGTACTAGCTGGGGAGGAACCAAATATCTTTTCTCCACATTTTTCTGGCGGAGCTTTAGCCGACTTGGGTGTGTATCCAGTATATGCGGCGGTCGCTTGGTTTGGTAAACCGCAAGATGTTCATTATTTTGCCCGTAAATTACCGACTGGTGTAGATGGTATCGGAACCGCAGTGTTGCGCTATGCTGATTTTGATGTCACGATCCAAACAGGCAAAATCGCTGATTCAGAGTTGCGTTCAGAAATTTATTTTGAAGACGGGACATTAGATTTGAATGCCGTCAATGCTATTGAAGAAGCAGCATTTTATGAACGCCAAACAAAACAAACGCATCCATTAGCAGTCGCTGCTTTAGACAATCCGATGATCGAAGAAGCGCAAGACTTTGCAGACATCATTGAAAACAAAGATGATCCTAAACAAGGACAACGCTATGAGGAATGGGTGGAACTTGCCCGCAGTGTCAATGAAACCGTCTCTTTGATGCGTAAGCAGGCCGACATCATTTTTGATGCAGATAAAAAATAAGGAATGGAACATTTATGACAGTATTTGAATTGACACAATTGCCAGACGTCTGGCAGGAAAAATGGCAAGCGGCAGGATATCACGCACCGTCCTTGATCCAAGAAAAAACCTTTGGTCCTTTAAAAGACGGCGCGTCTGTCATAGGAATCTCACCGACCGGTTCAGGTAAAACGTTGGCGTATCTCTTGCCATTGTTAACGAAGGTTGAAAAAAAGCAAGGCAATCAGCTGTTGATTTTGACTTCTTCACAAGAATTAGCGATGCAAGTCACAGAAGTAGCACGGGAATGGGCCCAAGCCATTGGTTTGACCGTTCTGCCGCTAATTGGCGGCGCAAGTACAAAACGCCAAGTGGAAAAACTAAAAGACAAACCCGAGGTCTTGATCGGTACCCCAGGCCGTGTGTTAGAGTTGATCAAAGCCAAAAAAATCAAGACCCAGCAGCTGCAATCGTTGGTATTGGATGAGGTTGACCAATTATTGAAAGAGGGTGCCTTCACCCTGGCAGCCAAGATCAATCAAACATTACCAAAACAAATCCAGCGTAGTTTCTTTTCAGCAACCGCGAACGAAGTGATCGATGAGATTCGACCATTCGTGTCAAAAGAGCCGCTGATCATTGATGTTACCCAAGAAGATCAGAGCAAAGGCGTCATCCATCATTACTATTTGAACTATCCGCAACGACGAATCGTGGATGCTTTAAGACGCTTTGCTCATTTACCAAACTTTCAAGCTTTGGTTTTCTTCAATGAATTAAGCACTATGGGGAATGCGGAAGAAAAGCTATTGTTTCATGGCTTGCCGGTGGCATCTCTGGCATCTGATCAAAACAAACTTGCACGAAAAGGTGCATTAGAGAGCTTTCGTCAAGGAAAACTAGTGGAACTATTGACGACCGATGTTGCCTCTCGCGGCTTAGATGTCGTGGATCTGCCTTACGTGATCAATACAGAAGTCCCTTTAGAAAAAGAATCCTATTTACACCGGGCAGGACGCGTTGGGAGAATGGGCAAAGAAGGAACCGTCGTCACGATCGTTCAAGACCATTCCTTGAAGGATTTGAAAAAAATCGCGAATCAGTTGTCCATAGAACTCAAAGAAGTTTATCTGCATGGGGGACAGTTACACACAGAAGCTCCTGTTGTCGAAAAAGAAAGCAAGAAAGAAACGAAAACAGCAAGTGTGCAGAAAATTTCCAAGAAAACGCCTGAAAAATTACACACTCCTGTCAAAAAGAGCAAGAAAAAGACGAAAAAGCAAAAAGACAAAGGAAAAAGACGCCATTGAGCGTCTTTTTGTGTTACCATTAACGTTGTTTATTATTAGTGTGTAAAAAAATGAGGAGGCTATCGAATGAATTCGCGAAAAGAAGAGATTTTTCAAACGATCGAACTGCATAAGCAAGGGTTGACCGCAGTTGATGTCGCTAAAATCTTACAAATCGATCGCAGCAATGCAAGCCGTTATCTCAGTGAGCTTTATAAAGAAAAGAAAATCGGCAAACGTTCCGGCCGTCCGGTTGTTTATGAGCCTTTAGAAGAAACAGTCCATGTGGATGTTTCCTCTGAAGTTAGTTTTGAAAGTCTGGTTGGAGTCCAAGCTTCCTTGAAAGTAAGTATCCAGCAAGCCAAAGCGGCGATCTTATATCCGCCTAGAGGACTCCATACCATTATTTTTGGTGAGACAGGTACCGGTAAATCCTTATTTGCCGAATGTATGTATCACTTTGCGGTTGAATCAAATATGTTAGAAAAAGATGCCCCGTTCGTGTCCTTTAACTGTGCGGACTATGCACAAAATCCGCAATTGTTGTTTGGTCACATCTTTGGCATCAAAAAAGGCGCCTACACTGGTGCCGCAGAAGATAGTCCAGGGTTGATGGCAAAAGCCGATGGCGGCATCCTGTTCTTAGATGAGATCCATCGACTGCCGCCAGAAGGCCAAGAAATGCTCTTTACCTTCATTGATAAAGGGATCTATCGTCCATTAGGGGAAAGTAATCAAGTTCATGAAGCCGCCGTGCAGATCATCGGTGCCACCACGGAATCATCAGAAACCTTTTTAACGACCTTCAATCGGCGAATTCCCATGGCTATTACTTTGCCAAATGTGGAAAGTCGTTCCTTAGATGAACGGTATGAAATCATTTCGTTGTTTATCAAGCAAGAGGCGACCCGTCTGAACCAACGAATCGATGTCGAACGAGATGCGATATTGGCCTTTATGCTCTATGATGCAGAAGGCAATATTGGTCAAATCAAGCGCGACCTTAAACTCGTCTGTGCCAAAGCATTTTTGCATTATCGAACCTATGGAAAAAAACACTTGCTGATACGAAAAGGCGACTGCTCCTTGCAAGTTCAAAAAGGCTTGTTGAAGATCAAAGAAATGTCGGAACGCTTGGATCGGTTTTTAGATGGCAAAGGCGACTTTCTAAGTTTTGAACCTGGCGACCCAGATGTCGTCTGGTCTCGTGATCCACAACGGAATATGCAAGTGTATAACGAGATCGAAGAAAAAGTCAGCTCGTTGATTGAAACGGGCGTAGCCAATGTCGATCTAGAAAATTTGATCTCTAAAGATGTCGATGCGTACTTTGAAAAGTATGTCGAAGAATTGATCCAAAATCCCGTTCATAAAGAACTGATTCCAGAAGACATTTGGAAACTGACAAATGTTCTTTATGATCTAGCTGGGCAAAGATTGTCTCGAACCTATAGTGAAAAAGCCCGCTTTGCCTTTGCACTACATCTGCAAAGTACACTGGAACGTGTCAAGGAAGGACATATGATCGTTCATCCAGATTTGAATACAGTCAGAAAAAACTTGAAATCCGAGTTCCAGGTGGCAATGGATCTATCGACCATTATCGAAGAAGAACGCCATGTCGAGATCCCCTTCGATGAGATCGGCTTTATCAGTATGTTTTTAGCGATTCAAGTCAAACAACCCTCGCAGCTGCCCCTTGAAAAAGTCGAGATTATTGTCTTGATGCACGGCAAGGCGACTGCTAGCAGTATGTTGGAAACGGCACAAGAGCTGCTTGAAACTGACCACGGCAAAGCGATGAATATGTCTTTAGATATGGAAGTCGGTCAAATGTATGAACAGCTATTGAACTATGTCACTGACAATAAGGAAAAGATGAGCAACGGCTTATTGCTTTTAACTGATATGGGTTCCCTCAATTCATTTGCGAATTTGATTTCTGAAGAGACCGGGATTCGTACGAAAGCCATCTCGATGGTCAGTACGATGATCGTCTTAGAGGCTTTGCGAATGGCGGAAAGTGGCCGAAGTTTAGAAGACATTTATCAAAACATTCAGCGTTCTTTTGAAACCATCGTGCAAGAACAGTTCCGCACAGTTCGCGAAGCGAAGGGGAATAAAAAAGCAGTCATCGTCACTTGCTTTACTGGAGAAGGTGTCGCTGCCAAACTTTATCAACGAATTTATCCCGTCGTCGATCAATCAAAAGTCGAGATCATTCAAATGCAATTTATTGAAAAAGAAACCTTCAAGAAACATATTGATGGCTTGCTAGAAGAATATGAGATCAAAGCCATTGCGGGCACCGTCGAGATCGATTATCAAAATATCCCGTTCTTTTCCGCCTATGATGTCTTTGATGACAATCGGTTGAATGTGCTGAAGCGGATCGTTTCAGATGAAGTGCCGATTGAAAAAATCGTACGTTCATTAGAAAATACCTTAACGCATGTGGGGTCCGTCTATCATCTGATCGAAAGTCTGCAGCGAATCGTTCATCAAATTCAAAATCAATTGCATGTGATTGTTGAACCTACCGTTGATGCGGGCTTAGTGATTCATTTAGCCTTTCTAGTGGAAAGTTTATTGAAGAAGGAACATTCCCGTACCTTCCCCAATTTGGCGGCCTTCCAAAAACGCTATCGTATCGAAACAGATGTGTTGCGAACTCATTTATTGCAGATAGAGAAAAACTATCAAATCAAAATCTCTGAAGATGAGATCGCCTATTTAACACAAATGTTCTTAGAAAATGAAATAAAAAGTTATGATGAATCCGCACACAATATTAGTGTGTAATGATAAATCCGTGAGTGTGCAAAAGAAAAATTGGTTCAGACCATTGATATATAAAGGTCTGGACTTATTTTTTTTTTGGCACGCTTTTTGCTTTATAGTAAAGTGTAACTTACAACAGAAAGGAGCAGATACGCGATGGCGAAAAAAACGATTATGCTTGTTTGTTCAGCAGGAATGAGTACCAGTCTATTGGTGACGAAAATGCAAAAAGCAGCCGAAGCAAAAGGAATGGAAGCAGATATCTTTGCTGTTTCAGCTTCAGAAGCCGACCAACATTTGGAGTCGAAACCAGTCGATGTTCTATTATTAGGACCACAAGTACGATTCATGAAATCACAATTTGAACAAAAGCTAGCACCAAAAGGCATTCCTTTGGACGTGATCAACATGGCAGACTATGGCATGATGAACGGCGAAAAAGTATTGCAACAAGCAGAAACATTAATGAACTAAGATTTTTAGGATCGAAGTGTAAGGAGGATTTTTAAAGATGGATGAGCAAAATTTGGAAGCCATTATGGGATTGATCATGTATGGTGGTAATGCAAAAAGTGACGCAATGGAAGCAATCGCGGCAGCAAAAGAAGGGGACTTCGAATTAGCTGACCAAAAAATCAAAGATGCTGAAGCATCTCTTGTGGAAGCGCATCATTCGCAAACAGGATTATTGACACAAGAAGCGCAAGGCAATCATATGACCGTGACATTGTTGACAGTGCATTCACAAGATCACCTAATGACGTCAATCGCATTTACCGATTTAGCGAAAGAAATCATTGATGTCTATCGACGTCTAAATAACGAATAATCTTTGAACGGATAGAAGTAGTTATTGTCGATGAATCAAAAAATCTTCTTTGACGAATAGAACTTATAGGAGGAATTAAGAATGGATGGATTAACAAGTTGGATGGAGAGACACATTCTCCCAGTTGCAGCTAAAATTGGTGCGCAAAAGCATTTGGTTGCTTTGCGGGATGCCTTTATCGGAATGATGCCAGCAACGATGGCTGGGGCAATTGCAGTATTATTGAACGCCTTCATGCGTGATTTTCCAAACACTTATCTAGGTGCGGACAATGCAATCACCAAATTTTTCACACCAGTGATCGCCGTCAACGGATTAGTTTGGACAGGTACCTTAGCAATCATGGCGGTTATCTTCTCAGCATCTTTTGGCTATAATTTAGCAAAGGCTTACAATGTTGATGCACTATCAGGTGCGTTGGTTTCTTTAGCAGCATTTATTATGGGTATTCCACAATCAGCTTCTCTTTCTTTAGCATTAGAAGAAGCACTACCAACCAACGTAGTAGATTTGATCAACAGCACAAGTGCTACATCAGGATTTGCAGCAGATGGTTCAACGATCAGTGCTGCTGGCTGGGGCTATTTCCCATTTAGTGCTTATATGGGCGGCTCAGGATTGTTCACCGCAATCATCTTTGGTTTCGTTTCAGTTATTATCTTTGCAAAATTGATGCAAAAAAATATTATTATCAAAATGCCAGATTCAGTGCCACCAGCAGTTTCTCGTGCTTTCGCAGCAATTATCCCAGGGATCGCCGGGCTATATGCATCAGGCTTGATTTACTACCTATTTGAACGTTTCGTTGGTATGCCCATTATTGACTGGATCTCCGAATCGATCCAAAAACCATTATTGGGTCTTTCTCAAGGATACTTTGCCGTATTTATCATTGTATTGCTTGTCCATGTTTTGTGGTTCTTTGGCTTACATGGTACAAATATCATGGGACCCGTTTTACAATCGATTTACGGTGTGGCTATGGTTGAAAATACCAATGCTTACCAATTAGGGGAAGCAGTTCCTTATAAATGGGTAGCAGGTTCGTTCGAAGCGTTTGTTTGGCCTGGTGGAGCAGGTGTGACTTTAATGCTCTTGATCGCAATCTTGCTATTTTCTAAACGTGCCGACTACAAGACAGTTGGTAAACTAGGGATTGGACCTGGTTTGTTTAACATCAATGAACCAGTAATGTTTGGTCTACCGATCGTGTTGAACCCATTGTTTATCATTCCATTTATTGTTGCACCATTAGTTACAGCGACAATTGCTTACTTTGCAACAACATTAGGCTTAGTTGCACCAGTTGTGGTAAATGTGATCTGGGTAATGCCAACGATCCTAAGTGGCTTCTTGGCTACCGGTGGGGACTGGCGTGCAATCATCTTGACGATCATTAATTTGGCTGTAGCTTTACTGATCTGGGCACCATTTATTATTGCTGCCAACAAAATCAATCCAGCAGACCAAGAGAACTAATCAAACGAAGCAAACGTTCTAGATGGGTGATTTCACCCATCTAGCTATCTTTTTTAGGAGGAGAAAAAATGATTATCGTAAATTCCGCAATGCAGCAAGACAACATCAAAGCATTACTTGAGTCTTTGTCAGAAGATGAGATCAAGTATACCTTCAAAGAAAAAAAAGGGATTCAGTTGATTTTTGAAACAACGGCAGATGACAAAGAAAAAGCAGTGAAGCTTGCCAAGGACGCAATCAAAAATACCGATTGGGGCCGAGTACTATACTTCAACGTCGTTAGTCAATAGTGAGGTGATATCATGTTTAAAAATGGATTGTTTTTTATAAGTATCGGTAGTATGTTATTTATATACAGCGCCAATGCGCAGTCAGGTGAATACCACTGGGTGAATCTCATCACGTCAGTCATTCTAATGGCTATTGGAGGAATCATGGCTTCAATTGGACACAAACGCAACAAGAAAGACAAGGAGGCGCAAGATGGAAATCACTAAAAAAATGAATGTACCCGCTGACTTTTTATATAAAACGATCATCGATTCCGTTTTACATGATATTAAACAAGCGACAGATCAAACGTTGACAGAAGACCAATTAGAAGGCTATAGTTATCTAAAACAATTTTATAAAGATAGCAATGCCAACATAACGATTGAAACAGTCAAGAAAAACCAAGCCTATGCGTTCCAAACGGCGACGAAAAAAAATACCTTCCGTGTACACTATCAAATTGAAGCGATAGATGACGCGCATTGCACCTTGCACTATGAAGAAAAAATGACTTCTGAAGGAATGATCCAACAATTGAATGACATGCTCTTAGGCACCATTCTAGGATATTTCAAACGCAAGCAATTTAAAAAAATGTTGAGTATGATGGAAGAAGCATATTAAGGGGTCGACTGACGCCTTTTTTGCGTTTCTTGCGTGTTTTCAAGTAGAGGAGATGAAGGAATGACAGATGTCAAAAAAATGACCGAATTCGGTTCGCAAGAAGTACTGGAATTGGTTTCTTATGCCTTTCAGTGGGAGTTGAATGAAACAAATATCAAGCGCTATCGCAAGCTTGCGGAGAATTCATGGAATTATGGTTCCTACGACAAGGATGGAAAACTAGCGAGCCAAATCATGGCAACTATTTTTGATGTGAATTTTCATGGAACGACCTATCCAATGGCAGGGATCGGTTTTGTGGCTTCTTATCCAGAGTATCGCAGCCAAGGTCGAATCGATCGGATCATGAAACAAATCATTAAAGATTGCTATGAACAAAAAATCGTTCTGTCCTATCTGGCACCTTTCTCCTTTGCGTTTTATCGCAGATATGGGTATGAATATACCTTTGAACGCACCGTTTATGAAGTTGATGCGCATCAATGGCCCGATGGGAAGAAAGTGAACGGAAGGATTCAACGCATGAATTGGGAGGAAGCACAGCCGATCATTCACGAGATTTATCATCAATTGCCTCGTCATCAAAAAGGTGGGCTGATTCGCCAAGCCTGGTGGGAAGAAATCAAGTTTGTTTTGCGCAGACCGTATACGTTTGCGATTTATCGCAATGAAGCGGGCGTTCCTGAAGGGTATTTGATCTACTTTGTTGAAGGAGGACGCTTTGATATTCAAGAGTGGGGCTATTTGACCGCTGACGCGTATCAAGGATTCAATCGGTTTATCGTTTCCCATGCAGATTCAGTAGCGCAGATCCATTATCGACCAGGGTTTGATGGGGAAGTCCTGCAAGTAAATGCAGCCAAACCATTGGCTCACTACCAAGTGCGCCCGGACATGATGGCACGAGTCGTCGATGTGGAAGGGTTTCTAAAAAGCTATCCATTTACGTTGAAAAAAGCTGGTCGTTTTGCCATAGAAATTCAAGGGGACGAATATGCCCCATGGAATAATGGGTGTTATGAAGTGACGATCGAAAACGCTCAGCATCATGTCACGAAAACGACCGCCACCAAGCTGCCAAAAGCAACCTTGTCGATTCAGCGCTTTGTGCAACTGTTTTTGCAGGCACAATCCCTTGATTCCTTGGTCTTTTTCCAGCAAATGGAAACGGAGAAGGAAGCTGCAGTGATGATTCAGGAAAACTTACCAGACGGAAAGCCGATTCTGGAAGATTATTTCTAAGCAAATCGAGGCAGAGGTATTTGCTTTCCAACAAAAAAAGATTCCTTAAAAATAAGGAATCTTTTTCTTCAAAAAACGTTCCCTGCCGGAATCGAACCAGCAACTAATCCTTAGGAGGGACTTGTTATATCCATTTAACTAAGGGAACACAATAGCTATATTTTACCTGTTATTCGTGTTTCTCGCAAGATGAGAAGGAAAAGAAAGGAAGAAAAACATGGTCAAACGATTGATAAGTGCAAACTATAGTGAAATCAAAGAAATGTCGGCGCAAGAATTGAAACAATCCATTAAAGCGAGCGAAGGACGAGTGATAATCTGTGAAACGGTGGTTCAAACCATGCCGCAAGCTGGCGACATCACCAACGCAGAAGTCGCGGCAGCTTTTGGGGCTGACTTGATTTTGTTGAATGGCTTTGATTGTTATCGTCCAGCTATTTTTGGGATGCCTGGTATCACATTGGAGCAGCTGCTTGATCCTACACAGCCCATTGAAAATCCGATTCCTCAACTAAAACAACTGATTGGACGACCTGTCGGCATCAATCTTGAGCCGATCCCAGCTACGACGGAAATGATGAGTGAAAAGATCAGCATCAGTCAAGGCCGTACAAGTTCGGTTGACACCATCAAAAAAGCCCAAGAACTCGGGGTGGACTTTCTTTGCTTTACAGGCAATCCTGGAACGGGTGTGACCAACCGAGAAATCGCTAAAGCAGTAAAATTGGCAAAAGAACATTTCTCTGGGTTGATCATCGCTGGAAAAATGCACAGTGCCGGCTCAGATGAACCTGTGGTTGATCGAGACGCCATCATTTCTTACGCTGAAGCTGGAGCAGATATTTTGTTACTGCCTTCCGTTGGTTCGATTCAAGGCTTTCTAGAAAAAGATCTGATCGAAGCTGTTCAAATTGCCAAACAATATGACTTATTGACGATGTCAGCGATCGGAACGAGTCAAGAGAGCGCGCGTCCAGAAACGTTGCGACAATTAGCCATTATCAACAAAACTTGTGGGGTCGATCTGCAGCATATCGGTGATGCTGGCTATGGCGGCATGGCACCGACCGAAAATATTTTCGAAACATCAGTTGCAATTAGAGGCATGCGCCATACGATCAATCGTGTCGGGCGTTCAATCAACCGTTAAATCAGAAAAAATTACTAGCGAAGGAAAACGGAGAATCGTTCTGCTTCGCTTTTTGCATTTTTTTCGCTAAGTTAGAAAGAAAGGAGGAAACACAAAATGAAACAAGCATTGATCATTTACGGAGGTTGGGAAGGACACGCCCCAAAAGAAACCAGTCAGTTTTACCAAACACTGCTGGAGTCAGAAGGATATCAGATGATACTCGCCTCAGATTTTGAACCTCTCTATCATAAAGAAGAATTAAAAAGGCTGGATCTGTTGATCATGAATTGGACGCGAGGAGAATTGCCTGATGAGCCGCTGCAAAATGTCACTCAGGCTGTAGCAGAAGGGTTAGGATTAGCAGGCGTTCATGGCGGCTTTGCCTCGGCTTTTCAAGCCAGTAAAGGCTGGTTGTTTCTGACTGGCGGCTGTTTTTTGGCACATCCTGGTGGATTGGAAACGACCTATAGCATCGATCTTACGACAGATCACTATATTACGGCAAATACGCAATCGATCCCTCAGTTGACGACGGAGCAATACTATTGTCTGGTTGATCCAGCCGTCACTGTGTTAGCTACCTCAACATTTGCCGCTAAAGATCATCCGAATGCAGCTAACCAAGAAGTCATACTGCCAATGATGTGGATCAAAAAATGGGGCAAGGGCAGAGTCTTTTTTCAATCCATTGGACACAGTCTAAAAGAGCTAGAAGAGCCCACCATTCAGACTTGGACTAAACGAGGCTTTCTATGGGCCACCAGAAATACTTTGGCTGATCCGCTGAAAAATAGCCAGTATAGTGAGTAATCAGAAAAACGAATGAGGAAATAAACGCGTGCAATCGTTTTACTTTATGGAAGAAAATAAGCATGGTACACTTTATTTGTATTTGATTAAGCAGGAGGTAATGTGGAATGGGAAAATTTGGAAAAAGTTTTTTATCGCGGGTAATATCTGACGGAATCAAAGGACCATTTGTCACGATCATGCTCAATACGCATGTCGGCCACCAGAATGTCGAAAAGGATCAAATCAAATTTAAGAACTTTGCCAAAGATGCGAAGCGCCGCTTTGAAAAGAAATACCCAGAACATTCTTGGGATCTTTTTCAAACGAAAATTGATGAACTGCTTGCAGATCAATCATTTTGGCGTAACAGTACAACGAGTGTGGCGGTGATTATCACACCAGAAGATGTACTAGTTCATCGGTTAAGTATTCGTGTGGATGATCAATATTACGTAGGGGAAACCCCGTATGTATTAGCTGTCATCAAAAACGCACAATTTAATTACCCATTTTATCTCTTAGCGTTGAATCGCGATTCAATGCAAGTCTTTCAAGTTGAAAACAATCAAGTGCGTGAAGTCGAGTTGCCAGAAGAGGCACCGACAACGATCGAAAAAGCGCTGGGGGAAGAAATCACTGGCGGCGGCAACTTTAATTACAGTGCCCAAGGTGGCCCTAACTCAGGAGGAGAAGGCGTCGCTTATCACGGCTTTAGTGCCAAAGATGAAGAAGTCGAGATCGATCACGTCAACTACTACCAAGCAGTTGATGCATTTTTTAAAAATGATTTTTCAAACGAAGAGCATTTACCAATGTATCTTTTTGCTTTACCAGAAAATCAAACGCTGTTTAAAAAAGTGGCAAAAACGAACTTTTTCAAAGCAGAACCAAGCATTTCCTCTTCACCAGCATCGTTATCTTTGAAAGAGATCCAAACGTGTACGCAAAAGCTGATTGCGGAGTTGACACAAAAAGAAGTTGGGGAATACGGCAAGCTGTTGGATCGGAAATTTATTGACCAATTGGTTGATATCGTACCTGCAGCTAAAGAAGGCAGGATCGCCAATCTGTTTGTAGCGACTTCCAATCTCGCCGATGGGTTTGGAGAAGATCCTGACACGGAATACGATCGTCGCCAAGTGTTAAATACGCTGGCAATCGATGTTTTAGAAAATGGCGGCGAGGTATCTATTTTGGAACAAAAAGATGCCCCAGGAGAAAAAAGTTTGACTGCGATTTTGCGCTACTAAACGCAGTTGCGTCCTTCGTAAATAAATCGTTTCCAAAAAAGAAAAGACTGTTGCGGATCTTTAGTGCAGCAGTCTTTTTGCGAATCATAAAAAAATAAAGGCGTTTTCATTTTTTTTGATTTTCTATTAGTCATAAAGAAGATAATGTGCTATAATACAAAGTGTAGTTTTTGTTACGGTAAATTATGGTAGCTTGTTTCATCTTAAACATCTTCCACATTTTCACCTTATACAAGTAATTGCAAAATATGTGTATAAACACAAGGAGGATTTTTATTATGGAAACAGGTACAGTTAAATGGTTTAACTCAGACAAAGGTTTTGGATTCATCACTGCAGAAAACGGTAACGATGTATTCGTTCATTTCTCAGCTATCCAAGGCGAAGGCTTCAAAACTTTAGAAGAAGGTCAAGCAGTGACTTTCGATATCGAAGACGGACAACGTGGCCCTCAAGCGACTAACGTTAACAAAGCGTAATTTGTGAATGCCTTTTAAGAGCAGCTTAGCTGCTCTTTTTTTTTGTGCGCGTGATATTTGCTTGCGGAGAAAGTAGTTGTTATACTCTTAGAAAAAAAAGGAGGCAAACTGATGGGATTGAATGAATTTATTCTTGGATTGGCTAATTTAGAAAAAATCCAACGAGCACCTGGATTTTTTAAGTTTACCGAGCACAGCGTGGCCGCTCATTCGTTTCGAGTAACCATGATCGCCCAGACCTTAGCCGATATCGAAGAACAAGCGGGAAATCAAGTCGATTGGCAAATTCTTTATGAAAAAGCCTTGAACCATGATTACACGGAACGTTTCATTGGCGACATCAAAACGCCAGTCAAATATGCAAACAAAGAATTGCGGGCGATGTTATCAACCGTTGAAGAAAAAATGACCGATGCTTTCATAGAAGAAGAAATCCCCCAAAGCTTTCAAGCGACGTATCGCAGACGCTTGGCGGATGGCAAAGACAACAGCCTTGAAGGACAGCTTTTGGCAATTGCGGATAAGATCGATCTTTTGTATGAGTCTTTTGAAGAGATCTCAAAAAGCAACCCCGACAAAGTGTTCAAAGAAATGTTTCGTGAAGCGATTTTGACGGTCAAAGCGTTTCAGCATCGTCCATGTGTGACTTATTTCTTTGAAGCCATTTTTCCCGAGTTATTGAATGCAGATTTTTATGGCAAGACTGCTTTTCTAGAAGAAATCGCAGCTTTGGTGGAAAAATAAACAAAAAGAAAAAACGAAAAATCAAGAAATGATCCATCTCACAGGTTTTACTTGAAACAAGTGAGGGGAGCAGGTTTGATTTTTCGTTTTTTTGTTGTATTAAAGCAAAGATTCCGCTCCATCAATATAGACTTCCGTTCCAGAAATATTGCCCGCAGCCTCTGAAGATAGAAAAAGTACAAGGTTGGCGACTTGTTCTGGCACGCCTGTTTCTTGTTTTAATGGTCGAGAACGTTCTGGATATTTGACGGGGATCTCAACGCGAGCAACCTCTTCTTCAATTTCTGTGCTGGCATCGATATTCGTTGCGATCGCCCCAGGGCAGATGGCATTGACCCGAATATTATAACCAGAAAGTTCCAGCGCAGCCATTTTTGTAAAGGCGACTTGACCTGCCTTAGATGTACTGTAAGCAGTCGCACCAAAATTGCTGAAGATGCGGTTTCCATTGACTGAACTCGTAATGACAATGCTGCCGCCGTTTGCTTTCATAAATGGGATCGCAGCTTTGACGGTAATAAAGGTACTGCGTAAATTTGTGTTGATCGTCTGGTCCCATTCCGCCACCGTCAATTCTTCGATCGGTGTCCAAGTACCGTTGATGCCGGCATTGACGTGAAGTACATCGAGACCACCTAGTTCTTCCACAAGAACACTCATCGCTTCTTGCAGCTTCTCTGCTTCAGTGACGTCAACGGCACGATAGTGGGTTTGTGCGTCATAGTCAGCAAGAAACTCCTGCAGCTCCTCCTCGTTGCGATCAATTAACCCAACAAGAGCACCCTGGGCTAGAAATTGTTCTGCCACCGCTTTTCCAATCCCTGAAGCAGCCCCCGTTACAATCACTCGTTTGTTTTTGAAATCATTCATTTTTTTCGCCTCCTTATAGTAAATTATAAAAAAGATCTCTTTTTTTGTCGAAAAAAGCGATCAGCGACGAGTGACAAATTCCTTTGGCTGATAAATACGGATACTAGATAGTAAGGTTCTTCTTCCTGCGAACCCTCGTATCCGATGGGAAAACAGATGTAATCGCCATTGATTTTGTAGTATAATGCAGACAGTGTGCAAGGAGGAATACAATGAAACCCATATACGCTGTGGTGGATCTTGAAACAACAGGAACCGATTCGACGATTGATCGAATTATTCAATTTGGCTGCGTCTTAGTCCAAGATGGCAAGATCATTAATCGTTTTGCCGCAGATATCAACCCTGACCGCAGAATTTCTAAGCAAATTCAACGATTGACACACATCACAAACCAGCAAGTAAGCAAAGCGCCTTATTTCGAAGACATAGCTGACACGATCTACAACTTACTCAGCAATACGATTTTCGTGGCGCATAACATTTATTTTGACTATCATTTTTTAAGCAATGAATTTGTTCGTTGCGGTCTGCCGCCTTTATCGATTCCAGGGATCGATACGGTGGAATTGGCGCAAGTGTTTTTGCCGACAGAAAGCAGCTTTCGCTTAGGTGATCTGGCAGACAGCATCGGCTTTCGTCATGACAACCCGCATCAAGCCGATAGTGATGCAGAAGTGACCGCAGCTTTATTTTTATACATTGAAGCAATCATGCGACAGCTACCACGGACGACTCTTAAACAGATTGCGCTTTTAAGCGGTCAGATGGGGATGCAAACGAGTGAGTATATTCACGGAATTTTGAAAGAAAAAGGACCAGAGTTGGCGGAAGATTTCGAAGTGATCGACGGCGTCGTCCTGCGAAAAAAAACTGTTCCGCTTTTTGAAGCCACGCATTTTCAAGAAACGTATCCGAAAGTAAAAACGGAAAAAGAACAGCGCTTTGGCGAGCACTTGATCTATCGGAAACAACAAGCACGTTTGATGAATGCGGTGTATACGCATTACACCCAACCAGAGAAAAATTTGATTATTGAAGCAGAAACGGGGATGGGAAAAACCATCGGTTACTTGTTTCCAGCCGCTTATTTAGCGACGCCAGAAAATCCATTGATCGTTAGCACCTCATCGATTCTTTTACAAAATCAGATCATTAGCAAAGACATTCCATTGGTGAACCAAGTACTGCAGCAGCCTTTGCAAGCGGTCTTGGTCAAAAGCCATCGTCATTACATTGATTTGCAGCGCTTTAAAGCGACGCTGGATCAACCGGTAGAACAAAAGCAATACGCCCAATATCAGATGGGGATCTTAGTCTGGCTGACCAAAACAGAAACAGGTGACTTTGATGAATTGAATTTAGTTCGTCTTGATCATCCTTTATTTACCGACATTCGCCATCGCGGGGTCGACTTTTTAGCCAAAGATCAACCCTTCTATGAACAAGATTTTGTCCGACATTTATATCGGCGGATGGCGCAAAGCAATGTTTTGATCGTCAATCATGCCTTTTTAATGCAGGAAAACCGACGGGCGCAGCCACTGTTGCCAACGAGTGATTATTTGTTGATCGATGAGGCCCAACAGTTGCCGCAGCAAGCAGAAGGCTTTAGTCAACATGTCTTTGACTCTGCTCATTTCAAGCGGCAGTTTTTACAGCTGAATGAAGAAGGACTATTGGAAGAAATTGCCCAGGTCATTACCGAGGACGATTTTTTGCAACGGATGTTCTCGTTGTATCGAAATGCATTGTCGGTTTTGGTCGAAACACAAGAACAGTATTTTCGCACCTTATTGATCGATGCCCCAGAATTACAAGTCGTTCAGCATCATGACCTCTATGATGGGTCATTAGAGCAGGACAAGCTACATCAAAAATTGAGTCTCTATTATCAGGAAATCAATGAGATTCAACAGCAGCTGCGTCAGCGATTCGAGTTGACCAATGATCGGTGGTATGCAAGACAACGGATCGTGATTGCCCGTTTATTTGATTTCTTTAGTCAAATGGACGCACAGGAACAAACAGTGACCGCGTGGTTGACTTGGTGGCATCCTCGTTACGTTCATTGGCTGAAAAAGCATCCCCAGTCAGGAAATGCTGTGATTGAGTTAGCTGATCTAGAAGGACATTCGATCGTGGAGAGCACATGGTACCAACGCTATCAGCACATCATTTATCTAGGGGGGACATTGAAGATCCCAGGCAACAAAGAATATTTTGCCCATCAGATCGGCTTGACGGATGTGCCAGTCAAAACGATTCCTGCCTTTTATGATTACAGCAAGCAAACGCGACTGTATGTAATCAAAAAAGGTCTCTCGATCCAACAAGCATCAGCTGCCGAATACGCGGATTATTTAGTCGAAGCGTTGGTCCCGATTTTGTTTGACAATCCGCAACCAGCGCTTGTGTTGTTTACGGCGCACGAAACTTTGAAAAATGTCTATGATCGATTGAATAAAAAAGCCCTGCATTATGGCAGAGAAATCGTTGCTCAAGGGACTGGCGGAACCCGTGAGAAAATCTTAAAGAAATTTTTATTAGCGGAAAATGGTATCTTATTAGGGACTAGCAGTTTTTGGGAAGGGGTCGATTTGCCAGGACAGGCACTGAAGATCGCTGTGGTGACCCGATTGCCTTTTGAGAACCCTAAACAACCCATGGTCCAAGCACGGCACGCCTTTTTGGAAGCAGAAGGCATTGATTCTTTTAAAGAAGATGCCTTACCTAAAGCGATTTTACGGCTGCGCCAAGCATTGGGGCGCTTGATCCGTTCCGAGGAGGATATCGGCGTGATGGTCGTCCTTGATCGACGCTTGCTATCGACAAAGTATGGCAAACGAATGGTCAAAGGCTTACCCAAAAACTTACCTCTGATTGAAGCAAGTCCAACCGAGATCGCCGAAGACATCCAACATTTTTTTGCGCAAGAGGAAAAAGCAGCAGCCGATTTTGAAAAATGAGTTGAACATCTGATATAATGGATTTTATTTAAGATTGGAGTACGAAGTGTGAAAACAAAAGACAAAGAACATCGGCGTGTGGTTATTTTGCTGAGTGCGATCACAGTCTTACTGGTCGTTATTCTCTTCGCTTCTATTTTCTATCTCCGTTCTTCTCGTCCAATGCGACAAGCAAGAAACGAAGCAATCGAAATAGCAGAAAGATACACCGATTTAGCAGAGGTCGAACAATTTTATTGGTTTACCCGTGAGGAAACCTCCTTTAGCATTGTTGGAAAGGATACGAATAACAATGAGATCGTTGTGATCATCCCAAAAAGCGGTGAGAAGGTTTCTGTTTTTAATCAAGCGGATGGGCTGACGGAAGCACAAGCTAAGGCATTTGTTCGCGACAATCATCAAGGTCAGGAAATCCAAAAGGCCGCATTGGGTATTTTTGAAGGCGAGCCAACTTGGGAAGTCATGACGAAAGATGGCGAGGGTCGTTTGAACTATTATTTGATTGGTTTCAAAGATGGCGAAGAAATCAAAGCGATCACTGAACTATAGGAAGACGCTTATGATAGAATGAATTTTGGATCGTAGAAAGGATGATAAACATGGTACTTTCAAAAAGAGCAGAAAAATTGGAACCCTCCGCAACGTTAGCGGCATCTGCTAAGGCAAAAGCGTTAGCGGACCAAGGTGTAGACGTATTAAGTCTAACTGTCGGTGAACCCGACTTTATTACCCCGAAAAACATTCGCCAAGCAGCGATCGCAGCGATTGAGAGCGGCAAGGCTAGTTTTTACACAGCAACTGCGGGGATTCCTGAGTTAAAACAGGCGATTCTTGCTTATATGAAAGAGTTTTATGGTGCTGACTATGATTCAAACCAAGTGATCGTGACAGATGGCGCGAAGTTTGCCCTTTATACGCTGTTTCAAGCGCTCCTTGATGAAGAGGATGAAGTACTCATTCCAGTGCCTTATTGGGTCAGCTATGCGGAACAAGTCCGTTTAGCGCAAGGGACACCTGTGTTTGTTGAAGCCAAGCAAGAAGCCGATTTTAAAGTTTCTGTGGCTCAATTAGAAGCTGCTCGTACAGAGAAAACGAAAGCCATTATTTTAAACTCGCCTGCCAACCCTACAGGGGCGATTTACTCAAAAGAAGCGTTAACGGCAATCGGCAACTGGGCAGTGGAAAATAATATTTGGATCATTGCCGATGATATCTATGGCCGTTTGGTTTATAACGGCAATACCTTTACATCTATCGCAAGCTTATCAGAAGAGATACGCAAACAAACCATCGTGATCAATGGCGTTTCTAAAACCTATTCTATGACTGGGTGGCGGATCGGATTTGCTGTCGGCGATGCAAAAATCATCAAAGCGATGATCGATATCGCTTCCCAAGCTACTAGCAACCCGCCGGCTGCTAGCCAATACGCAGCAGTTGAGGCACTGACTGGGAATCAAGAATCGATCGAAGTGATGCGTCAGGCCTTCGAAGAGCGCTTGAACAAACTATATCCGCTAATTGCCGCTATTCCTGGTTTTCAGGTGACGAAACCCCAAGGCGCGTTTTACTTGTTCCCAAATGTCAAAGAAGCCATGACGATGTGCGGCTATCAAACCATTGATGCCTTCGTGGAGGCCTTGCTGATGGAAGCCCACGTGGCAGTAGTGACTGGTGCTGGTTTTGGTACACCAGATTATTTACGCATCAGCTATGCAACTGATTGGGACACGTTAGCGGAAGCTACCAAACGAATCCATGATTTTGTTGAAAAGAAACGCCAAAAAGCTTAAAATGCTCTATGGTGCCTTTATTAATTAGATAGGAGAGAATCAAGTGGAATCTATTCAAATTTTAGATGCAAAAAAACATGTTGGCGAAACCGTTCAAATCGGAGCATGGGTTGCTAACAAACGTTCTAGCGGCAAGATCGCCTTTTTACAACTTCGTGACGGAACAGCGTATTTTCAAGGAATCGTTGTAAAAAGTGAAGTAGGGGAAGAAGTTTTCCAATTAGCGAAAAATCTAAATCAGGAAACTGCCGTACTGGTCACTGGGGAAATCAGAGAAGACAGCCGCTCAAAATTCGGCTATGAAATTGGTATCTCTGGTTTAGAGGTTGTTGGGGAAAGCCATGATTACCCAATCACACCAAAAGAACACGGAACAGATTTCTTGATGGACCATCGTCATTTATGGTTGCGTTCCTCAAAACAACACGCCATCATGCAAATCCGAAACGAAATCATTCGGGCAACGTATGAATTTTTCAACAAGAATGGCTTCATCAAAATCGATCCACCGATCCTAACTGGATCAGCACCAGAAGGAACGACCGATTTATTTGAAACCAACTATTTCGATCAAAAAGCATATTTGTCTCAGTCTGGTCAATTGTACATGGAAGCTGCCGCTATGGCGTTTGGCAAAGTCTTTTCTTTTGGACCAACTTTCCGTGCCGAAAAATCAAAGACACGTCGTCACTTGATTGAATTTTGGATGATTGAACCAGAAATGGCCTTTATGCACCAAGAAGAAAGCTTGGAAGTCCAAGAGCAGTACGTGGCATTCTTAGTGCAAAATGTGCTCGATAACTGTGACTATGCATTAGACGTCTTAGGCCGTGACCGTGAAGTCTTGAAAAAATACACCAAATTACCATTCCCACGAATCTCTTACGATGATGCAGTGGCATTATTACAAAAGAACGGCTTTGATGATATTCAATGGGGCGATGACTTTGGCTCACCACATGAGACCTTTATTGCCAATTCATTCGATCAGCCCGTCTTTATCTTAAACTATCCAAAAGCCATCAAACCTTTCTATATGAAGCCACATCCAACGAGAGAAGATGTCGTGATCTGTGCCGATATGATCGCACCAGAAGGCTATGGCGAGATCATAGGCGGTTCTGAACGTGCCATCGATCATGAATACCTGCTAGAACAAATCCGCGCCCACGGCTTGGACGAAAATGAATATTCATGGTATTTAGATCTACGCAAGTACGGCTCAGTTCCTCACACCGGCTTTGGTCTTGGATTAGAACGGACCGTTACCTGGTTATCAGGAATCGAGCACGTAAGAGAATCCATTCCGTTTCCACGGCTGTTGAATCGGATTTATCCTTAGGGAAATGCAGATGGTTGGTAACTATTCAACCATCTGTTATTTTTTTTATTTTGAAGTTTCATTTATGTTTCATTATTGGTAACAATATAACGGTTTTATTACAATTATTTTCTTTTAGATGAATATCGGGTAAAATGAAAGGTAGCGTAAAAAAGAAAGGGACACTGTGATGAAATCATGGCTTCTTGCGAAAATTAAGCAAAGTTATTTATTCACAATTAAGCGATTTGCTAAAAAAAATAAGAAACAGCATCAGCAAATTGTTTATTTACTTAGTTTTCCTAGTACAAGCAATTATATAATTGAGAAGTTGTTTCAGAAATATCAAAAACGACTGACAATTTGTTATACAAAGAACGCAACTGATTTAGCAAGAACTTATCAAGAAAAAGGATGTCCAATTTACTGTATCGATTCACAACTGATTTTATTTAGACATATTGTTCCTTTATTGAAAAGCGCAAGAGTTATATTGTGCGATAACTATTTTGCTATATTAGGTGGGATTGACTTTTTACCCAAAACAAAAATAGTTCAACTATGGCATGCCAATGGAGCAATTAAAAAATTCGGTTTAGAAGCTCACTATGCTAAAAAAGCAACCCAGGCCGATCAAAAACGTTATAAGGATGTTTATCGTCGATATACCCACTATGTGGTAAGTTCACCTAAGATGGCGTCAATTTTTGAGAGAAGCTATCAACGTGAATTGACTTTTTTACCCTTTGGCTATCCACCAACGGATCAGTATTTTAAACGTGATGATGAAAAAATAAAAGAAATGAAAAAAATTTTTGGAGGAAAAAAATTGCTCCTCTACGCACCAACCTACAGGGAAGAACGAGGAGATTTTTTTATTGATTTTAACAGATTACTAACAGAGTTACCTGAGTGGAACATTCTTGTGCAACTTCATCCCCATGATTTAGAGCAGTTACAACATTTAAAAAAAATTGAAGGAATCATAACGAATTTTGAAGGCTACAAAATCCAAGATTTATTTCCGATAATCGACTGTTTAGTGACTGATTATTCTTCAATACCTTTTGAGTATAGTTTAAGCAACCCGAGTGGTATGATTTGCTATTTTTGTTATGATTATGATTTATATGATAAAACTGTTGGTATCCAAGATTGTTTCAAAAAACAAAAGAGCATAGCTAAAACACAAGATGAACTTGTCAGAATCATACAAAAGGGAACAAGTGATTTAAACCAATTCAACCAAGAATGGAACACATATGTTAAAGGGAATGCCATAGAACAACTAGTAGAGTGGGTGAACGCACAATATGAATACTGAAGTAATCATGGGATTACCTGTTGATCAGGTTACTTATCAAACTATTTTGGCAGAATTGCCTTTATATTTTGAGAATGGAAAGAAAATGACGGCGATTAGCATAAATCCACAAATAGCTGTTGACGCAAAAAAATATCCTGACATAGTAGAATTTATCAAACAAAGTACACATCGTATTCCCGATGGAATAGGAATAGTGCTAGTTTCCCAACTAACTGGTGGTAAAATTAAAGAACGCGTAGCTGGATTTGATTTAATGGTGAAATTTTTAGAATATGCTGATAATCATCAAAAAAGAGTTTTTTTTTATGGAGCGAAACCCGAAGTTTTATTTGATGCCATAGAAAATACTCGTGAATTATATCCTAACTTGACAATTACTGGTGGAATAGATGGTTACACTTCTTTATCAGAAGTGGAAGTAGTTGAAATGATAAATAGAGCAAAGCCAGACTTTCTCTTTGTAGCATTGGGATTTCCACGTCAAGAGCAATGGTTGGCTCGTAACACATCTCGCTTAAATGTTACTGTCCTACAAGATGTAGGAGGGAGTTTCGATGTTTTAAGCGGACGAGTAAAACGAGCGCCAAAAATGATTATAAACTTACATTTAGAGTGGCTTTATCGTTCGTTAAGTAATCCGAAACGGATTGGTCGGATTATTCAGTTGCCTATCTTTGTGGTGAAAAGTTTGTGGTGGAAGGTTAGAGGAGACGATTAAGTTATGACAAGAAAAATAGGAATAGTTGGTTATGATTTATTTGGTACAGGAGGAACAACTCGAAGTAATACAAATCTAATCAATGAATTTTTAGCAGATAATAAAGAAATTATCTATTTCAATTTATTACCTTTTTCTAGCCTGAAAGTGAAAAAAATAAAAAAATTATTTATTAATCCAGACAAAATTCAATTTTATCAGTTAAAAGATTTCTCAGAGAGTCAGGAAGCAGATACGTATATCATCACTCGAGAAAGCCTTTTTGTCTTTGCAAAAATAATTAAGGAAAAATTCCCTCAAGTAAAAGTGATTGGAGAAGTCCACACACCTCTGAGTTTAATTGATCCAGAAACCGATTTTGCACCGGATGCTATTGATACATATCGAGTAGCAACAGAAAAGATCAAACAAACATTAAAGGATAAATTTAAAGATAATAATATTGTTGTTTTTCCAGTAAGTATTCGTCATTTGGCAAATAAGGTACAAAATAAAGATGTTTCTTTGAAAAAAATAAATTCGGAAGTCAATTTTTTAGTATATTCAAGATTTGATGAATCACAGAAAGATATAGCTTATAGTATTAAGTTAATGGATTATCTAGTTCACAGAGCAGGCAAAAATCATTATAAATTATATATTAATGGAACTGGAACCGGTGAAATTTTATATAAAAACTTAATTGAATTGTATCATTTAAGTGAGAATGTTTTCTTGAATCATAAAGTGCCTGAATATGGAATCTATTTGTCAACAGCTCGTTATGAAACTCTTGGTTATTCTATTATTGAAGCATTTATAGATGGCCGTCCAATCGTTTTATATAAAGGAGACGACAATTCACTAAAGGATATTTATCGTGACTTCAAAAGTTTTTGTTGGTTAGAGAAGAACATTATAAAAGATGCACAAGAGATTATTCATTATGTAAACGAGAATTACTCTGAAAAGCTGCATTTGTTTAAACACGACATCCCTTTGGTTGAAGACTTGAGCCCCTTGGAAGATTATGGCAAGAAATATGAAGAAACAATTCTATCCGCGCCGCTAGTAAATAAGCAACGTTTCGAAGGTAAAGCAGATAATCTATATCAAATGATTTATGATCAGAATAATCTAAGTAAAGATACATTTGCTCTTAAGATTTATCTTAGATTAAAAGAGATGAGGGTTATCGGACCTATTGTTTCTTCTGTGAAAACTAAAGAAATGTTAAAGAGATTGATGAGAAAAACAGAGGCAACTCCTACAAGTGATATACTGTTAAAGGGAAATCTGAGGGATGATTTTGTTTTTGTAGAATCTTTTCATGGCAAATCTTTCGCAGGTGATCCGAAATATCTTGCCATAGCGTTAAAGAAAAATTTTCCTGAATACACGTTTTACGTTAGCTCAGTGAATGAATTAGTTGACATGGAAATATATTCTTACGGAATGATACCGGTGCGTCTAGGCGGAAAACAATATGTCACAAAGTTTAGAAAATCAAAGTTAGTGATATTGAATGGGAATTCGTTGGATAAAGCAGGCAAAGTAGAGGGCCAGATTTTTTTAGAAACTTGGCATGGTGTTCCTCTAAAAAAAATGGTTGCAGATTTAGTTGATTTTCGTCAAAGAGAAACTGAAGTATCCGCATTTATCCCAAGAATGAAAAAATGGAATTACTTGATTACTTCTTCTCCACGGAATTTAAAATTATTTGAAAGTGCTTTTCAATTAGAAAAAAACAAACAATTAAAAATTTTAAAAAGTGGCGCACCAAGAAATGCTTTTTTGATAAAAAATAAAGATAATACGGCATTAAAAAATAAGCTGTTAGGGAAGTATTTTAATTATAATTTCGAGTTAGGGAAAAAATATATTTTGTATTGTCCAACTTGGAGAAAACAAAAAAGAGATGCTATCAGTCAACTTGATTTTATAAAAGTTTTGAATCAGTTGCCAAATGAATATGAACTAATTGTAAAATTGCATCCTTTAGAATCAGAGTTAATCAATTATTACAATAATTTAGATCCACGTATTCATTGTTTCTTTAATGAAATATCTGATATACAGGAATTATACTTAATAGCTGATATATTGATTACAGATTATTCATCTGCTATGTTTGATTTTGCTCACGTAGATAAAAAAATCATTATTTTACAAGAAGATGCTTTAGATTATGAGAATAGTATAGGTTGGTATTTTGATTTAGAAAAATTAACGGGCTTAATAGGACAATCATATACAGAAGAGGAACTTGCCTGTGAAATAAAGAATCATAATGAAAAATTATATAACCAGAAAATACTTCAGAATCTACTTTCGTGGGATGCGATTGATACCGAAAAAAATATAATAAAACAATTGATGATAAGGTGGAATAGTTAATGAAAGAGAAAATAGCAATATTATTACCATGTTACAATGAAGAAAAAACCATTGAGAAAGTTATTAAAGACTTTAAAAATGTTTTACCAGAGGCTGACATTTATGTTTATGATAATAATTCAAGCGATAATACTTTTGAAATAGCTAAAGCCGCAGGAGCAATTGTTCGAAAAGAATTTAAGCAAGGAAAAGGGAATGTAGTCCGATCTATGTTCCGAGACATTGATGCAGATTATTACATCATGGCAGATGGGGACGATACTTATCCAGCTGAAGAAGTTTTTAAACTATTAGCGCCACTTCAAGAAAAGCGCGCAGATATGACGATTGGTGACCGATTATCAAATGGGACTTATGCAGAAGAAAATAAACGTGCTTTTCATGGGTTAGGCAATAGCTTGGTTAGAAGTTTAATTAATGGATTGTATAAAGCAAACTATCAAGATATTATGACAGGGTATCGAGGATTCAACAAGTTATTTGTTAAAAGCTTTCCTGTTTTAAGCCCAGGTTTTGAGATTGAAACAGAGTTAAGCATTCATTCTTTAGATAAACGTTTTAATTTAGTAGAAGTTCCTATTGAATATCGTGATCGACCAGAAGGTAGTGAATCCAAACTAAACACTTTTACTGATGGATTTAAGGTTTTGAAAACAATATTCAATCTATTTAAAGACTATAAACCATTAATTTTCTTTTCTTGGTGGGCGTTAATCTTCTTAATTTTTGGCTTAATTGCGGGAATTCCAGTTTTAAGTGAATTTTATAGAACAGGGTTAATCGATAAATTACCATCTGCAGTGCTAGCTGTCGGACTTGTTTTAATGGCTATGTTAGCATTTGTTTGTGGACTAATCTTAGATACAGTGGCTAGAAAGTCAAGAGCTCAATACGAAATGGATGTCTATCGTCTGTTATTTGAGTTAAAGAGGGAAGGGAAATAATTGCTAAACAGTACCTATATTAAATATTTCTTCTGGCTGACAGCATCGGTATTATTCAGCATGATGCTTTTCCAAGATATAAAAGTAATAATCGGAATGTCTGTAATTAATTTTATTCTATTGTTTTTTTTAAGTGACAGTGTAAAAAAAAGACCCTATAGTCGGTTGACCAATTTTTTTATATCTTTTCTATTTGCAACGATCATGGGAATTAGTTTAATACCTTCAGAAATATTGACAACATTTAATCTAATATTTAGTATGCAAGGAATCTATTTATTGGGTACATTTGCTTATTTTCTTTGCTTTTTTTCCGCTTTACAAGATTATTTATTAATTCCTCCCCAAGAAAGTTCTAAAAGAAAAGTCACATCCTTTTGGGTATATACTTTAGCTTTTTTTCTTATGTCAAGTATTTATTTATATGCATATTATCCAGGAATATTTTTCCCGGATTCTATCAATCAATGGGATCAAATCCAGACAAGTAATGTACCATGGAATGATTGGCATCCAGTGGGGCACACATTTGTTATTATGGCTACTTCGTTAGGAAAATATCCAATAGGATTTATAGTATTCCAAATTGTTATTTATAGTTTGATTATGGCATATTTTTGTGATTTTATTAGAGAGTTTGTAGGAAGTAAATTTGCGACGATATCTTGTATCTTTTTTATAGCTATACCGATCTTTCCGTTAGCTAGTATATATATAGTTAAAGACTCTCTATTTACTTATACACTTTTATTAGTTACCTTATACTTGGTAAGAATCATTATAAGCCAAGGAAAATGGCTAAATAAATTCTCAAATCTAGTCCTGCTGTATTTTACTTTATTAGGATTTGTTTTTTTTAGACATAATGGATGGCCGGCATTGCTTGTATCTACATTAGTATTTGCAGTGTTTTTATTTAGAAAAAAATTTATTAAATTATTCGTCGTAATCGGATTAGTTGTTTTTAGCTATCAAGTTATTACGGGTCCTATTTATAATCACTTCAACGTTATTAGAAGTGATTCAACTGAATCTTTAGGAATTTTTGTTCAAATTTCCGCTGCTATTATCAAGAATGACGGGACTATATCTAAAGAGGAAATGACATATTTGGAAACATTGATGCCAAAAGAGGATTGGAAGAACCTATACCAACCGAATAATGTTGATAATATAAAGTTTAAAGAACGATTTAAAAAGCAAGTAATAAAGGATGATCCTAAAAAATTTTTAGAAACAGTTCTTGGTCTCATAATTAGAAATCCTGGCTTAACATTAGAAGCATATATGAAGCAAACCGAAATTTTATGGCACGCAAACTTTTCATTAGAACTGGATAATTTACGCCCACTCTTTAGAAACCAGTTAAGCGGTCAACAAGGTCCCTTTTTCTTTATGACTAGAGAACAGAGAGAGGAAATTGATCCGGATTACAAAGGTTTGAATTTAGATGAACTTACTAGAAGTGACAACGTTGTAAGGGATCAGTTGCTAGCCATACAAAATTGGATTTTAGAAAGCAGACTTTATGTTTTATTAATGCCTGCCCTTTACTTTATTTTGTTTCTCTTTTCAATGGTTATGCTTATTATCCAAAATAAAACAAAACTAATAATTGCTTTTATGCCGTATGTATTAGTAATGGGTACAATTTTTGTTGCAATTCCTGCGCAAGATATTAGATATGCATTGCCTAATTTATTTATCGGGATTTTAGGGCTGGCTACTGTAAAGGGACGATTCTCAGAAAGGGTGTCCGAAAATGCAGAAAACTAGCCAACGTGTAGGAAGTTTTGATGTGTTGAAAATATTAGCAATTCTGGCTATCATAATCCACCACTACGCGTTGTGGTCAGGATGGAATTTTTCCTCGGGTTTTCAGTTGAACAAATTAGCAGCTCAGACCTTATTAATCGGAGGAAAACTTGGAGTAAATATTTTTGTAATGATTACTGGATATTTTCTAATTTCTTCCATTCCTAAAATTAGAAGCTTATTTCAAGTTTGGGTAGAAACAACGTTGATTTCGCTAATTATCTATTTCTTTTTAGTTTTTAATACAGATATTGGCTTTCATTTTGAATGGAAAGAGTTTATTTTCAGACTATTCCCAGTTGTTTTTGAGAAGTATTGGTTTGTTACCTCTTATACATTAATGTATTTTTGTATTCCCGCTATAAACAAATTAATGGTAAGTAC
>NZ_NGLC01000001.1:918891-920655 GCF_002140755.1 Enterococcus sp. 5B3_DIV0040
GGTCACGTAACAGAGAAGTATATAAACTTTATAATGAACGGAAATAATGCTGTTAATGTTCGCTCTTTTGATAATCACAAACCGAATGTTGTTGTATATGGCGGAGGGCTATTAAATAATGGGATTACCTCTTCTTTAATTAATCTAAGCAAAAATTTTGATTATGATAAGTACAATCTAATCATTGTTGATAAAAACAAGGTTAACCAAGAATTTGAGGCAAATATTGGTAGATTATCGGAGAAAGCACATGTTGTCTATAGAAATAATGGGTTAAGTCTTACTTATTCAGAGTGGATTAAGTATAATAGATTATTTAACCGTTCTTCTGTAGAAGATATCAAAACACATCAGATATTTGTAGCTAGAGAATGGAAACGGCTTTTGGGGAATACTCAAGTTGATAGAGCTATTGATTTTGGCGGATACGCTCCGTTCTGGTCATATATGATGGCATTTTCTAAAGCGAAAAGAAAAATTATTTATCAGCATAATGACATGCAGGCAGAGTTTGATAAAGTTGTAGAAGGTCGATACGTTCATAAGAAAAATTTAACCACTATTTTCGAATTCTATAAATACTTTGATTATATTGCATCCGTTGGTAAACTTACAATGGAACAGAACAAAAAAAATCTTTCGAAATTTGTTTCAAATGACAAATTTGTTTATGTTCCAAATTTATTGGATAAGGAATACCTTTTCAATCATCGAAATAATCCCCAACTATCAATCAAAGAGGTTCTAGGGGAAGAAAAGTTAATTATTGAAGAAGCTAGTGAGTTTGGAAGAAATATGTTAGTAGGAGTGACTGCTCCTACTAAGAATGCCAAAAACTTTGTGACAATTGGTCGGTTATCTCCTGAAAAAGATCAAGAAAAACTATTGTTTGCTTTTAAAGAAATTATGATGCAATCAAATGATCAGCACCAGCTTTATATTATTGGTTCTGGAAAAGAAGAGAAAAAACTTAAGACCACAGCATATGTATTGGGCTTAGAAAAAAATGTTATTTTTGTAGGGCAAACCGTACATGCAATGGAGATACTAGATAAGTGTGATTTATTCGTCTTTCCTTCAAATCACGAAGGACAACCAATGACTTTGCTAGAATGTCTAGCACTTCAAATTCCAGTTGTTGCAACGGATATTCCAGGAAATATTTCTGTTTTGGAAGATCAAAATGGAATGATAGTGGACAATAGTGTTGAGGGGCTAGTGGGCGGTATGAATCGCTATTTGGCTGGAGAAAAAATTCCTTCATCATTAAATGTGGATCAATACAATCAAGACGCATTAAATCGCTTCTATGCATTGATTGAATAGAATAACACTCATAAATCACTGATTGGTATAACTAACTATGTAACAGCATATACTAAGTAGTATGGTATGTATAACTACTGAATTTAACCTGAGACAGAATAGAGTTTTTCTGTCTTAGGTTTTTTTTATGTAGAGTTGTTTGAAAGAGTGTTCATTAAATTACCAATTTGAAAGGAATTTAGAAATAAAATCCCAGACAGTCATAGATTGCAGATGAATTTATATAAAATAAATTATTTAGAATCTATAGCCTTGATTTGTTTTATGGTACAATTTAAAAAGTAAGCATCTAATAGGATTATCAAATTTAGTTTTAATTATTCAAGGAGGTATTATGAAAAAAGTACTTATAAAATTACTAAAAGTATGTATGTTCGTAGCTATACTAATGCTCCCTACTAATGCTCATGCGGATGATATATTTGACTCAAATATTCT
>NZ_NGLC01000001.1:926716-927914 GCF_002140755.1 Enterococcus sp. 5B3_DIV0040
GCATCCGTTGGTAAACTTACAATGGAACAGAACAAAAAAAATCTTTCGAAATTTGTTTCAAATGACAAATTTGTTTATGTTCCAAATTTATTGGATAAGGAATACCTTTTCAATCATCGAAATAATCCCCAACTATCAATCAAAGAGGTTCTAGGGGAAGAAAAGTTAATTATTGAAGAAGCTAGTGAGTTTGGAAGAAATATGTTAGTAGGAGTGACTGCTCCTACTAAGAATGCCAAAAACTTTGTGACAATTGGTCGGTTATCTCCTGAAAAAGATCAAGAAAAACTATTGTTTGCTTTTAAAGAAATTATGATGCAATCAAATGATCAGCACCAGCTTTATATTATTGGTTCTGGAAAAGAAGAGAAAAAACTTAAGACCACAGCATATGTATTGGGCTTAGAAAAAAATGTTATTTTTGTAGGGCAAACCGTACATGCAATGGAGATACTAGATAAGTGTGATTTATTCGTCTTTCCTTCAAATCACGAAGGACAACCAATGACTTTGCTAGAATGTCTAGCACTTCAAATTCCAGTTGTTGCAACGGATATTCCAGGAAATATTTCTGTTTTGGAAGATCAAAATGGAATGATAGTGGACAATAGTGTTGAGGGGCTAGTGGGCGGTATGAATCGCTATTTGGCTGGAGAAAAAATTCCTTCATCATTAAATGTGGATCAATACAATCAAGACGCATTAAATCGCTTCTATGCATTGATTGAATAGAATAACACTCATAAATCACTGATTGGTATAACTAACTATGTAACAGCATATACTAAGTAGTATGGTATGTATAACTACTGAATTTAACCTGAGACAGAATAGAGTTTTTCTGTCTTAGGTTTTTTTTATGTAGAGTTGTTTGAAAGCTGTCTCTTATACACATCTAGATGTGTATAAGAGACAGGGTTTTTTTTATGTAGAGTTGTTTGAAAGAGTGTTCATTAAATTACCAATTTGAAAGGAATTTAGAAATAAAATCCCAGACAGTCATAGATTGCAGATGAATTTATATAAAATAAATTATTTAGAATCTATAGCCTTGATTTGTTTTATGGTACAATTTAAAAAGTAAGCATCTAATAGGATTATCAAATTTAGTTTTAATTATTCAAGGAGGTATTATGAAAAAAGTACTTATAAAATTACTAAAAGTATGTATGTTCGTAGCTATACTAATGCTCCCTAC
>NZ_NGLC01000001.1:934875-936137 GCF_002140755.1 Enterococcus sp. 5B3_DIV0040
ACTAAAAGTATGTATGTTCGTAGCTATACTAATGCTCCCTACTAATGCTCATGCGGATGATATATTTGACTCAAATATTCTTAATGATGAAATCACTGCATTATTAAGGAGTCAGAGAAACTCGCAGATTATTAGTAAAAACTACCCATTTCTTAAAATTCAAAAAGACTATTCTGGTAATTTTGATAAGATGAACTATCAAGATGGATATGCTTTGCCTACTGGGGTTGTCATACATGAAACTGCAAATTCAAACTCTACAATCCAAAATGAGATTGCATATATGAAAAGAAATTGGCAAAATGCTTTTGTGCATGCTTTTGTTGATCATAATAATATTATTGAAATCCATCCTACAGACTATTACAGTTGGGGGGCCGGTCGACAAGCTAATCCCAAATTTATTCAAATAGAATTGGTGCGAGTTTCTAGTTCAAATTTTGATCGATCTGTATATAACGACGCTTTTTATACAGCATATATGTTAAAAAAATATAATTTGTTTCCAGATAATGCTCATAGTGATGGGAAAGGAACTATTTGGAGTCACGATGCAGTTACTAGGTTTTTAGGAGGAACGGATCATACTGATCCTGTGGGATACTTTAGTGCAAATAATTATTCAATGTATGATTTCTATGAATTAGTTGTTTATATATATAACAAGATTGGTGGGTCTGTTGCTACGAAGATAGAAAATATAAATAACGATGCTTTAGTGACTGGTACCGGGTACATTTTTTCTGAACCTCAAGGTAATATTGATTCTAAAATAACTGGGAATATTAGCAATTATGCTAATAAAAAATTAAATGCAATTCGAGAAGTTACTATGCCAGGCAACAGTAAATATTATTTAGTTAAAGAGGGATCTAATTATTTAGGCTGGGTAGCTGAAAAGAATATAAAATTATATGGCAAAGTATTATCGAGTAAAACATTAGATAGCGATGCTACAATAAAAGATCTTAAATATTCGGGCATCTATAATGTTCCTTGGAATACGCCTGGTTATACAAAAATTGGCGATCTATCAAATTATAATGGTCAAAAATTAACAGTGATTGAAGAAGCATCGACTGCGACAGATAAGTACTATAAATTTAAAGACTCAAATGGGACGATTGTTGGCTGGGTTGATTATAGAACCCTTACTTTATATGACAAAATTCTTTCTAGTAAGACTTTGGACCAATATAGCAAAGTCCAAGCAACCAAGTATGATGGTATTTATGCAGGCCCATGGAATACGTATGGAGCAA
>NZ_NGLC01000001.1:939773-946513 GCF_002140755.1 Enterococcus sp. 5B3_DIV0040
GTGAATAAAGATGTGAAGCTAATTAACTATGCGAAGACGGCAAGTGGTGAATACTATCAATTCCAAACAGTAGATGGTAGTATGACTGCATGGGCTGATATTCGAAACTTCATTGGATTAAAAGCTGTTCCATCTGTAAGTGAACAGCCACAGACTGAGGAAACAACTACTACATCTAAAGACAGTGTAAAAGAAACAAAAGATTCATCAGAAGCAATACCAGAAACTAGTCCAAGTATCTCTGAAGAATCTAGTATGATGGATTCGAGTAGTATAGTCTTTTCTTCGGAGGATAAAGAATAAGTTTTACTAGCTTTAGAACGAACAATCGTAATTGTTTTCTTTCTTGAATCAAAATAGATCATAAGATGGAGACAACGTTTTTGGTTCATATAACATTTAAAAAATGTGTTTAATTACAAAGTTTCATGGTGATTTGAGTGAAATAATAAATTTTAAAAGGTATTAATGATCAAACACAAATGGGAATAAGTTGTTTATCGAAAAGAGATTCAGTGATATCGTAAAGTTTATTAAATCCAACGGTAAAATTGATTCCACTCCTCCTAACTTTCGTGTATAATGGTACAAGCCAGTATTACGAAAGTTAGGAGGAGTTGTTTTGAGTAAACAACATCCAGAGGATAAGTCCTTTAAAGACGAAGTATTAGGAGCTTTAAAGCAACCTCAATCAGATCAAACCCAAGAAAGCGATGGTTTGAACGAGCGTCCTATTCAACAACCTCAAGAAGAGGTGGGTTCGCGAACTGCAAGTGGAAAGACCAAAAATAAACAAGCAAAGCAAGCTGCTACAAGTCGTAGGGCAGCAGAAGAAGAAGTGCCCATAGCTGAAGGTGGGGAAACGCAATTGCGCAAGCAGCAACGCAAAAAAGAAGATCGGATTGTCAATCGGATCGTTTTGATCGTAGTTCTTGCTCTACTCGTCATCGGCGGTGTTTTAGGATTTTCAATGTATCGTTATGTAGCATCAGGATTGCAGCCGTTGAATCCAGAAGATACCGAAACGGTGGCGGTTGAGATTCCTAGTGGATCATCCAACAAAGCAATTGGAGAAATATTGGAAGAAGACAATATCATTAAAAGTGGGATGATTTTTAACTATTATACGAAATTCAATAATTTAACTGGATTTCAAGCAGGAAATTATCATTTTTCTCCTAGTATGACATTGGATCAAATCTCAAAGATGCTGCAAAATGGCGAAGGCTCGGTCACCTCTGATGCAAAAGTGACGATTCCAGAAGGATTTGATGTTGATCAAATCGGTGATGCTCTAGCGGAAGCAACGAATATCTCGAAAGACGATTTCTTAGCTTTGATGGAAAGCGATGAGTTCTTTGAAAAAATGAAAGAAACCTATCCTGAGCTTTTAGCAAGTGCCGGCGATGCGCAAGGTGTGCGTTACCGACTAGAAGGATACTTGTTCCCAGCAACTTACGACTACTATACGGGAAATACCCTAGAAGAAGTCGTTACCCAAATGGTGGATAAATCAAATTCAGTCTTGTCAAAATATTTCGATCAAATCGCTCAAAAAGAAATGACGGTTCAAGAAGTCCTTACTTTGGCATCACTTGTTGAAAAAGAGGGCAGTAAGCTAGAAGATCGTAAAAATATCGCACAGGTATTCTTCAATCGTTTAGCGATTGATATGCCGCTGCAATCGGATATTTCGATTCTATACGCGTTAGGTGAGCACAAAGAGCTAGTCACGTATGAAGATACTCAAGTTGACTCTCCTTTTAATCTTTATGTGCATACCGGATATGGGCCAGGACCATTCAATAATCCAAGTGAAGAAGCGATCCAAGCGGTCTTAGATCCAACACCGAACAACTACTATTATTTCGTTGCTGATATTCATACCCAAGAAGTTTACTTTGCGGAAACCTATGAACAGCATATGCAATTAGTGGAACAATATGTAAACAATACCTCAAATTAAATTTTCATAGGTTTATAGTTTACATTTAAAAAAAAGCATGGTAATCTTTTGTGGACTCATCGCAAAAGATTACCTTTTGCGATTTATTAGAAGTTACTAAAAGGAGAAAAGAACTATGGTAGAAAAAGTTTACCCAATGACACTTGAAGGAAAAGAAAAGCTAGAACAAGAATTAGAAGAATTGAAAACGGTAAAACGCGGCGAAATCATTGAACGTATCAAGGTAGCCCGCAGTTTTGGCGATTTATCCGAAAACTCAGAGTATGAGTCTGCTAAAGATGAACAAGCGTTTGTCGAAGGCCGAATCACTACTTTAGAAAATATGATTCGTTTTGCAGAGATCATTGATAATGAGGGTGTAGACTCTGATGAAGTTTCCATCGGAAAAACAGTGATTTTTGTTGAGTTGCCTGATGGTGACGAAGAAGAGTACATGATCGTCGGTAGTGCTGAAGCAGATCCGTTTTCTGGTAAAATTTCCAATGATTCACCAATCGCTCGTGCCTTGATTGGGAAAAAAGTCAATGATGAAGTGACGATCTCAACGCCAGGCGGAGATATGCAAGTAAGAATCACAGAAGTAAAGAAAAGCTAATTGCTTGATCACTCGATCAATCTAGTTGACCCTGTTGTTCATTCTCCTTTAGGGAATTTGATCAAACAGGGTCTTTTTTCGGACCAGCGACGGATGGACAAACCATTTTTTTCAGGTATGATAGAGTAGAATTACTAGGAGGAGGAGCTTGAATGAAAAGTCCTTGGCGTTTTTTCTTTATTGTTGAAGCGCTCTTACTGCTTTTTGCGGTATGGCAAATTTTATCTAATCCGCCATTATTATTTTTATTAATACTTGGTGTGACGTGCTTGGTCCTTGTGAACCGAAGTGAGCGCAAGAGCAATTTTAAAAATTTCTTGATGGTCTCAAGTTCCATTGCTATTTTGATCAGTTTGTTAAATAGTCCAGCACTGTGGCTGATGCTGATTTTTGCGATTTTATTTATTGGTTTAAAAGGAGTCGAGATTACCGGAATCGACTTAACTAAAAATTCATTCTGGCGCAAAAAACAAATGATTATCGTTGAAACTGAAGAACCCAAAGCTGATCATCCACTGAAACAAAAGCAGCAATGGTTAGGCAATGAACGGATCGGCAGTCAAGTCTATGAATGGGACGATATCAATTTAGATATCTTGACTGGGGACACTTTTATCGATCTAGGCAACACTTTATTGCCTAAGAAAGAAAACGTCGTGATCGTACGAAAAGGCTTTGGCAGAACTCGTATTTTAGTGCCTGCTGGCGTAGCAATCAAATTAGAGCATAGTACTTTTATTGGCTCCGTTATCTTTGAAGGCGAAGAAACGAGCTTGAAAAATGAAAAAGTGACGATCTATAGCCCGGATTATGGCGAAAATAGTCGGCGTTTGAAAATCTTGACGAATACCCTTGTTGGTGATGTTGAGGTGATTCGGGTATGATCGGGAAATTTTCAAGAGGCATGATCGCTTTTTATGCAGGATTAGCAAGTTTTTTCACCATGATTTTGATGCTGTTTTCCTATTTGTATGCCAGTGGGAAAAATAATTGGCTGATAGAAGTCTTTCAAATCAAGCTCTTCTTTATCCCAATCGTCTTTCACTTACTTGTAATATCTGCATTGATTGCTTTAGCTATCTTTTTACTGATTTCTTTTTTTCGCAACCGTCAATACGGTCCGGTGGAAGAAAAGTTAAGACTGTTAGCCAGCGGCTATATCGATAGCCCTTTATTAGAAACAAAAATCCCCCATGCGTCTGAAAACCATTTGATTGCGAATGTGGATCGTGATATTGCCAGTATCCAATCGAAGATGAAACAGATGTCGATGGAATTACAGCAATTGAATGCGAAACCGCAGTTTGTTGATGGTCAGACGAAAGAAGAGATTTTAGAAGCAGAAAGGCAGCGTCTGGCTCGTGAATTGCACGACTCTGTTTCTCAACAGCTGTTTGCCGCCATGATGATGATGTCTGCACTAAATGAGCAAGCGATTCGAACAGATGCGCCAGAAAGCCAAAAGAAACAGTTAGCTATGGTCACAGACATTATCAATGCTTCGCAATCTGAAATGCGGGCGCTCTTGCTTCATCTACGACCTGTTACTTTGGAAGGGAAGAGTCTAAAGCAAGGAATCGAGCAATTGTTAAAAGAATTAGAGACCAAAATCAAAATTCTATTGACTTGGGATATTGAAGACTTTACGATGCCTAGTTCGATTGAAGATCAACTCTTTCGTGTGATCCAAGAACTCTTATCTAATACACTGCGTCACGCCAAGGCCAATGAGTTGGAAGTTTACTTGCATCGCATTGATAATAACGTGTTGTTGCGGGTGATCGATGACGGTGTTGGCTTTGATCCACAAGATCAAAAGGCCGGCAGCTATGGTTTGATGAATATCCGAGAACGGGTAAGTGCCGTTGGCGGAACGTTGAAAATTATTAGTTTTAAAAATCAAGGAACCAGTATTGAAATTAAAGTTCCACTGTTGAAGGAGGCATAAGGTATGATTAAAGTGTTGCTAGTTGATGACCATGAAATGGTTCGTCTTGGGGTTTCTTCTTATCTATCGATTCAAGACGATATAGAAGTAATTGGGGAAGCGGAAAATGGTCGAGTCGGGTATGAAAAGGCATTGGAATTACGTCCAGATGTGATTTTGATGGATTTGGTGATGGATGAAATGGATGGGATCGAATCTACGAAATTGATTTTAAATGATTGGCCCGAAGCAAAAATCATTATTGTCACTAGTTTTATTGATGACGAAAAAGTCTATCCTGCTATTGAAGCGGGGGCGGCAGGTTATCTGTTAAAGACGTCTACTGCTCATGAGATTGCGGAAGCCATTCGTGCAACCCAGCGAGGAGAGCGGGTCTTAGAACCCGAAGTCACCACGAAAATGATGGATCGTTTGACGAATCGGACACCGATCCTACATGAAGATTTGACCAATCGGGAACAAGAAGTGTTACTGTTAATCGCCGAAGGAAAGAGCAATCAAGAGATTGCGGATGCACTCTTCATTACGCTGAAAACAGTGAAGACACATGTGTCAAATATCTTATCAAAATTAGAAGTAGAAGATCGTACACAAGCTACGATATATGCTTTTAAACATGGTTTAATAAAATAAAGTCTTAATAATCATACCTCCTCATGGCAAGCAGAGGAGGTTTTTGTTATACTAAATTATGATCTGGTAAAAAAGGAGCGTTTGTGGTGAAGCAAAATTATGCAATAATCGGTCTGGGCCGTTTTGGTGGCAGTATTTGTCGCACGTTGATTGAATCTGGACAAGAAGTACTGGCGATCGATAGCAACGAAGATCGTGTCAATGAGTACATGAATATCGCCACCCATGCGGTGGTCGGCAACGCACAAGATGAGATGACGTTACGCTCATTGGGTATCCGTAACTTTGACCATGTCATTGTTGCGATTGGTGAGGATATTCAAGCTAGTATTTTGGTGACCTTGATGGTCAAAGAAATGGGTGTTCCTAATATCTTAGCGAAAGCCCAAAACGAATACCATGCCCGTGTACTGGAAAAACTCGGCGCAGACCGTGTCGTTCATCCCGAACGTGACATGGGGATTCGCATCGCCCATAATCTTGTTTCCAAAAATATTTTAGATTATATTGAACTATCTGACGAATTTTCTCTAGCAGAGATTCGCGTGTCCAATCCACGCTTTTTCAATAAATCCCTGATTGAGCTGAATTTTCGACAAAAATATGGTCTGACAGTCGTTGCGATTCGTCGGGGACCAGGACAAGTGATCGTTTCGCCTGATGCAGAGGCGATCGTGCGTGAAAATGACAATTTACTCGTGATCGGCAATACAGATGATGTAGATATACTTGATGAACATATGAATGATTAGGAGTGAAGAAAATGAACTTAACAATAAGTCCTGAAGCAATGCAATGGTTTAAAAAAGAATTGGTGGTAGACCAAGGAAGCGGGATTCGTTTTTTCGGAAAAATTTATGGCAAAACACAAGTGCATGACGGATTTTCCGTGGGAATGTCAGTCGATAAACCAGAACGTCCGATCGTCGAACAAACCATTGATGGCTTGCTTTTTTTTATTGATGAAGCAGACGAATGGTTTTTCAAAGGCTATGATCTAACTGTGGACTATGATGAAACGTTAGATGAACCGAAATATGATTTTAGCGAAGATAAAAAATAATGTGGATTCGGTCCTAGCTGACCGATTTCCCACGACTGGCTCTAGGAGATGAAACCGATGTTATCAATTGTTGTACCTTGTTTTAATGAAGAGGCAAGCTTGCCGATTTTCTTTGAAGAAACAGAAAAAGTGAAGAAACACTTAAATATGCCTTTTGAATATATTTTTGTTAATGACGGGTCTTCAGATCAAACTCTGTCTGTTTTAAGAGACTTGTATCACGCCCACCCTGAAAGTGTTCGCTATCTATCTTTTTCGAGAAACTTTGGCAAAGAAGCTGCTCTTTATGCGGGGCTACAAGCTGCTAGAGGCGATTTTGTCACTGTAATGGATGCAGATTTACAAGATCCGCCGTCATTACTACCTGAAATGTTTGCTTTGCTAAGAAGTAAACCAGAGCTTGACTGTGTGGGTACGAGACGTGCCGATAGAAAAGGTGAGCCAAAGATTCGCAGTTTTTTTTCGAACTCGTTCTATAACATCATCAACAAAATTGCCGATACTGAAATGGTAAACGGTGCGCGAGATTTTCGCT
>NZ_NGLC01000001.1:946613-1293443 GCF_002140755.1 Enterococcus sp. 5B3_DIV0040
CTTAGCGAAAGCCCAAAACGAATACCATGCCCGTGTACTGGAAAAACTCGGCGCAGACCGTGTCGTTCATCCCGAACGTGACATGGGGATTCGCATCGCCCATAATCTTGTTTCCAAAAATATTTTAGATTATATTGAACTATCTGACGAATTTTCTCTAGCAGAGATTCGCGTGTCCAATCCACGCTTTTTCAATAAATCCCTGATTGAGCTGAATTTTCGACAAAAATATGGTCTGACAGTCGTTGCGATTCGTCGGGGACCAGGACAAGTGATCGTTTCGCCTGATGCAGAGGCGATCGTGCGTGAAAATGACAATTTACTCGTGATCGGCAATACAGATGATGTAGATATACTTGATGAACATATGAATGATTAGGAGTGAAGAAAATGAACTTAACAATAAGTCCTGAAGCAATGCAATGGTTTAAAAAAGAATTGGTGGTAGACCAAGGAAGCGGGATTCGTTTTTTCGGAAAAATTTATGGCAAAACACAAGTGCATGACGGATTTTCCGTGGGAATGTCAGTCGATAAACCAGAACGTCCGATCGTCGAACAAACCATTGATGGCTTGCTTTTTTTTATTGATGAAGCAGACGAATGGTTTTTCAAAGGCTATGATCTAACTGTGGACTATGATGAAACGTTAGATGAACCGAAATATGATTTTAGCGAAGATAAAAAATAATGTGGATTCGGTCCTAGCTGACCGATTTCCCACGACTGGCTCTAGGAGATGAAACCGATGTTATCAATTGTTGTACCTTGTTTTAATGAAGAGGCAAGCTTGCCGATTTTCTTTGAAGAAACAGAAAAAGTGAAGAAACACTTAAATATGCCTTTTGAATATATTTTTGTTAATGACGGGTCTTCAGATCAAACTCTGTCTGTTTTAAGAGACTTGTATCACGCCCACCCTGAAAGTGTTCGCTATCTATCTTTTTCGAGAAACTTTGGCAAAGAAGCTGCTCTTTATGCGGGGCTACAAGCTGCTAGAGGCGATTTTGTCACTGTAATGGATGCAGATTTACAAGATCCGCCGTCATTACTACCTGAAATGTTTGCTTTGCTAAGAAGTAAACCAGAGCTTGACTGTGTGGGTACGAGACGTGCCGATAGAAAAGGTGAGCCAAAGATTCGCAGTTTTTTTTCGAACTCGTTCTATAACATCATCAACAAAATTGCCGATACTGAAATGGTAAACGGTGCGCGAGATTTTCGCTTGATGCGCCGCAATATGGTTGATGCAGTTTTACAGCTGTCAGAGTACAATCGCTTTTCAAAAGGGATCTTCAGCTGGGTTGGGTTTGATACAGAATACATCGCCTATGAGAATCGAGAAAGAGTAGCGGGTGAGACGTCCTGGTCATTCTGGAAGCTATTCCAATATTCGATCGATGGCATCGTCAATTTTTCAGATACACCTTTGAATATCGCCTCGTTTATTGGTGCGCTTTCCTGTTTTGGTTCTCTGATTGCTTTGATCTTTATTGTGATAAGAACCTTTATTTTTGGAGATCCGACATCAGGGTGGCCTTCAATGGTCAGTATCTTCTTATTTGTTGGTGGATTGCAATTGCTTTGTTTAGGGATCATCGGCAAGTATATCGGAAAAATTTTCTTAGAGACTAAAAATAGACCCTTATACTTCTTGAAAGAAACCGAAAAAGACCAAGAAAAATAATGATAAAATAAAAGTGTACAATTTGAAGGGGTTGCCTTCAACTGTACACTTTTTTTACGGAAAGAATTTGTTAGTATCCCTTTTCCAAGTTTATCTCATTTTTAACAAGTTCTTGTTTCGTTAAAAATTGTTGGAAATTCGCTAAGAAAATATCCATAAATGCCTTTTGAAAATGGGGCGTGTGTCCTGAGATGTGAGGAGTAATCAACAGGTTTTCGGTATGCCATAGTGGATCATTTTCTGGTAGAGGTTCCTCTTCAAAAACATCTAGTGCGGCAAATGCCAGCTGCTTTTTCTCTAATGCCTTTGTTAATGCGGCAGTATCCACGCTAGGACCGCGACCGACATTATAAAATGAAGCGGAAGGCTTCATTTGTGCAAAAAAGGCTTCATCATACAAATGTGTGGTTTCTTCTGTCAGTGGAAGAATATTGATGATGCAATCGGCGGTTTTTGCGCAAGCGTGTAAGTCAGATAACGCAAACGTTTTTTCAAAACCCGCCACCTCATGGCCGCTTGTATTAATGCCAATCGGATGTACACCAAAAAAGGTTAATGCTTGGGCTAATCTTTGGCCGATTTGTCCCGTACCAACGATCAAAATCTCTTGATCAGATAGCTTTGCATAAGGAATCGTATCCGGTGCCCATTGCTGTTTTCTTTGTTGTTGGATTGCTTGGAAAATCCCGCGGTTTTCCATAAAGAGCAAAGCCAATAAATGGTCTGTAATCGATTCTGCGTGGATGCCACTGCCATTTGATAAGAGAATGTCGTATTTTGCAAACTCTTTTAATGGCAAGGTGTCCACACCAGCCGAAATCGCTTGGACCCATTTCAAATTTGTTTTTTCGGTTAACAGGTGTTCGTTCCATGTTGGTTTCCAACCGATAGTGATTTCTACTTGTGACCAATCAATTGCTTGGTCCTTTGAGTAGACGAGAAATTGATAGTCTTTTTCCATTTGTTCCACATAAGTGTCGCGAAAGTTGCGAGTGGCTAAGATTATTTTTTTCATTGCCAAGCCTCCTTGTATCTTAAGTGTAGCAAAGAATGAGAAAAAAGCCATGTTCAATGAATTGAACATGGCATAGATCATTTTTTTAATTGTATTTTTGGTGAATCTTTGACACCTTGTGTAAATAAGAATAGGGAACCAAACAAAATAAAGGTGGTAGCATCAAAGGAAGGCAGCGCTAGTTGTACAATAACACTAATGAGTGTAGGCAATGCAGCACAGACAATGAGAATCTTTAAATTTTCGAAAAAGGTATAAGAGAATAGCTTCAATTTCGTATAGATCGTTGCAATAAAGGTTCCCATGATTAAGGTGATCAGTAAGCTGACAAACGTGGGATATAAGGCGACAAAAAAGACAATGATTTTTATCAGCCATGGGATCGCTTGGTTGGATAAGGTTTCTCGAATCGCCTGACCGTTAAGATTACGCAGTGCTGGTTCACTATAATCAAACTCTAATTGGTTTGAATCGAACATAGACGTTGAGAAACCAGAAGAAGGGATACGAATGACCAGCTGATCTTTTAACAAACCTACTGCGATCACCGAGCCGGTGACATCAGATGCAATATCCGCTGGTGTACGATTGCCATCAGGATCAAAAGTAAAGATGATCGAATCGGTTTGATAGATGAATCCTTTCGTATTTGGAGCGGCAGAAAGCTGTCCATTTTCGATCGTAAAATCAGGAATCGTTTCTCCGATTTTTTGTCCATCTGCTTGCACATCACGAAAGACGCCTAAGACATTGATGGTAATTGGCAAAGCCATCATCACGGCTGCACCTAATAGAAAAACGATCACTTTGGAAAACTCTGCTTTTTTGACGAATTTTAGTTCTGGTATTCGAAAAAAAGCAATTTTAAATAGTTGGACGATAGTCATTTGCTGATAAACTCCTTTGTGGTATAACTAGAGTAATTGTAACGAAGGGTTCTTAGGATTACAAGGAATTCACAAAAAAAGAGCCAAATATCTATTGAATAAGTAAATAAAGTAATGAAAGTAGGCATATGGATGCAAAAGTTTATTGAATACAAACAAATCTTACAACAAAAAAAACTGTGGGAGCCACTCACGTATTTATTTTTTGGTGGTTTGACCACCGTAGTCAATATTGTCGTCTATCTTATTTTTCGTGAAGGGTTTGGTTTTTATTATCAGACAGCGAATGTGATTGTTTGATTGTCTTCTTTAATCTTATGAAAAAAAGAAAAATAAAGCGATAATTTTATGAAAAAATTCGTATATTAATTATTTATAGGATATAATATAGTGTAAGAAAGCTTTGATGAATTAGGAGTGTTCTTACACTATATTATATCTGTCTCTTATACACATCTAGATGTGTATAAGAGACAGATATAATATAGTGTAAGAAAGCTTTGATGAATTAGGAGTGTTCTTTTTGAAATTTTATTTAAGGTTTAAAGAGGCTTTAGAAAAAAGAAAACTATGGAATCTTTTTATTTATCTTTTTTTTGGTGGTCTTGCCACAATTGTAAATATCGTAACTTATTTTATTTGTGTAGAATGGCTCTCTCTGCATTACTTGGTAGCAAATGGAATTTCGTGGATAGCTTCTGTTTTGTTTGCTTTTGTAACGAACAAAGTTTGGGTGTTCCATTCAAAAACAGAAAGTATGTTAGAACTTTTAGTTGAATTTGCTAAGTTTATTTTTTATCGTGTACTCTCCCTTGGAATGGATATGGGTGTGATGTATGTTATGATCGATTTAATGAATACAACGAATTTAACAGCAAAGATAGTTACTCAAATCATTGTTGTTCTCGCTAATTATCTCTTTAGTAAATTCCTGATATTTAATCAAGCGGAAATCAAAAATTTTGAAGTAAATGATGAAAGTTAGTAAGCATATTTTTTGAACAAAGTCTGATAGTCTGATAATGTTACTTATGTAAACATTATCATTGAGGAGGATTTTTTTATGACTTACACATTACCAGATTTACCTTACGCATACGATGCATTGGAACCATATATTGATGAAGAAACGATGCATTTGCATCATGATAAACACCACAACACTTATGTAACAAACTTAAATGCAGCGATTGAAAAACATCCTGAATTAGGTGAAAAAACAGTTGAAGAATTATTAGCAGACTTTTCTTCTGTACCAGAAGACATTCAAACAGCGGTTCGCAACAATGGCGGCGGCCATGCTAACCACACATTCTTCTGGGAAATCTTAGGCCCAAATGCTGGTGGCGAACCTACTGGGGCAATCAAAGAGGCAATTGACGAAGCTTTCGGCAGCTTTGAAGACTTTAAAGAAGAATTTAAAACTGCTGCAACTGGACGTTTTGGTTCAGGTTGGGCATGGTTAGTCGTTAAAGACGGTAAACTAGCAATCACTTCAACCGCGAATCAAGATTCACCATTGATGGATGGTCAAACACCTGTATTAGGTTTAGATGTTTGGGAACATGCGTATTACTTAAAATACAAAAATGTTCGTCCAGATTACATCAATGCTTTCTGGAGTGTTGTTAACTGGGACAAAGTAAACGAATATTTCGCAAAAGCTTAAACAAACCATTAGGAAGAAGCCTGACTAAGGGCTTCTTTTTTGTTGATGGAAAGAAATTTCGTTATTGCTAACGCTTACATATTTCGCTATAATGAAATAGACGGAATCGTCGGATTATAATTATTGGAGGCTTTACACACTATGGAACATGGGAAAGTAAAATGGTTCAACAACGAAAAAGGGTTTGGTTTTATTACAGTTGACGGTGGCGATGATGTATTTGTTCACTTCTCTGCCATTCAAGGAGATGGTTTTAAATCGCTTGAAGAAGGACAAGAAGTTGAATTTACGATCGTTGAAGGTGCCCGCGGACCGCAGGCAGCGGAAGTAACCAAAGTCTAAATCAGAACAAAAAAGCTGAGTAACTGAAGTGCCTCAAAAAGATATTTTTTATTGTTTGATTTTTGAGGTCACAAAAGATACTCAGCTTTTTTAATTTGCTATTTCTTTCCATATTTGGTATCTTCAATACATTAGTAAGACTAGGAAGCGAAGAGGGATAAGAATGAAACGAGTAATCACTTACGGAACATTTGATTTATTGCACTATGGACATATCAATCTTTTGCGTCGTGCAAAAGAACAAGGCGATTATTTAATCGTAGCACTGTCAACGGATGAATTTAATTGGAATGAAAAACAAAAAAAATGTTACTTTTCTTATGAGAAAAGGAAACAATTATTAGAAGCGATTCGGTATGTGGATCTAGTGATTCCTGAAGAAGGCTGGGCTCAAAAAGTTTCTGATGTCAAAGAGTACCATGTTGATACCTTTGTTATGGGAGACGATTGGGCAGGAAAGTTTGACTTTATTCAAGAAGAAACCGATGCTGAAGTGATTTATCTAGCACGGACACCAGAAATATCAACCACGCAAATCAAAAAAGATTTGAAACTCAACAATTAAAAGGACTGTTATTAAAAAAGCATCTTTTACAGATGTTTTTTTTATTGAAACCAACTCCAAGAACTTAAGAATTTATTACTAGTTTTTCATTGATTATTTGTTCAGAACTCAAAATATGGTATGATGTTTTGTGAGTTGACTTGATCAATTAGAAATTCTATGAGAATGGATGAAGAAAGTGGAAAAAGAAATCAAAGTCCGTGCAACTTTAGTGACGAAAGAATACGACTTATATAAAAAGAAAGCTGACAAAGTAAAAGCACTATTCAAGTTCTATCATCGCAATGTTCCCCGTTTTTGGGCATTAAAAGGAGTTAGCTTCGATGTGAAAGCTGGTGAATCAGTGGGGATCATTGGGATCAATGGCTCTGGAAAATCAACTTTATCGAACGTGATCAGTGGCATTATTCCACCGACATCCGGTACGATGGAAGTAAATGGTGATACCTCAATCATCGCAATCGGTGCGGGGTTAAAATATCAGCTGACAGGGTTAGAAAACATTCGGCTCAAAGCATTGATGTCTGGAATGACTAATAAAGAAATTGATGAAAAAATGCCTGAAATAGTAGCCTTTGCTGATTTAGGTGATTTTATCAATCAACCCGTTAAAAGCTATTCCAGTGGGATGAAATCACGGTTAGGCTTTGCTATTGCGGTTCATAATGATCCAGATATTTTAGTCATTGATGAGGCGTTGTCTGTCGGAGACGAAACGTTTTATCAAAAATGTGTGGATAAGATTATGGAATTTAAAGAAGCAGGAAAAACGATCTTTTTTGTTAGTCATGCTTTAGGACAGGTAGAAAAACTTTGTGACCGAACGATTTGGATGCACTATGGTGATTTACGGATGTTTGGTCCTACTGAAGAAGTAATGGCTGAATACCGCAAATTTATCGATTGGTTCAAAAAACAACCAAAGAAAGAGCAAAAAGCCTATCAAGATAAATACAAAGAAGATCAAAAAGCATTTAACTTGGACAAATTAGCTGAAAAAAGCCGAGAAGATCATTTTTTACAACTACAAAATCTTTCCGACCAAATGATCAAGAAAAACTTGAAACGTACGCCACTAGGAGAAAAAATGAGCTGGCCGACAAAAGGAGTCTTAGGTTTGGTCGTAGTCGCAACGATATTCTGCTCGCTGGTTTCTTTTAGCGGGCGTTCGATTACTTACGCAATTAAAAATCCTGTTGAAACGATCAGTCAAGTTTTCAAATAAAGAAGATGTTTCTTTGTTTAGTTCAAATAGAAAAGGAAGAAGTTTGTGAAAGAGATTGCTGCAGTTATAAAAGAACAATTTAAAAATGCGGGGATTATTTTTCGGATGTCCCGTTATGAAGATAAAGCGACCTATCAGAGTCACTATCTAGGTTTAGCTTGGCAGATTTTAAATCCCGCTATTCAAGTAGGAATCTATTACTTGGTTTTTGGTCTAGGTGTTAATCAAAACGGAAATATTGATGGCGTACCTTTTATTATCTGGATGCTGATTGGGATCACGGCATGGTTTTATATTAGTGCATCAATCTTAGGAGCCTCGAATAGTATTCATCGACAAGTAGGAATGGTAGCGAAAATGAAGTTTCCAGTCAGTATTCTACCATCGATCAACATTATAAGTAATTTATCATCCTACATTCCTATGGTGGCAATCGTGGTAGGTTCGTTATTCATAGCTGGTGTGACGCCAAGTATCTATTGGTTGCAATTTATTTATTATTTTCTTGCGATGATTGTTTTCTTATTTGCATTTGGTCTATTGAACGCCACAATAACAGTACTAGTTCGAGATTATCATATTTTCTTACAATCAGTACTTCGTTTATTATTCTATGTTTCAGGACCTATTTGGAATATCAATAATCGTAATTTACCAGATTGGCTAATTAAAGTGTTACACTTAAATCCAATTTACTATTTAATCGAGGGATTTCGGGATGCTTTCCTTTCTCGAGCATGGGTTTGGGAAAAAACGACCTACACACTTATATTCTGGTGTCTAACTTTGATGCTTCTTATTTTAGGAAGCCATTTGCATATGAAGTTCCGTGCTCGTTTTGTTGATTACATTTAAAAATGATGTTTTGACGTGTGCTCTCTAACTTAGAGAGCGCACTTTATTTGTTTTTAATTTTTTCTTTATTTCAAATAAGTTACGGAAGCGTTACGGATGAAAGTTATTCTTGATAGCGGTTGCTGAACGTTGTATTTTGTGGGAAAATTTACTCGATAAGTGATTTTTTATTGGCGAGGTGCAGGATGCGGAGTTATCAAAAAGTAATAGTCAGTATTTTAGTCGTGTTAGTAGTTGGAATCATTGGGTTAACGATTTATGGCATGCAGATCTATCAAGAGACGAATGCTACATTCAACCAAATCTCAAAGTCTGTTGATCGTAAAACAGACAAACGAGAAACAGCGATCAGCATTGAAGAGCGCGATCCATTTTCCATTCTGTTAATGGGGATTGATACAGGGGCGTTGGGACGAACCGAGCAAGGCCGTTCAGATAGCATGATGGTGGTAACAGTCAATCCTGAGAAAAAGCAGTCAACGATCGTTAGTCTTGACCGTGATATCTATACGCAAATCGTTGGCTTTAATACGATCGATAAGTTGAATCATGCCTATGCTTTCGGTGGTGAAGCGATGGCAATGGATTCAGTTGAAAATCTTTTAGACATTCCTATCGACCATTATGTGACGATCAATATGCAAGGAATGCGGGATTTGATTGATGCAGTAGGTGGGATCGAAGTGACAAATGCCATCGATTTTACGTTAGAAGGTGTCCATGTCCCTAAAGGACAAATCACTTTAGATGGGAAAACAGGCTTGGCCTACGCAAGAATGCGTAAACAAGATCCAGAGGGAGATATTGGACGACAAAGAAGGCAAAGAGAAGTGGTGACGAAAATCCTTCAAAAAGTCATGAGCTTGGAGGGAATAGGAAATTACCGCAATATCCTTAAAGCAGTTGAAAAAAATTCGAAGACGGATCTTACCTGGAATGACATGATGGATATCGGCACGAATTACATGCCTGCTTTTACGACCATCGAGCAAGAGCAGCTACAAGGGGAAGGACAACTGATTGGTGGGGTATATTATCAGCTATTAGGCACGAATCAGTTGTTGCATACGCAAAATTTGTTAAAGGAGCAGTTGCAACTTCCGACGAACGAGGGGTTGACCCAAGGCGATGAATATACTAACGGATCGCCTAATTATCAGTTATACGACGACAGTCTGACCTTCTCAGAAGAAAATTCAACAACTGGGGAGTAGCTAGTTTCTTTAGAAGCCTAAAAAGCAGGGTGACCGAAAGTCCTCCTGCTTTTAGTTTTCCACAATAACATCAATCAATTTCTTGTTTCACGAAATCAACAAATGAAAAAACATAAGAAAGCTTAAAAAAACAATTTTTTCATGAAAGAGTGAAAATGAAACAATCTATCTGTGAAACATTCAGGCAGATATCGTTGAGTTTTTATAGTTTTTTCTAAGGATTAATGGATATTTTTTGTTTTTTCTGTTTCAGATCGAATTTTTTGGTAAAATAGGACAGTAGTCATTATAGATTGGAAGGATAGATGAGATGAAGAATTTGAAAGATAAAGTTGTCCAAGGGATACGTAAGGGGCCAGAAGAACCAAAGGCCAAATCGTATCGCAAATCTCATGTTCCATTTCGATTGAACTTTTTGTTTTTTATTATTTTTGCTTTGTTTGTATCATTGATTGTCCAATTAGGCTATCTACAGATCGTCAATGGCGAAAATATTGAGCAGCAATTGAAAGCTTCATCTGTAGTGGAAGTAAAAGGAAGTGCCCCTCGGGGGATGATTTACGATGCTTCTGGGAAAGCTTTAGTGGAAAATCAAGCCAATGCAGCAATCACATTTACCCGCGGAAACAAAATGACCGCTCAAGATTTGTTAGAAACGGCCAAAAAATTGAGCGAGTTGATCGAAGTACCTGTGGACAAAAACTTGTCTGATCGTGATCTTAAGGACTTTTGGCTGGCCGATGAAGAAAATCTTGAAGCAGCAACTGACCGATTGAGTGATGAAGAGCGTTCTTTAGGTACTTCTGAACAATATGCGGCAACCGTTGATAAAGTGACAGAAGATGAAATCAATTTCTCTGATGCAGAATTAGAAGCAGCCACGATTTTTAAGCGGATGAATAGCGCCCAATCTTTGAGTACGGTCTTTATTAAGACGTCGGATGTGTCTGACCGTGAATTAGCTGTTGTCGCTGAAAATATGGTTGATTTACCGGGAATCTCCACGGGGACTGATTGGACGAGAAACATCGTTGAAGGAAGTTCTCTGGCTAGTTTGATCGGAACGGTGACTAGTGAAGAACAAGGGATTCCGGAAGAAGTTTTGGATGAATTTTTAGAAAAAGGCTATGCTCGTAATGATCGTGTTGGACGCAGTTATTTAGAGCAGCAGTATGAAGAAGTCTTACAAGGCACAAAATCCATTTCCGAGATTTCCCTTGATAACAATAATAATATTGAAAGTCAAAAAGAAACCTTTGCAGGGGCAAAAGGGGATAACCTTGTATTAACATTAGATGCTGAGTTTCAAGCGAGAGTTGATAAAATCTTGCAAGACAATTTCCAAAAACTGATTGATTCTGGGGCAGCAGAATATTCTCCAGGGGTTTACGCAGTGGCGTTAAATCCAAAAACCGGCGGCGTTTTGTCAATGTCCGGCTATCATCATGATACAGGTTCAAATGAATTGCAGGAAAATGCCATTGGTACCTTCATTAATTCCTTTGTACCAGGGTCCGTTGTCAAAGCAGGGACTTTGGCTGCCGGCTGGGAAAATGGGGTCTTAAACGGCAATGAAGTGTTATTGGATCAACCAATCAGAATTGGCTCCGATGTAAAAGCCTCAATTTTCAACCCAACTGGGGCAAATAATCGTAACCTTTCTGCGGAGCAGGCGTTGGAAGTTTCTTCTAACTCCTATATGATGCAAGTCGCTTTACGTTTGATGGGCATCAATTATCAGTCAGGTATCTCGATTCCAACAGTGGATCGTCAAGGGGATGTCTATGAAAAACTACGTTCGTCTTTTGCCTCTTTTGGTATGGGAACTGAAACTGGGATCGATTTACCGGGAGAAGCGACTGGTATCAGCACATCGATCGATAACATGGACCCGGTCAGTGATGGTGGGAAGATCCTTGACTTGGCTTTTGGTCAGTTTGATACCTATACCACGTTGCAACTGGCACAATATGCAGCAACTGTTGCTAATGGTGGCAAAAGATTGCAGCCTCATATCGTCGACGGTATTTACGGCAATGATGAAACTGGCGGTCTTGGCTCACTGATTGAAGAGATCGAACCAACGGTATTGAACGAAGTTGGTTTAACAGATGCTCAAATGCAAATTGTTCAAAATGGATTTTATGATGCAGTTCATGGAACGGATGCTTGGGCAACTGCCAAAGGCTTGGCTTCTGCGAAAATGGAGGTCTCTGCCAAAACAGGTACTGCCGAAACACCAATTGTGGATAGTAATGGCAATACCATCAGCTTAGTTAACCTAAACATCGTTGCCTACGGGCCAAGCAGTGATGCGGATATTGCGATTGCGATCGTAATGCCTCAATTAAAAGGCGACACAGATACCCATCCAAATATTCAAATCGCCAAAGAGATCATGGATGCTTACTACGACTTATATATGAAATAAGCATAAAAAATCGCAGTGAAGACTGCGGTTTTTTTGTTTTATAAGAAAACTGATAGAAAACCAACATTTAGTGAGAAAGACTTGCTATTTTTGAATGATTGGCTTAGAATACTAGCGGTCAAGAGATAATTTTGATTTGCACGTTAAATAAAAAGATAAACTGATGATAAAAGGGGTAAAAAACGTAATTATGAACAAGGAATGTTTAAGTAAGCAAGAACTAATGAAGCAGTTGGGACAATTTACACCAGCTGAAAAAAAGGAGATTCGGGATTATTTGCAACGGAAAAATCCATTGCTTTTCCGAAAATTTGAACGAATGAAACACGATTTATATCGCTTGGAATCACGGCGTGTCCAATGCGAGATTGAAAATAACGAAAAGGAGTTAGGTCTTCTAAACGACAAGATCCTTTTAAAAAAAGAAGATTTTCTTGAGCTGTTATTAGCCATTCGAAAGAAAAGAGGGTAATGGATGGAATTTATTGAACTCGTCATTATCATTGCAATTCTTGTCACATTATCAAATGTGGCGAGCAAAATATTGCCCTCAGTACCGATCTTTTTTATTCAAATCATCTTAGGAATTTTATTAGGTCTTACAGAAATGGGTCAAGAGATCGCCTTTGAACCGGAAATGTTTTTAGTAATGATCATTGGTCCATTGCTATTTCGAGAAGGGGAACGAGCAGATGTACCTGAGATCCTAAAAAACAGCAAGATCGTGCTGTTTTTGGCTTTTGGTGGCGTGTTAATGACGCTGTTTGCGGTCGGCGGAACCCTCCATTGGTTGATGCCGACGATACCTCTGGCTGCTTGCTTCGCTTTCGGGGCTGCGTTAGGACCAACTGATGCGGTGGCAGTCTCCTCATTAGCAAAGCGTTTGAAAATTTCCAAAAACATTATGCATATTCTTGAAGGCGAGGGCTTACTGAACGATGCTTCGGGGGTTACCGCATTACAGTTTGCTATCGTGGCTTTGACTACCGGGAGTTTTTCAGCAGCAAACGCAGGCTTCCAACTTCTTTTCTCTAGTATCGGTGGCGGGCTTGTCGGTTACTTGATAGTATGGCTGAAACGCCGGATTTTACGTTTTATTGAAAAAATCTCGGCACAAGATGTCACAGTATACTTATTGATTGAACTGCTCTTGCCATTTGCTGCCTATTTGCTGGCAGAAATGATTGGCGTCTCAGGGATTATCGCAGCAGTTGTGGCAGGTGTAGCCCAAGCCCAAAGAAAACGCCGGATCTCGTTGTTTGATGCAGAATTAGCGAACATTTCGGAAAGCACATGGTCGACCATTGTCTTTACATTGAACGCATTAGTGTTTCTCTTTCTAGGGATCGAGTTGTCACAAGTCTTTTCACCGATCTGGGAAAGCAAAAACTATGCAAACTGGCATCTAGTCATCACGATTTTAGTCGTCACAGCGGTGATTTTCCTCGTACGTTTTATCTTTTTGCTATTTTATTATTGGTTCTTACAGTCAAAAAAACAAGTATCCATGAATCAAGTCGCCTTGTTGACCTTTGGTGGCGTCAAGGGAACAGTCAGTTTGGCAGCCATCTTCATTTTACCGGTGATGGTGCATGATACACCGTTTCAGGAACGGAGCTTGCTCCTGTTTTTGACCGCCTGTGTAATTTTGCTGACATTGATCATCAGCGTGATGGTCTTACCTTATTTGGCAGATGGTGAAGCTGCCGAAAGTGTCGACTTCAATCACTTGTTGATCTTAGAAGACGTCATCGAACAATTGGAAGCAGGAGAAAAACAAGAGCTTTCTGATAAAGGTCGCTTAGCGATCGATGCTGTCATCAATTCCTATGAAAATCGTCGTTGGGAATTGTATCGCAATAGTTTGACTGATTCAGAAAAACAAGAAATCCAAGAAATTCAAGGATTGATCTTATCGATCGAACAAGACGGCTTGGATGAAGCTTATCGAAATGGGAAAGTCAGCCTAAATGGCTATCGTTTTTATTCACGCTTTATTTCTCAGCAGCAGCATTCCCTCGCAAAACAAATTCTCTCATTCTTTAGTTTTTGGCTCTTCTTTATTCAGCGTTTTATTCGTGTACTGATCCATCCACGTTTGTTTTTACAGCGGCAGCAGCAACTGAAAGATGCCTTGAAACAACGAGACATTTCTGAAGTACAAAAAATCTACTTAAAAAACAGCGAATACATTTTTCACAGTTTGAGCAATTTAGAAGATGTTTATGATTCCTCGCTGATCAATTTCTTTATTCGTCAACGAGAAATGAGCATCAAACGGTTTGAACATAGCAATTTCATTGAAACGATCATGATTGAGCAAGACCCGATTTTTGTTAAGAAAGTCCTTTGGGGCTATTATCTTGAGCGCAAGACGATCGATGAATATGAAGTGGCTGAGAAAATTTCAACGATTTCTGCAAATGAGTACCGACGCAATGTCAATCTGTTAGAATCGTATGCGATGTCTCGAGCGGAAGAACAACCGAAACAGCGGATGTTCCGCCGATAATATGTCTCAAAAGGCGCGCAACTTGATGCACGTTTTATGGAGTGTCTCCGTCAGGTTATTCCTAAAAGATGATCAACATCGATGATCAGAGGGAATAAACTGACGAAGGCATTCTTTTTTATTGCAAAAACTGCTCCTTTCTCTCATCGTTTCCTCGGATGAAATGTGGTACAATGAGCGAAGAAAAAACTCAGGAGGGATTCTGTGAAAGAATTAAAAGTAAGTGAATTAACCAAAACTTACGGTGAAAAAACACTGTTTGATCAGCTTTCTTTTCTGATACATGAAAAAGATCGGATCGGTTTGATCGGTGTCAATGGCACGGGGAAATCAAGTTTGCTGCGAATCTTAGCAGGTTTGGATCGTGGAGATGGTGATCGCCAAACTGTTTTTGCCAATCAAGATTATCGAATTGGCTTTTTAGCGCAAGACAATCAGCTACAAGAAGAATTATCCGTTGTAGATGCTGTTTTTCAAGGGACCAGTCCGCTGATCCGCGTTGTTCGCGACTATGAAAAAGCGCTGATTGCTTTAGAAAATAATGGTATGGATCAACAAACGCAGCGCAATTATCAATTGGCAGAAGAAGCGATGAATAAAGCGGATGCTTGGAACACAGATACAACAGCCAAAATTATCCTCCAAAAACTTGGGATCAGTGATTTAAAGAAAAAGGTCAGTGAGTTATCTGGAGGTCAAAAGAAACGAGTGGCTATGGCTCAAGTATTGATCGATGAACCAGACCTGTTGTTATTGGATGAACCGACTAACCACTTAGATTATGATGCGATCCAATGGTTGGAAGGCTATCTAAAAAATTATCGGGGTGCGTTATTGATGGTGACCCACGATCGCTACTTTTTGGATCGAGTCGTTAACCGGATCTTTGAATTGTCCTTTGGCAAGCTGCATGAATATCAAGGCAATTACGAGACGTATCTTCATGCTCGAGCAGAACGAGAACGAGTGGAGGAGACGCAAGAAGACAAGCGCAAGCAGTTATACAAACATGAGTTGGCTTGGATTCGCACCGGAGCGAAGGCCCGTACAACGAAACAACAGGCACGGATCGATCGTTTCGATGATTTAAAAGAAAACCTACATCAAGTAAAACGGAACGGCGAAGTGGCCATTGATGTTGCTACGACACGCTTAGGCAAACAAGTCTTAGCGCTAAAAGATGCGAGTTTCCAGATTGAAAACAAAACGATTTTGTCTCACTTTGATCTGTTGATTCAATCAAGAGAACGCTTAGGGATCACAGGAGAAAACGGTGCGGGCAAATCTACGTTGCTCAATATTTTAGCTGGTCGCCTGCCTTTAGAAGAAGGGGAGCGGACGATTGGCGTGACTGTGAAAATGGCTTATTATACGCAAACGATTGAAGCGATGAACCCTGATCAGCGAATGATTGCTTATTTGCAAGAAGCAGCCGAGGAAGTGCAAAAAGTGGATGGCTCACAAGTCAGTGTCGCAGAAATGCTGGAACAGTTTTTGTTTCCGCGATCCATGCACGGCACTAAGATCGGCAAGCTGTCTGGCGGGGAAAAACGACGCCTATTTTTGCTCAAGCTATTGATTGGGCAGCCAAATGTTCTCTTGTTAGATGAACCGACCAACGATTTGGATATTGATACCCTGACGATTTTGGAAAATTATTTGGAAACATTCCCAGGTGCAGTAATCACTGTTTCCCATGACCGCTACTTTTTAGATAAAGTTGCCCAAAAATTGCTGATCTTCGAAGGAGACGGCAGGATTAAGTCCTACTTTGGTTCCATTAATGAGTACCTAGCAGCCAATACCAATAAAGCTAGTTCAAGTGTACTAGAGCCAAAAGAATCAAAAAACGATTCACTTTCTCCTGATAGTGAGGAGTCTGCTGCAGCGCCTGTCAAAAAGAAACTGAGTTATATGGAACAAAAAGAGTGGGCGACAATTGAAGATGATATCGCGGCGTTAGAAGAAAAAGCTGCCGCTTTGACTGAAGAGATGAATCATCAAGGAGCTGACTTTACCAAGCTCCAAAAATTACAGCAAGAAATCAGCGAGGTTGAAACGCAACTTGCAGAAAAAATGGATCGTTGGGAATATTTGAGCGAGTTTGTGTAGAGTAAAGGAGAGAACGATGGAACAAGCATATTTAGATCTAGGAAGAAAAATATTAGCAGAAGGCAATGATAAAAGTGATCGTACAGGAACGGGAACACGCAGTGTCTTTGGTCACCAAATGCGTTTTGATCTGTCCCAAGGCTTTCCATTGTTGACAACCAAGAGAGTTCCTTTTGGCTTGATCAAAAGCGAATTATTGTGGTTTCTAAAAGGAGATACCAACATTCGTTATCTCCTAGAACATAATAACCACATTTGGGATGAATGGGCGTTTGAGCGCTATATTAAAAGTGATGCTTACACAGGTCCTGACATGACGGACTTTGGCCGTCGTTCCCTAGTGGATGAAGCTTTCAACGAACAGTACCAACACGAGTTGAAACAGTTTTGTGAAAAAATCTTATCTGATGATACATTCGCTGAAGCCTTCGGCGATTTGGGACACGTTTATGGGTACCAATGGCGCCATTGGGAAAAAAGTACGGGCGGGTTTATCGATCAAATCAAAGAAGTGATCGACATGATCAAGACGACGCCAGATTCTCGTCGTTTGATCGTCTCTGCTTGGAATCCAGAAGATGTACCGACGATGGCGTTGCCCCCTTGTCACACGATGTTTCAATTTTATGTTCATGATGGTCGCTTAAGCTGTCAGTTATATCAACGCAGTGCCGATGTCTTTTTAGGCGTTCCCTTCAATATTGCTAGTTATGCGCTATTAACGCACCTGATTGCTCATGAAACTGGACTAGAAGTCGGAGATTTTATCCATACATTAGGTGATGCTCATCTGTACAGTAATCATATAGAACAGATGAAGGAACAGTTGACTCGTTCAGTACGTCCGGCGCCAAGCTTACAGTTAAATCCTGAAAAACAGTCAATCTTTGATTTTGAAATGGAAGATATTACCCTGGCAGGGTATGATCCGCATCCAACAATCAAAGCACCGATCGCAGTTTAAGTGGTTGTTTGGTTTCATTTCATAAAGAAAGGAATGAGGCGTAATGGGAAATACCCACAAACGAGGCTTTGCGGCGACCTTTCATCAGAGACATGTTGGATCGATTCATGCATTGCTCATTGATCAATGCATTGATTTCTTGCATCAGCACTATGATACAGTTTGGCTATCCGTATCCGAGGAAACAGTGCCGGAGCTAAAAGAAGCCATTCGATCAAATCAGCAGTGCACTGCCCTTTTTATACCAGCAAAAGGGGCGGCGGATGCCCGCAGAAGGCTTATTTTTGCGGCACAGCATACTTTACCAATGCTGGATTCATTGCATATTTGTGATTTTGATCGCGTAGTGACTTGGATCGAGACGTATCCGGAAGAACTTGTGGCAATAAGCAAACAGCCGTTACCAGAGAATACGTATTGTATCCTAGGGCGAACTGCAAGGGCGTTTGCGAGTCATCCGCAAACGTGGCAAAGAACGGAGCGCTTGATCAACGAGATCGCAGCTGACTTTTTTCAAATACAAGAAATTGATGTCGCAGCTGGTAGTGCTCTCTTTCCTATCTCCCTGATACCGACCTTACTGAAAAACAACAACGCGCGTTTAAACGATGGGGAATGGCCGAGAAATGTCCAAAGAAGCGGCGGCACAATTGTTTACCAAGCCTGTGATGGCTTGCGCTTTGATGAACGCAACAAAGATCCATTTGAGCATGAATCAGCTTTTCAGCTGATGCAGCGGCTGCAGGTTGCTGCTACTATTTCGGAATCATTTTATACAGAAGGGATGTAATTTTTATGTTGATCGCACTTTGGGCACAAGATCAAAAGGGTTTGATCGGAGCGGATGGCACGTTGCCGTGGCATTTGCCAAATGATTTGAAATTTTTTAAAGAGCAAACCATCAATAATACGATTATAATGGGGCGCAAAACCTTTGAAGGAATGAGAAAAAGATTACTGCCGCAGCGTACGACAATCGTTTTGACAAGTGATCCACACTATCAAGCCAACGGCGCGTTAGTGATGCATGACCGAGAGGAAATCTTAGCGTATGTGAAGCAACAAGAGCATCCCGTTTTTTTAACTGGTGGAGCGGGTGTTTTTGAAGCGATGATTGACGATTGCGATCAATTGTACCGTACAGTGATCGATGCGGAATTTAACGGAGATGTGTATTTCCCAGAGATTGATTGGACGCAATGGAAACTTGATCATGTGATCGATGGGATCGTCGATGAAAAGAACCGTTATCCCCATCAATTTGAATTTTATCATAGAAAATAAAAGAACAGGAAGCTTTCTGCAGCGAAAGTTTCCTGTTCTTTGTTTGTAAGCAATGCTTCACTTTTAGGTATACAACAAGACGGAGAAGTACATCAGTCCAGCACCTAACATAACGAATAAGTGCCAAACCACATGCATGAATCGAACGGATTTTAAACTATAGAATAGCGCACCTACAGTATAAGAAACACCACCGCTTGCTAGTAAAAATGTTCCCCAGTATCCTAAATGTTCGATCAGAGGTTTGAAGGCGACGACACATAGCCAGCCCATGATGATGTAGATCAGGGTGGAGATTTTTGAGACAGTCTCTTTTTTATGAAGAGTCAGTGACTTATAAACGATGCCGCTAATTGCTAGTAGCCAAATCAAGACAAAGAGTGACCAGCCAAGCCAGCCTTGGATACTAAGCAAGCAAAAAGGTGTATAGCTTCCGGCGATCAGCAAGAAAATGGAGGCATGATCAAAGACTTGGAAGACCTTTTTTGCTTTGGTAAAAATCAAACTGTGAAATAAGGTAGAAAAGAGGAAGAGCAAAATCATCATCGACCCATAAATGGCATAGGAAACGATGTGGATAGGTGACCCTAGATTTGCCCCCTTGATTAAGAGGATGACCAGTCCTGCGATACTCAGTCCTAATCCGATCCCGTGGGTTACTGCATTTAATACTTCATTGACGATCAAATATCTGCGACTAAACTTCATGTGCTGCATTCGGCACCGTCCTTTCGAATCGAAATTAGATGAAAAAAAATTTTCTCTCTGTTATACTTAGTATAAATGGTCTGTGGTTATTTTACCACGAAAAAAGACTTGATTTAAAGAGAGAGTGAATATATGATGGCAAATCTTAAAATTGTGACAGATTCTTCCAGTACGATGGAACCAAGTGTCCGTGATGCTTTGGCTATCCATGTCGTGCCTTTATCTGTAATGATCGATGGTGTCGTTTATCCAGATGATGAAACGCTGCCGGGAGAAAAATTTATGCAAATGATGGCGCAAGCCAAAGAATTACCTAAAACTAGCCAGCCGCCAATCGGTCATTTTGTAGAACTATATGATGAATTAGGCAAAGATGGCAGTGAAATACTATCGATTCATATGACCAAAGGGCTTAGCGGAACCGTGGAAGCGGCTCGTCAAGCCAGTCATTTATCAAAAGCTAAAGTCACCGTGATCGATAGTGACACGACAGACCAAGCGTTGGCTTTTCAAGTGATTCGGGCAGCAGAATTGGCTAAAGCCGGTAAGACACTAGAAGAAGTTTTACCAGAGGTGGATTTGGTGCGTGAGCATACGAAATTATTTATCGGCGTTTCAACGTTAGAAAACTTAGTAAAAGGCGGTCGTATCAGTCGTGCCAAAGGTCTTTTATCGAGTTTGCTGAACATGAAAGTGATTATGGATTTTGATCATTCAGAACTGATTCCAGTCGTCAAAGGACGTGGTGTCAAGACCTTCAATAAATGGTTTGAAGAGTTAAAAGCTGAACTGAAGAGTATGCCTAAAGTGACGAAAATTGGTATTTCTCATGCTGAAGGGTTAGAAATCACAGAACGTTTCCAAAAGGAATTAGCGGAACTATTCCCCGAGTTGGATATCCCCTTGTTGCACACGACACCGATCATCGCCACTCACACAGGTAAAGGTGCCTTTGCGATTACTTATAGTACGGAATAAAAAAGCATGTTTTCTTTCAGCGATTCGTTTAATGACGAATCGCTTTTTGGCGTATGACAAGCTGTCGGGAAGAAAAAACAAAAAAAGAAGCTGCCTTTGCTTGTCGACTCTTTGGCAGGTAGCTGTTTTCTTTCTTAAGTTTGAAGGATTGCGACTAGGAATTTTATGAGAATTTTGTTAAAATAGCAAAGATTACAAAGGAGTTTGAATACCTGTGAAATGGAAGAAATTAGTAACTTATCTACTCGTTGTGGGATTGATAGCTATTGGAACTGGCTTACTGTTTCATTTTACTGTTCCCAAAGCCCAACCATTGCTGACCCCTGTGGACAAGCTAGCAGCCAATGATTCGAAAAAATCCGCCATTGAATATCTCGCTCTTGGGGATTCCTTGACAGAAGGGGTTGGTGATGAAACAGCTCGTGGTGGCTTTGTGCCAATTTTGGCTGGGGATCTAGAGGATCGCTATGATTTGAGCAATTTGGTAACTAAAAATTATGGGGTCGCTGGTGAAAGAAGCGATCAGATTTTAAAGCGAGTGAAAAACGATGAAGACTTACGCCAAGATCTTAGTCAAGCGGATTTGATTACCTTGACTGTCGGCGGTAACGACGTACTAAAAGTGATTCAGAGCAATTTCTTCGGCTTGAGCATTGAGACGTTTACGGAACCGATGGAAGATTACCAGGAACGTTTAAAAGACTTGTTTGCTCAAATCCGCGATTTGAATAGTGATGCACCAATCTATGTCTTGGGCATCTACAATCCATTTTATCTGAATTTCCCAGAAATCACGGATATGCAGACGATCATTGATAACTGGAATAAACAAACGGAAACGTTCGTCAATCAGCAAGACAATGCCTTTTTTATTCCTATCAACGATTTGCTCTATAAAGGGTTAAGTGATGAGGTCGGTATTGCTGATACAGAAGAAGGAGAATCAGAGAAAACTGCCGAATCATCGGACACAGAACGCTTATCTGATTCATCGACGACAGCTTCGGATGAATCACAAAGCAGTACTTCAACGACAACTGACTCATCGCAAACTGTCGGGAATAATATCACAAACAATGTTTTGTATGAAGGCGATCGCTTCCATCCCAATAATCTTGGGTATCAACTGATGGCGAATGCCGTTCGCGATGAAGTGATCAAAACGCAAAATTATTGGTTGCTAGAGGAGGAAGCAAAATGAAACCAAGCGAATCAACGAAGCAGCCGGAAAAAACAGCTGCAACGAAAAAAAAATCGATCAACTACTGGAAAATTGCTTTTCTAGTGTTGGTCGGTATCCTTTTAGGCACAACGGTTTTCTTTGCTTCAAGAATTTTTCAACAGCGAGAAACCGGCTTAAATGAAAGTGCTGAACTTGTTCAACGGGAGGGCAGTCCTGTTCTGACCGTTAACAGCAACAAGAGCCAGGTCAACCAATTGATTGATTTTTATCTGTCAGATTTTCAAAAAGATCAAGAGGTCAAGTATAATTTTGAGCTAAGAAATGAGGCATTGTTGACGGGAGAGTTTCAAGTATTAGGATTTCCTATCACCTTCTATCTCTATTTTGATCCTTACGTGACCGAAGAAGGTAACGTTCAATTGAAAGCCAAAAGCTTATCAATCGGCACCTTGGATCTGCCCACCAGTGAAGTAATGAAAATGATCAAACGTAGTTTTAAATTTCCTGACTGGATCGATGTCAATGCAGATGAACAAATCATTTTGATACGTTTGGATCAATTCCGTATGCAAAATGGCTTGTTTATCAAAGCCAACAAAATCAATCTTGTGGATGATGAAATTCAAATGAGTTTATATTTACCAGCTGAAACGGAGGATGAATAATGGAACGAGCAATTTTTGCCGGTGGGTGCTTTTGGTGTATGATCCAACCCTTTGATGAATTAGAAGGGGTGCATTCAATTTTTTCCGGCTATACCGCAGGACATACCGAAAATCCAACCTATGAAGAAGTCAAAAGCCATCAAACAGGGCATACTGAAGCAGTGGAAATCATTTTTGATCCTGAAAAAATCAGTTATGAAGACCTTTTGACGATCTATTGGCAGCAAACGGATCCGACAGATGCTTTTGGTCAATTTGAAGATCGCGGCGACAATTATCGTCCGGCTATCTTCTATTTTAATGAAGAGCAGCGGAAAAAAGCCGAAGCCAGCAAAGAGGCGCTTCAGGCTTCCGGTCGATTTACCGATCCGATCGTGACCACGATCGAACCAGCCCAACCTTTTTATTTAGCGGAAGAAGAGCACCAAGAGTATTACAAAAAGAATCCTGAGAATTTTGCTCGCAATCATGCCCGTAGAGCAGCCTTTTTAGAAAATCATTGGGAGCAAGAACATGCGTAAAAGTTTTTATACCTATTTAATGGCAGTCAAAGGACCGAGTCATACAGATGAGGCCCAGATCTTTGCTACTCATGCAAGTCATGATATCCAGTTTCCGAAGCACAGCGATGACTATGATGAAGTCTCTTCTTATCTGGAACTAAATGTTGATTATTTGCCATCCATGGATATTTTTGATCGTATCTGGGCAGAGTATCTCGAAAATAACAAATAAAAAAACTATCCTTCGTTTTGTATGGTTGCATAAAATCCGCAGAACGGAGCTGTTTTTTCTCAGAGAGGTGTTGTGAATGAAAGGTTTAACGACGAGCCGATATATCGTTTCTCTCGTTTGTGTCGCAATTTTGTCAGGAGGCGGTGTCTATTTATGGCAAACGGCTCAGCAAAATCAGCAGACGACGCAACCGGTGACAGAAACGACCACAGAAGCCAGCGGAATGGAGAAAATCCAGTCGCTATATGACCAAATCCTTGCGAATTATTACCAAGAAGTTGATGAGGATGCCTTGATAGAAGGTGCCCTTCAAGGGATGACTGATGCGCTAGATGATCCTTATACGACGTATTTGAACCAATCAGATGCGGATAACTTAGAACAATCACTTTCTGGAAGTTTTGAAGGGATTGGTGCTACCTTGTCGATCGTTGAAGACTATCCAGAAGTCGCACAAGCGCCGATAAAAAATACGCCTGCTGAAAAAAGTGGTCTGCGGATCAATGACCGAATCGTTAAGGTAGACGGTGAAGATACGCAGGGACAGGAATTATCTGAAGTTGTGGGTAAGATTCGTGGTGAAAAAGGGACGAAAGTCACCTTAACGATTCAACGTGATCAGGACACCTTTGATGTGGAGATCACTCGTGATGTGATCCCAATCGAAACGGTCCATGGAGAAATTGCTGAAAATAATGACACAATCGGTCGTATCGATATTACTTCCTTTGGTGAAAACACAGCAGCTGAGTTGAAAGAAACCATCACCGAACTGCGAGAAGCCGGCGCAAAGTCGTTTGTCTTGGATTTAAGACAAAATCCTGGCGGACTGCTGGACCAAGTACAGATCATGGCAAGTATGTTTTTAGAAAACGGCCAAACGATCGTGAAGTTTGCCAACAATCAAGGGGTGGTCAGTGAGACCAAAGCGAGCGAAGCATTGGATGAAGGATTCAAAGTCACAGAACCGGTCGTTGTTTTAGTCGACGGCGGCAGTGCCTCTGCATCGGAGATTTTTGCCGCAGCCTTGCAAGAATCAGCGGATATCCCAGTTGTTGGTACAGAAACCTTCGGCAAGGGAACCGTTCAGAACGTGAAGGATCTGGGGGATAATAGTGAATTAAAAATGACGGTCATGAAATGGCTGACACCGGATGAAAATTGGGTCAATGATCAAGGTGTGATGCCGGATTATGAAGAGGACTATCCAGAGTATGCGTATTTCCCGCCATTACCACGGGACAATGCCTTAAAAGCTGGACAATCATCAACGGCAGTCAATAACCTAAATCAATTTCTTAAAGCTTTAGGGTATGCCACTAGTGGTGATACCTTCAATGATGAGACGACAGCAGCAGTGAAGACTTTCCAAGAGGCTCATGATTTAAAAGTGACTGGGGAAGTCGATGCAGACACTGCCCAAGCGATCGAAAAAGAAGTAACGGAGAAACTCAAAGCAGAGGACCCAGCATATTTAAAAGCACTGTCCTTGCTTTCTGAAGAATAAACTAAGTGAAAAATTGGAGAGGAGGCAGACGTGTGGAGGCGAAAAAACTCTGGGTTGATCGTTTTTGGCTAGTAGTGAAATATGCGTTGATCGCTTTTGCAACAGCATTCTTGATTCGGGCATTCTTGTTGATCCCAGTTCCTGTTGAAGGAAATTCGATGGAAGGAACCTTAAAACAAGGAGACATGGTGGTCATTGAGAAGATTTCGCCCATCCAACGTTTTGATGTCGTTGTTTTCCAGTTGCCGGATGGTTCGACCTATATCAAGCGGGTGATTGGCTTACCGGGTGAGTCAGTGAAATATGTCAATGATCAGCTTTACATTGATGATGAACCGGTAGATGAAGATTTTCTAGTGAAGAACCGCAGCAATGATCACGAGTCTGTCTCTTACACCAATGACTTTGATTTGGAATCTTTATTAGGTGTTGAGAAGTTAGGGAAAGATAGTTACTTTGTCATTGGAGACAATCGACGTGCCTCCAAAGATAGCCGTTCCTTTGGACCAATATCAGGAGAGGCCATTTTAGGCAATGCTCGTTTTGTTTATTATCCATTGACTCATATTCGATTGATTTAGTCTGTGTAAAATCAATAAATAATTAAATAATGAATCCCCCCTTGGAATCATCCGTTGATTCCAAGGGGGGATTTTGTCTAGCTTTTTACTCTTTTTCCAAAGGGAAATGGTTAGCATCGAAAGAAGCGTTTGTTTAGTCACTAATTGCTGTTAATTTTTTTATTTTTTCATTAAAAGCATTCGATAGTTTCTGACATAAATTCGTTTCAAAATCACGATAGCGACAAAAATCAATGATTGCCGAGTTTTCTTCGGTTGTAAAAGGGGGTAAAAGCTGTGGTGAGCTCAAAATATAAAAGTCAAAAGGTTCTTCAGTTGGCAGCGTGATCCGTTCAATTTCAACGTAGGGCAACCGTTCACATATATTAAAAACTTCCATGGAAACCAAGTAGTTAGATACATAGACAAAAGCAACTTTAAGTTTATATTTTTGTTCCTTTTCAATGTAAATGGGATAAAGCAAACAGGCTTGATAAAAAGCAAGATCGGTATAACAGGTTTTTAACCACTCATAACCTTTACGATTTGCTATTTTACGCCAAAAACTTTGAATGGTATTTGTCAAAATCGTATGTAATGGGTATTTATCCTTAATGACATTTGCTTCGAAAAAATTTGAAAGGGGAACTTTTTGCTTAAATATACAGAACTTCAGCAACGTAAGATATGTATTCATATAAAGGAACGACTGATGGTCGAAGTCAAAATCACAGAGAAATTTTTGGCAATGTTCTTCAAACTCAGTCATCAGCTCTTTTAATTCTAGCTTTTCGTGATTGTAACAATCCGCTACAATCGGAAGACGCACATCTTTGGCAGAAGTCAGCATCGGCCAGTAATAAAAAAGAAAGAACAAAGAATTGATCTCAAGAATGTCTATTGCTGAATCAATGATCATAAAGAAAGCAGAGAAGAAATCAAGCTTTTCACCACTGGGGATAAATGATCGGTTCGTTAACTGATAAAGATTTGTCTTGTGACCATCCTTTAAACGAAACAGACAAATCTTGCAATGAAGTAAGGCTTCTTTTTTGCCAATTTCATACTTGCTTTTGTATTTCGTTCCTTCATAGGTAACAAAAAGCTCTTCGATCTCTTGGTCAAAGGCCTTCACCAAACTATCCCCTAAAGAAATGTGCCAGATAAAATTAAACAATAAGATGCGAATCACCATCTCTGAACCGATAAGCGTCATGGCTGATTGATTTAAGGTTACGTTGAATTCCTTTAAATGATCCTGAAGCTTTTTAGTTTGACGGAAACAAGTCGAACGACTGATATAGTTTCTTTGGCAAAATGCCAGCAAACTTTCATCTTGATTGGTCAAGATACTTAACAACATTTTATAAGAAATACTTTCTTGGGCTAAAAACTGCTGATATTGATTGTATTCAATCAAATTTTTAGGGAGACTAAGGGTGTTTTTATGTAATGAAAGATTTACTGGGGAGAGGTTTTGCAGGTCCTCTTGGATCGAGGAAAGTAAACTTTTCAATCTCGTTGCACTTAAATGGGTCAGATTTTTCACGAACTCTATGTTGTATTCACCCGGAGCAATTGATAGTAGTTTTCCGTAGAGTCCGATTTTGTCTAATGCTCGGGTATCTAAGAGTATTTTTTCAATCAAATGATCACCTTCTTATTTTATTAATAACTTATTTATATTACTGTGTAAAGACACGTCTCAAAACTTTTGCTTTTTTTTAGAAAAACTGAGACAAATTTTTGCCAGAGCTGTCTCATAAAGAACAAAAATAGAAATCGCATGTGAAAAACGCTAGTTTTTTTTAGTTATTAAATAACGTTGGTTAATTGGTTCCGCTTTGAAATAAAAAAACTTTTTTATTTATGAATAACTACAGATGCGTAAATTTTTCCTGTTTTTCAGAAAATAAAAAAAAGAGGTGTCTTTCGCTTCTTTCTTGTATCATCAGCTTGTAATTTTTGATTCTTTGAAAGGAGGTCTTTTTATGTTTTTGACAAAGAGACACCACTGGTTCTCTTTCATTTTCTGTATGTTAGGGGGGATATTATTTTTCATTTATTCGAGTTTGCAAACAAATGGGATAGCAAGTGCACAAGAAGAAAATACGATCGCTATTACCGAAACGGAGCAGATCAAGTTGACAGGTCAACGGGAGGGCAATCAATTTACTTTACGATATCAGCTATCACAAAAAAACAAACAGCAACGCATCTGGCTGCAATTATATGCACTTGATGAAACAAAAGAACAACCGCTAACGAAAACGAACAACAAAGAGGTGGTTTTTATTGAGGATGAATCCGCGCAGTCTTGGCTAACAACACAAGACTTCTTGAAAACACCCTGTGAACAAGAAGTAACGTTTCAACTACCTAATGAAACAAAAAAACTGAAGTTGGCGATTCAGATTGAAGAATATGATCACGAAAATCAAGAATCGCACAAATTGGCGTCTTTGGATGAATTGATAGTTGACATTCCGCTTGCGACAGAATCTGCTTCCTCAGATAGGGTGGAAGTCAGCTCAACTGATTCACAAGCTGCAGAAACCGGCACGGAGTCAACTTCGGAACAAGTGTCGAATGAAGACTCAAAAGGTGTTTCGAATGAAGAAACGCAGGAAGAGACAAAGGAAACAGGAACAACGACAAGTTCTTCTGAAGACGAAACACTCATTGAACCGTTTAAACAAGAACGTCTTTATCAAAAAACGACCGTTTCACAGGCTTTTGCTTCGATTGAACCAGATTATACGACAGACCAAAGCGGGACGTATCCTTCGGCTAATTGGACAATTGATGAAAAGAGCAATGTCTTAAATCATCAGGGGAACAAAGATGCAGGCGAAACCTGGGATGGCGTAACTACATGGAATGGTGATCCAGAAAATTTGACCAACTCGTATATTGAGTATGGTGGTGTGGGAGATGAAGCGGATTTTGCTTTACGGAAATTTGCAAAAGAGACGAATACTCCAGGACTGTTTGATGTCTACCTAAATGTACGAGGGAATGTTCAACGCCAAATTGATCCGATCGATGTTGTGTTGGTAGTGGATTGGTCAGGGAGTATGAATGAGATGGGACGCATCACTGAGGTAAAAAAAGGTGTGGATCGCTTTTTGAATCAAATTGAAGGAAGCGGCATTCAAGACAGTGTCTACATGGGCTATGTCGGTTATTCCAGTGATGGTAACAATTACCAAAACAAAACCTGCCAGTTAGGAAAATTTTCTGAAGTCAAAGAGACGATCCGAACGATGACGCCAGAAACAGCAGCTGGGGGGACCTTTACCCAAAGAGGGCTGCGCCAAGCTGGGGATATGCTATCAACGCAAAATGGACATAAGAAAGTCATCGTTTTGCTAACAGATGGCGTGCCGACCTACAGTTATCATGTGTCCAAAGTGCATACACAAGCAGATGGTAGTTATTATGGAACCGCCTTTTCTCTTTCTCAAGACCAGCCGATGAATACTTCACATCTCTACAACGGGTATTTTGCATCTGATCAGTACGGTAACTCTAAATGGATCAACAATACGTTTGTCGCCACGATCGGTGAGGCGATGGCGTTAAAAGAGCGCGGGATTGAGATTCACGGATTGGGGATTCAACTGCAAGGGGATCAAACAGCTGGGTATACAAAGGCCGATGTTGAGAACAAAATGAGACAGATGGTTTCTGCTGATGAAGAGGGGCATCTTTATTATGAGTCAGCCAATGAAGCAGCGGATATTGCCGACTATCTCGAGAAAAAAGCCCTTCATATTTCGGCGACAGTCACTGATGGAGAGATTACTGACCCCATTTCGCAACCATTTTTATACGAAGAAAATAGCTTGTCCATCAAAAGTGTCGGTTCTGCTGCTCTAACGGTGCAGCCTGAGGTCACGATATCTGACAATACACTCAATGCTTCTGGTCTTTATTTAGGCGAAGGACAGGAACTGCAAATTCATTATCAAGTGCGGATTCAAACGGAAGCAGCGGATTTTAAACCAGATACTTGGTATCAAATGAATGGAGAAACGGTGTTTTATCCGAATCATCAGTCCGATCAAAAGGCATTGTTTGGTGTGCCTTCTGCCAAAGCACCTGGGAAAGAGTTGACGATCAAAAAAGTCTGGGAGGAATACGATGGCGATACGTCAAGTCGCCCAGAATCTGTCTATTTTGAAATAAGCAGAAGCCCAGTTACTAGCAAGGAGAGCTGGCAAACAGGATATCTCAAACTTACTGAGACCGATGCACAAGATCAGACAAGTTGGGAACGAAGCAAGGTTTCCGCGGTTTCTGAAAAGGATGGAACGGATTACGAAGAAACCCGTCTACTGCCGCTTTATAACAATCAAGGAGAAACGTTTAATTATCAAGTCACAAATGAACTGGCAGTATCAGGCTACGAGTCGACAAGAGTGGACGTTTCTACATGGAAAAACACAAAGACGTTTGTGCCCCTCGCATTAAATCTGATCAAAAAATCCGCTGTAGGAGAGGTGAAGCTGACAGGTGCTGTTTTTGAATTGACGGGCGCTGGAAAGACAGTAACCCTTGTGGATCAAGGGGATGGAACGTACGGGCTGCCAGCAGATACTACGTTGCAAAAAAGTCAGACGTATCGTTTAAAGGAAGTCACTGCACCGGCGGGACATCATTTGGCTAAGCAAACAGAGTGGCTGATCCATATTGATGAGCAAGGGCATGCGACGATTGATGGACAACCTGTCACACTGGTCGAGCATACGATTATCCTGGAGATTATCAATCCGTTTACAGAAATTCCAGTCGCTATTCGAAAATATACGTTGCAAAATGAGCAGCAAGTATTGTTAGCAGGCGCTGTCTTTTCTCTGCAACAAAAAACAGCAGGAGGGGATTATCAAGAAATCGCCTCAGAAACGTCGGATGATGTTGGGATGGCTGAATTTACGATCCTTGAGCCTGGCGCTTATCGTATCTCAGAAACAGCCGGTCCGCTCGGATATGATACGGTTGCCGGTGACTATGAATTTGTCGTTGGTACAGACGGAAAAATCCAGTATCAAGGGGAAAATGTCGACGGGGATGCCAACTGTTGGACCCTTACCCATGGCAATCAGTTAAAACCTTTTGATTTGGTGGTCAATAAACAGGATGAACTGGGACAAGCACTTGAGGGGGCAAAATTCCGGCTAAGTGGAAACGGACGGACTGTCGAACTGCCTGAAAACGGAGAAGCACTAGCGGTATTTCACTTCCAAGATCTCACACCCGGCAGCTATACCTTGGAAGAAACTGGTACACCCGCAGGCTATGCAGGTTTAACAGCACCTGTCCAAATCAAGATTGAAGAGGATGGTCAGGTCTTTATCGATGAAGAACGACTACCGAATCTTCTTGTTTCTGGAGAAAAGAACAATCAAATAGAATTGATCGTAACCAATCAAGTGAAAGTGTCTCTTCCTGAAACCGGAGGGAATTGGCATGGATGGATGGTCATTCTTTCAGCAAGTCTGCTAGTCCTTTTAGCTGGTAGCTATTTGCACGTTAAGCGCAAAGATAAGCCTTCATTAAAGTAATTTTTCCATTAGCGAATGAAAAACGAAAAAAAATTTAGAAGAGAGGAAAGAACAATGAAAAAGATTTTTAATCATACGAAAATGGTTTGTCTCCTATTTTTACTTTTGCCATTTGTCTTTTTTGGAACAAAAAATCAGCAAGTGTCTGCAGAGAGCAATTTGGCACAGATCCATCTCCATAAAAAGAAAATGGTCAATCTGCCAGGTTCATTGATTCAAAATAGTGGGACTGAGATGGAAGAGTTTGATCAATACCAAGGCTTAGCCGATGTCACTTTTTCTGTCTATGATGTGACAGCAGCATTTTATGAAAAACGATCTGCAGGGGCATCCGTTGAAGAAGCCAAGCGTCAAGTTCAAACCTTGACGTCTGGTTCCCCTATAGCTAGCGGAAAAACAGATGCAGCCGGTGATTTGGTTTTTGAATTGCCGAAAAAACAAGCCGATCGGGATGCAGTTTACACCATTGTAGAAGCCCCTAAAGACGGCGTTACAACTGCTGAGAATATGGTGATCGCCTTTCCCGTATATGAAATGATCCAACAAGCTGATGGCTCATATGTTTATGGAGAAGAAGAGCTAGACACGATCCATCTTTATCCGAAAAATATCGTCACAAATGAAGGAACGCTCCTTGTGAATAAGCGAGGAACGGGGGAAAACGAACCACTGAATGATGCGGAATTTGTTGTTTCAAAGCAAGAAGGACGCGAAAATACCAAGAAATACATTTTAAGTGCAGCCGATGGACTTTATACATGGACAACTGACAAACAGGCAGCGTACCGTTTTTTGACAGGCAAACAATATGCTGCTGGAGACGCTGGTATCGATGTGAGTGAGAACCAAAAAGGACAGCTAAAGATTGCGCAACTAGAAACAGGCGCCTATCAATTAGAGGAAACGAAAGCCCCAAGTCAAGCCGCCTTAATCGAGGAAGAAAGAATCAAGGATTTCTCGATTGATTCAGGAAGTAACGTTACTGTTGAGCTAACAATCAAGAATGACACAACAAATGTTACAAAAACAACACCACAATTAGACGGCAAAGACGTGGAGATCGGCGAAAGAATCCAATATCACCTAACGGTCAATATCCCATCAGGTATTCAAGATAAAGTAGGATCAGAAAACAAATACAAACATTTTCAATTGATCGATGCCCATGATCCAGCATTAACTTTTGAAAATACAGCTGAAGGAGAAACGGGCTATGCGTTGTATGATGGAGAGCAGAAAATCGATGCGACGAATTACCAAGTAACGGAAAAAGAGCATGGCTTTACGGTAACTATCAATCCAGAATTCGTGCCGCAATTAACGCCGGGAAATCAATTGCGCTTTGTGTATTATATGTATTTAAATGAACAGGCTATGCCTATTAATGGCTTTACGAATAAAGCAAATGTAGAAACGGATTTCATGACGGATCAAACGCCTCCAAGCGTGGAAGTTTTGACAGGGGGCAAACGGTTCTTAAAAGTCGATGGGGCTGTGACCGCTACCGAAGCATTGGCAGATGCAGTTTTTGTTGTACGGGATCAAGACCGTGATGATGCCAACTACCTGAAAATCGAAGAAGGAACCAAACAGGTATCTTGGGTGCAAACAGCGGATGAAGCGACGAAATTTACCACAGGGACAGATGGATTAGTTGATATCATCGGGTTAAAATTTGGCACCTACTATTTGGAAGAAGTAAAAGCACCAAAAAATTATGTACTGCTAACAAATCGCATCGCTTTTGAAGTACATGAAACGTCTTATGGAACGAAAGAGCAATTGGGAGATCCAGAAAAAGTCCCTAACCGCCGCAAAGGAACCTTACCGGCAACTGGTGGTGCCGGCACGTATTTAATGGGCGCCATCGGAGTGGTGATCGTTGGTTTAGCTGGGTGTTATTTTGTTAAACGGAAAAAAGGGTAAGTAAATGAGATGAAAATGCACGATGACAATCAAAAGGAAAAGAAATGGCACGAAAGTACCTACTCAAAAAGTGACTTTGTTGGATGTTCTAATGGGTATTCTGCTGCTGCTAGGTGTTCTGATCATCAGTTATCCTTTTGTAAGTAATCAGCTCAACACCTTTTTGGATCAACAGTTGATCAGCTACTACCAAAGCCAAGCTAAAAAAATGAGTGAAATAGAAAAACAACAAAAAAGGAACCAGTTGGAACGAGTAAATCAAGAGCTGGCACAGCATCCCAGCAATCCTGGAATCAAAGAAACGCAAGATTTATCAGAAACAAGGGACTCAGAATCAGGCGATACACCTGATTACTATGAACGACATACGATCGGCGTTTTAAAGATCCCCGTGATTGGTGTCGCTCTCCCGATTTTTGATCAAACCACCGATACGTTGTTAAAAAGAGGAGCAACATTATTGGAGGGCGCTTCGTATCCAATAGGTGGTGAAGATACCCATGCAGTTTTGTGCGGACACCGTGGGTTAACGAGTGCAACCCTCTTTACGGATCTGCCTAAGCTGCAGATCGGCGATGAGTTTTATATCGAAACGTTTGATGATACGTTGGCGTATCAAATAGATCAGATTAAAACGGTCGCCCCTGATGATACCGAAGCACTAAAAATTGTCAAAGGCAGTGATTATGTCACCTTACTAACCTGCACACCCTATATGGTCAATAGCCATCGTTTATTGGTTCGCGGCAAAAGGGTTCCTTACAATGAAGAAAATGAAACAAATGCCGCAAAAAAAGCAAACCAGCAGGATTTGTGGGTGCTGCTAGTTGTAAGCACCACACTATTACTACTCCTGCTGGTGATTAGCAAAATCAAAAGAAAAAAACAGCATGATTTGATCACTCCCAGTGATAAGAAGCAAAGATAGCAGGTTTTCCTCTAGATCCACTAGAAAATGACTTGTTAACCTTACTCAGAACGAAACATGTCGTGTGAAATATGGTACAATAACGAAGATAAAAGGTAGTAAAAAGCAGTCGGTCTAATGGTAAAGGTGTCAGAAAAAAGGAAGAATGAGTGGGTAGACAAGCTTTTTCCAACCACTTCCCCAAAATTAAAAAGCGAGAAAGCGCGTATGACGCATGAGAATCGCGCTGAAAGCTTTACCTATGCACGAGGTTGGAACAAGAACATTGTCCTAAAGCAATTTTAGCAAAATGCCCAGTGTGACTAGTTTCTCTGATGGTTTTAGAGCAAATAGTCCTCGTTCTTGTTAGGTATATACTGCATGGATTTAGACACTACTGTCTTTTTACCAATTCGAAGAAGTACCAAGGAGGAAAACGTTCAAATGACCATTCAATGGTTTCCAGGCCATATGGCGAAAGCCAGACGTGAAGTAAGTGAGAAATTAAAATTCGTGGATATCGTTTTTGAACTCGTGGACGCACGCTTGCCGATCTCATCCCGCAACCCCATGCTGGACCAATTATTACAGCAAAAACCACGATTGATCTTGATCAATAAAGCGGATTTAGCAGATCCCGTTCAAACCAAAAAATGGGAGCATTATTTCCAAGCACAAGGCTATTTAGCCTTGGCGATCAACGCCCAAGACAATCAAGGCGTCAAAGCCATTGTCCCGACGGCTAAGCAAGTCTTGAAGGAAAAAATCGCTCGTGACAAAGCCAGAGGATTGAAGCCCCGTGCGATTCGAGCGATGGTGATTGGCATTCCGAATGTCGGAAAATCAACCTTGATGAACCGTTTAGTAGGGAAGAAAATTGCTCAGACGGGTAATAAACCCGGCGTGACCAAAGGACAGCAATGGCTGCGTTTTGGGACTGATCTAGAGCTGCTAGATACGCCTGGGATCTTATGGCCAAAATTTGAAGATCCTGAGATTGGTAAAAAATTGGCATTGACGGGGGCTATTAAAGATCAGCTGATCCATTTGGATGATATCGCATTGTATGGACTTGATTTTTTTGCCCGCTATTATCCTGAAAGAATCGCCAATCGTTACCAACTAAAGGCGGAGGAAGAGGCGTTGTTAGCGCCAGACCTGTTGATGAAAATCACTGAAAAACGTGGGTATAAAGATAACTATGATCGAGGAAGCGAGCTTGTTGTCTTTGACATTCGGCAAGGAAAATTAGGCCGTTATACACTAGATCGAGTGGAGGAAATGGAAAGCCAAGATGAAACAACCGATTAAGTCAATCAAAGAGCGATTATTTGATCCAACATTTAATGACCTGGCATTTTTACAGGAATTGCAGGCAGATGAACGCGCGGGGGTCCAAAAGCTACTGCAACAATATGAGAAACAATTAGTTAAACAGCAGCTTTTGCAGGAGAAATACGAAGAAATGATGCGTTTTGAAAACGAAGCATTTCAACAAGGTGCCCGTTTTATCGCCGGTTTAGATGAAGTGGGGCGTGGACCATTAGCAGGACCCGTGGTGTCAGCTGCGGTCATTCTGCCTAAAGAATGTCAGATCTTAGGTCTGAATGATTCAAAACAGCTTTCTGCGAAGAAAAGAGAAGAACTGTTTATCGAAATTCAAAATAAAGCCGTGGCTGTCGGTATCGGTGTGGTTAGTCCTGAAGAAATCGATCGGATAAATATCTATCAAGCGAGCCGCCTGGCGATGAAAGAAGCTTTGATCGACTTAGCGGTCAAGCCGGAACATTTGCTCATTGATGCGATGACCATCGAGACCGACATCCCTCAACAAAGCTTGATCAAAGGCGATGCCCGCTCCATTTCGATTGCCGCAGCAAGTATCATTGCCAAAGTCTATCGTGACAATTTAATGAAAGATTTTCATGATGTGTATCCTTTTTATGGGTTTGATCAAAATGCTGGGTATGGGACCAAAGTTCATTTAGAAGGGTTAGCTGCCCATGGAATTTGCCCTATTCATCGAAAAACCTTTGCCCCAGTTAAACAATACCTATAAATTTCATCCATCCCTCTTTTTTTAGCGAATCTTATAAGTAAGATCACTAAGAAAAGAGGGCTTTGTTTATGAAATATCAACAAGCAACAGATTTTGAAAAACAGTTGATAAAACTGTACTACTGTCAGGGAATCGGTCTGCAAGGTTGCTGGAAGATTATTTGGCATTGGCTGGAAACAAAAGAAATGCGTTGTTCGTTGGAAGAGATGATTGCCATCGGCGTCCTTCCACAGCATAGGACGGTCTTTCGCCGATCGTGGGAGCAAATGACAGAAGAGCATATCACACAAAAGATGGGGGGACAAAACTACCTCACCTTCTTTTCAGCGGAGTATCCGATGCTTTTAAGACAAATTGCGGACCCACCATTATTACTATTTTACGAAGGAAATCTGCAATTGTTGCAAACGCCCATGATTGGATTTGTCGGCGCAAGAACAGCTTCTCGCTACGCGCGTAAAGTTTGCGAAAAGCTGATCCCGCCTTTAGTGACAGAAAACTATACGATCGTCAGTGGATTAGCAAATGGCGTCGACAGTTTTGCCCATGAATCAGCCATCAGAAATCGGGGACAAACCATTGCCGTGATTGCTTCTGGTTTGGAACATTGTTATCCTACTTCTGCGTATCCGTTGTTCCAGCAGATTCGTCAAGAACATCTAGTACTGAGTGAATATTCTCACGACACCAAACCGCAAAGACATCACTTCCCCTTACGCAATCGCATCATTGCCGGTATTTCAAAAGCAATCTGTGTGATTGAAGCTAAAGAAAGAAGCGGTTCTTTGATTACGGCACAATTAGCAATGGAAAATGGCCGAGAAGTTTTTGCAGTGCCTGGTGAAATGATTTCCGATCAGTCAAAAGGTTGTCACCACTTGATTCAAGATGGCGCAAAATGTACGATTAGTGTGTCAGATATTTTACAGGAGTTAGCCTTTTTTTGATTTTTCCAATCAACCTTCCTTGACAAACCTTTTCTTGAAAGCTATGATAAGCTACGATTTGTATGTTTCATCTGCATACGATAGGTTCACTGATTGATAGAATATAATAGTAGGAAAAATTCAGGAAGGAGCCATTCTTTATATGGCATATAAATATTTAGTAATCGTGGAATCGCCGGCAAAGGCGAAAACCATTGAAAAATACCTTGGACGAAATTACAAAGTCGTCGCAAGTGTCGGTCATATTCGTGATCTTCCTAAAAGTAAAATGGGAATTGATGTCGAAAATGACTACGAACCGCATTACATTTCGATCCGTGGCAAGGGCGATGTGATCAAAAGTCTCCGCTCAGCTGCGAAAAAAGCCGAAAAAGTCTACCTCGCAAGTGACCCGGATAGAGAAGGAGAAGCTATTGCTTGGCATTTAGCTTTTCTACTAGGGTTAGATTTAAAAGATAAAAACCGAGTCGTCTTTAATGAGATCACTAAGGATGCGGTCAAGGCAGCTTTCAAAGAACCAAGAACGATCGATGTAGATCTCGTTGACGCTCAACAAGCGCGCCGGATTTTAGATCGATTGGTGGGGTATTCATTGAGCCCGATCCTTTGGCGTAAAGTGAAAAAAGGCTTGAGTGCTGGCCGTGTTCAATCGGTGGCGCTTAAGATTATTATAGATCGTGAAAAAGAGATCCGTGAGTTTGTTCCTGAAGAATATTGGAGCATCGATGGGAACTTTAAAAAAGCCACGAAAAAATTCAAAGCCAATTTTTGGGGCCTAGATGGCAAAAAGAAAAAATTACCGAATGCTGAAAGCATAAAAGAAATCACCGATCGTCTTTCTAGTAAAGAGTTTCAAGTGACGAAGGTTGAAAAGAAAGAACGCAAACGCAACCCGGCGGCACCGTTTACCACCAGTAGCTTGCAACAAGAAGCAGCCCGTAAACTGAACTTTCGAACGCGGAAAACCATGATGGTCGCACAGCAGCTCTATGAAGGGATCGCTCTTGGTAAACAAGGAACCGTTGGTTTGATCACCTATATGCGTACCGATTCGACCCGAATCGCAGACACAGCCAAAGGCGAAGCGGCAGAATTTATTGAAAGTACTTATGGTTCAGAGTTCTCGGCGCACGGTGGCAAAAAACGCGCGAATGCACAAGGGGCACAAGATGCCCATGAAGCGGTAAGACCAACAAGTGTGATGCGTACGCCAGAAGCCATGGAGAAATTCTTAGACAAAGACCAACTGAAACTGTATCGCTTGATCTGGTCTCGCTTTGTGGCTAGTCAAATGACGCCGGCGATTTTGGATACAATGAAAGTTACCTTGGATCAAAATGGTGTCATCTTTATTGCCAATGGTTCAAAGATCAAATTTAAAGGGTTTATGCAGGTCTATGTGGAAGGGCGCGATGATGGCAAAGAAGACAAAGAGAACATTTTGCCAGAGTTAGTTGAAGGAGATGTGGTCCAATCCGTATCGATCGAACCAAAACAGCATTTCACTCAACCACCTGCCCGCTACAGTGAGGCCACCTTGATCAAAACCCTTGAAGAGAACGGTGTGGGTCGTCCTTCAACTTATGCACCAACGTTGGAAACAATCCAACGACGTTATTATGTGAAATTGACACAAAAACGTTTTGAGCCAACTGAACTTGGTGAGATCGTCAATTCATTGATCGAGGAATTCTTCCCGCAAATCGTTGATATGCATTTTACTGCTGAAATGGAAAATAGCTTGGATAGCATTGAAGCTGGGAAAGAAGAATGGGTCAAAGTCGTCGATCAATTCTACCGTCCCTTTGAAAAAGAATTGACGACCGCAGAAGAAAGTATCGAAAAAATCCAAATCAAAGACGAACCTGCAGGCTTTGACTGTGATCTTTGTGGACATCCAATGGTGATCAAATTAGGTCGCTACGGAAAATTTTATGCCTGTAGTAATTTCCCTGACTGTCGCAACACGAAACCAATCGTCAAAGAAATCGGCGTTGAGTGCCCGGTCTGTCACCAAGGCCAAGTTGTTGAACGCAAATCGAAAAAAAATCGGTTGTTTTATGGATGTACCCGTTATCCGGACTGTGACTTTACTTCTTGGGACAAACCTGTAGGCCGTAATTGTCCGAAATGTGATAATTACTTAGTCGAGAAGAAAGTCAAAGGCGGCAAGCAAGTCGTGTGTATCAATGGGGACTATGAAGAAAATGTGCAAAAATAACTAGCAGGATTCCCTGTTAAAAAAAGAATCGGCGCATTCTTTTGAACGGTCAGCCTCGATGTTGGCTGACAAAAGAAAGTGCCGGTCCTTTTGATTAATACAAGCAGTTTCTTATGAGAAGAGGCGAGCTTTTGAAATAAAAGGAGAGCACTATGAAAGAAATCAATGTTATTGGTGCCGGTTTAGCCGGAAGCGAAGCTGCTTGGCAAGCAGCTCAAGCAGGTGTCGCAGTAAAGCTTTATGAAATGCGTCCTAAGAAATCGACAGAAGCCCATCACACAAATAATTTTGCTGAACTTGTTTGTACGAATTCACTTCGGGGCAACAATTTAACGAATGCGGTCGGTGTTTTGAAAGAAGAAATGCGCCGCTTAGATTCAGTCATTATTACCTCTGCAGACAAAACAGCTGTTCCAGCAGGGGGTGCTTTAGCTGTGGATCGTGATGATTTCTCAGAGTTAGTAACCAAACGTGTAAAAGAACATCCTTTAGTCACTGTCATCGAAGAGGAGATCACTGAAATTCCAGAAGGGATTACCGTGATTGCAACTGGACCTTTGACTTCTGAACCTTTATCAAAAGCGATCCAAGCTTTTAACGGATCAGAAGGATTTTATTTCTATGACGCAGCAGCACCGATCGTCGATAAATCCACCATCAATATGGATAAAGTTTATTTGAAATCACGCTACGACAAAGGCGAAGCAGCCTATCTGAACTGTCCAATGAACGAAGAGGAGTTTTATGCGTTTCGTGAAGCTTTAGTCAATGCGGAAGTGGCCCCTTTGAAAGAATTCGAAAAAGAAAAATTCTTTGAAGGATGTATGCCAATCGAAGTTATGGCTGGCCGTGGACCGAAAACTATGTTGTTTGGTCCGATGAAACCCGTTGGTTTGGAAGATCCGAAAACCGGCAAGCGTCCTTATGCAGTGATTCAGCTGCGGCAAGACAATGCAGCTGCTTCTCTGTACAACATCGTTGGTTTTCAAACACATTTGAAATGGGGCGAGCAAAAGCGGGTATTCCGGATGATCCCTGGTTTGGAAGAGGCAGAATTTGTGCGCTACGGCGTGATGCATCGGAATAGTTTTATGAATTCACCAGAGTTGTTACAACAAACGTACCAATCGAAAAAACGTGAAGACCTCTTTTTTGCTGGTCAGATGACAGGCGTTGAAGGGTATGTTGAAAGTGCAGCCAGTGGATTGATGGCCGGGATCAACGCTGCCAAACTTGCAAAAGGGGAAGCGCCGATCATTATGCCACAAGAGACGACAATTGGCAGTATGGCGTATTATATCACTCATGCAGAAGGCAAACACTTCCAACCGATGAATGCCAACTTTGGTTTGCTGCCAGAACTTCCAGAACGAATCAGAGATAAAAAATCTCGTTATGAAGCATTGGCAAACCGGGCATTAGCTGCCTTAGAAGAAGCCAAAGAACAACTATAAGAGCGATGAGTCATCACCTTCTTACTAATAAATGGTAAGAAGGTTTTTTTTTAATTTGTCTTGAAACTTTAATCAAGGTGACTTATGATAGACAGTAACAATGACAGAAGGTGGTGAAGATGGTGATTGGAGAATGGATTCATTTGATTCAAAACTATTTACAGCGTTTTCCTACAGTAATTCAATTTTTAGGATGGCTGATCCTGTTGGTCGGGGTCATTTTCGTTGTCTTTGTTTTATTTAGTTTGCTGTTAGGTCCCATTATGTGGCTTTACAATCGCATCACAGACAAAAACCGCAGCAATGTCATTAGTCGCAATGATTTTGTGATCGGTGAACTGACGGAAAAGATTGTCGGAGATACAATCGGCGAAGTCATGGAGATAGGGAGTCAAGGTGCACGTTCTGTTTATCCTGCACGTTTTTTTCGGGAAGAAGATCGTGAAAACAATGTTCGATTGCCAGTCGGAACCAAAGTCATCATTGTCGATTTTGATAAAAAAGGGATCGCGTTGGTGGTGGAAAGTAAAAATTTTATAGAATAGGAAGTGTTACGTTATGGTGGATACAGGATCAGCAGTAGATTTTTTAAGTAATCCGATTTTATGGGGTGTTGTCCTCGTTGTTTTATTGATCGCTTTTTTGATGATACGCTATCGCATTGGGAAACCCGATGAAGCATTGATCGTTACGGGGTCGTTTTTAGGAAAAGAAGGCATCAAAATCTTAAAAAACAGTGGGACGTTTGTGATTCCTATTGTTCAAAAAGCCCATAAATTAAGTTTATTGACCCACAAGTTAGAGATTGGGACACCAGAAGTTTATACGGAACAAGGCGTACCGATCAAAGCCAGTGCGACGGTGCTTGTAAAGGTCGGCAACAGTACCGAGTCGATCAAGACAGCTGCTGAGCAATACTTAGGCAAATCCACAGGTGAATTGGAAGATGAAGCCCAAGAAGTCTTAGAAGGTCACTTACGGGCGATTCTAGGAACGATGACGGTAGAAGCCATCTATAAAAACCGCGATGATTTTGCGGAACAAGTGCAAGAAGTTGCCTCTACGGATTTGAAGAAAATGGGGTTGGAGATCGTTTCGTTTACGATCAAAGATGTCAGCGACAGCAATGGCTACTTGGATGCGTTAGGACGCCCTCAGATTGCTGAAGTGAAAAAAAATGCCGAAGTAGCGGAATCCAATGCCTTAAGAGAAACTCGAATCAAGCAAGCTGAGAATGAGCAATTGGCACAGCATGAAGAGATCCGTCGCCAAACAGAAATTGCAGAAGCGACAAAAGATATGGCATTGAAACAAGCACAATACAAACAAGAACGCGAAGTTGCGGATGCGAAAGCGGAACAGATCGCGGTCGGCGAACAAATGAAAGTTCAATTGATCGAACAAGAAAAAAATATCGAGATTCAAGAAAAACAAGCGGAATTGACGGAAAAAGAATTGAATGCAACTGTCCGTAAAAAAGCCGAAGCGGATAAATATGTGGTTGAACAAAACGCTTTAGCAGACAAAGCAAGAGAAATCGCACGAGCACAAGCGGAAGCGGAAAAAGTCAAATTAGCTGCCCAAGCAGAAGCCGAACGAATTGAAAAACTAGGTAGTGCCGACGCGGAACGGATCGCAAAAGTCGGTCAAGCCGAAGCGGAAAGCCGTGAAAAGATGGCGATTGCTTTGACCAAACTGAACGAAGCTGGTATTTTGATGGAGTTCATCAAAGTGCTGCCTGAAATCGCGAAAGAGGTCAATGCGCCACTGAGCAATATTGATAAAGTGGTTAGCTTTGGCGGCAATGATGGTCTTCAATCAATGGGGGAAGCTGGTTTAGCGCGAACCTTTGATACGATCAAAGAGACAACCGGATTAGACTTAGTTGGGTTAATCAATGACACGATGTCCACAAAACAAGGAAACAAAGAGCTAGTTCAGGTTGTATCTGAAAGCACTGGTTCGCATCAGCCAACAACTGATCCAATCGAATAAAAGCAAATAAGTGGAAACGTATCAGTCCCTCTTTCTTTTGAGGAGAGGGACTGGTACGTTTTTCTGGCGCATTTAACGGATCTTTCTGAACAAAGATAAGAATCTTACGTAGATTCTTAGAAAGTTTTCACAATTATGTCTAAACTTTGAAATATTGATTAAATTCTGACAATTCATTTGTTTTTTTTTGTGGTCTATGCTAAAGTTATTTCGAATCATGAAAAGGGGGGTTAATTTGCAAACAGATCAGTTTCAAGAAGAGTTTTTTCGTTATCTTATTGTTGAAAGAGGGTATTCGGAAAAGACAAAAAAAGCGTATCAAGAAGATATGGGCGATTTTTTTCACTTCTTAAAAGAGTCTGGCAATGAAGACCCATTAGCAGTGGAATACCGCGATGTTCGCGTCTATTTAAGCTATTTGACGGAACGAGAGTACAGCCGTAATTCCATCAGTCGTAAAATGGCTAGTTTGCGATCTTTTTATCAGTTTCTAACCAAGCATGAGATCGTCAAAGAGAATCCTTTCGCCTACATTCATTTAAAAAAGAAAAACGCCAAATTGCCGCGTTTTTTTTATGAGAAGGAAATGGATGCTCTCTTTCAAAGTGTTGCTGGCGATGAGCCACTACAACAGCGCAATCAAGCATTGTTAGAAGTCCTTTATGGTTCAGGTTTGCGGGTCAGTGAGTGCAGCAGTCTCACACTGGGGGCAATCGATTGGGAAAGTGGCGTATTACTGATCCATGGGAAGGGGAATAAGGATCGCTATGTTCCTTTCGGTAGTTACGCACAAGCAGCAGTCAAACGCTATCTTTCCTCAGGACGCAAACAGCTGATGGAAAAGCAGAACAAGGAACACGAGATCCTTTTCGTGAATCATCTTGGTGACGGGATCACTGCAACTGGGATCGAATATGTTTTGAATCAAATCATTCGAAAAAGCAGTTTAGACAGTAAAATCCATCCTCATATGCTTCGGCATACGTTTGCAACCCATTTATTAAACAACGGCGCCGATATGCGGACCGTTCAAGAATTGTTGGGGCATGCCAATCTATCGACGACACAGATTTATGCGCATGTCACCAAAGACAGTTTACAAAAAAATTATCGCCAATTTCATCCACGCGCGTAAAATTGGTACAGGAGGAACATAAATGAAGTCAGAATTTCATTCAACCACCATCTGTGCGGTTGAAAAAGATGGGAAATTTGCCATGGCCGGTGACGGACAAGTAACGATGGGAGAACAGGTCGTTATGAAAGGAACCGCTCGGAAAGTCCGTCGAATTTACAACGGTGAAGTGATCGTTGGTTTTGCCGGCAGTGTGGCAGATGCCTTTACCTTGGAAGAAAAATTTGAAGGAAAACTAAATGAATACAACGGAAATTTGCAACGAGCTGCAGTAGAATTGGCACAAGAATGGCGGACTCAGCAGTCGATGCAAAAATTAGAGGCGATGCTGATCGTCATGAATGATAAGGAGATGCTTTTGGTCTCTGGGACAGGCGAAGTCATTTCGCCAGATGAAGGGATCTTAGCCATCGGTTCAGGTGGAAACTATGCCTTGGCAGCAGCCCGTGCGATGAAACGTTATGGCGGTGAACTATCTGCCAAAGAAATTGCTGAAGGTGCCTTGAATATTGCCGCAGACATTTGTGTCTTTACGAATCACAATATCATTGTAGAAGAGTTTTAAAGAGGGATGACGATATGACAAACCAAAACAAATCACCACGAGAAATCGTGAAAGAGTTAGATGAATACATCGTTGGACAAACCAACGCCAAAAAATCAGTGGCTGTTGCTTTGAGAAATCGCTACCGCCGGCTGCAATTAGATGAAAAGATGCAACAAGATGTCACACCAAAAAATATTTTGATGATCGGACCAACAGGGGTTGGTAAAACGGAAATTGCGCGACGCTTAGCAAAGATCGTTGATGCACCTTTCGTTAAGTTAGAAGCGACGAAATTCACGGAAGTCGGCTATGTCGGTCGAGACGTAGAATCGATGGTACGTGACCTCGTTGAGAATGCGATCCAAATCGTGAAAAAAGAACAATATAAAAACGTGCGGATCCAAGCAGAGAAAAAAGCCAACCGTCGTTTAGTAAAAGTCTTAGTTCCTGGTATTAAAAAGGAACAGAAAAAGAATACCAATCCTTATGAACAAATGATGAATATGTTCAACGCCGCACAACAACCAGAAGAGCCAAAAGAAGAATTGACGGATGAGATTCGCAGCAACCGTCAAGCCATTTTTGAGCAATTAGAAAAAGGCCTTTTAGACAACCGGGAAGTGACGATCCAAGTCGATGAGCCGAAAAATCAAGCACCGATGATGAACAATGGCTTAGAACAAATGGGGATCGATTTGAATGAAACCTTAGGAGCATTGAAACCGCAAAAGAAAATTGAACGCACAGTAACCGTAAAAGAAGCACGAGAATTGCTGATTCAAGAAGAATCCTCAAAACTGGTCAACGACGCGGATATTCATAGTGAAGCATTACGTTTAGCAGAATCTAGTGGCATCATTTTTCTAGATGAAATCGACAAAGTATCTTCGAAATCACAGCAGTCAGGAGAAGTTTCTCGTGAAGGGGTGCAAAGAGATATCTTGCCGATCGTTGAAGGATCGCAAGTCAATACGAAATACGGAACCCTACAAACAGACCATATCCTTTTTATTGCTTCTGGGGCATTCCACCTGTCGAAACCAAGCGATCTGATCCCTGAATTGCAAGGGCGTTTCCCGATTCGTGTGGAACTAGATGATTTGACAAAAGAAGACTTTGTTAAAATTTTAACGGAGCCCAACAATGCCTTAGTCAAGCAATACATTGCCTTGTTAGGAACCGAAAATGTCAAAGTAGTCTTTACGATGGAAGCTATCGAGAAAATTGCCGAAATTGCTTATCAAGTGAATCGCGATACCGACAATATTGGTGCTCGTCGTTTGCATACGATTCTAGAGAAACTACTTGAAGACTTATTGTTTGAAGCATCTGAGATGCAAATGGGTGAAATTACCATCACAGAAGCGTATGTGGAAGAAAAACTTGCGTCCATCGCAAAAGATGAAGACTTAAGCCGGTATATATTATAAAGGGAGCGGACCAATGAAAACATTATTAGAAAAGACAAGACAAATCAACGAATTATTGCAGCAAAAAAACACCTTTAATTTAGCTTCTGATTTGCCTTACGACAAGATGGCTGTCATTTTAGGAAACATCCTAGACAGCAATGCGTATATTATTAGCATTGACGGTAGCGTGTTAGGTTTTGTTGAGAACCATGATGTCAATAATGAACGCATCAAAAAAATGTTTGTTGAAAAACAGTTTCCTAAAAATTATACAGATTTAGTCGATCACCTGACTTCCACAGAAGCTAATGTGCCAATCAGTGATGATATGACCGCTTTTCCTGTAGAAGGCCGTGAATTGTATCCAAACGGACTAACGACCATCGTACCGATTTACGGTGCAGGAGAACGTTTAGGTACGATCATTCTTTCCAGAATCGATAAGTCCTTTGATGACGACGATTTGGTATTAGCGGAATACAGTGCGACAGTTGTTGGTATGCAATTCTTGTACCAAAAATCCCGCAGTATCGAAGAAGATGTTCGCAGTACCACAGCTGTTCAAATGGCAATCAACACCCTTTCTTATAGTGAGTTGAAAGCTGTTCAAGCGATCTTTGAGGCATTAGAAGGCGACGAAGGTCGTCTGACCGCGTCAAGTATCGCTGATCGCATTGGAATTACACGGTCGGTGATCGTAAATGCTTTACGTAAATTAGAGTCTGCCGGTATTATTGAATCCCGCTCTTTGGGGATGAAAGGCACCTATTTAAAAGTGCTTAACAGTCGCTTTAAAGAGGAATTGACGAAACATCAATATTAGGAGATGAGACCATGACAGTTACCATCACGGCCGGTCATCTGCAAGCAAAAATTGCAGAAAAAGGGGCTGAGCTGCAAAGTTTAGTCGATACGAGCAATGACCTTGAATATATTTGGCAAGCTGATCCAAACCACTGGGGAAAGCATGCACCGATCTTATTTCCGATCGTTGGTGCCTTAAAAGAGGACACCTATCAGCATGAGGGCAAGAGTTATCATTTGCCTCGTCATGGATTTGCCAGAGACATGTTGTTTACTGTCGTTGAAAAACGCACAGATTACGCTTTGTTTTTACTAGAAAGTTCGACTGAAACCAAAGCAAAGTATCCGTTTGATTTTCAGCTGTATGTCAGTTATGAATTAGGCGGTGATGGTTTAGTCGTCAAATACCAAGTGAAGAATAGCGGTCAAAAAGAGCTCTATTTCTCCATTGGTGGACACCCTGCATTCAACGTTCCACTTGAAAAAGGGCTGACTTTTGAAGACTATTATCTTTCTTTTTCTCCAAAGAAATCACGGGTGAAATTGCCGTTAAAAGGCAACTATATTGATTATGAGCAACGCACACTCGGTCAAACGAATACGGATTTACGCTTGACCCATGACATGTTTGCAAATGATGCGCTAGTTTATGAAACGAAAGGATTACATTCCTACTCGATTCGCAGTGAGAAATCGCCTCATAGTGTCACGTTAAGCTACAATAATATGCCGTATGTCGGTTTTTGGTCCACGTATCCAGTGAAATCGCCGTTTCTATGTATAGAACCATGGTGCGGTATCGCAGACACACTGGAAGCTTCCGGTGAGCTTTCAGAAAAATTGGGTATTCAAGCACTTTCGCCTGAGGAGTTATTTGAAACAAAGTACTCGATCACAGTCAAATAAAAGCAGGCAAAAAGAAGCTGAGAAAAGTCATTGCACTTTTCTCAGCTTCTGCTTATTTGTTCGCTTGACGCTTATTCAGACCAAACGGTACCCGACTTTCAGTCCCGTCTTTAATACGTGAAATATTTTCGCGATGGCGAATAAAAATAAAAATCGTTACGCCGATCGCGATGAAGGTCAGCAGCCAGTTTTGCTCAGGCAATATCGCAGGGGCGATAAAAGGCAAAACGACCGTCGATAAGGTGATCAAACACGCCGCGATCATACTGGTCAGGCTTACCATACTTGTCACATAAAGACAGATAACAAAAATCAATGAAGAATAAATGAAAAAGAGCGGATTGTATCCTAAGAGCATCCCAGCACTTGTCGCCACCGCTTTGCCGCCTTTAAACTTGGCAAAGATCGGAAAGGTATGACCTAAGATCGCGCAGACCCCAAACCAGAGCGGATTGACGGTATGGAGACCAAAGAGGACAGGCAAACTGGTTGCCAAAGTTCCTTTTAAGATATCCATCAATAAAACAACGATCCCGGCTTTCTTTCCTAAAACGCGAAATGTATTGGTCGTTCCCGTATTGCCGCTGCCGAATTGGCGAATATCTTTTTTGAAAAACAATTGGCCAATCCAAACACCCGAGGGGATCGAACCTAAAAGGTAAGCAACAATAAATAAAAGAATCGTATTCATAATAACCAACTTTCTTTGCAAGGCTAGGGCAATTTTAGCATGAAAACGCCTTTCCAACAATAAGAAAATCTTTCGCTAGTCAGGGAAAGAAGAAAAACAGCTTTCCTCGGAGCTGTGAAACACAAACAAGCCATTTTGTGACTCTAGCTTGTGCAAACAAAGGAAAAAGGATAAGATAGTTTAGAAAAATGTTCGCTTGAAAAAAGCGTATTTTGTGTTAAGATTTTTTTTGCAGTCCTTTCAGCAGTAAAAAAGGACTGATCAAGATTAAAGGAGCGGTGGGTTTGGCAAAGAAAACCACAGAATATAATGATGCTTCCATTCAGGTCTTAGAGGGCCTAGAAGCAGTAAGAAAACGGCCAGGAATGTATATCGGCTCGACCGATAGCCGCGGCTTACATCACTTAGTGTATGAAATCGTCGATAATGCGGTTGATGAGGCACTCTCAGGATACGGCAATGAAATCGATGTTACGATCCACAAAGACAATAGTATCAGTGTTCGAGACAACGGGCGAGGAATGCCGGTCGGGACACATGCATCGGGAATCCCTACTGTTGAAGTGATCTTCACAGTGCTACATGCCGGCGGGAAGTTTGGCCAAGGAGGCTACAAAACTTCTGGCGGCCTTCATGGGGTTGGTGCCAGTGTTGTAAATGCTCTATCCAGCTGGCTGGAAGTAGTCATCGTTCGTGATGGCATCGAATACAAACAGAGCTTCAAAGACGGTGGGAAACCAGCGGGTACTTTGAAAAAAATCGGCAAAACTCGTAAACCAACTGGAACCACAGTCACCTTTAAACCTGACGACACGATCTTTTCAACAACCAAATTCTCCTATGAAATTCTCGCAGAACGTTTAAGAGAATCGGCTTTCTTGCTAAAAGGGGTCAAAATCTCCCTGACGGATGAACGTGGGGAAGAACCAATTCATGAAGTTTTTTTATATGAAGAAGGCATCAAAGAATTCGTTGATTATTTAAATGAAGAAAAAGATACCTTGACCCAGGTGGTGTATTTTTCCGGTACCAAAGAAGCAATCGAGGTAGAACTTGCCTTTCAATACAATGATGGCTATTCGGAAAATGTCTTGTCCTTTGTCAACAATGTACGTACCAAAGATGGTGGTACCCATGAAGTGGGGATGAAAACGTCAATGACGAAAGCTTTCAATGAATATGCCCGCAAGGTCAATTTGTTGAAGGAAAAAGATAAGAACCTTGAAGGTAGTGATTTTCGTGAAGGCTTAGCGGCCGTGTTGTCGATCCGTGTTCCAGAAAATCTTTTGCAATTTGAAGGGCAGACCAAAGGGAAATTAGGAACACCCTTAGCAAGAAATGCTGTAGACAATGTGATTGGCGAGCAACTAGGCTATTACCTGCAAGAAAACAGTGAAATGAGTCAAATGCTGGTTCGTAAAGCGATCAAAGCAAGAGAGGCCCGTGAAGCTGCCAGAAAGGCGAGAGAAGAAAGCCGCACAGGAAAGAAACGCAAAAAAGGTGAGTCACTGCTTTCTGGAAAATTAACGCCTGCTCAGTCTCGTAATCCTAAGAAAAATGAATTGTATTTGGTGGAGGGGGACTCAGCCGGCGGGTCAGCGAAGCAAGGCCGTGACCGCAAGTTCCAAGCGATTTTACCGTTACGAGGCAAAGTTATCAATACAGAAAAAGCCAAGATGCAGGATATTTTGAAAAATGAAGAGATCAATACCATGATCTATACTATCGGTGCCGGTGTTGGCCCAGAGTTTTCGATTGAAGACTGCAATTATGACAAAGTCATTATCATGACCGATGCGGATACCGATGGGGCGCACATCCAAGTGCTGCTTTTAACGTTTTTCTACCGGTATATGAAACCTTTGATCGAAGCGGGAAAAGTATACATTGCTTTGCCACCTTTGTATAAAGTGTCTAAAGGGTTAGGGAAAAAGGCAGTAGTCGAATATGCTTGGACGGATGATGAACTAAGCAAACTGACCCAAAAAATCGGTAAAGGCTATATGCTTCAGCGCTACAAAGGGTTGGGGGAAATGAATGCCGATCAATTGTGGGAAACGACGATGGACCCAGAAACGCGGACGCTGATTCGGGTAAGAATCGATGATGCGGCCCAAGCAGAACGCCGTGTCACCACACTGATGGGGGACAAGGTAGAACCTCGTCGGAAGTGGATCGAAAGCCATGTTCAATTCAGTTTAGAAGAAGATGGCAGTATTTTGGATAAAAAAGAAGATACGGTACCGGAATTAGTTGATGAAAAGTTAATGGATACCGAACAAGCAGAAAGCAAACATTTAGTTAAGGAATAGGAGGTGGTCTCTTGGAACACAGAAGCAATATACAAGAATTGACATTGGAAGAAGTGATGGGAGATCGCTTCGGTCGATATTCCAAATACATTATTCAAGAACGGGCATTGCCAGATATTCGTGATGGGTTAAAACCGGTTCAGCGGCGCATCTTGTTCGCCATGAACCAAGACGGCAATACGTATGACAAAGGCTTCCGCAAATCAGCGAAATCAGTCGGGAATATCATGGGGAACTTTCATCCCCATGGTGACTCGAGTATTTATGAAGCAATGGTCCGCATGAGCCAAGACTGGAAATTGCGTCAGATTTTGATTGAAATGCACGGAAACAACGGGAGTATGGATGGTGATCCGCCAGCTGCCATGCGTTATACCGAAGCACGACTTTCAGAATTAAGCGGTGAGCTGTTAAAAGATATCGAAAAAAACACCGTCGAATTGGTGTGGAATTTTGATGATACCGAAAAAGAACCAACTGTCTTACCAGCAAAATACCCAAATCTGTTAGTCAATGGCTCAACTGGGATCTCAGCTGGGTATGCAACGGAAATTCCCACCCATAATTTAGGGGAAATCATTGATGGAACGGTCTATTTGATCGACCATCCGCAAGCTTCTTTGGATCAGCTGATGAAGTATATTCCCGGCCCTGATTTTCCAACAGGAGGGATTTTACAAGGGAAAGAAGAAATCAAAAAAGCCTATGAAACAGGCAAAGGCAAAGTGATCCTGCGTTCGAAAACCAAGATCGAAGACATCAAAGGTGGCAAGCAGCAAATCGTTATCAATGAGATTCCCTATGAGGTCAATAAAGCCAATCTAGTCAAAAAAATGGATGAGATTCGTTTGAATAAACGGATCGACGGGATTGCTGAAGTGCGTGATGAAACTGACCGTACTGGTTTGCAGATCGTTGTCGAGCTGAAAAAAGAAGCAAATGCACAAGGAATTTTAAATTATTTATTTAAAAATACCGAATTGCAGATCAACTACAACTTCAACATGGTGGCTATCGACAATATGCGCCCCCAACAAGTCGGTTTGAAACGGATTTTAGAAAGCTACATCAAGCATCGGCGTGAAGTGATCGAAAAACGCAGTCGTTTTGAACTGCAAAAAGCCCAAAAGAGACAGCATATCGTCGATGGGTTAATCAAAGCTTTATCGATTCTTGATGAAGTGATCGCCACCATTCGCGGCAGTAAAGACAAAAAAGATGCCAAAAACAATCTGGTTGTTCAGCACGGTTTTACGGAAGAGCAAGCAGAAGCCATTGTGAACTTACAGTTGTACCGCTTGACCAATACGGATATCACACAATTGCAAGCAGAGACGAAAGAACTTGCTGAAACGATCGCTGAATTGACAACGATTTTAAATGAGGAAAGTGAATTACTGAAAGTGATCAAAAAGGAATTGCGGGAGATCAAGAAAAAATATTCGACACCGCGATTGACTGAGATCGAAGCCGAAATTCAAGAAATCAAGATCGAAACACAAGTTTTAGTCGCGCAAGAAGAAGTCGTCGTGACAGTCACAAGAGACGGTTATGTCAAACGCAGCAGTTTGCGTTCTTACGGTGCCTCAAAACCAGAAGAGATCGGCATGAAAGAAGGCGACTCTTTACTTTACAGCAACCAAATGAATACGTTGGATCATCTGTTATTGGTAACCAATAAAGGAAACACGATCTATCGTCCGGTTCATGAATTGCCTGATTTAAAATGGAAAGATCTAGGCGAACATATTTCGCAAACGGTTATGACACTGGCGCAAGATGAAATGATCATTGGGGTCTTTGCCTACAAAGAGATCGATCCGTTGAAAAACTTTGTGCTGATCAGTAAAAACGGCATGATTAAACAAACACGAATGACGGAATTTGAACCTTGGCGCACCTATAAGACACGGCCAATGACGATCATGAAGCTGAAAGATGAATCAGATGAATTAGTCAATGTCTTTTTGACTGATCAAACAGAAGAAATGGATGTCTTTTTAGTCAGTCATCTTGCCTTTGGCTTACGGTATTCGCTTAATGAAGTGCCCGTTGTGGGACCAAAAGCAGCTGGGGTCAAAGCGATGAACCTTAAAGCGGATGATTATCTTATCAATGGGTTGTTAGTTTATTCAGAAGGGGATACACCGATCGTTCTGATTACCCAACGTGGCGCAGCAAAACGCATGCTAGCCCAAGAGATCACCCAATTAGGACGGGCGAAGCGTGGATTGATGGTCTTACGGGAATTGAAGAAAAACCCTCATCGCGTAGTCTATATGGGGAATGGAGAGAACCAGCAGCTACTGGTAACCAACCAAAAAGGACAAGCCTTTGAAGTCATCACGAATCAAATCCCGATCAATGATCGGACCTCCAACGGCTCATTTATCATGGATGAGAAAACAGGGGGGCAAATCTACGAAGTGAAAACACAAATCAGTCCTGCAATCGCAGAGGATTCTGTACTATAAATTATAACAAAACAACCATTCTGTACCAGTACAGAATGGTTGCTTTTTTGCCTCTTAATTAATCTTTCACATTAATAAAAAACGCACTTTAATAAAAGATTCACATTTGATAAATGCTTATAAATCAACGTTTTTAATAATAAAAATCTTAAAAAAAACTAAATTGTTCAAAATAATTCTTGAAAACACTTGCAATCATTAGGGTGTGTGTTATACTGTTCACGTAAAGCTGTTACATTAGTGAACAGAAAATTTAAGGAGGTCCATCAGATGGAACAATGGAATGGATTTAAAGGAAAAACTTGGAAAGAAGAAGTAAACGTACGCGACTTCATCCAAGAAAACTACACACCTTATGACGGAACAGATGAATTCCTAGCAGATGCTACTGAAGCAACGACGAAGCTATGGGATCAAGTCATGGAACTGAACAAGCAAGAGCGTGAAGCTGGCGGCGTATTGGATATGGATACAAAAGTCGTTTCAACGATTACTTCTCATGGACCTGGCTACTTAGACAAAAACTTAGAAACAGTTGTTGGTTTCCAAACGGAAAAACCATTTAAACGCAGCTTGCAACCATTTGGCGGCATCCGCATGTCAGAACAAGCAGCAGAATCTTACGGCTATGAAATCGATGCGGAAGTTTCTCACATTTTCCGCGACTACCGTAAAACACATAACCAAGGGGTATTTGATGCCTATACACCTGAAATCAGAGCAGCTCGTCGTTCTGGTGTAATCACAGGTCTTCCTGATGCATACGGCCGTGGCCGGATCATTGGTGACTACCGTCGTGTTGCATTATACGGAGTGGATTTCTTGATCAAAGAAAAACAACAAGACCTATTGTATTGCGGAAACGGAACCATGTCTGAAGACATTATCCGCCAACGTGAAGAATTAAGTGAACAAATTCGCGCTTTAAGCGAATTGAAAGAATTAGGAAACATTTACGGATTTGATATTTCTAAACCAGCTCAAACGGCGAAAGAAGCATTCCAATGGTTATATCTTGGTTACTTAGCAGCCATCAAAGAGCAAAATGGTGCGGCAATGTCATTGGGACGTACGTCAACTTTCCTTGATATTTATGTTGAACGCGATTTAAAAAATGGCGTGATCACTGAAGAAGAAGCACAAGAAATCGTTGACCATTTTGTCATGAAACTACGTCTTGTGAAATTTGCTCGGACGCCTGATTACAACGCATTGTTCTCTGGTGACCCAACTTGGGTAACTGAGTCAATCGCTGGTATGGGTGAAGATGGACGCCACATGGTAACAAAAAACAGCTTCCGTTTCTTACACACTCTAGCAAACTTAGGTCCAGCACCAGAACCAAACTTGACTGTTTTATGGTCAACACGTTTGCCTCATAACTTCAAAACATTCTGTGCGAAAATGTCGATCCAAACATCAGCGATTCAATATGAAAACGATGATGTGATGCGTGGACATTGGGGCGATGATTACGGAATCGCTTGTTGTGTATCCGCAATGCGCATCGGGAAACAAATGCAATTCTTTGGTGCTCGTGCAAACTTAGCGAAAACATTGTTGTATGCAATCAACGGTGGGGTCGATGAAAAATCAAAAGCACAAGTTGGACCAAAATTCCAACCAATTACTTCTGAATACTTGGATTACAACGAAGTAATGGAAAAATATGACACAATGATGGACTGGATTTGTGATCTGTATGTGAACACATTGAACATCATTCATTACATGCATGACAAATATTCTTATGAACGCATTGAAATGGCGCTCCAAGATACAGATATTCTACGTACGATGGCTACTGGTATCGCTGGTTTCTCTGTTGCAGTTGATTCATTATCAGCGATTAAATATGCCAAAGTTCGTACGATTCGTGATGAAAACGGCATTGTTGAAGATTACGAAATCGAAGGCGATTATCCTAAATACGGAAACAATGATGACCGTGTAGATGATATCGCAGTCAACTTGTTGAAAGCTTTCATGAAGAAAGTAAAACGCACAAAAACATATCGTGATGCAAAACATACAACTTCGATCCTTACAATCACTTCTAATGTGGTTTATGGGAAGAAAACAGGGAACACGCCTGATGGACGTCGTGCAGGTGCACCATTTGCTCCAGGTGCAAACCCAATGCATGGCCGCGATACGCATGGTGCATTAGCAAGTCTTTCGTCAGTTGCGAAATTACCATATGATTACTCATTAGATGGTATTTCAAACACCTTCTCAATCGTACCTAAAGCATTAGGTCGTGACGATGAGACACAACAAGAAAACCTAGCAACAATGCTAGATGGCTATGCAGCAAAAGGTGGTCACCACTTAAATATCAACGTATTTAACCGTGATACATTACTTGATGCGCAAGCTCACCCAGAAAAATACCCACAATTAACGATTCGGGTTTCTGGTTATGCGGTTAATTTCATTAAATTAACCAAAGAACAACAAGATGATGTCATTGCTCGTACAATGCACGAAGCAATGTAATAAGCAACAACTTCAGGCGGCGGACGGGAAAATCCGCCGCCTCTTGTTTTGAGAGTATCAGACGGAGCATGGTTATCCGTCGTTTCGAAGAAAGGAAGAGCATTATGGCAGTAACAGGACAAGTACATTCAACAGAAAGTTTTGGATCAGTAGATGGACCAGGTATCCGTTTTATTGTATTCATGCAAGGATGCCGCATGCGTTGCCAGTTTTGTCATAATCCAGATACTTGGAAGATTGGCGCGGGTATCGAACGAACGACTGATGACGTCTTAGAAGAGGCGTTGAAATATCGCGAATTCTGGGGACAAAAAGGTGGGATCACCGTTAGTGGTGGGGAACCGTTACTTCAAATGGACTTTCTGATCGATCTGTTTCGCAAAGCCAAAGCAGAAGGGGTCAGCACAACACTGGACACTTGCGGAAAACCATTTACACGAGAAGAGCCTTTTTTCAGTAAGTTTCAAGAGTTGATGACTGTGACTGATTTGCTGTTGTTTGATATCAAACATATCGATAACAAAGCCCATAAAGAGCTGACCACCCAATCCAATGATAATATTTTGGATATGGCAAATTATCTTTCAGAGATCAATCAGCCCGTCTGGATTCGTCATGTGCTGGTTCCTTTTAGAAGCGATTATGATGACTTCTTGATCCGTTTGGATGAATTTATCAAGACGTTGAAGAATGTCGATAAAGTTGAGATCTTACCTTATCACACGATGGGGAAATACAAGTGGGATGAGCTAGGCTTGAAATATCCCCTTGAAGGGATCGAACCACCAACCGAAGATCGGGTGAAAAATGCCAAACGTTTGCTCCATGTAGATGACTATAAAGGCTACTTAACCCGTTGATCAAAACAGGAAAGAAGAGATTGCTATTGCTTCTTTCCTGTTTTTTTACTATGATTAGAAAGTGAATATCAATTGAAATAGGAGCGATGAAGAAATGTCGAAAATATTAGTATTCGGTCACCAAAATCCTGATACCGACGCTATTGGTGCAGCGATTGCCTTTGCAAACTTACAAAATCAACTTGGGAAAGACTGTGAAGCGGTGGCGCTAGGTACACCGAATGAAGAAACACAATTTGCACTAGACACCTTTAGCCTGGCTGCTCCTCGTGTAATCGATTCAGTAACTAAGGAAACACAAGAAGTAATGCTGGTGGATCACAATGAGTTTCAGCAAAGTGCGGCAGATATCGCTGATGTTACAGTGTTGGCAGTGGTTGATCATCACCGTATTGCTAACTTTGAGACAGCCAATCCGTTGTATTATCGTGCAGAACCTGTTGGTTGTACCAGTACGATCGTATTGAAGTTATACAAAGAAAATCAAGTGGAAATTCCAAAAGCGATCGCAGGAATCATGCTTTCAGCGATCATCTCCGATACATTGTTGTTCAAATCGCCAACATGTACCGATGAAGATGTAGCGGCAGCAAAAGAATTAGCGGTTTTAGCAGGTGTTGAACTGGAAGCATACGGATTGGATATGTTGAAAGCCGGCACAAATCTTGGAACGAAATCAGCAGCAGGATTGCTGGATCTTGATGCAAAAAGCTTCCCAATGGGCGGGAAAAACATCCGTATCGGACAAGTCAATACAGTCGACCTAAAAGAGGTCTTTGACCGTCAAGCAGAATTGGAAGCTGCCATGAAAGAATCAATGTCAGCAAATGGCTATGATTTGTTCTTGCTTGTTGCTACTGATATCTTAGACAGTAATTCTGAGCTATTAGTTGTTGGTGAACCAATTGCCCCAGTAGAAGCAGCGTTTGAAACGACATTAACGAACCATCGTGCCTTTTTACCTGGCGTTGTTTCTCGTAAAAAACAAATCGTTCCTCAATTAACAGCGGTTTTCGAAGGATAATTAGGATAAATGTCAGAGTGCTGGTGAGATCTGTTTTGGTAGATCAAGCCAGCATTTTTCATGATTTTTTTAATAAGGAGTACACACAGTGAAATTTTTTTATAGTCCCCATTATCGTTCGTTGCAACCGATCCTGGCATCTTCTGAATTCCATGATTTGGTTCATGTGCTTTTAAGCTGTCAGGAACCGCCGACACTACGAGAGCTAAAAGCGAAGTTTCCAGAGGTGTCATTTGATAAAACCCTTGACCGTCTGATCGCATCAGCTTTGATCATCCGCCAAAATCGACGCTATTTTTTAGGTTTTCCTGTTTATACTGAAGAAGATCAAAAGCAGCTGCAAGAAAGTGACGGTTTTTATCAAGATGCCCTTGATTGGTCAACACAAGAAATCGCTGGTTTTCTCAAAAACTTTGCGACATTAAGTAATGAAAATAAATACTTCTATGGTTGTTTGCAGGAGGTGGAGCAGGGGATTGCTTATTCCTTGGCCCATGAAAGTTTTCAGATGATCTCATACGCAGAAGCGCCATGGCCACCAACGCTGCCGGCTTTTTTTGAAGCAAATCGCCAGCTGCAAAATCTATCGGTTTATGACGAACTAATGGATTTGATCGGCGATGTCGATCCGGTCTATTACTTAGATCAAGTAAGTGTCATCTTTGAACGTATCCGTAAAAACAAAAAAGTGCGTCCGAGTATTTTTCTAGAATCGCTTCAACAGTTGAAAATCGTTAGTTCCGAGCTAGATTTCTTGCTGGAAGAAATAAATTGTGATAATCTAAAAAACGGCCGTTATCCATCTGCTGAAAAGGATATTTTCTTGCAACGATCAGTGCTCGCTCACTTAGCGAAAAAAGCAGGTTCATACAACACGTTTTTTTTCAATGATAATTGAGATTTCTAATAATTATGTTATTTGTTTTAAATTTTCTGAATATTACAAAGCTGTTAGATGTTATTCTAATAGCTTTTTTTCTTGTTCACTAAAATGATAATTTGATGAATAAAAATTAAAATATAACGATCGTTTTGTTTGGAGATTTGATTTCTTGATGATATGATGATTTTAGAACGTTGAAAGGGGATATAAAAATGGAAGGATATAAAACGGTTGATTTTGAACAGTTGGAACGGAATAAAACGAAAGCAGAAATGATTACATTCGTATCAATGTCAGAGATAGAAGCGGCACGGCAAGCAATTACAAATGCGGGGATCGATGAAACGCGTTTTTCTGATGGAGATCTCATTCTCGCATTAAAGCAAAAGGAACGATTTGGGGCAAATACGATCGTTTCAGTGGTTATTGATTGGCTAGTGAATCAAAACTATTTAGTGAATCCCGCGAATGCCCTTCGTTATTTGGCGAAAAAAATGGCAGATGGTCCATTAACGAGTTATAAATTATTGAGTGAGGGAGAGTTTGACTGTGATGGCAATTATTACTTAATTGGTCACGCAGACAAGTCCTTGGCAGTAAATAAAGCCTATAAAGTTTACACCGATGGGCAAGTAAAAGAGCTTTGGCAAGCAAAATAATTGAAGGTGATTTCGGCTCTAGCGAAGAAGGGAAACGGCTGTAGAAGCAGTTGTTTTCGTAAAAGGATCGAAGATTGAAGGTTGTGAAGGACGCGTGAAACTAAACATTCGAATCAGCTTAGCTGGCAGTCATCTTTTGATTGGTGCATTCAGTTTGATCTGTGCATTGCTGACGCTTTATAAAGTACCAACTAGTTTTGGTACGATCCAAGTCATGTTAGGTGAAATTTATTATACCGATACGGTATTTGACCGATTTACTCAGCTTTTCTTATTGGGGATTATTAGTCTTTATACCGTAGTGACGAGTTTTTACGGGTTTCGATTCTGGTGTTTTTGCTCCGCCTCTTCTGCATTTGGGACACTGCTGGCATATGTTGAATTAACTGAGACATTTCCGGTGATGGTTGTTTTCATCCTGGTTTTGGCAAGTTTGTTTCAGTTAAGTGTAGTCACATACTTCATTTTCCAAAAGCTAAAAAGTAGAGCTGAAACAGGTTGAACAGATACGTTCAAGCTGTTTTTTTCTGTCCTGAATAATTCGTTCGTATCATAGGGTTATTAGGTTACTAGAATTTTATTTTATGCTATGCTAACAGTAGAGATCGTTTGGTTGCAAATGCTTCTCTATTAAAAAATGGGACAATGATCGATCGTTAAAGAATAAGCGATCAAGATGAGTCGAAGGAGGACTGATGAGAGAGTGGTTACCAAACAACAGGTACTGACTGCAGAAAAGGACTTTCTGAGCGGTGAAAATTTTTATGTCCAACATTTCTTAGGAGCCCATCAAGCGGATGATGGCTATGTGTTTCGTGTTTGGGCACCAAACGCTCAACAAGTTTGGCTGGTTGGTGATTTCAACCAATGGACAGACACTTTGCCAATGAATAAAAGGGCAGAATCTGGGGTCTGGGAGATTGAGACCAACCAAGTAAAAGAAGGACAGCTTTACAAATACAAAGTCAAACAAGCAAATGGACGAGAAGTATTGAAGATTGATCCTTTTGCTGTCCATTTCGAAGCTCGACCAGGAACTGCTGCCGTGTTGCATTCGATCCCACAAAAAAAATGGCGGGATGGACTATGGCAAGGCCGCAAAAAAAGACAGAAAACATTTAATCGACCTCTAAATATTTATGAAGTTCATGCCAGCTCGTGGAAGCACCACGAAGACGGCACCCCTTATCGCTTCTCTGAATTAAAAGATGAACTTATTCCTTATGTGAAAAAAATGGGTTATACCCATATTGAATTTATGCCTTTGATGGAACATCCATTAGGTACCTCGTGGGGCTATCAGCTGACAGGTTATTTTGCGCTCAGTTCCTATTATGGGACACCAGAAGAATTTCAAGACTTTGTAGAGGCATGCCATTTAGAAAATATTGGTGTCTTTGTTGATTGGGTACCAGGACATTTTTGTGTCAATGATGACAGCTTAGCTTATTATGACGGCACGCCGACATTTGAATACATGGATGAAAACCGTGCCAAAAATGTTCGCTGGGGTGCGATCAACTTTGATCTCGGCAAACCACAAGTCCAAAGCTTTCTGATCTCAAGTGCCTTGTTCTGGATCGAATTTTATCATATTGATGGTATTCGGGTAGATGCCGTTTCCAACATGATCTATCGCGATTATGATGAAGGTCCATGGGAACCAAATCACGAAGGGGGCAATCGCAACTTTGAAGGCTATTACTTTTTACAGAAGCTTAATTCTGTTATCAAGTTAGCCCATCCAGCAGTGGTCATGATTGCAGAAGAAAGTACGTCTGAAACCAAAATAACAGGAATGGTCGAAGAAGGCGCGTTAGGATTTGATTATAAATGGAATATGGGCTGGATGAACGATGTCCTGCGTTTTTATGAAATGGACCCGATTTTCCGTAAAGATCATTTAAATCTGCTTTCTTTCTCTTTCATGTATCGGATGCAAGAAAATTATATCTTGCCACTTTCTCATGATGAAGTCGTTCATGGTAAAAAAAGTTTGATGCATAAAATGTGGGGGGACCGCTACAAACAGTTTTCACAACTACGAAATCTCTATACGTACATGATGATGCATCCAGGGAAAAAATTGTTATTCATGGGTAGTGAATGGGGACAGTTTTTAGAATGGAAATATGATCATGGGCTTGAATGGGTCGATTTAAACGACACATTAAATGCAAAAATGCAGTTCTTCACCCAGACCTTGAATGAACTATACAAAGAAGAACGAGCCCTTTGGGAATTGGATGATCAAGAAGATTCATTGATGGTGATCGATGCAGACAACTTAGATGAAACGACATTGACTTTCTTACGACAAGGAAAAACGAAAAAAGATTTCTTGATCGTTGTTGTCAATCTGACACCAGTGGAGCGTCACGATTTTGCGATCGGCGTGCCATACGAAGGAACGTATCGAGAGATTTTAAACACTGAACGGGATGTATTTGGTGGAACTTGGGTGGCTAATAACCAAGACTGCCAGACCAGTAATGCCCCTTTTAAACAATACGACTATCAAATCAAAACAATTTTGCCTGCACTTGGGGCTTTGATTATCAAACCAGAAAAAATCAAAATGACTCGTAAAAAAGCAGTAAAGAAAGCATAAAAAAAGAGTAGAGGGGGAACGGTGAGTAGATCACCAAACAAAATGAAAACAGAAATGTTAGCAATGATCCTCGCAGGAGGACAAGGGACTCGTTTAGGGAAACTAACAAAAAATATTGCCAAGCCAGCAGTTCCGTTTGGCGGCAGGTATCGGATCATCGATTTCACGTTGAGTAATTGTGTCAATTCTGGAATCAAAAATGTGGGTATAGTCACGCAGTACCAACCTTTAGCACTGAACAATCATATCGGCAATGGCGCCAGTTGGGGATTGGATGGAATCAGTACCGGTGTGACGATTTTACAGCCATATTCAAATTCAGAAGGCGAAAAATGGTTTGAGGGAACTGCCCATGCCATCTATCAAAACATCGCCTATATCGATGAGATGGACCCGCAATACGTCTTGATTTTGTCCGGCGACCATATCTACAAAATGGATTACGAAGAAATGCTGGAAAAACACAAAGAAAATGATGCTTCATTGACGGTTGCAGTTCTCGAAGTTCCGATGAAAGATGCTTCTCGTTTCGGAATCATGAATACTGATAAAAATGACCGCATCATCGAATTTGATGAAAAACCAGCCGAACCAAAAAGCAATCTTGCTTCGATGGGGATCTATATATTTGATTGGAGTCGTCTACGCAGTATGCTATTGAGTAACTACACAAAAGACGGCGAAATGGTCGATTTTGGGAAACATGTCATTCCTTCTTATCTAGAAAGCGGCGACAACGTTTTTGCCTATCGCTTCTCTGGCTATTGGAAAGACGTAGGAACGATCGATTCCTTATGGGAAGCCAACATGGAATTTATTGATCCAGCCATGGAGTTGAATATCCGGGATAAAAGCTGGCAAGTGTTCTCCAAAAACCCAATCGCACCGCCGCACTTTGTAACTGAAACCGGTGCTGCTAAAAATTCGCTTGTGATGGACGGCTGCTATGTTGCTGGGGAGATCGAGCACAGTATTTTATCAGAGAACGTGCAAGTGAAAGAAGGCTCGACTATCAAAGATAGCGTGATCATGCCTGGAGCGGTGATTGGCAGAAATGTCAAATTAAATCGAGTGATTGTTGGGGAAAATGCAGTGATTGGTGACGACGCAGAGATCGATGGAACAGACGAAATTGCCGTAGTCGGCTATTCTGAAATTTTAGGGGTGACGATTGATGAGAACTAATAAAATGTGTGCAATTTTAGGGAACCTACAGCGATACCAAGACTTGATGCCATTAACGGAGAATCGTCCGCTGTCGACCTTGTTGTTTGACTGCAAATATCGCTTGCTGGATTTCAATCTTTCAAGTATTGAAAATGCCAACATCAAACAAGTCTACATGATTTTCAATGAAGGAGAGACTCAGTCGGTCTTTGATCATATCGGCGGTGGAAAAGAGTGGAACTTGGACGGTGTTCAAAACCGGTTCTTTATTCACTTATTTCAAGACTCATTGAAAAAGCAAGCCGAAGGGCAAGAGTACTACTATAACGTCATTGACTATTTGGAAAAATCGAAATCAGATCACACTGTATTTATGGGCAGCAAAATCTTATGCAACATCGATTTGCGCGCTTTGCTGAAAATTCATCAACTACAAGGCAATGAAATGACTGTGGTGTATAAACGCATCGGCAGTGACAATGTTTCTGAAAGTGACTTGTTGTTTAATGTTGACAGTGAAGGACACTTAGAAGAAGCGATCCAAGCGAAAAAAGGGGAAGTTGGCTCCCTAGTCAACTTGTGTACGGATATTTTTATCATTCAAACGGATCGTCTGATCGCGGCTCTTAAAGAAGGGCAAAAAGTTGGCGCAACGGCAGATCTCGGTCAATTTTTACGAGAGATGATCTCTGTGGAGAACACTGGCCTATATGAGTACACTGGTTACTTAAGTAACATTTATGATATCTCTTCTTATTATCAAACAAATATGGACATGCTAGATGTGCATAAATTCACTTCATTGCTTTATTCGAATCAAAAAATCTATACCAAATTGAAGAATGAAGTACCAACCTATTACTCGGAAACGTCTGAGGTGAAAAATAGCCACTTTGCTTCTGGTTGCATCGTTGAAGGCTCTGTCGAGCAGTCACTGGTTGCTCGCCGTACGAAAATCCATCCTGAGGCAAAAGTCAAAGGCGCGATCATTTTCGGAAATAACGAAATCAAAGCAGGTGCCGAAGTCTCTTATGCGATCTTAGATAAAAATGTAACCATCGCAGAAGGTGTAAAAGTGCAGGGAACCAAAGAAACGCCGATTGTCATTAAGAAGAATTCTCATGTGACAGAAGATGTAATCGGAGGAGCAAGCGCATGAAGGTTTTGTTTACAGCAGCAGAGTGCGCTCCGTTTTTTAAAACAGGCGGGTTAGGGGATGTTGCAGGTGCATTGCCAAAAGAGTTGGTCAAAAAAGGCGTCGAGACAGTTGTCGTCTTACCTTATTTCACGAAAATGCCTGCCGAATACCAAGACCAAATGGAAGATTGTTTTTCCTTTGAAGTGGCGGTCGGCTGGCGCAAGCAATATTGTGGAATCAAAAAATTAGTTCTAGGCGCTGTGACTTATTATTTCATAGACAATCTCTACTATTTTGGTCGCGAACGGCTCTATGATTTTTATGATGATGGGGAACGCTTTGCTTTCTTCCAATTAGCCGTGATCGAAATGATGGAACGCATTGAATTTATTCCAGACGTCGTACATGTCAATGATTACCATACGGCGATGATTCCGTTCTTGATCAAAGAAAAATATCATTGGATCCAAGCGTATCAAAACATACGCACCGTTTTGACGATCCATAACATTGGGTTTCAAGGGTGGTATAGTCGCGATATTTTACCGGATCTTTTTGGGATGGGTACGGAAAGATATGATGATGGAACCTTGCGTTTAAACGATTGCTTGAACTTTATGAAAGCAGGAATCTTGTATGCGGACCGCATCACGACCGTCAGTCCTTCCTATAGTGAAGAAATCAAAACAGCTGAGTTTGGTTGTGGTCTTGAAGTCATTTTACGCATGGAAAGTGGCAAGCTAAGCGGTATCTTGAATGGAATTGATTATGAAATGAATGATCCAGAAACCGATCCTCATTTGGACTATCCTTTCAGTGTCGAGGATTTATCAGGAAAAGCTAAAAACAAGCGAGCGCTACAAGAACAGTTTGGCTTGCCAACTCGTAAAGAGGTTCCGTTGATTTCCGTTGTCAGTCGTTTGACCACTCAAAAGGGGTTCCATTTAGTTCTTGAAGAAATGGAAAACCTCTTGCAGTTTGATGTCCAGTTTATCCTATTGGGAACCGGTGAGCATGATTTTGAAGAAGGCTTTCGCTACTTTGCGCAGAAATATCCTGACAAATGTGCTGCCGCGATTTCTTTTGATATTGCACTGGCGCAAAAGTTATACGCAGCAGCGGATCTCTTCTTGATGCCTTCGGCTTTTGAACCATGTGGACTATCGCAGATGATCGCGATGCGTTATGGTACATTACCGATCGTTCATGAAATCGGTGGCTTGAAAGATACGGTGGATTCCTATAATCCGATCACGAAACAAGGAACCGGCTTTGGCTTCCAAGAGTTTTCACCTTTTTACTTGATGAATGCTTTAAAACAGGGGATTGAATTGTATGAATCGGATCCGACAACATGGACGGCATTAGTCAAGCAAGCAATGAAAAAAGATTTTAGCTGGAATCAAAGCTCAGATCTTTATGTTGAGTTGTATAATAATATCAAAGTTTGATTGTTTTAAGACAGAAGAATCCTTGTCTGCAACAGAACGGCTAGTTGTATGACTAGCCATTCTGGCGGCAAGAATTCTTCTTTTTTATAAACGGTTAGCATAAAGGAGTGTAACCCTATGACAAAAGAACGATTGCGTGATCTGTTAGAAACCAACGTGCACGAACTGTTTGCGATAGAGATCGATGAAGCATCACCGCAGGAATTGTTTCAGGCGCTAGCCAATGTCGTGAAGCAAATGTATTCAGAAGACTGGCGTCAGACCAGAAAAAATCTCTTGTTGGAGGATCAGAAACAAGCGTATTATTTTTCAATCGAATTTTTACCCGGCAAAATGTTAAAGAGTAATCTGTTAAATATGCAGCTGTTGGAGCAAGCGGAAGCCGTTTTTGAAGAGTTAGGGTTTTCACTTGACGATGTTGCAGAGACGGAAAAAGACATGGCTTTAGGCAACGGGGGACTCGGTCGCTTAGCGTCTTGTTTTATGGATTCATTGGCTTCTTTAGGTTTGCCGGGAAATGGCAATGGGATCCGCTATCGCTACGGATTATTTAAACAAAAATTTATTGACGGTCATCAAGTAGAGTTGCCCGATGACTGGTTGCGTTCGGGGAATGTTTGGGAAGTCCGCAAAGAAAGCAAGGCGGTGCCTATTCGTTTCGGGGGCCATGTCTATCTCGTTACCGGAGAGGACGGGAAATTAGCCCCAGTTTATGAAGGTGGCTTTACCTGGCGGGCGGTTCCTTATGATACAGCAATGGTTGGCTACCAAAATCACCATCTCAATACCTTGCGTTTATGGAGTGTTGAGGTTCCTGCCGAAGATGAGGCGCACTACGCGACACTAGAATCGCGGCAAGCATTGGAAAATCTGACAGCGGTCTTGTATCCCGATGATTCCAATGAGACAGGCAAACGGACCCGGCTGATGCAAGAATACTTTTTTGTGTCTGCAGGGATCCAAAGTATCGTCCGTTATTATAAAAAAATGAATTTACCTTTGGCCATGATGAGTGAACGAGTAGCGATCCACATCAATGATACGCACCCAGCCCTTTGCGTCCCAGAACTGATGCGCATTTTAGTTGATGAAGAAGGTCTTGCTTGGGAACAAGCGTGGTCGATCACCGTGAAAGTCATGAGTTATACGAACCATACGATCATGGCGGAAGCCTTAGAAAAATGGCCCGTGCGCATGATTGAAGAAGTTTTGCCGAGAATGGATCAGATCATCAAAGAAATTGATCACCGTTTTGTGGAAACGATGCAAGGGGTCCATCCGCAAGCCTTACTGGAACGGACGCGAATCATTATTGATGATCAAGTCCATATGGCACATCTCGCGATCATCGGCAGCCACAGTGTCAATGGCGTAGCCAAGCTCCATTCTGATTTACTAAAATCAGTGGTACTCCATGACTTTTATCTTATTTATCCTGCCCGTTTCAACAATAAGACCAACGGCATCGCGCAACGGCGTTGGCTTCAGCTAGCCAATCAACCGTTAGCCAAAGTATTGGATCAGTCCATCGGTACAAGCTGGCGCAATGATCCATTAGACCTGCAACTACTCAAAAACTATTATGAGGACGAAACTGTTCTCCAACAAATTGCCGACGCAAAAATGAGTAACAAGCGTGCACTGGCACAGTACATTCAAAAAGCAACGGGCATCACAGTAGATCCGACGGCAATATTTGATGTGCAGATCAAGCGTCTGCATGCATACAAACGACAATTACTAAATCTTATGAATATTCTAAAGCTCTACTTTGAGGTCAAAGACGATCCAACTGCTGCGTTTCATCCAAGAGTCTTTCTCTTTGGTGCCAAAGCCGCGCCAAGCTATCACTACGCAAAATCGATCATTAAAGTCATCAATGAAGTGGCGAATCTGATCAATCATGATGAAACCATCAATGATAAAATCAAGGTTGTTTTTTTAGAAAATTACAACGTTTCTTTAGCAGAAAAAATTATCCCAGCAGCGGATGTCAGTGAACAAATATCATTGGCCTCCAAAGAAGCTTCAGGGACAAGTAATATGAAGTTGATGCTAAATGGGGCAGTAACGATCGCCACTTTAGATGGTGCCAATATTGAGATTCGAGATGCAATCGGTGATGAAAACATCGCGATCTTTGGGCTAACCGAAGAAGAAGTGTATCAGTATTACGCCCAGCGTAATTATTCTGCCTATGCGTATTATGAGTCAGATCCACTATTGCAACGTGTAGTCAATGCCTTTATTGACGGGACAATCCCCAATATTCAAGTAGAAGGCCGCGAGATTTTTGATTCACTTTTGAAATACAATGATGAGTACTTTTTATTAAGAGATTTCCACGCCTATTGTGATGCACAGCATCGGGTGGATATTGCTTATCAAGATACTCATCGCTGGCAAAAAATCAGTTTAATGAATATTGCGAATGCTGGGAAGTTTTCGGCGGATGAAACGGTGCGAAATTATGCAGCAGATATTTGGCAGATCGATCCATTATTTGCCCATATCAAAGAACCAAATGCGGCAAGCTTGACGGAGTCAGTGCCTCCAAGGGGAGACAATTGAAGCGACTTCGGTTGAAATGGCGCAGTCTTTCGTGAAATTCTCTTTTATTTGTGGTATGATGAAAAAAATGCATGTAAGAGGATGAGTACAGTGGCAAATTATTTAGATGTGAAACGAAAACACTTCCGTTTTCCTGCTTATGATGATACAGACGGTGTGAAGCTTCAATCCGAGCATCGCCCCGCATTCAGTAAAGCAGATGATTGGATTTTAACCGAAATCAAAGATCCCGTGAGTCATTCTCACAAGGAAGAAAATCAATCTTTGCAGCGTAAAGTGCATTCCAGCCAACGCGATCGAGGGCACAATGTTCGTCAAAAAGAAGAGCTTGCCAATCACCGTGCCAACTTGCCTCAGTACGGAAAACGTCCGGTGAAAGAGCAGATGCCGACAGGAAAAACCAATTTTTTTGGCAAAGAAGCGAACCATTCTTCTTATCAAGTTACTAGTAAGAAGGAAAAAGCTGAGGTTCCTGTTTCTTCGAAAAAAGAATATTCGGGACGCTCTTACTTCGTGCCTAAATATATTCCTGCATCAATTATTCCAGATGAGCAAAAACCTGAAATTACGCCGAACGATTTGATGGATGCAATGGCAAAAAAACAAGAAAGTTATTTGTTATTTGATACTGAACCAGCAGCTTATCAAGTCAAAGAAGAAAGCGATCCAACCGTCAAAAAATTCAATCGCCACCCCTCTGTTGGGATGACACGCAGCGAGTTTCGGGCCAACAATAAAAAAAATGGTGAGAAAAAACGGTCCGTTTTAGATCGATCATTAAAAGGAATGATTGAAGACGATCAACAAGAAGAATCTTCAAATGGCTATTTTCGTTCTAAATAGTAGAGACAGTTACTCTTAATAGAAGTAGTCCTTTGAGCATAACGATGAATGATTTCAGCTAGATGGCGAACATCTAGCTGTTTTTTTTTGTGTGCTGAAACTGCCGATTTCACAAAATACTTAGTCGAATTACATTTTTCACCGACTGAGGAATATTCTGATTTTACTAAGCAATAGCGTGGGCTATAGAATAAAGTGAAACGATCAAAACCATCGTTATTTATAATGTTTGTTATTTTAATTGGCGATTTCTTTTGTCATTTAAAATCGATGGCAGGATTGTGGTTTTCTGATCAGCCGTAATTGAAAAAAGGAAGCAAGCGTCCTGATGGTTATAGCTGCTCTTTGGGAAGGACTGATCCATGATCGATTTCAAGTGAAAGATACGCTGAAAGGTGGGGCATCAACAAATGAACAAGAAAAAGAGAAAGGTATATTTCACCATCATTATTGGCTTACTTGGAGGACTCTACTTTTTTTCAACCATGAGTGTGTTTTCTTCAAACATTTTCTTTGCTGCACAGCTGGAGGAAGAAACGGTTGCGAGTGACCCATTCGAACCGATACGAGAGAAAGAGGCTGAGGGAAAAGTTGCCATTTATTTTGATGAATCAACGAAAGCCGGGACTGTAGGAGACATGTTACTAGTTGCGTTTCATACGGGCCGTCCCATTAGTGAAATAGCGATCCGGTTGCCGCAATCTGCGGTTTTTGTTGAAGAGGAGTTGCCAAAGGGAGTCAAAATTACGTCAACCACTGAAGAGAATGGTTGGAAACTAACGACTGATATCCCTAGAAGTGATTTTTTGGTTCCATTGGTAGTTGATACAGCAGGGACGTTTCCATTTGAAGTAGCAGAATCAATAATAATACTTGAAATAAAGGAAGCACGGGAGACAAACCCTACGGATACACAAGAGGATGCGCTAACCGATTCGAGTGACTCCACTGATCAATTCGATCAAGAGGACAAAGAGGATCAATTACCAAAAGAGAAGGAAATAGAAAGCCAGATTCCTGACGAATCAGAGTCAGATCCTGGCAATCTATATCTGTTAGGCGACGACGTAAAAAAGAGAGGGGTTGCTGACTGGGTCGAATTTATGGCTGCAATGGTCGATACGACGGTCAATTATATTTATTTGACAGCCAGTTTTCAAACGAACGATAATCCTCGTTTAGGCATTACGGGAATTGACGGCTGGAGCAGCAGCGCCAATCCTAATGGCGGATTAGCCTATGTTTATATCAATGCCTCGAGAGTTTCAAGGACGTTAATCATCGATGGTCTCGACACCTTTCAGATGGATCTTAGAGCCGTAGCGATCTGTTTTCGCGATTCGAGTGTCAATCCTGATTCCCCATGGGACATTACCTTGCAAAATTTGGAACTTTACCATGGAAACTTTTGGGGGGCAATTGAATATCATGATTTGAACATGTCAAATCAGCAGCGTTCAATCATTCGGTACCACAATCTCAACCATACTGGCAATCAGTTGTTTTACGGTTTGCACTCTCGAGCCAGCTTTTCTGGACATTCGGTTTCACACCAAACGCCTAGATATACATCAGACTTCAATGCTTCTTGGATGATTCACTCGAACACCCAAGCGAATTTTGAAATCAACCAAATCGAGCTTCGTGAGGGAGCAAACGTCGAAATGTCGACGATCAGCTCAGGAAATCTTGATTTTTATAATACGAATGCGCGTCTCATACTAGGGAATAATGCCCGACTATCATTAAATGCCAACGGTTCAGCTGGCGAAGCAGGCGGTGCCAATATTCGCTTTGTCGCTGGCAATGGACGCATTGAGTTAGGAAAAGGTGCGGAATTGGCATTAAATACACAAAACAACAGTCCGGCAGTCATCACATCAGGCACGCCCCATGATATTCGCTTAATGGAAAAAAGTCGCTTGTCAGTTACTGCTACAAACCGAACGTTGTACAGTCATATTTTCTGGTTAAGTGCCAATACGCATGTCACCTTAGAAGACAGCAGCACCTTAGAGGTTGAAGCAACAAATCAAAATACAACCGCAAATATCTTCCACTTCTCTGGCACGACTGGCAATCTCAACGTGGGCAAAGATGCTACCTTAGATATTCGTTCGGACAGCCCACAAGCTGTCCAACGGCTACTTTTCTTTACCGGTGCCAACAATCCCGCAAGATTGACGATCGACGATGCCAAGCGTGTCAATTTGCAAAGAACCCGCGCCATAACGACCACCACAAATGGTCTAATTGAAGGGGGAGGAATCACTGCAAAGAATCAGGCGATTCGCCAGTGGCGGCATGGAAATACAGGAGATCCATCTGATTTTCAGTGGCAACCGATTCTGTCCATGACTGCGGCGATTTCCGGAACCAACACCAATGTGACCAATGTATCTTCACTGAATGAGGAAACAAGTCGAGGGTTTGCCTCGCAGTTTGCTTCTCGTTCACAACGTCTATTATTTGAGAGAATCCCAGACATCACGGTGACCATCGATCCTTTGACAGAAGATAGAACCTTACCTAATGCCTATACGATTTCGGGAACCGCCAATCCTGGTAGCTACCTTCGATTTCAAAGAGAGGGGCTGATGCCAGAACCGACGCTTGAAACGCCAGTCGATAGTGCCGGCAATAGCGAGTACTTTCACACACAAGCGGGTGAAAATGGGCACTATTTACTTGATCTATCTGATTTAGAACCTTTCCAGTATTTTACACAAGGTGAGGTGGTCACCGCTCAGGCATTTCTTGATGGTAAATGGGCAGAAGCATCAACCACTGTGGAACCCATTGGTGACGTTGACCCAAAAGATCCCCTTGATCCTGATCAACCGATTCTACCTGAAAATCCACCATTGATACCAGAAAATCGCGGGTTTATCAGTATAGACTTTGTTTCACAATTCGATTTTGGTACAGTACCGATTCGCTCGTCGACAAGCCGCTATCCGGCGCGTCCGCAACGAATTTCTTCAGTGGATGATCATGAATCAACCGAACGACCAAACTATATTCAGGTTTCCGATCGTCGATTTCTCCCAAATGGCTGGACCTTGAGTGCCCGATTATCTGAGGAAGGGTTCGTAAGCACGGATGCGTTTAAGCACTATTTAAAAGGAGCGAGTGTGCATTTGAATAATATTGAAATGGTCACCTCTAAAGAAAATCGCTCTGAAGCACCAGACTACGTTGAAGCAATTGAGCTAGGACCGCAGAACCAAGTGATTGCACGTGCCAATGAAAATCAAGGGACGGGTACTTGGATTCAACGCTATGGAAACGAGCATACCATGCAAAAAAGTGTCGAGCTGGAAATCCCTATTGGCGCGAGGCCGCAAGCAACAAGTTATCAAGGAACCCTTCGTTGGGAGCTGAGTTTCGTACCTGGTGCTGACGAATAACCCCTTGGAAAACAAGTAAGCATGTTCTGCAATCGTGAATATGATCGAACACTGTAAAAGTTGCTCAGACAAAAAGAAGTCCAGTTGCCATTGGACTTCTTTTTTGTCTGAAACAGACGAGCGGTGGTTTAAACTGCTTTTCCCACTTTGGTGGATATGCTTTTCGATCAATAGAAGAGAGTGAAACCACAGGCAATGGACCAATGAGCAAAATCATGACATGGTAGTGATCAATGAAATCACTTAAGCACTATATCTTCCCCAGTATAAATTTTATTTAGCTATTTTAGTAATTAAATCCTGCTCAAATATTTTAATTTTCTCTTGCCTTTTGATATGCTAAGAACAAGGGGGAATCAAAGATGGAAGTTGATCTACAAATGCTGGCGATGATTTTCTTTATCAATCTCGCCTATGTCACATTGAACACACTGCGATTTTTATTGACAATGAAAGGGTATCGCGTGATTGCCCCATTAGTGAGTATGATCGAAATCACGATCTATATTTTAGGCTTATCTATGGTATTGGATCGTTTGGATAACCCGCTGAATCTCTTATTCTATGCATTAGGTTATGCTGCAGGAGTCAGTATTGGTATCAAAATCGAAGATAAGCTGGCTCTGGGCTATACAATGGTCACAGTGATCCTACCTAGTAATACGGATGAGGAAAAAAGTTTGCCTAAGATCTTACGACAAGAAGGCTACGGAGTTACACAAAGTTATGGAGAAGGCTTAGAAGGGCCACGACTGATTTTAGAGATTCTTTCCCAAAGAAAAAGTGAGAAAAAGCTCTATCAAACCATCAAAGCGGTGGAAGAACGAGCGTTTATCATCAGCTATGAACCCAAGTATATTTCGGGCGGTTTTTGGACCAAAAAAATCAGCCGTAGAGAGGCGAAGTTGAAAAAGCAAGCACCTGTTGATTGAGGAACTAGAGGCAGCTTGATCCATTCGTGAAGAATAGTTGCATAATAAGCAGGGAGTTTATTGATGAGAGGAAGCGTAAGGTGTGGAAAAGAAAGCAAATGGTATGATGGCGGTCATCGCTGCCCTGATCTCAAATATTTTGGTGGCTATTAGTAAGTTTGTCGGTTATGCACTAAGTGGCAGTGCAGCCATGTTGAATGAAAGCATTCATAGTGTCGTGGATTGTAGCAATCAAATCTTTTTATTGATCGGGGATAAACGGGCAACAAAGGGCCAAAGTGAACTGCATCAGTTTGGAGAAGGTCGGGCGAAATATTTTTTTAGCACGATCGTTGCGATGATGCTCTTCTTTGGTGGGGGCGCACTCGGTGTGATGGAAGCGGTAGAAAAGCTGCTGCATCCTGCCCATGAAGTTGGTAACGCTTGGTTGGTGATCGCTATTTTGATTTTCGGGATGATCGTTGAAGGAAGTTCGTTGTGGATCGCGATCAAGGAGATCCGCGAACTGAATGTGGAACGTCAACCAATCTATCGTTTTTTGAAAGAAAGTCGGCATAGTGAGATTCTGATCATTTTCACAGAAGACTTTTGTGCAATGATCGGCCTAATGATCGCACTATTTGGTACGATTTTAACCATGATTACGGGTAACGCATTTTTTGATGTCTTCAGTGGTTTGTTGATTGGTCTTTTATTGATGGTAGCAGCCATTTTCTTAGCCCGCGAATTTTACAGTCTACTGATTGGCGAAAGTGTCACAAAACGGGATCTAGCAGTGATCAAAAGAGCATTTGAACGGCCAGATGTTGATCGCTTGATTGATGTTAAAACGGTGCATTTAGGACCATCAGAAATTTTGATTGCGGCAAAAGTTGATATTGCCTCGAAACAAGAAGAGGTCGGCTATGAGATCATTAATGAGATTGAAGCCGAGATTCGACACCAGATGGCAGATAAAAAAGTCTATATTTATATTGAGACAGATGAGTATGACCCTCACTATATGGAGAAACGCCGTAAACTTGTGCGACCTTCCCACTGATTTAGCTAGAATAAAGCAGCTTTTTTTGATACAATAGACAAGGATTATCACATAGTGAAGGAGATTTCAAAATTATGATCAATGCAAGTGACTTAAGAGCTGGAATGACATTCGTTCAAGACGGCAAACTTATCAAAGTATTAGATGCTAGCCATCACAAACCAGGTAAGGGAAATACGGTTATGCGTATGAAATTACGGGACGTTCGGACTGGTTCGACTTATGATACAACCTTCCGTCCAGAAGAAAAATTTGAAAAAGCGCATATTGATACGAAAGCTGTACAATATCTATACACAATGGATGATACAGCATTCTTCATGGATCTGGAAACCTATGAACAATATGAAATTCCAGTTGAAGTGGTAGAAGAAGAAATGAAATTTATTCTTGAAAACATGGAAGTGAAAATCCAATTCTTCGGCAGCGAAGTAATCGGCGTTCAACTACCATCAAGCGTAATCTTAAAGGTTGTTGAAACACAGCCGTCGATCAAAGGGGCGACTGTGACTGGTTCAGGCAAGCCAGCAACGATGGAAACTGGCTTAGTTGTCAATGTTCCTGACTTTGTTGAAGAAGGCGAAATGCTAGAAATCAATACAGCTGAAGGTACCTACTTAAAACGTGCGAAATAAGAAAAAAACCGCGACTTGTTCGCGGTTTTTTCTTTTGCTCTGGAGGAGGGATCAAAAGTGAATCATTTCCCGTCTGCCAATGATTTTTGTAAGGGATAAATACTATAGGGTTTACTGATAAAGTAGGCGACGGAGCAGACGATCACAAACAAGGGCAGATTTTCAAAGCCAAAGACTTCCCCACCGATAAAGATCGGTGCAAATAAAGTGCTAGTAGCACTGCCAAAGACACTGGCATAGCCTAGGGCGGCCACCAGTTCGATAGGCAGTCCGAAGAGCGGTGCCAGCACGACGCCCAAAGAGGCGCCGATCGCAAACAAAGGGGTGACTTCTCCGCCCAAAAAACCAATACTGATAGTCAGTACAGTTAACACCATCTTAAGCAGCCAGTCATAAGAATAGATTGGTTGATTCGTGAAACTAGCGCTGATCAAATTCGTTCCTAAACCTGAATAACGACCATGATACAAAAGGACAAAAAGTAAGACTAGCACGAGTGAACCGATGCCGATGCGCCAGAGAGGATGAGGAAAGCGTCGTTTCATGATCCGTTTCATCGTTTCTAATAATCCCGCAAAGCTGCCACCAACAATACCAAATATTAAGCCAATCAAAAGTAATTTCAGAAAAACAGCCAAAGTCAAATCGGGGGACGGTGACAAAGCAAAACTAAATTTTTCTAATCCTAACAATTGAGAAGTCGTACTAGCAGTGAAAGCAGCCAGCAAAGTTGGTAAGAGTGCATGATGACTGAATTTACCGATGACAAGTACCTCCAGTGCGAAGAACGTCGCAGCGATCGGGGTTTCAAATAAACCAGCAAATCCCGCAGCCATCCCAATCATGATCAGGGTGCTGGCGTACTTTTCTAGTCGCAGCCATTTTCCTAAGCGATTGGCGATGGTGGCACCTAACTGAACCGCAACCCCTTCTCTGCCAGCGCTTCCTCCAAATAAATGCGTCAGCCAGGTTCCCACCATTACAAAAGGAATCAAGCGCAACGGAATGTCTTTTTCTTCTTCATGTCCGACTAAAAACACTAAATTCATTCCCTGAGGACTTCGGTCACCGTACTTTTGGAACAGGTAAGTAAAACAAATGCCGATAATGGGTAAAAAGAGAATCAAGGGCAAAAAATGACTATCACGAAAGGCGCTTAAGGAAAGTAGGATCTTACCAAAGAAGGTGTCGACGGCTCCAGCGAATACGCCAATAACCAGACTGACCACACCTAAAGCAGTCAGTTCCCAATAAGTTGTTTTTTGTTTCATCATTTCTATCACGATCCTTTAAAAAGAATATAGGAACAATGCTCCTGCAAATACGACGACCTAGTGAAAATAAAAAAATGACTGCTACACACTAAAAAAAGTGGTAGAAGTCATTAGCAAAATTGCGGTTTCAGTAAGAACTGAGGGAGACATTCATTCCCGATTAGCATCAATATTATCTGATAAAACCCTCCTTTTGTCAATGGATGTTTGTTGTGAAAAGCAATTCATCTAACACTTATCTTTTCTACATAGTTATGGTAAAATTAATCTCATAAGAACTTATATGGGAATTGAGCGCCTTGAGGATAATTGGCATGAAAAGGGATGAAAGGACGATCCTTCTACTGTTTGACCAAGGGTAAGACAGTGAGTAGTGAGGAATCGAAGAGGAATAAAAAATGGTTGCATTTATGACGAGCGAAAAATGGCTGCAAAGTGAGCGTTTTTATTATGTGATCCTACCAATTCTCATGGTAGTTGGTCTGATTGCGTTATTAGGGTTCCTGATGGTTCTGCTTTATCGAGAAAACCGCAACCCAAAAGTGACGCTATTGCTTGGCGGCATAGTCGTTACGTGTCTATTAGGTTTTTTTATTGGGGATCAAGTGTATGGTGAATTCAAAACGTATAATGCGCTGATCACACCGAATATCCGAGATCGCGAAAAGATGTTTCTAGGCTATAAATATTACGAATCTGATACTACAGCAATTTATCAGCGCATCCAAAGCAATGAAGCGATTGAAACTTTAGGAATCTATCAAGCAATACCGGTGGAACGGGAGATTGAATTTCTTGGTTCTGCTCATAACTCCGTATATTTTAAAATGGGCGCCCAGGTTTACTATGCTCGCTATCAACCGACTTTTGTGGATGAGGAAACAACTGCTAAACTGCAGGGGGTTCAATACCATTTGACTGATCCTTCCTTTAAAACAATTGGTTTCTATTCCGAAACCAACAACTATTTAACGGCAATTACGATTCCAAAGTCCCAAGAAACCCTCGAATATCAATCCGTTGATTCTGTGATCCCGAAAGAATTTGGGAAAAGTCAAACCCAATGGGCGTTACCGAATAGGAATGAATAACGATAAAAAAACTACCTAAGTCACGAAAGAAAGCTCCCTCAAGAAGGAAACTTCCGTGCGCAGGTAGTTTTTTGCATGCTTGGTCAGAGAACATTGCTTTTCCTATGACTGATCAGGTAGTCCTCTTTCTTTTTGCGAGGCAATTTTTTGAAGGCGGCTTCTGCTTGAGTGGCTTTACTGCGAGTGGAAAAGCTTTCCGCATGGATCATTTGCAAGGGTCTGCGACTAGCGGGACGGGTATATTTTGCCCCGATCCCTTTGTTATGCTCTAATAAGCGGCGACTCAAATCGGTAGTATAGCCGCCGTAAAAGGATTGGTCGTTGCAACGTAAGACATAAAAGTAATGGTTGTCAGCAGCCATAGAGCATCGCCTTCACTTCTGGACTATAAGAGCCCGTTTCATCATAGGTAATGAGAGGAGAATCAATTTTAAACCCTTCCGCCTTACCATCCTTGATTCCTTCAATCAATAAAATATTGGCCTCTTTGCCTACTTTCGGATAGACGAAGCGGACTCGTTTTGGCGCGATTCGATGGGTGCGCATATGGTCCAAAATATCGAGAAAGCGATCCGGGCGATGAACCATCGCAAACCTTCCATTCATTTTTAACGCTTTACTGGCGGTTTGGATCACTTCATCTAAATTTGTGGTGATCTCGTGCCGGGCGATCGCTAAATAGGGATTCGGGTTTTTGATCGCCGTCGGTATATTTTTAAAGTAAGGCGGATTGCAGACCAAAAGATCGACGGAATCAGGTTTGATTTTTTGAAAGAGATTCTTCAAATCCATAGGATAGACCGTCAGCTGTTCTTGCAAGTCATTTAATTCGATACTGCGCTGCGCCATATCCGCTAAGCGTTCCTGCAATTCGACCTGATAAATATGAGCAGTCGTTTTTCTGCTGATAAATAAACCGACTGCGCCATTCCCTGCACAAAGGTCAACGATCACACCTCTTTTTGGTACTCTAGCGTAATTGGCTAATAAGACAGCATCTAATGAAAAAGAAAAAACTTCGGAACTCTGAATGATCTTGATGTCATCGGCATACAATTGGTCAATGCGTTCGTTCGGTTGCAACATGAAGCATACTCCTGTTCTAAATTCATTTCAATGTATTATACTACGATTAAGAATAATGGGAAACGCTAAAAAAGGCTTGTCATTTAAACCGTTTTTTTGCATACTTGAATAGGAGAGAAATAGAAAGGAAAATGAGTATGTTTTTTCGCTTTATGCGCGGTGTGGTTCGCGTAGTATTATTTTTGATCAACGGCAATGCTCGTTATCAAAACAAAGAGGTTTTACCTAAAAATGAAAACTATATTTTAGTGGCTCCTCACCGAACCTGGTGGGATCCATTGTACCTAGCAGTGGCTGCTCGGCCAAAGAAATTCAGTTTTATGGCGAAAGAAGAGCTGTTCAAAAACCCGATTTTACGGTTCATTTTGATTCATGCCAATGCTTTTCCAGTCAAACGGGACAAACCAGGGCCGAGCGCGGTAAAGACGCCAGTCAAAATCTTGAAGGAAACCGATCTTAGCTTGATCATGTTCCCAAGTGGTACGAGACATGCAACGGCCTTAAAAGGTGGCATGGCGTTGATCGCGAAAATGGCCAAAGTCAAGATCGTTCCCTCTGTTTATCAAGGACCGCTGACATTAAAGGATTTATTTAAACGCAAGCGAGTGACTGTCCGTTTTGGGGAGCCAATCGATATCAGTGACATCAAAAAGATGGACAAAGAGGGCTTGGCGGAAGTGGAACGGCGCATACAAGGTGCATTTGACACACTGGATCAAGCGATCGATCCGTCATTTGTTTATCAAATCGATGAGTCCAAAAGAGAAGATTAATACCTAAGAAAAGCCGTTGATCCTTTTGTGATCAGCGGCTTTTTTCTAATGATTTAATCCAATAATTCGAAAGCAAATTTGGTCCATGGTTTCAAATATTCCAACAAAGGCAACTCCTCTTTGGGGATAGCGCCGACTTTGTTTTTTCGGGCGTCTTGGTGAGGGGTCAAAACGATCTGCAATTCGTTTTTGTACTGACCAAAGGTATCATTGCCGATAACGATGTCCCCATAAGCAAACGGTTCATGGTTTGTATGAGGGAGGTTTTCGATGGGACGGTATTTCACCCGTGATTGTGTGGACCGAGCGACTAACGCATTACTGTCACCGCGACGAAAATGATTGGTTTCAGCTAATATCCTCCGTTCGATTTCGCTGGCTTCTGCTTCTACGGAAACGCCAAAGGTCAGTTTGTAGCGATCGATCGTTGCCAGAGCTTTCAGTTCTGCATCCGACGCATAGGCATTGCCAATAATCACCGTATCGATCAACCCAGAAGCAAAAAGCAGCTTTCCTTGTAGCGCCAATGGTAAATCGCGACAAGATTCTAAGGTTGGCAGGCCATCATTGACTTCCCAAGGGCCAATTTTGGCTGATTGGCTAGTGATGAAGGCGGCTGTTTTCAACCCATATTTTTTAAAACGTTGACTGCAGTTGCGGAAAAAAGCCTCCGTTAAGCCTGTGCCTCGTTGGGGGTAAAAATTGTGGCAGCCATATAAAAAAGGTTCATTGGCTTGATAAGAAAGGATATTTTCTAAATAGTTCACATCATTACTCATATTCAATTCAATCGCCAAGCCGAATGGATTGAAGGTCAGTTGGGCTTCTTTGCTGCCATCAAACCCTTGATCCAAGCGGATACCGTCCGCACCTAATTCTGCAAAGAAGCTTAGATCGTCATAAGAGATCGCCAGATCACTAAAAACAGCTGGGGAAATATCTAAAATCGTTTCAAACCCAAGGTTCTTGGCAAACCCGATAATCAAAGAGAATTTTTTTCTGACGGTCTCTTTGCCTTCACTGACTTCTAGCATACTCATAAATAAGCGAGAGTAACCAAGGGCAGCAGCTTTTTTTAAATAGTCTTGATCCAGTAAAGGATCGCTATGGTCGGGGTAAATCGAAAGGCCAATTTCTCGTTTCAATGGTTTTCCCTCTTTCTAAAAAAATCGTACGAAGCACCTCTTAGTATCGAAAAATGCTGCTGAGGAGCGCTTCTTCCGATTGTCTTGATGGGTGCTTCGTCCGACCTTTATCAACAAATTATTGTGTGACTGGTTGATTTTCTTTTTCCAATTCGTTTTTGTCATAGATTTTTACGAATGGGTAATAGATCAGAATCGATAAAAGAATCAAAAGAACATTCAGTACGATCGCACGCCAATCGCCGCCAGTCGCTAAGAAAGCACCAATTGGTCCAGGCAATGTCCAAGGGGCATTGACCGTGACGGCATTGACTAAACCTGCTGAGGTGGCGACCCATGCAATGACACCATTGATTAAAGGCGCAATGATGAATGGTGGGATCAAGATTGGATTCAAGACGATCGGTGTACCGAAAATCAGTGGTTCGTTGATGTTGAAAATAGCTGGAATTAAGGCTGTTTTTCCTAGTTTTGAACCGAATTCCGATTTTGTGCGAAAAGCTAACAAAATAGCCAAACCAATCGTTGAACCAGCCCCACCAATCCAGATGAACCATTGATAAAATGGTTCGGCTGCAATATTGGGAATCATATCTCCCGATGCAAGCGCTGTTGTATTTCCTTCTAACAACTGTAACCATAATGGACGAGCCAGTGAACCAACGATAGAAGCACCATGGATCCCGAATGACCAGAAGAAGGTCGTCAAGAAGGTGATCAAAAGCACACTTGGCAAGGTATCTGCGGCACTGACTAAAGGATCGACGACTTTTGCCACGATCGTGTGCCAGTCAAAACCGATATAGTAAGTGATCGCGCCCATTCCTAAAATGATCACTAAAGTGGGAGTCAAGGCTTCAAAAGAGCGAGCGACTGCAGGTGGGACTTGTTCTGGCATCGTGATTTTAAATTTCGATTTGTCCGTTAACCGATAGATTTCAACGGCAAGAATCGAGGTGATGATCGCCACGAACATACCAGCACTCCCTAAATTGGCCATTGGCAAGACAAAACCGACCGTTCCAGCTGCATCCAACGCTTCTGCTGGGATATTGACCGGGGTGAAGGTCAGTAAGAAGGCGGTCGTTGCTAAGATCCCGCCTGAAAGACCATCAAGCTTATAAGAGCGAGAAAGACTGTATCCGATCCCGAATGCAGCATACAAGCTCATAATGTACATCGTCATTCGATAAGGCAATAAGATGGTTGTGGCATTGCTAGACAAGAATTGATAGATGCCCCAACTTTGAGGCAGCGGTGGAAAGGCTAAAATCATAAAGAACGAACTGACGATAATCAATGGCAATGTTGAAACGATCCCGTCACGAACCGCTCGCAAATGACGCTGGCTGCCAAGTTTTTCCATCGGTCCTGCCAGATGGCGTTCGATGAACTGAGTGAATTTATCTAACATGGTTTATCCTCCTAAGATGTTTTACATTTTTGTTTCCCATGGATTCGGAATGATTTTTCCTAAAATCACGCCTTGGGCTGCCCCGGTTGCTGCAGGGGCATTGTTGACACGGCTGTGAAGGGTTTCATTTCCTAAGATGGCGAAAGCCACCGCTTCTTTGGCATCGTTCGAACCGCCAATGTCATCTTGTGTTACAACGGCTACTGTTTCGGGTAAATAGCCTTTGATCATCTCAATCAGCAGATGGTTATGGGCGCCACCACCTGAAAGAATCACTTCAATATCATTTGTTCCCAACTGAGGGAAAATGAACCTTTGGTAACTGTCAGCAATGGAAAATGCGGTGAAATCGGTTAAAGTCCTCACCAAGTCTTCCGATGCTACTTGGGGATATTCGGTCATTAGCTGCTGCACAAAATGTTTGCCAAATTGTTCACGTCCAGTGCTTTTCGGCGGTTGCTGGGACAAATAAAAATGAGTTCTTAATTCCTTTTGCAAGGTGGGTATAATTGCTCCCGCTCGGGCTGTTTCACCAAACGCATCATAAGGCTGACCGAATAGCTGAACCATTAGTTCATCGATGACCATGTTTCCTGGACCTGTATCAAAAGCATATAATTCGCTTAAGCCACCATTTTTAGGCAGAACCGTAACGTTGCCGATGCCGCCAATATTTTGCAATAAGCGATTTTTATCGTCTGATTGATAAAGCAGATAGTCCGTATAAGGTACAAGGGGCGCTCCTTGCCCGCCAGCAGCCATATCCATCACTCGGAAATCGGCGACGACTTTCGTTTGTAAGCCATAAGCAATAATCGAAGGTTCGCCAATTTGCAAGGTGCTGTTTTTCGCTGGATCAGCATCGGGGGAGTGCCAGATCGTTTGTCCGTGGCTGGCAACAAAATCAATGCTTTTTTCTTCAATGCCGGCTTTTTGGCAGAGGATTTGACACGCTTTCAAAAATTGATACCCTAATTCAGTGTTTAATTGGCAGATGAGGGGAACATTTGATTCCACCGGATCACAAGCAGTTTTTATTCGTTCCTTCAATTCTTCACCAATGGGCAGTGTGAGCATTTCCATCAGCTGGACGTCAGTTTCGGTACCGCAGCCGTTGATTTTTACTAAAGCAGCGTCGATTCCATCCAAACTGGTTCCTGACATGAGTCCTATTGCAAGCATATCGTTTCTCCTTTCTTTTAGAATAGTGATGAAAGCGATTGTTGAATTCGATTTCACACTCATTGTAAATGAAGTGTAATTATATTTCAAGATATAAATTTATAATTGAAAAAACATTTCAACATAATGATGTTAGGTGTTCGCTATTTTTATCAAAAATGGGTGGTAAATGAAATTTCGCTGGAAGAGAGATGTCTAACGATCAGGGAAAGTGGTATAATGATTGGAAGGATATTTTTTAAGAAGGTGAAGAAATGCGCTTTATACATACAGCTGATTGGCACATCGGAAAAAAACTACATGGCTATGATCTGCTGGAAGACCAACGAGCAATCATTGATCAAATCATAGCGCTAGCAAGAGCAGAAAAGGTCGATGCCATCGTCATTGCGGGGGACCTTTATGATCGTTCGGTTCCTGCTGTTGATGCAGTCAAATTACTAAATGAAAAAATCGCTGAAATCAATTTAACGAATGAACTGCCATTATTGGCTATCTCAGGAAATCATGATAGTCCAACTCGTTTAGAAACCGGCAGTCAGTGGTTTCAACAAACACGCTTTTACCTGTCCACCAGCATCGAACAAAGTTTGCACCCGGTTGAGTTTGACGATACACAATTCTTTTTACTACCGTATTTCGAACCCATCGAGGCCCGCTTGTTTTTTGATGAACCATTAATGAAGATTTCTGATAGTGTCCAAAGAGTCATTGAGGAGATGACCAAGAACTTTGACTCGTCCAAAAAGCAAGTGCTAGTGACCCATTTTTTTGTGGCGGGTTCTAGCCAAACAGATTCAGAAACAAAAATTCAAGTTGGCGGATTGGACAGCGTACCGACCACCGCTTTTGCGCCTTTTGATCGGGTTGTTTTAGGCCATTTACATGCCAATACGGCTCTCAAACACCCAAAGATCGGGTACAGCGGCTCACCACTGAAATTTTCCCTTTCTGAACGGACGAACCAAAAAGGGATCTATCTTATTGATACCGTAAAAGATACCAATGAATTTATTCCACTGACACCAAAAAGGGATATCCAGCAGCTGACGGCGTCCTTTGAGGAGTTGATCGATCCGGTTTTTTACCGTGATCTGGATCGTGAGGCGTTTTGGCATTTTCTGCTGACGGATCGTGCTGTGATTCCAAATATGATGAATCAGTTGCGAAAAATCTATCCATTTATTTTGTCTGTCGAACGGTTGAATGGACGAGAACAGACGAAAAAAAGACAGCTAACGACACGAGAAACCGACCCGCAGACCTTGATCAGTCATTTTTTTCAAGAAATGACGGGAGATTCATTGCTCGATTCACAAACCAAATGGATCGAACAAGGATTAAATGAAGCATTTGTCGTGGAAAAGAGGGAATAGTCATGCAACCGAAGTCTTTACAAATGAAAAATTTTGGTCCATTCATTGATGAAAAATTGGATTTTAGTCAGCTGCAAGCTGGCGGGTTGTTTTTGATCAGCGGTAAAACTGGTGCAGGAAAAACGACGATTTTCGATGGAATGACGTTTGCCTTGTTCGGTGAAACATCGGGGAATCTGCGCTCAGGCAAAGAAATGCGATCGATGTTTGCTTCACCAACCGAAGAGACCAGCGTCACGTTTACTTTTGAACATCAGCGTTTTACCTACCAGATCCAACGGAAACCGGAACAGACGTTAGCAAAAAAACGTGGTGACGGTGTCACTAACCAAACGGCAAAAGTTCAATTGACGATTTTTGACGCCGATGGCAAAGAGAAAAAGCAGATCAGTAAACGGACAGAAGTTGATGCGTTTATCAAGGATCTGCTGCAGCTGGATGCAAAACAGTTTTTTCAAATCATGATGTTGCCGCAAGGAGAATTTCGTAATTTTCTGATTGCCAGTAGTAACGAGAAAGAACGGGTTTTACGAAATCTATTTGGTACAGAAATGTACCAGCAATTTAATGAATGGCTAAAAGAGCAAGTCAAAGCACAAAGTAGAAAGCTTGAACATCAGCAACTAGTCGCTTCGCAGATCATGGAGCGTTTTGAATGGGAAGAAGTGCAAGAAGTTTTAACGGTTGCGGAATGTCTGACTTTATGGGCGCAAGATTTAGAGAAACAACAGATTCAACTTCAAAAGTTATTGCAGAGAAAAGACCAGGCAACGCAAGAAATGAAAGCTGCGCAAGATGCCTTTTACCGTGCAAAAGAAATCGAAAATGCTCGGATCGAATGGCAAGAACTACAAGAAAAAGCACAACTGTTGAATGCCCAAAAAAACGAGATCGATCAAAAAAAAGCACGATTGACTCAACTTGTGTGGGCGCTTGAACATCAAGAAATCATGCAGCAAAAAGAAGAACGCGTAAATGAAGCGCAGCAAGCAGCACAGCAAATCGACGAAACGAAGCAGCTGTTGCAAGATGTTCAGCGGCAACAAGTAAGCTGGCAAGATCAAAGACCGTTGATCGAAGAGACTAAGAAAAAGCATGAAGCTGCCAATCAAAGAAGCCAACAGATCCAGCAGCAGATTCCATTGGCGCAACGCACAGAAAAGCAGCGAGAAGAAGTGGCACAGCAGGAAAAAGCAGCACAGCAGCAAACGAGCAAATTGACCAAAATTACTCAAGTGCTTGCTAACACCAAAACACAAGAGCAGCAACTGGTAGAAAAAATTGAAACGTTAAGAACATTTCAAACAGAAGCATTAAAACTAGCTGAAACACAATTGCTAATTGAAAAATGGCAGCAAGCAAAGGCACTGGTTCGTGAAGCAGAGCAAAAAACAGGGGAACAACAACTAATTCATTCGGATTTGGTCCTTGAAAAACAGCAACTAGAAACATCTTTGCTAGAGCTGCAAAAAACGCTAAAACAAGAAACCAGTCAAAATGCTCGGATGCAAATTGCGCGGCTTCGTCTTTTATTGGAAGAAAATGAACCTTGTCCCGTGTGTGGATCATTGGATCATCCGAATGCACAGGAGCATACGACCTATCCCATTGAGGACATTCTTGCGAGTGAGCAAAGACTTGAGCAAATGCAAGAAAAATTGACGATAGTCCAACAGCAGGTATCGGCAAATCAAACGCTTCAAGAACAAGCGTTATTGCGGATCAATGAATGGCAAGCGACAAGCGTTTCGGCGGAAAAGCAAGCGGCTGCTGCTTGGAACGACGTTCAGCAGGCATACGCTAGGTTACAGCCTTTCGAAACGCAAGAGAAGCTTACTGAAGAAACGATTGCACAGGAATTAAAAAAACGACAATCTATCAATCAGCAAAAAGCCTCCTCTTACGAAGCAGCGCAAAAAACATATCAGGCAGTAAAGGGGCAATTGACAAAGTTAGATGAATCCTATCAGCAAGTCAGTGAGCAAGCAAAAAAGGCCGAGGAAGCACGCCAACTTGCGGCAGGAAAATTGGCCTCTTTGCAAGAACAACTTGGTGGTGCTACTTACCAACAACTACAAGCCGATTTAGCGTCAATTCATCTTTTACTAAGGGAATATACGCAACAAATCGAGGCGGATGCCCGGCAAGAAGCACAGATCAAAGAGCAGCAAGCGATCCTTTCAGAGAAGTTGAAGAATGTACAACAATTTTTCGAAGAAAAGCAAGCCGCCAAGGCGAAAGCAGAACAACGGCTGATGCAACGATTGCAAGAAGCAGCGATGACTGAAGAAGCAATGCGGGAATTGATTGCCCAAGCTCCTCAAACAACCCTTCTGACAGAAGAAATCAAAACCTATGAGCAAGAAACGGCGTTTGTTCAACAGCGTCTGATATTGCTAGATACCCAATTAAAAGAGCAGGCGACAATGGATTTAATCCAATTGGAAACGACCTACCTTCAGTTGCAGACTGTGATGGAGAAATTACAGCAAGAAACGGTTCGCAAACAGGAGAAGGTCAACAGCAATCAACGGTTATTTGACGAGTTGCAAGTCATTTATCAGAAAAATGTAGAAGAACTTGCCCAATTAGGCCAACTTCAACAGTTGGCAGAAACCATCAATGGCGAAAACACGAAGAAAACCAGCTTGGAACGGTATGTGTTGCAACAATTTTTGACGGAGATCTTAGAAGTCGCCAATGAACGCTTGTCCCGTTTGACCCGTGGCCGCTATCAATTTGAATTAGCGGATAAAGTTGGTAGCTATCGAAGCTCAACAGGCTTAGAAATTGACATCTATGACGATAATGCCGGTCAAGTCAGAAGAGCACATACACTGTCAGGCGGTGAAAGCTTTATTGCAGCCTTAGCGTTAGCAATCTCTTTAGCAGATGTGATCCAGCAACGAGCTGGCGGGATTGAGATCGAAGCACTTTTCATCGATGAAGGGTTTGGCTCGCTTGATGAAGAATCATTGGAAATGGCGATGGAAGCATTAGAAATGATCGAAAATGAAGGGCGCATGATTGGGATCATCAGTCATGTTCGAGAACTGCGGGCAAGGATCCTGCAGCAAGTTTTCGTAGAAACCAACGGCAGCGGGCAAAGCCGGATCCGAATAAAAGAATAAGGAGAGGAGGGCTCTTATGAAGTGGAGTATTCCAGAAAAAGTAATCGAGCGGGGGAGAACGTATCTTAATGAAGGCCGTGTCCTGTCTGTCACCCCGGATAAAGAAAAAAATGTGTGGCATGCAGAAGTACTCGGAACAGAATTGTATTTAGTTACTTTGGATGCTACTGCCAAAGAAGTGGATTATTGCCAATGTCCCTATTGGGAAGAACATCATTATTGCAAACATACGGTGGCCGTCGAACTCTATTTACGCCAACAAGGAAAAACACGAAAAATCAATGAACAAACCCCCATCAAAAAGGCCTTTTCTGCTTCAGAGATGTTTTCCAATGGTTTTGCTCGCTTAGACAGCGAAAAGGAAGCGAGTAAACCATTACAGATTGAATTTCGGGTAGATACGATTGCGACAAATCCTTATCACCAAGAGATGGATATTTTAGGGGTCTCTTTGAAGGTCGGGCATCGCGGCACGGCCAGGACCTATGTCGTCAAAAACATTTATAAATTTTTACAGATGTATCAAGAGAACAAGCAATATGCGGCCAATAAGCAACAGCCCTTTTTGCTTTCTGCGGATGCCTTTGATGAGAAAAATCGAGCTTTATTGAATCGATTGACAGGAATCGCGCAAACCCAACAATTAATGGGGCAAGGGGGCATTCAAATCAATGGCAAACTTGATAAAAAATACTTGCTTCTGCCCGTTGAATTCGGCAAAGAACTGATATTGCAATTCAATGATGTCTACACGCAAATCACCATTGGTGAAACCAAGGTCAGCCAAGTAGACTTCCAATCGGGGGAACCATTGACGTTTTCAGTTACAAAAGAAACGGATCATTTTCCGCTGCAGTTCGTAAAAGACTTCGACCACTTACTTAGTTATTATAACTGGGGGCTGTTGGACGGAACATTTTATGAATTGACTGTCGAGCAAAAGGAGATCTATGTCACGATGCAGCAGCTGTTTAAACGTTTTGAACAGCCAATCATTGATTATCCAAAAGAAGAGCTGGCGAATCTCTTTATGAAAGTTTTGCCTTATTTGCGAAAAATTGGGCGTGTCCAAGTGGCTCCTGAGGTTCAAAATGACATCGAAGAATCTGAATTGAAAGCAGTTTTCTCCTTGCGGAAAATCAAAGGTCAAGTAGATCTACAAGTTGATTTTACTTATGGAGAAGTCGTTTTTTCAAGTGATGAAAAACATCAATACATGCCAGAAAATCATCCAGAGATTTTACGTGATTTCCAACAAGAAGCACGGATCGAAGCCATTATTGAAACCTTTGGCTATCAAGCCAGCAGCAAAAATTGGCAAAAAAATCTACCACTAGGTGAGCAACTCTATACCTTTTTTACGAGAGAGATCCCGGTCTTGAGACAATTAGGGGAAGTGCGGATCGGCAAGAAGCTGCGGGAACTCTACCTTGATGCCCAGCATCATCGACCAGAAATCGTGATTGAAGAGAATGGTTCTTGGTTGGATATCAAGTTTGATGTTAGCGGCATTCAAGAATCAGAGATCAACGATGTTTTGCGGAGTCTGTTGCAATCTGCGCAATTTTATACCACAGAAAATGGTCAAGTTCTTTCGTTGGAGTCGGAAGAGTTTCAAGAAGCAAGTGCTGCCCTCAAAAAATTGCGGCTCTCGTTAGATACGAAAAACGGGGCAATCCAAGTCCCATTGAATCAAGGGCTATTACTGCAAGAACAGTTTGCCGATCAAGCGAGTTTTAGCACAGGCTTTCAGCAAATGACGAAAGATTTGATCCATCCAGAAAACTTTGAGGCACAGTTGCCAGACAACTTGCATGCTGAGTTGCGGCAGTACCAAGAAGTTGGCTTTCGTTGGCTAAAAATGTTGAGCCATTATCAATTTGGCGGCATTCTTGCTGATGAAATGGGGTTAGGGAAGACCGTCCAAACCATTAGCTATTTGCTTTCTGAGAAACAAGAGCATCAAAAATTGAATGCGTTGATCGTGGCGCCAGCCAGTCTAACATTCAACTGGCAGCAAGAAATCAAACGGTTCGCACCTTCAATTTCAGCGACTGTCATCAGTGGAACGAAAGAAGAGCGAGAAGCGCAGATGGCGCAATCAGCGGACGTCCGAATTACTTCGTATGCAAGCTTGCGTCAGGACATTGATGCCTATCAAGCACTAGAGCTATCGTGTTTGATTTTAGATGAAGCACAGATGGTCAAAAACAGCGCGACCAAAACGGCACAGGCATTGCGATCCTTGGAAGTTCCGCAGCGGTTCGCCCTCAGTGGCACACCGATCGAGAACAATTTAGAAGAATTGTGGTCCTTGTTCCAAATGATTATGCCAGGCTTTTTCCCCAACAAGCAGAAATTTAAGGAACTATCTACACAGGAAATTGCAAAAATGATCAAACCCTTCATTTTGCGAAGAGATAAAAAATCTGTGTTACATGATTTGCCGCAAAAGCTGGAAACAAATTATTACAGTGTCCTAACAGAGGAACAAAAGAAAATTTATTTGGCGTATTTGCGACAAATGCGAGAAGAAATCGCGCAAATGGATTCTACGTCTTTCCGCAAAAATCGGATCAGTATTTTGGCTGGCTTGACTCGTCTACGGCAAATCTGCTGTGACCCTCGATTATTCGTGGAGGACTACGAAGGGTCTTCTGGGAAACTTGAACAGGTCAAAGATTTACTCTTAGCAGCCAAAGAAAATGGCCGTCGTGTCCTGCTATTTTCTCAGTTCACCAGTATGCTTTCGATCATTGAAGAAGAATTAGCCCAGGAAGGGTTTGAATCCTTCTATTTGCGTGGCAGCACACCGCCGCAAGATCGTTTGACGATGGTCAATGCTTTTAATAGTGGCGAAAAAGATGTCTTCTTGATCTCATTAAAAGCAGGAGGAACTGGACTAAATCTGACTGGTGCAGATACAGTGATTTTATACGATTTATGGTGGAACCCGGCAGTGGAAGAACAAGCCGCTGGACGAGCCCATCGGATCGGTCAAAAAAATGTAGTCGAAGTCTGGCGAATGATCGCCGAAGGAACCATTGAAGAACGAATGGATGCATTGCAACAAGAAAAGCGTGAGCTTTTCCAAAAAGTGATTCAAGGCAATGAAACCCAGCTTCAACAAATGACCGAAGAAGATATTCGCTTAATTTTGAGTATCGGCGAAGAACATTAAGCATTCAAAAAAACATGGACCCGCTTGAAGCGAAGGTCCATGTTTTTTAGTTATAGGCGTATGCAGGAAGCTGCAAGAGGGCGTCAATACTTTCTTGGAGCTGCGAGAAAGCAGTGATCGACACATCGGGTAAATCTTCCAATCCATTAGGCGCCTGACGAAGACGATGATTGAACCACAAGGCTTGCCAACCGGCTTTTTTGCAGCCCACTACATCATTATCAAAGTTGTCACCTACGTACAGTGTTGTTTCTGGATCAAGAGCAAAGGCGGTTTCTGCCAATTGGAAAATTTCTAGTTCTGGTTTCTGATAACCGGTTGCTTGTGAAATGATCATATGCTCTGGTTTGATCCATCGAGTCAGTTGCAACTGATTCAACTTCTTTTGTTGGTGGTCGGTGGGACCGTTAGTAATAATTCCTAATTTGATTGGCAATTTGGACAAATAACTCAAGGTTGACTCAACTTCTGGATGTAGCGTGATAGCATCTAGTTCTTGTTCATAGCACAGCTGAAACTGGCAGCTTTCTTCCATAGTAATAGAGAAATAACCTAAGTCCGTTAGAGAATGAGTCAGCCGGTAATAACGAAAATGCTCCAGCGTCCATTCATTCGCCAATACCCTTCCAAACTGTTCATCGCTATGTACGCGAAAACGCAAATAAAGAGCGGTTAGGTCCTTGCGGGCAATTTGTGGAAAGCATGAGGTTATGGCATTACGAAATGGTTGTTGCTGGTCATATAAGGTATCATCGACATCAAAAAGAATACTAGTGATCAAAAGAGACACGCCTTTCAGAGTTAGTGAAAATTTTCAGTTTGTTTTCGAATCAATCATAAGCCATTATTCCTGTAAAAAAAAGAGGGAAATCCCTGTAAAATAAAGGTTTTATTTACTGTTTTTAGAAATCCGCGTCTTGATAGGTTTTCAAAATTATAGTGAATTTTACCCATTTTCACATGTTTCTCATTTTGCATTTCTTCAAAGAGTTGCTTATAATGAAAGCTATTGAGGAGGGGGAAATGTGTTAAAAAGGTTTTTTCGTTATTATCGACCGTATCGGTCACTATTTATGCTAGATTTTACTTGTGCGGTATTTGCTGGTTTATTAGAACTGGCCTTTCCCGTTGCCGTCAACCAAGTAATCGATAAGATCATGCCCCAGAACAACTTTCGCTTGATACTATTGGCTTGCTTAGGCTTGTTCTTGTTTTATGTGATCAATACTGTGTTGCAATATATCGTGGTTTTTTATGGTCATAAACTTGGGGTCAATATTGAGACAGATATGCGTCAAGAACTGTTTCGACATCTGCAGACCCAATCTTTTGAATATTATGACAATCAAAAGACCGGCAAGCTGATCAGTCGCTTGACCACGGATCTCTTTGAAATCTCTGAAGTCGCTCACCATGGGCCAGAAGATGTTTTTATTACCATCATGACTTTGGTGGGGGCATTCCTATTGATGTTGAATATGCACGTTCAATTAGCGGTAGCGACATTTGCGTTGATTCCATTGATTACGATTGCCTTGGTTTTTTTCAATAAGAAAATGACCAAAGTCAATACACAGATCTATGACAACCTCGGTGAGTTCAACGCCGGAGTGGAAGCATCTGTTAGCGGCATTCGAGTGACCCAATCGTTTGCTAATGAAACGTTCGAACATAAACGCTTTGATGGATTGAGCGAAATCTATCGGCAATCGAAGATCCTTTTTTATAAGGTAATGGCGATCAGTTCAGCGTATAATTACTTTCTGATTCGCTTGATCAACTTGTTTGCTCTGATTTTTGGTGCTTACTACGTGATTCGTGGTGAACTGACGAATGGCCAGTTTGTTGGGTTTATTTTATTATCGAATGTCTTTGTTAGACCAATTGAGAAGGTCAATACGATGATTGAAAGCTATCCGAAAGGCATCGCTGGCTTCAAACGATTGACCGAAGAATTGGATAAAGAACCGACGATCAAAGACAAACCAGGGGCACGGGCTGTTCAATCATTAAAAGGGGATATCGTCTACCAAGATGTTTCTTTTTCCTATGCGGATGCGACGAAAGTCTTGAATCACATCGATTTATCGATCAAAGCTGGCGAGACGATCGCCTTCGTCGGGCAAAGTGGCTCAGGGAAAACCACGTTATGCAACTTGTTGCCGCGTTTTTATGAAGTCACTGAAGGCGCCATTACGATTGACGGCATCAATATTCAGGAGATGACCCTGGCTTCTTTACGTCAGCAGATTGGGACTGTGCAGCAAGATGTCTTTCTTTTCCCGGGAACGATTCGAGAAAATATTGCTTATGGCAAACTTGATGCAACAGAAGAAGAGATTTTAAAGGCAGTCAAATTAGCACACTTAGAAAAGGTCATCGATCAAATGACGGATGGGTTAGATACGGTCATCGGTGAACGAGGAGTCAAATTATCCGGTGGTCAAAAGCAGCGGGTAGCGATTGCTCGGATGTTCTTAAAAAACCCGCCGATTTTGATATTAGATGAAGCAACATCAGCGTTGGATACAGAAACCGAGCAAGTGATTCAAGAGTCATTGAATTCTTTGGCAGATGGCCGTACAACCTTGATCATTGCCCATCGCCTCGCAACGATCAAACATGCGACACGCATCATTGTCGTTAGTGATAAAGGCATCTTAGAAGAGGGGACCCATGAAGATTTGATGGCGAAAAAGGGACATTATCGCGCATTGCATGATGCGCAATTCGCTCGTGATGGAGAACCTTCTCTCCCTTAGAAGAAAGAAATGAACGATCAATCCAAGAAAACACTAGTCTTTTTATACTTTGTCAGGAAAAAGCATAAAAGACGGGTTTCTTAGGTTGATCGTTTTTCACTAAATTTTTGTGAGAAACCCTTTTCATTTATAAGCAGATATTCATTTCTCCTACTGTTTTATTGTCGATTATGACAGAAATGCTTGTATGGTTTTCTGATTAAAAAGGAATGTGATACAATGGAATCAAGAATGAAGACATTGGTTGAGAATCTTCTCTGGAAAAAATAACATATATTTTTATTGTAGCCCTGTCGTTTCCAAGGCAACAAGGGATCGTGAAATTTTTCCTTTGAAAACGATTGAGCCATGGACTTGGTTTTTTCCTCCTTTTTTTTGATTACACATGTAATTACAGAGGGGAAATTAAAAAACGCGGGATTCAACTAAAAGAGTATTTTAATATTCTGACATCTTTTTGATACACCTTTGACACACTGTTGTATAAAAGAAGTAATATTAAAAAAAAATTTGATTTTTCTCATTTAAAAATAAACTTTTTGAGTGAAACCTTTTGCCTAAAAGGTTTCGCTTTTAATATAACTTTCGAGTTTTATTAAAAAATATGAGATTTAGACTAGATTTTTTTTAGTTAAACCTGTATAATTGAAATCAAGCGAGGGAACAGGACTTGCTTGATTGAAAATTAAAAAGGAGAGATGCACGTTGTTGACACTATACACTTCCCCAAGTTGCACATCTTGTCGCAAAGCTCGTGCGTGGTTACAAGAGCACGAAATCCCTTTTGTTGAAAGAAATATTTTTTCAGAACCGTTAAATATTTCTGAGCTTAAGGCAATTCTACAAATGACAGAAGATGGCACAGAAGAAATTATTTCCACCAGATCCAAAGTATTCCAAAAGTTGAATATGGATCTAGATGACTTGCCCCTAAAAGATTTATTGACACTTGTTCAAGAAAATCCAGGATTATTGCGTCGGCCAATTATGATCGATGAAAAACGATTGCAAGTTGGGTTTAACGAAGATGAAATTCGTCGGTTCTTACCTAGGGATGTTCGCCAACTGGAACTAAGACAAGCGCAATTAATGGCAGGCTTATAAATTTGACTTCATCGACTCGCTTTCTCGTAGAAAGTGAGTCTTTTTTTGAGTTTTTACGTTTTTCTTAAGAGGATATTCGTTTTCTCTTTACTTTTTATCAGGTTTCGATACAATGAACCTATAGTGAGTAGCAAAAGTGAGGTGTAGCTAATATGGAAATGGAACATATCAATGAGAACACCATTCGTGTATTGATCAAAAGTGAAGACTTAGCTGCGAGAGGCATCACTTTTCTTGACCTTCTAGGAAATCACAATGAAATTGAAAACTTCTTTTACAGTATTCTTGAAGAAGTTGATATTGACGAAGAATTTAAAGGCAGTGAAGCTGTAACTTTCCAAGTCTTGCCTAAAGGCGATGGGTTAGAATTGTTTATTAGCAAAAATCTTCCACCAGAAGGAATGGAAAATTTTGATGAGATGAACGATGAAGCGAATGAAGACATTACCGATATGTTGAAAAAACATGTAGCGGCTCAATTACAAGAGTCAGAGCAAGCAGAAGAAATCGGCAATCGTTTTGTATTCGAGTTGTTGCGATTCGAAGATATGATTCAATTGGCATCCGAAGTATATTTGGATTCCGTTGCAACCAATCTTTACCAAATGGGCAATCATTATTATATTGAAATTCGATTTATGGATGTAGATATTACTGATATTGAAGTGGAAAATGCACTTTCTTATTTGATGGAATTTGCCCAAAGGACTTCAGTGACGCCCGAAGTTTTATCAGAATACGGTGAGTTGATCATGGAAAACGATGCACTTGAATTGACTCGTTTCTATTTCAAGAATGATTAATGAATGAAAATCATTTCCAGCCAAGGACATTTTGACAATGTTTTTGGCTTTTTTAATTGTGTTTGACGAATCTGGCGTACCTCTTATTGAGGTGAGCCAGATGTTGAAAGCGTTGAACCAAAGAAAAGAAGTCATCCTAGCGAAAGGGGCAAAGAAATCCTCGGGCCCTTTTTATTGCCCAGGCTGTCAGAAAGAAGTGATTTTGAGGCAAGGACTTAAGCGACAGTCCCACTTTGCCCATCAAGCCACCACTGATTGTCAGACATACAGTGAAGGGGAGACGAAGGAGGACTTGGAAGCAAAACAACTTTTGTTTGAATGGTATCAAGAGATGGATATTGAACTTGAAGCCTACTTGCCGCAACTTCAGCAGCGACCTGATCTCTGTTACAAAAATATTGCCGTTGAAGTCCAGTGTTCTTCACTCAAGTTTTCACGATTTCTGGAACGAACCAGCACTTATTTAGCAAATGGTTATCAGCCTTGGTGGATCCTAGGGACCAAATTGTATCCGAAACGCCATTGGTCACTTTTGGCAAAAGCCTGCTGTACTTATCAGTCTACTGGCTTTTGCTTGTGGCTCATTGATACGCGAAATCAGGCCTTGGTGCGGCTGCACCAAATCAAATGGCACTATCAAGAAGGGGTAATCAGTCGACGAAGCGCTATACAAAAAGGGGAGCCTTACAAGAAAGAGACACTTCGACCTTTGTACGAAGCAGATGAATCAGATACCCACCATTCTATTGAATGGGTAGCGGTCGATTATCGTTTGTGGGTGATTCGAAAACTGCGAAACAGACTGCCTAAAATCAGAGAGATTCAAGAAATAGTATACCCGTTGAATGGGAATGTCTCGCAGTTGCCTCTTTGGTGCTATTGTGAAAGTCGGTTTGGCTTTTTATTTGAACACCGCATACTGATTTTTCGCTTTCTCTATTTAAGTGAATGTCCCATTAGTTTTGAACAGTGGTTGATTCGGCTGAGGAAGCTGCATTGGCAATGGTGCTTTCCTTTGCTTGATCAAAGAGAAATATTGAGAGAAATCTTTCAAGAATGCCAATATTTAGAAAATTCGGTTTCTTTTTCAAGCCAATGATTTGGTTTCGTTGAAAAGTGTGATAAGATATTTTTAACCAATGAACAAGGAGTGAAGGGAATGTCAGAAACAAAACAATTACCAGCACGTGAATCGATTCCAGTCGAAAAAACGTGGGACTTAACGAAAATCTATGCCGATGATGCGGCTTTTGACATAGAATTTCAAGAAATCCAAGCACAGCTTAAAGAAGCTAGCAGTTACCAAGGCACTTTAGCAGATGGGCCACAAACCTTCCTATCCGCTTTAGAATTTGTCTTAGATCTTTCTCGCCGTTTAGAGAAACTGTATGTTTACAGTCATTTGAAAAATGATCAAGATACCGCTAATACGACTTATCAAGGCTTATATGCGAAAGCCAGCAGTTTAGTTGCGCAAGTAAGTGAAGCCGTTGCTTGGTTTGATCCCGAGTTATTGACGATGTCCGATGAAACGATTTGGGGCTATTTCGATCAAGAACCGAAACTAGCTGTTTATCGTCATATGATCGAAAAAACTATTAACGAGCGGCCCCATGTTTTGCCTGCCGATCAAGAAGCGCTATTGGCCGGAGCAGGCGAAATTTTTGGAGCATCCGGCAACATTTTTTCTGTTTTAAACAATGCTGATTTGGATTTTCCAGTAGTTGAAGACGAAAACGGGGAAAAAGTACAGCTATCTCATGGTGTATACGGTGAGTTGATGGAAAGCACGGATCGGTCTGTTCGGGAAGCGGCCTTTAAAGGTCTCTATGGCGTCTATGAGCAATTCCGCAATACCTTTGCCCAAACTTTAAGTACGAATATCAAAGCCCACAACTTTAAAGCCAAAGCCCGTAAATACGACTCGGCTCGCCAAGCCGCTTTGAGTGCCAATCATATTCCTGAAAGTGTCTATGATACCTTAGTGGACGTCGTTAATCAGCATTTGCCATTATTACACCGATATATGGCATTAAGAAAACGCCTGTTGGCTGTCGACACGCTTCATATGTATGATGTGTACACGCCGATTTTAGGGGAAGCACCGATTCGCTATACCTATGAAGAAGCAGTCGAAAAAGCGAAAGAAGCGCTAAAACCATTAGGGGAAGAGTATCTAGCTGTAGTTGAAGAAGCCTTCAGCAATCGGTGGATCGATGTCGTTGAAAACAAAGGCAAACGCAGTGGTGCCTATTCTTCAGGTGCTTATGACACACTGCCTTATATCTTAATGAACTGGAATGATCGATTGGATCAACTCTTTACCCTCGTTCATGAAATGGGACACAGTGTGCATAGTTACTTCACACGGAATAACCAGCCTTATGCCTATGGGGATTACTCGATCTTCTTAGCAGAAATCGCTTCAACCACGAATGAAAATATTTTAACGGAATACATGCTTCAGACTGAGACTGATCCGCGGGTCAAAGCCTATGTCTTGAATCATTTTCTTGATGGATTCAAAGGAACGATTTTCCGTCAAACGCAATTTGCCGAGTTTGAACACTTCATGCACGTGGAAGATGCGAAAGGAACGCCGTTGACCAGTGAATTCTTAAGCGAGAACTATGCCGAGTTAAATGCAAAATACTACGGACCATCAGTTGAAAAAGATCCGGAGATTCGTCTTGAGTGGTCACGCATTCCGCATTTCTATTACAATTACTATGTTTACCAATATTCAACTGGTTTTTCGGCAGCTTCTGCTTTGGCGAAGAAAATCTTAGCTGGCGAACCTGATGCCTTAACTAACTATTTGAACTATTTGAAAGCCGGACGTAGTGATTATCCAATCGAAGTCATGAAAAAAGCAGGCGTAGATATGACGAAAGCAGATTATATTGAAGATGCAATGAAAGTATTTGAGCAACGCTTGAATGAATTGGAAGAACTCGTAAAAGAAATCGAAGCATAATTGAAAAGAGTACAAACCAGTCCGAAAAGGATTGGTTTGTTTTTTTTTGTTCCTCCCGCAATGAAAAACGCTGCGCAGCGAGCCAAACACAAGATCATCGTTTGGCTCGCTGCGCAGCGTCGCTATTGAATAGGGTTTCATAAAAGAATCAACCCTCGATCAATTTCATGAATAGTGGAAAGTTTTGGTGCTTTCAAAGACTGAGCTTTTTGCATAAATGTATCGAGTTCTGTTGCTGTACCACAGACGAGAGGAAGACTTCTCACTTCCTCTGATCCTTCTAAAAGGACCCCATATTCTTCTTCACTTGAAAAATCATACACCACAGCAGAAGGTGTGATCGTGATGCCCATGTCTTTCGCTACCCTCTGATCGGTGGCAAAGTTCTTTTTCACTAGCTCAGATGTACGATCTTCTAGGAACATCTCTAAATCACCATTCGTTTCTGAAAATAGATCTTTCACTAAGGTGTCACAATATTCCTGTTTTTCGATCCCTATCCGTTGTTGCAATTTCAATAAGAAATCCCGAGCAATTTTTTTTCCTTGCAACTGGGCTGCTTTATAATCCAATGACGCAGCATAGATTTGGTTGGTCTGTTCATTTCGCAAGACCAAATCCGCCTTATTCATGGACAAATAGTCCATTGAAACACCTACGGAAAACAAGTTAACGAAAGGCAGGATCTGCAAATGGATTTTTTTGCGGCTCGTGTTTAATTTGTTGAGAATCTCTTTTTCGATATCATAACAAATAGGCCCAATCGGATTAATAAATAAAAAAAGTTCGATCATTTGAATCTCTCCCCAATTAAGATTCTTGAGTAACTTGAAAAACAAAATAAGTATGTTTTATTAAATATAGCAAAAAAACGCGAAAAAAGTAAGCAAAAGGGCATCCTACAATGATTTTTCTTCAACGGCTCGAATGATCTTGTTTTTTGCTGGTCGGTAAGGAACACCAAAAGAATGCAATAACGATTGAAAGGCAAATTTTCCTTGAATTGGCTCACTGACTTCTAGCTCTAACTCATAATCATGCTGTTGACCATACCAGCTTTCATCCAAAGCAAGTAATCCTTCATTGATCGGAAATTCCGCCCGTTTCGTTTTTAATGCTGCGATCATGTGTAATGAATCAGGTTCGATATTCGCTGCTTTTAAGCGTTGAGCAACCACACCTGTTTTTAAAATTTTTTCTGACGCGATCAATGACGCTGCGGTTTCGATTGTCAAAGGATCAGTCGTTTCTAACAGACCGTGTTCAATGGGGGTCTTTAGCGTTAATTCTGCATTGGTAGGAGTCGTGCGAATGCGTAAGCCAAAATGCTTTTCTCGCAGTTTATAGTCTTGCGTATCAAAGTAATAATTGGTTTGCGTCTTGAAGGCTTTTTCTGACAATTTGTAATAAGCAAGCAACTGGTGGTATTCTTTTTCCGTCAACATTGTTTTATACTCAATCTCTACTTGTTCGACCATTGATTTTCACTCTCTTTCTATTGCAAACATAGTGTACGCTGTTTCAGCTATTCCGTCAAAGAAACTAAACAAAGAAAAGCGGAAACGATTGGGGCAGACAAAAAAATCTTTTGTTTCTGCACTTCTGTCCATTCAGTTTTATTCCAAGAGTATGGTAGAATAAGAGGTATGTTATGAACAGAATCGAGGGAGAAGAATGATTCGAGATTGGGAAGAATTCTTAGCGCCTTATGAACAGGCGGTTTCAGAATTAAAAGTAAAATTAAGAGGCATAAGAAAACAATATCGGGAACAAAACAAACATGTTCCCATTGAATTTGTCACGGGGCGTGTCAAGCCAGTAGATAGCATTTTAACAAAAAGCAAATTACGAGGAATCGCACTGGATCGTCTTGAAGAAGAAATGTCTGACATCGCCGGTTTGCGAATCATGTGTCAGTTTGTGGAAGACATTCACCAAGTCGTTGAACTGTTGCGGACACGTAAAGACATGAAAGTCATTATTGAACGTGACTATATTACCAATAAAAAAGTCAGTGGTTACCGCTCGTATCATCTGGTGATCGAGTATCCAGTTCAATTGATCGATGGAGAAAAAATTATCTTAGCAGAGGTACAAATTCGTACACTGGCGATGAACTTTTGGGCAACGATTGAACATTCATTGAACTACAAATACCAAGGGGAATTTCCCGATGAAATTAGCGAGCGACTACGACGTTCGGCAGAAGCAGCCTACCAGCTAGATGAAGAGATGTCTAATATTCGTGAAGAGATCCAAGAGGCACAGCGGTTGTTTTCTCATGGGAAAGGCAAACGCGGCGGACATGACACGCCCAAGTTGCCGAAGGAGGAATCAGAATGAAAGGCATCCGCGTGGCAATCGTCCATAATCAAGAAAGCAAGTCAGTAGAAGTGACGAAGCGTTTAACTGTCCTCCTAGAGCAGTCTGAAAACAAGATCGATCAAGAGAACCCTGAATTAGTGATCTCTGTTGGTGGAGATGGTACGCTTCTTTCTGCTTTTCACTTGTTCAACCATAAGTTAGATCAAGTACAATTTTTAGGGGTCCATACGGGACACCTCGGCTTTTATACAGATTGGCGTGACTATGAATTGGATGAATTGGTAGAGTCTTTATGCAATGACCATCAAAAGAGTGTCAGTTATCCTTTATTGGATGTCCGAATCACTTATGCAAATGGCAAACCAGACAAGCATTTCCTGGCATTGAACGAATCAACGATCAAACGCGGCAATCGCACCATGGTTGCCGATATTTCTATTAAAGAAGACCTCTTTGAAAAGTTTCGCGGGGATGGCCTCTCGATCTCAACGCCAACCGGCTCAACTGCCTATAACAAAAGTGTTGGTGGGGCAGTATTGCACCCAAGTATCAATGCGTTTCAATTAGCAGAGATTGCTTCTTTGAACAATCGCGTCTTTCGGACACTTGGATCACCGATCGTCGTGGGTCATCACGAGTGGGTCAAAGTGCAACTGCAACAAAGTACCGACTATTTAGTAACGATTGATCAATTTACCATCGAGCAAGAAGAAATCGATGCAATCTATTACCGGATTGCCGACGAACGGATTCATTTTGCGTCTTATCGGCATATGCATTTTTGGAATCGTGTCAAAGATTCCTTTATTGGAGAAGAATAAACTCATGGAATTTACGTATCAATATACTGGACAAGGGCAGCAAGTCAAATATTTTTTGAAGGAACAAGGAGTATCCAAAAGTCTGCTAGCGAAAATAAAATTTCAAGGCGGAAAGATATTTGTGAACGACCACGAGCAAAACGTCTTGTTTTCTTTGGCGCAAAATGATAGGGTAACTATTGTAATTCCTCCTGAAGGGGAACATGAAACGATGCTGGCTGATCCGACACCTATTGAGATTGTGTATGAAGATGCCCATCTGTTAATCGTGAATAAGCCGGCTGGCATCTCATCGATTCCTGCGCAATATCATCCGACTGGCACGATGGCCAATCGAGTCAAGGCCTACTATCAAGCGCAACACTATGAAGATCAAGTGATCCATGTAGTGACTCGCTTAGACCGTGACACATCAGGATTGATGCTTTTTGCAAAACACGGCTTTGCCCATGCGAAGCTGGATAGCCAGTTACGGAAGAAGCAAGTTGTTAAAAAATATCAAGCCCTCGTTGCGGGAGATCTTTCCGCATTATCCGCCCATAGCGAGATCGATTTGCCTATCGCTAGGGACCTGACCTCGCTTTTGAAACGCAAGGTCAGTGAAGAAGGAAAAGAGGCACGTACGGAGTATTGGCTAAAACAGCGCAATTCAGATTGCGCATTAGTCGACATTCAACTACACACAGGCCGGACACATCAAATAAGGGTCCATTTTTCTGCAATCGGTTGTCCCTTACTAGGAGACGAGATGTATGGGGGACCAATGGCTTTTGGGATCAGACGACAGGCACTTCATTGCTGTCAGCTGCAATTCCAGCATCCCTTTACGAATGAACCGTTGGCTTTTGAACTGCCTTTACCTGCAGACATGGCCGCTGTTTGTTCAGCTATCGATAAGCAATAACAAATGAGGTGAAGAGATTGGATGAAAATCAAGAATTAACCGAACGATTTGATCAACTGAATCAAGCACTAAAAGACAATGATATCCAGGGATTTCGTGAGGCATTCTTGGATCTGCATATCTACGAGCAGGGTCAATTCTACCAATCTCTAGAAGCAGACGATCGACAAATCGTCTATACGTATCTATCGCCGAAAGAATTGGCAGACATGTTTGACGTCATTGAAGAAGACGATGAAAACATGGTGGACTATCTTTCAGAAATGCGGCCGGCATATGCTGCAACGATGTTAGCAGAGATGTATACCGATAATGCTGTCGATCTACTGAATACATTGGACAAGAAACAAACGGCCAAATATTTGAGTCTGATGACTGCTGAAGCCGCTAGCGAGATCAAAGAACTATTGCATTATGAAGATGAAACAGCTGGATCATTGATGACAACCGAGTTTGTTTCCATTGTTGCCAACCAAACGGTTCGTTCAGCGATGTATGTCTTAAAAAATGCCGCAGATGTTGCTGAGACGATTTATTATATTTACGTCGTGGATACCGACAACAAACTTGTGGGCGTTATTTCTTTAAGAGACTTGATCATCAATGATGAAGATACCATGATTGCTGATATTTTGAACGAGCGGGTGATGTCGGTTCATGTTGGAGATGACCAAGAGGATGTCGCTCAGACCTTCCGGGATTATGACTTTCTCGCATTGCCAGTCACCGATTATGACGATCACCTATTAGGGATCGTGACCGTCGATGATATCATCGACGTTATCGATGATGAAGCAGCCAGTGATTACTCGGGTTTGGCAGGGGTCAATGTAGAAGAAGTCAGTGAAAACCCGATCAAAGCTTCTTCGAGAAGGTTACCTTGGCTCATCACCTTACTCTTTCTCGGAATGGCAACCGCCAGTTTAATCAGCCATTATGAAGAGTTAGTTAGTGAAGCAAGTATTCTCGCCGTCTTTATCTCACTGATCACCGGAACTGCCGGCAATGCCGGTACCCAATCTTTAGCGGTAGCCGTACGCCGCTTGGCGATCAATGATGATAAAGAAAATAGCTTTATGAAAACAGTGGTCGGTGAGGTGCTTACAGGACTTTTCACAGGAGCTATTACCGGATTGACGATTTTTGCTATTGTGGCTGTCTGGAAACAAAATCCGATTCTAGGGTTTGTGATCGGGATGGCTATGATGTGTGCCATCACAGTAGCCAACTTAGCGGGAAGTTTGATTCCGATGCTAATGGATAAGCTTGGGTTTGATCCGGCAGTGGCGAGCGGTCCGTTTATTACGACCCTCAGTGATTTGACCAGTGTTTTGATCTATTTCAATATTGCCAGTCTTTTTATGAACTATTTTATTCAATGAATAAAAAATAAAAGCAAGCCGATGATTTTTCTTCGAGTGAAGAATCATTGGCTTACTTTTTAATTTTTTGGTTTTGGCAACACCCCAGAAGGAGAGACGCCATAAAGTTTTTTAAAAGACTTGCTAAAGTGATAGGCATCTTGATAGCCAACTGCAGAGGCGACTTCCTTGATCGTGAGGTTGTCATTTTTTAGCATGTCTTTGGCGCGTTTTAGGCGGATTTCTATCAAATAGTTAATGGGGCTGACCCCTGTCGCTTCTTTAAAAATCTTGGAAAGGTACGTCGGACTGAGAAATTGATCTTGTGCCAGTTTTTCCAAGGTGATTTCTTCTTTATAATGATTTTCCAAATAATAGACGGTATAGTTGACGATTTGTTGTTGTCTTCTTTGGCTTTTGGAAAGGTAAGGAACGACATTGATGTGGTCTTCATTTAGTCCGCGTAAAATATAGACGAGCATCTCCATCAAGACAGCTTTTTGCATCAACTGAAACTCATCCCGCTCTTCATTGCTTTCTCGCACCAACTGCCACGCTTTTTCCAAAACTTGATGATGGTATTTGCCTAATTCTAACAATGGGTGTTTGTTGGGGAAAAAATTTCGCTTGAATCCTTCCAAGGAAATATTCTTCAGTCCAATATGCAACTGGTGGGAGCGAGTGCCTTTAGGCTGTAATTCGCAGTGGTCGACACCAGGATTAAAAAGCATGACACTGCCAGCACGAATTTTCTTCGCTGGTTCTTTTTCAAAATAATACGTACTTTCTCCTTCTAACAAGACGCTGATTTCTAAAAAGTCATGATGATGCATTTCTCCATGACTTTCTGCTTGCGTCCATGGGTCAAAGAGATAGATGATTTCGGGATTGAAGGTCCGAGGGTTAACTAAATTCATGGCTGATTCACTCCAATTGGGTGCCCATCTCCGATAAAAAAAGGGAATGGTGCTTCTTACTAATATTTTACATCAAAATGAGTAAGAAAAACCATTCAAATCGCTTTTCAAAACGCTAAGCTTAACAACGAGAGGGGGAATTAGATGAGTAATACACAATGGATCTGGCGCTATGCCAAAAAGAACCGCGGAAAAATCATATTGGCGATCCTGTTTTTAGTGATCAATGCAGCGCTGATCATTGTTAATCCGTACTTGGGAGGAATGGTGATCGATGATGTCATCAATCAGCAAAAAACGCACTTATTGATTCCATTACTGTTGATCATGATCGCAACGACCGTCATTCGCACCATTGTCCGCTATAGTTATCAAATTTTATTTGAACGGGTCGGACAAAATACGCTATACGATTTACGGGAAGACTTGTATCAGAAACTGCAGGAATTGGATTTTGACTTTTTCAATCACACTCGTGTGGGAGATATTATGGCACGAATGACCGGGGATACCGATGCTATTCGCCACTTTGTTTCTTGGGTGACCTATAATATCGCTGAATGTATCTTATGGTTCTTTTCAGCGGTGGTTGTGATGAGCTTTATTGATTGGAAATTGATGCTGGCACTGGTGGCTGTCACACCGATCATTTTTCTGTTGACCAACCGCATGTCTAAAAAAGCACACCCACTGTTTTTTGACATTCGTGAGAGCTTTTCGCGCTTGAATTCAATGGTAGAAGAAAATATTGGCGGCAATCGGGTGGTGAAAGCTTTTGCTCGTGAAAATTTTGAGATCGAAAAATTTCGCTCCTACAACGAAGATTTTAAGACCCGCAACATGGCATCTGCCAAAGTTTCCCGCACTTATCTGCCCTGGCTTGATGGCTTAGCAGGAAGTTTGTCAGTCATTGCCTTAGTCTTAGGCGGAATTTTCGTAATCAATGGGGACATGACCTTAGGAGATCTTGTTGCGTTTAATGGCTATCTATGGATGTTGAACAACCCCATGCGTATGAGCGGCTGGTTGATCAACGATGTTCAGCGATTTTCTGCGGCCTGTATCAAAATTCGACAAATGCTGGCACAAGAATCGAAAATACCGGTTCACCAACAAGAAAAATTAGAACCGATCAAAGGATTTGTGGAATTTAAAGATGTTTCGTTCCACTTTTCAGATGATCCAGAGCAAAATGTACTGGAAAACATCAACTTCAAGATTGGGCCGGGACAAACGTTAGGGATCTTAGGCGAAACCGGCTCAGGAAAAACGACCTTGGTGAATTTAGTCGGACGTTTTTATGACCCGACTGAAGGGGAAGTATTGATTGATGGAAAAAATGCCAAAGAGTATCCTGTGCGCCAAATGCGGGAAAACATTTCAATGGTGATGCAAGATGTCTTCTTGTTTTCTAATACCATCTCTGACAATATTGCCTTTGGAAATCCTTTAGCAGATGAAGGCTTTATTCGCCAAATGGCGGTAGTCGCCGATGCAGATACCTTTATTTCTCGAATGCCTCAAGGCTACGAGACGATTGTCGGTGAACGAGGTGTCGGACTTTCTGGCGGACAAAAACAACGGATCTCTCTTGCGCGGGCCTTAGCCAAAGATCCATCGATCTTGATTTTGGATGACACGACGTCTGCCGTCGATATGGAGACAGAATCGAAGATCCAACAAGAGCTGACAAAATTAACAGGAGAGAAAACGACGTTCATCATTGCCCATCGGATCTCCTCTGTTCGAGAAGCCGATCAGATTTTGATGATGGAAAAAGGTCGGGTCGTTGAACAAGGCACCCACGAAGAACTCGTCAAACTGCGAGGAAAATACTATGAAGTGTATCAAAAACAATTAGGCTTGTCAGGAGGTGAAGACGATGGCGAGAAATAAATTTGATGTCGATGAGGAATTAGACCAGGAATTTAGCTGGAAGGATTTCAAGCGTTTGTCCCAATACGTCGTACCGTATAAAAAAAGTATTGGAAAAGTACTATTTACGATCATCCTGGCAAACTTAGCAGGAATGCTGGCGCCCGTTTTCACGAAGATCGCCATCGACTCATCGATTCCTGAAAAAAATGTCAATCAATTGCTGCTTTTAGGAGCTGCCTTTTTAGTGACCTTGATCGTTATTGGCGTCTGCATGCGTTATCGTATTTACCATATCACGAATATTGGGCAAGATGTTTTGAAGGATATGCGCTTTGATATTTTTGAACATCTGCAGCGGCTGCCGTTTTCTTATTTTGATACAAGGCCCCATGGCAAGATCTTGATCCGCATCGTAAACTACATCAATACACTGAGTGACCTGTTGAGTAATGGCCTGATCAATTTGATTTCCGATGTTTTCAACGTCATCATCACCTTGATCTTTATGTTTGCGATCGACTTCAAATTGACCCTATATTCCCTTGCGTTGCTGCCAATTTTGTTCATCATGGTGATGGTAATCAAAAATAACCAGCGCAAAGCCTATCAGGAGTTGAGTAATAAACAGTCCAATTTAAATGCTTACATTCATGAAAGTATTGCCGGCATCAAGATTACCCAATCCTTCGCACGGGAAGAAGAAAATGCAGAGATTTTCCAAGAAGTCAGCAATGATTATCGGACTTCCTGGATGAAAGCTGTCAAAATTCAGTTTCTCATGTGGCCTGGGGTGCAAAACATTTCAGTCATTACGACTTGCTTGATTTATTTTGTCGGCATTCGCCAAATCGGTGTCGATGTCAGCACAGGTACGTTGATCGCTTTTATCAGTTATATCAATAATTTTTGGAATCCAGTCATCAATATCGGGAATTTTTATAATTCTTTGATTACAGCAACAGCCTATCTTGAACGGATTTTTGAAACGATGGATGAAGTGCCAGATATCGAAGACAAACCAGATGCAAAAGTATTGCCGACGATGAAAGGAACCGTTGATTTTGAACACGTGACCTTCCGATACGAAGAAGGCAAAAACATTCTTTCTGATGTCAACTTCCACATCGAACCCGGGGAAAGCATTGCCTTGGTTGGCCCTACTGGTGCTGGGAAAACCACGATCATCAATTTGCTGAGCCGCTTTTATGATGTCAATGAAGGCAGTGTTAAAGTAGATGGGATGGACGTTCGTGACGTGACGCTGGAATCGCTGCGTTCACAAATGGGGGTCATGCTGCAAGATACCTTTATTTTCTCAGGAACGATCATAGAGAATATTCGCTATGGAAAATTAGATGCGACAGAAGAAGAGATCATCGAAGCAGCGAAAATCGTCCGTGCTCACGACTTTATCACGGAGTTGAAAGACGGCTATCAAACCGTCGTCGAAGAACGAGGAAGCACTTTATCTGCAGGGCAACGGCAACTGATTTCCTTTTCCCGAGCGTTGTTGGCTGATCCAAAAATTTTGATCTTAGATGAAGCGACCTCAAGTATCGATACGAAGACAGAAGAATTGCTGCAAGAAGGATTGTTGAAGCTGTTAGAAGGCAGAACCTCTTTTATCATTGCTCACCGGCTGTCCACGATCAAAAATTCTGATCGAATCTTTTACGTGGCAGGGGGCACGATCGCTGAATCGGGTAACCATGATCAGCTAATGGCACAAAAAGGCTTGTACCACCATTTGTATCAATCACAATACGACTTACTGCAAGCCATCTAAAAAGAATCCCCACAAATGATTGAAACGCATCGTTTGTGGGGATTTCTTTGCGTGATTCTTTTGTGTCACGCAAGCTCAATCATTAAGGTCGACGATTCTGGTTCCATGAACTTCTTTTACACCTAATGTATCAGCAACATGTTGGGCATTTTCAAAGGAAATGCCACCGCCAGGTAAAATCATTAAACGCTCACCAGCATAGGCGATCAATTCTTTCAGATGATCGAAGTTGTCTTCAATCGGAGTCCCTGCAGCACCACCATGGGTCAAAATCCGCTGTACGCCATGCTCAGCTAACCAATCGATCGCTTTAAATTGGCGCGCTGCAGGAATTGCGTCGAAGGCCATGTGAAAAGTAACCTGCAAGCCTTCTGCAGTTTCTAACAATAGCTCCAATGCTTCTTCGTCCAACCAGCCGCTAGGTGTTAAGCAACCTAGAACAACGCCGTCTGTTCCTAGCTTTTTTGCTTCGATCAAGTCGGTGTGCATGATTTTCAACTCAGTGTCATTGTAAACAAAATCACCGCCTCGAGGTCGGATGATCGTCATAACGGGTATTCCTTTTTCGCCAGCATACTGCAGGACTTCTTCTTGCACGCCGGTACTTGGTGTTGTTCCGCCGACCGCTAAATTATCACAGAGTTCAATCCGCTGTGCGCCTCGTGCGATTGCTAAGGGAATATTGGTATAATTTTCTGCACAAAATTCTTTTAACATGATTTACCTCCAATAGATGGGTGTTCAATTGATTTGTTATTCTATCCACTAGCATTCTACCACAAGAATATGCTAAAGTAGAGCAGAGATGAGGGAAGTTGAATGTTAAAAAAAATCGATCGCGGGCGCCTTTTTTTAAACGCCCATTATCACTTATTTGAATGTCCATTGTGCCGCCAAGCATTTTTCCCAACCGAAAATGGCTTGGTTTGTCCAAATCGTCATCGATTTGACTTATCAAAGAAAGGCACACTTTTCTTTTTGGATCATCAAGTTAAAGCAGATTATGATCAAGCACTGTTTTTGCCGCGTCAACGTATGATCGCTAGCGGCATGTATGCACCAGTCCTTGAGACCATCAAAGCAGCTTTGGGGGCTGCTGAGTATCTTTTAGATGTCGGCTGCGGTGAAGGCAGTTTCCTTGCGCAGATGGTCAATGAAAAGACTCAGGCGGCTGTCGGCTTTGATATCGCCAAAGACGGGGTCTATCTAGCAACCAATCAAAACGTACCGGCTTTTTGGTGTGTGGCGGATCTGACCAACCTGCCGTTTGCTGAAGCGAGCTTTGATACGATTTTCAATCTGTTTTCACCGTCAAATTACGGGGAGTTCAACCGCATTTTGAAAAAGGGTGGACAGTTGATCAAAGTCGTCCCTGCGGCGGATTATTTAAAAGAACTACGAGCCGCTTTTTATCCTGATGATGAAACAAAACAGCAGTATTCGAATGAACGGGTCGTTAGCAAATTTTTTGAACACTATCCCACCGCATCCCGTCAAAGAGTAACGCATGTTTTTGCGATCCCTGAAGAAAATCGGCAAGATTTACTTGCCATGTCGCCGTTAGAGTGGGGGGCTTCGGAGGAAAGGAAAGAAAAGCTGCGGCAGACCCCTTTGACACAGATCACTGTTGATGTTGAGGTGTTGATTGCGAAAATTTCCTGAAAATATTTTGAACTTTTTTGTTATTTACTCTTGCAATCATGCCATGGGAGTGATATATTGTTCTCAAGTCATTTTTCATTGGTTTTTATCAGGTTCCTGTTCTGATAAAAGTTAGTGAAAAGAGCTTCACTAACGTAACGACTCGCAGTGATCGACACCGAGTTGGTACGTTTTTTTTATGCCCAAAATTCAACTTAAAAAATGTCTTTTTCAAAAAACAAGCGTGCCAAAATATGGTACTATAGAAGTTATTGAAGAAGCTATTGAGAATCAATTGTAAAACGCAAGATACAGAGACACAAATCAATGCGAGAACCGATCGGCAATATCCGATCGAAAGGAGTTTTTATCTATGAATCACATCGTTCTTTTTGAACCTCAGATCCCGGCCAATACGGGGAACATTGCACGTACTTGTGCAGCAACAAATACTCATTTACACTTAATAGAGCCACTAGGCTTTTCAACGGATGACAAGCAATTGAAGCGGGCAGGACTTGATTATTGGCATGATGTCAATATCACCTATCACAAAGATTTGGCTACTTTTATGGACTTTTTAGGAGAGCGTCCGTTGTACCTGATCTCGAAATTTGCCAATCGCGTGTATTCTGACGTCGATTATACCGCGGATGATGATCAGTTCTTTATTTTTGGGAAAGAAACGACGGGGCTTCCGGAAAGCTTTATGCGTGAGCATGCCGAAAAATGCCTACGCATTCCGATGAATGATGAGCATGTTCGTTCCCTAAATCTATCAAATACGGCTGCTTTGATCATTTATGAAGTTTTGCGGCAGCAAGGCTTCCCACAGCTGGAATTGACACACCATTATGAGAACGACAAACTAGATTAAGAAACGAGGCTTGTTCGATGCAATTATACTTTACCCGTCACGGAAAAACAGAGTGGAACCAAGCGCGCCGCTTTCAAGGGATGCTAGGGGATTCACCGTTATTGCCGGAAAGTCATGAAGAGATCAAACTGCTCGGTGATCATCTGGCTGCTATTCCTTTTGAGAAGATTTATTCAAGCACGTCTTTACGAGCAAAAGTAACTGCCCAAGAGATCCAAACAAGGCTCCATCACCCTGTTGAAATTATTTATAATGAGAACCTGCGTGAGATCGGACTTGGTGAATTAGAAGGACGTTCTATCGATGAAATGCATGAGAAGTATCCTCAACAATTGACTGATCTGCGTAATCATCTTGATCGCTACGATCCCAGTGCCTTTAAGGGAGAGCCGATCCAAGAAACATTGAGCCGGATCGAGACCGTCGTCATGGATGCGGTGATGCAGCATGAAGGCCCATTATTGTTCGTCGGTCATGGGGCATCCTTTACGGCTGCTATCCAGTGGCTTGCAGGCAAACCATTAGCCGAATTAAGAGAGCAAGGTGGATTAGTCAATAACAGCGTTAGCTTATTAGAGACGAATGAACAAAAAGTATTGCCTTTTGAACTAAAAGTTTGGAATGAAGCAAGCTTTTTAAGCAATCAGGCAGGATTAGACGCTTTATTGTAAACCATGAAAGGAGCGGCACCATGATTCCAGAAAGAACGTTTTTTGTCGGCCATGTTGCCGCCATCTTTTTCCAGAATCCCAGCAATTTTTATAAAGTACTATTAGTTAAAGTCACTGAGAATAATGCCGACTACAAAGACTCGGAGATCGTCGTTACTGGTAGTTTCGGCGAAATCCAAGAAGAGGAAAAGTATCGGTTTTTTGGTGAGCTGGTCAATCATCCCAAGTATGGCGTCCAGTTGAAGGCCGAAAGCTACCAACAAGAACAACCGACCTCTGAACAAGGGTTGATCGCCTACCTTTCTGGAGAAAAATTTCCTGGGATCGGCAAGAAGACCGCTGAAAAAATCGTTGATCTTTTAGGAGAAGAAGCGATCGACCGGATGCTGGAAGAACCGGCATTGTTGGAGCAGATTCCAGGGTTAAATGAAAGTAAGCAAAAAATGATTTTAGATACCGTTCGGCAAAACCATGGGATGGATCAAGTAATCGTTGGCTTGAGTCGCTATGGCTTTGGTAGCCAGCTATCTTTTGCTATCTATCAAGCCTACAAAAATGAGGCGCTATCCATTATTGAGGAGAATCCATATCAGCTGGTGGAAGACATTGAAGGCATTGGCTTTAAACGCGCAGATGGCATCGCTGAACAGCTGGGGATCGAAGCTTCGTCACCGCAACGGTTTCGAGCGGCGGTCTTGCATCAAATCTTCGCCCAGTCCTTGCAGACGGGCAATACCTTTATCCACGCTCAAGATTTGTTAGAGCAGACACTGCGCCTATTAGAAACGAGCCGCCCCATTGAGATTGCGCCTGACGATTTGGCATCAACGATCATTCATCTAGTGGAAGAAGGAAAGATCCAACAAGAAGAAACCCGTTTATATGAAAATAGTTTGTACTTTTCTGAATGGGGAATTGCCAGTTCCATCGAACGCTTGCTTTCCCGCAAAAAAGAAATCGTCTATCCTGAGAAAAAAATCAGTAAAACGTTACGTAAAATAGAAAAGCACTTAGGCATCACCTATGGTTCCTCGCAAGAAGAAGCGATCAAAGAAGCAATCCGATCGCCATTGTTTATTTTGACAGGTGGCCCAGGTACTGGGAAAACAACAGTGATCAATGGGATCGTACAATTATTTGCTGAGTTGAACGATTTGGACTTAGAACCATCAAAATACAGCGACGAAACCTTTCCGATTCTCTTGGCAGCACCGACTGGTCGAGCCGCCAAACGGATGAACGAAACGACTGGTTTGCCAAGTGGTACGATCCATCGTTTGTTAGGATTGAATGGCCGTGAAAAAGCACCATCGATTAGTCCCAAAGAGTTAGAAGGCGGTTTACTGATCGTCGATGAGATGTCAATGGTCGATACGTGGTTGGCGAATACGCTCTTTAAGTCGATCCCTACAAACATGCAAGTGATTTTTGTGGGGGATAAAGATCAGCTTCCTTCTGTGGGACCAGGACAAGTCCTTCATGATTTGCTAGCGATCGATGCGATCCCGAAACAAGAATTGACGGAAATCTATCGTCAAGGAGATGGATCAAGTATTATTCCACTGGCCCACGCCATCAAAAACGGGCAGCTGCCTGCTGATTTTACACAAAACCAAAAAGATCGTTCTTTCTTTGCTTGTGATGCGTACAAGATCGAACCGTTGATCGCTCAGATCGTGAAACGGGCGAAAGACAAAGGTTATACGCCGCAAGATATTCAAGTGTTGGCGCCGATGTATCGTGGGGCAGCTGGGATCGATGCTCTGAATAAAATGATGCAAGAGATTTTTAACCCCAACGATGGAACCAAAAAAGAGGTCACCTTCAATGATACGGTGTATCGTATCGGCGATAAGGTCTTGCAGTTGGTAAACTCTCCTGAAGATAACGTGTTTAATGGCGATATGGGCCAAATCGTTGGGATCACTCTAGCCAAACAGTCGGAAGACAAGGTTGACGAACTGGTCATTCAATTTGATGCCAATGAAGTGACCTATAAGCGTAATGAATGGAACAAGATCACATTATCCTACTGTTGTTCGATCCATAAATCCCAAGGTAGTGAATTTCAAATGGTTATTTTGCCGATGGTTCATCAATACCAGCGTATGCTGCAGCGCAATTTGCTATATACCGCTGTGACTCGCAGCAAAGAGATGCTGATTTTACTTGGTGAACCGCAAGCCTACCAAACCTGTGTCAGTCACGAATCTGCCACTCGCTTAACGACATTAAAAGAACGTATCAATGGCACGGAAGAAATGACGACGCTGCAACGGGCGAAATTGGCTCAGTTTGAGGAAGCCGATGATCCGTTTTATAATGATTCCTCTGAGAACACGAAGGCAAAAATGGTAGCTTCGAAGCCAAAGGAAAATCCCAGCACTGAAGCTGCTGCTAACCAGCAAGCGACAGAAAAGTCACCAGATAGTGGGTTGGACTTGTTTGCTTTTGCCGAGCCTGAGCCGTCGGCACCAAATCAGACAGAAACGGCCAAGCCTCTGTCAGGGGATAAGGTCCTAAGTGAAGGGACTACGGGGGAAGAAGCACTCATCGAAGAAACGCAAAACGATGGTGTGCTGACCTTAACGATGGTCAAAAAGCATTTAGTAGATCCAATGATTGGGATGAAGGACTGTTCTCCGTACGACTTTATGCCCGTAAAAAACGAGGGATTATAACGATGAGAAAATGCTAAAAATGGGTTGTTAGTGAGCGCTTTCTTTTGGTTTTTCAGCTTCTTATGCTAAGCTGAAATCAAAAGGAGGCGTTACATTATGGCGAAAGAAACCGAAGACAAATTAGCAAAACTCGCAAAAGAATCTGGCAACGACTTTAAGAAATTGGATGAGATGGAAAAAGAATTTAAATTAGATGAAAGCCCTGATGCAGAACGAGGCGAACGGGAAGAATCAGGATTAGAAAAAACGTTAGATAAGGCGCCGATTTTCCCGCCTAACACACCAAATAACCCAACGAATCCTGGCAGTCCTGGAAATCCATGATTTTATACCAAGAAGAAACCAACTGTTGAATAATCGAATAGAAAGAAACCTGAAGAATGCAAAGGCGCATTTCTTCAGGTTTTTTGTGTCTAACGAGACTCACTGTAAATGCTGATAAAAATAGATTGCTAATTGCGTGCGATCCCGTAACCCCAGCTTTTCTAGTAATTGGCTGATGTAATTACGAACGGTTCCATCACTCAAATACAAGGCATCGGCGATTTCTTTATTGTTTTTACCCGCTGCTACTTCTTTGATGATCGCAAATTCACGTTCGCTAAAGGAAGCTTGATTGTCAATTGATGGTTCGTTCTTCATTAGCTGTGTGAAGGTCTCAACGATTTCATTCCCAAAGACAACTTGGCCATTATAAGAGGCTTTGACAGAAGGGATGATTGCCTGTAAATTCTGTTTGATCAAATAACCTTTCACACCGATGGAAAAGGCTTCTCGAATGTATTCTTCATCTTTGAAGGTAGTCAATAGCAAAAGGATCGCGTGGGGAAATTTAGCCAGTATTTCTTTGGCAGCATCGATCCCAGTTTGTTCCGGCATGCGGATGTCCGTCAGCAAAACGTCAGGACGATGAGTTTCATAGAGGTCAATGGCGTCTTTGGCACAATGACCGATGCCTAATACACGAATTTCTTCTGTGCTTTCTAAAATGGTTTGCAACGAGGTCGTCACAAACGGATCATCGTCAATAATAACTACAGTAATCATTGGTGTTCCTCCTTTGGTAAAATGATCGTCAACTGAAAGCGTTGGTTTTCTTGTAAGATATGAACTTGTCCTTGTTGTTCTTGGACCCGTTGACGCATCGTTTTCAGACCGATTCCAGTTTTAGCAATTTGAGATCCGCGGACCCCATCATTGGTGATTTGCAAGCGGAAAAAAGCAGGCAGTGTCCGAAAATGCAAGACAACGGTTTTGGCATGACTGTGTTTGATGCTGTTGGTCAAGGCTTCTTTGATCACCATTAAGAAACAATTTTGCTGGGCTTCGTTCAATCCTTCAAATAAGGTTCCTTCAATCGTGACTGAAGATGGAAAATCAGCAATCAGAAACTCTAAGGACTGTTGGAAAGTAATCGATGTCTCATGGAGATCATGAACGCTTTGGCGGATACGATCCATCCCAGTGTGAACCGTAGCACTCAAATTTGCTAAGGGCTCATTCAGTTTTGGTTCTTGATTGATCATTTCAAGTGCGCCAATCTGCAAAATGGCACTCGACAGCAGATGGCCAACATTGTCATGGATATCTCGCGCGATTCGATTTCGTTCTTCGGCAATTTGTAAGGCCAATTTTGTTTCTTGTGATAAGGCTAGTACTTTGTTTTGCTGCGATAATTGCTGCTGTTTTTCCCAATGAGTATCTTTTGAAGCGATGTACTTTTTCTCAAGAGCAGACATTCGCTGTTCTTTTTTACGTAAGTAAAAAGCAAAAAGCAACAAAAGGATGACAAAGGCGATCTTGGAGGGGGATTGATTGCCAACTGTCGCGATCAATAAAAATCCTAATAAAGATAGAATGTCATCTTTTCTTTCTTCAGGAGCGATCACCCGCATCATTGCAGGCAGAAAGAGGGCAAGCTCTGGCCAAAAAGTACATAGAAGCAATAGAATAACTTGAAAAAACCAGCTTGCTTTCCTAGGCAATAAATAACTGACACCAGTGAAGAAAATAGCGATCAGCAAAAAAATGACTTGTACGGCAACAAATCCTTGATTTACCAATAGAAGCAACGAGATTGCGAGTAGAAAGCCAGCTTCGCTGAGTAGTCGAGATTTGGACATGGCAGACTCCTTCATTGTGACAAATGTCATAGTTGATTTGGTCAATCGTCACTAGTTTCTTTTCTTAAACTTTATTATAGTCAGATTAACAAGAAATTTGGAAGGAGTTTTTCATCATGATTATTGAAATTGATAAATTAGTTAAACGCTATGGTGATTTTGTGGCATTGAATCATTTTGATCTGCAAGTACAAGAAGGGGAAGTTTTAGGATTATTGGGACCAAACGGTAGTGGGAAATCGACTGCTATCAATTGTATGCTCTCTTTGCTAAATTATGACAAAGGCACCATTAAACTGTTTGGATCAACCATGACCCCTGAAAACTATGCCGTTAAAGCAATGATCGGCGTCGTTCCTCAAGATGTTGCCGTCTTTGAAGAACTAAGTGTACAAGAAAATATCGATTATTTTTGTGGTTTATATGTTGCTGACAAAGAGAAACGGCAAGCATTGATCGAAGAAGTCATACAATTAGTGGGATTGGAAAATTTCGTGACTTTCCATCCAGGTGAGCTGAGTGGTGGCTTGAAACGACGGTTGAATATTGCCTGTGGGATCGCTCATAAGCCACGCTTGATTTTTTTAGATGAACCAACAGTCGCCGTCGATCCCCAAAGTCGTAATAAAATTTTGGAAAGCATCAAAGAGCTGAATCGCCAAGGAGCAACGATCGTTTATACGACCCATTACATGGAAGAAGTGGAAATTCTTTGTGACCAGATCGTGATTATGGATCAGGGACAGGTGATTGCCAAAGGGACCAAGGAATCTCTGAAAGACATGGTACGCACGGCAGATCGTTTGACCATCGACATCCCCTTACTGCCAGACCATGTATTGGCTACAATTCAAACCACCATTACTGCTGACGGGATCGTTTATAAAGAGGGACAGCTCCAAGTAACAACGACGGAACTCAATACGGTCTTGCTCCCCATTTTGACGCTCTTACAAGCAGAGAAAATCAGTTACGGAAAAATTGCAACCAAAGAAGCGACCTTAAATGATGTCTTTTTAGAGATCACGGGCAAGGAATTGAGAGACTAAAGGAGGGGAAAACATGTTTTGGCATTTTTACAAATATCGCACAAAAGTGCTGTTGCGAAATAAATCCATGCTGTTTTGGACGTTGGCGTTTCCCATTCTCTTAGGCCTAATGTTTATGGCGGCCTTTGGGGAGATCGATCAAGCAGGAAATTTAGAGACAATCACGACGGGAATCGTAAAAAACGGGGATCAATCAGCGCTTTCGGAAAATTTTTCCGCGGTCCTTGAACAAGTGGAAATCAATGAAAAACCATTATTTGATCTTAAGGAACTATCAGAAGCAGAGGCAGTTGAAGAGCTGAATGCGGGTGATTTAGCTGGGTTTTATCTGATAGCTGACGAAACGATTTCACTCCATGTGGGGCAAGCGGGCATGAGTCAGACGTTGATGAAAAATGTAATGGATCAATTTTTACAACGTACAGCGATTATTTCTAGTAAAGCAGCAGAACTTGAAACGCTTGATCTTGCACCAATTATGGCCGCGTTTGAACAGGAAGCGACTTTTCAAGAAGTGAATGCTGATCGTGACATGAGTGTTAAAAGTTTTTATTTCTTTACTTTGATTGGGATGGCGATCCTCTATGGGACGATGTGGGGTGTTCGCAATGTTCAGGATCAGCAAGCCAATCAATCCGCGAATGGGATTCGGCTTTCCTTGATACCAAGAAAACGCACATTGGTTTCAAGTGCGAATTTAGCGGCGAGTTTTACGATTGTGTTAGTAGAAGTCTACATTATTTTAGCGGTTTTTCGTTTTGTCTATCAAGTAGACTTTGGTGAACGATGGCAGTGGCTACTACTGGTTGCCGCGTTGGGATCATTGTGTGCGATTTTGCTAGGAACATTGATTGGAAATCTGACGCCAAAAATGAATCTGGTGCAAAAGGATGGCATTTTGATTTCCGTGACGATGGCGATGAGCTTTTTTGCCGGGATGATGGGCTCGGAACAAATCAAGTATTGGCTTGATCTACATGTGCCGATACTGGGGCAAATAAATCTCGTCAATTTGATCAGTGAAAGTCTCTATCAATTATACTACTATACAGATCTGGCTAGCTTTTATACCAATCTTTTATGGTTGACTGGCTTTATCGTCCTTTTCGCAATTGGAAATACTTGGATCGAAAGAGGGGTGCGCTATGACGCTTTATAAAACGATTTGGACTTTACTGAAGGCCAATAAGTCGAATTTACTAATTGGAGTACTGATCACTGTGGGAGTTACATTCTTTTATGCACAAAGCATCGACGTCGAAAACACCTCTTTACAAGAAGCCAACATTGCTTTGATCAGTGAAGAGGAGTCGCCAGTCGTTGACGGTCTTCGGGACTACTTGAAGGAGAAGCAGACCTTGGTCACTTTGGAGGGTACCTCACAAAAAGAAATTGATGATGCCCTTTATTTTAATCGCATAAACATCGTCTTGCATTTACCAGTAGATTTCACGGAACAGGTGGAGGCCGGCCAGATGCCAGCAATCGAGATTCAAAGCCGGCCAGATGCTTTCTCTAAAACCATTGTCACCCAGCAAGTGAACACGTACTTACAGACGCTTTTGCTTTTTAAAGAAGAAGGTAAAACAGTTAGTGAGGCGATAGAACAAGCACAAACAGCGCTAGCCGTCACTGGGCAAGTTGAACTCAGTACAGAATATAGTCAACGAATGAAAAAAATGTTAACAGGCATGACCTTTAACTTATTGTCATATGGTCTCTTTCTATCAATATTTAGCGGGTTTGGCGTGATCAATATGGCCTTTAATCGCAAAGCAATCAGCAAGCGAAACCAGAGCGCCCCTCTTGCTAAACGTGTCTTACAGCGGAAAATCCTGTTAAGCTTGATCAGTTATTCGCTGCTCTTAACTTTCGGCTTTTTATTACTGATGGTGTTATTAGTGATCCGCACGTCTTGGGATACAGCAGCTTGGTACCACATTTTGAACACGTTCTTGTTTTTATTACCAGTCATCAGCTTCTCGGCGTGTGTCACTTCCCTGGTGAAAAATTCAGAAGCAATCGGCGGGATCAGCAATATCTTTATAACCGGCAGCTGTTTTATCGGTGGTGTCTTTGTATCAGCTAATTTCCTGCCAGATATCGTCAATAAAATCGCGGCGTTTACACCAACGTATTGGTTTGTTCAAAACAATACCTTGATTAGCGAGACCCTCACGTACAATCAAGGGTTTACTGAATCGTTTTGGTTCAATGGCTTTGTCTTGGTTGCATTTGCAGCAGTATTTTCAATGATTCATTTTGTTTTGGGAAAAGAAGGCAGTCCTCGTTGGCAGTACAACTCAGCGAAAAACTAACAGGTACACAGAAAAAAACGATACAAATCGTTGCTGATTTGTATCGTTTTCTTTATGGGCACCAAAATAATTGATTGGCAGTAGTAAAGGTAATATCAAAGGGACGTTGGCCCATTTCTTCGCCATCTTCTTGTCCATGTTGGGGCACGGTAGAGATAATTCTCAGCTTCGACGTGGAGAGATGATGAAAGTAGCGTGAATTCATGTGTTTCTTACGCATCAGTAAACCGATCAGCCAGAAAATCTTGAAAATCGACACACGCTCAACGAGTACGAAATCAAACTTTTTCTCTCTGACTGAAGCGGTTGGGGCGATTGCAACACCGCCGCCAAAGTAAGGATGATTGGTCGTGGTGCACAAAAAAGCTTTTTTATAACTGAATTGTTGCCCATTACACTCGACTAAGATCGGAAAACCTCTTTGAAGAAACAAAACGCGGATAATTGCAGCGATATAGGAAAAGGAGCCGAGGTTGAACTTATTAAGACTGCTTTTTGCCACAGAGTGATTGGTGGTATAGACGATTGCCGCATCAAGACCAATACCCACATTATTAAGAGCGATGCCGTTTTCCTCTTGGATCTGCTCTTCATAGCGGATAATGGCCAATTCTTGGGGCTTAGTAGTACCGGCAATTTTCCAAAACGCTTTTTCCGGCTCTCGTGGCAGATCGATACTTCGCGCAAAATCGTTTCCCGAGCCAGCGGGGATGTAAGCAACGGGAATTTGTTGTTGTTCAAGTTGTAACTCTGATACTACTTGGTGCAGCGTTCCATCACCGCCGATAACCACCAATAATGGATAAAGCATCTCGCCATTTTCTAAATAGACATCATCCCAAGGCAAAAGGCGTTCTTTTAAGAGTTTTCTGGTGATGTACCGTTCGTCGCCGGGTGATTTGGTTAGGTAGATTTGATGGGGGAAACGATGTTTTTTTACGATTCTTTGCACACGTTCCGCCGCTTTTTTTCCTCGTCCACTACCTGAAGCAGGGTTTACGAGGAAGTGATAATAATAGTTCATTTTATGAATAGCTCCATATCGTTTTTTCGTTCAATGCGGTTAATTATAGCATGTTTCGACAGAAGGCGGGGAGACGATGCCTGAAAAAAGAGCAAAAAAATAGATTCGACGATTGTGCTTTCTGGGTTTTCAAAGGTTCTTATGTCCACTTTGATCCTCAGGTAATGATGCCCATCGCCGAATCCTATTCAATTAGTAAGGAGTAACTCAAATTCCCACATCCTTTGTCTTTTATTCTAAGTTGACAACAATTCTTTTCTTGCAGAACCTGCTTCGTCTGCTTTACTGGGAATCCTTGCTCCTTACACTTATAGTATAGCACATTTTTCTCTTTTAGCAATCGCTTACATGATTTGGTAGTTGTCTTTTAGATAAATTTAAATAGTTTAAATAAAAGGTAAAGGAGAAAGGAGAAAATTTTGATCATCGCCGATCATGATAAGCTCTTCTGAAGGAGTTGTAAACAAAATGAATCTGTGAGAAGGTAAGGATAGCCATGGAAAGTCCAACTAGATTCATCTTTCTTTATATGGTACATTAAAATGATTTTAAATCATTTAATTGTATTTTTATTATTATTTATTGCTTTTTCCTTGTTAAAAAAAAGCGATAGGAGTAAATTAGAAGTGTAAAAAAACTTATTTTAGGAGGAAGTATTATGTGTACTGCGTTAACTTATGTAACGAAAGATCATTATTTTGGCAGAAATTTTGATTATGATGTTTCTTATAAAGAAGTAGTGACCATTACTCCGAGAAATTATCCATTCAAATTTCGCAAAGTAAGTAAAATAGATCACCATTATGCAATGATTGGGATTGCTGCTGGTGTCGCTCAGTATCCACTGTATTATGATGCGGTCAATGAAAAAGGTTTAGGTATCGCTGGATTGAATTTTCCAGAAAATGCTGTCTACAATGAATTTCAAGAAGGAAAAGAGAATGTTACGCCTTTTGAGTTCATCCCATGGCTCTTAGGACAATGCGCTACTGTCGAAGAGGTAAAAGGGCTATTAGCCAATGTCAATCTCGTTCGGATCAATTTTAGTGAAGATTTGCCTCTATCGCCTTTGCATTGGATGATTGCTGATAAAAAAAGTGCCATCGTTGTGGAAAGTATGAGTGATGGCCTTCATATTCATGAAAATCCGGTGGGAGTTTTGACAAATAATCCACCATTTGACTATCAATTGTTCAATTTGAATAATTACCGTGTGTTATCATCGAAAACTCCGGAAACTCATTTTTCTGACAAGGTGGATTTTGATGAATATAGTCGTGGAATGGGCGGCTTAGGTCTGCCAGGAGATCTTTCTTCGATGTCTCGCTTTGTCAAAGTAGCTTTTACCCGATTGAATTCCGTTTCTGGAGAATCTGAATCCGAAAGCATTAGTCAGTTCTTCCATATTTTAGGTTCGGTTGAGCAACAAAAAGGACTTTGTGACATAGGCAATGAGCGCTATGAGTACACGATTTATTCTTCTTGCTGCAATACAGATAAAGGAATCTATTACTATCGTACGTATGAAAATAGTCAAATCGTTGCAGTTGATATGAATAAAGAAGATTTGGAAGGTAATGTACCGATTTCTTATCCATTAATTGAAGACCAACAAGTTCTTTTCAGTAACTGATCCATTCTTAAAAAACCATCTCAAAGCTGTTTTGAGATGGTTTTTTTCTTTTTCATTTTTAAAATGAATCACTCTCATTTGTTGTCGTCTTCGTCCCTGCGGTACTTTTATTCGGAAATGGAAAAAAGCGGTTCACCAATATTGCAATCGTCATGCCGATAAAACTATCAACAATTCGATTAAAAGCATACAAGTAAGATTCAGTTTGAGGAATCATAAATAAAATCGTCAATAGTGTGGCACAAGCACCAACTGTTCCCTCGGAGTAATCAAATTTGACCAATAAAGCGATCATTAACATGATCACTAAAGGGATTGCAATCATTTGAATAAAGGACGAATGTCCGAAAAAGTTAAATATCGCAATACAAAATACAGAAGCGATTGCGCCGAAGCTGTTACCGGCAATCCGATGTTTCCCGTATTTGACGGTATTCTCATGATCTTCTCTTAATGTGAAAACAGCTGTGATCGTTGATACGACGTAGGTTTCACGATTCAAAAGAACACTAATCAAAATACAGAGGAATACACTGATTCCAGTTTTTACATTTCTTAAGCCAAAGGTCAATCCAAATAAGTTCAATCATGCCATCCTCTCAAAACAAATTTCAACGAAGTCGATTATACCACATTGCAGACGGTCAATTGCTTAGATTTTCAGAAAAATGAACAACGATTCTTTCATCGTACGTTGACAGGCAAATTTTATCAGTCGTCGAGAAGCTAGCTTGATACCATGCAATTTTCAACTTTGAGTGTTGAAAGGAATACAATAAGTGACCCCAACCCTAAATGAATTGACTTTCGTTGCCATCGCTTAAGACTCCTTTTTTTATTTCTCAGTCTGTTCAACGTTTAAATAAGTGTTTTGATAAAAAAATATTTATTGCTCATAAAAAGTTTGTTTTTTAGATATTATATTGAGATAATCAAAATAAGGAGGGTTTAAAATGAAAAAAGTGTCAATACTATTTGTTCTTTTACTTGGCTTTGTTGTTTTTCCGATGACAGTTTTTGCTGCATCTTCACCAAGTGTGAGCTATCAAACAAATATCCAGTCTCAAGGGTGGCAATCATGGAAAACAAACGGTCAGACGTCAGGGACCACAGGGAAAGCCAAGCGACTTGAAGCAATCAAGATAAAAATTACTAACGAAAAATACAAAGGGAATATTGAATATAAAACCTCCATTCAGAAACAAGGATGGGAAAAATCGTTTAGAAAAAATGGGACTCTATCTGGTACAAGTGGAAAAGGGCAACGGTTGGAGGCGATCCAAATCAAACTCACCGGTGAGATCGCTAAGTATTACGATGTCTATTATCGAGTCAATGCACAACAATTTGGCTGGATGGGGTGGGCGAAAAACGGACAGTCTTCAGGAACGTCTGGCTTTGGTTTTCAACTGGAAGCAATCCAGGTCAAACTGGTGAAAAAAGGTGGGAAAGCACCTGGAACGACGAATGATGCATTTAGAGATGGACTGAAAAAATATGTAGACAAACGGGGCAAAGGGCTGATCAAAGGCTCCAAACAAAAGATTTATCATATACCGGGGAGTCAATATTATAATAAAACGACCAGTCCAATTCGGATGTTCAAGACAGAGGTGGAAGCCTACAAAGCGGGCTTTCGACCAGCTAAATAGAGGTGTGGCAGGCATTCGCTGAGTAAACATCTATGAGAAATTGCTTTACCGAAAAGGTAACGAGGCAACGAGAAGAAAGCTATTTTTGATCAAAAAGTAACTGAATCGTCTGATTCATTCTAAACATCCCTTTCCGTTAGCGAAAAGGGATGTTTTACGTATTCAAGATGATTTCTGTGCGTAGATCCGACGAATCTTAAAGTAATTCAGCACTTAACCTTTCATCACGAGATGCGCCTTGATTTAGCGAGGTTTCAACACAAAGCCACCATCTTCATCGTTCATTTCTTCGGTAGGCGTAAAAATAATATTTTTGCCATCTCTTTCAAGGGTAAAGATTGAATCACAAGCCATTAGGAAATCTGACGATGGATGATTCATTGATAGTCGAATAGGGCTAGAAAATGAAAGCTGCGAAGTGTTTCTTTGAATCAACGAATGAAGGAACAGAGGGAGCAATTCCATCTGCATAAAGTTTTGTCAGGTGATTTCGAGATGATTTGATGATTAAATGGCCGGTTTAACATTGATATATGGCTATTAATGTGTATAATAAGTACTTGTGCGAAGCGCACCGCGGTTCATCAACCATCCCGCGTAATCAAAACTCGGAGAAAGTAGGGATCAAATGGAAAAATCAACAAATCTAACCAATCAACGTTTGCGTGTCGTCGCAGCCAATGGGATCATTATGGCACTTTATGTTGCTGTAACGGTTCTAGTCTCACCCGTTGCCTCAGGAGCGATTCAATTTAGGATATCTGAAGGATTGAATCACTTGGTCGTTTTCAACAGAAAATTGATGTGGGGTGTCGTTGGCGGGGTTGTAGTGTATAACATGTTCTTTGGAATGGGGATCTTGGATGTCGTATTCGGCGGTTTCGGAAGCTTCTTGGCTTTAGGAGCAACTGCATTGGTATATAAGAAGATTCCAAATGTTTTCGTAAGACTGGCATTTAATACCATTGTTTTTTCATTAAGTATGTTCCTGATTGCGATTATGCTAAATATCACCTTAGCATTGCCTTTCTGGCCAACATTTGCAACAACGGCATTGAGTGAATTTATTGTAATGACGATTACGGCACCGGTGATGTATATCATCAATCGTGCCGTTCGCTTCGATAAGCGCGTGTAAAAAAAGCTTGTTTTTTGCTTTGATGGTTCTCAAAAAACAAGAAAAAAGATCATTCCTAAGAAATGAAGGAATGATCTTTTATTTTATTCTGCTTTTAAGTCTTCGATCTCCACAACTTTGAAGTTTTTCGCTTCTAGTTGCGCAACGATCTTGTCGCATAATTCTTTTGATGTGTTTGCTGGTAAAGTGATCATCGTACGACGAATAAATTCGTCTTTACCGATGTCGAGAGTGATACAGCTAGCGATACTGCTGTATTTTGCGATTATTTTTGAGATAACCGCTAAGTCGCCTTGTTGACCTGTTGATGCGATCGTCAACACATAGCTTCCTTGTTCGACGCTCCATGATTGTGACAACATATTCAATAAGGAACTATGAGTCAAGATGCCGTAAAATTGATTGTTTTCATCTAGTACCGCAATATAAGGCAATTCTTTGATTGTAAAGAAAACCTTAAAAAATGAAGAGTTGACATAAATGAACTTCGTCGCATTTTTTAGCAGATAGGTGACGGGTAAAGTCATGTCACCGCCATTTGCTTTATGGCGATAGATGTGCATTTTATAAATATTTCCTCTAAAAATCTTTCCTGATTCATCTAGGATAGGCACACAACGATAACCAGACTCTTCTAAAATTGCCAGCGCTTCTTCTAAGGTAGCTGTTTCCTTTACCGTTGTTAAATCGCGTTTTTTGTAAACCATTGTTTTTAATAACATAATTTTCCCTCCCAAATACCCATTTAACACCATTATCATACCACAAAATCAGCAGAAACTATATTTATACGACAGAAAATCAAAAATTGACACAATCTTAAATAAATGGTATTTTTAGTGTTGGAAAACTTTATAAAAAGGGGGAGGACACTAAGATGGCAACGAAAAAAGCTGCTTTGGCTTGTTCTGTCTGCGGATCCCGCAACTATTCAAAATCAGTCAGTGAAGGTAAAAAAGGCGAACGCCTTGAAATCAACAAATTTTGCAAGTATTGCAATCAATATACTTTGCATCGTGAAACGAAGTAAGGAGGGAATCGAATGAAATTTTTGAAAAATGTTGTTGAAGAAATGAAAAACGTTTCTTGGCCATCAAAAAAACAATTACGCAAAGATACATTTGTGGTGATTCAAACAACCATTATTTTTGCATTGATGTTCTTTGTGATGGATACACTGATTCAAACGGTCTTCAATTGGATCCTAAAGTAACACTTCTTACTGATAGCGCTAGTCATTTATCACAAATCGTGCTATAATCGCTTTGAGGAAAAACTTCGGTGCAGCTGAGGTTTTTTTATTTTACAAAAAAGATGGGGAGTCCGAAAAAAATGGAATCTTTTGAAAAAAATTGGTATGTACTGCATACGTATTCTGGCTATGAAAACAAAGTAAAAGCGAACCTAGAGTCACGTGCACAAAGCATGGGGATGGGTGATTATATTTTCCGTGTCGTCGTTCCCGAAGAAGTAGAAACAGAAGAAAAAAACGGCAAAACCAAAGAAATCGTTCATAAAACATTTCCTGGCTATGTATTAGTTGAAATGGTCATGACGGATGAATCTTGGTACGTTGTACGTAATACTCCTGGGGTAACAGGTTTCGTTGGCTCTCATGGTGCAGGAAGCAAGCCAGCGCCTTTATTACAAGAAGAAATCAATTCAATTTTACGTTCGATCGGTATGAGTACTCGGACAGTTGAACTGGAAGTCGAAATTGGCGAAACCGTCAAAATCATCGAAGGTGCGTTTTCTGGTCTAGAAGGACAAGTAGCAGAAATCGATGAAGAAAAACAAAAACTAAAAGTGAACATCGATATGTTCGGTCGTGAAACCAGTACAGAACTTGATTTTGAGCAAGTAGATAAAATTTAACTGCTGGATAGACTAGCATGAACGGCTCATTTACGGTAAAATAACAGTAATGAGAATAAAGTGGACCAATTCGTTGGCCCACTTTTTTTCTCAAAATGAGTAAGCGCTTTATAAGAGGAAGGGGTCTTATGTCAAAATTATTTGCTTTTTTTAGAGTAAAGTTTCACAATGATTTTCATCCCCATACTAAAGGGATGATCTCTGTACATAATGGGTATAGCTTGTTGTTTCTTTTTAATTTGCTGCTGTTTTTCTTTGCCATGTTGTTTTTCGATCCAAGGGTGGCAGTCGAAGAGCTCAAGTTGATTTTATTTTCGGAAAGTCATCTTGTGACAGATTATATTGCTATGACTTCTGTAGGGTCGGCTTTATTAAACAGCAGTTTGATGACGTTTGTAGCGATCTCGATTTGCTATCATTATCGGGTGCCGATCACAGGAGGCGCGGTGTCTGCTATCTTTATGGTGACTGGGTATGGTTTTTTTGGGAAAAATCTACTAAATTTTATCCCGATATTTTTAGGCGTCCGTCTGTATTCGTATTTTATGAATGAACCATTGAAAAAATTTCTGTTGATTGCCTTGTATGGATCGTCGGTTTCTCCAATCGTCAGCTATTTTGCATTCAATGACTCACTACCGCCTTATTTTAGCTTGGTGATGGGGTACGGTATTGGAATTTTTACCGGTTTTTTGATGGTTCCCATGGCCTTATATTTTCAAGGACTATTTCAAAGCGTCAGTTTATACAGTGCTGGATTCACTTCAGGAATGTTGTGTACATTAGTCGCCGCTATCTGTCGGATGTTTGGCCTAACGATTGAGCTAAGAACATTGGTGTCGCAAGAACAGCAGCCGCGTTTGATTCTCATGATGCTGGTTTTAGGAAGTGTGTTCGTAGGCTATGGGTCGCTGATGGCAATCAAGAAAAAACGATTGAATACGCGAGCGATTTGGTCTCATAGTGGCAAAATCGAACGAGATATCTTACGTGATACCGGCGTTTATAATACGATGATCAACATGGGATTGATGACGTTTTTGCTTGTGGCATATGTCGTCAGTATTGGTGCGGTTTTAAATGGACCAGTTATCGGTGCGATCTTTTGCGTCATCGGCTTTTCTGCTTGTGGCTCTCATGTCTTTAACTCGCTGCCTTTATTGGCAGGGGTGACGATTGCCAATCTATTGAGCGTATACACCATCAACGAGACGGTTACAGTCACGTCAGCGATTTTTGCGATGATGCTCTGTGCAGTAACAAATGCCTATGGCTGGAAAGGCGGCTTGGTGGTCGGTTTTGTGCACGCCTCAATGGTACTGAATATTGATTTCTTACATGGAGGTTTGAATCTGTATAATAATGGTTTTTCTGGCGGGCTAGTCGCCATGATGATCATTCCCTTATTGGATCTCAGCAAACAGCTTTGGCAAAAATCAGCCGATCAGGCGCAAGCTACCAAGGATGAAAAACCACAAATGGACTTGAAAGCACAAGAAAGCGAGCAGCCATTGGTCCCATTGGATCAAACAGAAGGAAAACCTAAATTTTCCGAGCCTGTGAAGGTATTAAAACCCGTTGCCCAAAAGAAACACTATAGGGTAGGCGAGTGGGAGTAGAAAAACCGCCAATGTCATTTGTTACTTGTTTAACAAGTAGGGAGTGCTTGCCTTTTCGTCGTTGGAAATAATGGGAAAATGAAAACCAACCAAGAACAAGCAAAGATTGGTTGTTCTTGGTTGGTTTTTATTCGTGTTCATTTCTAAAAAAACATCAACGATTGGCTTCTAAGATTTCTGCCTGTAGGCGTTGGGCAGTCGGTGTCATGGCTAGACCACCTTCAGCCGTTTCCTTGAAAATGCTAGGCATTTGTCGTCCTACTTGATACATCGCTAAGACCACTTCATCAGGTGGGATGACACTTTCGATTCCTGCTAATGCCATGTCGGCAGAGATAAAGGCATGGGAAGATCCCAGGGCATTGCGCTTCACGCAGGGGACCTCGACTAAGCCCGCGACAGGGTCACAAATCAAGCCCATCATATTCTTGAGGGTGATCGCCACCGCTTGAGCCGCTTGGTGGGGGGTGCCACCTTTTGCACAAACCAAAGCCGCCGCTGCCATTGCGCTAGCAGAACCGATCTCTGCTTGACAACCGCCTTCGGCACCGGAAATCGAGGCATTGTTGGCAATCACCAGACCAAAGGCGCCGGCTGTAAACAAAAAGTCGACTTGTTGCGCTCGAGTCAGTGCCAAACGCTCACGTACGGCCATCAATACACCAGAAACAACACCCGCACTACCGGCAGTCGGTGTTGCACAGATCAAGCCCATTTTCGCATTGACTTCGTTGACTGCAATGGCATTTTGGACCGCTTGTAGAATGGTTTCTCCGCTTAAAAAATCACCGGCAGCAAGGTAGTCGTTCATGCGAGTCGCATCGCCGCCGGTCAATCCCGTCACCGATTTTACACCAGCGACACCTTCAGCGACTGATTGTTCCATAACAACTAAATTCTTTTCCATGATTGCAAGGATTTGTTCGCGACTACGACCAGTATTTTCTGCTTCGATCGCAATCATCATCTCTGCAACGGAAGGATAATTTTTACTTTCTATTACTAACTCTTCTATTGTATAGAACATGTGCTTATCTCCTTTAATCAAAATACGCAGCGCTGTAAACGTGCGGCAAAACTTTGATTTGTTGCGCCAGCTGATCATTGCGCTGATCGACTTCGATGATCATGATTGCTTTATCACCGACAGCTTCTCTCGTAACGGTCATCGTACCGATATTGATTTGAGCCTCTGATAGTAAATTGGTTACTTTCGCAATCATTCCCGGAACATCTTGATGGACGATCACATAAGTAGGGGTACCCAGTGTCAGAGAAATTTTGAAGCCGTTAAGCTCTGAGATTTGAATGTTGCCACCACCGATCGAGATGCCAGTGACAGATAGTTTGTGGCTACCTTTTGTCAAAATCATCTTGACCATATTCGGATGTTCCGCTTTTTCTTTTTTAGGGACGAATAAGACTTCGATCCCTTTCTCATAAGCGATTTTTAAAGAGTCCGCTAGGCGAGCATCATCTGGCTCCATGCCTAAGAGACCGCCAACTAACGCAATATCGGTTCCATGACCGCGATAGGTTTTAGCAAACGATTCATACAACAGGATATCTACACTGTCTGGCTGTTCGCCAAAAATACTGCGAACGATTTTTCCGATCCGGGCAGCACCGGCGGTATGAGAACTGCTGGGACCCACCATGATGGGTCCGATTATGTCAAATACACTGCGGTATTTTAATTGTTCCATTTTTTTCACCTCGATAGTAGTAAACGAATAGGGAAGAATTCCAGTAGTAGTGTAGCATAAAAAAATGAGAGAATGAAAAAAGCAGACCAAAAGCAAGTGATTTTTATTTCTTTTTTTAGCGATGGACTAACGAAAAGCGCTGGTGAGCATTTTTTCAAAAAAATCAGCTGAAAAACCTTGAATTATTCCATAAAGATGCTATAATATTCCAGTGTGCTTTCGTCACACGTTTTTTGTGTGTGCACATGAATCACTAAAGTGGGAGGAGAAATTTGGATCTCCAATTAACCACATCACGGACTCAAGGAGGTATGTCTCGTGGCAAAAAAAGTAGAAAAAATCGTTAAATTGCAAATTCCTGCAGGTAAAGCAACACCAGCTCCGCCGGTAGGTCCTGCGCTAGGTCAAGCGGGTATCAACATCATGGGATTCACTAAAGAATTCAATGCTCGTACAGCTGATCAAGCAGGTTTGATCATTCCAGTAGTGATCTCTGTATACGAAGACCGTTCATTTACTTTCGTTACAAAAACACCACCAGCAGCAGTATTGTTGAAAAAAGCAGCAAACGTTGAAAAAGGTTCAGGCGAACCAAACAAAACAAAAGTTGCAAAAGTTTCACGCGATCAAGTAAAAGAAATCGCTGAATTGAAAATGGAAGACCTAAACGCAGCTGACGTTGAAGCAGCAATGCGCATGGTTGAAGGAACTGCACGAAGCATGGGGATCACTGTAGAATAATTACAGCCCTAAGGAAGTAGCTTCTCAGTCGGCTTCATATTGAAAAATATGGGACACGTGGGAGGTTCTACCGTTATAACCACATCAAGGAGGAAACAAAATGGCTAAAAAAAGCAAAAAAATGCAAGAAGCATTGAAAAAAGTTGATGCTACAAAAGCTTATTCAGTTGAAGAAGCAGTAGCTTTGGCAAAAGAAACAAATATTGCAAAATTCGACGCAACGGTTGAAGTTGCTTACAAATTAAACGTAGACCCTAAAAAAGCGGATCAACAAATCCGTGGCGCGGTTGTATTACCAAACGGTACTGGTAAAACACAAACAGTTTTAGTTTTTGCTAAAGGCGATAAAGCCAAAGAAGCAGAAGCAGCTGGTGCTGATTTCGTTGGTGACGACGATATGGTTCAAAAAATCCAAGGTGGCTGGTTCGATTTTGACGTTGTTGTTGCAACGCCTGACATGATGGCTACTGTTGGTAAATTAGGTCGTGTATTAGGCCCTAAAGGTTTGATGCCTAACCCTAAAACTGGTACAGTAACAATGGACGTAACAAAAGCAGTTAACGAAGTAAAAGCTGGTAAAGTTACTTACCGTGTTGATAAAGCTGGGAACATCCACGTACCAATCGGAAAAGTTTCTTTTGAAGATGACAAATTGATTGAAAACTTCAAAACGATCCATGAAACATTGTTGAAAGCTAAGCCTTCAGCAGCAAAAGGGCAATACATGAAAAATATCTCAGTTACAACAACATTTGGTCCTGGGATCCATGTAGAACAAGCTTCTTTCTAATTTAATACAAAAATTCAAAACTTTTATTGACTTGACTACCTTATCTGTGGTAAGGTAGTCAAGGTTAAAAGTTTAACTGTACCGAAGACAGTAGGTGGCATTTGCCTTAATTTCCTACCGAGGACGTTTATTGAGAATCTTCAATAGTCCCTCTATGTCTACGGTGGCATAGAGTTTTTTTATTGTCCTTTATAGGACAAAGGAACAGTTTGTTTCGAAGAAACTCTTCCATCAAAATCAGGAGGTGAAATATAAATGAGTGAAGCAGCTATCGCTAAAAAATCCGCGATCGTTGATGAAGTGAGTGCAAAATTCTCTGCAGCCGCATCTGTAGTCGTTGTTGACTACCGTGGACTAACTGTTGATGAAGTAACTCGCTTACGTAAACAATTGCGTGATGCAAACGTTGAGATGAAAGTTATCAAAAACTCAATTCTTTCTCGTGCTGCTGAAAAAGCTGGTCTAGAAGGTTTAGGTGAAGTATTCACTGGCCCTACTGCCGTAGCATTCAGTAACGAAGACGTTGTTGCACCTGCAAAAATCATTAACGATTTCGCAAAAGACGCAAAAGCTTTAGAAATCAAAGGCGGTATCATCGAAGGCAAAGTTTCTTCATTGGAAGAAATTACTGCATTGGCGAAATTGCCAAACCGCGAAGGACTTCTTTCTATGTTGCTATCTGTGCTACAAGCACCTATCCGCAACGTGGCTTACGCTGTCAAAGCAGTGGCAGAAAAAGAAGAAGATGCAGCATAATTGCCGCATAATTTTTCAGTATTAAAAACTAAACTACTTACTTAAATGGAGGAAAACAAAATGGCATTGAACATTGAAAACATTGTCGAAGAGCTAAAAGGCGCGACAATCTTAGAATTAAACGATTTAATTAAAGCTATCGAAGAAGAATTTGGCGTATCTGCTGCAGCTCCTGTAGCTGTAGCTGGTGGAGCTGGCGATGCTGGTGCTGCTGAAGAACAAACTGAATTCACTGTAGAATTGACTGCAGCTGGCGATCAAAAAGTTAAAGTTATCAAAGCAGTTCGTGAAGCAACTGGCTTAGGCTTGAAAGAAGCGAAAGCAGTCGTTGACGGAGCTCCTTCAGCAGTTAAAGAAGGCATCTCTAAAGACGAAGCTGAAGCATTGAAAGCAGCTTTAGAAGAAGTTGGCGCTTCAGTAACAGTTAAATAATTTTTCTTAGTGTCAAATCTTTTCGTATGAAGGGGTTTGGCGCTTTTTTTGTTAGAGGCTGAGATTCCTAAAAAGTAATAAGCAGCGATCCTCGTTTTTTTATGAGCGAGGATCGCTGCTTATTTTTTTCGAAATTGTTGGAATAAGAACACGAAAATAAAAAAGAAAAATGCTTCCCACAACGTTGTGGTCCAACTAAAGCTGCGGTTAATACCAAAAACGAGATTACCAATATTGGAAACCACCAAATACAAGGCTGTTGCTAGCAAAGAATAGCCGAATCGTTTGCCCATCATTACGCCTCCCTTTGCTATGATTGTAACAAGTCAAAAGAGTTGTGGCAATCAATTCTGATGCAGTGATGATAAATTGATCGATAGAAAGAGAAAAACCGAACGGTCCGTAGTGATCGTTCGGTTGAAGAGGATGTAGCCCGGTTCGCTTAATCCAATGGAACATCAAAGATCCAACCGGTTGGTGCCGAAATATCGCCGAATTGAATGCCGGTCAATTGGTCATACAATGCTTTTGTTTGTGGACCAACTTCCGTTTCGCTATAGAACACATGGAAATCCTCGCCGTTTTGGATCCCGCCGATCGGGGAAATAACAGCAGCTGTTCCGCAGGCACCCGCTTCGACAAAACGATCCAGCTCATTGAGATAAACATCACCTTCCACAGGGGTCAATCCTAATGAATGTTGCGCTAGATGCAGCAATGAATATTTTGTGATACTTGGTAAAATAGAAGGAGATTTTGGTGTCACAAATTCATTAGCAGCCGTGATCCCGAAAAAGTTGGCAGAACCGACTTCTTCGATTTTGGTATGCGTTTCTGGATCAAGGTAGATGCAATCGGAAAATTTCCGTTGATGGGCTTCGTATCCAGGTAACAAACTCGCCGCATAATTTCCACCAACTTTGGCTGCGCCAGTACCATTTGGTGCCGCGCGATCATAATCAGAAACAATGAAATTGGTTGGTGTCAATCCGCCCTTAAAGTAAGGTCCGACCGGCATACAAAAAACCGTAAAAATATACTCTGGTGCTGGGCTTACACCGATATTTTCTCCGACGCCAATCAATAGAGGACGAATATACAAGGTGGCGCCGCTGCCATAAGGCGGAACATATTCCTGATTTGCTTTTACTACTTGTTTTACCGCATCTAAGAAAAAGGCCTCAGGAACCTCTGGCATACGCAGGCGATAGGCACTGCGGTTCATCCGTTTGCTATTTTCGTCTGGACGGAACAAATTGATGCCGCCATCTTTTCTTCGGTAGGCTTTTAGTCCTTCAAAACATTGCTGTCCATAATGAAGAGCGGTTGATCCCTCGTGGATATGCAGATAATTATCCTCGGTAAGTTCGCCTTCATTCCAAGAACCGTCTTTCCATGTTGCCAAAAAACGCCATGGCGTTTTGATATAAGAAAACCCTAAATTTGACCAATCGATTGTCATTCGTTCACACCCTTTTTTAATTTTTCTAAGTATAGCACTTCAGAAAAGAAATGTCATTATTTTCTGAAAATTCTTCTGTAAGAATATTTGGTGACAGTGACGTGTAAAGAAAGGGGAACCGATCTTTGCTTGTACGAGTTCCCCAGATTGTTTTTCTACAAGTTCTGTGCTTCAATGAGAGTATAAAAAAACAAAAAAGGGGGAACGTTTGTGATTGAGGAAGTGTTGACGGACAGTCTGGGGATCGCTGCTGCGTATCGACGATTGAAACCAATCATGATCCATACACCACTTGCACCAAGTAATATTTTAGGCAAAGAAAAAGAGGGCACGATATTTTTGAAATTAGAAAATCTACAGCGTACCGGCTCCTTTAAAGCGCGGGGGGCGTATAACAAACTCGCGTCATTGACTGATGCAGAAAAACTTCGCGGTGTCATTGCCTGTTCTGCAGGAAATCATGCGCAAGGTGTTGCTCTCGCCGGATCGTTACTGGGGATCAATGTCCGAATCTTTATGCCATTAACGGCTGCCAAAACAAAAATAGAGGCGACAAGAAGTTATGGCGCACAAGTCGTTTTAGCAGGAGAGACGTTTGATGAAACCAAACAACTGACACTAGACGCCATGAAAGATAGTGGCGAAGTATTTGTCTCTCCCTTTGATGATCGTGCAGTAATGGAGGGGCAAGGAACGATTGCGATCGAACTGTTGGAGGATCTTCCAGATGTTGATAATGTCATTATTCCCATCGGCGGTGGTGGGTTGATTGCTGGGATTGCTTTAGCCTTAAAAGAACTTCGTCCAGAAGTCAAAATCATCGGCGTTCAATCCTATGGCGTTTATGGCATGATCGCCTCACTTTGGCAGCAAAAGCTAGTAGCCAATCGCCGCAGTAGAACGATCGCCGATGGCTGTGATGTTGCTTTGGCAGGGGAACTGACCTATGATGTTTTAAAGACCCGTATCGATGAAACGGTCTTAGTTGAAGAATCCGATATCGAACAAGCGATCCATTACTTAGCATTGAGGGAAAAAGTCATCGCAGAAGGGGCTGGTGCATTAAGTACGGCGGCGATTTTAAGCGGACAGATCGATCATTTGCTTCGAGGAAAGAAAACTGTGGCATTGGTCTCCGGCGGCAATATTGATTTCTCTGTGTTTAAGGAAATCATCTGAGTGCAACAAGCCTTCCAAAAAAGAAAGAAGAGACCTGATTAGACATTCTCCTAATTGGGTCTCTTCTTTTAAATTCAAAGCAGGCGCTCAGATGATTACTTTGGGAGAGAAAGTATTGTTTCGATCCACTGTCCAAAGGTTGTTACATATTTCAACGGTCCGATCAATGTAAATCGTGCCATCGTTGGGTTGATTTTTTCAAAGTAAAAACGCCGACTTTCCCCTGAGTAAAGTGCATTGAACTCATCAATAACGATTTTTTTTTGCTGTTGTAGCAATTCCTCTGATTCAATAAAGAAATCAATGGCAAGTAAGCTTTCGGGTATCTGTTTTTCTGAACGTATTGAAGCAAAAGAAAGCAGGGGATCTTCAAATGGTTCGCCCATCAACGAAGCCACATCTTTGTAAGAAAAGCGCCACTGCCCGCCAATTTTTGTCCCTTTAAGTTGGTTGGTCTTTTGATAATTTCGGATGGTTCGAGTCGTTACGCCCAGTTTTTCAGCGACTTCTTCAACGGTATAATAATCTTTCATCGGTTCCTCCTACAAAGCGATTGTACGATCACAAAAGCGTTGCTCCTCTTTCTTATGACTAGTATAGATGATAATGCTTTTTTCTGCATGTTTTTTTAAATACTTCATAATCTTTTCGGCAGCTTCATCATCAAGGCTGCTGGTAGCTTCGTCTAAAAGAATGATTTCAGCATCACTTAATAATATGCGAGCTAGAGCGATTCTTTGCTTTTCTCCTCCAGACAAGTCGGCACCATTTTCCGTAAGCCTGCTAGTCCATGAGCGCTGTTGAAAAATGGGCGCTAAAATACCAGAGGTTTCGATAATTATTTTTTCTTCTCTCGTCATTTTTCTTCCCCATACAAGATTTTCTTCAATTGTCCGAGAGAGAATCGTAGGGTCTTGAGCAAGGTAGAGGGTTTTATCTGTTTCAGGGTTTCTTGGCTTGATGCGTTTACTCTTCGTTGAAAGCGAAATTCCTTCTGATGGATAAAGGCCAGCAATTGCCTTTAAAAACGTTGATTTTCCTTTTCCTGAAGCGCCAGCCAAGTAAATATGTTCACCAGGTTTCAAGGTTTCTTCAATGGGAAAGGAAAAGCTGTGGTTGCCAATGGATACGACAGGGTGGTCGAAAGTAAGACTCAGAGTAGCTTCACACGTTTGGTTCCAGCGGTCATCGGGAGCAGCCAATTCTTCGTTAACAAAACGTTGATTGGTCCTCAGAGTAGCTGTATCAAGATTGATTTTCGTTAAACCACTTAATGCAGAAAAGTAAATGGGTAATAGCACGCCAATCAAAATCAACGCAGAGGTTGGCAGTTCATCTTGTAATATTCCTTGAATCATAAACAAATAGACGCCGATCTGGGCGATCTGATTGATCGCATTAAGGACTAAACTAGTCGTTTGGGCAAAAGTATTGGTGTTTGCTAATGTTTGATACATCGATGTCAATTGAGAGGAAAACAGCTGCTCAAGAACAGCGTCACTCCATTGCTTCATTGTATCAATATGGGACAATGTTGTTAACATTTCCTTATTGCTAAGAGCAAATGCTTCTTGCATATTTTTCATCTTAATACTCAACTGTTGATTGATCCATCGAAACCCAAAAACATTGATGGGAAATAGCGATAGTAAAATGAAACCCAGTAAATAATGCAATTGGAAACACAAAAAAAGTGGGATCAGCAATAAGAAAAAGCAGCGAATGGATTCGCTAAAACTACCGCAAATAAACAAGTATAAGGAATCAACAACGCCAAAGATGCGGTTTAATAGATAAGTGGGCTCCTTTTCAGAGAGTTCTACATAACTCTTCCTTTTCATTTTTTTTAACAATTCTAAGAGATGGCGAACATTCATCGAAGCTGCATAGCGCTCTTTCATCACAATCAATAAGAATTGCGCGCAATAAGTGATACTTAATATGAACGCTAATAAGCCGACGAGATGATCAAAGCGCAGTGCGTGATCTTCTTGTAGAAGCAAAGGGAAAGCGAGGTTTGTCAGGACAGTCAAAAAAACTAGCAAACTACTCAAACTGATAAAAAGTTTATTGTTTCTAATAATTTCAAACATAAAATCAACTCAATTCCTATATTTTCCTAAGTGGTAGATGTTTTTATGAAAATTGTCAACAAAAAAAGAGTTCCTGATTAAAGGAACTCTTGAAAAATTAAAAGCTGCGTCCGCCGCCGCCGAATGTTCCGCCACCAGAAGAGTGGGTCGTACTGCCACCGCCGCCGCCAGAAAAACCGCCACCACCGCCTCCACCATTATTCGAAGGACGGGGGATGCGTCTGGTTGTGACAAAGGAATTGACTAAGCGATCTTCTTTTTGGGTCAGATCAATACTTGATTTTTCTAGATAGTTAAATTTGTAGCCGCCCATTTTTAATTGGTAACGGGATTTAACAATGATGAAAAAAGCGATACTGATCACTGCCGCGATCGCTAAGCAAATAGCAATTTCTAGTGGCGTTATCACTTTGTAATAAGTAATTTTTCCGGTATCACGATCGATACGATAATGATCGGCAGGAACACCTGCTTCCACAAAACCCTCTGCTTTTTGCAGATAGACCAATGCAGCTTGATAATAATTTCCCTCTGCCATCTGGTCAAATACCGCATCAAGTAGCTTATCTAGACGTGAATCGGTAAGATAATCGATCATATTTCCGGAAGTCGAAACGTGAAATTTCCGTTGCGCCATATCGATCACCAATGCCGAACCGTTGTTGTCGTTGCCGATCCGTCTTGAAAGATATCGATCAGTGTACAACTCGATATCTCCCGTATTGCTGTTTGTTGTTTGAATAAAAACTTCGCCTTTGATCTTTGCATTCAGCGCTTCTGCTTCTTCGTTCAACTTCTGGATCTCTTGTTCGGTAAAGAGTCCAGCGTGGTCTGCGACTGTCTCTTCGGCTGCGAAGGCGGGCAGGGCGGTTAAGAAAAAACCAACCAGCAGTAACAACAAATAAGATAGTTTTTTCATAAGAAATACGCTCCAATCAATGCGAGGATGGTCGTTGCCGCGAAAATTGCGCCACTGACGATTCCCAAGCGCTTGTAACTAATCGGTAAAACACCGCTGACTTTTCCGGTTTGCCCATTCATCGCATAATAAAAGGCACTCTTGTTTTCATCATCGGCTCGATAGGTCACTAGCCATACAGGAAGCAAAACGTAGTTGTTTTCTTCTTTTGTTAGATTGATGGAACGATTGTTGCGTTTAAAACTAGTATAGCCATTGACGGTACCTGCTAGCAGATTTTCAGCATAACCCGATAATTCGTTTTTGACTTCGTCAGAAAGATCAATGTATTCAATGTCTCTTTTTTCTGCTTGGAAGCCGGCTAAATACTGACTGCGAAAATTAACAGCTTTTTCAAGGGGAAACGGCTGAACGCCAGTCACCATTTTTTGCTGAACGTTTTTTGACAGCGCATGCTTGAGCAATTCATTCACCTTGATTTTTCCTCGTCGCAAGACATCGTATTGTTTGTGCTCAGTATATTCAATATCACCAACGCGCCAAATACGCAAAGAGGTACCCATACCTGAAAGCGAGCCATTCATCTCAGCATCGACGACCCAATAAGGGAAGTACACACCAGTCAATTTCTCTACTTGTGCTTGATCGAAGAAATCCCGTGGCACAAATTTTTTCTTTTGCGCCCATTCTAAGAATTTCGCAGTTGCTTCTTCCTTTTCGATGGCAAAAGGGAGGACTTTGTTAGGTAAAAATTCTCCTGAAAGCCGTCCTGACAAGACGACAGGATTGTGGCAAAAGTAGCAGTAGGTTGCGGCCGTCGTTGCATCCGTCACGATTTCTGCACCGCAGCTGGGGCAGGTAAAAAGGTCCATCTGCCCCGCTTGTGCATCGGCTTGCTCTCTAACTTCTTCTTGAAGGGACGGTTCGGCTTCGGTCGTTGCAGAAGGATCTGAGACAGGAGTATCGGCCATCTGCGCTTCTTTTTGCTTTTCTTCGAAGGCAGTGACTTCGTCTTCAGTAAAAATACTCAGACAAAATGGACAATGAAATTTTTGATCACCAGGTTCAAAGGTTAAAGCGCCCCCACAATTGGGGCACTTATGTGTGATAACATCCATCAGCAATCCTCCTCAATTAGTCTACTGGGACACCTTTGAAAGGTTTGCCACAATTCGGACAGAATTTTGGAATGCCGTTGGCTAAATCGATCACTTCACCACAATCACTGCATTTCATTTTCAGGCTTGGTCCATCGCTCGTTGGTTTTGGCGTCCCGCAATTGCTGCAGAATTTACCAGTATTAGAGGTGCCGCATTGTGGACAGTCCCAATGATCTGCGTTGGTTTGTGCGGAAGCCTGTTGCTGCATTTGCTGTTGGTTATTTTGTGACGCTTGGTTCAAATAACCGCCACCAGCATTCATCCCCATGCCCATGCCAACAAACCCAGTCGTAGCCCCAGCGGCATTGCTACCGGCAGATTCCATACCACGAGCAACCGAACCTTGAACATAGCCTTCACGAATCGAAGGGTCGCCTAACATTGCCCCTTGGTTCCGCATGTTGATCAGTTTTACGGAATCATCCGTATAAGAGATGCTCGCTACGGCAACAGAAACGATTTCCATGCCGCGGAGTTCTCGCCAGCTGTCATCAAGAACTGTTCCCATATATTTGCTTAATTCCATGCTCTTAGATGGAACGTAAGAAATTCGTTCGCCATCAGCGGACATTTTGTTGATCGCTGTTTGTAGGGCGGTCAAAAATTCAGCTAAGTACTGCTCATTGATGTCGTTGATATCGACTTGACTTTTGTTTTTTGGGATCGCATTCGTATAGAACAAAATTGGATCGGTAATTCGTAAGGAATAGTTTCCGTGCGCCCGTAAGAATAGTTCTGCGTTATAAAAGTTGTCAAAATAGTTCAAAGGCGATGAAGTACCGAAGCGAATTCCTTTGATTTCTTGAAGATTGATATAAAAAACTTGTTGTTTTTGTGGTGTAACGCCGCCAAACTTAAAGCGGTCGAAGGTTTCAGAAATCGCATCTTTCAATGAACCATTCAACATCGAAGGCGCTAATTCATTTTTGACGGTATAGTAGCCTTCTTCAGCGGTATAATCGATGATTCGCCCGCCATCAACCAATAACATCATCATATTCGGATAGACATGTATCACTGACCCATCAGTGATGACATCTTCCGTGCCTTTTCTGTTAGAACCGCGTTTGTCATTACGCCGCACTTTGACACCTTTTGTCATTACTGTCGAATCGCTCATATTGTCAGGCTCGATCACCTCTAGCCATTGATCTGCTAATCCGCCGCCAATTGCGCTTGTTGCCGCTTTGATAATACCCATTTTCAGTCCTCCTTTAAATTGTTTTCATCACAATAGATGAACGTAGATTCATTATACCATAGGAGGTGAGATTTACGTTATCAGTCTAAAGTTGGAGAAGAGGAATGGTCTTTTTTCTTGAAAATAGGGAGGAATAAAAGGATATAGTGAGTGAAAGCGCGCGGAATGGCTCTTCGAATTAAATTTCCATTTCTTTTGAGATTCCACCACGCAAACGGTGGTTTTTTTAGCTGATATTACGTATAATAGAAGGTAGCGAATTTTGAAATGAGTGTGGAAAACTATGGCCTATCAAGCATTATATCGTGTTTGGCGTTCTCAGCGTTTTGATGATGTTGTCGGACAAAAAGCAATTACCCAAACCTTAAAAAATGCAATCGATCAAAATCAAATCTCGCATGCTTACTTGTTTACGGGCCCTCGAGGAACCGGGAAAACAAGTGCAGCGAAAATTTTTGCCAAAGCCATCAATTGTCCGAACCAAGTCAATGGCGAGCCTTGCAATGAGTGTGACATGTGTCGCTCAATCACAGCAGGAACGCAAGAAGACGTGATCGAAATCGATGCGGCAAGTAACAACGGTGTAGAAGAAATTCGCTTTATTCGTGATCGTGCGAACTATGCACCGACCCAAGCAGAATACAAAGTTTATATCATTGATGAAGTGCACATGCTGTCAACAGGCGCATTTAATGCATTACTAAAAACATTGGAAGAACCACGGAAAAATGTTGTCTTTATTTTGGCAACAACAGAGCCCCATAAGATTCCAGCAACGATTATTTCCCGAACCCAACGATTTGATTTCAAACGGATCAATACGCAAGACATCGTGGGTCATTTGGAAACGGTCCTTACTACTAGCGAGATCAATTACGAAGCAGAAGCTTTACAGATCATTGCGCGAGCCGCAGAAGGCGGTATGCGGGATGCCTTGAGTATCACCGACCAGGCGATCGCTTTTAGTGATGGAACCGTAACGACCCAAGATGCTTTAGAAGTGACGGGCAGCTTGTCCTATGAAATGATGGACCGTCTGATGCAGGCTTGTGGGGAAAAAGAAGTTGCCGATGCGTTAGCGACCTTGCGGGAGTTATTAGCCTCTGGTAAAGAAGCCCGCCGTTTATTGGAAAACTTGTTGGTTTATTGTCGAGACTTGCTGATGTATCAACAAGCGCCGCAGCTGCTATCTGAAAAGTCTCTGCAGTTGACTGAAGCGTTTCAAACACTGGCAAAAATTACCCCGCCAGCAAAAATCTATCACTGGATCACGGTCTTAAACGATACGCAAAATGAAGTACGATTTACGAACAATCCTACGATCTATTTGGAAGTGGCTGCGGTCAAATTAGCCAATGATCCAGAAAGTGCTGCTGTTGCCAGCAATTCAGCTGACAATAGTCAAGAAGTGGCGCAGTTACGTCAAGCACTGCAAAAACTTCAGGCAGAGGTGCAACGACTGCAAGAGAATCGACCGACAGGTGCCGTTGCTGAAACCACCGCGCCAGTGAAGAAAACCAAGGCGACCACTACGTTCCGTTTACCAAAGGAACGCGTGTTCCAAGTGCTGAAAAGTGCAACGAAGAAAGACTTGGCAAATGTTCGTAATGTTTGGGACGATCTTTTGATGTCTCTTTCCGTGACGCAAAGAGCTATGCTGCACTCCAGTGAAGCAAAAGCTGCCAGCGAATCGGGCGTCGTGATCGCTTTTGACTATGAGATCTTATGTCAGCGAGCAAGTAACGACCAAGAGTTTCAATTGATGATCCATAATCAATTGTCCCGTATGATCAAAGACTACGCCCCACAGGCTGTCTTTATTACAAAAGAAAGTTGGCCGACGCTACGACAAGAGTTTTTGGCTGGCGGTCAAGCAACGGAAGAGTCAGAAATTGAAGTAGAGCAAGAAGAGACCGAAGCCGCTCCTGTCGAACCAGAAAATGACGACTTAGTAACAAAAGCGCAAGAGTTATTTGGTGAATTAACCAGCATTGAAGAAAATTAATGAATATGGAGTGATGAATAATGATGCGAGGTATGGGAAATATGCAAGGCATGATGAAACAAATGCAAAAAATGCAAAAAGAAATGATGAAAGAACAAGAAGCACTAAACAGCAAAGAATTTATCGGCGAATCGACAAATGGCTATGTCAAAGCGACCTTTACTGGCGATAAGACGTTACAAGACATTGCTATCAATGAAGCAATCGTTGATGCTGACGATGTGGAAATGCTGCAAGATATGATCATTTTAGCCATCAATGACGGATTAAAGAAAATTGAAAAAGAATCGGAACAAACAATGGGCAAATATACAAGAAACATTCCGGGTCTATAAAAGGAGAAATGACGGTGCAATATCCTGAACCGATCGCCCGATTGATCGACAGTTACATGAAACTGCCGGGAATTGGACAAAAAACCGCAACACGTTTGGCATTTTATACGATTGATATGAAAGAAGAAGTCGTCAATGAGTTTGCTAAATCGTTGCTTAGTGTTAAACGAGATTTGCACTTTTGCAGTATTTGCGGAAATATAACGGAAGAAGATCCTTGTGAAATCTGCAGTGATCCCACAAGAGACAAAGAAACGATTTTAGTAGTTGAAGAGCCTAAAGATGTCATGGCATTAGAAAAAGTCCGCGAGTATCATGGACTTTATCATGTGCTGCATGGCGTGTTATCCCCGATGGAAGGGACAGGTCCAGAAGATATCAACATTGCATCCCTGATACAGCGGCTGCATGATGATCAGGTCAAAGAAGTGATCATTGCGACCAATGCGACCACGGAAGGCGAAGCGACGGCGATGTATATGTCGCGTTTGATCAAGCCTGCCGGTATTAAAGTCACGCGTTTGGCTCATGGCTTATCTGTGGGCAGCGATATTGAATACGCGGATGAAGTGACCTTGCTAAAAGCAGTAGAAGGTCGCCGAGAATTATAAAGATATTGGAGGCAATTAGGGTGAATGGATTGTTTATAACCATCGAAGGACCGGATGGTGCTGGAAAAACCAGTGTGATCGAAGAATTATATCCTCGGTTACAGCTTGAAGCAACAAGAAAAATCGTTAAAACAAGAGAACCTGGCGGAGTTAAAATCGCTGAAAAAATTCGTAAAATTATTTTAGATCCGCGAAATGAAGAAATGGATGAGCGGACCGAAGCCTTACTTTATGCAGCGGCACGCCGCCAACACTTGATTGAGGTTGTCCTGCCGGCATTGAACGCCGGACACATCGTGATCTGTGACCGCTTTGTTGACAGTTCGCTTGCCTATCAAGGAGCTGGACGTCGCATCGGGATTCCTGAGATCGCACGGATCAACGAGTTTGCGACGGAAGGAACGACCCCTGATTTTACCTTGTATCTAGATGTTGACTCTGATACTGGCTTGCGTCGCATCCAAGAAAATCGTGCACATCAATATGACCGACTAGATTCGGAAGGATTGGAGTTTCATCAACGGGTTCGTCATGCGTATCTAAAGCTAGCGGAAGAAAATCCTGTACGCATTCATAAGATTGATGCTAGAATGGGGTTACAAGAAGTTGTTGAATCCAGCTATTCAGCAATCGTTGAATCGTATCCTGCTTACTTCAAATCAATCTAGGGTAGGTTGGATAACACAAAGGAGATGGTCCCATGAAATTAATTATGGCAATCGTACAAGACAAAGACAGTAATCGTTTGGCAAATGAGTTTATTGATGCCAATATCCGTGCTACAAAATTGTCATCAACGGGTGGTTTTTTAAAGGCTGGTAATAGTACGTTTATCATTGGTATTGAAGATGACCGTGTGCAAGATGCGTTAGAATTGATTAAAAAAACCTGTCAATCAAGAAAGCAATATGTCTCGACACCGATGTCACTAGATATATCCTTAGATGGTCAAGTTCCTTATCCAGTCGAAGTCGAAGTCGGTGGCGCCACCGTATTCGTGCTGCCAGTTGACGGATTCCATCAATATTAAAAAAGGAGCATTTCATGGAGGAGTTATTTCTACAAGAATACCAGCCTCTTGTTTTTGCCCAACTAAAAAAAAGTATCAAGCATGGGCGCATTGCTCATGCTTATCTTTTTGAAGGGGACAAGGGGACTGGCAAGCATGAACTAAGTCTATGGCTCGCAAAACGCCTTTTTTGTGCCAATGTACAAGAAGAAGCGCCATGTGGTGCATGCAGCAATTGTCTACGGATCGCCCAAGGAGAGCATCCTGACGTTATCCAAATTGAACCTGATGGTCAGATGATCAAAGTCGACCAGATTCGACAGCTGCAAGAGGAGTTCTCAAAAAGCGGCTTTGAAAGCCGTTTGAAAATCTTTATTTTGTCTCAAGCTGACAAAATGAACAACAGCGCTGCCAACAGTTTACTAAAGTTTTTAGAAGAACCAGTGGGAAACTTTCTGGCGATCTTAGAAACGGAGAGCCTTGGTCGTATTTTGCCAACCATCCAGTCTCGCTGTCAGATCATTCATTTCTCTCCTTTGTCAAAAGAAAAACTGCAAGAAAAGTTACAAGAAGAGGGACTTTCTAAAGAGACAAGCCGACTTCTAAGCCACTTGACCAATAGTTATCATAAAGCAGTTGAAATCTCGCAAGATGAATGGTTTAATGAAACTAAGGATGCTGTTAAGCGTTGGGTGAATTACCTTTTGAAGAAAGACCCGCAAGCATTTATTTTTGTTCAGAAAAAATTATTGGGTCTAGCAAAAGAAAAAAATCAGCAATCAGAAATCTTTTTGCTCTTGTTATTTTACTTTCAAGAGGAGCGGGATCGATTGTTGGGGCAAGGTTTATGGGGAAAAGAGATCAATCGTGCCATTGAAGCCGCATTGCAAGCACAAAAAAAGTTGCAAGCCAATGTGTCTTTCCAAGGTGTGGCAGAACAATTTTCCGTGAAAATCATCTATGGATAAAACGCAGCAGCCGGAAAAGGAGACCAGAGATGATCGAAGTTGTCGGAGTGCGTTATCATGACGTAGGCCAGATTTATTTTTACACACCGAAAAAACAGACCTATACTATAAATGACCAAGTCATCGTGGAATCACAAGATGCTAAATGTCTTGCCACAGTCGTCACCAAAAGCAGAGAAATGAATGAGAGCGATTTGCCACAGGTAGTCAAACCTATCTTACGTCGGGCGACGAAGAAAGATTTGGAACAGGCAGCAGCCAATCAAAAGGCGGCAGATGAAGCGTTAAAAATTGGAAAAGAAAAAATCCGCGCACATCAGTTGCCAATGAAACTGATTCGAGTAGCCTATACCTTTGAGCGGACAAAACTGATTTTTTCGTTTACTGCAGAAAGCCGTGTTGACTTTCGCGAATTAGTCAAAGACTTGGCAAGTGAATTTCATACCCGGATTGAACTGCGCCAAATCGGTGTTAGGGATGAAGCGAAGGCACTAGGCGGAGTTGGGCCCTGTGGTCGCAAACTATGCTGTGCGACGTTTTTAGGGGATTTTATCCCTGTATCCATCAAGATGGCTAAAGATCAAGGACTTTCCTTGAATCCTGCGAAAATCTCAGGATTATGCGGTCGTTTGATGTGCTGTCTTAAGTATGAAAGTGAAGAATATGAGCGGGCGAAAAAAGAATTGCCGGATCGCGGCAAGGAAGTTGAAACGCCAGATGGCAAAGGACGTGTGGTTGGGCTGGATCTGTTGAGCCGAGTGATCAAAGTCCGTTTGCATGATCGGCAAACACCAATCGAATATGATTATGAAGAACTAGTGACAAAATAAGTAGGTGACCATAATGAGCATGGACAAACGATCAATATATGACGGATTGAATCAGTTAGAATCGGAGTTGCAAAATTCCTTAAATAATCTAGCGGAAATGAAGCAGTCTTTGCAAGAAATCGTCGAAAAAAATACGACATTAGAATTGGAAAATCAACGCTTACGTGAACACATTCGTGAGTTGAACCAAGTGGCAGATGCACCCGCTGAATCGGTCAAACAAGAACTTTCTAAATCACGAATGAATTTAGAAAAGATTTACGAAGAAGGATTTCATGTTTGTTATGACTTATACGGTTCTCGCAGAGAACATGATGAACCTTGTGCATTTTGTCTAGAAGTGATCTATCGTGAAAGCGGCAAATAACTGACTGACAGTCTAATAGGTTCGTTAGAAAAAAGATCAGTTTCCACTGGTCTTTTTTTCGAAAGGAGCAGTACATGCAAAAGCAACAAAGTTATAAAGAAGGCACTGGAAAACTGTATCTTGTTCCGACACCGATCGGGAACTTGGAAGATATGACGGTCCGCTGTGTCAAAATTTTAAAAGAAGCGGACCTGATCGCAAGTGAAGATACTCGCAATACCCAGAAATTGTTGAATCATTTTGAGATCTCGACACCGCAAAAAAGCTTACATGAACACAATTATAAAGAGCGAGTTCCGCATTTGGTAGAACAGCTGCAGATGGGAAAGACCATTGCCCAATGCAGCGATGCTGGTATGCCCTCCATCAGTGATCCGGGGCATGAATTAGTCAAGGCCTGTCTAGCTGAAGGAATCGCGGTGATTGCGCTTCCGGGACCTACGGCAGGTTTGACAGCGTTGATTGCTTCAGGCTTATCGCCGCAACCAAATCTTTTTTATGGCTTTTTACCTCGTAAGAAAAAAGAACAAAAACAAGCCTTGAGTGAATTAGCGACCCAGAAAGCAACGATGATTTTTTATGAGTCACCCTATCGAATCGCCGCGACGATTGAAACAATGCTAGAGGTATTTGGTGAACGTCAGGCAGTCATTTGCCGAGAATTGACAAAAATCCATGAAGAATACTTGCGAGGGACCTTTTCTGAATTGATCGACTATTTAGAGCAGCAGCCAATCAAAGGAGAATGCTGTCTGTTGGTGGAAGGCTCTTCTGAAATACATGAAATTGTTTATGAAGGAAGTTACGCAGAACAAGTAGCTGCCTTGATGGAAGAGGCCGAAATGTCCTCAAAAGAAGCAATCAAAGAAGTGGCTAAACGTAATCAAGTAAAGAAACAGCTTGTCTATCAAGCGTATCACCAAATAGAAGAGTAATCATACCGAGACTTCTCTCGGTATTTTTTTGTTCACACGCTTACTTATGTGATATTACCTAACATATAAAGTTAGCTATTTTCAGAAAATTCATGTTTTTCTCAGAAAAATCTAGATTATTCGAAAATATGGTGTTAGGATAGCTAACATATAGAAAGGGAGGCGTGTAAAATGGATACAGGGAATATTGCATTTATTTTAATTTGTAGCGGTATGGTTTTTCTAATGACTCCAGCATTGGCATTTTTTTATGGAGGATTGGAACGACGCAAAAACATCCTCAATACCATGATGATGGTGATTTGTACGATGGGCTTGGCGTCCGTCCTCTGGGTCGCTCTAGGGTATACATTATCCTTTAGCGGGACAGGATCATTTATTGGCAATTTAGACAAAGTCTTTTTCAATCATGTTTCGATGTCAGAAGGAGAGGGAATTCCAGAAGGGTTGTTTGCTGCCTTTCAAATGATGTTTGCTTTGATCACAACGGCGATTATCACTGGATCAGTCGTTGGAAGAATGCGGTTCTCTGCTATTTTTCTATTTATTGGCTTCTGGCTGGTTTTCGTGTATTTTCCAATGGCGCATATGGTGTGGGGCGGTGGCTTCTTAGATGCGATCGGCTCGATCGATTTTGCAGGAGGCAATGTCGTTCACATCAGTTCGGGAATCAGTGGGCTAGTCTTAGCGATCGTTGTCGGTAAGCGACGAGAATTTCATCAAACCGAATATCGTCCTCATAATATTCCCTTTGTTGTACTAGGTGCCGGTCTTTTATGGTTTGGCTGGTTTGGCTTTAATGCTGGCTCTGCGTTAGCAGCTGATGGTCTAGCGATCCACGCCCTAATGACCACGAATACAGCAGCAGCCAGTGCGATGCTTTCTTGGATGCTGATCGAAAAAATCGTCGTGGGAAAACCGACAATCGTCGGTGCTTGTACAGGTGCAGTGGTGGGCTTAGTTGCCATCACACCAGGGGCGGGGTTTGTCTCCCTTTGGTCTTCCTTTATCATTGGCGCTTTAGTCAGTCCGTTTTGTTACTTCTTTATTTCCGTCATCAAACATCGATTAGGGTTAGATGATGCATTGGATGCCTTTGGTTGTCACGGGGTAGGCGGAATCTTCGGTGGTTTGATGACCGGGATCTTTGCCGATCCCGCTGTTGGCGGACATTCAGGATTGCTTTATGGCGGTGTTGATCTTTTTATCGCACAAGCCGAAAGTATCGTATTTACGATTTTGTTCGCTGGTATCCTATCCTTTGTCATAATTACCTTGATCAAATGGGTGATGCCGATTCGCGTATCTCAGCAAGAAGAAGCGGTGGGGATGGATCGGATCGAACATGATGAAACGGCCTATCCTACCTTTATGGGGTTAGATTCTTAAGAGTGGAGGAGCAGTCATGAAAAAAGTTGAAGCGATTATTCGCCAAGAAAAATTAGAGGAGCTAAAAGCCGCTTTGGATCAATCGGATCTGATCAGTGGGATGACGGTCAGTCAAGTTCTCGGGTGTGGCAATCAAAAAGGGTTAAAAGAGTTTATTCGTGGCCAAGAAGTGATCACGACTCTTTTACCGAAAGTAAATGTCCGCTTTGTTTTGGCAGATGAAAAAGTCGATGCCGTGATTGAGCTGATTGTATCGATCTGTCGGACAGATGAAGTCGGTGATGGCAAAATATTCGTCTACCCTTTGGAAGAAGCGATTCGGATTCGCACCAATGAACGAGGAGAAGCTGCCTTATAGCAGAACTTCTTGGGTCATGAACCGTGCAGCAAAAGTAGCGAACGTATAGGGAAGGGCCAATGAAAATTGGTCCTTTTTGCGTCTTTGTCTTGATTCCTTGCTTGATAGGGAACTTCTGTTCGTTTATAATAAGAAGCGAGGTGAGCAACGATGTCGGAACTGCAATTTCCCTTAAAAAATGATACGAGCCGCAAAATTATTCATATTGATATGGATGCTTTTTTTGCTTCGGTGGAAGAACGGGATGATCCTGAGCTGGCCAAGCATCCCCTTGTCATTGCCCGTCACCCAAGTGATACCGGCGGCCGAGGAGTGGTCACGACAGCGAATTATCTGGCGCGACAATATGGCATCCATTCGGCAATGAGCGCACAAAAAGCCTACGAGCTTTGTCCGCAAGCGATTTTTAAACCGGGGAATCATCAAAAGTATCGTGAAGTGTCCCAGCAAGTCAGAGAAATTTTTCACCGATACACCGACATCATCGAACCAGTTTCAATTGATGAAGCGTATCTGGACGTCACAGTTAACAAAATCAACTGTCCTTCAGCAATTAAGATCGCTCGTCTGATTCAGCGAGACATCTGGCATGAGACCCATTTGACTTGTTCGGCAGGCGTCAGTTACAACAAATTTTTGGCAAAATTGTCCTCGGATTATCATAAACCACGAGGGTTAACAGTGGTGATGCCGGATGAGGCAGTGGCCTTTTTACAACAACTACCCATCGATAAATTTCATGGGATCGGGAAGAAAACTGTCCCCAGGATGCATGAGTTAGGCATTTTTACAGGAGAAGATCTATACACTTGGAGTGAGATGGCGTTGATCCGCGAATTTGGCAAAATGGGGTATTCTTTGTATCGTAAAGTTAGAGGAATCCATGATTCACCAGTCAGTGTGACCAGAGAACGAAAATCAGTCGGTAAGGAGCATACATACGGCAATCCATTAACGAGTGAAGAACAAGTCTTAAGTCAATTACGCGCCATCGCAGAAGAAGTTGAGAGATCACTAAAGCGCACACAGAAACATGGCAAAACAGTCGTGTTGAAAGTCCGTTACAGTGATTACTCTACGATCACTAAACGAGTGACTTTGCCGATTTACGTTCATAAAAAAGAACAGTTATTTTCGGAAGCCAGTCTCATTTGGGAAGAGATTTTAGGTCTTGAAAAAGGCATTCGTCTTTTGGGAATCACCGTCACAAATCTCGATCCTCTGACCTATGAAAATATCGTACTGCCTTTATGGCAAACATCTGACGATCAGTAGACCTAAAAAGGAGGACCAATATGACGATCTATCAAGTATATGAAACGATGATTGCTTTGGCTGATGAAGAACGAAGGGAAAAAATGGCCGCCTATATGCGGCATCAGTTTGAGTTTTTAGGCATCCCTACACCGTTGCGCCGTCAGCAGGAAAAAGCAGCCTTTAAAGTAGCAAAACAAATGAAACGAATCGATTGGGAATTTATCGATCAATGTTGGCAAAGCAGCTATCGGGAACACCAGTACCTTGCGATTGATTATTTAGTGGCGCTGGAGCCCTTTTTATCAGCCGTTGATCTAGCAAAAATTGAACAGTTAGTCATAACGAAATCTTGGTGGGATAGCGTGGACGCACTAAGTGAGGTCGTCAGAAAGCTTGTTCGCCGACTGCCAGCGTTAAAGGTTGAGATGCTTCGTTGGAGTCTTGAGGATAATCTTTGGCTACGGCGAGTGGCGATTCTTCACCAATTGTTGCAAAAAGAACAGATGGATCGACCATTACTTGAAGAGATCCTTGTCAACAATTTGGGGAGTTCTGAATTCTTTATCAACAAAGCCATTGGCTGGAGCTTGCGAGACTATGCCAAGACGAATCCTCAGTGGGTCCAAGATTTTCTTCTACGCCATCAAAAAAGTCTGGCGCCTTTGACGGTTCGTGAAGCAAGTAAGTACCTTTAAAAAGCTTGGTCACTGATTTTTATATAACAAAAAAAACACCGTGCATCATCTTTGAAGGAAGATGTGGTGACCCCAAAAGTTCGATTTTTTGGTCTAACTTTTGGGGTCATCTCAAGATGCACGGTGTTTTGAGTCGTTAAATTTGTTTTTTGATTTGTTCGTAGCTTGCTTCAGCATCTTTGCACTTTGCCCAGATAACCGCTTTTCCTTGTTCTCGAGATGCAGCAAGATCAATGATTCGTTGATTGCTGCTACCACGAAACTGCAAGTTTAGGTTTCGCTTGCTGAGTTCAAAACGGCCGTCCACCAAAATATCAATTTTGGATAAAAGTTCTAGTTTGTCAGGGGTTTCCAAGAGCAGTTCTTCGTAAGTGTAGCCTGACCAGCTCCAAATGTCCTTGCTATGACCAAATTCGGCGCGAACGCGATCAACAACTTTCAGACAGACCGTCGTGTTCAAGAAAGGTTCGCCGCCTAGGAGGGTCAGTCCTTGAACATAGTCATGTCGCAGATCCTCAATGATTCGATCCTCTAGCTCTTGGGTAAAAGGTGTGCCGTAGCGAAAGTTTTGGACGGCTTTGTTGAAACAGCCTTCACAAGCAAACAGGCAGCCGCTCACATATAAACTATTTCGGATGCCTTCACCGTCCACAAAGTTGAAGGCTTTGTAATCAGCAATATAATTTTGACTGTACTCGTTTGCTTTCCATTCTTGGGGCTTAGGATTTCTCATACGAAAACTTCTTTCTATTGTGAATTACAGGGGTTGTTCGATAAAAGGAGTGTAGAAGAAATCTAACACTCCTTTTATGATTATTCTTGCAAATGTTTGACCCGAGCAGAGATTTCTTTGTGACGACCGTTGACCATCGGGCGAGCTTGAGGATTTCCAAGATACCCGCAGGTTCTTTTGACAACATCACAACTTTTTGGATCGTGATTGCCACATTGTGGACATTCAAAGCCTCGTTCGGTTGGATTAAAGTCTCCTTCATATCCGCACTCGTAACAGTGATCGATAGGGGTATTTGTTCCAAGATAAGCGACCCGATCATATGCGTAATCCCAAACTGCTTCTAACGCTTTTGGATTTTGCTGCAAGACTGGATATTCACAGTAATGAATAAAGCCACCAGAACAGTATTTTGGATAGTCCTTTTCAAAATCAAGTTTCTCAAATGGTGTCGGATTTTTCCGCACATCATAGTGGAAGCTATTGGTATAATATTCTTTGTCGGTAATATTTTCAACTTCACCGAATTTTTCGGTATCTAAGCGACAGAAACGATCGGTCAAGCTTTCACTAGGGGTCGAGTACACACTGAAATGATAGCCGTATTCATCGCCCCAGGCATCGGCATGAGCTTTCAATTCTTTCACGATCGCCATCGTAAAGGCCTTTGCTTCTGGGTCTTGTTCCCAAGTTCCACCGTAAAAAGCCGAAGCAGCTTCGTATAAACCAATGTAACCAAGCGAAACAGTGGCACGTTTGTTTTTGAATAATTCGTTGACATTGTCTTTGCGATCCAAACGTTCACCGAAAGCCCCATACATATAAAGGATCGGCGCATTGGCGGGACTCGCTTCTTTACAGCGTTCCACTCGATAGACAAGGGCATCTTTAACGATTTGCAGACGGTCCTCCAGCAGTGACCAGAATTTTTCTTGATCGCCATTTGCTTCTAAGGCGATCCGTGGAATATTCAATGTCACGACACCTAGATTCATCCGACCGACATTGATTTCTTCACCACGTTCGTTTTTCCAGCCTTGCAAGAAAGAACGACAGCCCATCGGCACTTTAAAGCTGCCAGTCAATTCAACCAATTTATCATAATTCAAAATATCCGGATACATCCGTTTAGTGGCACATTCTAAAGCCAGTTCTTTAATATCATAGTTCGGATCGGTAGGTGCCAAGTTGACCCCACGGCGAATACTAAAAATCAATTTCGGGAAAATAGCAGTACGCTTTTCACTGCCTAACCCGTTGATGCGAATTTGGAGAATCGCTCGTTGAATTTCCCGTTCGAACCAGTTGGTTCCTAAACCAAAGCCAAGGGAAGTAAACGGCGTTTGTCCGTTAGAGGTGAATAACGTATTGATTTCGTATTCTAGACTTTGCATTGCATCGTAGATATCTTTGCGGGTTTTGCTCTTCGCGTAAGCTTCCCGACGTTCGGGTGTCTCAATCCATTCTTCGGCATCTTTTAAATGTTTTTGGTAATTCAACTCAGCAAAAGGAGCCAATAATTCATCTGTTCGATCAGCAGAACAGCCACCATATTGACTCGATGCTACATTTGCAATGATTTGTGAGATTTGAGCGGTGGCCGTTTGGATCGATTTTGGCGATTCCACTTCGGCGTTCCCAATTTTAAATCCATTATTTAGCATGCCTTTAAAATCGATTAGGCAGCAGTTAGTCATTGGGGTATATGGATGATAATCCAAGTCATGGTAATGAATGTCGCCTTTTTGGTGGGCATTTGCCACGTGAGGAGGCAGCATTTTCAAACCAATCGATTTTCCTACGATCCCAGCGGTCAAATCACGTTGTGTGTTGAACACGTTACTATCCTTATTGGCATTTTCATTGACGACCGATTGATCTTTATTCATCAATTTATTGATCGTAAAGTTGATGTCTGTTGCTTTGCTGCGTTCGAAATCACGATGGGTCCGGTAGTTGATATATTCTTCAGCCAAGGCATACTCGTTCTTTGCTAACAAGATATGCTCGACGATATTTTGGATCTCATAGATTTTTACATTTGTACGAAAACGTTCCGCGATCTCGTGATCGACACTGTCAACGATCTCGGTGATTTTTTCGTGGTCGATGGGAGAAAGCTCACCGTTGATTTTTCTCAGGGCTTTCACTAACGCATCATAAATTTTTTGATCATCAAAATCGACAAGCCGTCCATCACGTTTTACGATTTTTAACTGACGCAAAGCGGACTGTCTTTCCAACCCTTGCTCAGGATTTCTCTTAATGTTCATCATTTCTACCACTCCTTATCTTCCACAATATAATAAAACAAATTGTAGAAATGAGCAACTATATATAGTAGTCGAAAAGGGTTTGTGTTTTGGATATACACAATATATGGTGTATATTCATTGAGGTGTTTTCGAGAAAACTTGATAAGATTAAGGATTTGGTTGTTCCATGTTTCACATAATGAATAAAAACTTTTTTAAATTTATTTTTTCTCTGTTTTGAAGCAGAAGTATTCAATGATAAAGTATGCTACCATAAGGAGAGAATTTTTTTAAAGGAGGGTTCTGTGTGAAAAATATGATCGATGTGAAGCATCTGACAAAAAGTTACGGCACCCGTTTCAATCAAACCAAAGTATTAGATAACCTTTCTTTTGCAGTGGATCAAGGAGAATTTGTTGGGGTCATGGGGCCAAGCGGTGCTGGGAAAACGACCTTGATGAATCTTTTGTCTTCAATCATGCGACCTAGCTTAGGCTCGATCTATATCGATGGCAAAGACATTACCCGAATGTCGGAAAAAGCCCTCAGCGATTTTCGCCGTCAGCAGATTGGCTTCATCTTTCAAGATTTTAATCTTTTAGAGACATTGACAGCCAGAGACAATATTTTGCTGCCTTTAGCGATTGATCGCTTGCCCGTGAAGGAAACCCAAGTACGTATCGAGGAGACGGCCAATTTGTTAGGGATCGAACACTTATTGGATCGCTACCCAGAAGAATTGTCTGTAGGGCAAAAACAAAGGGTCGCTGCTGCTCGGGCGATCATCAGTCGTCCGGCGGTCCTTTTTGCTGATGAACCCACGGGAGCCCTTGATTCAAAAGCGGCAACAGAATTGTTACGGTATTTAGCGCAAATCAATCAACAAGAAAAAACGACGATCTTGATGGTCACCCACGATCCTTTTACCGCCAGCTACTGCAATCGGATTCTGTTCATTCGCGATGGTGTCTTCTTTGCGGAAGTTGTCAAAAAAGGCAGCCGTCAGGAATTTTTCGAAAAAATCATCGATATGCAGGCTACGATTGGAGGCGGTCCGCGCCATGTTGTTTAAAATCGGCTGGCGGAGTTTTTTGCGGCAGTTTCGCAATTATATGGTGTATTTTATTTGTATGATGACCGCCGTGATGATTTTTTATTCCTTTAACGCCTTGATGAATGATCGTCTACTGAATCAACGGGTCCAGCAAGACATCCGCATTGAAGGGGTTTTAGGATTCGGCAGCAGTGTGGTTGCCTTTGTCGTCTTGTTTTTTATGCTGAGTGCCAATCATTTTTTTCTTAGTCAGCGACAAAAAGAAATCAGTGTTTACCAGCTTTTGGGGTTGCGGCAAGGTCGTCTTGCTTGGCTGTTGCTACGGGAAACGTTTTTACTAAATTTTTTCTCTCTAGTGACCGGTATCTTTATGGGAATTATTTTTTCAAAATTCTTCTCAATGATTTTGATTCGGGCGATGGGCCTAAATTTGACCAGTCATTTCTTTAATTCACCGCAATCGATTTTTTCGACGGTCTTTGTCTTTATCGCCGCAATGATTATATTGAGTATTCAAGTGATCCTTTTTGTTTGGCGTACCCCAATGAGTGAATTGATCAAGACCGAATACCGCTTACCGATCAAAAAAATGAAAATGACTCCGTTTCGTACATTGATGGGGGTCCTAGGTCTGATTTTACTTGGGGTAGGGTATTATCTGTCATTGACCCTAAGGGAAACATGGACCAACTATATCACGTATACGCAAGATTTTTCAGCGATTCTATGGATCCCTTTACTGATTCTATTTTGCTGTATAACGGCAACCTATCTCTTTTTTGATTGTTCCTTGCCAGCACTATTGTATTTTTTGAGTAAACCAAAAAAACGCCTTATCAAAGGGGCGAAGTTGATTGCTTACAATAACGTGCGTGCTTACTTGCAAAGGACGTGGAAAAGCTACGCCCTTTTGACGATCATCACTGCAATCGCGATTTCATTGATCGGGGGAACAATGGGGGTCATCTCTTTGAATTACCAAGCAACGAACCGTATCTATCCAACTTCCTTTCAGGTGTCAGGAGAGCAGACAGATACCTTGCGGGACCTTTTAGAAAAAGCCGATACACCGATTATTGCCGAACAATCGATTCCCTATAAAATGACCAATATGACGGTTCAAACCCGTTACCTTGGAGAGTTGCAAGACGAAAATATTGAAAATATCATGGTGAATCTGGTCGCTTTTTCTGATTATCAGCGTCTGCGAAAACTGGTTCCCGATGCCCCGGAGATTCAACTGAGTACCGATAAACAAGCGGTGCTTTTTGACAGTCAATACGATGTGACTCGTTCGTTTATCACCTATCGCGATGAGGTCAAAATCGGCAGTCAACATACGTTCAAACTCATTCAAGCAGAACAGGATTATTTTGGGGATTCTGCCTTGCGCTATTCCTTGCCGAATGTCCTTGTCATCCAAGATGATGCGTACCAGCAAGTTGAGGGCTTCACCTATAGCGTTGCTTATTTACAAACAGACAAGGTGCAAACGGAGAGCTTGACTCAGCTGCTAGATGAAGAGCTGCCGATTGAGTGGACGCATCCTTTGACCTATGAGTTTAGCGATGACCAAAAAAGCGTGCGTTTTTATCCAGAGACTGCCCGAGATTCCACCAGTGAGAATAACCAGATGACCGCATATCGACTGACCTTAGCGAATCGTTTTACAACGATGCGCGGCGTGCGGCGGCAAGCAGGAATCGTTTTGTTTGTGTCATTATTTGTAGGTGTGATCGTTTTGATCACGACATCCAGCAGTTTGATCGTTCGGCAATTTTCAAATACCGAGCGGGAGAAACACAATTACCGATTATTGACCAAACTAGGTTACACCCGAAAAGAAGTACGCAAACTCGTTTACTGGCAAAACATCTGGATTTTTATGCCAGGTACGCTACTGGCGATCTTGCATGCCGTCTTTGCCATCAATACCTTCACCCAAATCATCGACAGTCCTGGGTATTGGGTCGCTCATTTGTTTGCGGCAGTTGCAGCAGTCGTCTATCTATTTGCCTATTTGATTACCGTCAAGCTGTGTCTGCGAATAATTGAAACTTGATTGAATTCTTGATAAAACGATCCTTAGAATTGAAGCGAACCTTAAAGGTTAGACCAAAAAATCTAACCTTGAGGATCACTACAAAACGAGGATCGTTTTTTTTATTTAACCAATCTTTTTGTATTTCCCTCTGGTACCAGATTAAGAGAATGGTATAATCATAATCAACGAGACAAAGGAGGAAGCGAAATGGAGAAAAAAGAAGAACAGCTTTTAATAGACCTAACGACTGCACGTGGGGTTCCTGGGAATGAGGAGGAAGTGCGTGAAGTCTTTAAAGAATATGCCAAAGACTTTGCTGAAGATATCTTTTTTGATGGTTTAGGAAGTGTCATTGCCAAACATGTTGGTGATGGCGGCGGTCCGAAAATTTTTATTTCGGGACATATGGATGAAGTCGGTTTTATGGTAACAAAAATCACAGAAAAAGGCTTTATTGAATTTCAAACCCTTGGGGGCTGGTGGGGGCAAGTGATGCTGGCACAGCAAGTGGAGATCAAAACCAATGAAGGCAAAGTGATCCACGGTGTCGTCGGCTCAAAACCACCCCATGTGTTGAGTCCAGAGACTCGAAACAAACCTTACGATATCAAAGATATGTTCATCGATATTGGCGCGTCAAGCGAAGAAGAAGCCAAAGGCTGGGGCATCCGTCCTGGAGACATGATCACCCCCTATATCCAATACAAACGGATGAACGACAGCAAATTTTTGCTAGCAAAAGCATGGGACAATCGAATCGGTACGGCGGTATCACTACGGGTATTAGAAACCTTGGCAGCAGAAGGACATCCAAACTGCTTGTTTGCCGGCAGTGACGTGATGGAAGAAGTTGGCCTAAGAGGGGCACGAACAAGCACTCACTTAGTGAATCCCGATATCGCTATCGCCCTAGATACTGGTACCGCTGGGGACACACCTGGAATGACACCAAAAGAAGCGGATTCTGTGTTAGGCAAAGGCCCACAAGTCTTGATTTTCGATGCTTCCATGATTCCTCACAAGAAATTATTGAATTTTGTGATCGATGTCGCCGAAGAGATGGAAATTCCTTTCCAATATACCGTGATCACTGGTGGAGGAACCGATGCTGGTCAAATGCATTTGACTCGTGATGGGGTCCCTTCGATCGCTATTACCGTGCCCGTTCGTTACCTGCATTCTCATACTTCTGTCATTCATGAGGATGACTACTTCAATACAGTCAAGCTTGTAACGGAAGTGGTTCGCCGCTTAGACGATAAAACCGTTAAAGCATTGCGCAGTTATTAAGGTGAGCTTATGAGATCAAACACAATGATTCGTGAGACGGCTAAAAACTCCTTGCGCGGATTCTGGGGAACGTTCGTCTTAAGTATTTTAGCGACGGTTGCCGTACAAGCGGTGGTCAGCTCGCTTTTTAGTAGTATTGGGACTTCTTTTGGTGCAAACAATGCAGAGAGCTGGATCGATCTGATCTTGGACAATTTTGTCTTCTTTGCGTTTTCGGTAGCATTGAGTATTATGGCACTCTATCTGGTTCGTGGCAGAGGAATCCAGGTGGCGGATATTTTTCTCGTCTTTGATAAGCGTCTGTATGTACCGTTTTTGTTATTAAACTTAGTGAGCGCGCTTTTAAATTATCTTTTGAGTTTTGCGATTTTCTTACCGCAATTTGTCTTATCAGGCCTTAATCAATATTTGGGCTTGGTATTCAATTTTAATCGGGGAATTTCTATTGATGTATCGATGTTTAACGGTTCGATCGCTTTTGTGGTTGGGACGATTCTCTCCATCATCTTGTTCTTCTTTTTGTCGCAAGTTGTTACCGGTGTGATCCAATTAGCAATCTATCTGCGCTATGATCAGCCTGAATTAGGAGTCCTTCAATCAATTAAAGCAGCTTTCGCTCTCTTGCGACCGCATCTGGGCCAATACATTTGGCTGCAATTATCATTGATTGGCTGGTTTATTCTGGGTTTCTTGGCGCTTATGATTGGGATGTTGTGGGCAAACGCCTATGCGTATGCGGTCAACGCAGCATTCTATGAAGAATTGATCAATGAACAACGAGCGCTGATCAGATAAGTAAAAAAAGACGACGTACCATTGGAATGGTTCCTTAAGGATAGAGTAGAACACTCATTCAAGGGATTCATCAATAGACGTCGTTTTTTTCTCATTTTCTTGATCCTTTTTCGCAAAAAAAAATGGTCAGATTTTAGTCAAATCAGCTGAGATGTGATAGCATAAAAGAAGTAGAAAATCAGCTGGAGCCAAAGAGGAGGAAACACATGTGAAAATAACTGTCTTAGGTTGTTTAGGTGCCTATCCGTATAATGGTGAAGGGACTACTGGCTATTTAGTAGAGTCAGATGGCTTTCATTTGCTGCTTGATGCGGGAAGTACCACCTTGGTCCAATTAGAAAAGATCCTTGATCCCTTAGACTTAGATGCAGTGATTTTGACACATTACCATCACGATCATATTGCGGATCTGGGGGTATTACAATACTATTGGCAATTATATCCCGAAAACGAAGAACGGCAGGTTTTGCCGATCTACGGTCATGGGGAGGACAGGGTTCATTTTGAAAGTCTGACGATGCCGGGAGTGACCCAAGGATTTGATTACCTTCAGTCTGAGTCGTTGGAATTGGGCCCGTTCACCATTACCTTTATGAAAACGATCCATCCAGTCACTTGCTATGCCATGCGATTTGTTGAGAAAAGTACGGGCAAGGTCTTTGTTTTTACTGGAGACTCTGGCTATTTAGAATCTTTCGTTCCGTTTGCTGAAGGGGCTGACTTATTCTTGGCAGATACCTATCTTTTTGCAGGAAATGAGCGGCACAAGGCTCATTTTACTTCAAAAGAAGCAGGGGAGATCGCCCATGCAGCGCAGGTGAAAAAATTAATGTTGACGCATTTGCCGCAACACGGTGACTTAGAACAGTTACGAGAAGAGGCTGCGCTAGCTGCCAATGGAATCCCTGTTGAGTTGGCGGCTGTTCAAAAAATAATAGAAATCATCTAATTAGGAGGAACAAATAGTATGCTTTTTGTACCGAATGAACTGAACGACCCACGCATCAATTTAGCCATCGAGATTTTTCTTCTTCAAGAAATGAAAGTAGATGAACCCATCTTACTTTTTTACATTAATGAACCATCGATTATCATTGGACGCAATCAAAATACGATCGAAGAGATCAATAAGGAATATGTGGATGAACATGGGATTCATGTCGTTCGTCGTTTCAGCGGCGGCGGTGCAGTCTATCATGATTTCGGAAACTTGAATTTCAGCTTTATTATGCCTGACGATGGCAATTCTTTCAGAGATTTTGAAAAACTGACCAAACCAATCGTCCAAGCCTTGCATGAGATGGGGGTTGAAGGGGCGCAACTAAAAGGGCGCAACGACCTTGTGATCAATGACATGAAGTTTTCTGGGAATGCGATGTACGCAACGAATGGCCGGATGTTTGCTCATGGGACGATCATGTTTGACAGTGACATCAATGAAGTGGTCAACGCCTTGAAAGTCCGCAAAGACAAAATCGAATCAAAAGGCATCAAATCGATCCGCTCAAGAGTGACCAACATCAAACCATTCTTGCCAAAAGAGAAGCAAGACATGACGACTGAAGAGTTCCGTCAAGAAATCTTATTGAAGATTTTTGGTGTCGATTCCGTGGAAGAAGTCAAAACCTATGAACTGACTGAAGAGGATTGGGTCAAGATCAATGAGATTTCCGATAAGTATTATCGCAACTGGGATTGGAATTACGGTAAATCTCCAGCTTTTGATATTGAACGCCGTCATCGCTTCCCAATCGGCTCCATCGAAGTTCGTTTGAATGTGGCAGAAGGAAAAATCACGGATGCCAAAATCTTTGGCGACTTTTTCGGACTAGGGGACATTGCAGATGTCGAACAAGCCCTGATCGGAACTCGTTATGCCAAGGAAGATTTGGCACAAGTCATCGCCAACATTGATGTTAAAAAATATTTTGGCAACATCACGCCTGAAGATTTTCTTTCATTGATTTATTAATCAAAAAACGAAGCAGCCTTTTCAATCTGGCTGCTTCGTTTTTTCTATTAGTATGCGCGGGCGATCCAAACGGTATGCTTGGCAGGTTTGCCACTGACGATATCGACTGTTTTTTCCATTGGTGCTTCAAACGGAATGTTTCGGGTAGTAAAGCCGGTTTCTTCTTTGATTTTCGCTTCCGTTTCTTCCGAGCCGTCCCAACCGATCAAAACAAAGCCAGTCACTTTGTCTTCTTGTTTGCACGTTTCGATATGGGCTTTTAGTTCATCCAATGTATCGATGTTGGTGTACTCATTATCTTTGTTACGTTCCTTCGCAGCTGCCAATAAGCGTGGGGTCATTGCTTGCAGTTCTTGATCAACGAAGGCTTCCAAGTGCTCAAGGGCGACTGTTTGCTTGTCAGCCAAGTCGCGGACTTTGACCATCACTTTGCCAGCTTCTAAATCTCTTGGGCCACATTCGATTCGCAAGCAAGCGCCTTTTAGTTCCCATTCATTGAACTTATAGCCAGGTGAGTTATCAGAATCATCCAATCGAACACGAATGCCCTTGGCTTTAAAGTTGGCATACAGTTCTTCTAATTTTTCTAAGATGGCTGGATTCTTTTTCCATGGACCGACTGGTAACAACACAACTTGGGTTGGTGCAATGGTTGGTGGGAAAACTAACCCATTTTCATCGCCATGGGTCATGATCAAGGCCCCCAACAAGCGGGTAGAGACACCCCAAGAGGTTGTGTGGGCATGGACATGCTTGTTTTCTTTCGTTAAATACGTAATATCAAATGCTTCAGCAAATTTTGTCCCCATGTAGTGGCTGGTTCCTGCTTGGACTGCTTTGCCGTCTTTCATCATCGCTTCGATCGAATAAGTATCAACTGCTCCAGCAAAACGCTCGGAAGGGGTTTTTTGTCCGCGATAAACAGGGATCGCTAGGAATTCTTCGCAAAGGCGGGCATATTCATCCAAGATTTTCATGGTGCGTTGACGTGCATCTTCTTCGTTTTCATGAGCGGTATGGCCTTCTTGCCATAAAAACTCTGAGGTACGCAAGAAAGGCAATGTTTTCTTTTCCCAACGAAAGACGTTTGCCCATTGATTGATTTCATAAGGCAGGTCACGGTAGGAGTTGATCCAATCAGAAAAGGCAGAGCCAATCATGGTTTCTGAGGTTGGACGCAAGGCCAAAGGTTCTTCCAATTTTTCATTGCCGACTTCTGTGACCCATGGCAATTCAGGCGCAAAACCTTCAATATGATCGGCTTCTTTCATAAAGAAATTTTGCGGAATCAGCATTGGGAAGTACGCATTGCGAATGCCCTCTTTTTTCAAGAATCGATTGAACTCTTCTTGGATATGCTCCCAAAGTTCGAAGCCGTCAGGACGGAAAATAATGGAGCCTTTCACTGGGGAGTAAGCCATCAATTCGGCTTTTTGGATCGTTTGGATATACCATTCTGTAAAATCATTTTTTTGTGTCATTCTTTTTCCTCCTTAAAAAAATAAAAAAGCATCTCGTCCTAAAAAAGGACGAAATGCTTGGATTTCGCGGTACCACCTTTGTTGATTATCTATCGGGATAATCCAACTCGTAAAGGATAAGGCCTTTCCACCGACCGTTTTGCGGTCATTGCCATTGGGTAGGTTCATTTTATCAGTGGGTGTCGATTTTTCAGCTGCCATCGACTCTCTAAGACCATCATAAAACTACTATTCCAATGCTTGTTGCTGTTCTTTATCATGCTAAAGCGAAAAAGCGAAAAAAGCAAGAGTTTTTTCGCTTTTTCTTAAAATCGCTCCTTTAAAACTAATGTAGCAAGACGGTCAGTCGAAAGACAGCGGATCTATTTTCGCCCTAAGTGTCAAATGCAAGAGGTGAAGCCCGTCAGTTTCTTCAATCCGGATACTTCCTTGGTAGGCTAAACAAAGTTGTTCTAGCATTTGCATGTCAGCCTGCATCGCCTGTCGTTTGGTTTCATTGTTCTGTAGTTTTTCTGCTTCTTCATTTGAGAGAAGCGGCATTTGGCAGTCGATATGCAACTGGCCCTTCGTGTCATTCACCCTCAACGCGAGTCTTCGCTTTTGAGGATCAGTGACCGCACAAGTGTATCGGATGGCGTACTCTAGGCAATGAGCGATCAAGGATAGACGATCATTTTCCGCCAATTGTTCCAGTGGTTCTATGATGCCATCACAGGCAAAGGTGATCCTTTTTTGAGCAGCTGTGTGTTTATAATTAGCAAGCAGCATCGTCGTGAGTGATTCTTTTTCAACGGAAGGACTCGTTAACTGCTGCTTGATCTGTTCTTCAATCTCACTAAGGCCTTCATAGGCCGCTGCCAACTGCTGATCTTCTAACATATCCTTGACGGTATGGGTTCTTTGTTTGATGGTTCGTAAAACTTGCTGCCATTTTAACGTTTGTTCAGGGCTGATCGCTTGTTGGTTCTCATATAAACGCACTTTGATGTCTGCCGTATCGATCTGCTTATTTTTACCCTCGCTGGCAAAAAAGAGTTCAAGGAAGCCGTAGCAAGTAAAAATGATAATTAATAAGAAAAAGATGATCGAACGCCAATTGATATCAGATTGTGGCAAAACTAAAATATCCTGAATATACAAGAAACAATGACCAATAGCCGCAATCACGATCCAAGGCGCACAAATGACATAAAAAGGATTTTTTTTCAATGCTTCATAAATTGCTGCAAAAGAAGTAACGAAGGTACTGGTAATATTCAACAAGAACATATAATTCATGATGACGGGCAAACTTTGTGCTTGGAAAAGTGCGAAAAGTATCGCTAACAGACCGAATGAATAGTGGAAGTATAACCATTTCTGGTAGTACTTGCGAATAAAATGCATATTCGTGCAGTAAAAGCCGATCAAAAACATTGGTGTAATAATAGAAAGAATATTTAACATTACAGAGTTGACGATTGGGGGAAACAGTAGTCCACCAAGCATATCGCTGAAGCCCGCTTCCAAGCCTGCTGTTAAGGCAAAGCCGCTGAATAAGAGAGAAGATATTTTCAGCCTTCGTTGATTGATAAAAGAAACTAAGATATAAAATAAATTGATGATACAAATAAAACCAGTAAATAAAAGAATGTAAATATTTAAAATTGACAGACTGAAGACATAGCCGATCAGTGCATTTGCAGGGCCAAAAAAGACTTCTGCTGGGAAGCCAGAATAGGTGTCAAAAGGACTAGTCACGTATATTTTCAAGGTTTTACCAACATAATCCTCAGGCAAGGTGATAAAAGACAATGTTTTGCCTGGATGATTGAGAGTCAGTGGATCATTGGGCTCATCGTTGGTGTAAATTTCTTGGTCATCGAGATAGACAGTCATGTGTTGATGATCGCCAATTAGTAACATTGTAGGGTATTTATAATCGTTGGTCATTTTTCGCTTCATCACAAAACGATCATTCGCTTTTACACTAGGTAAATGTTTCACATAACGGCTAATGAAAGTAGATTCGGGATTGTCCTCAGCATAGAAAATCCAGTCTTCCTTTTTCTCCACTGCATGGATATCAGAAGTTGGGAATAAAAAAAGAACGAGAAAAAAGACAATACTTCCCAGTAAAAATAGGACCAGAAGGATGAAGGGAATCCAACGCTTTAAAAAAAACTTGTTATTTAAAAAAGGCATACTTTTTCTCCTCTGTTTTTTAATCGCCTTTAGCATAATATAAATAATTAAATAAAGTCAAATAATAATCGAGTAATCTTCGTATAAAAATTCAATGAAACGTTTTTAAATATTTGAAAAAAATAGAGTTATGTTATAGAATCATAAAAGAAACTGAGGTTTAGAAGGAGAATAGAAAATGAAGCTTTTTCCAAAACAAAGTATCATGCTCTCACTTTTTGTACTGATGTTCATGCTGCTGTCTGTACTAATTGTGGTGATCCCACATGCGTTTGGTTTCACAATGGCTATTGTTGCTAGTGATGCAATGGAACCGACATATTCTGAAGGGACACTCCTTTTTGTAAAAAAAGCTTCTGAAGATAATTTAGTGGTTGGCAACGAAGTAACGTATTATGTTGATCAAGGTAGACAGATGCGGACGCGGCGAATCGTTGCGGTTGGGGAAAATCAATCGGTGCTCTACACCATTGGCGACAATCAAAATCAGATGGAACCAAACGAAATTCAAAAAAGTCAATTGATTGGCCAGCCGATATTTTATATTCCCAAAGTAGGGGCCTGGTTGAACCAAACGACGATCCAGCTGTTTAAAAACATGTATCTTCTTTTCGCCTTGTATATATTAGCAACGACGATGTTTGTTACGTTTTACCAAATCAAATCTGGTTCAGTAAAAAAGACGATCACTTCTTAATAAATCAATGAAAAAAGACAAAGAAACCCTTACGTTTCTTTGTCTTTTTGTCTCTTTCCCCTTTATAGGATGAGTGTTCCGCCAAGTCCCACCATCAAACATAAGGATAAAAACAGCGTATCCATAAAAGTGATTCGAAATGTCTTGGCATAAGTTCGCTTTCCTTCACCGTCGAAACCTCTTGAAAGCATTGCCGTCGCCAAAAGTTCGGACCAGCGAATGGATTTGACGAGTAAAGGAACCAACATTTTGAAAGAAAACGAATTGACTGAGATTCCTCTGGAACGCATGCTATTGCGGATGTTTTGATACTCTGCTGGAATGATCGGAGCAATTTGAAACGCAGCGAGCAGACCGTACGCAAAAACGGCAGGCAGGTGCAGCTGTTGCTGCAGCGAATAAATCAATTCATTGATCGTGGTCGTCACACTGAAAGAACTGCCCATAATACCGAAGCAGTAGATTCGGCTCGCCATGTCAAGCCCATAGTGAATAGCTGCCGTTGAGGAGGGAGCGCCTTGATGGTCTTGATAGTAAAGGAGACCAGTGAAAAAGACCCCTACAGCTGCCAGTGTTAATGCAGAAAAGAGCAAAAGACTTTTTTTCAAGGAGCGCTCTTTTACAGTAATAACGAAGAATAGGACAGAGAGCAATAAATTCAATCTGAAATTATTTTGAAAAGAAACCACTAAGGCGAGTCCTAAAATGGCGAATAACTTGACTGTGGGATTGAGTGTACGCATCTGCGACCTCCTTTTGATAGCAATTGAAATCAATGATTTGCGAGCAAAACTGTTGCAACAATAAGACATCGTGACTAACGATCAAAACTAACGTGCCAGTGGTTGCTTTAGCAGCTAATAGCTCCATGATCTGCCAAGCTTGTGTGACATCTTGACCATATGTCGGCTCGTCTACTAGCAGTAGGTCGACCGGGCGCTGCAGTAAGGAGGCAACAGCCAAGCGCCGTTGCTGTCCTTGACTCAGTAGAAAAGGCGACTGGGCACTCTTGTTTTGCAGACGCAATTTTTCGAGTAGTTTGTCGCTCTCGGTCGGGGCGCTTCCTTGGCTAAGCTCTTGCGCAACGGTAGCTGCCAAAAATTGGTCTTGCGGATTTTGCATGATCCAACTGATGGAGCGAAAAGGTGACGGATACTTCTTGATTGGTTTACCTGCCAAAAGAATATCCCCTTTATAGGCCTGCTGCTGTAAAATAGCTTTTAAAAACGAAGACTTGCCGCTGCCGCTACGTCCAGTGATTCCAATCAGTGAGCCCTTATCAAAGGCAAGATCTGGGAAAACAATTTCATGGTTTCGGATGGGTAATCGGAAATTTTGAAATGAAAGCCGTTTTTCGTTAGAAGTCGATTTAATGTTCACAAGCGGCAGCGACTTGCGTAGGTGCTGATCAAGTTGGCGGAGCGCTGCTTGATTGATCGTTCTGAATTCCTCTTCAATCAGCAGCCACTCATCGACCCAGTTAGCGGTCTCTTTGATTTGATGATCGATCAATAAAATACCAAGAGCATTTTTGTGTTGGATTTGCTGCAGTTTTCGTATGACTTTTTGACTTGTGTCCGAATCCAAATTGGCAAAGGGTTCGTCCAAAAGCAAGTAACGACTTTTTAATATCAGACAACAAGCCAATGCGGCTAGCTGTTTTTCACCACCAGACAAGGTCGTGAAAGGTTGATCAGCAAGGTGGGTAATCTCGCAAAATGCCAAAGCTTCAGCCACTTTGTTTGGCATGTCTTTTTGGGGTATACATTGATTCTCTAAACAGAAAAGCAACTCTTCTCGAGGTGTTGCCATGCAAAATTGCATATCAGGATTTTGAAACAATAAGCTGACGGACGTGCTTCTTTCCCGGATGGAAAGCTGGTTCATCGTTTGGCCGTCAATCGTATACGTCCCTCCATCAAACCCCTTCTCATTTAGTCCCGCTAAGAGATGGAAAAGGGTGCTTTTTCCTGTTCCTGAAGCACCATAAATCCCTTTGGTTTCACCAGGGGCCAAAGACAGAGTCAATTCAAGTCGCTTTTGATCCACCAAAAAACTGCCGTTTTTTACCGACAGGCTCATGCGGTTTTCCGTTTGACGATGACCGTTTGATCTTCAGCAATGGGGTAACTGTTGAGGACCCCCATCCGTGTCAAGTGGTCACAGACGATCTTCACTAAAAAGGCTGAAAAGAATAACGAAGAAAGCAAGCGAATAAGAAAGATCGCCAACAGCAACTGCCATTGTAGGTTAATGAAATTTGACCGAATGATTCCCCAAAGAAAACTCGTGATCGTGGCGCCCACGGCTCCAGTAACTAAAGGGAACCACCCGTAGCGTCGGTAGCGGCCTAATGCAAAGCCGGCTTCTGTTCCGATCCCCTGTACAAAACCGCTAATAAAAATGATAGGTCCATAAAAATTTCCCATAAACACTTCTAAAAGAGCCGCAATCATTTCAGTGATCGTAGCTGCTCCCGGCTTACGTAGCACATATCCGGCAAAAGCTGCCGCCATGAACCAAACACCAAAGATAAACTCATTGGCTAAGACAGATAAACCAAAGGGCGTTAGAAGCGTACCTAACAACAATCCGAAATGGACAGCCCCAAGATAGATCACGCCAAAAATCAACGAAGCAATTCCTACCATGATGACATCTTTCAAAGCCCACTTAGTCATGTGGCATCGCCTCCTTTTTTGAAGGGCTATTGACCGAAACAGTCGCTTCCAGAACATAGTGGGGGAGATGGTCATGGGCATAAGCTAATGCGGCTTCAAAATAAGCAAAGAGTTGGCTTGCTGATCCGGTCAGCATCGTCACATAGTGAGCGGAACGAGGGCTCAAGCCATGAGTCTCTGCCAGTTGGACGATCGTGGCGATTTCTTCCATATAATGATTTTCGCCAAATACGTAAAACGAATATTTGCAATCAACCAAAAAGTCACCATTCGCAAGGTTCTTTCCTTTATTGGGTTGCGCCTGTTCGCCATTCAAGAATGTGTCACCCGCAGTGTCTCCGGGACAGCCTTTGGAAAAAGTAAACTCACCCACGAGGTGTGTCTTTGATTCGTAGGCGTTGATAAATAGCGCCTCTGCTGCGTCTATGACACTAGGCGCTTCCCCTCGAAAAAGGGTACTGAACAGATCGGTCTGCTGCCAAACAGCGCTCGTATTCGTTTTTTCGATACTTGTTAAAATTTGTTGCGCGAAATGGTCTTTCATTGGGTACAAGCTAACTCGGCACCCCGTGATATCGATCCCATCTGCCGCACAGGCGATTGGTTCATTTGTCATTTTTCTCTTCTCCTCTCGATGGTTTTTCTGTCTACAAAAAAAGCGTTCCTCCTTTTTCTATCCACACGTAGACAGAAAAAATGGGAACGCGAAAAATCATGCGCTGCCACTTCCCTACGTTGGTACTAACCAAATCAGGTTCTAAGGGACCAGACATACGTCTATCTCAGCATAAAGCGCCCCTAGTGGATAATCTTGTATTCAATTACCCCTCGAGTGTAGCACAGGAGGCGACAAAGGACAATAGATAGCAATTTTCGTCATTTGCCGATTGTTGCCGAATCAACCGATCCATTCAGTAAGTTAATAATGATATCAGCAGTGGTACATATGAAAGTTTTTACATATAAAAAAACATCTTGAAAAGCTGTTGACAAGGGGTAAATAGTTGTGTAAAGTAGAAAACCGATGGTAAAACGTAAACGTTACGTTTTGTTTTTGTAAATCGTAATTGATTTATCAGTGTTTTGCCGAGGAAAAGGAAATATGGAAAAATAAAAAGGAGTGTATTTTGAAAATGAAGAAGTTTTTTAAAATAACGATGTTATCAACAGTAGCCCTAGCTTTGGCGGCCTGTGGACAAGGAGGCTCTGATGCAACTGAACAATCAGGCAACGCTGCTTCTGATAATGAACAAATCCAGGTCATGGCTACGTTTTATCCGATGTATGATTTTACTCGTCAAGTTGTAGGGGATGAAGGGGAGGTTGAATTATTGATGCCCGCGGGCACTGATTCCCACGATTATGAACCTTCTGCAAAAGATATGGCAAAGATCCAAGATGCGGATGTTTTCGTCTACAACAACGAGAACATGGAAATGTGGGTTCCTTCGATTGAAGCCACGTTAAATGACGGGGATGTGACAGTGGTTAAAGCCACAGAAGGAATGGTCCTGTTACCCGGTGACGATGACCACGACCACGATCACGATCATGACCACGACGATGATGGTCATTCTCATGAATTAGATCCCCATGTCTGGTTAGCCCCAAGCTTAGCCATGAAACAAGTAGAGGCGATCCGTGACCAGCTGAGTGAGGCTTATCCAGCGAAAGCGACAGCCTTTGCTGAAAATGCTGCAAATTATTTAGCACAGTTACAAGATCTTCATGAATCGTATGAAGAAGCATTTAGCAATCCGGCGCAAAATCATTTTGTAACGCAGCACGCCGCTTTTGGTTATTTAGCTTTAGAATACGGATTGACCCAAGTTCCGATCTCCGGTCTTTCACCAAGTGAAGAGCCTTCCGCTTCACGGATCGCAGAACTAAAAGAGTTCGTTCAAGAAACAGGCATTCAGACGATCTATTTTGAAGAAAATGCCAAAGACAGCATTGCCCGGACGTTAGCGTCAGAAGCAGGAGTCGAACTGGCTGTTTTGAATCCATTAGAAGGCTTGACCCAAGAGCAGATGGATAACGGGGAAGACTACATTTCAATTATGGAGCAAAACCGCGATGCCTTGAGAAAAACCACCGATGTAGCAAATGACAAAGAAATGGCTGAAGCCGAAAAAGAAAAAACAGTTTATAACGGCTACTTTGAGGATGCCGATGTACAAGACCGTCCTTTATCTGACTGGGCAGGAGACTGGCAATCCGTTTACCCATTTTTACAAGACGGAACATTGGATCAAGTGTTTGATTATAAAGCAAAAATGGACAAGAAAATGACGGCTGACGAATACAAAGAGTATTATACGACAGGGTATCAAACGGATGTTGCTCAGATCAAGATCACAGACAATACAATGACATTTATTTTTGATGATGGTACAGAGAAAGAAGCTAAGTATGTGTATACTGGCAAAGAGGTTTTGAACTACTCAGCTGGTAATCGTGGCGTACGCTTCTTATTTGAAAGCACCGATGAAGATGCGGCGTTCAAATATATCCAATTTAGCGACCATATGATCGCACCAGGTGCTTCACATCATTTCCATATCTACTTTGGCAACGAGAGTCATGAAGCGTTACTAGAGGAAATGGAGCATTGGCCGACCTATTACCCAACGGGGATGAGCGGATTAGAAATTGCACAGGAAATGCTCTCCCATTAAAAAAAAGATTGACAATCCTCGCTCTTTTCGTCAAAGTAAACTTGATAGGAAGGAGCGAGATTTTTTTGGAAAAAACATTGAAGAAATTAGCGAAAGTGATTGCCCGGATGATGGATCACGTTGATTTGTATGGCGGACCCAGTGTGGTTAGTGACGACGATCTTGAGCATTACTTAGATCCTGTTTTTTACTTGATCTTTTGCGCGGAAACAGATGGCGGCATGACCAAACTAAAAGACAAAGTCTTTGTTGAATGGGTATATACTGAAATGCTGCCTCAAGAAGTACCGTACAGTCTAAATTTTCTTCCGTTTGCCAAAACAGCCATTGAAGACTTTTATTACTGCATGTATAAAGAAAAGCATATTACCAAATCGCAATACCTAGAAATTGCCTTTGTATTGGCTGAAAAACAACCTATCTTTTTCGCTCGGATGTCCAAACCACAGTTTTGGTCAGCTGAAAAGAAAGAAGCGATGTTAGCAATGATTAAAGATACCGATCCCGAAGAACATGATCTATTGCCCGTTGATGACCCACGGATTGCTGCAATCTCGCCAAAAATCGTCCCATTTCCAACAAAACATACGGCCTTTGATGACGCAGCAGATACGCCGGTCGCCTATCAGGTCCGTATTGATTTAGAAGGATACCGTCCGCCAATTTGGCGTCGTTTGATTATTCCTGCAGGGCTGACCTATGAACAGCTACATATTTTGATCCAGATTGCCTTTGAGTGGATGAATCAACATTTGTATTTGTTTATTGCCGGCTCGAAATCGATCGGCTTAGGCAATTCCGTTCCAACGGATGCGTCCGCTATTGACCAAGATTTTCAGTATTGTAAGTCCATGACCTATATTTATGATATGGGGGCAGATTGGACACATAAGATCAAGATTGAAAAAGTGTTGACAGCAGAGGATCATCCGAATCCGGTCGTCCCGGTTTGTATCAAAACTGTGGGCGATGTCCCGATCGAAGATGCCTTTGATGATGATATCCGTGAACCACTGGATCGTGAGATCATCAATGAAGTTTTACTCGATTATTGGGAAACAGGAGAATATGTTTAACTAGTAGTTAGGAAATTGTCCGTAATTTTACAAGAATCAAACAGCACAACCACCAGACCGTAACGGTTCTGGTGGTTTTTTAGTGGTTTCCTATCAAAGGCGCTTCTTGATATACTCTGTCATCGGTTTGGTGTAGCACGAGAAGTCTGTTGGTTGCGCATGTACCTCATTGATCCGATTTGCTAGAAGATAACCGATGTAAGGTCCCGTCGTTAAACCGGAAGAACCTAGCCCGCTGGCGGCGAACAAATTCGTTTCATCAGGCACTTCCCCAAAGAAAGGCGCAAAATCAGAGGTGTAAGCGCGTGTGCCGACTCGCATAGTCATTGGGGCAGCAAAGAGTGCTTCGGGGTCTTCAAGAAAAGCACCGATTCCTGTCATCAATTGCTGTTGGGCTGCTTCAGTAGGTGTCAAATCCCAACCAGCATCATTTTCATGAGTAGCGCCTAATAAAATTTGACCATTAGAGAAGGGAATCAAGTCGCCTTCGCCTTCTAGCATGGCGACCGGCCAACTGTTTGTCGGCAGGTTGGTGGCAAAAGAGAGCAACTGGCCTTTTTGCGGACGGATATCAACCTGATACCCTAAAGGTGATAACAAGTCTAGTAATCCCGATCCAGCTGTCAGGCAAAGAATCTCGGTTTCAAGAAAGTGATCCTTGGTTTTGATTTGCCAATGGTTGTCGGTTCTGACGATCTCAGCTTTTTCTTCAATAAAAGTCACTTGCTGCTGCTGAGCGTTTGCTTTTAAGTGGGCAAGATAAGCCTGACCATCTAAGCGGCCACCGCCTGTGATTCGTAAAGAGGGCATTTCTTTTAGTAATGGCAATACCTCTTTGGTTTGTGAGCCCGTCAGTAAGTCGATTTCGCCGATTCCTGGTGCCGCCTTACGTCGATTTTCAGCTAATTCTGCCAGTTCTTGAAGCGCCTTTTCTGGTCGCACTACTAAAGTGCCACATGGGGCATAGATGGATTCATCTAAAGCAAAATCCCGTACCAATTTCGGGAAGAAAGCGGCTCCGTCTTGTGCTAACTGGTACCATTTTTTATTGCGGCGTTTGGATAACCAAGGGGAAATGATGCCAGCGCTGGCAGATGTTGCTTGACCGATGAGGGAATCAATGACAGTCACGTCAAATTTGGTTTTATCAAGATAATTGGCGAGGGTCAAACCGATGATCCCACTGCCGATAATCATAACTTTTTTCATAGTAGAAGACTCCTTTGTTTGATTTCATTGAAAAGCGAATAAAAAGCGAAAGTTCTCTTAATGCCGTTTTCTTTGCGTACTTAATTGCGTATAATAAGGAAATGGAAAAGAGGGTATTATGCAAACTATTCAAACAGTCTTAAAAGAACATTTTGGCTATTCACAGTTTCGTGAAGGTCAAGAGACGATTATTCAATCTATTTTAACACAACAAAATGTTTTGGGAATCATGCCCACAGGTGGAGGGAAATCCATTTGTTATCAATTGCCAGCGCTCTTGCTGGATGGAGTGACCTTGGTCATCTCCCCTTTGATTTCATTAATGAAAGACCAAGTAGATAGCCTCGTTGATATGGGGATCCCAGCAGCGTATATCAATTCTTCCTTGACAGGAGCACAGATCAATCAACGCTTGCAAGAAGCACGCCAAGGGCGAATCAAACTGCTTTATGTTTCGCCAGAACGCTTAGACTCAGAATCTTTCCGCTACTCATTGCGGCAGATGCCGATCGCTTTATTGGCCGTTGATGAAGCCCACTGTATTTCCCAATGGGGACATGATTTTCGCCCGAGCTATCTGCGACTCGCCGAAACGATCGAAAACTGGGAGCAGAAGCCAACGATCGTTGCCCTTACCGCGACAGCTACACCCAAAGTTGCCGAAGACATCGAAAACTTACTTTCAATTCCGGCAGAAAATCAAGTCAAAACCGGGTTTGCTCGGGAAAATTTGGCTTTTCAAGTCGTCAAGGATCAAAAAGATACCTACATCACAACGTATTTGAAAATGAACCAAGGACAATCAGGTATCATTTACGCCAGTACCCGCAAGGAAGTGGAACGGATCTATCACCTGTTGAAACATGAACGCGTGTCCGTCGGGTATTACCATGGCGGACTTTCAGAAGAAGAGCGCTCATTTTTCCAAGAAGAATTTCTTTATGACCGCCTGCAAGTGATGGTAGCGACCAATGCATTCGGGATGGGAATCAACAAAAGCAATGTCCGTTTCGTGATCCATGCCCAGATACCTGGAAATTTGGAGTCTTATTATCAGGAAGCCGGGCGTGCCGGACGAGACGGCGAACCCAGTGATGCGATCTTACTTTATGCTCCACAAGACATGCAGATTCAGCAATTCTTTATCGATCAATCCGAATCAGATATTCTTTATCGCCAAAACGAATACTTGAAATTGCGGGAGATGAGCCAATACGGACATACCCAACTGTGCTTACAGCGCTATATTTTGCGTTATTTTGGAGAAGATGGTTCCGATTGCGGTCGTTGCAGCAATTGCCTTGATGAAAGAGAACAAGTGGATATCACAGTGGATACACAAAAAGTGTTGTCATGTGTGAAACGAATGGGCGAACGCTTCGGGAAAGCCTTGGTGGGGAAAGTGCTAACGGGCTCTGGCGACCAAAAAGTCAAACAGTGGGGCTTTGAAAAGTTACCAACTTATGGATTAATGAAAGATTGGTCTCAAAAGGAAGTCAATCAGCTGATCGATTATTTAACAGCATCAGGGTATCTTTTGCCGTCAGAAGGGCAATACCCTTTGTTAAGTGTGACCAATGCGGGGATTGATGTGTTGCTTGGAAAAGCAAAAGTTTATAGAAAACAAACCAAAGTCAAACAGTTAGTGGTTGATGATGAACTGTTCGATCAACTGCGCACCTTACGATTGAATCTCGCACAAGAACAAAATTTGCCGCCGTATGTCGTTTTTTCTGATAAAACACTGCGAGAATTGGCGGAAGTTCAGCCAAAAACGCCGATCGATTTTTTACAGATCAAAGGGGTTGGCCAAAACAAATTGGATAAGTATGGCGATGCCTTTTTAGCATTGCTTTCTGAATACGAAAAGACGGAAAGTGACTAAAATAGACCATTTTCTCTACGATAAGACAAAAAAACAGCAGGAAGGGACGAAAAATCAGTGATTACGATTCGACCGGCAATAGCTGCAGATCAAGCGTTTTGGTTTTCTTTGGATACTCACTTACCAAAGGAAGTCTTCGCCAAAAAGATAATGGAAAAAACTGCTTATGTGATAGTTGCAGACGAACAGCCAGTAGGGTTACTGCGCTACAATTTTTTCTGGGACACGATTCCTTTTTGTACCATGTTAGTGATCGCAGAAGCGCATCAAGGCAAGGGACTTGGGAAACGGTTGGTTACTTATTGGGAACAACAGCAAAAAGCAGCCGGCCATGCTCTTTGTTTGACTTCCACGCAAGTCGACGAGCAAGCACAGCATTTCTATCGCAACCTTGGTTACCAAGATGCCGGTGGGTTACTTTTGACAAGTCCTGGATTTGAACAGCCGATGGAATTATTTCTTATCAAACAGTTGTGATGTTTTTGCTAGCTTGTGGTACATTGATAGGAGAATGAGAAAATAGGAGCGTTTACTATGTCTTTTTTTGGAAAAATCGATTTCAATGAGTTATCAGAGACCGATCGTGCGATTTATCATTATATGTCGAGCCAAAGTGATAAGATTCCCTATATGCGGGTTCGTGAGATCGCGCTTGAATCCCACACCTCAGCTTCTTCTGTTATGCGCTTTATCCGTAAATTAGGGTATGAGAGCTTTACAGAATTTCGTACCCAGTTCAAAGCACCTGAGTTAGATGCTGTCAGTTTTTTTAGCAGTATGACCGTTTTGGATCCGGAACGCTTCCCGCGAGACATCGAAGGAAAAATCCGGCGAATCGCTGAACGAATGCTGGAATGTGAGAATATTATTTTTTATGGCATCGGTGCGTCAGGTTCAATGTGTGAATATGCTGCCCGCCGTTTTGCCACAATCGGATTTAACAGTTATGCTTTGGTGGATAATACCTATCCAATCTTTGCGAAGCTGAAACATACGTCAGACAATATGATCGTGGTCCTTTCAATCACCGGAACGACCACCGAGATCATTGAAGTGGTCAATGGCTTTCGTAATAATCCTGACTTCACCACTGTAGCAATCACCAGTGACGCCAACAGCACACTGGGGCGAATGTCCGATTATGTCTTAGACTATTCAGTTGATGTGAAACGCATCAACAAGTATGAAGATTTGACGACGCAAATTCCTTGCCTTTTCTTAGTCGAAGCGTTGTCGGAGACGGTTCGTCAGTTTTCTTTATCCGCAGGGGAATAAGCTACATTTTTCCTTTAATAAATGAAAAAAACAAACAGGTTTAATGGATCAAGAGACTTTTCTTTTGATGACTTTTGGACCTGTTTGTTTTTTTGCATTTTAGCAAGCTAATTACGGTTCAGTCTTGTTGATAGAAAATGAGAGGGACGCCTGACATGAAGCGTCGATTCAAGGTGTCGAGGATTAAAGGAATAACGTAATCTAAGATCATTGAGCTTTTTGTTGTATAAAAGGGAGATGGCAAGTTTCTAAAATAGTTGCAACAATAACATATGAATGAAACGTATGTTTTTTTTAACTTCATGCAGGATATTCATCGATCGAGGAATATCGTGAATTTTATTCTAAGTAGAACATCGATATAATTAGTATGACATGTTTGAAAACCATGGTTTTTGAGATATCAAGTACGACTACGATCAAGATAGAATGAATTCCATATAAACAGTACTATTTAGGCTTTTGTAAAGAGATTGGCTTTAATAAAATAACACGTCTCAAAAACGATCGTTTTCGAAATGAACAACTCACAAGGAGGAGGGAGAATGGATATCAACGGTGCATCTATTAGAGGAAGGGCTTTGAAAGTATGTTTGGTCTTATTGTTCGCTTTCGGGTTTACAAGAACGAGTTTTGGCGAGGAGAGACGTTCAACGGAAACGGAGGGGACAGTGGGGTTTACCGGGATTTATGAGCCTTTGGATCAACCAGAACCATCTCCACCAACCGGTCCTGTTCCGCGTCCACCGCAAGACACGGGTAAACCCGGCGGGCAGCTGCCCCAGACAAACTTCATTCAACGGTTGGATTGGGTAATTCTTGGAAGTCTCTTGCTGATCACCGCACTTAACATATACGTAGTAAAACAACTTATCAAAAAAGGGAAATCAACATTCCCTAAGTGGGGCTAGATCCCATGGGGAAAATAAGAGAAATGACATTTAGGAGTGAATGCGATGAACTCATTTTTTCGCAAAAAAAATAAGTGGTTGCTGGTTCTACTTGCCTTACTCCCACTGATTACAACATTAACAATCATGAATGCCGAGACGATTTTTTCGTGGACACCAGAGGAAGAACACGAGGAGAAGGCCGACGATGAAGTGAGTGGAGAAATCTCCTTTGCGGAGGAACTGATCCAAGGAGAGGTCGAGCACGTAATAGATTTTATTTTCTACTCAGAAGTTGCCCTCGAAACGGTGGACATCGCGTTGCCTCAGGAAATAATCATTGATCAGGAAGCTTTGAACGATGAACTAACGGTGGTAGCAACAGACCACGAAGGTGTGTGGCAGCTGAACAGCGAGACCCCACAAACGACTTTTGTCTTACCGATTCTTGTGGATACGATCGGAGAATATGAGATCATCGTTGCCGAGACTGCTACGCAGCGCCTGCTGATCTTAGATCATACGGATGCCGAAGACACTGATTCGACGGAAGAAGAGAATGACTCTGCGGAAGTAGATCAAGCAGATGAGGCTGCGGATGAAGTAGGAAGAGAGGCAGAAGTAGATGATAGAAGTGATACTACAGCTAAAATTCGAATTGAGCGAGCAGATTTCTTAGATCATTTTGATTTGCAAGGACACCCTATCGATGCTACTTATAACGAGCAAACAGGAGAAGTGCTGTTAACGCCCAATCTATCAGATCACGTTGGTAATGTTACTTTAAAAGAAAGGCTCAGTTTGGATCGTCCATTTACGCTAAAAGGCAAAGCAAATATCGGAACGAGATTAGACGGAGCCGATGGCATTGCTTTTGGCTTTCACAATTCGGCTACAGATGAAGTCGGGTATCCAGGAAATGCGTTTGGTATTGGCGGTTTGATCGATGGCTTTGGGTTTAAATTGGACAATAATTATAACACTACACCTAGTGTTTTTGAAGAATTCACGAATCGATTTGAGGTGATTAGAGATCCAATGTCTGTTGGCGGTGCGCCATTCGCTGGATTCATCTATCATACAGGTCCGCGAACGATGGCGACCTATACCGGCAATGATGCATTACCGCAAAGAGCTGGAAATCGCTTGGGACATGATTTGGATGTACTTATTCAATATCAGCCGGATGAAAATGGGAGATGGTTTCAAGTCGATTATGACAATCGGACATGGCGTAGAGATATTAGTGATTGGCAACCTGAGGATGTTTCTGCGATGGCTTTTCTTATTACTGGAAGTACAGGTGCAAGGAGTGATCGCCATACCTTTACTTTTGATTGGATGGAATATCACATTGGTACTGGAACCGTCCATGTAAACTATCTGGATCGAGAGACAGGGGAGGATATTCTACCAACTGAAACATTAGAACTACCATTACGTTTCCTTCATACCCTTGACCCCAAGAACCGAGAGAGCGATGAACCCTATCAGTTAGGGTATGACTATTACGGGGTTGAGTATGTCACAGAACACTTTGACCCAGGTACATTTGCTATTATGCCGCAGCCTTTCCATCAGAATGTTACTTTTTTATTTGATCGCGTGCCATCGAACATCAAGATCAATCACATAGATGAAGAAGGGGTAGCATTGAGGGAACCAACCTATCAAGGAGAATTCGTAAATGAATCGGTCGATATCCTTCCTGAGGAGATTCCTTATTACCAATATCTTTACGAGCGGGACGGTCAGCCGCTGGAAACAAGAGTCACCCGAGATGAACAAGAATACTGGCTGGTTTATGGTTTGGAAAGTACTCCGCAACCAGTAGACCCTCTTGATCCGGATACGCAAGTAAATCCTGAGAATCCGCCTGAGATTGATGCAGAACAAGGGTTTGTCAGCTTGGATTTTGTTTCCCAATTCCAGTTTGGGACAGTTGGCATTCGGTCAGAAACGACGACCTACGATGCCCTGCCGCAGAAACTGCTTCAGCCGGCTGATCCAAATGATAATCTACGCCCTAATTATGTGCAGGTTTCAGATCGGAGGCGGGAAAATTCCGGTTGGACCCTCCGTGCAACCTTACGAGAGCCTTTTGAAAGTGATGAAGGGCATCAACTGACTGGTGCTAGAATTTTATTAGACAATATCGATGTAGTAACGACTCGAGAAAACGTGTCTGAGCCACCTACTCACAAACAGCAAGCAGCACTGACTGTTGGAAATGCGGAGATAATCGCACAAGCAGGTGCCAACCAAGGCAGAGGCACTTGGGTCCAGCGCTTTGGCGATCGAGAAACAATGGATCAAAGTGTCAAACTTGAGGTGCCAATTAGTGCGACTCCTCAAGCCACGAGATATTCAGCAACCATTCTTTGGGAACTTTCATTTGTTCCTTAACAATAAACAAAAAGAAGCTGCAGCGATTTGCAGCTTCTTTTTGTTAGCATCGGAGAAGACACAATGTCGGATGTATCAGGGGATTTGGTGTTATCCATTATTTATGGTACACCTTGTACCATGATGAAGATTTTTCCTTTTTGCCATGAGTTGCACCAAAGTATGAAGATCGTCTTTTTTTGAAAACGTTTTTAATTATACTGAATGAAAGGAATCGGCAACATGTTGCTTCTGCTAAGAAGGAGCAAATGCCGCAAGTTCGATAAGCAAAAGAAGAGAGCCTAATGATTGGAGAGAATAATAGTGGAAACCGTAAAACTAAAAGAACTGATTGACCAAATGACTGTAGCTGAAAAAGTGGGCCAGTTGGTCCAATTGACGCCAGATTTTTTTGCGCAAGGAGGAGAAATCACCGGTCCGATGCAACAATGGCACATGAGTGAAGACCAATTATTTTCGATTGGTTCTGTGTTGGGCACTCATACTGCGGAACAAGTGTATGCCATCCAAACGTCTTATCTTGAGAAAAGTCGCTTAAAGATTCCTCTTGTTTTTATGGCAGATGTTATCCATGGGTATGAAACGATTTTCCCAATTCCACTGGCCTTAGCATCTTCCTTTGATGCGCAGTTAGTGGAAGAGGTTGCTAAAGCTTCAGCAAAAGAAGCGGCAGAAGCTGGTGTCCATGTCACGTTTTCACCGATGGCGGATCATGTTAAAGACGCGCGCTGGGGAAGGGTCTTGGAAAGTAATGGGGAAGATCCGACCTTATCTGCGGTGTTGACGGCTGCTTATGTACGAGGGTATCAAGGAACTGCTTCCCTTGCAGAAAATAAACAGCGAATTGCTGCTTGTGTCAAACACTTTATCGGCTATGGCGCTGCAGAAGGCGGCCGGGATTACCATACTGTCGATTTGTCTGATCTGGAGCTCTACCAAAATTATCTGCCCGCGTTTCAGGCGGCGATTGAAGCTGGTGCAGAATTGGTCATGACTTCTTTTAATACGATCCATGGTGTGCCGGCCACAGCCAATCAACCATTGTTGCAGGAAGTATTGCGAGAAAAGCTTGGGTTTGATGGCTTGATCATCTCAGATTGGGCAGCGGTGGCGGAATTGATGGCGCATCGTGTAGCTGCTGATCGAAAGGAAGCCGCACAGAAAGCTTTTACTGCAGGTGTCGAAATGGATATGATGAGTGATTGCTATTTGAACGCACTAGAGCAAATCATTCAGGCAGATCCTGCTATGAAAGAGCAGTTGAATAAGGCGGTTTTTCATGTGCTACATTTAAAGAACAAGCTAGGCCTTTTTGAAGACCCTTATAGAGGGTTAGCACCGGAAAACTTAACGCCTAGACTCCTAAAGGAAACCCGTCTTCTTTCACGAGAAGCAGCAAAGCAAACAACGGTTCTTCTGAAAAACCAGGCACTGTTGCCTTTGCAGAAAAAACAAAAGGTCGCGCTGATCGGTCCCAAAGCAGATTCAAAGGATCTTTTGGGGGCTTGGTCGTGGATCGGCAAACCAGAGGCTGCGGTCTCCTTAGCGGAAGGTCTTTCTCAAAAAGAAATTGACTTAACTGTCTTACCGTACCCTGATGGGGAAATGTTGACGAGCGCCTTTCTTGATGAGGCGTGTAAAGTCGCTAAAGGAGCTGAGGTCGTTTTATTGGCTCTGGGGGAAACCAGCGAGGAAGCGGGAGAAGCGGCAAGTCTGACCAAACTTTCTTTATCAAGAAAGCAAGAAGCATTGATTGAAGCAGTAAGTCAGGTCAATCCTAGGATCGCAACGATTCTTTTCTGTGGCAGACCACTGGTTTTGACCGCCATCGAGCCTCTTTGTCAAGCAATCATGATTGCCTGGTTCCCTGGATCAGAAGGCGGTAATGCATTGGCAGATTTGTTGATGGGCGAATCTGAACCGCAAGGACGTTTAGCTATGAGTTTTCCAAGGGCAGAAGGACAGTTGCCGTTGACTTATGCTCAACTCTCTACAGGTCGGCCACTGACAGAAGAGAATAGTGATCAAAAATATATTTCGCGCTATATGGATGAAAAAAATGAGCCGTTGTTTTCTTTTGGCTCGGGGATAGGCTATAGTAAATGCACGATTACCCACACCCAAATCATTATTCCTCAGGAAAAGGGTGCGCCATTTGAGATCAGTTGCACACTGAAAAATGAGGGCGATGTGCCGCATACAACGACATTGCAACTCTATAGCAGAGACGATGTTACGGAAGTAGCACGACCGATGAGGGAATTGAAACAATGGCAAAAAATCCATCTTGCTGCAGCCGAAGAAAGGCAGCATTCATTCTATGTTACACCAGAGGATTTTGCTTATGTTCATTCCGATTTCTCGACAGAAAGTGATCCTGGTACGATTTCCTTATACCTTGGCTTTGCTGCTGCCTCAGCGAAGTTGATTGGTACGCTCACGATTTAAAAGCCTTTCGAGGCTTTTTTTTTCGGGTACAACTTGTACCAAAGTGGCACAGGTTTCAAGGTGCTGGTACATGCGCCAACTAGTCCTAGAACCATTGTGGGTGAAAACGTTTTTATATATAGTTGGTTTATCGGATGGCCAACCTTAGAGTGGTCGTTGATTTTTTCAGAAAAATAAAAACGTTTTTATTTTTGGGAAGAATCCTTCAGGAGGGGAGAATCATTTGACAAATCGAATCACGATTCGGGAAGTGGCAAAGGAGGCAAACGTGTCGATTGCGACCGTGTCTAAAGCATTAAACGGTGTCGATGTTGTTCGGCCCGCAACGAAAGAACGTGTGATGGCTGCCGCGCAGCGGTTGCATTATGTCCCAAATTTGATGGGCAAACAATTAAAAAACACGAAAACCAAGATGCTTGGTTTTTACACCACCAGCATTAAGGGCCCCTACTTTAGCGTACTAGTTGAAGCCATTGCCAGAGAGGCAGAAAAACATGGGTATGCAGTCAACGTGTTTTTATCTGCAGATAAGCGCGTTGTCCTCAATAGTATTTTAGGTGGTGTTGTTGATGGCATTATTGGATTTGAAGATTTTTTAACGAAGCAGGATTTGGCTGCGATGGAACGAGAACAAATCAAAGCCGTCTTTATCGATCGAAACATTCAAGAGAAGAACTTCGGCAGTGTAGTCTTTGATTCTTTCGAAAAAGGGAAAGCAGCCACCGAGTATCTTTTGTCACTTGGCCACAAAAAAATTGCCTTTATCAGTGGTATTACTGGTGTTTATGATAGTGATGAGCGTTTAAGAGGGTATTTAGAAGCATTAAACGAGGCAGGGGTTTCTAAACGGTCGGACTATCAATTGCAGGGGTTCTTTGAAGAAGAACGAACGAGAGTCCGCGTGCAACAGTTTTTGCTAGAGCAGAAAGATTTACCCACAGCGTTTCTGGCGGGAAATGATCTTAGTGCGATAGGAACGGTCAAGGCGATCCATGAGACCAAGTGGCGGGTGCCGGATGATTTCAGCGTAATTGGCTTTGATGGCATCGATCTCTTGGACTATTTCATGCCTCGGTTGACGACTGTGAAAAATCCAATCCAATTGCAAGGGGTCACGGCAGTAAACCACTTGATCGAAATGATTGAGGAAAATGCATGTGGTGTCTCCTACGTTTTACCAGGAGAATTGAGTATTAAGCAATCGACAAAACAAGTAAATGAATAATGAGGGTGAAGCAATGTTTATTGGAATTGATGTTGGAGGAACGGCTATCAAATATGGTGTGATTTTGAGAACGGGTGAAATTGTGAAGAAAGGACAGATGCCAACCATTCATGAAAAAGAAAAATTTTTGCAATCCATCACAGCATTGATCGAATCGCTGCAGCAAGATGCAGTGATCGAAGGTGTCGGTATTAGCGCACCGGGCATCATCCAAAAAGATGGCACGATGATCACGGCAGGATCAATCAAACCGCTTTATGGAATCAACCTAAAGTTGGAATTAGAGAAACGTGTCAAGCTGCCAGTCCTTGTTGAAAATGATGCCAATGCTGCAGCGATTGCTGAAAAATGGCTTGGGCATGCACAGGCTTGTGAGAACTATCTTTGTCTTGTTGTGGGAACTGGTATTGGTGGCGGGATCATCGTCAACAATCAGCTCTATCGAGGCAGTCATGGCATGGCAGGTGAATTTGGGTGGATGCTGATCGACACATTGCCTGAACAGGGAAATCTAGAGTCAGTTTCCTTGAATCAACGAGCAGCCATCGTGGGTGGTCTTTGCCATCAGTATCAACTGGCACTTCAGCAACAAGGGCGAAGTGATCTGTCTCAAGATGCAGTCGAGATCTTCCAGAGAGGAGAACAAGGAGAAGTAGTAGCGAACCAAGTGATTGCTCAATTTTTCCAAGATTTATCAGTGGGCTTACTGAATTTGATCAGTACATTTGATCCCGAGCTGATTTTGGTTGGTGGTGGGGTCAGTGAAAATGATGGTTTCATGACAAGGCTTGAAGAGACCATGAGCCAGCTAAAAGCTCGCCATGAAAGTATTGGTTATTTAGAAGGTCGCACGATTGCACCGATTCAACGAGCAAAATTAAAAAATGATGCTGGTATGATTGGTGCGGTCTATCAATTGATGAACCAATAAAGGAAAGCATGTATTTCCTTTGGGTGAAAAAGTAAGCGTTTTAGAAAGGGTGGAAAAATGGAATCAAAAGGTGTCATGCTAAAAGCAACCCCACAGAAAAGGTCATTTTTGCAAAAACTAAAAAGCCAAAGCTTTTATCAAGCGATGGTTTGGCCAGGTATTATCTTGATGATTATTTTTAATTTTATCCCATTGTATGGGATCGTTATCGCGTTTAAAGATTACTCAGTTCTTGATTCGATCGCAAATGCGGAGTGGGTCGGTACTCAATATTTTCAAGAATTTTTTAGTGATTCAATGTTTTGGACGGTGATGAGTAATACATTGGGCATCAGCTTTTTTAAACTACTGATTGGCTTTCCAGCGGCGATTGGTTTAGCGGTATTGATCAATGAAATCGTTCATGTGCGCTTGAAGAAGGTCGTTCAAACGGTGTCTTATTTGCCGCACTTTCTTTCTTGGGTCATCTTAGGTGGCATGTTTATTACGTGGTTGTCTGATACCGGTCTGGTCAATAATTTACTGTTAGGTTTTGGGTTGATCGATGAACCGATCCGCTTCTTGACCGATCCCGAAAAATATTGGGCGATTGCAGTCATTTCCGATATTTGGAAAGAAGTTGGCTGGAATACGATTTTATACATCGCTGCTATGACGGGGATCAATCCAGCTCTTTATGAAGCAGCTAGAATGGATGGCGCCACGAAGTTCCAGCAGATCACGCGGATCACGATTCCTTCGATCCGTCATATTATCGCCTTGACATTTGTTTTGTCAGTGGGTGGGTTATTGGGTTCAAACCTCGATCAGACACTCGTCTTACAAAACCCTGTCAATTATCAGTCCAGTGAAGTCATTAATTCATTTGTCTATAAAATGGGGATCCAACAAGGAGACTTCTCCTATGCGACCGCCGTTGGCCTGTTTGTGTCGGTTGTTTCTTTGATCCTCGTAGTAGGAAGTCATCTTTTGACCAAAAAAATCAGTGATGAATCAGTCTTTTAGAGGAGGAAAAGTATGAAACAAACATTTTCAAAAGATGAGAAGATCTTCAATACCGCCAATGTGATTTTCATGGTATTCTTTTTAGCCATCATTGCGTTGCCATTATGGAATATCGTCGCTTTGTCGTTCAATGATGCAACCGATGCCGCAAGAGGGGGGATCTATTTCTGGCCACGGGAATTTTCACTAGAAAGTTACTACACCGTTTTTGAAGATTCTGCGATCTATAAAGCTTTTGTTATCTCAGTTGCAAAAACAGTGATTGGCGTTGTTTTGCATACGGCATTAACGGCGATGGTCGCCTATGGGATGAGTCGCAGAAACTTAATGGGACGGAAAATCTACATGAACATGGGGATTTTAACGATGTTCGTTTCCGGAGGAATGATCCCAACCTTTCTCTTATTCAAAGAATTAGGATTGTTAAATAATTTTTGGGTTTACATCATTCCTGTCTTATTTTCTTTTTACGATATGGTGATTTTGATGAATTTTTTCCGGAGCATTCCATTTTCGCTGGAAGAATCTGCCATGATGGATGGCGCCAATCCTTTTATTATTTTCGTGAAAATCATTTTGCCATTGTCCCTTCCAGTTTTGGCAACCATTGCATTATTCCACGGCGTCTTTCAGTGGAACGACTACATGACCGCCAATATCTATGTGGATGATCGTAGTTTATATCCTTTACAAATGCTACTATTTCGGATCGTTTCGGAAAATCTATCGCCCGCAGTGGCGACCGGAACCAATGTTGTCAGAAATACAACTTCACAGTCATTGCAATTAGCAACCATGGTGGTAACGACGGTTCCTGTCGTCGTGATCTACCCATTTTTACAAAAGTACTTTATTCAAGGGATGACTCTTGGATCAGTAAAAGAATAGACAAAAGGAGAGAAAAAAATGAAAGCAAGCAAATTATTTTTAGGGATCGGTCTCGTATGTACATCAGTCATGGTATTAGGTGCCTGTGGTAATTCCAGCAGCGAGTCAAAAGGAGCTGCTGAGGTAGAAGATCTGCCAGAAGCTCGCTTTGAAGCAGACAAAGATATACCAAGCTGGCAAAAAGACACCGACCATGAAGCTACCTTAAAATGGTATGTCAATTTTGATTGGTATGCTCAGCCGGGGTGGGGCAAAGACACTGTGACGCGAAAAATCAAAGAAGACATGAATATCAATGTCGAATTTATTTCAGGAAATGACGAGAACCTTAATACGATGCTAGCTGGTGGCGATCTTCCAGATATCATGACCTTCGATAAAAACCTGTCTGCTGCAAATGAAGCGACAAAATTTGCCTTGCCATTGAATCTTTTGGCAGAAAAATATGACCCTTACTTCTTAGAACATGCAGCGAAACCGGAATCTGTTCAATGGTTTACTTTAGAAGATGGCAACATTTATGGATACCCGAGCTTTTCCACGACTGCACAAGATTATGAGGACGGCAATGTAGTGGGAGACCAAGTTTTCATTGTCCGCAAAGATATTTACGAAGCGTTAGGTGAACCCGATATGTCGACGCCAGAAGGATTTTTAGATGCGTTAAAACGGGCAAAAGAAGCATTTCCGACAGCAGATGATGGTGCAGCTCTAGTCCCATTTGCTTCGACTGCACTAGATATTTCCAATGGTGGGGATGGCGCCTATGGTGGTACTTTGCAAGACTTTCTCAGTATCGCACCAAGTGTAGACGGTCAATTCAATGATCGTGACGCTGATGAGGAATACATCACTTGGATCGAGACATTTAGAAAAGCGTACAATGAGGGATACATCAACAATGACCAGTTTTCAGACAATGACAACACGATGAAGGAAAAACTAGGACAAGGGCGTTATTTTGCTTACCTGCATACGAATACGAAGGGACTCAATGAGTTTATGTCCGATAATAATGCCCGTAATCCTGAGCAAACCTATATTGCCGTCGATGGTCCGAAAAATTCGAATGGCGATGATTCCACTTTTACTGGCGGAAATATTGGTGGATGGACACAAACCTTCATCACGACGTCGACAAAAGAACCCCAAAAAGCCATGGAACTTTTGACCTATTTAGCAAGTGAGTATGGCACGATGGTCACTACCTTTGGTATCGAAGGGGAAACATACAATCTTGTGGATGGCGTGGTTGAGTACTCAGAAGAAACAGAAGCGTTACGAAATTCTGATATTGCTCGCTTTGATAAGGAAATTGGTTTAGGTTCTTATTGGTTTGTTGGCAATGACAATTACGCCATTCAAATGGGACAAAAACCAGCAACATCGATTCGGCAGATGGTGGAATGGTCGCAAGACAAATTGGCGCCGCGTTTTGAGATCGAAGACATTGATCCTCGCACCGGTTCTGAAGCAAGAAACCTCACTTCCATCAACACAGCAAGAGTGCAAGCGTTGGTCAACTTTATTCAGGCAGACTCGGAAGAAACGGGACGTCAGATTTGGGAAGATTACTTACAAGAACGAGAAAATAATGGTTGGTCAGCAATCGTTGATTATCGAAATGAGAAAATCGCTGAAAATATTGAAAAATTAAACTAAAGGTGTGTGAGTGTGATGTTTGCTTTAGAGAGTCGTTTTTATCGTCTTTGCGAAATCGTTTTTCGTATGCTGGTATTGAATCTCTTGTTTTTAGTGGTATCGTTTCCGATCATCACGTTTCCAGCCGCTTTGCGAGCAGTGGTCGATGCTTACGAACATCCTGAAGCAAAACTGCTAAAACCCTTTTTGAAAAATAGCAAAAGCGCGTTATTGAAGACTCTGCCACTAGGGGTCTTCAATCTCTTCTCATTTTTATGCGGACTCAGCTTGTGGCGTTCTGCTACTTTGACGAATTCATTGTTTTTCTCTTTTTTGACCATCATTTTTCTTACTTTTTTGTTGTCCTACAACATTAACCTGTATGTGATGCAATCAAAAATACAAGATCGGCAAAACCTGTTTGACCTTTTTCGTAGTAGTTTTTTCTTTACGATGATGCACTACCATAAAGGGATCGGAATCTTAGTCCTAGCAGCGATCGGCTATTTCTTCACATGGCAATCAGCACCAGGTATCTTCTATCTGTTTTGTCTGTCTGGGCCCTTGTATTTCTATCAAAAAGTGTTGCATCTAAACAGAGTGGATCAATCTTGATTCACTCTTTTTTTGTTGCTTGTAATCGCCACTAGCAAGGAAGTAAACAGGATGAAACACATTCCAATCTTTGAAACGCATTGAATTGAAAACGTTTGCTATTCTATTAGTAACAAATGTTTCCTATAATGAACCTACAAATCAATTACAAAGGAGTTTCCTCAATGAAAGAAAAAGTGATGGATGCGATGCAGAAATTCTCCAAGGCAATGTTTGTGCCCGTCTTGATTTTGCCGATCGCAGGGATATTGATTGCCGTTGGGAATGTGTTTACAAATGTCCGCTTGCTTGAGCAGTTTCCCTTTTTGGATAATCCGATAACCACCGGTTTTGGTAGTATCTTGTCCGCTTCCTTATTACCGATTTTAACCAATTTGGGCATTATTTTTTGTGTCGGGATTGCTCTAGGGTTAGCTAATAAGAAAAAAGCTGAAGCGGGATTTACCGCGTTGTTAGGTTATTTCGTCTTCTTGAATGCCATGAATAAATTCATGGAACTTCGGGGGATGTTGGTTCCAGCCGATGCCCTTCAAGGTTCAGGACAAGCGATCGTTTTAGGAATCCAAGTGTTGGATATGGGGGTCTTTCTGGGTATCATTTTAGGGATCGTCGTAGCATTGATCCATAATCGTTTTATCGATACGACCTTTAACAACGCCTTTCAAGTTTATGGCGGCGCGCGCTTCGTCTTTATTGTCTTGATTCCGGTCGTCGTGTTATTAGCCATCGTTTTCACGTTTATATGGCCAGTAATACAAACTGGCATCGACGGTTTAGGCGGCATCATTCAACAAACGGGCAACTTTGGCATCTTCTTGTACGGTATGTTGGAACGCTTATTGATTCCAACTGGCTTGCATCACTTGATCTACACGCCGTTTTTGTATACCTCATTAGGCGGTGTCGCAGAAGTTGGCGGTCAAGTCTTTGAAGGGGCACGAAACATTTATTTTGCGGAAATTGCTGACCCAGCAGTCCGCGTATTATCGCAAAGTGTCATTTGGGACGCTCGTGGGATCTCAAAAATGTTTGGACTGATCGGTGCCTGTTTGGCGATGTATCAAACGGCAAAACCAGAAAATAAAGTCAAAGTCAAAGCCATTTTGATTCCAGCTGTCGTCACTTCCTTTATTGCAGGTGTGACTGAACCAATCGAATTTTCTTTTATGTTCGTGGCACCTGTTTTGTTCGTCATTCATTCTGCACTTAGCGGCTTGAGCATGGTGGCGTTAAATCTCTTTGGTTCTCGCGCCATCGGACCGAATGGCTTCATCGACTTTCTTTTGTACAACTTGCCCTTAGGGATCGAGAAAACTCGCTGGCCAGTGTACTTGATCGTCGGAGTCGTCTTCTTCTTTCTTTATTACTTCTTGTTCCGCTTTTTGATCACGAAACTGAATTTGAAAACGGTCGGGCGTGAAGAAGATGGGACAGAGACCAAACTGTATTCGAAGAAAGAGTACAAAGAAAAACAACTTGCTGGAGCAGGTGTCGGGGTCATGGCGAGTGACCAAGCCGCCACTAGTCCGACTGGTGAAACAAGTATCTCAGCAATCATCACTAAAGCGCTAGGTGGCGATGACAATATCAAAACCATCGACAACTGCTATACCCGCTTACGTTTAAAACTAAAGGATCCTGAACTCGTGGATGAAGCGCTACTAAAAGACGAAACACAAGCCAAAGGCGTGATCAAAAATGGTGAAAATGTCCATGTCGTTTACGGGTTGACTGTGCCGAAAGTGCGGGAAGAATTAGAAAATTATCTTGGAAGAGAAGGAGAGATTGAATGATGAAAAATTTTTCAGTAGTGATCGCAGGGGGCGGCAGTACCTTTACCCCGGGAATCGTTATGATGCTGCTTGATAATCAAGAACGCTTTCCTTTAAGAAAGCTGAAACTATACGACAATGATGAAGCACGCCAAGCGATCCTCGGTGAAGCCCTAGCGATCTTATTAAAAGAACAAGCACCGCAAATCGAATTTTCATTTACGACGGATCCTGAGGAAGCCTTCAGCGATGTCGATTTCTGTATGGCGCATATCCGAGTAGGAAAGTATGATATGCGGGAAAAAGATGAAAAAGTTCCCTTGCGTCATGGCGTCTTTGGTCAAGAAACCTGTGGTCCAGGAGGGATCGCTTATGGGATGCGCAGCATCACTGGTATGCTGGAGATCATTGATTACATGGAAAAGTATTCCCCCGATTGTTGGATGCTGAATTATTCCAATCCGGCTGCAATCGTAGCTGAAGCATGTCGAGTCTTGCGTCCTAAATCAAAAGTTCTGAATATCTGTGACATGCCCGTGGGCACGTTGCGTCGCATGTCGCAAATCATTGGCAAACAGCCAGAGGAGTTAGAAGTTCGCTACTTTGGCTTGAATCATTTTGGCTGGTGGACTAGTGTCAAAGACAAAGAAGGCACGGAGTACATTCAAACCATACGTGACTATGTTGCAGAACATGGCTATTTGACGCAGATCGAAGTGGATACCCAACATACAGACCCAAGTTGGCAAGACACCCACAAAAAAGCCAAAGACCTCTTGGCTCTCACACCAGAATATCTGCCAAATACGTACTTGAAGTATTATTTATACCCAGATTACGTCTACGAACACATGAAAGAACACCCAGAGTATACGCGTTCCAATGAAGTGATGGAAGGACGGGAAAGACGAGTGTTCGATCATGCCAAAAAGATCACTGCACAAGGATCTGCTGAAGGGATCGCTTTTGAGATTGATGCCCATGCAACCTTTATCGTTGATTTGGCACGCGCCATCGCTTTTAATACTCATGAGCGAATGGTCATGATTGTGGAAAACAACGGCGCGATTGCGAACTTCCCGGATGATGCCATGGTGGAAGTGCCATGTATCGTCGGTTCTGATGGACCAGAAGCCCTCGCTCAAGGAAAAATTCCTGCCTTCCAACAAGCGCTCATGTTCCAACAGGTGACTGTGGAAAAATTAGTGGTCGAAGCATATGTGGAAAAGAGCTATCAAAAAATGTGGCAAGCGTTAAGCCTTTCCAAAACGATTCCTAGCGCAAAAGTAGCCAAAGAGTTACTCGATGATTTGGTCTCGGAAAATGGTGATTACTGGCCAGGATTGTCTTGATTTGTTTCACATTTGCGAAACATTCGCTAGTTGGATAACGAAAGAGGAAGATTCTCCAAGAATCTTTCTTTTTTTTGATTTTTGCTGTGGAAGAATACTTCTCTGAAGAAAATCATCACTAAACGTCTTCTCAACAAAACGATCAGACAGGTATGCTAGAATATGCCACTAACTATGGTAGAATAAAGCTAATTGAATCAGATGAGAGGGAGCAATGCGATGTTTTTAGGGATTGATATCGGCACAACAGCCATAAAATTTGGGGTCATTGAAGATCGGAAAATCATTTACTCACAGTCATTACCAATCAAAACCCATAGCCACGGGTTAAAACAGACCCAATCAGCGACCCAGATCAGTAGCCAATTAATCAGTGGTGTCACAACGATTCCCGCTCAATTAAAAGCGGCAATCACAGTGATCGGGTTCAGTACCGCCATGCACAGTTTGATGCCAGTGGCTGGTGAGACAGCAGAAGAGATTTACATTTGGTCAGACAATCAAGCGAATCAAACGATGACGGCCTTTCGTCAAACGGATCTGGCAGCAACGTTTTATGAAGAGACAGGGACACCGATCCATGCGATGTCTCCCTTTGCGAAACTGGCTTATTTTCAAACAAGTGGTTCATATTCCAAAGAGACGAAATGGTTAGGCTTAAAAGAACTAGCAATGGCGTTGTTTACTGGACAAGCACGGATCGATTATAGTACCGCATCAGCGACCGGTCTTTTTTCTTTGAAAGAAAAGCAATGGAGTCAAAAGATTCTCAACTATTTATCCCTTTCAAAAGCCCAATTAGCGCCTTTATGTGCACCGACTGATCGTTTTTTGATTACCAAGGAGATGGCGCAGCGGTGTGGCTTGAAGCCTGAGGTAGAAGTGATGTGTGGGGCTAGCGATGGGTGTTTGGCAGCATATGCTGGCTATATTTCTACAGGGATCCGCAACAGCTTGACGATCGGAACCAGTGCGGCGGTTCGTAAAGTAAGTGAGACCACGGTCTTTGATCGCCAAAAACAAAATTTTTGCTACTATCTGCAAGAAGACCTCTATGTCGTAGGGGCACCTTCGAATAATGGCGGTTGTGTGCTTGCTTGGGCAAAAGAGACCTTATCAGAAGATCCTGATGGGTTTTATCATTATCTGCCGCAAGTCATGGAGGAATCACCGATCGGCAGCAACGGTTTACGTTTTTTCCCCTATTTAAATGGCGAGCGGGCACCCTTTTGGACGAATGAAATCACAGGTGGCTTTTCTGGCTTGACCCTGAAACACAATCGCTCAGATATGTTACGGGCAGTCCTCGAAGGCATGCTGATGAACATCGATTTATTAAAGCAAATGGCGCAGTTGGAAGGGGCAGTCACTGTAAGTGGTGGTTTCTTTCAAACAAAACTATTAGGTCAAATGACCGCGGATGTGTTGGGGCTAACCTGTTATCTTTCCGATGAAAATGAACCGATATTCGGCTTGTATGATTTGTACAAAAGCTCTGTTGTGCGGCAAGATCAGCCAGATGAAAAATTTGTTCCTGATCTGCAGAACCACGCGCTTTATCAAGAACTGGCAAAAACGTATTTTCATGCATAAGCAAAAACCAGCAATCCACTAGGGTTGCTGGTTTTCTTTTTCAACACACGTGAAAGCGTCAACGATATATTCCATCAATAAGAGCAGTTTGCCAAAGAAACTGGTGTACTGGATGTTTTGGGTGTCGTAGGGACGTTCATCTGTCACTTCAAAGGAAAAGGTCGCTAGTTGATTGGCGCGATGCTCACCGTTACCACAAAACAAAACAGTTGGTATGTGATGTTCATTGGCTAATGCCATCTTTTCCAGCACTTTTTGTGTTTCGCCAGATTTAGAAATGGTGATCAACATACTGATGTTCTCAATGTTGTTACTAATGATCCCACCTGAGTCAGAAGCACTGACTAATAAGGTTTTGATGCCGTTGACAAGCATTTTTTTGTGGAGGTATTCTGCCACGATCCCCGAAAAACCTGTGGCATAAATCGTAATAAACTTGTTCTTGTTTTGTCCATAGATTTCTTTGATCGCTTCGATCGTATCTGCAATACTGGCAGCGTCAATTTGGTAATCGATGGCGGCTTCAGTGATCGTCTGATTTTTCAAGCGATTCTTTAAGAAGTAAAGCAGCTCTAGATAGCCAGAAAAACCTAGTTTTTGCGCAAGCCGCACGATGGTTGCTGGGGAAGTGTAGATCGTTTTAGCGATTTCTCTTAAGGGCAGTCCATCGATCGCAGCGGTATTTGCAAGCAAATAATCAAGAATTTGCAGCTCATTGTCAGTCAATTTTTTTCCTTTGATCAATACATTTAAGTCCATTGTTCGGCACTCCTTTGTCTTGCCTTCATCATACAATGAATAACGACAGAAAGTAAAATAGGAATCGCGTCATGCTTTTATAGAGGAAAAAGATTGTGCATTTCCTAAAAAGATATTATAATTTCTTATATAGAAAATAGAGGTGGAGAAATGATGACACAAAAACCATATGGAACCGTACTACTAAAAGCAGCAACCATTTTAGATTACCTCGCAGAAGCGCCAAGTAAACCATTGCAAGAAATTTCAGAAGCAACGAAACTGACCCCATCCACAGCTTTGAAAATATTGGAAACGCTACAAATGATCGGCTATGTCAAACGCGACAAAGAGAAGAATTATCGCTTAGGGTCTAAGCTGATCAAGTATGCGAATCAAAACATTCAAGAGCTTGATTTAGTGGAAATCAGCTTGCCATACTTGGAAGCATTGCAGAAAACGGCGGATGAAACGATCCACTTAGGGGTCTTGACCGCCAATGAGATTCTTTATGTCAATAAATTGGAGCCTCAGAATCAAACGATCCGCATGTCTTCAAAAGTAGGAATCACAAGACCGTTGTATAGCTCTGCCATGGGGAAAGCCGTTTTAGCGGAGTTTGATGCCCCTCAAGTAGAGGAGTACTTGGCAGCAACGCCTTTAACCGCTTATACCGAAAATACCATTACAAATCAGTTGAAGTTGAAGAAAGAATTGGAACAGGCAAAAGCGAACCAAGTAGCCTTTGATGATGAAGAAATGGAACAAGAAATCTATTGCATCGGCGCCTCACTGACAAAAGATCAGGAGATCGTTGGGGCGTTTTCTATCAGCCTACCGAAATACCGCTTGACCCCAAAATACAAAACGACATTGATCGATGCGATTATTGCGACAAAACAACAAATTGAGCAAGCGTTGTAAACTTTTTAATGGAAAGCCCTTGCAAATAAAAACGAGAACGGTATAATGAACGTGTAAGTTTCTTTATAATAAATACCATTTTCCAAATAGGAAATAAGTGGAGGGTCTTAATGAAAAAAGTAGCGAATTTAATGAAACTAAAGGAAAGCGGTGTGATCGCTGTTGTACGTGGCGCTTCAAAAGAAGAAGCACTACAAGCAAGTAAAGCGATCGTTGCAGGGGGGATCACCGGCATTGAGTTGACTTTTACAGTGCCTCAAGCGGCGGATGTAATCGCTGAATTAGTAGCAATCTTCAAAGAGAATCCAGAGGTAGTTGTTGGTGCGGGGACCGTTCTTGATGCAGTGACCGCCCGCTTAGCGATCATGGCAGGAGCAGAATATGTCGTCAGCCCAACCTTTGATCAAGAAACGGCTGAATTATGTAATTTATATCAAATCCCGTATCTGCCTGGTTGCATGACCATTTCAGAAATGAAGGACGCCTTAAAAGCAGGCGCAGATATCATTAAACTATTCCCGGGTAGTGCGTATGGACCAAGTATCATCTCGGCCTTCAAAGCGCCATTGCCACAATTAAACATTATGCCGACCGGTGGTGTCAGCTTAGACAACATGCAAGAATGGTTTGCAGCGGGTGTTGTAGCCGTTGGTGTAGGGGGGAATTTGTTAGCGCCAGCAGCAAGTGGGGATTTTGACAAAGTAACAGAAGTAGCGAAACAATATGCGGCAAAATTAAAAGAGATTCGAGGAAAGTAAGATGGCAAACATTCTGACACTAGGAGAAATCATGTTGCGTCTATCGACAACGTTAGGCGAACGAATCGCCCATAGTTCGATGTTTGCTGCCCATTATGGCGGTGGAGAAGCCAATGTTGCGATCTCCTTAGCGAATTTTGGTCATCGCGTTTCTTTTGCTAGTAAAGTGCCTGAGAATGCTTTAGGAGATGCCGTTTTTCATCATTTACGAAGCTATGGCGTCGATTGTCGCCACGTGCTTCGTGGCGGTTCCCGACTAGGTACTTACTATATTGAAACCGGTATCGGGGAACGAGCAGCGCGAGTGGTTTATGATCGCGCAGGCTCTAGCTTTGCTCAAATGAAAGAAAATGAGTGGCAATCTGACCTTTTTGATGGGGTTGATATTGTTCACCTTTCAGGGATCACGCCCGCTCTTTCAACGACTTGGAAGACACTTTTGCTGACGTTGATCAAAGAAGCGAAAGCAGCTGGTTGTAAAATCAGTTTCGATATCAATTATCGTGGAAAGCTGTGGACGACCGCTGAAGCACGCGTCTTTTTGCAAGAAGTGCTCCCCTATGTCGATTATTGCTCGGCAGGACAGTTAGATGCCCAAGTCTTTATGGATGTATCAGCTCCAACAGAGGAAGTCGAAGATGACTACTATTATCAAGAAATGCATCGGAAATACCCAAATATCCAGCTCTTTTATTCAACTAGTCGTCAGGTGCTCTCAGCAAGTCACAATCAATTGACAGGAAGCCTATGGCATAACGGCAATTATGTCGTTTCTGCTACCCATGAGATCAATCCAATCGTTGATCGCGTCGGAGGCGGCGATGCCTTTTCAGCTGGTATCCTACATGGTGTTGTCACGAAGAAACAAGACCAAGAAATCGTTGATTTTGCCACAGCCGCATCTGCTTTGAAACATACGATCCATGGCGACTGTAATCAGTTTAGCGCCAATGAGATACAAGAATTTATTGCAACAGGTTCAGGAAAAATTATTCGATAGGAGGAATAAAACATGCAACACATGGAAACACGCTATACCCATAGTCCACTTGATATTCGTCACTATAGTACCGAGGAATTACGCAGAGAATTTTTGGTAGAAAAAATTTTCACACCAGGACAAATCATGCTGACCTATACCCACAATGATCGGATGATCTTTGGCGGAGTGACACCGACAGAAGAAGCGTTAGAAGTGCAATTAAGCAGCGAATTAGGGGTGGAATACTTCTTAGAACGTCGCGAATTAGGCGTCATCAATATTGGAGGACCTGGTGCGATCACGATCGATGGCCAAAAAGAACCAATGAAAAAACAAGACGGCTACTATATCGGCAAGGAAACCAAACAAGTCTTGTTCCACTCAGATGATCCAGCAAATCCAGCGAAATTCTATCTATCTTGCGTGCCAGCACATAAGAAATACCCAAATGTAAAAATCAGTATTGATCAAGTCACACCAATGGAGACTGGCGAAGGCTTGACATTAAATGAACGGAAAATTTATCAATATATTCACCCAAACGTTTGCGAAAGCTGTCAATTACAAATGGGGTATACGATCTTAGAACCAGGCAGTGCTTGGAATACGATGCCAAGTCATACCCATGAACGTCGGATGGAAGCATATGTGTATTTTGATTTTGCCAACGAAGACACAAAAGTGTTCCATATGATGGGCAAACCAGATGAAACGAAGCATTTAGTCGTTAGTGGAGAACAAGCCGTTATTTCTCCAAGCTGGTCGATCCATTCGGGTGTTGGAACAAGTAACTACTCCTTTATCTGGGCAATGTGTGGCGAAAATATCACCTATACCGACATGGATATGGTGGCAATGGACGACTTAAAATAAAAAGAAAGAGGGTTTATCAATTATGGATTTTTCAATGGATCAATTTCGTTTAGATGGTAAGATCGCATTAGTGACAGGCGCTGTCTATGGGATCGGTTTTACGATCGCTCGGTCACTAGCAGCAGCAGGAGCAACGATCGTTTTTAACAACTTGGATCAAGAATCAGTGGATAAAGGATTAGCAAACTATCGTGAAGCAGGGATCGAAGCCCACGGTTATGTCTGCGATGTAACGGATGAAAAAGCAGTCAACGAAATGGTCAAGCAGATTGAAGAAGAAGTTGGCGTGATCGATATCTTAGTCAATAATGCTGGGATCATCAAACGAATCCCGATGTTGGAGATGTCTGCTGAAGACTTCCGCCAAGTCGTTGACGTGGACTTGAACGCTCCATTTATCGTTTCAAAAGCAGTCTTACCGTCAATGATCAAAAAAGGACATGGAAAAATCATCAACATTTGCTCAATGATGAGTGAATTGGGAAGAGAAACGGTAGCTGGATACGCAGCGGCTAAAGGCGGCTTGAAAATGTTGACGAAAAACATTTGTGCCGAATTTGGTTCAGCAAACATCCAATGTAATGGGATCGGACCTGGTTATATTGCAACACCGCAAACTGCACCATTACGAGAGATCCAACCAGACGGTTCTCGTCACCCCTTTGATCAATTTATCGTAGCGAAAACACCTGCTGCCCGTTGGGGTGAGCCAGAAGATTTAGCAGGACCAACTGTTTTCTTAGCTTCTGAGGCATCAAACTTTGTCAATGGCCATGTCTTATATGTAGATGGCGGTATCTTGGCGTATATCGGGAAACAACCTGAATAAAACAATCAGTAGTAAGGATGGGGACGATTGCAATCGTTCCCATTTTTATGGTGCAACACCTAATAAATGCAGGGCTTTAAAAGGTAGCTTGGCGATAAATGGGTTGAAGCAAAGCAATTGCAAACAAATCTTTTAAAAAGAAGGAAAAGCAAAACGCTGTGAAGGAAAATGTTCTTCGCAGCGTTTTGCTTGAGTTGCTCTTTTTAAAATCAGGTAGCGTATTTATGTTAGGGGAAGATTAAACACGAACAATGAGTTTCAATCTAACAAAACTTGTTGTGCAAGCGGTAATGGAGAATTTTTCAAACATTCTGCAACTAATTTGGCAACGGCTGTAGCACCCTGGTCATTTAAATGCGTGTTATCCGTAATGCCGGCTGGATAATTGGGGTGCTGATTTTTTTCTAAATGAAGAAAATAGGTTTTCGCCTGTTGTGGTTCCAGCGCTGAAAAGAACCGTTGTGTTGCGGCAAAAAGATCCAGACAGACCACATCCAAGGAGGTAGCCAAAGCACGCATTGCTTCTGGGTAAGGACCGACTGCCAAAGGATCAAGTTGTTGTTGGTCCACGTAATGCAAACGAGTGATCGAGGTCAATAGGATCGGTGTCGCTTGCTGCTGGCGTGCCGTTTGCACGTAGGTTGCTAAATTATGCTGATATTCAACAGGTGTCGTGCCGCGACTATCTGTTTTTTGATCATTGTGTCCAAATTGAATCAAGAGATAATCACCAGCATGTAGTTCTTTTTCTGCCTGCAACAAGCGTCCTTCTTCAATGAAGCTCTTGGAGGAACGCCCATTTTTTGCCAAGTTGACGATTTGATGCTGGGGTAGATACCGTGAGATTTTTTCTCCCCAGCCCGTTTCTGGACGAGCGCTAGGCTCTTTGATCGATGCGGTGGAATCACCGACGATGACGATTTTTTCCATTGTCTTTCTCCTGAAATTTGAAGTAGTTTTTGGCGTTTTGATAACAGACATTTTCTACTAATGGTTTTAGCTGACGAAGATCAGCAGGTGCTTCACCACGTACAACGATCTCAGCAAGCCATTCACAAAAGACGCGTCGGAAATATTCATGACGGGTGTAAGACAGAAAGCTTCTTGAATCCGTCAGCATGCCGACAAAGTTAAAGATCACACTGCCGTCTGCGAATTTCGTCAATTGGTGACGCATGCCTGCGCGGGTGTCGTTATACCACCAACCAGATCCTAACTGCAATTTATTATTGCCTTCTTGCTGGAAGCACCCCATCAAAGCGACGAGTGCATCATAGTCATTGGGATTTAAGGAGTAGAGAATCGTTTGAGGCAAATGGTCTTGCGCATCAGCAGCGTTCAATAATTTCTGCAAGTTTTGAGTCAGTGGTTGATCATTGATGCCATCGTAGCCAGTATCTGGTCCCAAGCGCTCAAACATTCGTTGGTTGCAGTTACGGTACGCATGGACATGCAGTTGCATCGTCCAACCATGTTCGTGATACAGCTGCATCAGTTCAACTAGAACATTGGTTTTGAAGAACGAGACTTCTTTTTCCTCCAAAGATTCTCCAGCTAATGCTTTGGCAAAAATTGCTTCAAGGGATAACTGTTCGTCTGTAGCATACACTAAAGTATCCAGCGCATGGTCAGACAAGCGGCAGTGATGCTGGTGAAAATAGCTTACACGGTCCCGCAAGGCTGTCAAGAAAGCATCGTAGGTAGTGATCGCGTTTTCGACACTCTTTTCGAGTTTGGTAACATAGGTAAGAAAATTCGGATGGTCGATTTGTAACGCTTTGTCAGGTCGAAAGGTCGGCAAGACCCGAAAACGTTGCTCTGTTTGGCTTAATTGGTGATGATAGTGAAGATCATCGACTGGATCATCTGTGGTGCAAACGATCTCGACTTTACTGCGAGCAATCAAAGCTCTTCGGGTAAAGTCTTTTTGCTGCAATTTTTCGTTGCATAGCCTCCACAAAGTTTCGGCATTTTCTTCAGTAACGGGAAGATCGATCGCAAAAAATCGCTTTAACTCTAAATGGGTCCAACTGTAAAGGGGATTTCCCACCAATTTTGGCACTGTTTGACACCATGCCAAAAATTTTTCATAATCACTGGCATTGCCCGTAATCGCTTCTTCGGGTACGCCACAAGCGCGCATCAATCGCCACTTGTAATGATCGCCACTTAGCCATGCCTCGGTGATAGTTTTAAAGGGCCGATCCTCATAGATTTCTTTCGGGTCTAAGTGGCAGTGGTAATCAATGATCGGCAGATCTTTGGCATATTCATGGTAAAGGGTTTGAGCAATTTCATTTGGCAGTAAATAGTTTTCATTTAAAAACATGTCGAACCTCTTTTCTTTGGTTATAGTGTCACACCATTTTTAAAGATGGCGATCTCACGAACGTTGTTGGCTTCATTACGAGTCGGTTTTCCACTGGCAGTATCGATGATCGCTTGAATAAAGTCTTCCAGCACGACCTCCATCGGCTCTTCCAACAAGCGACCAGCGTTGAAATCCATCCAGTGGGGTTTCTTATGATAAATCTCTTGATTCGTGGCAACTTTCATGGTCGGCACATAGGCACCAAATGGCGTGCCCCGACCAGTGGTAAATAAGACGAGTTGGCAATCGGCAGAAGCCAGTGCAGAAGCGGCAACAAGGTCGTTTCCAGGACCTTCCAGCAGGCTCAAGCCTGGCTTTCGGAGTTTCTCCCCATATTTTAAGACATCGACCACAGCGGAAGTCCCAGATTTTTGGGTACAGCCTAATGACTTATCTTCTAGCGTAGTGATACCGCCTGCCTTATTGCCAGGAGAAGGATTTTCATAGACTGGTTCACCGTAAGCAAGAAAATAATCTTTAAAGTCGTTGATTAGATGGAGGATTTTTTCAAAGGTTGCTTCATCTTGTGCACGCGCCATCAAGACTTGTTCAGCGCCAAACATTTCGGGTACTTCCGTCAAGACCGTGCTGCCACCTTGTGAAACTAAAAAGTCAGAAAATGCCCCTAACAAAGGGTTGGCGGTGATCCCAGAAAACCCGTCAGAACCCCCACATTTTAACCCGATCTTTAGCTCACTCAAGGGAACGGCTTCTCGTTGATCCTCTTTTGCTGCTTCCAGTAATTCTTCTAATAAGCTTTCGCCGACCGCAATTTCATCGTCACTTTCCTGTGCCACCATAAATTTGACGCGCTTTGGATCGTAGTCACCCAGGTTTTTCTTAAACTCGGGAACGGTGTTGTTCTCACAACCTAAGCCAAAGACCAAGACGCCACCGGCATTTGGATGATGCACCGCATCAATTAAAATTTGACGGGTGTTTTGATGATCTTGGCCTAACTGGGAGCAGCCGTAGGGATGTTTAAGGATCGTAATATGATCAAAGGTGCCAAGATCTGGATGATTCTTCTTGAAGTTTTCAACAATGATCTCAGCGATACCATTGATACAACCAACTGTTGGCACGATCAGTAAATCATTACGAATTCCAACTTTGCCGTTTGCTCGACGGTACCCTTGGAACGTCGCAGCCCTTTTTGGATAACGGACGGGATGCAAATCGGGGGCATAGGTGTATGCTAAGGTACCAGAAAGGTTGGTTTTGACATTGTGGGTATGCAACCATTGGCCAGTTTTCACGTCAGCTAAGAGATGTCCAATGGGATAGCCATATTTGATCACGTCTTGTGATTGTGCTAGATCTTTGAGGGCGATTTTGTGTCCTTGTGGAATATCCTCAAAAAGGGTGATCGTTTGGTCTTCAAATGAAAGGGTCGTTTTAGCAGCTAGTGGTTTTAATGCGACTGCGACATTATCATTAGGGTGCAATTTCAATAGTTGCGCGGGTGTTTCTGTTAATGTGCTGGACATAAAGATTCTCCTTTATTTCAAACTTGGCTCAGGGGTGTCAATCGACGCAAGTAACTGGCGGGGTCCGTCTTGTTTTAGACATGCGCACATTTCATTGATTGTCGCTGTCATAAAGCTCAGGTCTGCATGCCAGAGTTGCTCATTTTTTAATAGAGCGGCGATCTGTTCTTCTGCTGGTAATTGTTTCACTTGCTGAAATATGGTTGTCACTAGGTCATCATCTTGAAAAGGTCGAGTGAGATAGAAAGTCAGCAACCCTGCCAGTGCGGCAGTGATTCGTTTTGGTAACTGCTGGTTTTGTTGGACATAACGAGTTAAGACTGGTTGAAGACGCGCACGGAATTTTGAGACGCTGTTTAAAGCGATCGATTGCAGCTGATGCTTCACATAAGGATTTCTGAAGCGCTCTTTGATTTGTTCCGCATAAGCTGCAAGCTGCGCTTTAGGCAAATCAAGCATTGGAATCAACTCTTCCAGAAAAAGACCATCCAAAAAGGCTGCAAAATCACGGTCGTTCATTACTTCTTCAACGGTTTCTAAACCAGCTAAAAGACCGAGTGGAACCATCGCCGTATGAGGACCATTTAATAAATGTACTTTTTGTTCACGATAGGGGGTCATATCTTCTGTCACGATCACATTCAACCCAGCTTCTTGCAAGGGAAGCTTTTCGGCTACGCCGCTTCCTTCGATCACCCAGAGCATAAAGGGTTCCGCAGTGACCATTACGGCATCCTCATAGCCAAGAATCTCTTGGTATTGTGCCACTTTATCGCGAGGATATCCTGGAACGATCCGATCGACTAAGCTGCAGCAGAAGGTGTTTTCTTTTTCTAACCAGTTGACGAAGTCTGACTCCAAAGACCATAATGCGGCATATTGTAAGACGATCTCTTTTAGTTTTTCACCATTCCGATCGATTAATTCACAAGGAATGATCAAAAATCCCGGTTTTTGTCGTTGAAAACGACGATACAAAAGAGCGGTCAGTTTTGCAGGGAAACTGTGGGGAGGGGTATCGTATAAGGTATCCTCTGGGTGAAACGCAATACCTGCTTCCGTCGTATTAGAAACGATGATCTCGAGTTGCTCATCTTCGGCTAAAGCAAGATAGTCTTCCCATTGCTGATAAGGATTCAGCACTTGATCAATGGTGGAGACGACTTCAAATGTTTGAGAAGGAGCGCCATCGACAAGTCCTTCTAAGATAACGGTGTAGAGATTTTCTTGTTGTGCCAACAGCTCTTTCAAGCCGTGATCAATCGGCTGTACCACAATGGCACTGCCATTAAAAAGACCTTGCTTGTTCATTTGCTGCAGCTGCCAGTTAAAAAAGCCCCGCATAAAATTGCCTTCCCCGAATTGAATCACTCGGGCTGGATAGGTTTGATGGGGTTGTTCGGTAATTTTTTTCATAGAATCCTCCTTAAAAAATAGTTATGCACACGTTAACATTTTTGCGTAAGCGCTCTTGAAAACAAGAGGCTTACAGCGATTGACGAATGATTAACGAGGTATCAAAGAAATGTTGTTTCTCAACTACTTGATTGGCAAATGCTTGCAACAGCAGAGTTGCTGCCAATTGACTCATTTCATAGACTGGTTTGCGGATCGTTGTTAAAGGGGGATACGTATAGGGAGAAAAAGAACTATCATCAAAACCGATGATACCGATCTCCTCTGGGATCTTTCGTCCTGCTTGATGACAGGCATTGATCGCCCCGATCGCCATATCATCATTGGCGCAAAAAATCACTTCAGGTGGTTCAGGTAAAGCGAGTAGTTGCTGGGCACCCAGCTGACCACTTTCCAACGAGTAGTCGCCAGCTACGAAGTATTCTTTCGGGCAGACAAGCTGCTTTTCTTGAATCGCTTTCATAAATCCTTTGCGACGCTCTCTAGCGGAACCAAAGGAAGCGATCCCTTCGATCATGGCGATCTTTCGAAAGCCTTGTTCAAGCACATAGGTCATCATTTGATAGACCCCTTGGGCATCATTACTAGTGACATTCATCAAGGTTGCATCCTGCAATTGACGATTCAAAACGACGATGGGAATGTTTTTCTTTGAAAGAGCAGCGATAAAGCCGTCATCACGATCACTTTGACTCATCACGATCGCTCCATCTAGGCGATTCGGCTCTTCATCAAATGTATCGGATTGCAATAATTCATGAACCGCCAAAGTATATTCGGATGGTAGGGTATCACTGATTCCTTTGATCACTTCGACTAAAAAGCTATCGGAAGTACCAATGGATAGATGAGAAAAATAAAGACCAATGATATAAGATTTCTGATTCACCAGACTTTTGGCATTGACATTGGGCACATAGTGTAAAGATTCAGCGATGGCTGCGATCTTCTTTTTTGTTTCTGGCTTGATTAATGGGCTATCGTTTAACGCACGAGAAACAGTTGTATGTGAAACACCAGCGACTTTGGCGATATCTTTGATCGTGACCATAGAAAACCTTCTTCCTTTTTGCTTGATTCAAGCATAGCTTGTTCCCACGAGAATGTCAATACACCAAGGATGCACACGTGAAACATTTTTCGAAATAACATAGGAACTTTTTCTGGGATGTGCTAGTATAAAAGAAGATAGTTAGGTAATGGGAGGGAGTCTATGAAATTCTTTTTAAGCTATCATCAAACATCCAACTTGTTTTATAAAATATTTATTTTGATTTTTCTAATTGGTAGCGCTTTAATCATTGGGTTTAGTGGGGTCATTTATCATCGAACGTATCAAAACATTCAAGAAACGTTTTTGCAAAGTCAACATAATTTGGTCAACCAAGTCAAAGAAAATCTGGATCAAAAAATTCAGATGGTAGAGTATGCCTTTTCTACATATAGCAGTACTCAAAGCTTTTCCGATACGATGGAACAGCCATTTTCCGTGACGAATTATCGACAAGTGCGAGAGATCAATTCGCAACTTGCTTACATTGGTGTGATGGGGATCGAAAACGCCAGCTACCAATTGGTGAATTTGAATCAGCATTGGAAAATCGAAGAAGGCTCCTTAAAACAGATCGATGATACTGAATTCGCTGCTTTTCAAGCGTTGATTGACAACCAACGCTACTTGTATTGGTTGCCAGAAGATGGCTATTTAAAAATGGTGATGACGCTGCCTGTTTTTCGACAGGAAACCACTGCTTTGGGGATCGCTGAAATCCAAGACCATACCATTGCACAGTTGGTGGCAGATCATGACGATTCCTTTTTGAATATATTTCATGCGGACGGACAACTACTTTTCGATAATGGTGAAGTGATCGATTCTGACTTACACGAAACAATGATCGCAGCTGCCCACGACGATGGCATCTTCACTGACAAAGAAAACAATAAGTATGTGGTCACACAATCGGATTACAATCAGTGGTATCATGTGATCCGGCTGGCACCTGCCAGTGTTTCGCAAGCAATCCGTGAATTAAGAAGCGGTTTGATCGTGATTGGCAGTCTTTTGATCATCCTCTTTTTATTAGTATCCTATCGCATTGCGATCGTGGCTACCTCACCCATCAATCGGATCGGAGAGCTTTTAAAGCCCAAAAAACAAGGTCAGAAATTAGAAGTTAATCAGTTGATTTCCGATATCGACCAGGTCTTACATCAAAACCACGATCTCGCCGTTAAAGTTGAACACCAAAAGCCCGAGTTAGAATCCTTGTTTCTATTAAATTTGTTCCGCGGCTGTATCTCAGAAGCAGATAGTCACTTAAAACTGTCACAATTTGGGTATGAAGTATCCGAAACGGAACACTTTGCCGTATTACTGATTCAAATCGATGATTTGTGTGGACGAGAAACAGCGACTATTGATATTTTCTTGCTTGCCATCGAGAATCTCGTTTCTGAAATCATTCCGGCGAATTTGCGTTTTCAGCCAATCATCTCCAGTCAAGAAACCCAAGGAACAATTTTAAAGCTTCCTGAATCAGTTGACCAAAAACAAGTATTGACCTATTGTCAAAAGATCCATCAAGCAGCAAAAGATTACTTGAAAATCAAAATAAGTTGTGGGGTCTCACAATCCTACGACCGCCTCGTAGAAACCAAATTAGCGGTTGATAACGCCAAAGAAGCCTTGCACTATCGAATGAATTTAGGGGAAGAAGTCATTATCTTTTTTGACGACATTGCGGCACAATTAGACAATAACGCGATCGTTCAGTACCCTAGAGAAGCAGAAAGCACCTTTTTGGATGCAATGCGTAGTGGGGATCTAGCGACCATCAAAACGAGTTACACAGAAGTCGTACGCGAAATCATTCATGAAAACAAAAATCCGTTGACGATTGAAAGTGCCTTGTTTAAGTTGATCAACAGTATCGTTCAGCTAGGACAACTCTTAGGAGCAGATCATACTAGCTTGCAGAATAGTCGTAAAGTTTATCAATCCGTGCTCAACCAAACCAGTTTGTTCAAAGTTGAGCAAATCATCTATCAAGAGTTAGTTTTACCTATCGTTGAAACGACACAAGCCAAAACAGATCGAGAAATTCGCTCCTTGTCTGAAAAGATGGTCTTGATCGTACACCAACAATACGACCAAGATCTCTCCTTAGATAGCATTGCTGAACAGTTGCATTATAATGCCAATTACTTAAGTAATGTGTTTAAAAAGGAATTATCCATCAATTTTGCCGATTACTTACAAAACTATCGATTGCAAGTCGCGAAAAAGTGGTTAAGAGAAACCGATTTGACCATCAAAGAAATCGCCGCCAACCTACAATATACCAACTCTCAAAACTTCATCCGCTTTTTCAAAAAGAAAGAACAGATGACACCCGGAGAGTATCGCAAACGATCCAAAGACTAAAAGAAAAAAAGCGTTTTTGATCAACGATCAAAAAACGCTTTTTTTCTTTGCTGCCTGTTGGTTACCCTTTGACGGAACCAACCATGGCACCTTTCACGAAATACTTCTGGACAAATGGATAGGCGATCAACATTGGCAAAGTCGCAACGACGATCACGGCCATTTTCACGGATTGTGCTGGGGGGACAACATCGACACTAGCGGCATCGGCGTTCATCCCGCTGGAGACAATCACGATTTGTCGAAGGAGCACTTGGATCGGCCATTTCGCTGAATCATTGATGTACAAAATCGCTGATTGATAAGTATTCCAATAACTAACAGCGTAGAACAAAGAGATCGTCGCAATCGATGGTAAGGAAAGAGGTAAGATGATACGGAAAAAGACGCCCCAATCAGAGCAACCATCCATTTTTGCGGATTCCTCTAAACTATCAGGAATCCCTTGGAAAAAGTTTCTCATAATGATCATATTATATGCACTGATGGCGCTCGGTAAGATCAGTGCCCAGAGAGAATCGATCAAGCCGAGGCTTTGTACCAAAATAAAACTTGGGATCATCCCTCCGCTAAACAACATCGTAAATACGACAATAAAATTGAAGATGCCACGTCCATGCAAATATTTTCTTGAAAGAGCATAGGCCATAAAAGAGGTCAAGATCATTGAAAGAACCGTTCCGACGATGGTCACAAAAAGGGAAACACCAATACTCGTAAAAATCGTGGGAGTCGAGAGAATATACCGGTAAGCATTTAAGCTAAATTCACGTGGGATAATGATAAATGTTCGTGTCGCAATCTCAGAAGAAGAAGCAAAGGAGCTTCCGAGAATGTTCAGAAAAGGCAAGAGACACATTAAGGTAAAGAGTAGTAGAAAACCGATAATAAATCCTTGAACAACCCGTTCATTCTTCGGGCGGTTCGTTTTTTTTAGGGTTTGTTGCATAGGAAAAACCTCCATCTTTTTTTACTTAAATAGGTATTTCCAACGTATCATGAGGCGGGGACAACGTATATAATCACTTTTACATGTTAAAAAAATCACAATCATGACAAACGTTGATAAAACAATGGTTTTCCAATTCGACCGAGAAATAATCCTAAAAAATGTATGCCTTTCCAATGCTGAGAAAATGATTATATACGTTATCTTTCTTACACGCTACCATGGGACTATCAAATCAAAAAAACTCGGAGGAACAAGTATGGAAACAAAAGTTGATAATTACTTCTCGCCACTTACTGAAGAAGAACAGCGACTGCGGTTGAAAAAGAAAAAATGGGCGCAAATCAGAAAAAATCGTGCGCTCTATATTATGGTATTGCCAGGTATTTTATATTTTATTATCTTTCGTTACATTCCAATGGGCGGTTTAGTCATCGCTTTTCAAGACTACCAGCCATTCTTAGGGATCTTAGGCAGTCCCTTTGTTGGGTTTACTCATTTTATTCGGCTCTTTACTGAAGATACTTTTGTGATGTTGATGCGCAACACGCTGATCATGTTTTTCTTAAATATCACGATTTCCTTCCCTTTTCCTATTTTATTGGCGCTTATGTTAAATGAAGTAAATAACCGTCGCTTGAAAAAAAGTATCCAGACGATTATTTATTTGCCTCATTTTATGTCGTGGGTGATCGTAGTTTCAATCTTCTACGTCCTGTTGACGACTGAAGGCGGTGTGATCAATAACATGATCGAAAGTCTTGGTGGGGAACGTATCCCATTCTTAACTAGCCGTACTTGGCTACGTCCAATGTACATTTTCCAAGATCTTTGGAAAGGTGCCGGTTGGGGGACGATCGTCTATCTAGCCGCTATTACCAATGTTGATGAACAGCTTTATGAAGCTGCGGATATGGATGGGGCTGGCAAACTACGTAAAATGTGGCACATCACGTTGCCGTGTATTCGTCCGACGATTGTGACCTTAATGATTTTAAAAATCGGTTCGATCTTAGATATGGGCTTTGAGCATATGTTCCTATTAATGAACTCAATGAACCGTGAGGTTGCCCAAATCTTTGATACCTTTGTCTATACCGCCGGGATTCAAAATGGTCAATTGAGTTACTCGACAGCTGTTGGGCTGTTTAAAGGTCTTGTAGGTTTGATCCTCGTTGTTTTTGCGAATCGTTTGGCGAAAAAAATTGGGGAAGATGGTATCTATTAAGAAAGAGGGGATCATATGACGATTGAGAAAATCACGAAAATCAACGATGGGCTAACCGCGTTTTTGACCCTGATCGCCCTTCATTTTCTTTGGCTAAGTGTGACACTTCTGGGGGGAATCTTTTTGGGAATCGGACCAGCCTCGTATGCCATGATGAAATATTATGATCGCTGGCTTCGTCTTCACGAACGACCGCCTTTGATCAAAAGTTTTTTCTACTATAGTAAAGAACGGTTCCGACAATCGGTGCTGATCAGTTGGTTGTTTCTCATCATTGCAGCGATCGTGATCACCAACATATTTGCGCCATTTCCATGGTTTATCCAAGTAGCGAATGTCCTCTTTTTGATTGCGTTTCTCTTTTTATTCATGCACGTGTATACCGTCATGGCAGCCACTAACTTTGTGACCGTGTTTGAGATCCTGCGAGGGAGTGCGTTGTTAGGTTTAGGCTATCTGCATTATTCGATCATTAGTTGGTCGATTTTGATCGTTGGCTATTTAGTTCTTGGCAGCTATTTCTTGATCGGCCTCATTTTGATGGGGAGCAGCTTAGTTGGTGGTGTTTTTGCCCTTGCTGGTAAAAAAATTCTTCAAGATATCCACCCAATTGATACAGATCAGGTGGTTTCAAAAACGGCATCGACTACGGAGCAAACCGTTGCCAGTAAAGGAGATGAGGTCATTATCTAAAGAAAACGGCTCAAAGACTTTTACTAGTCCGTGAACAAAACGGTCACTAGAGAACACCTGAAAAATAGCAAAACAAGTTGAACCCTCATGAAATACAGCCAGTAAAACGGATTCATTGAAACAGCTCTATGAATTGAGGAGACTACAATAAAAGGAAGTATCGTACATGAAGAACTATTCGGAAATTGCTTTGAACACATTATTTGAGCGCTATGACTACTTATGCAAAGAAAAAATTTATCACGGAAAATGGTCCTATGACATCGGGGTCGTTTTGCAAGGCGTGAAAGAAGCCTATGAACAGACTGGTGACAAACGCTATTTCGACTATATCCAAAACACGATGGATGTTTATATTGACGAAGACGGTCGTATCAAAAACTATCAGATGGATGCGATGAATATCGATTACATCAATAATGGCAAATGTTTATTCTTGCTATACAAAGAAACAGGAGCGTCAAAATACAAGATCGCCTTGGACACGCTGTATCAACAATTACAGCAGATGCCAAGAACGAGCGAAGGCGGGTTCTGGCATAAAAAAATCTATCCGTATCAAATGTGGTTAGATGGCTTATATATGGGGGCCCCATTTTTGACAGAATACGCACTGACATTTGATAAAGAAGAAGCATTGGCAGATGTAATCAAGCAATTCACCTTATGCTTTACGCATACCCTAGATCCAAAAACGGGTCTTTTGTATCACGCGTGGGATGAACAAAAAGTCCAGCCGTGGGCAGATCCTGGGACCGGTTGTTCAAAAAATTTCTGGGGACGATCAATGGGATGGTTCATGATGGCTCTCGCCGATACGATGGTGCTATTAGGGGAATCAGAGCAGAAGAATCCATTAGAAAACATGTTTGTCTCCTGTCTAGAAGCTCTTGCTAAAGTAAGAGATCCCCAGAAAAAAGTGTGGTATCAAGTCTTAGATAAAGGCAGGGAGCGTGGGAATTATTTAGAAGCATCCGCTTCTTCAATGATTTGTTACGCAACAGCGAAAGCAGTCAAAGCAGGGATCATCGATCAAAAATGGCAAGTGTTTGCCCAAGAGACCTATCAAGGATTGCTGGACGAGTTTGTCTTTTTAACAAAAGAAGGTTGGTTGAATCTGATCAGAAACTGTGAAGTTGCTGGTCTTGGTGGACCAGATAATCGGGATGGTACGTTTGTTTACTATATCAGTGAACCCGTTATCACGAATGATTTCAAAGGATACGGTGCCTTTTTACAAGCGAGTTTACTGCTGCAACCATTAACGGAGGAAGGAAGCAAGAAATGAATATCCAATTGACTACAGCTGATTTACAAGGAAAAGAAGGTCTGTTGACAGAAGCGATTCAAGAAAAAATTGATGAATTGCATCAACAAGGAGGAGGCAGAATCACTTTTTCAGCAGGACGCTATCCGACGGGTGCGCTCTTTTTAAAAAGTAACATTGAACTGCACCTACTATTGGGGGCGACCTTAGTATTTTCTGATGATCCCAAAGACTATCCCGTCGTCGTGTCTCGCTGGGAAGGGGTCAAACGGGAAGTTTATGCCTCTTGTTTATATGCCGAGAATGCGGAAAATATCGCTGTCACAGGACTAGGAATGCTTGATGGGCAAGGGCAAAGATGGTGGAAGACCTTTCGGGAAAATCGTGAACAGCTTGCTTATCCACGACCAAAATTAATCAGTTTTGCCTCTTGCCAGCAAATTACGTTGAAAGATATCCGTCTTGTCGATTCACCCAGTTGGACCGTCAATCCGATTCTTTGTCAAAATCTAACGATCGATAATCTTCGCATCAAAAATCCAGCGGATTCGCCAAATACGGATGGGATCGATCCTGAATCTTGTAAAAATGTCCGCATCAGTAACTGTCATATCGATGTTGGTGATGATTGCATCGCCATCAAATCAGGAACGGAGGACACTAAAGAACGGGTCGCTTGTGAGAATATCACGATCGTAAATTGCCATATGCTTCATGGGCATGGGGCCGTCGTTCTAGGGAGTGAGATGAGCGGCGATATTCGTAATGTCACTATTAGTAATTGTATTTTTCAAGATACCGATCGTGGGATTCGTTTGAAATCACGTCGTGGACGTGGCGGAACGATCGAAGATATTCGAGTGAATAACATTGTGATGGATAATGTCATCTGTCCATTCACTTTAAATCTTTACTATTTCTGTGGACCGAAAGGCAAAGAAAAGTATGTTTGGGATAAAAATCCGTACCCGATCACCGAGGAAACCCCTCATTTCCGGAGAATTCATTTTGCAAATATCTCGGCTCGGAATGTCCATGCGGCCGCTGGGTTTGTTTATGGCTTGGCTGAACAATTTATTTCAGATATCACTTTCCAAGATATTGCCGTCTCTATGGCTGAGCACCCAATTCCAGGAAAGCCTGCGATGATGACAGGTATCGAAGAGATGACAAAACAAGGTTTTTATATTGGCTGTGGACGGAATATTCAGTTTGATCGTATCAATTTGGAAGGTGTAACTGAAGCGTTCCATATCGAGAATAGCCGGGAAATCACCGTCACACAGTCATTTGAGAATCGTCAGCCTCTGGCATTTCAAGGAGATTTTTTGTGAGGGATCCTCAGTTACTTCAGCTGCTAGGTCCTGATATGAAAGTTGCACCACAAGTGGTTCAGCAAACAAAAGAGCAGGTGCAAAATTATACCTTTGAACATTTACTTCTACGATTAAATCAAGAAGAGGATGTCCCTGCATACTTTGCTTATCCTAGCTCTCAGCAACCGGTTCCACTCGTTTTGTTCAATCATTCTCATGGCGGCGACTTCACGATGGGGAAAGAAGAACTGCGACAAAGTCCGCCGTATATGCAAAAAGAAAGCCTATTCGCTGCATTTATGAAGCTGGGCGTCGCCGTTGGAGTGATCGACATGTGGGGCTTTGGCAAACGAAAAAACGGTGAGAATGATAGCTACAAGCGGTTTCTGTTGCAAGGCAAAACATTATGGGGACAACGAATCTATGACAATCAACAGTTTTTAACCTATCTTGCTTCCCGTAAAGAAGTGAAACATTCCGCTATCGCCACATTGGGACTTTCTATGGGGGGCTTGATGAGCTGGTGGTTGGCAGCGCTAGATGAACGGATATCAGTGGTGGTGGACATGGCAGCACAAGTGGACTATCAAGCATTGATCGAAGAGGACCGTCTAAGCAAACATGGGTTTTACTATTATGTTCCTAATGTGTTGAAAGACTTTACGACTGCGGCGATCCAAAAACAGATCGCACCACGCCCGCGTTTGAGTTTGGTTGGCAAAGAGGATCGTGGCTGCCCCTCAAGCGGCGTCGCTCGTTTGGATCAGCAGGTCGGGCAGCATTATGAAGCAATAGGCTACAAGGAGCATTGGCAGGCGTGTTGCTTGCCAGGTGGTCATGAAGAAACCAAGGAGATGAGAGCGCAGTGGATCGAATTTCTAAAACAACACCTCCTATCAAGCTAAAGGTTAGTAAAGAGCCGCAAAAGGGTGATTTTACGAGTATCCAAGCAGCCGTGTTGGCTGCTGAAGCCTTAAACGCACCTTGTGAGATCACGATCGCCTCTGGCGTGTATCAAGAACAGGTGAAAATCTATAAAAACCAGCTTACGTTGATCGGGGAAACTAACACGTTCTTATGCTACCACTTGGCTGCCGAGCAAACCGATGAAAATGGGCAAAAAAGAGGAACCTTTCAAACAGCGACGCTCTTTATCAATAGCCGAGAAGTCTTTGTAAAAAACCTGACCATCATCAATGACGCAGGGTATGGGCAAGCAGTCGGGCAAGCAGTTGCCGTCTATATCGAAGGGGATGACATTCGCTTCGAACGCTGTCATCTCGATGCTTTTCAAGATACCTTGTGTCTGGGTCCATTGCCAAAATATACCAAAGAAGGCGAACCAATGATCAGTCCTTGGCGAAAAACAATCTTTGACCAACAACAGAGTTTGTTTTTGCATTGCAGGATCAGTGGAACAGTCGATTTTATTTTTGGCGGTGGGTCCGCCACCTTTGAAGAGTGTCGCTTGCATTGTAAAAATACACCACAAACGAACTACGTTACTGCTGCCTCAACTAGCAAACAAGCAAGCGGGTTAACCTTCGATCGGTGTCGGGTGACAGGGGACAAAGCCTATTATCTAGGCCGCCCTTGGCGCAATGAAGCCAAAGTCACCTTTTTATCCTGCTGCTTTAATCAACAGCTCGCCCCTTGCGGATGGTCTGATTGGGGAAAAACAGCAAGCCACCAAACGGTCGCGTTCACGGAGCGAATGTGTTGTTACCAAACAAGCCCCAAACGTCCTGAATGGGTGACTATCGAAGGAGTGATAGAAAAATGAGCAAGGCAAAATGGTCTGGCTGGATCGGGATGGTTCTCGCTCTGGTGTTGATGGGCGGCTTTTCCTTGGCGATCAATCAAATGACTGTCCAGCAGTTCGAAGAGATCTTTCAACGTGCGTTTCCCACTGTACTGAAGCAAATGACGGCAGAAGCAGCATTGGCGCAATTTCAAACACTCGGTGCTTGGTTTGGCTTCACGCTGTTGGCACTCCTGATATTGGTTTCAGTGGCGACGATGCTGGTTCGCTATCGTAATTATCGAAAACAAGCGTGTGTTCTTTATTTTTTGACTGGTGTTGTGACATTGATTGGTAGTCAAATGATCGCTTTTCCGATTGCCTTTTGTTTCTTTTTAGCGGCGGGTTTTTGTTTTCTCCATCGTGATGACCGACACAACAAAAAAACAACGGACACAGTCAGCAAACAAGGAGGGGTTGCATGAAGGCAATGATCAATAATCCGATTTTAAGAGGGTTTCATCCTGATCCGAGTATTTTAAAAGTCGAGGATACTTATTATTTAGCGGTTTCTTCCTTTGAGTGGTTGCCAGGAATTCGGGTCTACTGTTCTCGAGATCTAGTCAATTGGTCCCATGAAACAGATATTCTGACCAATCAGGTGGATTTATTAGGTAACACAGCAAATTGCAGCATTTGGGCACCGCAAATCAGTTACGCAAACGGACAATACTATTGTGTCTATACAAATGTTCGCAACACGACACGTCCCTTCAAAGACTGTCGAAACTATCTCATCACGGCTCCTACGATTCATGGGCCATGGAGTGAGCCCATTTACTTAAATGGTAGTGGCTTTGATCCGTCCTTGTTTCATGATCAAGAGGGGCGTATCTGGTTATTGAATGCGCTTTGGGATTATCGTAAGGATACACCAAATAAATCGGTGGGGATCGTGCTCCAAGAATACTCTGAAGTACAAGGCCGCTTGATCGGTGACAGAGTGCCAATTTTTTCTGGAACCCAGCTGGCGAAGACTGAAGCACCGCATCTTTATTACCACAATGAGTGTTATTACTTACTGACGGCAGAAGGAGGAACGGGTGCAGGTCATGCGGTAACGGTTTGTCGTAGTAAAACCATCACTGGGCCTTATGAAGTAGATCCGCATTTTCCCATGATGCGTGCCTATCAGCGCGAAGATTCCCCTTTTCAATGTACAGGTCATGGCAGTTTGACGATTGCACCATCAGGAGAATGGGTCATGAGCTATTTGATGACTCGGCCAGTAGAAGAGGCAGCGATCCTTGGACGAGAGACGGCACTCCAAACCGTCTATTGGGATCACGAAGGATGGCTGCGTCTTAGCAATGATGATACGATCCCAGATCAAACCATCAGACTCGCTAGCGACGCTCAGAAGCAAAGGGCATCACCTGCTGTTTTTATGGATGATTTTAAAGGATCGTTGCAAAAAGCATGGAACGGTAGGCGATTGCTGCCCAATGAAGAGTGGTGCAATCTGAGTAAGCGACCAGGGTATTTGCGATTGATCGGCGGAGAATCGATGCAATCGAACTTTCATAAGCACTTATTGGCGATTCGTCAACAAGACTTTTGTTTTGAAGCTGAAACAGTGATGGAATACCACCCCCAATCGTTTAATCAGATGGCTGGATTGTCGTTGTTCTTAAACGAAGAAAACTATTTGTTTTTCTATGTGACTTATGATGAAAAAGACGGCAAGATCCTTCGTCTGATTCGGTGTTGTGAAGGAGAATTTCACTTGTTCCCAGATAAATTGGCCCTCGCTGCTTCAAGTGAGCCGATCGGATTGAAAGTAGTCGGTTCTTATCTAGAAGCAGAATGGTTCTATCGGCAATCACAAACGTGGCATCCCTTTAAAAAGCAAAACATCCAGTTCTTGTCTGGTGGTTTTACAGGGAATTTCATTGGAATCAGTGCCCATGATCTAGATCACTTTGCTGGAAGCTATGCCGATTTTACGTACTTTAAGTATCAAGGGAAAGATCCGCTCGATGATGATTCCCTAAAAATAGAGAAAGAAGGGTAACGAATGAAAAAGTTGAAAGTAGCAAGTTTATTATTATGTGCAGGACTGTTTTTAGCAGGCTGCGGCGATGGCGGAGGTTCATCTGATGGACCAGAAAGTGATGAAAAAACAAGTATTTCTTGGATGGCGATGCTGCATACCGCTTCACCTCCGTCTGGGGATGTAACACAAAAGTTAGAAGAATATACAGGGGTCGAGATCGACTTTACATGGGTGCCGGACGCATCAAAAACAGAACGCTTGAATGCAGCATTAGCGTCAAATTCTTTAGCAGATATCGTAAGTTTGACAGAAATCAATAACACAACCGTCCGTAGTTCGCTAGCATCTGGAATGTTCTGGGATGTGGAACCCTATTTAGAAGAGTTTCCGAATCTGGCAGAAATTTCTGAGGATCGCTTAGAATCTTCTCGTATCGATGGTCATATCTATGGTGTACCGTTTCTAAAACCGATCGCTCGTTATGGTGTCCTCGTAAGAAAAGATTGGTTAGACAATTTAGGGTTGGACGTGCCATCGACTTTAGAAGAATTATCAGCTGTGGCACAAGCCTTTACAGAAGGAGACCCAGATGGCAATGGGGTAGATGACACGGTCGGATTCGTTGAACGTGATGAGTCCTTTAATGTTGGGTTCCGTTCACTTTCAGGTTACTTTGGTGCAGACAATTGGTTTACGATCACGGATGATGATGAAGTGATGCCATCCTTTATGCAACCAGAATACAAAGAAGCAATGGAATGGTTCCGTAATATCTATGATAACGGCTGGATGAATTCTGATTTTGCGGTAATGGCGAAAAATGATCAGAAGAACTATATCGTTCAAGGTCGTGGTGGGATTGTATTGAGTGGTTTGCAAGAAGTACGTAACTACATTGATGATGCAGCTGGTACTGATGAAGAGCATATGGAATGGGTCTTGATCAATGATATCGTCCATGAAAATGTGGAACGTCGTATCCTTTCTGATACCAATGGTGGAATGGGCGGTTGGTTAGCCATTCCGAAAAACAATGTTGAAACCGAAGAAGACTTACGTGTTGTTTTGAAATTTATCAACGATTTGATGGACGAAGAGCCGTTTACCTTGATGACGCAAGGGATCGAAGGGGTCCATTATGAAATTGATGATGAGGGTGTCTATGTCCGTTTAGATGATACGAAGTGGCAACAAGAAGTACAACCATTTTCTTCGTCTCGTCCATCAGAATTAGTAACAGTTTTCCCTTCAAGCAACCCCTATGTCAACTTAGCCAATGAAAAGATTCGGGAAAATGAAGAGTTTGCGGTGATCAATCCTGCACAATCGCTGACCTCTGAAACCTATGATCGTTCATGGTCAAGCTTGATTGAAGGAATCTCAGACGCTTACTACCAATATATGACTGGGGAAATCGAGATCGATGGGTTTGATACAGCGATCGAAACCTTCTTAAGAAATGGTGGACAGCAAATCATTGATGAGTTCACGGAAGATTATCGTTCACAACAATAAAGGTCACAAAAGGTTCTGATCATCTGTTGAGAAGGAATGGATGAAGTGAGGAGCCGCTACTGCTGAATGATTGGAAGACCAAGACCAGTTGAAGTGATTCGCTGCTTGGTCTTCTTTTTGCTTCAAAAGCAATGAAGAAAGGAGAAGCTATGTTTCAACTAACTGTTCGGGGGCATGATTTAAAGAATTATGGGTCCCCAGAAGAATTAGCGCAAAAAATTGCCGCCAAAAACATTCATAACATTCAATTTGCATTAAATAAATCCTTCCCGCAATGGGCAGAGCCAGAGCAATTAAGCCCTGGTTTAGGCCGCTTTTTCAAACGTGTTTTGGGCAATCTCATGTTCAGGTCGCTTTATTGAGTTGTTATAGTAATCTGATCCATCCTGATCTGGAAAAACGGGAAGCGATTTTATCCAGATTCGAGACCTATCTCGCACATGCCAAATACTTTGATGCAGCTATGGTTGCAAGTGAAACTGGTTCGGTTTTGCCAAATATGGGGTATACCGAGGAAAATTTTAGTGACGTCGTTTTCGATGATTTGGTTCAGGTGATCAAGCGTTTGGTCCAAGTGGCTAAGAGACATCAAGTGATGCTAGGGATTGAAGCGGGCTTGAATCATCCACTATCATCGATCGATCGAATCGAAGAATTGCTGGAACGAGTACCGTCTGACTATTTAGGGATCATCTTTGATCCAACCAATCTGATTACGGCGAAGAACTATCAAGAGCAAGTCGCTTTGACAAGGGAAGCTTTTTCCCGCTTTGGTGATGCCATCGTTTGCTTGCACTTGAAGGACTATCAAGTAATCGATGGTAAAATCAAGGTAGTGCCATTGGGAGAAGGAAGGATTGATTATCAACAACTATTGGCCATCACCGCTGAATACAAGCCATTTTGTTATGTTGTGTTAGAAGGGACGACCGAAGAAGCGATGCAGCCGGCCATTTCACTGATTGAAGCATTGCAAAAGTGAGCGAGCTGTCTTTGATTGTGACTGATGAGGAAAAGCTTTGTTACAAGGAGTCACGGGAGATCAAGGAATCCTTTCCTCAACAAGCAGATTTATTTACTTACTAAAAGTTAGTGTTATACTTAAAGGTACAAGTGAATTTAACTGTTTAGAAAAGAGGAAATGGCGATGACAATGATTCAATCAACCTATCAAATCGATGCAACAGCCGCAATTGGCAAAGTCGTTTTAAAAGTAGCGAATATGGAAAAAATGAGCCGGTTTTATTCGGACGTGATTGGCCTAACTTTATTGGAGCAAAGTGTAGATCACGCGCGATTGGGCGTGGGGACACAAGAGCTCTTAGTCCTAGAGAAGGTAAGTGATCCGTTGCCTTTGACACGGAAAACAGGCCTTTTCCATACGGCGTTTCTTTTGCCTAGCCGTAAAGACCTAGGAAATATGCTGGTTCATTATTTGGAGGCCAAAGCCCCTCTGGATGGTGCTAGCGATCATGGGTATAGTGAAGCGTTATACCTGACCGATCCAGAAGGAAACGGGATCGAAGTGTATCGTGACAAACCGAAGAGTGAATGGGATATTCGAGCAGACGGTGAGATCGTAGGCGTTACTATCGAAATGGACGCGCAAGGCGTGCTGGGAGCCGCTGACCGATCACAAACGACTTTTCCAGTTGGCACCACGGTGGGGCATGTCCATTTGAAAGTGGCGGATCTGGCAAAAACAGAAGAATTCTACACCGAAGTTTTAGGCATGCATTTGACTTCAGATTTTGGTAGCCAAGCAAAGTTTTTTGCTGCTGGTTCGTATCATCACCATATCGGATCGAATATTTGGATGGGAAGAAATGTTCCAGCTATGGAGGAAAAGGATCTAGGCTTAGCGTACTTTACGATCGTTTTGCCAGCTTTGGCTTTTTCTACGTTACGAAGTCATCTAAAGGCAAGTGGCGTTTCTTATGAGTTAGAAACAGACAGCCGCTTGCATTTGACTGATCCGAATGGGATCAATCTGATCATCGAAAGAAAGAATCAGCCTTAAGATGGAGGTTTTTTCATTCATGAAATGAGAGAATAACCTATAATCAAGTAAAAGGAGAGCAAGCATGAAAAAAAACGGGGCGGGACAATCACTATTTCTAGCATTATTGATCAGCATGGGCTTATTTTTCTTTGTCCAAGGGAAACAATTAATAGAAAGTGGGGCGTCTCCTGTGATTTTTATTGCTTTTTCGGCTTTTGCAGGAATTATCGGAGTTGGTGTCTATGGTCTTCAAGCAATAATGAAACAGCATCGGCGCAAAGCCATGGTACCAATCAAAACCAAAAAATAAAGAAACCGGCCAATCTTAAACAGGAAGATTGGTCGGTTTTTTGTTTACGCTAAGAAAAAATGGGGAATGGGATCTGTCTCGTCCACTACATACTAATTTTCCATGTTTTCAATCGCAAATTCGATCTCATCAGGTAAGAAGCCGTTCCCTTCAAGATGAGCGGCCATATTTCTTTGACGGATCCCTAACACCCGGCGGGATTGATTGGCGCGCCCTAAAGCATGGCGATACCAATCTACGTCAAGGGTCTCTAGTGCCCATTGTGTTTCCTCCGCAGTGAAACCTTCTGTTTCTAACAGTTCTGCCATCTCTTGTTTTGAATAAAAGCGACGATTTCCTTGCGCTCTAACGAGGAAAAAGGCTTCACGTTCTCGTTCTGTCGCATTGTTTTCGCGCTCATAGCGTGCTGCTACAGTCGGGGCGAAATGAAACCCTGCTAAAATCGTTTCCTCGGTCACTTCGTTATCAAACACGTAGGTTCTAAATTGAAAACGATTGTCGTTTTCCAGTTCAAGCCATAGTGATTCAACCAGAAATCGATAACCGACTGGAATCGTTTCATAAACTGCATCGGCAATTTCGTAAAAATAAGCGGAAACGGCTTCGTAAGGAGTCATTATCTCGGGAACGATTTCCGTCGTTTGCCCATTAAACAAAGTGATTGCGGCAGGGTATTTTTCGCCAGCATTCGTAAATGTGAGAATCTCCACTGGCTCATGTTTTGTTGAAAAGACATTCATGGTCACGCCGTTCACCAAATCAATAGTGGTCTGCCACTCGATATCTTGGTCGTCGCTTTGTTGGTGTAAACGTTCAAGTGTATCAGGCGTCAAACCAAGCTTTTCTCGTGTATCTTCATTGAACGCTTCTTCATCGGCAAATGGAGTGTTTGCCCTAGCTGTCACTAGTGCCAAATCCTCTTCGTATTCTTTGAATAATTCTTGCAATTTTGCTCGTCTACTGACGATGATCGGGCTTTCCTCATGGATGGCAAGTAAGGCTGCGATACGACCATTCCGAGCGGCAACCCAACTGGGCATATCCAGATAGCGAGCTTCGATCGCTTCTTGGGCGAGTTGAATCATCTTTTCCGTGTTTTCAATGAATGCCGCCTTGTGTTTTGAGTTGCTATTGACCTGTTCTAGAAAGGCCAATTCTGCTTCTTTGCCACGAATCATCAGTTCTAAATTTTCAATACTTAACTCATAAGTAAGCTTTTCTGCATGATAGGTATGTTCCCAACCTGCATCCAAAGCGGCGCCGATGCGCTCAGAAAGTTCCTCAGGACTTGCTAAATTTATCGTCCCACATCCTGAAATCAGGGATAGTATCAGTAATAATGGCAACAAAACTTGTTTTTTCATTTTTTCTCCTCCTCGGGGACTCTGGTAAACTTCGCCATTTTGTTCGAATGAACGCATCAGATCGAGCACTTTCTTGGGTATAAAAAATAGCAACAATATAAGGGCTATCATAAAGGCATCGCGATGTCCTTTTGTTCGCTAGTTTTTAGTTACCCATGTTTGTCATCGCGTAGTCGATTTGTTCTTCTGAAAAGTCTTCGGAAGCCAATAACCGGCGAATGTTGTCTGGAGGAAGACTCATCAAGGAATGGTAACTATTTGCTTTCTTCAACGCCTGCTCGTTCCAATCAATCGTGAGCTGATCAACTGCCCATTGCGCATCATTATGGGTAAACCCTTCAAATTCTAATTGTTGGATCAATCGTGCACGTGAGAAAGCCATGAGGTTCGTATAGGATTCGGCACGTGCGATCGCTCGTCTTTGTTCTGAAGCTCCTTCATTCTCGGTCTGAGTTTGTTCGTCCTGGTTTTGCTGGCTTTGCTCTTGCTGCAAAGCCGTAGCTGCTTCTTGTTTTGCGTTTGCTTCTTGAAGCTGTTGATACACGGTAGTGACCATGTCTTGATCAATGTCATGATCAAAGCCATAGGTCATCACAGCCAGCTGATGTTCATCTGAAGATTGATCGAATCGATTCATAAACATCAACGATTCACGAGGAATATTTACGACCAGCCCTCGTAAAATCGTTTCATAGAATGCAGCTTTTTGCTCGTCGGCAGTTTCCCGATTAAGAACAGTAAATCCAGATGCGTACTCCTCTTCGGGCTTCGAAAAAACGAAGACGTCAACATTCATTTCACTTGTGTGGTAAACAGTGGCGGTGAGTTCGTCGTCAAGTTTGATCCTGCGATAAAGAGTTAGCTCATCTTCGGTGAGCTGCTGAAGCTGCGCAATATCGTCTGCCAAAAGCCCCAGCTTTTGACGCGGGTCGGCTTCAGGAATCGTTTCGTTTGCTACCTCCAGTAGACGGTTGAGGTTGTCTTGATTACTGAGAATGATAGGGCTCCGTTCATGAATCGCAGCCAGAGCCTCGCTATAACCAATGCGGGCAGCAAACCAAGCAGGGACATCGATCCGACGCTCCACTAACGCTCGTTCAGCGGTTGCCATCAAATCAATTGTGTGGCTGATTAACTGATAAAGATCTTCGTCGGAAGAATCAAGCTCTTCCAAAATAGCCAATTCGGCTTGACTGCCGGCAATCAACAACTCTAAGGTTGCTGGGTGATAATAGGCCCAGCCCGTTCCGGATTGGTTTGTATATTCCAGTCGTGCGTCGATGCCAAGTGCAACGGTCTCTGACAGTTCTTCATCTGCCTTTGCGCAACCGATAAGCAAAATAACGAATGACAATAGGGTGATCAGTACTCTTTTTTTCATTAGGCTCCTTCTTTCTATCGAAAGTAACTGAGAAAACGGTCGGAAGAGGTTTGTTTATCTGGGGGAAGGAGGAGAGAAGGTGAATGGGAAAAATGCTGAAAAGATTTTTCATCACCAGTAAATTCAGGCAACTGTTTCTGATCCGCCAATAAGAAAAAGCGGAGCATCGAACCAGCTTTCGAGAATAATTGTTATATTATTCATTTTATATGAAAAATGGTTTGAAATGCAATGATAAAAGAGTTTTTATCGATTTTTACATTTGGGAAAGGAAGCTTCGTATCAACTTTCTAGGAGTAGACGCTCAAGATCAAAGCGATCGAAAGAATTCATCGAAGGATCGCCATGGGGAATCTTTTGAGCAAACAAAAAAACAGCTTCCCATAATAGGGAAGCTGTAAGGATGCGGAAAATGGGATTTGAACCCACACGAGCGATTGCTCACAAGACCCTCAATCTTGCACGTCTGCCATTCCGTCATTTCCGCAAATACTATAGAAGGAAACGCAGGCTGAGGTAGTTCTGTCACGCCGCGTCTAGAAAATATCTTACCTGATTTTCAACAGGTTTGTCAATAACTTTTCCTAATGCTATTTGAAAGAATTTTCAGACTTTAGATTGCATTTTCTCCCATAAAAGGTATGCTAAAAGAATGAATAATTATTTTTTTGAGAGGAGAGCAAATGAACTACTTTAAAAACCAGTTAGCTAAATCTGTCAAACAGAAAACGTTCCTCTTCCTGCTCATTGGTGCCTTTAGTTTAGGTTGCTGTTTTTCCATTTATTTGAAGCTGATGGAACCCATCAACTTACCCGCCACGATCACTGCAGAAAAAGCGGAAGCCTCACGGCTTGTTGATCGCTACCAAGCCAATCAGTCGGGTTCACCTGCTGAACAAGAGGTGTATCAACTTTTGCTTGAAAACAATACACTGACTTCGCGACAGTTATCCAACTTGATTATGGAAGAATACGAACGATTTAATCAAACGAGTATTCAAATTGCAGAACTAAAAAAGCAGATTTGGGCGTCAGAAGTTGATGACAAAGGATTTTTGCCACCTTTATGGGCAATCGAACAAGATCAGAAGGTCTATCAAGCTTTAGTCGAGCAAGAAAAAGAGCCGGTCCTCACTGCTGCCAATGCCCAGACCGCTGTCGCTTTGGCAATAACGTTTTTGCTGAATTTTGGCTTCTTCTTTTGGGCTTTTTTTGCCAGTGACAATTTGATAGAAGAAAGAGAACACTTCTCTTTGATTCGCTCGTACCCGCAGATTTTTCCGATTCGGATGTTAAGTAAAATTGTGGTTAAAGGGATTACAAATTTAGGCGTTTTGATTGTGTTCTTCTTAGGCGTCTTTCTTTCAATGAGCCTTCTGGGGGAGTTCGGGGATTGGCAGTATCCAGTAGCCGTCTATCTCAATGGGGATTGGGTAGCCTTACCTTTTTGGCAGAGCGTTTTATATAGCCTGGTTTCTTTTGGCTTGCTGATTGGTTTGATCGAATGCTTAGGTTTTGTCATGAACATGATCGCAGCCAATCGATACGTCTCTTTCTTTTTGCTGGTGCTTTTTTATGGGCTCGGCTTGATTCCGATGCTGCAAAAGATCCCACTGTTACCAGTTCATATAGCTGCTATGGATAAATTTTATTCGGGCGCCTTTGCATCGGGTTCTGGTACTTCTTGGGGAGTCTATGCTAGTTGGCTGCTGACGGTGGTGTGGATCTTCCTTTGTATAGCTTTGATGCTCGTTGCGGATAAACAGAATCGCTTGTTGAGAGGAGGCAAAGGATGAAAGACTATTTTTTATTTGAATTACGACAACTCTTAAAGAGCAAGAAAACTATTGGTCTTTTTTGCTTGCTTCTTATCTATAGCGGCGTTTACAGTTTTTGGCAAAAAGATTTTCGCCCGATTGAACGAGTAGATAAAACAGAAATGCAACAACGCTATACTGTGCGACAAGATTTTCTTGATCAACAAGCAGCCAATCCTTCTGACCATTGGTCGGCAAGCTTAGCAGTTGAAATGTTTACCCCATGGAACGAAGCGGAAAAACAACGATTAGATGCACTAGCTGATGAAAACTGGCAAGCTTATGCACGAGGAACAACTACGTGGTACCAGTTGGCGTTGCAGTTTACCGATGAACGAAATGTTTTTTATACACCGGATTATTATACGTTTCAAAATTACTACGCTGCCTATGACGGTCGCTTTGGTTATGCTTCAACCGCTAAGCTTATGGAAGCCTTCAGCCAGTTGCCGAATAAGAAACTCTCGCAAGCAGTCATGGAGCAAAAAACGGGGATACAGGCATTGCAGCGAAGTTTTACTGGATATTTACCGATTCTATTGCTTGCTGTTTCTTTATTTTTGGCGATCGATTGCTTACCAAAAGAACGAAGACATAAATCCCTATTTCTTTCACTGCCATTATCGGCAGAAGAGATCCTTTGGAGCAAAACGGCAGTATTGATGGTCGGTTCTGCAATTGCAACGCTTGGGACCATGTTCTTTCTCTGGTTGGGTTCTGGTATTCAATTCGGCTTTGGTTCCCTGGAACTACCGGTCACGATTTTATCACCGACCTTTGATGCCCGCTACCCGATCACAGATTTCAACGCTTTTGAAACACAAGCCATCGGTCTTTTTATAGGCCAATGTTTTCTTGCGACGCTTTTTTTGCAGTTTATTTATTGTCGCGGCATCTTGTTGTTCAGTGCCCTGTTTCGCTCAGAACTGGTTAATTTGCTTTTGGCTGGTTTTTGCTTGCTTTCACCCTATATTTTCCAAAGACGTTGGTTCAGTGCTTACCTTGATAAAACGCTGTATGTCTATCTGTATCAAAATGTGGGACAAGTCCTTTCAGGCTGGACACGTTTTTATTTTGGTTCTGCAGGGTTTACGATGGAAAAAGGGTTGCTTTTATTAGGAGGCGTTTGGCTTCTGATCGAAATGTGTTTCTTCGTGACGATCCAACGCAAAAAATTTCATTTGGCATAGGAGGAACGATATGTTAGAACTGAAAAATGTGACGGTCACGTATACGAGAAAAGTATTGGATCAGCTTTCCATTGCCTTTTCTCCCGGGGAAATCGTCGGGTTAGTCGCCCCTAACGGCACCGGGAAATCCACGCTATTGAATGTGGCGATGAATTTCATCCAGCCGAATGAAGGCGCAGTATTTTTGAATGGCAGTCAAGTATATGTGACCAAAAAATCAGAAGTGGCAGCGCATCAACAAATTTCGTTTTTTCCTGACCAAAATGATTTGTACAATGATTTGAGTGGTTTCGAGCATCTCAAGCTGTATCAGCGAATGTGGCGTTCAGAGGAACACTTAGTGGAAGAAACGATTGAGCGCTTGCGAATGAGTGACTATATCAAACGTCCTGTGGGTACCTATTCGCTGGGCATGCGGCAACGTCTTTGTTTTGCGATGCAGATCGTGACGGATACGCCTTATATGCTGATGGATGAAGTCATGAATGGCTTGGATCCGACCAATGTGGAATTGATCTCTAACGTATTAAAAGCCTTGCGAGCGCAAAAGAAAGCGATCGTGATTGCTTCGCATATTTTGACGAATTTGGATTCCTACGCGGATCGGGTCTTGTTTTTAAAAGACGGCAAGATCATTCACGAATACTTTGGTCGCAAGTCGTTAGTCAATCAACCGTTGTACTTAAAAACGGACTCGGCAGATTTTTTGGTGGCTTTTCCAGAATTAACGACGGTGACCATCGATCTGCAAAGACGGATCTATCTGATAGAAATCAGCGATCCTCAGCTACCGCAACGGTTTATCGCTGCAGGGATCACTGATTTTTCTGTGGGGCACTTGGCACTAAATGAATTGTATTTGACGTATTTTCCTGAAAATTACTGACTGTCGCACTATTTACGAGATGAGAGCGGGACAAGCACAGATGAAGGAGAAGCAAAAAAATTTCGCCATAGGTAAAAGTTTTTTGCTATAATAGGTTCAATCTGAAAAGAGATCAACGACGAGAACCAATAACCTGACGTTGACCTATGGTTAAAGGAGAAATGGAATATGAAGAAATTTTCGAAGTCGTCAAAACTTGAAGGGGTCAGTTATGATGTGCGCGGCCCAGTTTTAGAAGAAGCCGATCGGATGCAAGAAGAAGGCATCAGTATCTTGAAATTAAATACGGGGAATCCCGCGCCTTTTGGGTTCGAAGCCCCAAATGAGATCGTTAGAGACCTGATTATGAACGTGCGAGAATCGGAAGGATATTCTGATTCGAAAGGGATTTTTTCTGCCCGTAAAGCGATCGAACAATATTATCAATTACAGAAATTTCCTGATGTGACCATCAATGATATTTACACAGGTAATGGTGTTTCCGAGCTGATCACGATGTGTATGCAGGGCCTATGTAACAATGGGGACGAAGTGCTCGTGCCGATGCCTGACTATCCTTTGTGGACTGCTTCGATCTCATTAGCTGGCGGAAAGCCCGTCCATTATATTTGTGATGAACAAGCAGATTGGAATCCTGATATCGAGGACATCAAAGCCAAGGTCACCAGCAAAACCAAAGCGATCGTCATTATTAATCCGAACAATCCAACAGGAGCCGTTTATCCAAAAGAAATTTTGGAGCAAATCGTCGACGTTGCTCGTGAGCATGACTTGATCATTTTCTCTGATGAGATCTATGACCGGTTAGTCATGGATGATTATGTCCATGTGCCGATTGCTACATTAGCGCCAGATCGATTCGTTGTGACGCTAGGTGGCTTGTCTAAGTCTCATCGAGTGGCAGGTTTCCGTGTGGGCTGGATGGTCCTCAGTGGCGACAAGTCCCATGTGAAAGACTATATCGAAGGCTTGAATATGCTATCTTCGATGCGACTGTGTTCGAATGTCTTATCGCAACAAATCGTTCAGACCGCATTAGGAGGCTATCAAAGTTCTGATGAGTTACTATTACCAGGTGGTCGTATTTATGAACAAAGAGCGTTTATCCACAAGGCAATCAATGACATTCCGGGATTGTCAGCGGTGAAACCGAAAGCCGCCTTTTATATTTTCCCTAAAATTGATATTCAACGCTTTAATATCACCAATGATGAACAATTTGTTTTAGACTTTTTACACGAGCACCACATTTTGCTGGTTCACGGCGGTGGGTTCAACTGGCAACAGCCAGATCATTTCCGAATCGTTTATCTTCCTAATATGGAAGACTTAAAAACGACTGCTGAAAAAATGACAGAATTTTTGGCGTCCTATCGTCAGAAATAAGAATATAAAAAAGCACCGCTCCTTCAACAACCGTGAGGGAGTGGTGCTTATGTTTTTATTCGGCAACTGGTTGACAAATTTTTTTGCTCACAATCATTCGATTGGTAAATTTATCCAGCATTTCAGCACTAGGATCGGTGACTTGAACCAGAACAGAGTTCTCATATTCTCGTTCGATGATCCCTTGATACTTCTTGCCATCCCATGTAAAAAAGATCGTACTGTCGATCGTCATCTTAACACCTCATTTGAAATTGTGGAAAAATAACAAGACATTCTTGAAATTGCTTTCCTTTTTGTCATTATGTGCTAAAATAAAGAAAATTAAAAATGCGAATTCGCATTTTTGACAAGAAACGTTCGGTTTTTATAAGAATTCCCCCTGGAGGACGATTATGAAGGAAAAAGAAGAATCTTTTGGTCAAAATATCCGTTCGATTCGGTTGAAACGAAAGATGACACAGAAGATGTTAGTGGAAGATATTTGTTCGCAAAGTGTTTTAAGCCGTATTGAAAACAACGAAGAGTTGCCGAATGTCTGGGTGATGTATCAAATCTGCCAACGCTTAGGAGTCACCTTAGATCAAGTAATGATGCTTCATTCGGAAGAGATCAACAAAACCAATCAAATCTTTGCCGAAATCGAATCACATTTTGTCCATAAGCAGTTTCAAGAAATGCGGGAAAAAATGGAAGATAAGGCGATCAAGGATTATTTGTATCTGGATTCAGATATGCAAATGTATTACTACTATCTAGGCAGCTGTGATTATTTCCTCGATCAAAACTATGATGCCGCCCTTGAGGCGCTGAAAAAAGGATTGGCCTACTCCTATCAACAGGATAAGACCAATGTGTCGGTGATGGAAATTCGTATCCTGAGCTGCATGGGTCGCGTCTATAGTGATTTGCTGCAACTGGGTGAAGCTCGTTTTTACTTAGAAAAAGCATACGATGCCATGCACGCATTGCCACCGGAACGTCTCTCCACATCATTGACCAAAATTTACTACAATTATGCGGTCTTTTTAAAGGAGCAACAAGAAGATTGCCTCGCGCTAAAGGTAACGAACGAAGGCATTTCCTTAGCCAGAGAAAAGAACAGTTTGTATTTTCTAGAAGAATTGTTTGAACTGAAGGGACACTTACTTTATAGACTGAAAGAAGAAAATGCAGCCGAAAAAAGTTTTCAGCTGTATCGTGCTGTCATGGATATTCGCCAATCTGACAAAGTGGTGTAGACCTTTCTTGACTTCTTCCCTAAATAAGAGTACTTTTAAGGAAGAAAAGAAATAGAGGAGCGATCAAGATGAATAAATATATTTACGCAGACAAATTCTTTCTAAAATCAGCGGTTCATGGCCCTGGTTACCTGGAGGTCAAAGAGGGGAAATTCGGAGCGATCGTCGATGAAGTCCCTTCTGGTGCAGACGTAGAAGATTATTCAGGCAAATGGGTAGCACCGGGTCTTGTGGATACTCATATCCACGGATTTATGAACCATGATGTGATGGACAACGATGCAGAAGGCATTAAAGCCATGTCGGAAGGCCTTTTATCATGTGGTGTGACTTCCTTCTTGCCAACAACCTTAACATCCAGCAAAGAACGGTTGCGGGATGTTGCTGAAACCGTTGGGAAAGTCAAAGACGAAGTTACAGGAGCAAAAATCCAAGGGATCTATTTTGAAGGCCCATTCTTTACTGAAGAACATAAAGGTGCACAAAATCCAATTTATTTTGGTGATCCTGATATCGATACCTTCCATGAATGGCAAGAAGCTTCTGGTGGAATTATCAAAAAAATCGCCTTGGCTCCTGAACGAGAAGGTGTGAGTGAGTTTGTTTCGCAAGTGACGGAAGAAGGCGTAGTGGTTGCTCTAGGCCATAGTAACGGTACATTACAAGAAGCGCAAACAGCAGTTGAAGCTGGTGCTAGCGTTTTTGTTCATGCATTCAACGGTATGCGCGGATTAAACCATCGCGAGCCTGGAATGGTTGGTGCCCTACTTTCATTAAAAGAAGTTTTTTCAGAGTTGATTTGTGATGGCCACCATGTGCATCCTCAAGCAGCTGAGATTTTGATGGAAAAAGCTGGTCACGACCATGTTGCCTTGATCACTGACTGTATGATGGCTGGCGGCATGCCAGATGGTGATTATATTTTAGGTGAATTTCCAGTAGTGGTGAAAGACGGAACGGCTCGAATGGAAACTGGCAATCTTGCTGGTAGTATTTTGAAACTAAAAGAAGCTGTGAAAAATGTAGTAGACTGGGGAATCGCTACCCCTCAAGAAGCGGTCATGATGGCCAGCTTGATTCCAGCAATCAGCTGTAAAATTGACCATGCTTGCGGCATGATCAAACAAGGTCGCCCAGCTGACTTTATTGTTTTGGATCAAGAAATGAATGTAACAGCCACCTATTTAGATGGCGTCTGCCGCTACCAGGCGTAAAATAAAACAATCTGCTTAAAGAAACAAGAAGAGAGCTTCTCTTGATCTGTTTTTTGAGCAGATTTTTTTGTTTTCAGTTATGATGAAAGAAAACGACATCCTATGAAGGAGATGATGGGGATTTGAAGACGATTTTAGTTACCGGCGCCAATGCCGGTATGGGCTTTGCAACAGCCAAACAATTGGCAGAATTGGGGATGCATGTGATTTTGTATTGCCGTTCTGCTGAACGAGGGCAGGCAGCACAGCAACGTTTGAAGGAAGAGACAGGCAATCCAAGCATCGATCTAGTGATCGGTGATTTGGGGTCGTTGGCTAGCGTACGCAAGTCAGCCGCTGAAATCAACGCCCGCTTTGAGAAATTGGATGTACTGATCAATAATGCGGGCATCGTCAATTTAAAAAAAGAGCGAACAGCCGATGGATTTGAACAAATGCTGGGCGTAAACTACGTGGGGCATTTTGAACTGACCCGTCAGTTATTGCCGCTAATAAAACGTGCCGATGCCGGCAGGATCGTCAATGTGTCATCCGGCGCCTACAAATTTGTAAAGAAAAAGGATCAGCGCTTTTTCGATGTACCGGATTTTTTCCCTTGGCGGGAATATGGCCGCTCAAAAAAAGCCCTGATTTTATTTACGGATGCGCTTGCGTTCCAGCTACGCAATACGACCGTTACTGCTAATTCCTTGCATCCGGGAGCTGTGGCGACCAGCTTAGGGGTCAGTCGACAAACAGGATTTGGTCAATCTATTTATAAAATGTTGACGCCTTTTTTTAAAACAGCCGAAGAAGGGGCAGATACAGCGATTTACTTAGCGCTAAGTCCAGACGTTGCGGATATCAGTGGCCGCTACTTTGTTGATCGTCAAGCAGTCCTAACCGAGATCCCGAAGGAGCAGCAACAAGCACAGAAACTATGGCAAGAAACGCAACAAAGAATTGCGGACCACACAAAATGATTTGTTTTGCTTTTGCCAATCTGGATCACTTTGAATAAATGACTTGTTTTTTAGCAGCACGACCTTGTGCTGCTTTTTTGCGGTTTCTTTCAAGGGAAAAAGTGTGATACACTGTTAAGCGAGAAAGCGCATGCGGCGCTGGAATTCTTGGAGGAATAAAATGAGTTATATTGAAGTAGTGAAAGAAGTGAAGAAATACACAATGGGCGATACGATGATTGCTGCCAATGATGGCGTCTCTTTTTCCGTAGAGAAAGGCGAGATCGCGCTGATCCTTGGTCCTAGTGGCGCCGGTAAGTCCACCGTTTTGAACATACTAGGCGGGATGGATCAATGTGACAGCGGCCAAGTGATTGTCGATGGAACGGATATTGCTGGTTTTGATGCTAAACAACTAACGACCTATCGTCGCAAAGACGTCGGATTTGTCTTTCAATTTTACAATTTGGTGCCGAACTTGACGGCTAGAGAAAATGTGGAACTGTCGGCACAAATCGTACCCGAAGCACTTGATGCAGCTGAGATTTTGACCCAAGTTGGATTAGGTGATCGTTTGGATCACTTTCCTGCACAATTGTCTGGCGGTGAACAGCAAAGGGTCACGATTGCTCGTGCCATAGCCAAGAAGCCCAAACTGCTGCTTTGTGATGAACCAACTGGGGCACTTGACTATGAAACGGGAAAACAGATTTTGGCTATTTTAGAAAAAACAGCTCGCGAGACTGGGACGACCGTTTTGATCATTACACACAACAGTGCATTGGCTCCCATGGCGGATCGCGTGATCCATATCAATGACGCAAAGGTTCGCAAGATGGAAAAAAATACTCATCCGATTCCAATTGCCTCTATTTCTTGGTAAATGCCTATGAAAAAAACATTATTACGTTCCAGTTTACGTGAAATTAGGCAAGCACCCGGGCGATTTTTGTCCATTTTAGGCATTATCTTTTTAGGAGTCGCTTTTTTTGTCGGGATCAGCGCCACCGGCCCTAATATGAAACAAGCTGCTGAAGATTACTTTTCTCGCCAACAATTAGCCGACCTTACAATTGCTTCAACTTTGGGGTTGTCGGATACCGATCGGCAAATCATTGAGGAAATGCCTGGCGTCACAGCGGTTGAGACGGAGCAGATCGCTGATATCAATGCCGAAAATCATCGTGCTGTGATTCGTGTCTTCTCTCTTTCAACTGATCGACCTGTCAATCAATATGAGGTGACTTCTGGTCGATTGCCGCAAAAATCAGGGGAAATCGCCTTAGATCAAGCGGCACAAAATAGTGGTGGTTTCGAATTAGATGAATCCTTTGAGTTGCCAGAAAGTGGCGAAAATCAATTAAAAACCCATACCTTCACGATCGTGGGCTTTGTCAATAGTCCTGAATATATTGAGAACTTTCATCGGGGGAACAGTACCGTTGGTAATGGGACAGTGGATTACTTTGCGGTGATTCCTGAGGAGGATTTTAAAGAAAGTGCGTACGCCCGATTTTTAGTTCGCTTTGATGACTTATCTCAAATGGAAAGCTATTCAGTGGCGTATCAGACGAAAAGAGATCAAATAAGTGCTGAAGTTGAGAAAAAGTTGGCTCCTCGGGCGCAAGGACGCAGACAAGAGCTGATCGATGAAGCACAACCAGCCATTGACGAAGCCAAAGAACAGATCCGCAACGGAGAAACGGCTCTGCAAGAAGCACAAAGGGAACTCGACGACGCACAAGAAAAATTAGCGCAGGCGCACCGGGAACTGACGGAACAAGAAGCAGCTTTCCAAACAGAAATTCAAGCTGCCCAAGAGCAGTTGAATAGTGAAGCACAAAAAATAGCTGAGGGTAAGCAAGCGTTGGCGGAAAACCAACGACTGCTGGATCAAAGCGAACAAGCGTTGCTTCAGCAAGAAGCCCAAGTAAAATCAGCCCAAGCCCAGTTAGCGCCCATTTCGGCACAAAAGTCAGAACTACAAAGTGGCACCCAACAAGTGGAGGAGCAACTTGCGCTGGCATACCAAGGCATGGATCAAATCAGAAGTGTGGGTCAACTTTCTGCAGAGGAGCAAATGGCCCAGCTGCCTACCGTCTATGCACAAGTAACAGCCGCTCTGGCACAGTTGAACCTACCGACAGATGTCCTTGGTCCGATTCCTGATCTGGAGGAAATCGATGAAACGATGATTGCTACTATGCTGACGGCAGCTGAAGATACATTGAATCCACTCATTGCTGAAGGTGAGCAACAACGTGCCCAATTAAGCGGACAACTGGCTGCAATCAATGAACAAGAAGTGCAACTTCAACGGGCGCAACAGCAAGTCAACGCTGGCTGGAGCCAGGTCAGTGCCGGACGCCAAGAATTGGCACAGGCTCAGACCCAGATCACTCAAGGAGAATCGCAGCTGAGTGTTGCTCGTGAGACTTTAGCTTCTGAGGAAGCTAATGGTCAGTCTTTGCTAGACAAGGGCTGGCTGGAATACCGAGAAAACGAAGCAACCCTTCAAGAAAAGCTAGCCGAATTTAAAGAAAGAGCACCAAAAGAACGCGAAAAGCTTGAAGATGTCAAAAAAGAAGTTGCGGAAAAAGAGCAGGAATTGTTGGAGCTAAAACCGGCAGTTTATCGTGTCGCGAACCGCGATGCGAATCCTGGTTATTCAGAATACCAAGACAATGCGGAACGCGTTTCTTCGTTAGCGACGATTTTTCCAGTCATTTTCTTTTTGATCGCAGCCTTAGTGAGTCTAACCACTATGACGCGGATGATCGATGAAAAACGCAGTGAGATCGGAACGTTGAAAGCACTAGGCTATCGCAACTGGGAGATTGGACAGAAATTTTTGCTTTATTCCTCTGCAGCAGGCATCACAGGTGCTGTATTGGGCCTAGCAGTAGGCTTTTCCTTTTTTCCAGCAATCATCATTCAAGCTTATGGACCGCTTTACAATCTCACGGAGTATGACACCCCATGGTATTTACGGCTTTCATTGATTGCTGTGGGTGTTAGCTTGCTTTGCACCATCGGAATTGCGCTGCTGGTTTTACGATTTGATTTAAGACAGTCATCGGCTTCCTTGTTGAGACCAAAGGCCCCAAAAACAGGGAAACGAATTCTCTTAGAAAGAATCACTTTTTTTTGGCGGCACTTAAGTTTTATTCAAAAAGTTACAATGCGAAACCTGTTTCGCTACAAGTCAAGAATGCTCATGACCATCTTAGGAATCGCTGGTTGCACGTCGATGATTTTAACTGGGTTTGGCCTGAGAGATTCCATCAGCAATATCATTCCTTTGCAGTTTGAGAAAATCTGGCAATATCAGGCGGTGATTACCTTTGATGACGAGGATTCGGAAGCAATGAGTGAAACAAAAGCCGCCGCAGAAGATATTGAAGGCTTTGAAGCAGGGTTATTCTTGCATACGGAAAGTCTGACGTTGGCTCAATCGGGGGTCACGCAGCAAGAAGTAACCGTCACCGTGCCAGAAGATCCTGCGGCTTTATCGAGATTTGTCCACTTGAATGATCGGGTTTCAGGAGAAGCTTACGAGCTAGAAGGAGAGGGTGCCATCATCAATGAAAAGCTTGCTAAGTTGTTTGGATTATCGGTGGGTGATACGATAACGTTGACGAATGAAAGCGGCGAGGAATTTCAACTGAAGGTAGCTGCCATCGCAGAAAACTACACGGGCCATTTTGCTTATTTGACACCTGAAACGTACGAAAAGATCTTTCAGGAAACGCCTGCTTACAATAGTGAGTTATTGAAATTCAATCAGCGCTTAAGCAAAACAGATGAAGAAGCGATCGCAGCTGACCTGATGGCACAAGATAATGTCATCAATGTTTCCTTCCTCTCAGCTTCAGCGGATGCCTTAGATGACACGACAGCAACCTTGAACATCGTCATTTGGATCTTGATCACGTCAGCAGGGGCATTAGCCTTTATCGTGTTGTACAACTTGAACAATATCAATATAGCGGAACGGATCCGCGAGTTGTCGACTATCAAAGTATTAGGCTTTTATGATCGAGAAGTGACGATGTACGTCTTTCGTGAGAATATCTTTTTAACGATTTTCGGTATTGGTTTTGGCTTGTTATTAGGGGTGCTTCAGCATCAATTTGTCTTACAGACCATCGAAGTTGATATCGCCATGTTTTCACCGACAGTCGAACCAATGAGCTATGTGTATGCAGCGGGATTGACCTGCTTGTTTTCAGGCGTGGTAGGGATCGCGATGTATTTCAAGTTGAAACATGTCAATATGATCGATGCCTTGAAAGCCAATGAGTAACAAAAACAGCCTTTTTTCAGAAGCATTCTGGAAAAAGGCTGTTTTTATTTTTCTTGTTTTTCTTGCTCAGAGATTTCCCCTTGGACTTCTTCTAGCATGGCTTTTAGTTCAAGCTCTTTTTGCCTTAGCACGACCAAATCTTCTTGAATCTCATCTTTTTTCTCTTCCTCAGGTGGTCGAATAACAAAATTGATTGACAGGGCAACTAAGGTACCGATAAAGGTATCAAGCACACGGTCCAATGCAAAGATGATCGATTCCCCTTGTGGGACACTGGAAGTGATCAACAGCATCGTCGCAATGGCAGAGATGATGCCAGAATTGTTATTGATGCCATCTGAAAAAACGATGACAAAGATGACCAGTGCGGGCAGGACAAACAATTCGATCAGAAAATCATTTTGAAAATATTGCTTCGTCAAAAAATAAAAAATGGCTGTACCGCCGCCGATCGTATTTCCTAGTACCCGTGATTTCCCAAAAGAGATTGTTGTTGTCAGGTCTTGTCGCAATGAAAAGACAGCAGACAAGGCAGCAATCAAAGGCTGGCCGCGATCAAGGAAATGAAAGAGCAGAATACAAAGCATGACAGCGATGGCTGTTTTTATCGTTCGCATACCTAAGCGAAAACGCCCCAGTTTCATGGTAGAATGCCCCCTTTACTTAATCATACCCAATGCTGTTGAGAAATTCTAGTCTTATTCCTCACAATTTAGTATACTTTTCAAAGGAGGTGACAAAAATGAAAATTGGATTGAGAACAGTGAAGACAGCAGTTGCTGCCGGTTTGTCCATGTTTCTTGCTCAGCAGATCGGTCTATTGTATGCACCAGCCGCAGGGATCATCGCAATTTTGAGTGTTGGGAATACAAAGAAAACCTCGCTCTTTACAGGAATCGGTCGCTTGGTTTCCTTGGCGATCGCGACGCTCCTAGCTTTTGTCAGCTTTCATCTTTTAGGCTTTGGTCCGCTGGGCTTTGTTCTTTTTCTCTTCCTATTTATTCCGACGGCAGTCTATTTCAAATTAACCGATGGGATCGTGGTCAATTCGGTCTTGGTGACCCATTATATGATGGAACGTTCTTTTGCTTGGCCATTGATTGGAAATGCTTTTTTGTTGATGAGTATTGGCATCGGCTTTGCACTTTTATTTAACTTGTATATGCCAGACGGCGAACGGGCATTGAAAGAAAAACAGCAGTTGGTGGAAGAAACGTTTAAAAGTCTTTTAAAAGACATGTCGATCGCGTTAACAGAAAAAGAAAAGGCGACGCTCCCTCATGTTTGCCAAGCATTGTTAGGAGAAATCAAGCAAGGCAAACAGCAAGCGATGGTTCATAGTGAAAACCAGTGGCGAGGAGAAGCCTCTTATTATGAAGAGTATTTCACCATGCGGCAAAGTCAAGCGCGCTTACTCTTGGAAATGGTTGATCTATTACAATTGTTTTGGGTAGAAGAAGCCTATACAAATGCGTTTCAAGAGCTGCTATCCTTTACCGCCCAGTCCTTTCATGAAAATAACGATGGAAAAGAGATCTTGGCAAAAATTGCAGCTTTATACGAAGATTATCGACAAAAACCATTGCCGCAAACAAGAGCAGAATTTGAAAATCGGGCCCAGCTGTTTCAGTTTCTGCAAACCTTTAAAAGTTTTATTGAAATCAAAGCCGACTTTTCTGAACAGATTCAGACGATGGAGCGCTAAAAAAAAGACTCCTGCAAAGGAGTCTTTTCACTTTTACTGTTGTTCCCAAAAAGCTTGCATTTGATCAAGAACGTCAATGACATCGGTGGTCAAATGGATCGATCCTTCGATCTCGCCATCGATGGCTTTGATCATATTGGCAATTTCATAATTAAGGGCTTGACTGCTGTCGCCAGCTTCAATCACTTCATTTGTTCCATCTCGGAAATGGATCACGGCTTTGTCCGCACGAGGGTATTCATCTACGGTAATGTATCCTTCTTCGAAAGCGACGATACCGGTTTTAGGCATTTTCGCTTGAAAAGTCAGCGTGACACTAGCCATTTCATCAGCTGGATTTTGGAGGATCGTTACAGATTGTTCGTCTACACCAGTAGAGAAGGGCTTCATGCTGCTAAACGCCACTTCTGGCGTATCCGTCATGAAAAAGCGAGCAAATGAAACGGCATATGTGCCAATATCCAGTAACGCACCGCCACCTAAATCTGGGTTGAAGAAACGATTGGTGGGATCAGGATCTTTATAGCTGCCAAATGGTGCTTGGATCATTTTTAATTTTCCTAAGCGTCCAGCATCGATCTCTTCTTTCAAACGTGCATAAACCGGCATATTGAAGATCGTCATAGCTTCTTCTAAGATCAGATTTTTTTCTTTGGCTAAGGTCAATTCTTCAGCTAATTCATCGGCACTGGTCGTAATGGCTTTTTCACAGAGGACATGTTTTCCGGCCATTAGAGCTTTCATAATAAATTCGTGATGAAGATCATTAGGTACTGCAATGTACACAATATCAATTTGCGGATCTTCCAGCATAGCATCTGTGCTTTCATAAGCATGGGGGATAGCGTATTTTTCGGCAAAGGCCTGGACTTTTGGCAAACTGCGGGCGCTGACTCCATACAGTTCACTTGCTTCATTGGAAAAACCAGCGGCAAATTGTGTCGCGATGTCTCCAAGTCCAATCATTCCCCAACGGTATTTTTTCATCATTGATCATCTCCTTCATATTTAGTATAACAAAAGAAATGAATTCTTTAAAATAATCAAAAACAATCGCAAAAAGTTTCCATTACGGCTGACTTTCAGTAAAATATAGAAGAGGAGGGATAACATATGCATAATGTATCAATAGCCATTATTTTAAATACGATTATCGAGCAATATACATCAGAAAAACAGTTTTATGAGACACATTTAGGAATCACTGAGGAGCAATGGGAAGCTTGGAAAAGCGGCACAATGAGTTTATCGCCTGCTGAAAATCAGAAAGTGAAACTGCTGTTTTCGGATTATGAATGGATGCTGATCCAAAAAATCATTCGCCAGACCGTCATTTATCCAGAAAAACGCAATCAAGCGGTCGTCGAGTTCAAAAAAATGAAAACCCAAATCGCCAGAACGTGGCTAGGTAGCGATTTAGCAAAAGTCGAATTGTTAACAGAATCTGAAGAAACAGCCCAATACCTTGATTTGAGAGTCAGTATTACGTATGATGAGTGGGGTTATGATGATATATTAAACTTCCGATTGCCCGCTGTTGTTCAGCAGCAGATCCGCAATGAAAAAATCGAGTTGTTAGAGTGGGTTAAAGAAAATCTGGAAGAAACTTATAATTAAAGGTAGGGTATTTTTTGAAAAAGTATTATGGAATGGCTGCGGCAGCAGGATTCTTGTTTCTGGTTCTTTTAACCATTCAAGTGAACCGAGTGACCGCAGTCACCCCAATAAAGAATCTAAGTATCGCTCGTTCTACTACTCAAACAGTGACGAGCGCAACAACTGAATCCAGCAGTCAAACTTCGACGGAATACTCAGAGGATGCGCAAGAACAAGCAGCTGTTAGTGATGAAGTGAACGAAGATGATTTCCCAACTGTCTCATTGGATGATTGGTCATTGGCTCTGGTAGGACCAAAAAATAAAATCGTCAGCGAAATCGCGCAAGAAGATTTGGGGAAATTATCAAATGGCTACCTTGTGGACAAGCGAATCGTTTCGGCATACGAAGAACTAGCTGACGCAGCAAAGGTGGCTGGATATCCTTTAGTCATGGTCTCTGCTTACCGTTCGGTAGAGTATCAACAGGAAATATTCGATGCCAATGTCAATAGCTTGATCCGCCAAGGGAATACAAAAGAAGAAGCAATTCGTATCACGAAACTGACCTTTACTGAACCGGGATATAGTGAGCACCATACCGGTCTTGCGATTGACGTAATCGATGAAGACTGGTATCAAAATCATACAGGCGAACTTCTCAATGAGGGATTCGGCGTTACAGACGGTGGAAAATGGCTACAAGCCCATGCGAGAGAGTATGGGTTCATCATCCGTTATCCGAAAGGGAAACATGACATTACCCAAATCGATTATGAACCATGGCATTTACGCTATGTAGGCGTCGAAGTGGCGACATATATTGAAGAACATGAGGTAACATTCGAAGAGTTTCTTGATGAGGCAAAAGAACACATCACTCGTAAAGAAGCAGAACTGTCGTATCACGAAGTGGCAGATCCTTTGCAGGAGGACTGGATCTTTACTAATTCTCTTACTAGAAATCAAGAAAATAGTCAACGAGCACAAGAAGAGTTGTTGATGAGTGGAGGCGATTTGTTCGCTAAGAACGTGTTTAGTCAGACAAAGGAAGTGAAAAAATGAGCGCAAGACGAAAAAAACAGAAGACTCGTTTCCCATTAGTCTTTCTAGGGTTATTCTTAATTGGGATTGCTTTTATTTTTTCCTTAAATAGTTTGGCGGATCCTCTTCCGAAAGAGGAAGAAACAAATACTGAAGCGATCTCTCATGAAGAATTTATCGATCGCATTGCTCCTTACGCGCAAGAACTGCAAAAAGGCTATGGGATTTTACCAAGTATCATTATAGGTCAGGCGATTCTTGAATCAGATTGGGGCCAGAGTTCTCTAGCCAGCAAATACAATAATTTATTTGGCATCAAGTCATTTGGTCATTCAAAAAAGGTGACATTAGATACCCAAGAGTTTTATAATGGAGAATGGGTCACGATTCAAGGAGATTTTCGTGTCTATGATACTTGGGAAGAATCAATGGATGATCATACGATGTTGTTTGTAAATGGTGTTGATTGGAATCCTGCGCTTTATGTAGATGTCTTGACAGCAAACGACTACCGCAGTGCCGCACAAGCCTTACAAGATGCAGGATATGCAACGGATCCAGATTATGCCAGCAAAATCATTCAAGTCATTGAAACCTACCAATTGAATCGATTTGATCAATAAGAAAAGAGAGTTGGCTGCTTATGGAAGAAAAATATATGCCAAAAATCACCACTGATTTACGCAAAGATATCGTCAAAGTGCCTAAAGTTATTCGAGAGGCTAGCGGCATTCAAATATTTGGGAAACAAATCCGCTCCATTATTTTTACTACGGATATTGCGATCATCCGTAATACAAATGCGGACGCTGTGATAGCGGTCTATCCTTTTACACCGCACCCAGCAATTACGAAAGCAATTATCGAAGCAGCGGATATTCCAGTGTTTTCTGGTGTCGGCGGCGGCTTGACCCAAGGATTCCGCTCTTCTTATATGAGCATGTTTGCTGAAGCTCAGGGATCGATCGGGGTCGTCTTAAACGGACCCACGCCATTGAAAACTGTGGAGCAAGTCTGTAAAGTCGTGGATATTCCCGTTATCAGTACCGTAACGAGTAAGTATACTGAAATTGATGCCAAACTTGAAGCTGGTGTGAAGGTCATCAATATCAGTGCCGGCAAGGACACAGCGGATACCGTGGCTTTCTTCCGTAAAAAATATCCGAAGCTGCCGATCATTGCAACGGGTGGTCCAACTGAGGAGAGCATCTTAGAAACGATTGAAGCAGGTGCGAATGCGATCACTTACACGCCGCCTTCCAACGGGGAGCTTTTCAGTAAAAAGATGGAGCACTATCGTGATATGGAGAAACCAGAGTAGCAAATGATCCACAAATGAGAATATTTTTATTTATAAAGGGCATTCCATGCTTGTGTTTTTAATCAAAGACAGGCAAAATCGAATCTATCATTTAAAAATTACTTGTATATCGTCGAAATATGGTCGACAGTCTCTACCCGATACCGTAAATATCGGACTATAAGTAAAAATCGTGCCTGTTAGACACTTTTTTTGCTTTGGCAAAAAGAGTGTCTTTTTTTTCAGGATGGAATAGAAAGGAACGAGGAGAGCTAGGATGGATAAATTAGTTGAGCGTATCAAAACACACGGGAACGTCTTGGGTGAAGGGGTTCTCAAAGTGGACCAGTTTTTGACCCACCAAGTGGATTATGAGTTGATGAGAGAAATCGGTACAGTTTTTGCAGAACGATTTCAAGAAAGTGGGATCACCAAAGTAGTGACCATCGAAGCTTCAGGGATCGCACCAGCACTTTATACTGCAGAAAAGTTGCAGGTACCAATGATCTTTGCTCGAAAAGCAAAGAGTCTGACGATGGATGAAGAGTTGTTGACCGCATCGGTCTATTCCTTTACTAAGCAAGTGACCAGCCAAGTATCGATTTCTAAGAAATTCTTATCTTCAGATGATACGGTATTAATAATTGATGATTTCTTAGCAAACGGACAAGCTGCAAAAGGATTGATCGAATTGTGTCAGCAAGCAGGAGCAAAAGTCGTTGGCATTGGGATCGTCATTGAAAAATCATTCCAAACTGGTCGACAATTGCTTGAAGAAATGGGAATCCCCGTTGTTTCCTTAGCACGAATCGCCTCATTGTCGGAAGGCCAAGTTAGCTTTTTAGAAGGAGATGCCTAATGAAAGAGACGAATAGCCGTTCAGCAGTTTTAGGCTTGCAGCATTTGCTAGCGATGTATGCAGGAGCTGTTGCCGTCCCTTTGTTGATTGGAACAGGCCTCGGCTTTAATGAAGCGCAGATGACGTATTTGATCTCGATCGATATTTTCATGTGCGGAATCGCTACGCTTTTGCAATTAGTCGTCACCCGCTTTTTTGGGATCGGCCTACCAGTCGTTTTAGGTTGTGCCATCCAAGCTGTCTCCCCATTGATTTTGATTGGCACCAAATCAGGAATCAGTGCGATTTACGGAGCGATCATTGCTGCTGGGATTTTCATTGTCTTGATCGCCGGCATTTTTTCGAAAATCAAAGTTTTGTTCCCTCCATTGGTGACAGGAACGGTGATTACCGTCATCGGCTTGACCTTGATTCCAGTCGCCATCACCAAAATCGGTGGAGGGGATGCCGCAGCTGCTAACTTTGGTGATCCAACGAATTTATTGTTAGGCTTTGTGACGATTGCGCTGATCATTGGCGTGCAAGTGTTTGGCAAAGGCTTTATTCGCTCGATTGCCGTACTGATCGGTTTGATCGGTGGGACTATTTTAGCAGCATTATTAGGCTTGGTTGATCTTTCTGCCATCACTCATGCACCTGTGTTTCATTTGCCACAGCCTTTTTATTTCGGTTTACCAACCTTTGATCTGTGGTCGATCGTCTTGATGATCATTATTTCCATCGTTAGTTTGGTAGAATCCACAGGCGTTTATTTTGCACTGGGAGACATTACTGAAAAACCGATTACAGGCAATGACTTAAAGCGCGGCTATCGTGCGGAGGGCTTGGCGGTGATCCTTGGTGGGATCTTCAATACGTTTCCTTATACTGGATTTTCACAAAACGTAGGTTTGGTTCAACTTTCAGGCATTAAGACGCGCCGTCCGATTTTCTTTTCAGCAATCTTTTTGATCGTATTAGGGTTGTTTCCAAAAGTCGGTGCCATCGCACAGATCATTCCAGAGGCAGTGCTTGGCGGCGGCATGTTAGTGATGTTTGGCATGGTGGCTGTTCAAGGGATGAGAATGCTGAGCAAAGTTGATTTTATGAATGACAAGAACTTGTTAGTGATTGCAGTATCAATCGGTTTTGGTTTAGGGTTCAATATGATGCCCACTTTATTCAGTCAAATGCCTGAAACCGTTCAAATGTTTACAGGCAATGGGATCGTCATGAGTAGTTTGACTGCCATTGTTTTGAATCTGTTCTTTAATGGGCTGCCGAAAGAAACAGACGAAGTGACGGAATTGCGCTTGCAACAGTAAGTTTATTTGATCCAGACGAGGATTCGTCTGGATTTTTTGTATTGTTCCTTTATTTGTCTTATTATCGGTTATCTGACGTGTTGAATACATATCTTTGAGATAAAAGCGAACAATGAAAAGTAAAATTTGTTAATAGTTCGAAAATATTTTGACATTGCACGGGCTACTCGTTACTATTTAGAGGTGAAAGTGATTGTTAGCAGAGCCATGTGACTTCGGGATATCTCAGACGTAGCGACAAAAGGTTGCTAACAAAATGATTTTCGTAAGAAAAATACTTCTGAGGTTTATTCAGAAGAGAATCGTAAAAAATCGTTGGAGGGAAAATTGAATGAAACCAGCAGTTGCAGTGATTATGGGAAGTCAATCAGATTGGGAAACAATGAAGGAGTGCTGCTTGATTTTAGATGAGTTAGCGATACCTTATCAGAAAAAAGTCATTTCGGCACATCGTACACCAGATTTGATGTTCGAATTTGCAGAAACAGCCCGAGAAAAAGGGATTAAAGTCATTGTTGCAGGAGCGGGTGGCGCTGCCCATTTGCCGGGAATGGTGGCAGCTAAAACAACATTGCCGGTCATTGGTGTTCCCGTCCAATCACGCGCATTAAACGGTTTGGATTCCCTTTTATCGATCGTGCAAATGCCGGGTGGTGTACCAGTAGCAACAACGGCGATCGGAAAAGCTGGCGCAACTAACGCAGGACTACTTGCAGCCCAGATGCTTTCCATGTATGATTTAGAGATAGCGGAGAAATTAGACGCACGAAGAAATACATTAAAAGAAATCGTATTGGAAAGTAGTGATCAACTTGATTAAACCTTTAATGCCCAACGCAACGATCGGAATCGTTGGCGGAGGACAGCTAGGTCGTATGATGGCAATGAGTGCCAAAGAAATGGGCTTTCGGGTTGGCGTTTTAGACCCTACTGCCAATTGTCCAACAGCCCAAGTCGCTGATTGGCATATTGTTGCTGCCTATGATGATGTGTTTGCTTTAGAAGAAATGGCTCGACGTGCCGATGTAATCACCTATGAATTTGAAAATGTCAGTGTTGAAGCATTGAACTCTATTTTGCCTTACTCACATATCCCTCAAGGCACCGATCTGTTAGCAATCACTCAAGATCGTTTGTTAGAGAAGTCATTTTTAGAGGCAAACAATATCGTGATTGCACCTTATGCCACGATCATCAGCCCGACAGACATCCAAGATGCCATCGATAGCATTGGTTACCCTTGTGTATTAAAAACCACCAGAGGCGGCTATGACGGAAAAGGACAGCACGTGCTTTACAGTACGGCTGATTTGGCGCCTTCCATGAATTTACTTCGCGAAGGAACTTGCGAATTAGAAGCATGGATTCCTTTTGAAAAAGAATTATCGATTTTAGTTGCCGGTAATGGAGAAACCTTTACCACTTTCCCAGTGGTAGAAAACATCCACCGTAACAATATTTTGCATCAAACGATCGCTCCTGCGCACATTGATCCAGAAGTTGCCGAAGAAGCCAAACGGATCGCTCACATTATTGCAAAAGCTTTGGATCTGCAAGGCGTTTTAGCCATCGAAATGTTCCTGACCAAAAGCGGCGGCTTGTATGTCAATGAATTGGCGCCACGTCCGCATAATTCGGGTCACTATTCGATCGAAGCTTGCTCCATGAGTCAGTTTGACGCTCATATCCGCGGCATCTGTGGCTGGCCGTTGCCGGAAGTTTCTTTGCTTTCACCAGCAGTCATGGTCAATGTCTTAGGAGATGAATTGACAGAAACCTATGATCTGATTGCCACAAAACCTGCTTGGCAATTTCATTACTATGGCAAAGAAGAAGCAAAAACCGGTCGCAAAATGGGACATATCACTATTTTGACGGAAGACATTGCAGAAACCACTGAAGAAATCTATCAAACCAATATTTGGGATTAAAGGAGATAAAAACATGTTAGAGCGTTATACAAGACCAGAAATGGGTGCTATTTGGACCGATCAAAATCGCTACCAAGCGTGGCTAGAAGTCGAGATTTTAGCTGACGAAGCTTGGGCGGAATTAGGAGAGATACCGAAAGAGGATGTTGCATTGATTCGTGAAAAAGCATCCTTTGATATCGACCGTATCTTAGAGATCGAAGCGCAAACGCGACATGATGTGGTTGCTTTTACCCGAGCAGTCTCTGAATCTTTGGGTGATGAAAGTAAATGGGTCCACTACGGCTTGACGTCGACGGATGTTGTTGATACGGCGTATGGTTACTTGATGAAACAGGCCAACGATTTGATTCGGGAAGATTTGAACCGTTTCGTGACGATCATTGGTGAAAAAGCCAAAGAATACAAGCATACCGTGATGATGGGACGTACCCATGGTGTTCATGCGGAACCAACGACCTTTGGCTTGAAATTAGCCTTGTGGTATTCAGAAATGAAACGCAATGTTGAACGTTTTGAGCGGGCAGCAAAAGGGGTCGAAGCTGGAAAGATCAGTGGTGCTGTTGGAACCTTTGCAAATATCCCTCCATTTGTCGAAGAGTATGTCTGTGAAAAACTAGGGATTCGTGCGCAAGATATTTCCACGCAAGTATTGCCTCGTGACCTACATGCAGAATATTTTTCAGCAATGGCATTGATCGCAACCAGCATTGAGAAATTCGCCACCGAGATCCGTGGACTACAAAAATCAGAAACGCGGGAAGTTGAAGAATTCTTCGCCAAAGGACAAAAAGGTTCTTCTGCCATGCCCCATAAGCGTAACCCAATCGGTTCTGAAAATATGGCCGGACTTGCAAGAGTCGTTCGCGGTCATATGGTGACGGCTTATGAAAATGTCTCCCTTTGGCATGAACGGGATATCTCACATTCATCGGCAGAACGGATCATTATTCCGGATACGACGATTTTGATCGATTACATGCTGAATCGCTTTGGCAATATCGTCAAAAATCTGACCGTTTTCCCAGAGAATATGAAGCGCAATATGAATGCGACCTTTGGATTGATCTACAGCCAACGGGTGATGTTGAAATTGATCGATCACGGGATGACCAGAGAGCAAGCCTATGACTTGGTTCAGCCGAAAACAGCGCAAGCTTGGGATGAACAAACGGATTTCCGCCCATTGTTAGAAGCTGATCCAGCAATCACGGATGTTTTGACCAAAGCTGATTTGGATGATGCGTTTGATTACAACCATCATTTAAAACAAGTTGACACGATCTTTGAACGTGTCGGTTTAGCCGAATAAAAAAAGCTGCAACCTTGAGACCTCCGTCTTAAGGTTGCGGCTTTTTTAATAATTTTCAGCTAAGTAGGTCAATAGATCAGGTGCTAAACCAGTTGCTGATTGGTTTTCCTGGCGATCTTCTAACATGGAAACCATCAGAAATCCTTGATCTTGCGAATCGAAGGCGAATAAGAAGCTGTTTTCTTGGCCTTTTTCATCTTGCTTTTCTTTGATTTCAGCAGTTCCTGTTTTGGCAGCTAGCGGAATGTTCAGCGCTGCCAAAGAGTGTGCCGTTCCGTTGGCATCTGAGACAACAGCTGTCAAATCTTGATTGATTTGCTCAATCGTCTCTGGTTTAAAGACTTCTTTGTCTTTTTGCTCTGCCTCTTTCAATAAACGAGGATAAACCAGTTTTCCTTGATTGGCAAAGACCGAATAAGCAGCAGCTTGCTGAATGGGATTCAGTAACAGTTCTCCTTGTCCATAGCCGGTATCTGCCAGTAAAATCTCTGAGTTGAAGGAGTCTTCATTGGAAATTTGAGCAGGATTCATCGCAATCGGTAAATCCAACGTTTCACCAAAAATCAATTTCGACAAACCGTTACGAAAAGCATCTTCACCCATAGCTAAGGTTTGTTGTGCCATATAGATGTTATCAGAGTAAACCAGTGCATCTTTTAGATTGACAGAAGCTACGTCGCTGACTCTGGTGACAAAGTAGTCCCCCCACGAGCTGTCTTTTTGCCACTTCAATCCATCGATCGCAATACTTTGGGTAGGGTCGATCGTACCATTTTCTAAGCCAATCGCTGCCGTGATGGTCTTAAAGGTCGAACCTGGTGCATAGGCCGTAGCAAAGCGGCTGATGAAAGGCAAGTCTTCGTTTTGTTCATACGCATCGTAGTCTTCTTGGGAGATCCCTTGGGTCATTTTATTGGGATCATAACTCGGTGAGCTGGCTAATACCAGCAGATCACCGGTTTTTGGTTCTGTGACGACCGTGGACCCCGCCTGATTTTGTAAGGCGTCAAAAGCTGTCTTTTGGGCTTGTGCGTCAATGGTCAGTTGGATATCTTTACCATCTGCCCGTTCTTTTTCTAAAAGAACCGATTTTTCAGCACCGTCTTCATCTGTGATGGCGATTTTTCCGCCATTTTCGCCCCGCAACTCTTTGTCAAAGGCAGCTTCCAGACCACTACGACCAATTTGTCCGTTGCTTGCTAGCGTTTCATCCTTTTCGATATCTTCTGCAGTCACGTTCCCTAGATAACCAATCAACTGGGCAGCGGCTTCTCCAAGAGGATAAGTCCGTCCCGTCGTTTCTTTTAAACTTGTTCCAGTTGGCATTTCATCGGTTGGTTCGATAATCTTCAAGGGAACGAACAACTCATCTTGGACCCACGATTGAGCCAATGCTTGATCGATCGCATCTTCTGTTAGGTCAAAACGCTCCGCGATTGCTTTGATATTGGCGGTTTTTTCGTCTCCCGTACCCAGCTGTCCTGGAATGACGCCTAGTTGATAGAGCGTGCCATTTTCTGCTAGCGGTTCGTTGTTTCGGTCTAAGATTTCTCCACGTGTGGCATTATCTACAGAGATACTAACTTTGTCTTGTCCTTCCATTCCCGGAAAAATCAATTGAGGCGACCAATCGATCTTGGCTTGGTCATCAGCCAGAGTAATCGTGCCACTATAAGACAGCTCGGTTAATTCACCTAACGAGGTGGTTAAGGAACCGTTGTATTGGAAATTGAATTGATCGGAATCCTTATCATCGGGCGTTACCTCAATTCCTGAAGCTTTAAATGATTCGGCACCGATACCAGTGAAAATCGCTTCGTATTTTGCTGAGACTTCGTCTGCGGTAAAGCCGTTTGATTCCAAACTTTCTTCGGTCAGTAAAGCAGATAGATTGCTGTACTTCTGATCAGATATAGCACCGATAAAGGAATTGAGGACTTTTTTTGCTGCTGCTTCTTCTTGTCGATTTTGATAGACTGTATAGCCATAATAACCGCCACCAAGTACTAATAAGGCGGCAGGGAGTGCCAGCCAGACGAAACGCTTAGGTTTTTTCGCTGGTTTTTCTTTGCGAGAGCGCCGGTTTTCTGACATATTATTGTTCCTCCTTTAGTGCCGACAAACGGGCGTGATAAAGCGGCAACAGCGTTTGATAAACTGCTAAAATATCCGCCATCTCAACGTCTTCGATCATTTTTTTCGGAAAAATCTTGCCAATCTGAAGTTCACTTTTTTTGACTTTCTGTAATCGTTCTAAGTAGGTTGGCCATTTAGCGATTGGAGAGTGGTCATACTTGGTATGATCAGGAGATAGCGTAAAGTCTGCTGGCAATTGATCAAATAATTCTTTTTGAGCCAGCCAAGATTCCGCGATCGTTGCTTGATTTTTCGGTTGATCGATCACACTGAGCCAAACAAAGACATACGCTTGATTGATCCCAATTTGAAAGTGGGCATCCATTTTATAACCACGCTTGTTAGGGCCGATCCCCGCCCACGTTTCGGCAGGAGGGTAGACGGTTCTACGCCGATGCTGAGCAATATGCAAATAAAAAGGTTCGTGACAGCTTTCTTCAAATAATGGGATCGCTGCCTCGCCGATGGTTTGGAAAATTGGCTGGATCTCTGAACGGATTTTTTCCATTCTTTCTTCTAATGTTTCTAAAGCAAAAACATCAAATGACTGTTTTGTAAATAGCATAATCGTGTCCTTTCTTTTGTCTGAAAACAGTATAACAAAAAAAGCCCGTAAAATTTCGGGCTTTTGTTTTTTTTATCTTTTTTTTATTTAGTGATCACTAGCTAATTCGCAGCGGGACTTAAGTTAAAGGTAGGGGCAAGGCTTTGTTCCTTCAAAAGATGCAGAAGATCATCCAAGAAAGAAAAATCCATTTCTTCTAAGTTAAAATAAATACGGAAAGAATACGTATGTTTAAATAAGCTTTGACGATGAATCTGGTGAATGATCAATTCGTCATTGCGGCCATTTTGAAATTGTAAGACTCTTTTTTGTTCTTCCGCATAGTGAGGACGTGCCCCTTTTTTGAAGGGACTGAATACATAGAAACTTGTTTGTTGGTTGATGGAAAGGATTTGCTGCACGGCCAATAATTCGTTATGGAGCTGTTGTTTTTCTTTGTCTGATAAATGAGCTAAAAAAAGTTCAGCACGATTCTTTAGCGACCACATATAGTACTCCTCCTTGAATGTAGCTACAATACGACCTAAATATAGCATGAAAATAGAATGTTGTAAACGCTTTATAAAACCCTTCGCCAGTCAAACGGGAGAGGTAAACTTGCTTGACGGGATAAAAGGCGAACATTCGTGTTTATTAATGTGTAAATGTACAGATAATCGTTGACCCGCTTTTTCAGCGTTGTTAGAATAATAAACAAATAAAGATGTGTGTCATCGCTATGTGAAAAATAATACTTAACTGAGGTGGATTATGGAATTAGAAGTGCTTCTTTATGAAGGAAAAGCCAAGAAATTGTTTAAAACCAACGAAGAAGATGTGTTGAGAGTCCTTTATCTGGACCAAGCAACTGCGCTGAACGGTTTAAAGAAAGATGCAGTCGCAGGGAAGGGTGCCCTAAACAATCAGATCACTGCGCATCTTTTTCAGCGTTTAGCTGATAAAAATGTCCCAAGTCACTTTCTTCAATTAGTGTCTAAACACGAACAATTAATTCGAGCTGTCACCATGATTCCTTTAGAAGTCGTTGTTCGCAATACGGCTGCTGGTAGTTTTTCAAAGCGCTTGGGCATCGAAGAAGGAACCAAACTGCCAAAGCCGATCGTGGAGTTTTACTACAAAGAGGATCGCTTAGATGATCCGTTTATCAATGACGATCATGTGTTCTATTTGGGTCTTGCCACAAAAGAGGAACTGGACCTGATCAAAAAACTGGCACTACAAGTCAACGCTGCGTTACTGGAAATCTTTGCAAGTATCCAGATTCAACTGATCGATTTTAAAATCGAGATCGGCAAAACCAAGAAGGGCGAGTTGCTCCTGGCTGATGAGATCTCACCAGATACTTGCCGCTTATGGGATATGGGTACAAATGAACATCTTGATAAAGATGTCTATCGTCGTGATTTAGGGGACATCGTTCCTGTTTATGAAGAAGTTTTAAATCGTTTAGAAAAGGAGAATTCAACATGTATTTAGTCAAAGTTTACGTCACTTATAAGGAATCTGTTTTGGACCCTCAAGGAGAAGCCGTCAAAGGAGCTGTTCATCGCTTAGGATATCAAGATGTCAGTGATATTCGCATCGGGAAATACTTTGAAATCAAAGTGACACCTTCCAACAATCAAACACAAGCAGCAGTAGCAGAGGAGATTGAAGCGATCTGTGACAAACTTTTAGCAAACGTCAATATGGAAACCTACCGTTATGAAATAGTTCAAATGGAGGAAGCAGCCCTATGAAATTTGCAGTGATCGTCTTTCCTGGATCAAATTGTGATGTTGATTTGATGTGGGCAATCAAAGATATCATGGGGGTAGAAGCAGAATATGTGCGCCATGATGCAGAAAGCTTAGCCGGTTTTGACGGTGTTTTGCTTCCAGGAGGATTTTCTTATGGTGATTACTTAAGATGCGGAGCGATTGCCCGTTTTTCTACGATCATGTCAGAGGTCATTCGTTTGGCAAATGAAGGCAAACCTGTCTTTGGTACCTGCAATGGGTTTCAAATTTTAACGGAAGCGGGCTTGTTACCAGGGGTTTTACAAAGAAATGAATCATTGCATTTTATTTGCAAGCCGGTCCGTCTGCAAGTGAATAATCGAACAGCTTTTACTTCTGAATATGAAACGGATCAAGTCATTACGCTTCCTGTCGCTCATGGTGAGGGCAATTATTATTGTGATGAAACGACTTATCAGGAATTGGTTGCCAACAATCAAATCGTTTTCCGTTATGAAGATAACGTCAACGGCAGTCTACACAATATCGCTGGTATCTGCAACAAAGCAGGCAATGTCCTAGGCATGATGCCTCATCCAGAACGAGCGATGGAAAGTTTATTAGGCTCAGAAGATGGCAAGAAGTTTTTTGCTTCATTATTGAAAAATTTTGGGAAGGTGCCGGTAAATGGATAAAATGATCGTAAAAGAACCTACACCACAAGAAATCAAAGACACGAAATTATACGAGCAATGGGGATTGACCCAAGAAGAATATCGGATGATCTCAGAAGATATTTTGGGACGTTTACCAAACTATACCGAAACTGGACTCTTTTCAGTGATGTGGAGTGAACATTGTTCTTACAAAAATTCCAAACCTGTTTTGCGGAAATTCCCGACAGATGGGCCGCAAGTACTGCAAGGTCCGGGAGAAGGTGCGGGTATCGTGGATATCGGCGATGATCTAGCTGTCGTATTTAAAGCGGAAAGCCATAATCATCCTTCTGCGGTGGAACCTTATGAAGGAGCAGCAACTGGTGTTGGTGGAATCATCCGCGACATCTTCAGTATGGGAGCAAGACCGATTGCTGTTTTAGACTCCTTACGATTTGGTGAGTTAGATAATCCAAGAACGAAATATCTTTTGGAAGAAGTCGTTGCTGGGATCAGTGGCTATGGCAACTGTATTGGGATTCCGACCGTCGGTGGTGAAGTGGCATTTGATCCTTGTTATGAAGGCAATCCATTAGTCAATGCCATGTGTGTAGGGATCATTGCTCACAAGGATATTCAAAAAGGGCAAGCCAAAGGTGTTGGAAACACCATCATGTATGTCGGCGCAAAAACAGGACGCGACGGGATACACGGGGCGACTTTTGCATCGGAAGAATTTGTCGAAGGAGAAGAACAACAACGTTCCGCCGTACAAGTCGGTGATCCTTTTATGGAAAAACTTTTGTTGGAAGCTTGTTTGGAATTGATCGTGGATCATTCGGACATTTTAGTCGGAATTCAAGATATGGGTGCTGCTGGATTGGTTTCTTCTAGTGCCGAGATGGCATCAAAAGCCGGATCAGGGTTGCGTTTAACGTTAGATGATGTTCCACAACGAGAAACCAATATGACGCCTTATGAAATGATGTTGTCAGAATCCCAAGAGCGGATGCTGATCTGTGTCAAAAAAGGGCATGAAGCTGAAGTGGAAGCCCTCTTTAAGAAATACGATCTAGAAGCAGTCGTGATCGGTGAAGTGACGGATGATGGCAACTATCGTTTGTTCCATCATGGACAGGAAGTCGCTAATTTACCAGTGGATGCGTTAGCTGAAGATGCACCGACTTACTACAAAGAGATGGCAGAACCAGCACGGATCAAAGTGTTTAAGGAAACACCGGACTTTGTTCCAGTGATTCATTCAGCAACGTCTGTATTTGCGGATCTGCTGCAGCAGCCGACGATCGCTTCGAAACGCTCGATTTTTGAAACCTACGATTCGCAAGTTCGTACCAATACCGTGGTAGGACCCGGCAGTGATGCGGCCGTTTTACGAATCAAGGGAACCAATAAAGCCTTGGCGATGACGACTGACTGTAATGCTCGTTACCTTTACTTAGATCCTGAAGTCGGCGGACAGATCGCAGTTGCAGAAGCTGCTCGAAATATCGTCGCTTCCGGTGGGCGTCCATTGGCGATCACTGACTGCCTTAACTTCGGCTCGCCAGATAAACCAGAAGGATTCTGGGAGTTATCTACGGCTGCTGACGGGATCTCAGAAGCTTGTTGTGTACTAGAGACACCAGTAATCTCTGGGAACGTCTCCTTATACAACGAAACGGACGGACAATCGGTCTATCCAACGCCTGTAATTGGGATGGTCGGATTGATCGAAGAGCTGGCGCATATCACGACGCAGCATTTCCAAGCAGCAGGGGATGTGATCTATGTCCTAGGGGAAACCCATGCTGATTTCAATGGGTCTGAATTGCAAAAACTGCAGACAGGAAAGATCGCTGGGCGTTTAATGTCCTTTGATCTTGAAACAGAAAAAACGAACCAACATTTGGTTACCGCAGCGATCCAAGCAGGTCTTGTTCAAAGTGCCCACGACTGTGCCGAAGGTGGTTTAGCGATCGCTTTAGCCGAATCCGCTTTTGACAAGGGCTTTGGTCTAAATGTGACCGTGTCATTGCCAGCAGCACAATTGTTTTCAGAAACCCAATCCCGTTTTGTGCTTTCAGTCGCACCTGATAAGCAAGCAGCTTTTGAAGCACTGGTAGGTGCTGCTGCAATAGCGATCGGGGAAGTGACTGCTGATGGCCAGATTCGCATGCAAGCACAAGATGATACGATCGAGATGCCCCTTACTGAGGCGAAATTGAAATGGGAGGAAGCCATTCCATGTTTAATGAAGTAAAGAGCCTCAACGAGGAATGTGGGGTTTTTGGTGTTTGGGGTCATCCAGATGCCGCTCGTGTCACCTACTTCGGACTACACAGTTTGCAACATCGCGGCCAAGAAGGTGCTGGGATCGTCACGAATGATGCGGGAAAACTCAATGGTCACCGTGATTTAGGTTTGCTAGCGGAAGTGTTTTCGGATGAACGTGTCCTCCAGCGTCTGACAGGAGATGCTGCCATTGGTCACGTTCGTTACGCAACTGCTGGTAATGGTAGCGTTGATAATATTCAACCATTTTTATTCAAATTTTTTGATCAGCAGATTGGCTTAGCTCATAACGGCAACTTGACGAATGCGAAAAGTCTACGGAAATCATTAGAAGAGGCTGGTGCGATTTTCCACTCGAATTCCGATACAGAGATTCTCATGCACTTGATCCGTCGCAGCGAAGAACCGCTTTTTATGGATCGGGTCAAGGAGGCATTAAATCAAGTTAAAGGTGGATTTGCGTACCTTTTACTGACGGAAAATGCCATGATCGCAGCACTAGACCCCAATGGCTTTCGGCCATTGTCAATCGGGAAAATGGTCAATGGTGCTTATGTGGTGGCTTCAGAAACCTGTGCGTTGGAAGTCATCGGTGCGGAATTTATTCGTGATGTCCGACCGGGCGAAGTCGTGATCATTGATGATGCAGGCATTCAAATCGAGCAGTATACCCAAGAAGTACAACCGGCGATTTGTTCGATGGAGTTTATTTATTTTGCCCGTCCTGATTCCAACATCGCTGGCGTCAATGTTCATCGTGCCCGTAAAAATATGGGCCGTCGCTTGGCAAAAGAGGCGCCGATCGAAGCGGATATGGTCATTGGTGTACCGAATTCATCCTTATCTGCTGCCAGCGGGTACGCAGAAGCTTCAGGTATTCCTTATGAATTGGGCTTAGTAAAAAATCAATACATTGCACGAACGTTTATTCAACCGACACAGGAGTTAAGAGAGCAAGGCGTGCGAATGAAGCTCTCAGCTGTTCGTGGCGTAGTCGAAGGCAAACGAGTGATTCTAGTCGACGATTCGATCGTCCGAGGAACCACCAGCCGCCGTATCGTGCAACTGCTAAAAGAGGCAGGTGCCAAAGAAGTTCATGTGCGTATCGGTTCGCCGCCTTTGCGCTATCCATGTTTTTACGGGATCGACATTCAAACGAGAAAAGAATTGATCGCAGCCAAATATACGGAAGCTGAGATTTGTGAAAAAATCGAAGCAGATTCTTTGGCCTTTTTAAGTGAAGACGGGTTGATCGAAGCGATCGGTTTAGATTTCGACGCACCTTACTCAGGATTGTGTATGGCCTATTTCAATGGCGATTATCCAACCCCTTTGTATGATTATGAAGAAAACTATCTCGCGTCTTTAGCTGAATAAGCTGAATAAATAGTAGGCAAAAATGGTTTTTCAAACGAAGCAGTGAAGGACCGCTGGTTTACTTGCGTTAACGACGAATGAGCTGAATGAAGAAAAGCGGATGAATGATTGAGGAGGAACGAACGTGGCAAATGCATATGCAAAAGCCGGTGTCGATGTCGAAGCCGGTTATGAAGTAGTCGAACGGATCAAAAAGCATGTGAAACGAACAGAACGGCTAGGCGTGATGGGGGCAATCGGGGGCTTTGGTGGCTGTTTTGACTTATCATCGTACCAATTGAAAGAACCGGTACTCGTTTCTGGGACAGATGGTGTAGGAACCAAGCTTTTGTTGGCGATCCAACAAGAACAGCACACAACGATCGGCATTGATTGCGTCGCGATGTGCGTGAATGATATCGTCGCTCAAGGGGCAGAACCTATCTACTTCCTTGACTATGTTGCAGTTGGTAAAAACGATCCGGCAAAGATCGAACAAATCATTGCTGGTGTCGCAGAGGGCTGTGTGCAAGCGGGGGCTGCCCTGATTGGTGGGGAAACCGCTGAGATGCCGGGGATGTATCAGCCAGAAGAATATGATCTTGCTGGTTTCGCCGTAGGGATCGTCGAAAAAAGTCGCTTGATCACTGGAGAAACCATTAAAGAAGGCGATGAGCTGATTGGTTTGCCTTCTTCAGGCATTCACTCCAATGGGTACTCTTTAGTCAGAAAAATCTTTTTTGAACAGCATGGCTATACAGGAGCAGAAACGTTTGCGGAACTTGGTAACCAAACGCTTGCAGAAAGTTTATTGACGCCAACGAGAATTTACGTTGATGCACTGAAACCTTTATTGACAGAAGGATTGTTAGCTGGAATTTCTCATATCACTGGTGGCGGCTTTGTTGAAAATATCCCACGGATGCTGCCTGAAGGTCTGGCGGCAGAAATCGCCTTAGACACTTGGCCGCAGTTGCCAATATTTGATATGATCGCTACTCATGGCGCGATTCCTCATCAAGAAATGTTCGAGATTTTCAATATGGGTATCGGTATGGTCTTAGCCGTTGCGCCAGAAAATGTTGCGGCTGTGATGGCACTTCTATCCGCCAATGAAGAACAAGCATACCGGATCGGTAAAGTGACCAAACGTAACAACGAAGCCGTTTGCTTCAAAGAGGCAGTCCGATGAGGATCGCCGTCTTTGCTTCTGGAACGGGCAGCAATTTTACAGCAATCGCCGATGCGATCCAAGCAAATAAAATCAAAGGAGCGCAGATCGGGTTGGTCTTTTCCGATAAACCTACAGCGCCAGTAATAGAAAAAGCCCGCGCGAGAGACTATGAAACGCTTGTCATAGAGCCAGCGGCATTTGCATCAAAAGCAGCCTTTGAAAATAAATTGATCGAAGAATTGCAGGATCATGCCATCGATTTTATTGTTTTAGCAGGGTATATGCGAATCATCGGCAACACTCTATTATCCGCTTATGAAGGCAGAGTCATCAATATCCATCCCTCCTTGTTGCCGAGTTTCCCAGGTAAATCTGGGATCGCCGATGCCTTCGCTTACGGCGTGAAAGTGACGGGAGTGACGGTTCATTATGTCGATGCCGGCATTGACACAGGGCCAATCATTGCCCAAGAAATCGTTCGGATCGACACCGACGATACATTAGCAAATGTGACAGAAAAAATTCATCAAGTAGAACATCAAATCTATCCAGCTGTTTTAGCTGAAATCGTGGAAAAGGGGCTATCGAATCGTGAATAAACGTGCATTAATCAGTGTGTCTGACAAAGAAGGACTCGTACCATTTGTCCAAGAATTGACCATTTTAGGATTTGAGATTATCTCAACTGGCGGGACAAAAACGGCCTTGGAACAAGCGGGGCTTCAACCGATCGGCATCGAAGCGGTCACAGAATTTCCTGAAATGATGGATGGTAGGGTCAAGACGCTACATCCAAGGGTGCATGGTGGTCTGTTAGGACGGCGTGATCTGCCTTCTCATATGGAGGCAATGGCTGAGCATGGCATTTTACCGATCGACCTTGTTGTCGTCAATCTTTATCCATTTAAAGAAACCATCAGTAAGCTTGACGTCACAGAAGCCGACGCAATCGAAAATATCGACATCGGCGGACCAAGCATGCTACGTTCTGCGGCGAAAAATCATGCCTCAGTAACTGTTGTCGTTGATCCCAACGATTACGACTGGGTTTTAGCTGAGCTGAAGGAAGGCAATACGACGTTGGCATCAAGAAAGAAATTAGCTGCCAAAGTCTTCCGCCATACCGCCGCTTACGATGCCTTGATTGGTGAATACTTGACCAAAGCGGTGGCTGAAACAGAAACAGAGACCTTGACGAAAACTTATGTTTTGAAACAAACATTGCGTTATGGTGAAAATAGTCATCAGAAAGCTTCCTTCTATCAAGATGCATTACCCGTGCCCTATTCGATTGCCAGCGCAAAACAAATCCACGGCAAAGAATTGTCTTACAACAACATTAAAGATGCTGACGCTGCCTTGCGGATCGCAGAAGAATTTACAGAGCCAACTGCGGTAGCCCTAAAGCACATGAATCCCTGTGGAATCGGAAGTGGAGAAACGATTGCTGAAGCTTTCCAAGAAGCTTACGAAGCAGACCCAGTGTCGATTTTTGGCGGGATCATTGTTTTGAATCGTCCAGTTGAAGTGGCAACTGCGGAGCAACTGCAGCGGATTTTTCTTGAGATCATCATTGCACCTGCATTTGAAGAAGAAGCACTAGAAATCTTAACGAAGAAAAAAAATCTGCGCCTGCTGGTTGTTGATTTCGAAAAAGCAGCCAAACAGCCAGAAGTTGTCTCTGTCCTTGGGGGCTTATTGGTGCAAGAACCAGATGATCAAATGGAAACACCAGAAGATTGGACCGTGGTGACAAAGAGAAAGCCAACAACAGAAGAAAGCGCAGCTTTGGTTTTTGCTTGGAAAGCGGTGAAACACGTGAAATCTAATGCCATCGTTTTAGCCAATCAACAGCAAACCGTCGGGATCGGCGCTGGTCAAATGAACCGCGTGGGTTCGGTGAAAATCGCCGTCGAACAAGCCCGTGAAAACAATAAACTGGCTGGTTCAGTGCTGGCAAGCGACGCCTTTTTCCCAATGGATGACAGTGTTGAATATGCAGCGCAACAAGGAATCAAAGCGATTATTCAACCTGGTGGCAGTATCAAAGATCAAGAGTCGATCGACATGGCAGATAAATACGGTGTGGCGATGGTCTTTACTGGTGTTCGTCATTTTAAACACTAAGAAATAGGAGAAGACGATGAAAATACTTGTTATTGGTAGTGGCGGTAGAGAGCATGCCGTCGCAAAAAAGTTTCTGCAGGATCCTCAAGTGGAAACAGTCTTTTGTGCGAAGGGCAATCCCGGTATGCGAAAAGACGGGATCAAGACAGTCGCAATTGAAGAGTCCGATCATGAAAGTCTAATTGCTTTTGCTCAAGAGCAGGAGGTTGATTGGACCTTCGTTGGTCCGGAAGTTCCGTTGCTAAATGGCATCGTAGATGATTTTCAGGGGGCGGGCTTGGAAATTTTTGGCCCCAATCGCCAAGCAGCGATGATTGAAGGATCAAAAGAGTTTGCCAAAGAATTGATGCGAACCAATCACATTCCAACAGCAGACTATCAAAGCTTTACAGATAGTGCCCAGGCAAAAGCCTATATCCAACGTAAAGGTGCGCCAATCGTCATCAAAGCAGATGGTTTAGCGGCGGGCAAAGGCGTGGTTGTCGCGGAAACCATTGAAGAAGCAAACGCAGCAGTCGAAGCGATGCTGGAGCAAAATGCTTTCGGTGAAAGTGGTGCAAAAGTGGTGATCGAAGAGTTTTTGGCTGGCGAGGAGTTTTCGCTATTGGCATTTGTGAAGGGCGAAGCCGTCTATCCAATGGTCATTGCCCAAGACCATAAACGTGCCTTCGATGGCGATTTAGGTCCGAATACAGGAGGTATGGGGGCTTATACGCCGGTACCGCAGATTCCGCAAGAAATGGTCGATCAAGCGGTAGCAGAAGTTTTACTTCCTGCAGCAAAAGGGATGATTCGCAACAATACACCGTTTACGGGGATTCTCTATGCAGGTCTGATTGCTACCAATGATGGACCGAAAGTCATCGAATTCAATGCGCGTTTTGGCGATCCAGAAACACAAGTCGTGCTAAGTCGCTTAGAAAGCAGTCTAGCCCAGATCATTGATGATCTCTTACAGGACCAAGTACCTACGATCCAATGGAATCAATCGGCTTCGATCGGTGTCGTGATTGCCTCTCAAGGATATCCAGGCAAGTATCAGCAAGGAATGCCTGTCCCAAGCCCAGAAGGAGAAGGAACGCAATTCTTTTATGCAGGAGTGGATGAAGCTGCCGACCAAGGTGGTTTGACGGCAGCTGGTGGGCGCGTTTTTCTTGTGGAAGCATCAGCTGAGAATTTAGCTGCTGCACAAAAGAACGTCTATGAAGCAATCAGCAGGTTGTCTTTATCTGGCTTATATTACCGAAACGATATCGGCGATAAAGCCTTGCAATATAGCAACTCATCAAAGGCGATGAAGTAAAGAATATTTCTGTGCATAACACAACCTGAAAAAAAGGAGGGCTGCCAGTAGAACCAATCGGTTGTGCTGGTGGTTTTCGTTTTATGGGAGGTTTTTTTGACGTTTGTATAGCGTTTTCATCTTGTTGTGATAAAATAGGAATGTAGTTTAAATAAGGAGGAACTTTACGTGAAAAAAATTAAATTCGGTCCCACTGATTTAGAAGTATCCAGCGTGATTTTAGGATTGATGCGCATCAACAATGCCAAAGATCCTGTGAAGGTCTTGACGACTGCGATTGAAAATGACATTACCTTCTTTGACCATGCGGATATTTATGGTCGCGGTGAATGTGAAACGATTTTTGCAGAAGCGTTAGCAAAAACGGCAGCTAAAAGAGAAGATTTATTTATTCAATCAAAATGCGGCATCGTTCCAGGTGAAATGTTTGATTTTTCGAAAGAGCATATTATCTCTTCTGTGGAAGGTAGTTTGCAACGATTGAAAACTGATCATTTAGATGCGTTATTATTGCATCGCCCTGACACTTTGTTTGAACCAGAAGAAGTGGCAGCAGCCTTTGACCAATTAGAAAAAGACGGTAAAGTGAAATACTTCGGTGTCAGCAATCAAAAACCTGGTCAAATCGAATTGTTGAAAAAATATGTTTCCCAACCTTTAGTAGCGAATCAGCTGCAATTCGGGATCATGCATACGGGAATGATCGATCAAGGAATTCATGTCAACATGACGGATGCTGGTAGTGTCGATCATGATGGAGAAATTCTAGAATATTCTCGCTTGCATGAGATGACGATCCAAGCTTGGTCTCCGTATCAGTATGGTTTCTTTGAAGGGGTCTTTATCGGTAACGAGAAATTCCCAGAGTTGAACGAAAAATTGACCGAACTAGCGGACAAGTATCAAACGACACCGACAGGTATTGCTTCTGCGTGGATCTTACGTCACCCTGCAAACATGCAAGTGATTGCTGGAACGATGACCCCACATCGGATCGAAGAAATCGCGCAAGCATCTTCGATCGTATTGACCCGCCATGAATGGTATGAGGTGTATAAAGCAGCAGGGAACATCTTGCCGTAATTTATACGTAAATTCCGTTTTTTTCAGTACTTATAAGGATGAATGTTCGTAAAAGACGAACATTCATCCTTTTTTTTCAAAAAGTATTTCTAAAAAGCTTGTATTTCATTTCCAGGTGGTTTAAATTGTTGTGGGCGTTAAAAATAGGCTGATGCCATTTGATGCTTGCTTCACTCTTAGTAAGATTTGGAGGATATTTTTATGTTTGACATGAAAGTTTTTGATTACGAAGATATACAACTGATTCCTAACAAGTGTATCGTGAACAGCCGTTCAGAATGTGATACCACGGTGACATTAGGCGGACACTCGTTTAAAATGCCTGTTGTTCCTGCAAATATGCAAACAATTATTGATGATTCAATCGCAGAATTTTTAGCTGAAAATGGCTATTTTTATATTATGCACCGCTTTGATGAAGAAGCACGGATTCCATTCATCAAAAAAATGAAAAGCCGCGGCTTGATTAGTTCAATCAGCGTGGGTGTCAAAGAAAATGAATATGCCTTTGTAGAAGAACTAGCTGAGAAAGAGCTTGTTCCTGATTTTATCACGATCGATATTGCCCATGGTCACTCAAACGCCGTGATCAATATGATTCAACACATCAAGAAGCATTTACCAGAAACGTTTGTGATCGCTGGAAATGTTGGAACGCCAGAAGCAGTTCGTGAATTGGAAAACGCTGGCGCCGATGCAACAAAAGTCGGTATTGGACCAGGGAAAGTTTGTATCACAAAAATCAAAACTGGTTTCGGGACTGGAGGATGGCAATTGGCAGCATTACGCTGGTGTGCCAAAGCTGCTCGCAAACCAATCATTGCAGATGGTGGCATTCGGACACACGGCGATATCGCTAAATCTGTCCGCTTTGGTGCAACCATGGTCATGATCGGTTCATTGTTTGCTGGGCATGAAGAATCACCAGGAGAAACCAAGGTAGAAAATGGCGTTGTAATGAAAGAATACTTTGGTTCTGCATCAGAATTTCAAAAAGGTGAAAAGAAAAACGTAGAAGGAAAGAAAATTTGGATTCAATACAAAGGTTCTTTAAAAGATACGTTAGTTGAAATGCAGCAAGACTTGCAGTCATCGATCTCTTATGCAGGTGGAAAAGATTTAGAATCGATTCGTAAAGTGGATTACGTAATCGTGAAAAATTCGATTTTCAATGGAGATACTATTTAAGCTGGATACTGAAGAAACGGCCTTTTAGCGGTCGTTTCTTTTTTTTGTTGGAACAACCATTTTGTTTTTCTGTTTTCTTCGTTATAATAGAAGCAATGAGAAGTAGAGGAGCGGGTGACCAAATGACAATCAAAGTGATGTCTGTGTTCGGTACCAGACCGGAAGCCATCAAAATGGCGCCACTAGTAAAGGAATTGGAAAACGACCCGCGTTTTGAATCGATCGTTGTGGTGACGGCGCAGCATCGAGAAATGTTGGATCAAGTTTTAACGGTTTTTGAAATCATACCAGATTATGATCTGGATATTATGACTTTAGGGCAAACTTTGACAGGAATCACTACCAAAGTTTTGCTGGATCTGGAACCTATCTTGCAAAAAGAAACCCCTGATATCGTACTCGTTCACGGGGATACGACCACAGCTTATGCAGCCGCGACGGCAGCTTTCTATCAGCAGATTCCTGTGGGGCATGTGGAAGCCGGTTTGCGTACATGGAACAAAAAATCTCCTTATCCGGAGGAAGCCAATCGTCAGCTGATCGATGTATTAGCGGATTTTTATTTTGCGCCAACTGTCCAAAGCAAAGAAAATTTATTAGCGGAAAATCGCAATAAAGCTGCAATTTTTGTAACGGGAAATACCGCCATTGATGCGATGCGTTATACGATCTCGGAGGACTATCAGCATCCAGAACTTTCTGCAGCAGATCAAACCATGATTCTTCTGACAATGCACCGTCGCGAGAACTTAGGTGTTCCGATGAAGCAAGTCTTCCGCGCTTTAGCGAAGATCGCTAAGGAGAAACCAACCATCAAAGTGGTTTTTCCTATGCATAAAAATCCTCAAGTCCGAGGGATTGCTATGGAGATACTTGGGGAACTAGAAAATGTCACGCTGATTGAGCCTTTAGATGTCATTGATTTTCACAATGTTGCCAATCAAAGCACATTGATTTTGACGGATTCTGGTGGTGTCCAAGAAGAAGCACCGTCGTTAGGCGTTCCTGTTTTGGTCTTGCGAGATACAACAGAGCGCCCAGAAGGAATTGCTGCAGGTACGTTAAAACTGATCGGTACGTCTGAAGCTGCGGTTTATCAAGAAACGAAGCGACTACTAGAGGATCCAGAAGCTTACAATGCCATGGCACATGCAGAAAATCCCTATGGCGATGGGAAAGCTAGTCGGCGAATCTTGAAAATTTTAGCAGATCATTTTTCGTGAGAGCTGGATCGAAAGAATATAGAAAAAATCATTTTTCAGAATCGGATATGAAAGAGAAATAGGCAGCTGTTTATTTAAATGGCTGTCTATTTTTTATTCGAGTTTGGAAATTTATTACATTCTCTCCTTCAATGAGATAGCCGAAGTGACTTGATGGATTCTGGGTTTTGCCCTGAGAGGATTTCTCTCTATCTATTCGTGTAAAAGAAGTTTTGTCACATATAAAATCACAGCAGTTCTTTAACGTTGTTATTTTATTGTAAGACCTTTCATTTGAAAACCAACGAAAATCTATGAAAAAAGGGTGCTATTTTCCATTGTTGCGGTTGACATTGGCTAGGATAGCAGTTATTATGTGGGTAGTTGGAAGATAGACTTCCGGCGAACTGACATTTTATACAAATAATTGTTAGGTGAGGCTCCTATATGGACACAAGCTGCTGCCGCAAAAGTATCGAGAGATACTTAGTTGGTAGGACAGGTCTAATCGTGAAGGTTAAACCCAAAGTAGCTGATAGCAGATTTGCTATCTACGCCCTATAGTGCTAAAGCTCTACAATGATCATGAGTTTTTTACGCATGCTTATTGGGAGCGTGCGTTTTTTTGTGTCTTTTACGCATGTTCCACAGTGACTTACCTAATAAAAAGAAAGGAAGATTCACATGGAATACCCCAGTCCCCAGATGAAACAGCGGAGTAATTATCGAATCGCTAGGGGTGGCGTAAGCAACTCCTAAGTGCTAGGAGGAAAAAAAGATGTTAAAAAAACTATCGAAAGATCAAGAACTAAAATTACTGGCAAAATTGACCGAAAGAGAACTGCTGATGGAAATGCGGACATCCTTCCAAGGGCTATCGGAAGAAGATGCTGCAGAACGTTTGGCAGAGTACGGTCCAAACAAAGTGGATGCGCAAAAACCAACACCTGCTTGGTTGATGATCCTAGGTGCTTTCAAAGATCCTTTTGTGTTAGTTTTGGCATTATTAATGGTTATTTCTTTTGTAACAGGCGATATTGAAGCAGTGATCGTGATGGGAATCATGATTTTAGCCAGTGTCATGATTACTTTCGTCCAAGAATACCGTTCCCAAAAAGCAAGCTTAGCGTTAAAAGAACTTATTGAAAATACTTGTTCCGTAACCCGAGATGGAATCACGAGAGAAATTCCGATGGATGAAGTCGTTCCAGGAGACATCGTCACCTTAGCAACCGGCGACATGATTCCTGCGGATGCGATCTTGATTTGGACCAAAGATTTATTTATCAATCAATCTTCATTAACAGGCGAATCAATGCCAGTTGAAAAATTTGTCGATGCTGGGATCAAAGAAAGCGATGAACAAATTTCTGCACTAGATATGCAAGATCTTGTTTTCATGGGTACCGATGTCTTAAGTGGTCAAGGAAAAGCCATTATTTTGAAAACCGGTCAAAGTACTTTCTTCGGTGATATTGCCAAAAATGCGACCACGAAACGGGGCAAAACAACCTTTGAAGATGGCTTAACAAAAGTTAGCAAGCTATTGTTGCGAATGGTCATGGTTCTTTTCCCAATCGTTTTATTGATCAATGGTTTGACCAAGGGTGATTGGGGCGAAGCGTTGTTCTTCGCGATTGCAGTAGCAGTTGGTTTGACGCCAGAAATGCTACCAATGATCGTCACCAGTAACTTAGCCAAAGGGGCGATCTCTTTATCAAAAGAAAAAGTGATCGTCAAAGAATTGCCTTCGATTCAAAACTTAGGTGCAATGGATGTACTATGTACCGATAAAACGGGTACGATCACCGAAGATCGTGTTGTACTGGTACAGCATTTAAACCCATTTGGCGTAGAAGATAAACAAGTCCTTGATATGACGTATTTAAATTCTTACTATCAAACAGGGTGGAAAAACCTGATGGATATTGCTGTCTTAAACTACTATGAAGAAGAAGGCTTGGCAGCGCCATTTAACGATGTGACAAAAATCGATGAGATTCCGTTTGACTTCTCACGTCGCCGCTTGACGGTTGTTGTCAATGCAGATGGTCATCAACTGATGGTCACTAAAGGTGCCGCCGAGGAAATGGAACAAGTCTGCAAGTACGTAGAAGTTGATGGCAAAGTGATGGAATTGACTCCTCAATTGAGAAAACAATTGCGTCAAGTGAATTTGCGCTTGAATAAACAAGGAATGCGCGTGTTGACTGTTGCTGTAAAACGAGATGCCCACGCAGATGCCGTTTATTCTGTAGAAGATGAACAAGATATGATCATGATTGGCTTTATGGGCTTCTTAGATCCAGCAAAAGAAACAGCAAAAACAGCGATTGCTTCTTTACACGGTCATGGCATCAATGTCAAAGTGTTAACGGGAGATAATGCGATCGTTGCGCAAAAAGTTTGTCGAGATGTTGGTATTGATGCAGATGAATACTTGTTAGGAACCGATATAGATCATCTGTCAGATGAAGAGTTAGCAGAGAAAGCTGCAAAAACTAATCTGTTTGCAAAATTAAATCCAATGCAAAAATCCCGAATCATTGAAACCATTCAAGCGGCAGGCCATACGGTCGGCTTTATGGGAGATGGCATCAACGACGCGCCTGCTTTACGTACAGCAGATGTTGGTATCTCGGTTGATACCGCAGCAGATATCACCAAAGATGCCAGCTCGATCATTTTATTAGAAAAAAGTTTGAATGTCCTTGATAAAGGGGTCATCGAAGGCCGCAAAGTATTTACCAATATGATGAAGTACATCAAAATGACGTTGAGTTCGAATTTCGGGAATGTGTTCTCGATCTTAGTTGCTAGTGCCTTTTTACCTTTCTTACCAATGTTGTCCATTCAACTGTTGGTTCAAAACTTGGTGTACGATATGGCCCAATTGACGATCCCATGGGACAACGTAGATAAAGAAGAGTTAGAAAAACCAGTTAAATGGCAAGTGGGTGGACTATTGAAGTTTACCGTCGGCATTGGACCTGTCAGCAGCATCTTCGATATTTTGACTTTCTTTATGATGTGGCATGTCTTTAGTGCAAATACCATCCAAGAGCAAGCCTTGTTCCAAGCAGGATGGTTTATGATTGGCTTGACGACACAAACCTTAGTCGTTCACATGATCAGAACGAGAAAATTACCATTTATCAAAAGTATCGCATCACCTGCAGTTTTGATTTCAAGTGTTCTAGCGATTGCAGTTGGCTTCTTGGTCATCTTGACGCCATTGCATACCGTCTTTGATTTTGCAGCACTGCCATCAAGTTACTGGCCATGGTATGTCGGTATCAATCTAGCTTATTTAGTAACAGTTGAGTTTGCGAAACGCATTTACATTCATGTCACGAGAGAATGGATTTAAAAAAACAGGTCGGCGTTCTTCCTAACAGGGGGAGAATCGCCGATCTGTTTCTTTTTATCCGTTCTCTGTATTATTTTTTTCTCATATTAAGAAATTTCTCTTTGATTCAAGTCGAATCCTTCACAAGTGATAAAAGGAGGTTAATGATAAATCTGTTTAGCGGAATGGTGGATGCTGTACTATTCTTAAATAAAAAAAAGAATCTGAAAAGAAAAAATTGAAGAAAGCGATTGCTTTAATGTGATTAATTTCACTAATGTTTTCTTAAGAGTTGCTACAGTGGGAATTCTTTTATTAAAAAAAATACCCTTTTCACTTGTCATTTTCGAAGTTAAATGATAATTTATAAGAGTAAATGAAATTTCGATAGTACAGATTTAAACCCTGTTACATACGAAAGTGAATTTTTATATCAGAGAGGAAAGTGTGTCAAGATGGCAAAAAAACAAAAAGCACTTGATTTCCAAGCGATTTTGGAGCAAGTCAATGCGGATTTTCCAACTTACCAAGCTTTGGACAAAGACGGGAAAATTGTAAATCAAGAGTTAGTACCAGATTTAAGTGACGACGAATTAGTTGAATTGATGACTCGTATGGTATGGTCTCGTGTATTAGACCAACGCTCAACTGCGTTAAACCGTCAAGGTCGTTTAGGTTTCTTCGCGCCAACTGCTGGACAAGAAGCAAGCCAATTAGCAAGTCAATTTGCTTTTGAAAAAGAAGACGTTTTATTACCTGGTTACCGTGATGTACCACAATTGATCCAACACGGTCTGCCATTGAAAGAAGCTTTCTTATGGTCACGTGGCCACGTTGCTGGGAACCTTTATCCAGAAGATTTAAAAGCATTGCCACCACAAATCATTATTGGTGCACAATACGTCCAAGCAGCCGGCGTTGCTTTAGGATTGAAAAAACGCAACAAGAAAAATGTTGTATTCACTTATACAGGTGATGGCGGTTCTTCACAAGGGGACTTCTATGAAGCAATCAACTTTGCAGGGGCTTACCATGCAAACGCTGTATTCTATATCCAAAACAATGGTTTTGCGATCTCTACACCTCGTGAAGTACAAAGCGCGGCACCAACATTGGCACAAAAAGCTGCAGCAGCTGGGATCCCTGGTATCCAAGTTGACGGTATGGATCCATTGGCAGTGTACTATGTTTCTAAAGCAGCTCGTGAATGGGCAGCAAACGGCAACGGTCCTGTATTGATTGAAACCTTGACTTACCGTTACGGTCCACATACATTGTCTGGTGATGATCCAACCCGTTACCGTTCAAAAGACATGGACAGCGAATGGCAACAAAAAGATCCATTGGTACGTTTCCGTACTTACCTAACTGAAAAAGGACTTTGGTCTGAAGAAAAAGAAGAACAAGTCATTGAACAAACAAAAGAAGAAATCAAAGCAGCGATCGCTGAAGCGGACCGCGTGCCAAAACAAAAAGTTTCAGATTTCTTGAAAAACATGTTTGAAGTACAACCACAAAACATTAAAGAACAAATTGCAACTTACGAAGCGAAGGAGTCGAAATAGTCATGGCACAAAAAACAATGATTCAAGCAATTACAGATGCCTTAGCTGTTGAAATGGAAAATGACAAAGAGATTTTAGTCTTTGGTGAAGATGTCGGTAAAAACGGCGGGGTTTTCCGTGCAACAGAAGGTTTACAAGAAAAATTCGGCGAAGATCGTGTCTTCGATACCCCTCTTGCTGAATCTGGTATCGGCGGCTTGGCTTTCGGTTTAGCATTAGAAGGTTTCCGTCCAGTTCCAGAAATCCAATTCTTTGGTTTCGTATTTGAAACATTTGACGAAATCGTTGGTCAAATGGCGCGTACTCGTTACCGTATGGGTGGTACACGTAATTTACCAATCACTATTCGTTCACCATTTGGTGGCGGTGTGCACACACCAGAATTGCACTCAGATAACTTGGAAGGATTGATCGCTCAATCACCTGGTATCCGTGTCGTTATTCCATCAAACCCATATGATGCAAAAGGATTATTGATTGCTTCTATCCGCAGCAATGACCCAGTTGTTTTCTTAGAGCACATGAAACTTTACCGTTCATTCCGTGAAGAAGTGCCAGAAGAAGCATACGAAGTTCCTTTAGACAAAGCAGCAGTAACTCGTGAAGGTTCTGATGTTTCAATCATCACTTATGGTGCAATGGTTCGTGAAGCAATCAAAGCTGCTGACAACTTAGCGAAAGAAAACATCAACGCTGAAATTATCGACTTGCGTACAGTTGCTCCTCTTGATGTTGAAACGATCATCAAATCAGTTGAAAAAACTGGTCGTGTGGTTGTCGTTCAAGAAGCACAAAAACAAGCAGGTGTTGGCGCTCAAGTCGTTTCTGAAATTTCTGAACGTGCGGTTCTATCACTAGAAGCTCCAATCGGACGCGTGTCTGCACCAGATACGATCTTCCCATTCGGTCAAGCTGAAAACATTTGGTTGCCAAATGCAAAAGACATCGAAGACAAAGTGAAAGAAATCGTGAACTTTTAATAGTTGAAGAAGGGAAGAATAGAAAATGGCATTTCAATTTAAATTACCGGATATCGGTGAAGGAATTGCAGAAGGCGAAATCGTAAAATGGTTCGTCAAAGCAGGGGATACCATCAATGAAGATGATACCTTACTAGAAGTTCAAAATGATAAATCAGTGGAAGAAATTCCATCTCCAGTAACAGGAACAGTGAAAAACATCGTTGTCCCTGAAGGTACAGTCGCAAACGTTGGAGATGTCCTTGTTGAGATCGATGCACCAGGACATGAAGACAACGAAGGCGATGCAGGTGTAGCAGCAGAGTCTCAAACACCAGCAAAACCAGCAGCAGAACCTACAACGGAAACGGCTGAAGCATCAGCTGGTTCTTCTGAAGGCGCAGGCGTTTTCCAATTCAAATTACCGGATATCGGTGAAGGAATTGCAGAAGGCGAAATCGTAAAATGGTTCGTTAAAGCAGGAGATACCATCAATGAAGACGATACGTTGCTTGAAGTTCAAAACGACAAATCAGTCGAAGAAATCCCATCTCCAGTAACAGGAACAGTGAAAAACATCGTTGTTGCTGAAGGAACAGTTGCAAATGTTGGTGATGTTTTAGTTGAAATCGACGCACCTGGTCACAACAGTGCGCCTGCTTCATCAAGCGCACCTGCAGAAGCACCAAAAGAAAAAGTGGAAACTTCTGGTTCAGCAAGTGTTGTTGAAGCAGCAGATCCTAACAAACGTGTCTTGGCTATGCCTTCTGTCCGTCAATTCGCTCGCGAAAAAGATGTGGATATTTCCCAAGTATCAGCAACAGGTAAAGGCGGACGTGTAACAAAAGAAGACATCGAAAACTTCCTATCAGGTGGCGGACAAGCTGCAAAAGCTGAAACTCAAGCTCCTGCGAAAGAAGAAACAAAAGCTGCAGCAACTGAAAGCAAACCAGCAGCTCCAGCAAAAGCCTTCAAATCAAACTTAGGTGATTTAGAAGAACGTGTTGCCTTAACACCTACACGTAAAGCAATCGCTAAAGCGATGGTAAACAGCAAACAAACAGCACCTCATGTAACCTTGCATGATGAAGTTGAAGTAACAAACCTATGGGATAATCGTAAGAAATTCAAAGAAGTTGCTGCTGCAAACGGCACAAAACTTACTTTCTTACCATATGTTGTGAAAGCATTGACTGCAACAGTGAAAAAATTCCCTATCTTGAATGCGTCGATCGATGATGCAAAACAAGAGATCGTATACAAAAACTATTACAACATCGGTATCGCAACAGATACTGACCATGGGTTGTATGTACCAAACGTAAAAGATGCAGATCGTAAAGGCATGTTTGCTATCGCTGATGAAATCAACGAAAAAGCAAAACTTGCTCATGACGGCAAATTGGCTGCAGATGATATGCGTAATGGTACCATCACAATCAGTAACATCGGTTCAGTTGGTGGCGGCTGGTTCACTCCAGTAATCAACTACCCTGAAGTAGCTATTTTGGGTGTAGGTACAATCGCGCAACAACCAATCGTAAACGCTGAAGGCGAAATCGTTGTCGGACGTGTGATGAAACTTTCATTAAGCTTCGACCACCGTATCGTTGATGGCGCAACAGCGCAACAAGCAATGAATAATATCAAACGTCTATTAGCTGATCCAGAGCTATTAATGATGGAAGGATGATTAACAAATGGTAGTTGGAGATTTTGCTGTTGAATTAGATACAGTTGTAATCGGTGCGGGACCTGGCGGCTATGTAGCTGCCATCCGCGCTGCTGAAATGGGACAAAAAGTAGCAATCATTGAAAGAGAATACATCGGCGGCGTTTGTTTGAACGTTGGTTGTATCCCTTCAAAAGCCTTGATCGCTGCAGGTCATCATTATCAAGAATCTTTGGATTCAACAATGTTTGGTGTAACAAGTGAAAATGTTTCCCTTGATTTTACCAAAACACAAGAATGGAAAGACAACAAAGTCGTTAAAACGTTAACTTCAGGTGTTGGTTTCCTATTGAAAAAACACAAAGTAGAAACGATTGAAGGAGAAGCTTTCTTCGTTGATGATCACACATTGCGTGTCATCCACCCAGATTCAGCACAAACATACTCTTTCAACAATGCAATCATCGCAACAGGTTCTCGCCCAATTGAAATCCCTGGTTTCAAATTCGGCGGACGTGTTCTTGATTCAACTGGCGGATTGGCATTAAAAGAAGTTCCTAAAAAATTCGTTGTTATCGGTGGCGGTGTCATCGGTTCTGAACTAGGTGCAGCTTATGCAAACCTAGGGGCAGAAGTAACGATCCTTGAAGGCTCTCCTCAAATCTTGCCAACCTATGAAAAAGACATGGTCAAATTGGTTGAAGAAGACTTTGCGAAAAAAGGTGTAACAGTCGTTACGAACGCAATGGCGAAAGAAGCAATTGACAATGGCGATAGCGTAACTGTCAAATATGCCGTAGATGGTAAAGAAGAATCAGTTACTGCTGATTACGTGATGGTTACTGTTGGTCGTCGTCCAAATACTGATGACATGGGCTTAGAACAAGCAGGTGTTGAAGTAGGCGAACGCGGATTGATCACGGTTGACAAACAAGGCCGTACCAACGTATCAAACATCTACGCAATTGGTGATATTGTACCTGGTGCTGCATTAGCACATAAAGCCAGCTACGAAGCAAAAATCGCTGCTGAAGCAATCTCTGGTAAAAAAGTTGCCGTTGATTACAAAGCAATGCCAGCAGTTGCCTTTACTGATCCAGAATTGGCTTCTGTCGGTATGACGATCAAAGATGCCAAAGATGCTGGAATTGAAGCAAAAGCATTCAAATTCCCATTCTCAGGTAACGGTCGTGCGTTATCTCTAGGAAAAACTGAAGGATTCATCCGCTTAGTAACAACGGTTGAAGACAATGTGATCATCGGTGCGCAAATTGCTGGTCTAGGAGCAAGCGATATGGTTTCAGAACTTGCTCTTGCTATTGAATCTGGCATGAACGCAGAAGATATCGCGTTAACGATCCATCCACATCCATCTCTAGGTGAGATCACAATGGATGCTGCTGAGTTAGCTCTAGGATTACCAATCCACATTTAAGCTTTGTGAAACTCGTTCATCATTTGGTGAACGAGTTTTTTTATCACCAGAAATAAAGCGATCCTATGCTATTGACAGAATCTTCTGGAAATGATACGATGCTCTTAATATTTCAACCGTTGATGAGGAAAGTAAATTGATTTGGCAAGCCTAGAGAGTCTTCGTAAGGTGCAAGAAGAACTTGTAGGATCAATCGAAAATGGCCTCTAAGGTGATCTTCTGAACTTGTACGAAAGATAAGGAGATCCGGGTGCGCCCGCTATCGCGTCAGAGTATAACGACGTTTATTTGTCGCGTACTTGCTGAGAAGCATGCTGGAAAGTCTGCTTGAATAAAGGTGGTAACACGTAAACACGTCCTTTGATATCTCGATATCAGAGGGCTTTTTTATTTGCATTATTAAGGAGGAATAGTATGACAGAAAGATTTGAGACGATTCAATTACACGGAGGACAAATACCAGATCCTACCACAGGAAGTCGCGCCGTACCCATTTATCAAACCACATCCTATGTGTTTGATGATGCTGACCAAGCGGCAGCGAGATTTAGTCTTAGTGAGAGCGGCAATATCTATACCCGTATTACCAATCCGACGACCGCGGTTCTAGAAGAGCGATTAGCCCTATTAGAAGGTGGTATCGGTGCGTTAGCTACGGCTTCTGGCTCAGCGGCGATCACCTATGCAATTTTAAATCTCGCGCAAGCAGGAGATCATATCGTTTCTGCTGCTTCAATTTATGGCGGTACCTATAATTTGTTCGCCCATACATTGCCAGATTTTGGCATCACCACAAGCTTTGTCGATAGTGAAGATCTACCAGCACTAAAAGCAGCCATCCAAGAAAATACCAAAGCAGTTTTTCTAGAGTCTTTAGGCAATCCAGATATTGATATTGCCGACTTTAAAAAGATTGCAGCGATTGCTCATGAAGCCGGGATTCCCCTCATCATTGACAACACCTTTGCGACTCCCTATCTGTTTCGAGGGTTTGAGCACGGGGCGGACATCATCGTTTATTCCACGACAAAATACCTCGGTGGTCACGGGGCTGCTTTAGGAGGGGCTATTATTGATAGTGGCAACTTTGATTGGACAAACGGCAAATTTCCCAAGCTGGTCGATCCCGATCATAGTTACCATGGAATCTCATGGATAGAAGCCGCTGGTAACGCTGCCTATATCACTCGGGCCCGAACGATTCTTTTACGGGATACAGGTGCTGCGATTTCTCCCTTCAATTCATGGGTGTTGCTTTTAGGCATCGAGACCCTCTCGTTGCGGATGGAACGTCATGTAGAAAATGCGCAACAAGTTGCTGAATTTTTAGCCAAGCACCCGGAAGTTTCTTGGGTTCATTTCCCAACTCTGCCGGACAGTCCTTATTTTAAGCGGGCGCAGGAGTATTTCCCCAAAGGGACCAGTTCGGTCTTTTCCTTCGGATTAAAGGGTGGGGCAGAAGCAAGCAAAACCTTTTGTGGCGCAACTAAGCTCTTCTCGCTACTGGCGAACGTTGGCGATGCAAAGTCCTTGATCATCCATCCAGCTTCGACGACCCATTCTCAGCTTAGCGTAGAAGAACTTGCAGCAGCCAAAATTCGTCCAGAGACGATTCGCTTATCCATTGGATTGGAAAACATCGACGATCTATTGGAAGATCTCACGCAAGCCTTCCAACAGCTCTAAATAGTTGAAGCAGTAGGAAAAGCGCAGGATACTATGCTGCGCTTTTTTGTTGTGGGTTAGTGTTTCAAATAAAACTGCGGTTTCTGTTGATAGAAGGATAGTAAATCCATCGGTTCTATGCTATATTTAGTTGCTAAGGAATATGGATAAGGTGGGGGATGTATGCGTAATCATGCAAGTGACAAGAGGATTCGGTTTTACTACACAAGTTTGCAATTTCTTTATTGGATGATGTTTTGCTCAATCTATGGCTTTGCGACACTCTTTTTGATTTATTTCAAGGTCGATCCAGCAAAAATTGGCGGTATTTTAGCCCTAGTCAATATTGCGTCTACGATTTTGCAGCCCTTCATCAGTCAAGTCATTATCAAAAAAAGCAAAGTACCACTGATCGTTGTCTTGAAAACGATGACAATCGGCGTGGTCGCGGTGCTCTTAGCAGGTGTGATGGTCCCTGGATTATCAATACTGACCTATGTTTTAGGAGGGATTTTGCTCGTTTCCATGCAGTCCTTTCTCAACGCCTTGGCGTTTGAATACACAAATAGCGGCAACAAAATCAATTTTGGCTTTTCCCGTGCCGGTGGGTCACTAGGATTTGCGGGTACCTCCTTTTTACTGGGGCAGCTCTTAGAGGAGTTTTCGGCAGCCCTTTTGCCAATGATCGCTATCGGGCAAGCCGTTTTGTTTCTCATTATTTTGCTTTTGCTGCCAGCGATCAAGAAGCCAGAAATGCCCGTGATGCATACAGAACAAAGTCATTCAGGTGCCTTTTTGAAAAAATATCCTTTTTTACTCTTTCTCTTTGTCGGATTTAGCTTTCTCTTCAGCTTCCACACGATGATCAACAGTTTTTTGGCACAAATTTTTGCCGATATTGGCGGTGGCAGTAAGGAAGTTGGCATCGCCCTGATGATTGCGGCGTTATGCGAATTGCCGGGCATGATTTTCTTTGAACAGTTAGTGAGGATACGGTCTAGCCGTTTTTGGCTGTTGCTGTCCAGTGTTGCCTTTGCCATTCGTGGAGTGCTGATGCTGTTGATCAGCTCCATCATCCTGATGGAAATGAGCCATTTGATGCAAGGGGTTAGTTTTGCCTTGTTTATTCCTGCTTCTGCTTATTTGTTCAACCATAGTTTGGCAGATGAAGACCGGGTTTTTGGACAAACGATTATCATTATCGCTACCACGATCGGTGGCGTGATCGGCAACCTTTTAGGGGGGATGCTGATCCAAAGCTTTGGTGTCTGGGAAATGCTTTTGATTGGGACTGGGTTTGCCGTTTTGGGTGCTACATTGACCTTTATCGGTGTGAAAAAAATCCCTAAAAGCAACAAAAAATTAGCGATCATAAGCGAATGATCGATAGGTAGAAAAAAGAGTTGCGGCCGTATTTCCTTCGGTCGCAACTCTTTTGAATCTGATCAATGGGTACTATTTCTTTTCTAAAACAGCAATAAATTCCCGCATATAGTCTGGTAGATCTGGGGGACGGCGGCTGGAAACGATATGTCCATCCGTAACCACAGGTGTATCGACCCATGTGGCTCCAGCATTTGTCATATCATCTTTGATGCCTGGTGTACTGGTAACCGTCTTGCCTTGCAGGATATTCGCAGAAATCAAGACCCAGCCTGCATGACAGATTTGTCCAATGATTTTTTGGTCTTTGTCCATCGTTCGCACGAAAGAGATGACCTCTGGGAAACGCCGTAATTTATCAGGTGCCCAACCACCCGGAACTAAGATGGCATCGTAGTCATCGGCGTGAATATCAGAAAAAGCATAGGCTGATTCTGCGGGTACACCATATTTGCCAATATACGTTTTATGCGCTTCTTCACCGACTAAATCGACTTGTGCGCCTTCTTCCCGTAACCGATGGACCGGATACCAAAGTTCTAAATCTTCGAAATCATTGTCGACTAAGGCAATGATTTTTTTGTTTTCTAAACGCAAGAGAATTCCTCCTTTTTCTTGTTATTCTTACTGTAACATCATGCCAAGGGAAACACCAAAAGTATGCTTCCTGAAAAATGCCAAGAAGCTATTCTGAGAATGGTCGTTCAGAGAAATGATATTGATGTAAGCGTTGTAATCATTAGGGGAGTAAGCGATAATAAAAGAAAGCCAAAGGAGGCGAAGATATGGAAGCATTCGAAAAAGCACGAAAATTTATTTACAAAAACGCGCGCCCTTTAGACCTTGCTCGTTGGCAGTACCATTTTGAAAATGGATCTCGCGAGGCTGTATTACAGGCGTTACAAGTCTACCAAAATGAAGATGGTGGTTATGGGCATGGTTTGGAACCTGATTATTGGAATCCCAATAGTACACCGATTGCAGTGTGGGAGGCATGTCGAATTTTACGAGAGCTTGAATGCCTTCATTCGTCAAATCCACAAGTCCAAGGGATTCTAAGGTATTTAGCTAGTGGAAACGAATTTTCTGAAGGGAAATGGCTCAACCAAGTGCCGTCAACGGTATCCTATCCGCATGCGATTTGGTGGGAGAGTCCTGTGGGCGTGCCAGCAGACAACCCAACGGTCAGTCTAGCTGGTACGATCTTAAGAACAGGCGAAACGACCCTCTATCAAAAAGCACAAGAAATCGCCGAAACAGCAGTTGCAAGTTTCCTTAAGGAGCCAACCAGTGAAATGCACACATTAGTCGTCTATCTAGAATTATTACAAGACTGTGAAGAAATCCAGTATCAGCCTGTTTTAGCAAATGACCGCTTTCGCGAGATCTTATTCCAGCAAATTCGCCATACTGTCTCAAACGAGCCAGAAGAGTGGTTCACGTCTTATGTCAGCAAACCTTCAAATTTTTTCTTTACAAGAGAGCAGCTGCTTGGGATTTTTAGTGAAGAAATATGTAAAAAAGAAGCCGAAGAAATTTTAGAACACCAACAAGCAGACGGATCATTTGTCATTCCATGGCAATGGGGAACAGATTACCCAGAGTTTTTCATTAGTAAACAGTGGTGGAAATCAATTGCTATCATTAAAAATTTTTTGTTTTTGCGGGCTTTTCTAGACGAACCTTTTTGAAATCGGTCATCTTTTAATCAGCGATCTCGTTGAAAGAACAAAGGAATTTCCTTCTTATTTGAGATTCATGGAGTTCAGCTTCTAGAAATCCAAATAGTTTGTAAACCAGAGGTACATTCATTGCCAGAATGTACCTTTTTTGCAGCGGAGGCTCTGACCTATTTTCAATTTTGTGGTACACTGAATAAGATGAATAGGAGTGGTAATATGCGGGATTATCAATATCCTCTGGACTTAGATTGGTCGACGGATGAAATGGTCGTCGTCATGAAGATGTGGGAACGGTTAGAACAAGCCTATGAAAAAGGCCTTCCTAGCAGCACGTTTCTTGAGGCGTATCAAGCCTTTAAGAAAGTCGTTCCCAGCATTGGCGAGGAACGCCGTTTAGGTAGAGAATTTGAAGAACTATCAGGCTATTCGTTATACCATGCCGTGCAGGCAGCGAAAAAGACTGAGGGAAAACTAAAAATGAAAGGGTAGATCAACGAATGCATGAAATCGTTAATGAAGTTCGCCAGTGGATAATCGCTGCAGGCGAAAGGATCAAAGGCAATTTAAATAAAGAAGACTTGGTGGTCGAGACAAAATCAGGACGGAAAGACTTAGTGACAGAATTGGATAAAGCCACGCAAGATTTTCTGATTGGTAAGATCCAATCCTATGATCCGGATGCCAAAATTTTAGGTGAAGAAAACGGACTGGACACACTTGCCGACATGAGTGGACGGGTCTTCATCATTGATCCGATCGATGGAACCATGAATTTCGTGTTGGAAAAAGAAAACTTTTGTATCATGATCGCGATCTACGAAGAGGGCAAAGGGCGCTTTGGCTTTGTCTATAATGTCATGAAAGATGAATTCTTATGGGGGGGTCCAGAGATTGGTGTTTATAACAATGGCAAGAAGATCGAACCGCCGAAAGATATTGCCTTATCCGAGGGTCTCGTTGGCTTGAATTCACCCATGTTGATCCATAACCGCCACCACGAAACTGAAGTCAGTGACAAAGCATTAGGCATTCGTATGACTGGATGTGCTGGGGTAGAGTTGATCGCCCTCGCTAAAGGACAAAGAGCAGGCTATCTTTCTCATCTTGCGCCATGGGATTATGCGCCAGGGGGTGTTTTGTTAGAAACCCTTGGATTAAAAATGGCAAACATCAAAGGAGAGCCACTATCCCTGAATGGACGGGAATTGTTTGTCGGCGGTACACCGAAAGCTTTTGAAGAATTATTGGCGATCGTTAATCAATAAGAAAAAAACCAGATATTTTATTAATATCTGGTTTTTTCTGTAAAAATGAAAACTTTGCACTATATTTCAGAAAGAAATTCTGGTATAATGGCTTGTCGAGTGCAATGTCACCAAAAAAGGAGTTTATAAATTGAATATTAGAAATGATATCCGCAACGTCGCAATTATTGCCCACGTTGACCACGGAAAAACTACATTAGTTGATGAATTATTGAAACAATCCCAAACGTTAGATAGCCATACCCAATTACAAGAACGGGCGATGGATTCAAATGCGATCGAAAAAGAACGAGGCATCACGATCTTAGCGAAAAATACAGCGGTTGAATACAACGGTACAAAAATCAATATCATGGATACCCCAGGACACGCGGACTTCGGTGGTGAAGTAGAGCGGATCATGAAAATGGTCGATGGTGTTGTTTTGGTTGTTGATGCTTATGAAGGAACGATGCCTCAAACACGTTTCGTATTGAAAAAAGCGTTGGAACAACACTTAGTGCCAATCGTAGTTGTCAACAAAATCGACAAACCATCTGCTCGTCCTGAGCATGTTGTCGATGAAGTCTTAGAACTATTTATCGAATTAGGTGCCGACGATGACCAATTGGACTTCCCAGTGATCTACGCTTCTGCGATTAACGGAACTTCAAGTGAATCAGATGATCCTGCTGATCAACAAAAAACGATGGCACCATTGTTTGATACGATCATCGAACATATTCCAGCGCCAATCGACAACAGCGACGAACCATTGCAATTCCAAGTATCATTGCTTGATTACAATGACTACGTTGGACGTATCGGTATTGGCCGTGTCTTCCGCGGATCAATCAAAGTCGGCGACCAAGTTGCATTGATGAAATTAAACGGAGAAGTTAAAAAATTCCGTGTGACGAAACTTTTCGGTTTCTTCGGTTTGAAACGTTTAGAAATCCAAGAAGCCAAAGCCGGTGATTTGATTGCCGTTTCTGGGATGGAAGATATCTTCGTTGGTGAAACTGTTACACCAATCGATCATCAAGATTCATTACCTGTTTTACACATTGATGAACCAACTTTGCAAATGACCTTTATCGTGAACAATTCACCATTTGCGGGTCGCGAAGGAAAATTCGTAACCGCTCGTAAAATTGAAGAACGCTTAATGGCGCAATTGCAAACAGACGTTTCATTGCGTGTGGATCCAATCGGACCTGATTCATGGATCGTTTCTGGACGTGGCGAACTTCATTTGTCAATTTTGATCGAAAATATGCGTCGTGAAGGCTTTGAATTGCAAGTTTCTCGTCCAGAAGTTATCGAACGCGAAATCGATGGCGTGAAATGCGAACCATTTGAACGGGTGCAAATCGATACCCCAGAAGAATACATGGGATCAGTAATCGAATCATTGGGAATGCGTAAAGCAGAAATGCAAGATATGATCAATACAGGGAATGGACAAGTACGGATCATTTTCTTGGCACCAGCTCGTGGCTTGATCGGTTACACGACAGAATTCCTATCAATGACTCGCGGCTACGGCATCATGCACCACACCTTCGATCAATATTTGCCAATGATCCAAGGACAAATTGGTGGCCGTCATCAAGGCGCACTTGTATCGATCGATACAGGAAAAGCAACGACTTACTCGATCATGAGTATTGAAGAACGTGGAACGGTCTTCGTTGAACCAGGTACCGAAGTGTACGAAGGAATGATCATTGGTGAAAACTCTCGTGACAAAGACTTAACGGTCAATATCACGAAAGCAAAACAAATGACCAACGTCCGTTCTGCAAACAAAGACCAAACCTCAGTTATCAAGAAACCTCGTATTCTTTCTTTGGAAGAATCACTGGAATTCTTGAATGATGATGAATACTGTGAAGTAACACCAGAAAGCATTCGTTTAAGAAAACAAATCTTGAACAAGAGCGAACGGGAAAAATCACAGAAAAAGAAAAATAACTGATAACTAAAACAGTGATCAAAAGTTTTAAACACTTCTGATCTGTTCGATTTTCCGAAGGATGGAAAAGGGATTGCTCCTGTGTTGCAGCGGCTCTTCGCCGCAGGACCCAGAAAAAGCAATCAGCCGATTTCCCTCCTTCGGTTCTTTTTTGCTCGAAGTCAAGTTGAACCGTTAGAATAAGCACCGCTTGCAATTTCGGCCATTCCTTTTTAAAATGAAGAAAGCAAGCACAAAGGAGAAATCTATGAAAAATTATCCTGTTAAAAAGAATCAGGAACTTGAAGTTGATATTTTGGATCTTTCCCATGAAGGAAATGGGATCGCCAAAGTCGATGGGTACTTATTATTTATTGAAAACACCCTGCCAAATGAACGTGCCTTAGTCAAAGTGTTGAAAGTCGGCAACAAATTTGGTTTTGCCAAAGTGATGAAATTGTTGCAAGCAAGTCCTGATCGGCAAGAATTGCCGAATGAAGCATTGTTGCGCACCGGTATCGCTCCATTGAGTCATTTGAGCTATGACAAACAATTAGCCTTCAAACAGCAGCAAGTAGAGAATGTTTTGGCTAAAATCGCCAAATTGCCTGAAATCACAGTCAATGCGCCAATCGGAATGGAAAAACCATTTGGTTACCGCAACAAAGCGCAAATCCCTGTGCAAAAAATCCATGGGGAATTAACGACTGGATTTTACCGCAAAAACAGCCATACTCTGGTACCGATCGAAGACTTTTATATTCAAGATCCAAACATCGATCAAGCAATCATCAAAGTCAGAGATATTTTGCAGCGGTTCAATGTCAAAGCCTACAATGAAGAAGCCCATGAAGGGTTCTTACGCCACATTGTCGTTCGTCGTGGGCATCACTCAGGTGAAATGATGGTCGTATTAGTGACACGTAAACCGAAATTCTTCAAAGGAGAAGAAATCGCGGAAGTGATCCACGAAGAGATTCCAGAAGTTGTTTCTGTCATTCAAAACATCAATGAAGAAAAAACCAATGTGATCATGGGGGAATTCGAGCGTGTGTTGTATGGCAAGTCATCGATCGATGATCAATTATTAGGTAAAACCTTCCAAATCTCAGCGAAATCTTTCTACCAAGTCAACACAGCGCAAACAGAAGTCTTGTATCAAACCGCCTTCGAGATGGCGCAACTGTCTGAAAATGATGTCGTTGTGGATGCTTATGCAGGAATCGGAACGATCGGGATTAGTTTGGCTGATCGCGTGAAAGAAGTGTTAGGGATGGAAGTCATTCCTGAAGCAGTGAACGATGCCAAAGCCAATGCCAAAAGAAATGGTGTCGAAAACGTGCATTACTTTATCGGTAAAGCCGAAAAAATCATGCCGCAATGGCTACGCGAAGGCATTCAACCGACAGTCGTCTTCGTTGATCCACCTCGCAAAGGTTTAGATGCTAGCTTTATCGAAACGACTGCTGCGGTTAAACCAGAGCGCATCGTTTACATTTCCTGCAATCCAGCAACCTTGGCTCGTGACCTCGCGTTGTTTGCGGAAGAAGGGTATGTGACAAAAGAAGTTCAACCTGTAGATTTGTTCCCACAAACGACCCATGTGGAGTGTGTCGTGTTGTTAGAACGTGGTTAAGAAACAACAAGTTTTTTTCAGCAATTTTGATTTTGAATTCTTTTTATGGTAAATGTCATAAAATCTTACGATAGCAAAGTTACTAGAGAAAGCAAGTCAATTGAGAAATAAGCAACTAAAACCCATCTGTCTATCTAGTTACGTCGATTGTGACGTTTAGAATGGATGAAATATAAAACCAGAAACTGGAACTGAAAGATACTCTTTCTGTGCCAGTTTTTTTGTTCTTTCTCACTATTGATGAGCGGGGAAAAAATCAATGTAAAAAGCAGTGAAGCTTCAAATATGCAGAGATCCAAATCCTTTAACAAAATGGTTTGTCGGCAATTTATAGTTAATGTGTATAAAAATATGGCGTGTGGTGATTAGAAAGTATTATAATAAACGTAGTGAATAGAAAATTTTTGTTAGGAGGGATTACACATGGCAACGATTCGTGCATTTTCACACAAAGAGATTACACCGCAGAATACGCATTTGTCGAGTTTTAAAGTGTTGATAGAGTCAGCTTTTTATGGGAACAATGTCACTTGGATTCATGATCTAGCCACGGCCTATTGCTTAGCAAAAGAATCTTCTGGTGCTATTCTTACGGATATGCCGGTCACACACACCAAGGAGTTAGGACTACCAGAGGATGCTAAAGTCATCGTGTTTAATGACGGAAAAGTTGTTGGACGGACAGCGGCAGCTCGACGCATCATCGGACATCCCGGGATTGATCGAAAATTGTATGAAGGGATTTTAAGAGATGCTTTATTTCAAGGGACACGTAAAAAATTCTATGGCGGTGAAGTTGTTGTAGGGTTAGACGAAGCGTTTATGGTCAAAGCACACCTGTTGCTACCAGAGTACTATGAAACCAATTTTTATTCTTATTTGTTGAATTTTCAAATGCTGACGAAATCATGGCAGGAAAGGTATCAACACTCCAAGAACTATCCAGAGACAGATATATTCTTGTACGCTGATCCGGACTGGACACATCCTGATTTTCCCTATGGGCTATCTCTCTTTGATCCTGAACACAATGTTGCGGCAGTCTTAGGCTTAAACTATTTTGGTGAATTGAAAAAAGCGACATTAACTTTGGCTTGGGCTACCGCGCATCGCAATGGCTTTGTGGCGTGTCATGGAGGAATGAAGCAATATCAGCTACCGAATCGAACATTTACGATGGCTGCTTTTGGTCTTTCAGGATCAGGAAAATCGACCATTACATTGGCAGAACATGATGGCAAATATGATATCAAGGTTCTGCATGACGATGCGTTTGTGATCAATCAAACAAACGGTGCGTCCACTGCTCTGGAGCCTTCTTATTTTGATAAAACGCAGGATTATCCATTAACCAATCCAAATGTCCGCTACTTTATCACCTGTCAAAATGTTGGGGTTACTTTAGACGAGGAAGGAAAGAAGGTGCTTGTGACCCAAGATATTCGTAACGGGAATGGTCGAACCGTCAAATCACGGTATGTCACACCTAACCGGGTGGATCATTTAGAGTCGCCGATCGATGCAGTATTTTGGATCATGAAAGATGACACGCTACCTCCTGTAGTAAAAATTGACGATCCGATTTTAGCCGCTGTTTTTGGTTTGACCTTAGCTACGAAGCGCACGACAGCTGAACATGTTGTCGAGACCACGGATATAGATAAACTGGTCATCGAGCCTTATGCCAATCCATTTAGAGTCTATCCTTTAAAAGAAGATTTTGCCCATTTCATGAACTTATTCAAAGAAAACCAAACGGCTTGTTATATTCTAAATACAGGCTTTTACAAAGACAAGAAGGTCACACCTGAAGTCACGCTGACATCGATTGAAAAAATTGTGGAAGGCGAGGCCAATTTTAAGAGGTTTGGTGAAATCACAGAAATGAGTTACCTGCCAGTAACAGGGTTCGAAGTCGATTTTCAAGATGCCTCCTATGTTGCTCATTTAAGAGAGCGGATGCAAGGACGGCTGGACTTTATTTTGGCTCAAGAAACAGAAAATGATGGCTATAATAAGTTGCCTAAAGAGGTAGCAAAGGCAATGGGAAATGTGATTTCTACATTAAATGAGCTTCCTGGCTAATCCCATTGAATCAAACTTCCGCAAGCGGCTTTTCTTCCTGAAACACTTATTTTGTTAGCCAGAAAGGAGCGATTATGAACATTCAGTTTCACCATATCCAAATCACAGTCAATGATGTAAAAAAAGCAGAAGGTTTTTATGATCAATTATTTGCACTATTAGGTTTCGACCTTCAGAAGAAATATTCTGGGTATTTAGAACATGCCGAGATGGAAGTAGTAGAATATATAGGGGATTCATTTGATTTCGGTATTTGTTCCCCACGAAAAGAATGGAAGAAGGAGAAAATCGATTCAAGAAAACCTGGCTCGGTTCAGCACATGGCGTTTAAGGCGGAAAGCCGCGAAGTAGTAGATGCGATCTTTCCCAAAATAAAAGCCTTAGGGGTAAAGATCCTTCACGATCGACCAATGGAGTACAATGAGCGCATCGCTCCTAACTACTATGCCTTATTCTTTGAAAGCCCAGAAGGCATTCGTTTTGAACTATTTCATTATGCCTGATTCCTTTAACTAGAAGAGTGTGGCATTAAATTATTGCGTGAGCGCGTTCTTATTAAGGTGATCTTTCATTAAGGGGCTAGCATAATCAGGCGAGTTTAGAGAGAAACTTTTTTAGAACCTGTCATCAGGAAAATCTGAACACTCTTGTTTTAAGTACGTCCATCCTGAAAAACTCGTTGGTTCCTAAAATTTATTTGGACAATTCGAATACAAAAATCTAACTCATGTGTTGAAAAACGTCGATTTTATCATTCTAGAAGCTGTTGCATTGTGGGTCAATAAGGATTGTTGCGTTGATTGCAGGGCACTTAAGAAATGGAGGAGGAACAATATGGATCAGACGGTTCAGCAAGATATCGAAGCGATCATTTCCCGTCAATATGATCATGGCGCCGATTTATGGTCGACGCCAGACCATAAATTACTGAAAGGAGCACCCTTTACAACCTTAGAGTGTCCTCATTATTTGCTTGAACTTGGTATGTCGCCTGAGGAGAACTTATTAAAAGAGACCGCTGCATTGATCTTTCAAGGATGGAGAGAAGATGGCAGATTTAAAATTTCGCCATCAGGGGGGATTTATCCCTGTCATACAGCGCTGGCTTTGCGAACGCTGTGTGCTCTTGGTTACGCAAGGGACCCGCGGCTACAACAGACCTTTCACTATTTTCTTGCTACTCAGGAAACAGATGGCGGCTGGAAGTGCAATAAATACAGTTTTGGTCGCGGCCCGGAGACCCGCTATTCAACCCCGATGACGACGTTAACGGTCCTTGATGCCTTTCGATATACTCATGATCGTGAACAGATGGAAACACTTAATCAAGCAATCGAATGCTTGCTTGCTCATTGGGAGATTCGTCAGCCAATCAGTCCCTGTCATTACGGAATGGGCACATTGTTTATGCAGACAGAATACCCCTTTAGAGGGTACAATCTTTTTTATTATCTGTATGTCTTGTCTTTTTATCCTTCTGCCAGAAAAGACGCACGGTTTCTGGAGGCTTTGCAGCAGTTTGAATCGAAAGTTAAAAATGGCAATGTTATTGTAGAACGGGTTGTACCAAAACTGGGGAAACTGAATTTTTGTAAAAAAGGACAAATTAGTTCCTTCGCCACCCGACGGTACCAAGAAATCCTTGCTCACTTGGCAGAAGATTAAGGAAAAACAGTCCTTTGGAATGTTCCTCCATCTAGACGATTCTTTTTCTTTTCTGGTACACTGTCTCTAAAGAACCGACCGAATAATCAACAGAGGGGAGAAAGACATGCAAAGAATCTATCTGGTTGAAGATGATGCGACGATCGTCTCTGTTTTAGCCGATTATTTGCAGCAGTGGGGATACGAATGCCATTCGGCCAAGAATTTTGCTGAACTCTTGCAAGAGTTTCACGACATCAAACCTGATCTCGTTCTTTTAGATATCTCCTTGCCTTATTACAATGGGTATCATTGGTGCCAAGAAATTCGCAAGGCGTCAGAAGTACCGATCATTTTTCTTTCGTCGATGGATCAGCAGATGAATCAAATCATGGCGATGAACATGGGGGCGGATGATTATTTAACAAAACCCTTTGATTTAGCCTTCGTTTTGGCAAAAATCCAAGCGTTGCTGCGGCGCAGCTATCAGTATAGCCACCAACAATCGCTGACCTTTGACATAGGGCAAGTAACCTTTTATCCAACAGAAAATGTATTAAAAAATCAGGGGGAACAGTTGCCGCTTTCTCCAAATGAAGCTCGGATTCTTTCCTTGCTTTTGCAGCATCGAGGGAAGATCGTAGCCAAAGAGACCATCATTGAAATGCTCTGGAATAGTGAAGAGTTCATCGATAACAATACATTAGCCGTCAATATGACTCGTTTGCGAAAAAAATTGAGCCAGATCGAACTATCCGATTTGATCCAAACGGTAAAGAATAAAGGCTATTTGATAGAAAAGGAACACGCCTATGACTAATGTGAAAGAATATTTCGTGTTGTATGGAAAGTTTTATCTCGTTTACCTGCTATTTAGTGCGGGTCTACTAGGGTTATTCTTTCTTCACAGCCTTCCATTAGAACCCTTCATTGACTATGCGGTTTTTTCAGGGGTGATTTTAGGAGGTCTTTCCCTTTTTCATTATTTTCGTTACGCACAAAAAAGAAAGCAGCTACAGCATTTATTAAGAAAAGAACGTATGACGGAAGCGGCGTTGGCGTTCTTGCCGACCACTCGAAATCGGCTAGAAGACGAGTATCAAACGCTTCTTAGGCAGATGGCAAAAGAAAAAACTCTGTCTGAATACAAAGCGACCGTGAAAAATGAAGAAATTTATGAAGATTTCGGCTTGTGGCTTCATCAAATCAAAACGCCTCTAGCGGCGTTGGATCTTTTGGTTCAAAGCGATACCCTGTCACCGACGGAGGTCAAAGCGGAATTATTTAAGGTGAACGATTACTTGCAAATGATGTTGAATTATTTGCGACAAAATTTAGCGAATGATGATTTTGTCTTTGAGTCGATTGCTTTAGAGCCCCTTGTTCGTCAAACAATCAAAAAGTATGCCTTGTTTTTCTCGAAAAAGAATCTGCAACTGGATATGGCAGTGGATTTGACGGTGACATCTGATCGAAAGTGGCTCATTTTTATTTTTGAACAGGTTCTTTTCAACAGCTTGAAGTATACTGAAACCGGTGGCATTAATGTTTTCACTAAAGACAATGCCTTGGTGATTCAAGATAGCGGCATTGGTATTCGTAAGGAAGACTTGCCAAGGGTGTTTGAGAAAGGATATACGGGACACAATGGTCGGTTTCAGCAACGAGCGAGCGGGCTAGGCTTATATATGAGTCAACAAGCGGCTGAAAAAATCGGCTGCCGTTTAGCGATTGATTCTGAAGTGGGACAGGGAACCATCGTCACACTTCTTTTTCCCACCACAAATAACCGATAGCCGCAAACTTTCAACACTGTAAGTTTGCGGTTTTTATTGTAAGTCGCTTTTTTCTGCCAGTCAGCTTATTCTAAAAAGGAAGGAGGGAACAAGATGACACTTTTAAACATTCAACAAGTAAAAAAAATCTATCAAAGCCAGCTGAATGGGCAACCCGTCGAAGCGTTGAAGAATATCACCTTTAAGGTAGAAGAAGGGGAATATGTAGCCATCATGGGGGAATCAGGTTCGGGGAAGAGTACGCTACTGAACTTGATGGCGACGTTAGACCAACCGACAGCGGGTGAGATGCAGCTGAATGGCATCGATTTGACCACCATCAAAGAAAAAGATGCAGCAAGTTTTCGACGGGATCACTTAGGCTTTGTCTTTCAAGACTTTAATTTATTGGACACTTTTACGGTAAAGGACAATATTTTATTGCCATTAGTTTTATCGAAAGTTTCCGTCAAACAAATGGAATTGCAGCTTCAGCCTATTGTACAAACTTTAGGAATCGCCGATTTATTGCAGCATTACCCGTATGAATTGTCTGGCGGACAAAAGCAACGTGTTGCCGTCGCACGAGCGATCATCACAAAACCAGAACTGCTATTAGCAGATGAGCCAACCGGAGCGCTGGATTCGAAAACCTCTGATCAACTACTGACATTATTTCAGCAGATCAATCAAAACGGACAGACGATCGTGATGGTCACCCACAGTTCGATCGCAGCCAGTCGCGCACAACGCGTCTTGTTTATCAAAGACGGGTATGTATTTCACCAGTTGTATCGAGGAGAACGGAGTGATACCGCTTTTCTAGAAGCAATCGCCGAAACAATGACTGCTGTTTTTGCGAAGGAGGAGTAACGAATGTTCTTTCAAAAAATCGCCTTCTCCAATTTACGTAAAAATGCCAAAGCCTACACACCCTTTTTAGTATCCATGAGTTTCTTGGTAGCTGTTTTGATGATGACGCAAATCATCGTGAACAATCCGGGGATGAAGGAACTTCCTAGTAGTCAAAGCGCCATTTTCATGTTTCATTTAGGAAATATCATCCTGATGATCTTTGCGGCGATCTTTTCCTTTTACACCAATAACTTTTTGATCAAGCAGCGAAAAAAAGAATTTGGTCTCTACAATGTTTTGGGACTAGGAAAACGCGAGATAGCCTTCGTGGTCTTTTGGGAACTCTTTTACAGTTTTCTTATTAGTCTTGCGGCCGGGTTGATCAGCGGCTTATTGTTTGCACGATTAGGATTTTTGATCCTGAAGAAAATCTTAGCCGTAGGCGAATTCTTTGTTTTTAAACTTTCATTTGAAAGTATCGGATTTGTGATCCTCTATTTTATGTGCGTGCTTGGTTGTCTATTTTTAATTGACCTGTTGCAAGTACGCAAAACCAACCCACTTCAACTGCTACAGGGAAGCAAGCGTAATGAAAAAGAGCCTCGTGCGAAAGGCATTTTAGCACTATTAGGTGTCCTTTGTTTAGTAGCCGGCTATACGATCTCTGTGACGATCAAGTCTCCCATCAGTGCCTTAGGCCTGTTCTTTGTCGCAGTGATCCTCGTGATTTTAGCCACCTATCTGTTGTTTATTTCTGGCAGTATCAAAGCGTTGCAGTTTTTAAGAAAACGAACGACCTATTATTATCAAACGAACCATTTTATCAATGTCTCTACCATGTTATATCGGATGAAGCAAAATGCGGCTGGTTTAGCAAGTATTTGTATTTTATCAACGATGGTGTTAGTGACAGTTGCTACGACCGCCAGTCTTTATTTTGGACAAAAGAATGTGATCGAAACCCGTTTTCCTTACGATGTTCAAATTGAGTCAGCGGCTGATTCCCAGCAAATCAACACAGTGATTGATGGACTTGAAGAGAAGCTAACGATCAAAGAGCGCCAGCAAGTCACTACAACAAGACCGTTGCTTTTTACCTTTGAGGAACCAAATTTTGTTCCCTCAACCACTTTTGAAGAAAATAGCGGTAGTTTAGATAAAGCCGTGTATCTTATTTTTCTTACCAGTTCTGAATACCATGAAATCACCGGGAAAACAGGACCCGCTGACGATGAACTATTCGTTTTTCCCGCAACTTGGACCCAACAAGCATTACCAGAAAAGACGACGATCGATGATCGTCAATTTCGCTTGCGGGAATTGAAAGAACTGCCAACATTCACGAAAACAGAAAACCCGGTTCAGCATCTTGTTCTCGTGGTGGATGATCAATGGCTTGCCGAAAAGCTAAGCTCTTGGTATCAAAATAATGATTTTCAACTTTACCAGCAACCAGTGACAACAACAGTCTTTAATTTTCAAACAGCAGAAGCAAGCGATCGCGAAGCGATCGCAAAAGAGATTCGCAGCGAACTTCTGGCAGCAGATGCTCATGCGAGCGTTCAGTCAAAAGATCTTTTTGAAGGTGAGACCAAAACCTTTACCGGCGGCTTCTTCTTCTTAGGCTTGATTTTTGGTGTGGTCTTTATTTTAGCTGCCGCATTGATCATTTATTATAAACAAGTTTCCGAAGGGATGGAGGACAAAGAACGCTTCGAGATCTTGCAAAAAGTTGGGTTAAGCCATAAGGAAGTCAAACAAGTGATCCAGCAGCAAGTCTTGATGATTTTCTCATTTCCATTGGCGGCAGCGATCATCCATCTCGCATTTGCTTTGCCGATGATTCGGAAGTTGTTGCTTCTTTTTGGTCTGACAGATCGCAACTTATTGATTACGGTATCGATGATCTCTGTTCTGCTGTTTACAATGATCTATTTAATGGTGTATTTCATCACTGCAAGAGTCTACTACCGACTTGTGGAGCGAAAACAATAGCCGTTAAAAAAAGTTAGTCGAACGAGTCGTCACCGACAGGACCTACAGTAAAATAGAATGTGAGAACACCTCATCCATGAAGCGACTTCTAGAAGTTAGAATTTTTGATCTAACTTTTTGGAATCACTATATGATTGAGGTGTTTTTTTTTAGCTACTCCTATTAGCCCACTTTTTTAGAGTTGAAAAAAAGGCTTAGGTGACCTATAGTGAAAAGGAGTAAAGCACAGGTATAGATTGCCGCGAGGCTGATAGTCATTTCCAAATAAAAGAGATCATGTGATCCAAAAAGGAGAAAGTCCTATGAAAGAGCAGCCGATAACCATTGAATTTCCCTTAAGAGGTGAGTGGCTTGCGCCGACTACACCAGCCAAGAAGATTCCTAGTCATGGCACCGATCGAATGGGGTTACGTTATGCGTTTGATTTTTTACAAGTCGATTTTGAGGGGAAAACAAAAGCTTTTCACGACCGAAGCTTTCTGCGCTATTTCTTCTTAGGAGTTCCCCTTGAGAACTGTTATTGTTGGGGCAAAGAAATCTATGCGCCCTGTGATGGTGAAGTGATTGTTGTAAGAGAGGGCTATCGGGAACGCAAAGTCGTTCATTGGGTTGTCGATTTTATGATTGCTTTAAAAAATGGCTTGTTTTTTAATGAACAAAAAGATGAGTATCAACAAATAGCTGGCAACTACATTGTGATAAAAGCTTCTGAGGGCGTATATATGGCATTCGTACATTTGCAAAAAGGATCCATCAAAGTTTCCGTAGGACAAAAAATCACCAAAGGGATGGTGATTGGCAATGTCGGGCATTCCGGCAATTCGACTTCACCTCATTTGCATTTTCAAGTGATGGACAGTAACGATATCGCCTATGCAAAAGGGCTGCCTTGTCGCTTTGAAGAATACGAGGTTTACCGAGCAGGACGATGGATAAAAGTTCGGAATCAGATACCAGATAGTACAGAACGGATACGATTTTTATAGGAGCATTAGGGACTAGCTGTGAGACTTTGATAGGGGGCATCGCCGAAATGCTTAGAAGAAAGAACATTTTAACGTTTCTGAGCTTCTTTAAAAAACTTGCAACAATCTTAGGTATTCAGAAAATGTATTTCAGGGGGAACAAATGAAGCAATTACCCAATATCATTACTACTTCTCGACTGATTCTAGCACCACTTTTACTATTCCTTCAGCCAATGTCTGGCTGGTTTTGGCTGCTTTATTCCTATTGTTTTTTAGGTGACCTTGTCGATGGGCTACTAGCAAGAAGGATGAACCTCACGAGTGAGGTCGGTGCCTTACTAGATAGTTTCGCAGATGTAAGCTTTTTTCTCGCTGTCTTTCTTTCTTTTCTACCGCAGCTTTTGGAAACCCAAACGATCATGGTTTGGATCTTGGTGATCGCTATCATCCGCTTCGTCAGTTATCTGATTGGCTATGTAAAATTTCAGTCTTTTAGCAGTCTGCATACATGGCTCAACAAAGCAGTCGGATTTCTTTTATGTATTTTTCCATTGCTGCTCATAATATTCCATGAAAGAATTGTTGTCTTGATTTTGGGAGTCATCGGCACTATTTCAGCATTAGAAGAATTGCTGATAACGATACTCGCAAAAAAACTGGATAGAAATCAAAAATCGATATTCGAAAGTTTTATCTAAGGTACCTCTATCATTGAGGGCCTTTTTTGTTTGTTCCTCTGAAGTAGTCTTTTAAAAGTCCTTTCAAAAACAATTTTAAAAATAACATTGAAAACAATTTTTAATGGTACTATGCTTATCTTTGAAGGGAGGCTTCACAAATGAACAGACAAGAACTGCATGCATGTATCAGTAAAAACCAGCCCAATATTTGCCAAATTTCTGCCTACCAAAATGGAAAGGAAGTTTACTCGGATGAATGGCATGAGTATAAGCCAGACGATACTTGCCACCTTATGTCCGCTACGAAAAGTATCGTTTCTCTACTAGTCGGAATAGCGATAGATCAAGGCCTCATCAGGAGTGTCAATGACAAAGTACTCGATTATTTTCCAGACTATTCTGTAAAACGGGGCGAAAAAACGATTCACGATATTACCATCAAACACCTATTAACGATGCGAGCCCCGTATAAATGCAAAGGTGATCCATGGACAAAAGTTTGTTCGAGTGACGACTGGACCAGCGCCTCCCTTGATTTATTGGGAGGAAGAAAAGGAGTGACAAATGAATTCAATTATCAAACCGTTTGTCTGCAGATCCTCACTGGTTTGTTAGCGAAAGCTTCTGGAATGACGACCGTTGATTATGCGAACCATTATTTATTTCGCCCTCTTGGTGTAGCCGAAATAACCAATTATTATGCGAAAACGGCACAAGAACATAAGCACTTTACAATGAGCAAGGCACCAAAAAAACCAGTTTGGTTTTGCGATCCTTTAAATATTGGGGCGGCAGGTTACGGGCTATGCCTTTCAGCAAAAGATTTAGCCAAAATCGGTGAGCTATGCTTGAACCAAGGCATCCATCAAGGGAAACAAGTGATTTCCTCACAATGGCTCACTGAAATGGTCAATCCGCTAGAGACAAACATAGAGAAATTTCAAAACATGAGTTATGGATATTTGTGGTGGATTTTGGATACTGAGAAAAGCACCTATGCCGCCATCGGTAATAGCGGAAATGTCCTTTATATTGATCCCGAATCAGATTGCGTCATTGCTATTACGGCTTATTTTAAGCCAACTGTCTTTGATCGAATCGACTTTATCGAGACAGAGCTAAAACCATTCCTTTTGCAATAATGAGCGTTAAGAAAAAGCAGTCTACTGTCAAAAGTTGATTGCTTTTTTTGTAGGCGAAAGCTTTATGATCCTTTTAATGACTATGGCAAGCAGGTGACTACGGATAAAGCTTGGCTGCTAGTCTTTTAAGAATTTAAAATCTAGCAATTTGATCCCGCATATAGGAGGCCAAATCAATAATAAACGGAAGATAAATGAGAAATGAATAAAATGACCAAACTATCAACGGCGTAAACTTGGTATACTATAATTGAGAAGAAAATCACAAGTGAAAGGAGCGGTCGGAGTGTTTTCAGAAATCAGTATTTATCAAGTAAAACCAAGTGAAGTCGATACCTTTGAAGCAATCATGCAGGAAGCAACAGAGGCAATGAAGGCCATGGAGGGGGCTTTGTTCTTTCGATTAATGAAACGAACCCATTACATTAAAGAAATGAGCACCATCAAGGAAGGACGCCTGCCTGATCCATTGACAAGAGTCATAAAATGTGTGAAATATGCCCACTATTGGGAGTTTGATACCGAAGAAAACTATGGCAAAGCCCAAAAAAGGCTGTATGAAAGCTATTGGAAAGCAATCGAGAAATGTTTGATCGTTCCCCACGACAAGCTTTTAGGGGAAGTGATTGAGTGATCGTTTTAGTATCGGATGCTCTTCAGATGAACGGACTTTTTGTTGCAACTGTTTAGAAATTATAGGGAAAAATACAACGGGATGTTAAAAAGTCATTCGAATGTTGAATCGACGACTATTAGTTGTTTAAATGCTCTGTTTCTTGAGGGAATCGGAAAGGAGGAACACACGATGGGACAGGTTGCATTTCATAACTTATACAAATTAATAAAAGGTGCTTCAACAGCAGAATTTGTTCCAGTCGTTGAACAATTCAACCGTGAATACATTTTCAAGCAAAGAGGATACCTTTCTTTTGAATGATTAGTAGATTGAGAAACTTGGGCTGACATCACCAAGTTCGAAACGAAAGAAGATGCGGAAACATTTGACCAATGCGGTATCCCAGATGCCTTTGCACAAATGTTTTTATTCATTCATCAATCGAAACAGTTGCAGCTCTCACCTATACACGATTGAAAAAATGTTCCAATAACCATTCAGCATGGAATGGACAACGCTAAAAAACAATTCATATGAAAAGAGGAACTTCTTATGACAAAAACAGCAGAATGGTATCAAGGAAAAGCTGGGCGGGCAGAACATTTGGTCTATTTAAATAAGGAAGCCAAAGAGCTTGAGAAACTGATTCATGGCGACAAAACAATGATCATTCGGGGGGCAGCTGGCAGAAAATCACCCTTAGGAGGAAGAGCCAAAATCAACGATCTTGTTTATTTTGTGGAGACCGGCGGCGATTTGACCATCGCTCATCGGGGCATCATTGCCAATGTGACTGAATCTGAAAAGATGACGAAAGAAGAATCCATAGATTTTGTAGAACGCTATGAAAAAGAGTTGAATCTATCGAAAAAGCAAGTCGATCGTTGGGCAGGGAAAAAGTATCTAGCGGTCTATGAAATCGCTGAATTAGAAGAAATAACGCCATTTCAGTACAATCGTGAAAAAAATATGGATGATTGGGTCATCACTGATGATATCAACAAAATTAAATTGTAACGTAGCAAAAACCTAAAAAAAGCGCAAGGAGTTGAGCGAAAGGATGGAAGGCAAAGAGCAATTGTTTCGAGACAAAAACGTGAAACCAACAGAGCAACTGATTGCGGAATCACTGGGTGAGGGATATGCCATTTATCAACGTTTTGTCGAAACGCTTGAAAACGAGGGCATCTCTCTTATGGATTGGCGCTATTACCAAGATGGAAAAGCGTGGTTGTCCAAAGGTGAATACAAATGGACAACGACTCGTGGGACGAATAAAGTGAAACCAATTTTTTGGCTTTCGATGTGGGAGGGCTTCTTCAAAGTCTCCTTTCACTTTAGCGAGAAAGTCCGAACACAGTTATTGTCTCTACCAATCAGTGATGACACAAAAGAAAGGATTCATAAGGCGCCGACCAATGGCACGAAAATGAAGTTTTTTTCTGTGATTTTTGATGTCGCTAATCCATCACTCTTTGAAGATATCACCGAATTGATCGTGTTCAAAAAAAATAAATAAAGTAAGAGTAAGATTTATTTAACTTGGCTAGTCTGATTTTATTGCATCTATCAAAAAGGAATCTTTGTTATAGTTTACCCATTTTTAGGTTTAGAAAAGTAAAAGTCAATCAGAAGACTTTAAGTTTATTACATTTCATCTGATTGATTTTTAATATAAGTAACTATTGGGAAAACCAACGCTAATTTTGATTAGATTGTCGAATGGAATTCACAATACAATAAATTTTATTCGATAAATATGCTATTATGGTTAACATATGCTTTAATTACTTTAAATAGATGAAAGACACATTCGAAAAGGAGAAAAGACAAATTGACCATTCAACGAATCACAGCTTGCGTTCAAGTCAAAGGAGACTATCAGAAGTGTTATGAATTTTATACGGAAAAAGTCGGCTTGGTACCAACTTATGGCGATGAGTCAGGTCCTTATACAAGCTTTGCATCGAAGAAAGAGGAGGCGCCTTTTTTTGGTATGTTCCAAGTGGATGCCGTGATCGATCAAATGGAGGGCTACCCGATTTCAGAGAATCGGATTTCATCTGATACGCTTTCGGCAACATTTCATACTACGGATTTTGAAGAAGATTATACGAGAATGAACAATGCTGGTGTAGTGTTTGAAGTAAGTAAAACCGTTTTGGGGGAAGGGGACCAAGCTTTTCATGTTGCTTATTTCCGCGATCCAGAAGGAAATTTGCTAAGCTTGGAGGATGGCGGTGTCTAAAGAGTTCACATCCAAAATGAATCAGAAAAAACGTAAAGAAAGATTTATCTCATAGTTGTTTTGAGATAAATCTTTTTTTATTTGAAATCATTCTACTGTAAAGCGTTCCTTCATCCGCTCCAAGAAAAGTCCAGAAGCTTTTGAAAAAACTTGGGTGTTTTTCCAAATGACGTCAAGGTTTGATTCCAGTGCTGGGCTCAATTTTCTAAAACACAATTGGCTATCTGGGGCGAAGTTGACTAGTTTATCTAGAGTCAATCCGTAACCGACACCTTCTTCTACCAGCTTTGATGCATTGTAAACAAGGTTATATGTGGCGACGACCGTCAATTTTTTCAGGTCTTTTTTCAACCATTTAGAAAGTTCACTGCTGACCAAACTTTGTCGCGAAGTAATCAAGGGAACGTCCCAGAGATCTTTTGGGGTAATGACTTCTTTGACAGCTAGAGGACTGTCTTTTCGCATCAACACGCCCCAGGTATCTTTGGCAGGTAAGCGTAAGGAATGGTACTTTTTGACGTCTGCTGGACTGATTACGACACCAAAATCCAACAATCCTTTATCCAATCGTTCTTTGACCTCATCGGCGTTGCCGCTATAAAAGTGAAATTTGATGTTGGGGTATTCAGCTTGGATTTCTTTGATGATTGCTCCTAGCAACTGAATCACATAAGTTTCTCCAGCTCCGATCGATACATTGCCGGCGATCGTATCTCGAGGCGACAAAAATTCTGAGCGGGTCTTTTCTAATAATTCTACGATTTCTTCCGCCCGTTTACGAAACAACAGTCCGTCTTCTGTTAGTGTGATTTTGCGATTGCCTCGGGTGAACAACGTCACGCCTAATTCTTTTTCTAGCTCCATCAATTGTCGGGACAAGGAAGGTTGAGAAAGATGCAGATGTTTTGCGGCAGCCGAAATTGTCTCTTTTTCTGCAACTGCTAAAAAGGTGGTCAGATTTTTTAATTCCATTTAAAATGCTCCTCTTGCTATTCGTATAATGAATAGTTAGGTATTTGATATTGATATTTTACATGGAAAAGACCGCGAAGTACAATAGATTTAATCCGAGAATCACTCTTTTGATCTATGAGTTACCGGTAATCAACAAAAGATCAAAAGAGAAAAGGAGTTGTATATGTCGCCCTAAGGTACAGGATGATTGACCATGAAAGAAGGCGAATGAAATGAAAAATTGGCAAAAAAAGACACTTGTATCACTATTGATGCTAGCACCACTTATTTTAGGTGCTTGCAGCAGCAATAACGAGGCGGCAAACGAAGCAACACAAGCCAGTTCAGGAGGAGAAACGATGACAGAAAATGTTTCATTTACAGATGAATGGGACAAAGTTTTCCCAGAAAGTGACACGGTGAATCACCGAAAAGTAACTTTTGAAAATCGCTACGGCATCACTTTAGTTGCTGATCTTTATGAACCAATTGATGCGCAAGGACCACTTCCAGCAATCGCGGTTAGCGGACCCTTTGGGGCAGTCAAAGAACAGACATCTGGTCTATATGCCCAAACGATGGCTGAACGAGGTTTTGTTACGATCGCTTTTGATCCTTCATACACAGGCGAAAGCGGTGGGGAACCACGCTATGTGGCATCACCAGATATCAATACAGAAGACTTTCAGGCAGCAGTCGATTTTTTGTCAGTCCAAGAAAATGTAGATGAAGAAAGAATCAGCTTGATCGGAATTTGCGGTTGGGGCGGGATGGCATTGAATGCCGCAGCCATTGATACCCGTGTGAAAGCGACGGTTTCCGCCACGATGTATGACATGTCGAGAGTCAATGCTCAGGGGTATTTTGATGAGATGGGGGCTGAAGGACGTCATGAATTGCGCCAACAGCTGAACGCCCAGCGGACCGTTGATTTTGCTAACGGTAGCTACGAAAGAGCAGGTGGAGTGCCAGATACACTACCGGAGGATGCACCGGTCTTTATGCAAGATTATTTTGATTACTACAAAACGGAACGCGGCTATCATGAACGTTCGTTAAATTCCAATGACGGTTGGAACATGACATCATCGCTGTCGTTCTTAAATATGCCGCTCTTGTCGTATATCGATGAGATCCAAAGCGCCGTTTTATTACTCCATGGAGAAGAAGCCCACTCTCTTTACTTCAGTCAAGACGCCTTTGAGCAATTACAAGGCGATAACAAAGAGTTGACGGTCATTCCTAATGCTTCGCACGTTGATCTATATGATCAAACAGACGTAATTCCTTTTGATCAAATGACCCAATTCTTCCAAGAACATTTGAACTAAATAGCCACAACGATCTTCACGACTGTTCGGTCACTCTGCCTCTGCTGAGCAGTCGTGTTTTTTTGAAAATACGCATTCAGTTGCCCGCTTCTACATAGAATCATCACCAGAAAGGAGCGAAGAGATGCTTATAAAATTGATATCCGCTATTTTGCTGTTCTTATTAAGTGCCTGTGGGACAAGCGAAACAGAGAGAACCAATATGCAATCCGCTAACGAAACTTCATCGGAAGCTAGCCAAGAGAATGTCCAGCAGTTTTCAGCAGCAACAGCTGTCGTCATTACGGTTGGTCAACAGAATTTTCTAGCGAAGTTTTATGAAAATGAGGTGTCTGAGCACCTAATGAATCAAATGCCCTTTACGGTGACAATGAGTGATTTGAACAACAACGAGAAATATTATCGTTTTTCTGAGAATTTGCCAGAAATGACTACAGAACGGCCGGAGATCATTCACGAAGGAGAAATCATGAGCTGGAATAGTCATACGTTGGTGCTGTTTTATCAGACCTTTACCAATTCTTATGGTGGCTATAATCGTATCGGTGTCATTGAAGATCCGACGGGGTTAAAAGAAGTACTTGGGGCGGAAGACGTAGAGGTTATTTTTTCGTTAAGAAATCCTCGTGAATAACAAATGAATAGGAGAAAAACACATGACGATCGATCAATTAAACAAACTCATGGCAAGTGGCGAACCCTTACTTGCCGGTTCGCAAGCTTCCAAACAAATGGTAGCTCTGAGTGCTAAGGCGAGAAAAATCACGATGAAAATCAATACAGTCTACCATGAGTCTGATGAGTTACAAGAACTTTTTGCCCAATTGACAGGAAAACCAGTTGAGCCGACTTTTTCGCTGTTTCCACCCTTTTATACAGATTATGGCAAGAATATCAGCATTGGCAAAGATGTCTTTATCAATGCGGGTTGTCATTTTCAAGACCAAGGAGGGATTACGATTGGTGATGGTGCCCTGATTGGGCATAACGTTGTTTTAGCTACCTTGAATCATGGCTTTCATCTTGAAGATCGTGGCACACTTTATCCGGCATCCATCACGATCGGGAAGAATGTTTGGATAGGCTCAAATACAACGATCGTTGCCGGTGTGACCATCGGCGACCATGCGATCATTGCTGCTGGGTCGGTGGTGACCAAAGATGTCGCTGAGCGCACGATCGTGGCTGGTGTACCTGCAAAATATGTCAAAGAGGTTACTGAGTAAGCATAATAGCAATGAGTAAGAAAAAAACTGCTGTTCGCCTTGTCGCTTGTAAAGCGATGAAGACGAACAGCAGTTTTCTTATTCTTGAGGCGGCTCGCTCGTAGTGGAACCGGCGAAGTTTTCAATCAACGATTTCACATCAAGACCGAGGGTTTCTTTCAACGTTTCTTGTGTGGTCGATAAGAGATTGGTGGCGTAATTGGTGACACGATTGGCACCGCCACCTTCACCTGATCCTGTATCAACGACTGAAATTTTATCGATATTGCCTAATGGTGCGGCTGCTTCTTTGACTAATTGTGGCAGGATCTCGACGATCATGCTCAGAATGGCTGCTTCATCGTATTTCTTGAAGGCTTCAGCGACTTTTTCTTTCGTTTCGGCTTCTGCCGTTCCTTTCGCCAAAGTGGTTTCGGCTTCTGCCAAACCGATCAAACGAATCTTATCGGCTTCGGCTTTTGCCAAGGACTCTGTTCGAAATTGCTCGGCTTCAGTGGTAGCTAAGGCAGATGCTTTTTTGGCTAGCGCTTCTTGTTCAAGCGCATAACGATCCGCATCGGCTTTTTTCTTGATCTCTGAATCAAATTGCTTCTCACGACGCAAGATTTCTTTTTCTTCCAATTCGATTTGTTTTTGTCGTTCAACGACTTCGACTTCAATCTCTTGTTCTCGGACTTTTTGTTTCATGATGGCACTTTGTAGATGATAGGCTTGATCGGCATCGGCTTTGGCGATGTCTTGTTCTTTCTTATAAAGCGCCAGCTTCAATTCTTTTTCCTTCAATGCTTCAGCGATTTCGGTCATGCGTTTTGATTCCGCTGTTTGCGATTCTTGTTCCGATTGGGCTTTTTTGATGCGGGTTTCTTTCAGTGCTTCAGCTTCCGCAATTTCAGCATCCCGTTTGACTTGGGCGATTCTAGGCTTTCCAAGAGAATCCAAATAGCCGTTTTTGTCTCGTACTTCTTTGATCGTAAAGGAGACAATGATCAAGCCCATTTTCGCTAGATCGACAGAGGCTACTTCTTGCACACTTTGGCTGAATTTGTCGCGATTTTGATAAATTTCTTCCACAGTCATTGAACCAAGGATCGAACGCAAATGGCCTTCTAGCACTTCCCGCGCTTCATTTTCTAATTCTTCACGGGTTTTTCCTAGAAATTGTTCCGCTGCCGTTGCAATTTCTTCCACGGATGAGCCGATCTTAATAATGGAAGTTCCGTCACACATCACGGGAACCCCTTGTTCAGTGTAGACTTCCGGCGTTGAGACATCCAGCTTGCTGGAGAGCAAACTGATTCGATTCGATCGTTGAAACACTGGCAAAACAAAGGCTCCGCCACCACGTACGATTTTGATTTTGTTGTTGCTTTCATCGGCGTGTACATTTTTGCTACCTAGATAGCTTCCGCTGATGATCAATGCTTCATCGGGCTTGGCTGTTTGATATTTCGTGACAAAGACGATCAAAAGCATTAATAAAATGAATGCCACGATGGCGATCGGGAAAACGATTGGTGATAATAGAATATCCATAGATACACCTCTTTAGTGATTTAGTTTAGTTATCCAAAAATTTTTTTGTGTAAGGAACGACGTAGCAAACTCGTTCTTTGACTTCAATAATCAAAACCTTCGATCCAGCTGCTAATGGTTCATCGATTGGTTGGAAAGCCGTAGCTGGTCGATTGCTTGAACCAGTGACACTTGTGAGTTGAATTTCGCCCATTCCTTCACAAGGAATCGGCGTCAGCACCGTTGCGATGCGACCTTCAAAATCTTTCTCAGAACTTGACAGTGTCGCTTCCGCATTTCGCATGGGAATCAGCACGTAAAAATTCAAGAGAAAAACGAGCCCTGTAGCAAGGCAGCCGCTAATGACGAAAAGTAGGAGCGAATAGCCAGACAGAAAAGTTTCTCCTAAGTAACCGAAGAGACTTGTAAAGGCAAACCATGGAATAATTAACATCGGATCGACTGGTCCGTCGAAATCGAAGATATCCCCAAACAGAAGCAGCAAAAAGGCTAAAATAGCACAGCCAATCAAAACATACAAATAAATTTGCTCAGGTGCATAAGTGTGCAGCACATATCCACCTCCTTTCAAATAGCGTGATTTGTGAGAACGACGAAAGTTAGGAGACAATCGGAAGAAGAACGAAGGAAGCAAAAGAAAGGAACAGAGATTCTGTTATAATTATACCAATAAATAATAAAAATATTCGATTTAATTAGATAAAATGATCAAATAATATAATAAATGGTGGTTTATTATTTGGGAGAAGGCAACAAAAGCACATGATTTTTTCAAGAGCCATTGACAAACAATCAAAATCAAAGTAGATTAAATCAGGGTAGTAAAAATGTCAAAAGGAACTGCTGACTCTAGACACGTAAATAGGCAGCGTTTGTTTTCTAACCCAATCGAAATAAAGTAGTTGTTCGCAAACATAAAAGAAGTCAGGAACACTTCTTTTCAACCGACAGATCGTATTGCTAAGAAATAGAGGTGGAATCGATGGATCAAAAAGAAAAAATGTTAGAACTAATCAAGAAAAAACAAGGCGGCGGCCGTTCAAAAAAGATGGAATCCCCAAAAAATGATCGGAAAAACATGCGTAAAGGCCCGAAAATTTATAATAAGTAAGGCGATGGATTATTAACACGAAATGAGCGATTAAAAAAAGAGAGAAGGACAGGGTTGCTGTCTTTCTCTCTTTTTTTTTATTCCTCAGAATTCACGTACAACTCACTCAAAGCTGGCAGATCATGGACTTGGTATTTTGCTTTAAACGCTGCGATTTCTTCAGCACTGAAGCGTTTAGGATCCAGTTTCAATTCTTCGACGGGAAGAGGTCGTTCGTTAGCGATCTTGACATCGATCACGACGGGGCCGTGGCTTTCTTTAGCTTGTGTAAAGACGGATGCTAATTCTTCTGCCTTCGTTACCGTGAAGCCTTTCGCACCTAATGCTTCCCCAACTTTACCAAAATCAGCACCGGCTAGTTGCACACCGAACTTGGTTTGCTCGGTATCTTCTTGCTCCGCTTCGATGAAGCCGAATGAGTCATTGGAAAAGACCACGTTGATGATTGGCAAATCATATTTCACTTGAGTAATGATGTCTTGCATTTGCATCGCAAAACCGCCATCCCCACTAAAGGTAAATACTTGGCGATTCGGATAGCTCAATTGAGCGGCGATCCCACCAGGTACACCATTGCCCATTGTCGCAAACCAGCCAGACGTTGTGAAACGCTGTTCACCCGTCATTTCTAAATGTCGGATACTTTGGATCGTAACATTACCAACATCTGTGACAAACAGGGCATCAGGAGCTGCGATACGGTTGATTTCTCGATAGACAGGTTCAGGACGCAAGGGCTCTTGCGCATCATGGTCAAAACTATGGCGCCATGCATGCCAATTCCGAGCGTTTTCTTGATTGGCTTTTATCCAGGCATCTGCAGGACGAGGGGCTGCCATCTCTGTCCATTTTCTAAGAGCGGTCGCACCATCTCCTAAAACGGAGACATCCGTCTGATGACGACGACCAAATTTCGAGGCGTCGATATCAACTTGGACAAAGTTGGCATCAGGATTGAAAAAGCGGCGTCCAAAAGGGAAGTCACTGCCGACAAAAACGATGAGATCAGCTTCTGCCAAAGCTTCATTGGCTGGTTTTGTCGCAACCCGTCCGGCAAATCCAAGAAAGTTTTCATAAAGATCAGGCACGATGCCTTTGGCTAACACAGAAGCCGCTACAGGCATTGAGAAATGCTTAGAAAAAGCATCGATGGCATCAAAATGACCAAAGAGACCTTGTCCGATATAAAGGACAGGTTTTTTTGCTTGTTCAAAATAAGAAAGGGCAGCTCGTAAATCGTCTTCATCCGGCTGGAGAACACCCGTCTTATGATTTTTGGCGGTTGCAATCTCCTGTTCGTCGATTTCTGCAAACCCGTAATCGACCGGGATCGTTACTACAGCAACGCCTTTAAATTTATAGGCGGCTTTAATGGCTTCATCCACCACGTGGGGCAAACTTTCAGGGGACATGACCGTGCGATTGTAAATACTGACATCTGCGAACATCGGATTTTCATTCATTTCTTGAAAATCATTGTAGTTCATCGAACTTGAAGCCACTTGTCCTATTAAGGCAACGACAGGCACATTATCCATTTGGGCATCATATAAGCCATTGATCAAGTGGGTGGCACCTGGACCAGCAGAACCGAAAACCGCACCGACTTTTCCCGTTAGTTTGGCATCAGCCGCCGCTGCCAGCGCACCCGCTTCTTCATGACGTACTTGAACATATTTGACCGATTGCCGTTCATGGTACAAAGCATCCATCGTTGAGTTGAAAGATCCACCGGGGATTCCATAGATATGGTCGATGCCCCACGCTTCAAAAATCTTGATCATTGCTGTACCAGCATTGATTTTTGTCATTTTCTTCACTCGCTTTCTCTGTTGTCATTCGTTCTCTTTTAAGTATAAACGTTTCTCAAAAAGACAACAAAGAATGCGCCTTCTGTCACAAGGCGCATAGAAAGACTTATTTTAGGAAATGAACGACTCAGTTGCGAAGCTCTTGCACGAATCGACTGGCGATCTCTTTTGGTCGGGTGATGGCACCACCAACCACGATACCGGTCACACCCATATCCTGAATTTTTTTTGCTTGTTCCGGGGTGTGGATCTTGCCTTCGGCTATTACCGGAACCTTCGCCGTAACCAATTGCTGGATCAACTGATAGTCCGGTTCGTCATTGGTAGGACTGTTCGCCGTGTAGCCGGACAAAGTTGTACCAACAAAATCGACGCCCGCTTCAAAGGCATTGATGCCTTCATCATAGGTGGCGATATCTGCCATGAGTAGTTGATGGGGATAAAGAGTTTTGATTTGCTTAATAAAGGCATTAATGGTCAAGCCATCATGACGTTTGCGCAAGGTGCAGTCCAAGGCGATCACCGCAATATGTAAAGCTGCTAATTCGTGTACCTCTTTGATGGTTGCTGTGATAAATGGTTCTTCCGGTGGATAGTCTTTTTTGATGATTCCGATGATCGGCAAATCAACAGCTGCTTGGATCTCGCGAATATCGCGAACGGAATTGGCACGGATGCCAACAGCACCAGCTTCTTGAGCTGCTTTTGCCAATAGGGGCATGACACCGCCGTTTTCGGTATATAGGGGTTCTCCAGGCAATGCTTGACAAGAAACGATCACTCCGTCCTTGATTTGTTGGATAAAAACTTCTTTTTCCATGTATTTGACACTTCCCATTCTTGTAAAGGTTCGTTTCTCCCTTCGACTATATCATGAGGCTTTTTCCTTGTAAATGAAACGACACCTTCTTTAAAAGGAAAGCGAACACCAAAAAAGAAGCAAGCACCGTCATCAAGGGTGCTTGCTTCATTAGGAGGTGAGGATAGGGAATCATTTATTCCGCTTGTTTTGACGTGCATTGCTTGAACTTCTCAAAATCGATCGTTTGATTAGCAGACAGCACTTCGTATTGCAATCGGTCTGTTTCTTCATCGTGAATGATATGGAGGATTTTTCCGTCTTCGTCTACTGGTCCCAGACTGATGATCGTAAACCGTTCATTGATGACTTCTAAATTCTGTAAAACCCCAGAAAACACTTTGCGAATATGATGGGCGGTCTTGATTTTTTTGTCTGCTTTTTCAACAGCCTTGGCTAACGTAAAGCCTTCATCTAAAAACGTTTTGATCATTTCCACTTTGACGACCGTGGGCAGTCGGTATTTTCGTGGGGCATTTTCTTCTTGTGGGACCGATTGAATAAATCCTTTTTGTTCCCAATAACGCAATTGGCGAGGGGAGATATCACACATTTGGCTAAGTTCGCTGATGCCGACCAACAAGTTTTCATTATCAACGAGTTTTCGAAAAAGATGAGACATACGGACTCCATTCTTGTAAAGGTATTTGTTAACATTGTAACTTGTTTTACTTTTATGTCAAGTAGGTTGACAAATGTTAGGGAAAGATTTAAAGTAAAGAAGGTTTTATGAAAAATATACTGAAAAGAGTGTGAAATATGTCAACGAGTCGTCCTTTAGATATCTACGGCAAACCTTACAATCGTTCCTTACTGGTTATGGTTTTGCTGATCGGTACGTTTTGTACTGTTTTGAACCAAACATTGTTAACAACGGCTTTTCCAACCTTGATGGATGCCTTTGACATCTCTGCATCTGATGTCCAATGGCTAACCACCGGTTTCTTGCTGGTCAATGGGATCATGATCCCGATCACCGCATGGCTGATCAACAAGTTCAGCTCAAGAAATCTTTACTTAACGGCAATGAGCATCTTCCTGGCTGGAACGATCGCTTGTTTTGCAGCACCGAACTTTTCTACATTATTGATTGGCCGCTTAGTGCAAGCTGCTGGTGTAGGGATCTCCATGCCGCTTTTGCAAAATATCATGTTGTCGATCTTCCCACCAGAAAAACGCGGTTCAGCTATGGGCATGTCTGGAATCGTTATTGGGTTGGCACCAGCCTTAGGCCCAACGTTATCTGGTTGGATCATTGATCATTATGACTGGCGTTATTTGTTCGGAATGGTCATTCCGATCGTCGTTTTAGTCTTAGTCTTAGCGCTCTTTCTAATGAAGAGTGTGATTGAATTGTCGCATCCGAAAATCGATCTGTTCTCAGCGATTTTATCAACGCTTGGTTTTGGTACATTGCTCTATGGCTTTTCAAGCGTCGGTGACAAAGGGTGGGGCAGTATTGAAGTAATCGGTTTTCTTGCAGCCGGTGTCTTTTTCATTGCTTTCTTTGCATGGCGTCAATTGCACATTGAGCATCCGTTCTTAGAGTTGCGCGTGTTCAAATCAACGACCTTTACCTTGGCGTCGATCCTTTCAGGGGTCACGAATATGGCGATGATCGGTGCTGAAATGGTACTCCCATTGTATATCCAAAACATTCGTGGTGAATCAGCGTTCCATTCAGGATTGATGTTATTACCAGGTGCGTTGATCATGGGGATCATGATGCCAATCACTGGTGCGATCTTTGATAAGTATGGTGCAAAACGTTTAGCTATCACCGGGATGTTTATCTTGACCGCCGCAACCTTACCATTTGCTTTCTTAACAAAAGATACACCGATTTTGCATATCATCATTCTTTATGGGATTCGGATGTTCGGGATCTCAATGGTGATGATGCCAGTAACGACTTCAGGAATGAATGCCTTGCCTGGTAATCTGATCAGTCACGGTACCGCAGTAAACAATACCTTCCGTCAAGTAGCCAGCTCAATTGGTACGGCTATCTTGATCAGTGTCTTGACAAACGTCACCAAAGGCAACTTGCCAAGTGATTCTTTGCTGGATAAAACGCCTTTGGCCTACAAAGACCAAGCAATCGAAGCGACTTTATCCGGCTACCATGCCGCCTTTTATGTGGCAGCGGTCTTTAGTTTCTTAGGTTTCTTGATCGCCTTCTCCTTAAAGAAAAAAGAACCACGATTGACGGTTCTTGAAGGAGGTGCGGACAAATGATCTTGCTTTTGATCGTTCTTAGCGTGTTAGGGTTTGCGGTACTGAATGTTTTTGCCAAAAACAAGCGGCAAACAGGTTTATCATTGGTCTTAGGTCTAGTCTTCGTAGCAAGTGTCGTCGCATTGATGGCCAATTTGACTTACCATTTTGGAATGGAAAAAGAAACGACTGCTAAAACAACAGCACTGGTTTCTAGTGCCGATAATGAGAATTTTGATTTACTATTGTATCAGCCATTAGGAGATGGTACGGAAAAAATCTACCTGTATAAAACGGATACTGATCAAGAGGAACCAAAACAAACCGGTACTGATAAAGTGACCAATGTCGTGGAAACAGGGGCTGAGTCAGCTCAATTAGAAACAAAAACGACGCGCTGGGTTTATAAAAGTGACCTATCACGCTTCTTGTTCGGAATCGCTGATAACGATGGCCAATATGTCAGCCGTACCAATACGTTCTCATTACCAGATTCATGGGAAGTCTTGAGTGTGGATCAAGCAAAAAAACTGGCTTCTTTAGCGAAAGAACAAGCGGACACCATGAAAACACAAGGACAAGCGTATGTCCAAGAAAAAATGCAAGCTGCATTAATGGCTGATCCAACTATGGACGAGGCAGCCCAAAAAGCAAAAATCGCTGAATTGACAGAAGCTTATCAAAAAGAAGCGATGGCAAAACTGCTTGAAGAAGCAAAAAAGTAAAAACGAGTAGATCGTCATGGGATGGAAGAATCAAATCGGATTCTTCTGTCCCTTTTTCTACATGAAACTTGTGATTTAGCGAAACAGCTGCTAAATGTTGGTCGTGTCCATCAACAATAAAAATCCCACTCACTACTAGTGTGTGGGATTTTCTTTATTCAAATGAGCACGCGGCAATCCGGTCGAAAGCTTCTTTTAACAAGTCCAACGATTGGGTGGCAGCTAAGCGAACATAGCCATCGCCGGTCGTTTCTCCAAAGGCTTTCCCAGGGATCATCAGCACACTGGTTTCCTTTAATAATTTCTCGACAAAGCTGACAGAGTCCAACCCCGTTTGTTCAATGTTGATGAAGGCATACATGCTTCCTTTGACAGGGGATAAGGAAAGGAATGGAATCTCAGCAACCCGTTGTTCAATGTAAGTCAGTCGTTCCTTAAAGACAGCAACCACTTGCGGCACGAGCGTATCATAGTGATTCAATGCGTAAATACCTGCCCGTTGTGAAGGGGTTGGTGCCGAATAGGCGATCGCCTCATTGATCAGTTTTGCCGTAAGATTGATCGATTCAGGTGCGATCATGTAGCCGATCCGCCAGCCAGTCATGGCAAAGGCTTTTGAGAAACTGCTGAATGTGATGGTGTTCTCAGGTGCGAAGGCTGCCATCGGTACAAAGGTATCATCAAAGCAAAAGGCTTCATAGACTTCATCCGAGAGGATCAGCAAGTCATGTTCAATGGCAACTGCTGCGATTTTTTCAAAAGTTTCTGGAGAAAAAACAGCACCAGTAGGATTGTTTGGTGAATTGATGATGATCGCCCGAGTTTTTTCAGTGATGGCGGATTTTAAGACCTCGACATCGATTTGAAAGCCATCTTTTTCAAAGGTCGGGATAAAGACCGGCACACCACCGACTAGTTCGACTTGTTGTTTATAAGGTGAAAAGTATGGTTCATGAATAATCACTTCATCACCAGGATCAATGATGGCAGCCAAAGCTAAGTACATGCCATGCAATGCACCGACAGTTCCTCGTACTTGGCTAGGAGAAAAAGTAAGCTGGTATTGCTTTTGATAAAAATCAACGACAGTTTGGATAAAATCAGCACTACCGTCTGAAGCGGTGTATTTTGTATGACCCGCTTTGACGTCAGCAAAAGCTGCTTCAATGATCGTCGCATCTGTAATCAAATCAGGATCACCAATCGACAAATCAATCAAATTTGGGGTTTTCTTCGCAAGAGTGGCGATCTCCATTAAAAGATTTTCTTCTGGTTGTAAAAAACGTTCTGCAATCAACGGACGGTTCATTTTGTCATCTCCAATTTCTATAAAACTTTGCTTAAAAAATCCTGTGTCCGCGCATTTTGCGGATGCTCAAAGATTTGTTCGGGTGTTCCTTGTTCTTGAATGATACCGTCAGCCATAAAGATGACACGATCGGCAACTTCTTTAGCGAAGCCCATTTCGTGGGTAACGACCACCATCGTCATGCCTTTTTCTGCTAAAGCTTGCATGACCGTCAACACTTCTCCGACCATTTCTGGGTCCAAAGCCGATGTTGGTTCGTCAAAGAGCATTACATCAGGATCCATTGCCAACGCTCTAGCAATAGCGACCCGTTGCTGCTGCCCGCCAGAAAGGCTAGAGGGGTAACTATCCGCTTTTTCAGCTAAGCCAACTTGCTCCAGCAATCCTTTCGCTGTCTCTTCGGCAGCGGCTTGCTCTTGCTGTTTGACTTTGATCGGGCTGATAGTCAGATTTTCTAACACCGTTTTATGAGGGAATAGATTGAAGCTTTGAAAAACCATTCCCATTTTTTGACGAATCTGATCGATTTTCACCCCTTTTGCCAATAAATCATTGCCTTCGAAGGTGATTTTCCCGCCGGTCGGCTGTTCAAGAAGGTTCAAGCAGCGTAAGAAAGTACTTTTTCCACTTCCTGATGGTCCGATGATCACAACGACTTCACCAGGTGTCACTTCAAGATCGATTTCTTTTAAGACGGTATTCTCGCCAAATGTTTTCACTAATTTTTCAACTTTAATCACTAGTTTTCATTCTCCTTTCAGCAACACCCAAGAGACGTGAGAGGGCGAAGGTCAATACAAAGTAGATCAATGATACGATAACGTATGGTAAAAACGGTTTGAAGCTGGCCCCTTGAACGACGCCTGTTTGGAAAATCAGTTCAGACACACCGATCACCGATACGACCGAAGACTCTTTAATGACCGTGACAAATTCATTTCCTAGAGCAGGCAAGATGTTTTTGATGGCTTGCGGGAAAATGATGAAGCGCATCGCTTGGATCTGATTCATTCCTAATGAACGAGCGGCTTCCAGCTGTCCTTTGTTGACGGCATTGATCCCGGCACGAATGATTTCTGCCACATAGGCGGCACTGTTTAGTGCTAAGGCAATACAGCCGGCAGCTAATTTCGAAAGCTCTAAGCCTAACACGCCTGTTCCAAAGTATACAATAAATATTTGTACTAACAAAGGTGTTCCTCGAACATATTCAATATAGACAGCGGCAATGACTTTCAGTGCTTTTGATTTAGAAAGCTTCATAAAGGCTAACAAACTGCCACCGATAGAGCCGAATAATACCCCAACCAAGGCTAGGAAGATGGTATAGCCAGTTCCGGTGATATAAAAAGGCAGATATTTTTCCCAAAAGCTTTGCTCTTCATCGATCGTGCCATCTTCGGTAAACATCAATCGATAGGCATCTTCTTTGTATTGGCTTAAAAGATCATTACTAATGATGGTTTCAATGGAGGAATTGAGTTTTTCCAGTAAAACTGGCGCTTCTTTCGAGATGGCGATGGCGGTCTCCTTCACACCGTTTTCAAACGTGACATTTTCGGCTAATGCCAATGTATCATTCGCCGTCACATATGCTTCGGCAACGGGACCTTCCATCACGATCGCATCGATCTTGCGTGATTTTAGATTGGTGATCAAATCAGGCACCCTTTGCAAAGAGGTGACAGTCGCGCCAGTCAATTCTGTATTTGCCAGCTCTTCTTGGGTGGTTTGTCGTTGTGCACCGACAGCCACACCATCAAAATCAGCCGTCGATTGGAAACGATCCGCGTCTTCCGCTCGAACCAGAACAGTTTGTTGGACTTCCATATAGGTGTCAGTGAAATTGACTTCTTTGCGGCGCTCGTCCGTAGCAGCCATCCCAGAGATGACGACATCGATTTTACCCGTTTTTAGAGCCCCTAACAGCGCGTCGAACCCAAGCTCCTCAATTTTCAGCTCGACCCCTAAGTCATCTGCAATTTTTTGGGCAATCGAGATATCGATCCCCACGATTTCATTTTTTCCATCAACATTGGCACGGAATTCATATGGTGCATAATCGGCAGATAAACCCACGACCAATACACCATTTTCTTTGACTTTTTCATAGATTGGATCAGTTTCTTCTGCATGTGCTTGTCCGACAAAGAAAAACGGCAGCAATGCTGTGATGATCCCTAATAAAACAGTACCCTTACTAAACCTTTTCATGTAAACGCCCCTTTAACTTTTTCTGCGCATCTATTAAAAATGCAAATAATAACTAATAAATGTATAAAAATACATATAAGTGATAGAAACTATCATAGCATAACATCAGTTGAAGTCAATAAGTCAGAGAAAAAAAGTCAAAAAATGTTGTAGAGCGTAAAACCATTTATTCAATTTTTTTGCAATCCAACCAAGAGCAATGTGAAGAAGGCACAGCGTCTTTTTTCTAAACATATATATTCGATCTTTCACTTTGAAAATAACCGATAATAAAGAAATGTGACCACACTGAATGAACAAATGGAAAATGGTCTCAGAAGAAGCCAAAAAAAACGAAACATAAGACATTTTTTTGATTTCTTGCGATAATAAAAGTGAAGAGGAGGCGGTAGGATGAAGGTCGTATTGATTCGACACGGAGAAAGTGAAGCAAATTTCGAAAATTATTGGACAGGATGGCTGGATGTTTCGCTGACCGAGAAAGGCCGGCAACAAGCATGGGTAGCAGGGGAACAGATCAAAGCAATGGGGATTACTTTTGATTTTGCCTTTGCATCTGTGCTTCAACGAACGATCATCACGTGTGATGCCGTTTTGGAAGCTAGCAATCAGCTTTGGGTCCCTGTACACAAAACATGGCGCTTAAACGAGCGTCATTATGGGCAACTGGTTGGGGTCAATAAAGATGTGATGGTGGCACAATATGGAAAAGAACAGGTGCAAAAATGGCGTCGAGGATATGATGAACCGCCTTTATATGTGGAGGAAAATGATTTCGATCGACGCTACGATTCTTTGGATCCTCGCTTGATTCCTAAGGGAGAAAATCTGGGAATGGTCGTGGCCCGAGTGGTTCCATTTTGGCAAGATCAGGTGGTTCCGTTACTTAAAGATCATAAGAATATTCTCATTACTGGTCATGGGAACAGTTTGCGGGCGTTAGTCAAATACTTGGAGGACGTGCCCAAAGATGACATGGATACGATCGATATTCCTAACGCACAGCCGATCATTTATGAGTTTGATAGCCAAGCAAACTTGATTGAACGGGCGTAATAACGAACATTTAAAGAATAAACCACATTTTCGTTTGATGTTACATCGAAAATGTGGTTTTGTTGTGCTATAATAAGAAAAATTTAATGAAAGGCGGGAGAATATGAAAGCCGTATTAACCGTTATTGGAAAAGACAAGGTTGGGATCATCGCCGGTGTCAGCCAGAAATTAGCAGAATTAGAAATCAATATTTTAGATGTGTCCCAAACGATCATGGAAGATTACTTCACGATGATGATGCTTTTAAACATGGATGCCAATCAGGATTTTGACGGTGTTCGTGAGGAGCTTCACCAAATAGGTCAGGCATTAGGTGTGAAAATCAGCATTCAAAATCAAGAGATTTTTGATACCATGCATAAATTATAGGAGGCACTATGGAGACAAATCAAATACTTGAAACCATTCGCATGGTGGAAGAAGAAAACTTAGATATTCGTACGATCACGATGGGGATTTCATTATTGGATTGTATCGACGCCGATATTGATCGTACCTGTGAGAAAATTTTTCAAAAAATTACAACAAAAGCGAAAGATCTTGTCAAAGTCGGCGAAGAGATCGAAAGTGAATATGGCATTCCGATTATTAACAAGCGGATTTCGGTTACCCCTGTAGCGATCGTAGTGGCAGCTTGCCAGCCGACACCCGCAGACTGTATCAAAGTTGCGAAGACCTTGGATCGAGCGGCGCAAGAAGTCGGAGTAAATTTCATCGGCGGCTATAGCGCACTAGTAGAAAAAGGCTATCAAGGCGGCGACCTTGCATTGATCGAATCGATTCCAGAAGCCTTGGCTCAAACCAATTTTGTCTGTTCGTCGGTCAATATTGGATCAACGAAAGCTGGGATTAACATGGATGCAGTACGTCTGATGGGAGAAACAGTCAAGAAGACGGCTGAGGCGTCAGATATGGGCTGTGCGAAGCTCGTCGTCTTTGCGAATGCAGTGGAAGACAATCCCTTTATGGCGGGGGCTTTTCATGGGGTCGGTGAAGCTGATGTGGAAATCAACGTCGGTGTCAGCGGACCTGGTGTCGTCAAACGTGCCTTGGAAAAAGTCAAAGGCGAGTCCTTTGATGTCGTGGCGGAAACAGTCAAAAAAACAGCTTTCAAGATCACGCGGATGGGGCAATTGGTCGGGCGCGTGGCTTCAGAGCGCTTGGGCGTTCCATTCGGGATCGTCGATCTTTCGCTGGCGCCAACTCCTGCTGTTGGTGATAGTGTGGCATTGATTTTAGAAGAAATGGGCTTAGAATCTGTCGGTACCCACGGAACAACAGCTGCTTTGGCATTGTTAAATGATGCAGTCAAAAAAGGCGGCGTAATGGCCTGCAACCATGTTGGTGGTCTGTCGGGTGCTTTTATCCCCGTTTCTGAAGATGCAGGAATGATCAAAGCAGTAGAAGCTGGTTTATTGAATTTAGAAAAACTTGAAGCCATGACGGCGATCTGCTCTGTCGGCTTAGATATGATTGCGATTCCGGGAGATACTTCGGCTGAGACGATCGCCGCAATGATCGCGGATGAAGCAGCGATCGGTGTCATCAACCACAAGACGACAGCTGTCCGAATCATTCCAGCGAAAGGCAAAGAAATCGGCGATCGCATCGAGTTTGGTGGTTTATTAGGGACGGCGCCAGTGATGAAAACCAATCCTGCGAAGTCTACTGATTTCATTTTGCGTGGCGGCCGTATTCCCGCACCGATCCATTCATTTAAAAACTAGCTCGTGTTCATTTTGTAAGAAAATATGATAAAGTGACCTTTAAAAGACTAATCAGAATGCTGTCTTTTAAAGGTTTTTTGGTCCTGTTACTATTTTTTTCATTCCTAAGGCGGATGTTTTTTTGTTTGGAATCGAATACAATGAAAGATAACACGATAAAAAGGGGTGGTAAAATGAAGAAAATCTTCCAACTTGGGATGTTGGTTTTTGTTGGTTTGATGGGATTTTTTGTCCTTCAACCATCAATTGCATTCGGACAGACATTTGTTCGCGATGATGCCGGGGTCCTTTCACAAGAGACGATCGAACAGATCGATGCCTTGAATAAAGAGGGGTTCCAATCATTGACTGGCGCGCCAGAATATGCTGTGATCACGATCCCTTCCTTAGATGGGCAATCGATTGAAGAGCGTAATTTGGAACTGTTCAATGAATATGGTTTAGGAAATCCAGAGGACAATAATGGACTATTGTTTCTCTTTGCCATTGATGATCGTGAATTTCGTCTGGGTTATGGCGATGGACTATCCTATGTCTTCAGTGAGCTATCGGAAGATGATTTAGTGGATGAAGATGCCAAAGACGCATTACGAGATGAAGATTATGATACAGCGATATTGGCAGCTTCTAATGAAGTCTATCAGCGAATGAAAGAAGCGGATGAAACGATTGGATTAGGGACGATTTATCAAGATGGCAATCAAATGTTAGCAGAAAAACAGGCACAAGAAGCAGAAGCCACTAAGCAAATGTGGTTCACTATTGGAAAAATCGTCAGTGGTGTCGTAGCGGCAGCAGCTGCAAGCCTTGTCGGGTTCATCAGTTTTCGCCATCTTAAAACCAAACGGCGATTTGAAGAGCACCTGCCGTTGCCGAAACATCTGTTAGAAGATAGTCACTTCCAACAGAAAGATTTCTTGAAATGGGCTAGCAATAGAAAGAACTATCAGCGTTACCATCAGTATCAGACAGCAAAAGATTGTCAACAAGCATTTACGCAGTATGTGACGAGTACTTACGTGCCAGCGAAATTGAGCTCGATCACCGGATTGTCGACTGCGGATAAACGAGTTATCCAACATGCCTTGACGAATCCAGCAATTGGATCTTATTTTTCAAACTTGCTGATGAAGAAAAAAACCACGGTCAAACATTTCGGTCAGGTGATCCTTACACAACATGACACCTTAAAAACCTATGAAGCCCAATTAGGCAGGGAAGTGTCTGAACGGATGGCAGACTATGATTTATCTGATGCGGTGTTACCTGAGAATTTGCCTTTAGCAGATGCGTATCGAGCAGAAATAGCTAAGCAAGCCAAAGAAGAGATCAGAAGACGCAATGAGCAGGGGCGTTATTTAGCGCAACTTGTGACGGAAAAAGCGACCTATCCTGAGATGGTACAAGCCATTCCGAAAGAAGTTTCTAATGTTATAGCGGAAGTGAAAACAGATGCCTTGTTCCAAGTTGACTTGAAACAGGTTTATCAAAATCACCCAGATTTAGCAAACAAATTATCCTCATTTGATGCTTCTGATCGAGCAGCAGTTTTAAATAATGCTCGCCAAGAGTATGACCCGCATGGGATGAATATGGCGTTGTTCTTTGTGATGATGAATAATCACGTGTCCCATCAAGAACAAGTCATTGCCGATACACAAAGTTCTTCGAATGATTTTGGCGGTTTTAGCGGAGGAAGCAGCAGCGGTGGCGGTGTTTCTGGTAGCTGGTAATTTTTTCGTAAGGAGGAACGTTCATTGTTCTGCAATACATTCGCTTGCATGTAGGTTTGTGCAAGCGGAAGGATTGTATGGTCAATGGTGTTTTTTCTTGTGGAGGAAATCCCTTGATAAATAAGACAAACCAAACAAAGTGTGGTAAACTTTTTAGAGTTACAGAAAATGAATGGAACTTTCATTCATTTGAAAAAGGGAGAAAACGAGGGATATCATGTACCAATCTTACATATGGGATTTTGACGGAACACTTTACGACAGCTACCCAATCATGTTAAAAGCTTTTATTAAGACATTGAAGGAGTATGGCTTCGATCCAGATCCAGCGGAGATTTATTATATATTGAAAGATTCATCTTCCAAAAAAGTTGCTGAAAAATACAACTTAGATTTTCAAGAGTTCACTAAAGCATTCAAAGCAAATGAAGCGCTGGATGATCGTTTGCCGCTTTCCTTTGTAGGAACCAAAGAAACATTAGAAGCCGTGGTTGCTGCTGGTGGCAAGAACTACATTTTGACCCACCGCGATGTCGTTTCAACAAAAGAGCTGTTAGAAAAAGAACAGATGGCAGACCTGATCGTTGAGATCGTAGGACCGGAAAACAACTTTCCCCGTAAACCTGATCCAACTTCATTGATTTATCTTGTCGAAAAATATCATTTAGACAAAGATCAGACCGTCATGATCGGCGATCGTACGATGGATGTTTTTGCAGGACAAGGAGCAGGTGTCAAGACGATATTTTATGATATAGAAGGTATCTTAAAAGATGTATCCGCCGACCATACCGTCCAATCCATGGCTGAAATACAAGAAATCATTAAGTCTTGAGAAATCAAGGCTTTTTTTGCGCAAAGAAAGTAAGACATTCATTACTTATGATGAACGGTATAAACGTGGTTCTCATTGGTCTTCTAGTCTCGGCACAACAAACCAAAAAGAAGTCACGCCATTTTTCGACTCAGCGCCATAATCGAAGGCGTGAGAAGTCAAAATGGTTTTCACGATCGCTAAGCCGATGCCGGTTCCTTCTTTATGTCCTGCTTGATGTTGGACGCGTTGGTATCTTTCCCAAATGAGTTCGAGTTGTTCTGGAGGGATATCTTTTCCGGGATTGATGACAGCAACTTTTGTTCTTGTAGATGTATTCGTTAATTTGATCAAAAGACGCTCGTTTTTAGGTGTATGGTTGATGCCATTGTTTATTAAATTACGCAAAACCTGTTCCATTTTGATGCGATCAAAAAGAGCAATTCCATTCTTACTATCTGCTTCAAAATCGACAGTGATGTCATATTGATTGGCGATCCCTCTTGCGTAGGCAACGACGGAGGAAACCACCTCGTATGTATTCCAGATTTCATTTTTAAGCTGTGTATAGCCTGCTTGCATGATAGAGAAATCCATGATGTCATCAACCATGGCACTCATACGGTGGGCTTCGCTGATAATTAGTTCCATATGTTCTTTTCGAAGGCGTTCGTCACTTCCAGAAACATCACGTACCATCTCCCCATAACCCGTGATCAACGCGAGGGGGGATCGTAGTTCATGAGAAACATTGGCAATCACTTCTTTTCGCAACACGTCTACTCGCTGAAGTTCTGTGCTTAAGTCCGCAACAGATTCAGAAAGTGTACCTAATTCATCGCCACGGTTTAGTTTGGGTACGGAATAAAGCTCTCCGTTGGTTAAGCGGATGATGGCTTCTTTGATGGTTTTGATCGGGCGAATAAAATGCTGTGCTAAAAAAAAGGAGATCGTTGATGCAAAAATTGTTAATATGATGGTGAATAGAAAGAGTTGCTGTCGATTCATGCTTTGAAGCGCTTCGATTTGAGTGATCGTATTGGAGAGCAAAAGGGCAGCTGGGCGTTGGAAAAGAGTCGTAGGAACGCCAATAAGAATGGCAGAAGACTTTTCAAAGTCTTCTACAGCACTAAGGCTCTCACCGTTAAGGACAGTGGGTGCATGAGATAACAACCAGCTGTATTCGTTGCTCAACCCATCTATGTTTAATTGTTGTCCATTGTTAAATGCCGCCAGAATTTCGCCATACTCGTCGACTAAAAAAAGAGTCCCAACGATCGTTTTACTGAGGAAAAGCAATGGATCTTCTGGTAAATCATCTGGATCTACTGCCATTTCTTCAACAGCGGCTGCTGTTTCCTGAACTGTTTCTAAAAGTGATTCTTTCGTTACATTGATATAATTTGGTTCAAAGAGCAAAATTTGAACAGTCCATAAAAAAGCAATGCCAATGATGACCAGCAGCATATTGGCGGACCAAAGCCGCACGAGTAATTTACTTTTGATGTAAGTAAAACCTAACCGACTAGTCTTCATAATCAAATTTATACCCAACGCCCCAAACCGTTTGGATCAACTCTCGGTAATCCCCTAGACGCTCTCGCAAGGACTTGATGTGTGTATCCACTGTTCTGGTATCACCGAAATAATCGAAGCCCCAGACACCTTCTAAAATTGATTCTCGGCTCAAAGCAATATGATTATTTTTTGTCAAATAGACCAGCAGATCGAATTCTTTTGGCGTAAGCGGCAGAGGATTCCCTTTGATCGTTACAGTATGAGAAAAAACATTGACTTCGAGATCGCCATAAACGATCTTTTCGAACTGAAATTGACTACTTCGTTTCAACACAGCTTTGATGCGAGCCATCAGCTCTTTAGGGCTAAATGGCTTGGCGATGTAATCATCAGCACCAAGATTGAAGCCAAAGAGTTTGTCATACTCTTCCTTTCGAGCGGTAATCATGATTACTGGCGTGTTACAGCTACCTCTGATTTCCGAAAGCGTCTGAAAGCCATCTTTTCCCGGCATCATGACATCTAGGAGAATCAAATCGAATGAATGATTGGTTAATTTTTCCAAAGTTTCTTTTCCATCTGATGCTTCAAAACATAGATACCCTTCGATCTCCGCATAAGTTTTCACTAGGGCACGCATATGAGTGTCATCATCGACAATCAATATTTTTTGCAATTTTATTCACATCCTTAAAAATAATTTATATTTTTTAAAGTATATCACAGCATAATCGCTGAATTAATAGGAAAATGACTCTTTGAAAAATAATTGTTCTTTCCCTCACAAGATCATCACAAATACCCAATACTATAGAGGTATATTCGATCGAAAGGGGCGCTTTGGCGATGTATGACTATCATATAGTCAAAAAGAAAAAAGCGAAGAAAAATCGTAAGCTAGTCGGTCATTGGTTATACATAATCAGTCTTGCGCTTTTTATGGGGTTTTCTGCACGTTTGATTTACATTGTTCAAGTCGGCGTGATTGCTGGCGTCTCTTTGTCTGAAAGAATAGAAAATTTGTATTATAGTTCACGATCCATCGAAACAAGTCGAGGGGCAATTTTTGATCGGCAGGGGACAGTGATCGCACAGGATATTCTTTCCTATACTGTTCGAGCGGTTCTTTCTGAAGATTACATTGATAATGGACGACCCATGTATCTTGACAGAGAGCGCTTTGAGGAGACCGCAACGATTCTTTCGGAGTATTTACCTATTTCTAACGAGCAAGTTTTGTCTATCTTGACAGACGGTGCGAATCAAATAGACCCGCCTGTCTTTCAAGTGGAATTTGGCAATGTTGGCAGTGGTCTAAGTGTGACCACTCGAAATCAAATCGAAGCGGCGTTTGATGCAGCTGGAATCAATGGTATCTATTTCGATGCTCGTTCAAGTCGCAGCTATCCGAATGGCATCTTTTCTTCACATTTGATAGGGACAACGTCAGATGATGATGAAATTCGAGTCGGAGTTTCTGGATTAGAATATGTACTGAACGACTTTTTGAAGAATCAAAATGGGCGAGAGTCTTTTCAAGTCAATGCTTCAGGGAATCCTGTTCCTGCAACCAATCAAATGGTAGAAGAAGGCGTAGATGGGAACGATGTTTGGACGACATTAGATGCTCATCTGCAGTTATTCACTGAATCAGTGATGGATGAGGTTATGGAACAAACACGACCAGAGAATCTGACGGCTTTATTAATGGATGCGAAAACTGGAGAGATTTTAACGATGGCTCAAAGACCTAGTTTTCATCCAGAGACCCAAGAAGGAATTGCGGATGAGCACTTTATTTGGCGTAATCTTTTTACGGAAGAGATGTATGAACCAGGTTCGACCTTGAAGCTGGCAACCGTTGCGGCAGCGATTGATGAAGGTGTTTTTGATCCGACGGAACGCTACAATCCTGTGAGTATGCAGATTGAAGATCGAGTCATCAACGACCACGACTCAGGAGCAAATGGTGAGTTGACGATGCGGCAAGCGTTAGCTTGGTCAAGCAACACTGGGATGGTTCGACTTCAGCAACGGATCGGTTTTGATGCATGGGCGCAGTATTTAACTGATTTTGGACTAGGGAAAGTTACAGGAAGTGAGCTTCCCGGTGAGGTGCCTGGTATCTTACCTTCAAGAAATCGGGTGGATTATGCCATGAGTTCTTATGGCCATGCGATTGGGGTCAATCAGATGCAGATGATGCAGTTATTTAGCGCATTTGCCAATGGTGGCGAGATGATTCGTCCGCAATTGATTCGGCAAGTGGGAGAAGAGATCCAAGTTTTTCCAGAAGTCGTTTCTCAGCCTATTGCACAAACAGCGGCTGATGCTGTATTGGAATACATGACCGATGTAGTGACGGATGAACGCTATGGCACCGCTTATGATGTATACCAACTGACGAACCATGAGATTTCTGTCAAAACAGGGACTGCTCAGATCGCCAATGAGAATGGTCAAGGTTACATGACAGGAGAGTTTGATTATATTTATTCGGCGGTCTCGATCTATCCAACGGATGATCCACAGTTTATTCTTTACCTCACTATCAAGCGACCAGAAGAATACGATCGTCATACCTTAGCTAAAATTGCCAATCCTTTGATGGAGCGTTCGATGGCGCTGCAAAGTTTTCGTGAGTAAAAAAGTTTCTTAACAGGAGCTTAAAAAGACATAGACCATCTAAGAAGTTTCATGCTGCAGCTGGTCAATTTTCCACAGGAATGATAGTCTTTAGAAAAGGCAGGACGGGTTATCAGCGATCCAATCTAGGGATGAATGAGTGGATAAACGATCGCGCTACAGCTAACACATAATGATTCATTGACGGAGGTGTCATATGAAAAAAATAAAATTCTTAATCAAAAGCATTTTTCTCATCGGGCTTCTTTATTTTGTAAGCCAGATGATTACATGGCAAGACGGGCGCTTGGCATTTTGGGATGCTCGACTCAACGAGATCACTCAATCTCTCTCGTCCCAATTTTCTCCTTCACAAGACACTTCAGCCAGGCCATCGGTAGAAACACCTGCCCAGACATATTTATATAATGAATCACGACAAGTGATCGAAGAAACCTTTGGAGAAGCGATCAATGAATCAGCGAATAGGTATGGACTGAACTGGACTTCCTATCACGATGATTTTCGTAACTTCATGATGGTGATGTACGATGAACATGATATTGCGCAAGGGATCTATACGAATCAAGACCCGATTCTTATCGATGACACGCTAGGTATCGGGTCTTCAAAAGCAAGCGTTCGTAATCAGATGGGTACGCGCCAAGAAAGTCTACAACGAGGATCAAGACGGTATCGCATCGATTCCGATGCCGACTATGATCTGTTCTTACAAGACGATCAATTGATTACTTTTTTCTATGATGTTCATGCCGAAGATACAGTGACTGCGATTCAAATCATCAATCGCTCGCTAGAAACACGCCATGCGAATGATTTTCGCCAAAATCAAGCCGCCATTTTAAGCGGCTTACGAACACAGTTATTTGAATTAACGAATGCCACCCGAGTGAAATTTGGTTTGTCGCCCCTTGGATTCAGTGAAGCAACCAGTGAGACTGCCGTGAAGCATAGCCAAGACATGGCAGAACATCGATATTTTGACCATATTGGGTTAGATGGATCGACTCCATTTGATCGGATGCAAGAAGACGGGATCAGCTTCACTGCTGCAGGGGAGAATTTGGCATTTGGCCAAGCCAGCAGTATTTACGCCCATCAAGGTTTAATGAATTCAGAGGGACATCGGGCAACGATTCTAAACGATGAGTATCAATTTCTCGGGATCGGTATTGCGATCGATACCAGCGAACAGCCATATTATACAACGTTGTATCACCGAGGATCGGCGTCGTAAATTCCTGAATTGCTTGAAACTGATTAGTTAAAAAACACTGCTCATTTGAGATTGCTGCGTTAGCAGCATCAAGTGAGCAGTGTTTTTTTGTCGATAAAATGGTGTGCAGCAGTATTGTTTAGTTTTGACGGTAGGCATGAGGAGAGCACTGATACTTCTTTTGAAACAGCTTATAGAAGAATGAGACATTTTTATAGCCGACTTGGTGTGCGATTTGTTCCACAGGTAGGGAAGAGTTTCTCAACAATAAACTGGCTTGATTGAGTTTTAATTCTTGAAGGATCGTCACAAAGGATCGACCAAGCTGCTGACTGATACGGCGACTCAAATAGCTCGGGTTGTATCCAAATGTCTCCGCAACCGAAGCTAGTGTGCAAGTAGCGAAATGTTTCTCCAGATAGTCCAACACTTCTCCGAGGTACAATTGGTCGCTGTTTTGCGACTCGATCCGTTGCTTTTCCTGGAAGTTACGAACGAGTTCGGAAAAAATAATGATTATATAGGAATGGATGACCTCATGAGAACCGAAGGAGGGGTTGAAGAACTGGGCCAAGACCCCGAAAATCGCATCAATCAAATAGTCGTTGTTACTCGTTTCAAACACTAGGTATTGATTGTGCTTTTGGCTTTCAGATAACGCATTGATGGCAAAATCGGCGATCATGCTATTGGATGCTAACCGACTGAGCATCTGCGTGGAAAAGTACTCTTTGCTGATCAAAAAGTTAATAACAATGTCGTCTTGATTTGTTTCGATAATTTGGTGGATCACCCCTGTATCTAGTAAGCAAAAGTCACCTGCCTTTAGGATCACTTTTCTCTCATTGATCATAATTGTGACTGTTCCAGAAAAAACATAATTCATTTCGATAAAATCATGCTGATGTAGTGGCGTAGAAGAAAAGCGTGCATGTTTTAAAATCAAGAGCTGGCTTGTCTTAAGAAATCCGCTATCTTGCGGCCGTTTTCGTATGAGACGAGAAAGGTGTTTTTCGAATGTATATTGGTAGATTGGCTCATTTTTTTCAGTGTAGACTTTCTTAAAATCCTCATAATTGTATGGAAGAGATTGCGTCTTTTTAAGGGCTATTTCTTCGGTAGTCGTCAATTGTTGTAACTGCTGCAGAATGTTCTGTTTATCCATCGCTTTCTCCTTAGGTAAAAAATAGTCAATGAAATAGTAGAGTATCGTCATTGAAGACAGGTAGAGATAGTATATAATACTTGTATGATAGCGTTATCAATTATCATAATCCGGATGATAATAATAGTCAATAGTACCAGCAAATTCGAAAGAAATGGGGAATCACCATGAACCACGACAAACCATCATTAGGGGATAAGATCCAAAGTACCCTTGGTCCATTTGCAAGTAAAGTTAATGGGAATATTTATATTACTTCAGTTAGGGATGCAATGTTAGCTTACATGCCATTCACCTTTATTGCGTCGATCTTTTTAATTATTGCTTTTTTTCCGATCCAACAAGTGACCGATTTTATTACTATGGTGTTGCGAACAGAAGATGCTAGTGTCTGGCAAGAGAAATTGCTCTATGTCAACAATGCCACACTCGCAATCGGTGGTTTGCTAGTTGTCATTTCCCTCGCAAAATCACTGGCAGAAAAACTTGAAACAAACGTTTTGCAATGTGTCTTAACTGCTTTTGTTTCCTTTTTACTATTAACACCGTTGGATGCAATGGAAGCAGGGACTTTTTTAGATATCACCCGCGTTAGCGCGCAATCGATGTTTTTAGCGATTATTGTCGGTATTTTTAGTACAGTTCTTTATAAAAAAATTGAGGGTAAAGGAATCAAAATCAAAATGCCAGCAGCGGTACCACCAGCTGTTTCTGGTCCATTCGAATCGGTGATTCCATCTTTTCTTGTCATCACGACGATTTGGGTCATCCGACTCATCATCGAAGCCTTATTTAACAGTGATGCCATGACGTTGATCAATGGGACCCTTGGTATTCCATTAACTATGTTAGGTGGCTCCCTAGTTGGAATGGTCGTTGTGAAAATTTTCGAGCAATTCCTATGGTTTTTTGGCCTTCATGGAACCTCGATCATTCAAGCAGTGATGGACCCAATCCATCAAGTCCTTGAAGACCAAAATCGTGTGGCATCAGTGGCGGGAGAGATTCCAACGAATATTATCAGTATGAGTTTTCGGAATCATTTTGCTTCGATTGGCGTCGTTGGTGCGATCATTGCTATTTTGATCGTAGCAAAAAGTAAACAGTACAAAGAGGTTGGAAAAATTGCTAGTGTTCCTTATATTTTCAATATCGGTGAACCAGCGTTGTTCGGGATACCGTTGATGTTGAATTTCAGTTTTATCATTCCTTTTGTTTTTGCAAATGCCGTCACAACGATCGTCGCTTACTTTGCTTTTTATTTCGGGCTAGTCCCGATCCCAACTGGGCTTGCGCAAATTCCGTGGACGACTCCGCCGATCATTAGCGGCTATTTTGTCACTGGTAGTATCATGGGCGCATTGTTACAAATCGTCTTGATCGTGATCGCAACGATGATTTGGTTGCCATTTATCAAAGTTGCTGATAAGCAGATCTGTGTTGAAGAAGCACAATAACCCACGAAAGGAGCAGCTTATGAAAGAAACGATAACCATCAACGGAATGACAAAGCCATTAACAGTGGATTTAAATGATCCGATCCTTATTGAATGGTCGATGACCAATCACCAAGGCTACCGATTGCAAATTTTCAATGAACAGCAGCAAGCAGTGTATGACGTTTCCAACATAGCCGCTTCTGAGAATAAAATGGCGGTCCACTTGCCACAGCATCTGCAGCGAAAAAAATATCAAGTCAAATTGACCGCCGGAGCAGGAAACGATGTCACCAGTTACAGTAGTGTGTTTTTCACGATAGCAAAGCGTGAGAAACCTAAAGAAACTATGGGCAAGTGGATCACTCGCTTAGATGATCCTATTAAAAAAGAACGTTTTTACTTTTCAGAAGAGAAAAATAGCTGCTTGTCTCGCTCTTTCACACTGGAAAAGTGTCCTTCCTATGCAGTGATTGATTGCTGCGGGCTTGGTTTTTATCGCTTGTCTGTTAATGGAAAAACGGTATCAGATGTTTATTTAAACAGTGATGTAACGAACTATGATCGAGTCGTCTACTATGATACTTATGAGTTAACTGATTTTTTACAGGAGGGAGACAATCGGATCGAAGTTGAACTTGCGAATGGCTGGTACAACCCTGCTCCGATTGAGATTTTAGGTCGGTATAACATCCGCAAACAACTAGCGATCGGCAAACCCTGTTTCTGGGGGGAGCTTCAGTTAAATGATGGAGGAGAGAATCGCTACATTTACTCAGACAATCAGTGGCAAAGTAGTTTTGGGCCTTATTTGCAAAACAATCTTTATATAGGAGAAATCGTTACCGATGTACCTGATCCTCGTCCAGAAGGAAAAACGGTACAAATTGCTGGACCCGCGGGACGTTTTAAGCCAAGCTTTATTCCAAAAATCAAGCGCACACAATCGATCGTTCCCCAAAAAATGACCGAAACTGCAGCGGGACTGCTCATTGACTTCGGTCAAATCATCAGCGGTCAATTTACTTGTACTCTTGAGGAAGATTTCATTGGTCGGATCAGAATCAGCTATGCAGAAACATTAGACGAGCAAGGCAGCCCTGATTATACGTCTACGATCAGTGGAACTTATGGCGTCTACGATCCCTATGAAGGGAAGCAGCCAGATGATCCTATCGTTCAACGAGACATCATTGAGAAAACGGCAGCGAAGACGTTCGTTTTTGAAAACCGTTACACGTATCATTCCTTTCGCTATGCGTTGATCGAGACGAAACCTGCTGACAACCTTCAAGCGATTGTAGGAGCAATCAAAGCCTATCGCTTGCATACGGATGTGAAATCGTTGGTGACACTTGAAACCTCCGATCCTTTCTTGGATCAGTTATGGGCGGTTGGACAAGCCACGCGGTTGAACAACATCCACTCTTATTTTGAGGACTGCACTCGTGAGCGCTTTGGTTATGGTGGGGACATCGTTGCGTTACTACCAACGCAGATGGCAGATCTGGCGATTGAGCCGTTGTTGGAAAAAGTGTTGTGGGATTTTGCCAACGACCAACGATCGGATGGTGCAATGACTGCAACTGCGCCATTTGTAGGAATCATGACAAATGGTCCATCAAATGGTGGTGGTGCGTTAGGGTGGCAATTGGTAGTTTCAGAGCTTGCTTTGGCCTTGGTGAAGACCTATGGAAAACAAGCAGTGGTTGCCAAGCTGCGTCCACAGTTGGAAAGGCATCTCAACTATTTACTCGCTTTTGATTTTGATTATATCGCCCAGTGCTGTCTCGGCGATTGGGGAGCAATTGATGAAACTCAGCAAAACGGGGTTATTACTTCGCCAGATCAGTCCTTTTGCTCTGCCTGCATGTATCTGCTTTTACTACAGCGTTACCAAGAATTGATCGACTTGAGGATCATTGGTAAAGAGGACTATTGTCAGCGAGTGACAGCAGCGATCCAGTACACGACACTGCAAATCAAACAGAAGTTTTCTAAAGAAAATGAGCAATACGGTGCGGGCACCTTGTCTAGCATGATCTTTGCAATGAAGACAGGACTCAGTGAGAAAAAACGAATATTGCCAAAACTAGTACAACGGATCAAGCAGCAAGAGGGTATTTTCTCTTTCGGCATCTTCGGGATGGCATGGAGTTATCAGTTGCTGGCTGAAGCTGGCTATAATGATATTATTTTTGATTGGTTAACGAGGAAATCTGCGCCTAGTTATGCAGCAATGCTGGCAAGCGGAAACGGCACTTTGATGGAACATTTTCCAACGCCGCAACATTCAGCCACTTACGAGGGTTCGTTGAATCATGCCATGTTTGCTTCTTATGGGTATTGGTTTGTCCGTCATTTATTAGGCATTCAGATGACAAGCGCTGGGATACTGATACAACCAGCCTTCGATGTACCTATAGCCCATGTCAAAGGCTCCTTACAAAGTACGTTTGGATTAGTAGCTTTAAGCTGGGAAAAGACTGATCGTACCGTTCGCTTAACGGTGGAGTTGCCACGAACATGTGGCTATGAAATCAGTCAGATGAAAGGTTTTAGAATAGTCAGTGAGAAAATAGAAGATGAGGGGGGGCGAAAAAAAGTTTCCTGCCTATATACGATTACTACTTAGCTAGTGAAAAAGTCGATACGTGGAAAGTGTTGACTTTTTTTCTGTCGTTTACTATCTTTTGCGTATTTCATCTATGAGGTGGTGAAAATGGATCGATGGAAGCTGTTCAAAGACTATTGGCGATTTGCAGTTGGTGGTGCTGTTTTGATGGTGTTGCTGATCATCTGGTTTGTACCGTTCTCGCAAAAAAAAGAAACAAACTGGCATTCAATGGCAGATGCAGCAGGTCAATCGTCTGAAATGGGGGAAGGTGGAGCCCTTCAAGAAGATAGTCTTCACGATGAAGAGTATGAGATCGTTATCGATGTCAAAGGGGAAGTGCACCAACCGGGAATTTATCGCTTGAAATCAGGTGCGCGGATGTATGAATTGATCGAACAAGCAGGTGGTCTGACAGAAGAGGCGTTAGAAACAGCCATAAACTTAGCACAAGTGCTACAAGATCAACAGATGGTGATCGTCCCTCATAAAGAGGATCAAGCGTTTATGGAGATGAATGCTTCAGGAGTAGGTGGCAGCCAAACAGCAGTGACACAAATCAATCTGAATCAAGCCAATGCACAGCAACTGCAAGAACTGCCAGGTGTGGGTGCCAAAAAAGCAGAAGCAATCATCGCTTACCGAGAAGAATATGGCTTTTTTAAACAGATTGATGACCTAAAAAAGATCACAGGCATCGGAGAGAAGACCTTTGAGTCCTTGAAAGAGATGATTACAGTGGCGGACTGAACCAAATAAATGTAAGAAATACTAAGAAATGACGGTTGAAAATTCAAGAAATTCGATTAGAATAGAACTAATCAATGACAAAGGAGCAAACGAATGAGCAATACGAGAATCCCATGGGACCAGTATTTTATGGCACAAGCTGTATTACTGTCTTTACGCAGTACGTGTTCCCGACTTGAAGTCGGCGCTACATTAGTCAAAGATCGCCGAATCATCGCTGGAGGCTACAACGGGTCCGTCAGTGGCGATGTACACTGCATTGACGATGGCTGTTATGTTGTCGATGACCATTGTATTCGGACGATTCATGCAGAAATGAATGCCTTATTGCAATGTGCAAAATTAGGGGTGTCAACAGACAATGCGGAAATCTATGTGACGCATTTTCCCTGTCTTCCCTGTACGAAAGCAATTTTGCAAGCAGGGGTCAAAAAGATCCATTATTTGAATGACTATCGCAACAATCAGTATGCAATGGAACTGATTCAACAAGTAGGTGCTTCCGTCCACCAAGTTGAACTCGATCCGGTGTATTTTGAAAAACTTTCGTTTGGTGTGCTGAATGATGCACAACCAACAAAAAAGAACTGATTCATTTTTATTTCTTAGTATTATTTTTGCTTGTTCGGTGACTGCTTACTATCGGCAGTCCATCTTACTGGGACTCATTGCACTTTATTATTTCGGGATGCTTGTCTTAAAACGACAAGCATTTTTGTGCATGATTTGTTTTGTCGGACTGTTGCTGTTAAGTGTCCGCGTTTCTCTTTCTCGGACTGGGAACATACAAGAAGGTGAGTATCAAGGGGTAGTCAATGTGCTGCCAGACACGATCAAAATCAATGGCGATCTACTTACATTTGAAGCAAAATCCTCTGCAGGTAAAGTGATTGGCCGTTACACAATTTCTTCAGAGACTGAAAAACAGCAATGGCAGGATCGATCCGATTGGGGGAGAAAGCTGCTGGTGAAAGGATTTTTTTCTCTTCCTGAAAAACCACGAAACCGCCATGGATTTGACTATTCTGCCTATCTGGCTAGTCGATCAATTATTGGCACAGTCCATATCGAGCAAATGGTAGGGATGGAAGAAGCAGATGCAGGCTTTTCACTTGCAAAAGTTCGAGCAGATGTTATTTCTTCTGTTCAACGAATCTTTCCTGAACGCTCAGCTGCCTATATCAATGCGTTGCTCTTTGGTTTTAAAGACCATGGCTTTCAAGAAGTACGTCAAATGTATCATGCTAGTGGCTTATTGCATTTCTTTACGATCTCAGGAATGCATGTCGTCTTATTTTTCAAATGGTTTCGCGGATGCTTCTGCCGATTGGGGTTTACGCAAAAAGAAATGCTGTTGCCAATGGGGGTCTTTTTCTTAGCCGTAATTGGTCTTTGTGGCGGCGGCATTAGTGTCTGGCGTGCTGTCTTGGCATTATCGGTTACTGAAGTAACAACTCTTTATCAACAACGGCTATCGGCAAGTGATCATTATGGGATCGTCTTAACGGCTCTTTTATTCATTGATCCCAAAGTATTGCTTCAAACATCGGGGCAACTAAGTCTTTTGATGACCTTCCTGATAGTAATGCAGCGACCGATCAAACTGACGTGGTTTTGGCGTAGTCAGTTCCTCACGGTGCTGGCTGCGCCTGTCATTGTCTCGCTCTTTTATGAATTCCCATTATTTGGGGGCTTTTTGACGTTTGTCTTTTTACCATTTTTTCAATTGGTTTTGCTGCCAGCCTGTTTCGTAATTTTCATTGCTGGGACACTTTTCCCAACCATCAGTGGGCTGATTGCCCTTTTTGAAGGGCTTTTGCTGCTTATGGAAGTTGTCGTGGGCGCTGTAGGAGGCGTGTCGATAACGGTGGGTGCCGTTCCTGCAGGATTGGCTGCTAGTTGTTGTTTGCTCAGCTTGCTCTGTTACCAAAAGAAACGGTGGCTGCTGGTGATCTGTTTTTCGCTTGTTGTACCAATCGTCTTTCAGAAGAATCGCGTTTTACCCACCATTAGTTATGTCGACGTTGGTCAAGGCGATAGTATCGTTTTACAGGCAGAAAAAAATCGCGAAGTTTATGTGATCGATACTGGAGGTTCTCTGTCTTTTCCGAAAGAAAACTGGCAAGAGCGCAAACGACAAGCTGCCGCGGAATCTACACTGATTCCTTTTTTGAAAGGGGAGGGAGTCAGGAAGATTACTGGTTTGTTTCTAACTCATGGGGACACGGACCATATGGGGGACGCACTAGCCTTGATGAAGGTGATCCCCGTTGAAACGTTATATCTCGTACCAGGAAGTGAACAAGATCACCGCATCGCCAAGCTATTAAACGAACTGCCTAAGCAGACAAACGTTGTTTGGACGACGATTGACCAAGTGGTGGGGGATTCCCTTCAGTTGCAAGTATTGGCACCAGAATCAGGTGCAGGACAAAACGAAGATTCGCTGGTGATTAAAACCAAGGTAGGGGATAAAACATTTTTGTTTACTGGCGATCTCGAACAAGCAGGTGAAAAAAAGTTGATTCATGATTATCCGAATCTTAAAGTTGATGTATTGAAACTAGGGCATCATGGCAGTCGAACCTCGACGGCACCTGAGTTTGTTGCGGCAATAGATCCCCAATTCGGGATCGTTTCAAGTGGACGGAACAATCGGTACGGGCATCCTCACGAAGAGGTGCTTCAAACATTGGCAAATCAGACCGTTTTGCGAACGGATCAGCAGGGCATGATCCAATTTATTTGGTCTGAAAAACAACAAACATTTTTGATAAAAACGCTGCTAGACTATCCGATAGACTAATGGTAGGATAAGAATGAAAGCGGGGGGGACGATGGAATTACAAAAAGCGTTGCAAGCAATTCGAACCAAGGAGTTGCAATCGATTTATCTAGTCATCGGCAGTGAAATGTTTTTACAAGAGCAAGTTCGCACGGCCTTTTTGGAGCGTTTTTCCGTTGGGAAAGATGATCTGAATTTTGCTTCCTTTGACATGGAGAAAGATCCCCTTGATATGGTGATCCAAGAAGCTCAATCGTTGCCTTTTTTTGGCGATCAGCGATTACTTTTCGTTGAGCGGCCATTTTTCTTAACGGCTGAAAAAAAGAGCAATGCACCTGAGCATGACCTAGATGATTTTTTGAATTACATCAAAGACCCATTGGAATCATCGGTAATGGTGATTTTTGCAGATGTCGATAAATTAGATGAACGGAAAAAAATTACTAAGCAGCTGAAGAAAGCCGCAGTTGTGATTGATGTCGCACCTATGAAAGAAGCCGACGTGCGTCAGTATCTCCAACAGTCGTTGGCCAATGATGGCATCGAGATGAGCCGAGAGGCGTTTGATTTGTTTTTACGGTTAACGGATCTGCAACTATCAAAAGCGATGCAGGAGTTACAGAAACTACGATTGTATGCAGGAAACGGCAATAAAATCACGAAAGAGATCGTCTTGCAGTTGATCCCTAAGACGTTGGAACATAATGTCTTTGAATTAACCAGTGATGTCTTAAAGGGGAACGTATCGGATGCGTTGCGCTTGTATGACGATCTATTATTGCAAGGGGAAGAGACGATCAAGATCAATGCTATTTTGATCAGCCAAGTCCGTCTACTGTTACAGGCAGCGATTTTGATGAAAATTGGCTACCAGCAAGCCAATATCGCAGAAACGTTGGGGATTCATCCGTACCGAGTGAAGTTAGCGATGCAGCAAGCGCGAGGCTTTGGAGAAAAGCAATTAGCGGAACTCTATAACGAATTGATCGAAAATGATTACTTAGTAAAAAGTGGCCAGATGGACAAAGAGTATTTGTTCCAGCTATTTGTTTTAAAACATGGCAAACAGTAAGTCAAAAAGAAAGGCGCAGCAATCGATGATTGCTGCGCCTTTCTTAATTTGCTTATTTTGCAATTTTTTTACTTAAACGAGATTTGTCGCGACTAGCTTTGTTCTTGTGGATCAATCCTTTAGTCTCAGCCATATCGATTGCTTTAACAGCATCTTTATATAACGCATCTACGTTATCAGCACCAGCTTCAACAGCTTGATCAAATTTTTTGATTGCTGTACGCATTGTGCTTACTTGAGATGAATTCTTAGCATTAGCCGCTTCGCTTGTGCGAACACGTTTGATTGCAGATTCAATGTTTGGCATGTATTTCACCTCCGAAAAAAAAGTTCAATTACGTTTAGAAAACGTATAAATCAACACTAGTCATTATACCTAATGCCAAGAGTGATTGCAATAAAAGTTGTAAAGAAATTTTACTTAACACAAAAATTTGTTTTTTGACCGTGCTATTTTTTGCTTTATGGTTTTAAAAAATGCTTCTTTGCACATTTTTTACTGAATAGTTATAAAAAGTTTACACAGAAAGAGCTTTCTATGCTATGATTACTTCGGAATTTTTAAATGGGGGAATCTATGTGAATATCGCTTTATTTCTAACGATTGTCTTGTCATTAGGGGTGATTTTCGTCAACGGGTGGACGGATGCGCCGAATGCTATTGCAACCGCTGTCTCCACGAGAGTCTTACGCCCGAATATCGCCATTGGCATGGCAGTCGTCATGAATTTCTTAGGTGTGCTGGTGATGACGTATTTTAATGCGCAAGTTGCAGAAACCATCAGTAATATTGTGACTTTTGACTCAGGCGGGAGTTTTCGGGTCTCACAGATCGCATTAGCCGCTGCCTTGTTTTCAATTGTTGTTTGGACGGTCGCAGCTTGGTATTTTGGGATCCCAACCAGTGAATCTCACGCATTGATTGCGGGATTGACAGGGGCTGCCATGGCTCTGGGTGGTTTACATGCAGTCAACGGTGAAGAATGGATGAAAGTCTTAATCGGTCTCGTTGTGTCTACGTTAATGGGGTTTATTGGTGGATTTTTGATCACGAAACTGATCGTATGGCTCTTTCGCGATACCCAACGGCGAAAAGCCAACAAAATTTTTACGGTTGGTCAAGCCATCGCGGCTGGTGCCAATGCCTTCTTGCATGGTGCCCAAGATGGACAAAAATTCATGGGTGTGTTCATGTTAGGCCTTTTTTACAACAATCTTGCTGAAAAGACCGGCAATGGCTTTGCCATCCCACTGTGGGTGATGGTTCTTTGTTCCTTGACCATGGGGATCGGTACATCGGTCGGTGGGATGAAGATCATTAAATCAGTGGGGATGGATATGGTAAAACTGGAAAAATACCAAGGCTTTTCTGCAGATGTTACTGCAGCAATCTGTTTGTTCTTGTCTTCCGTATTTGGTATCCCAGTTTCAACAACGCACACGAAAACGACCGCTATCATGGGCGTTGGAGCGTCTCGGCGTTTTTCTAGCGTTGATTGGCGCATTGTAAAAGAAATGATCTATGCTTGGATTTTAACCTTTCCTGGCTGTGGATTGATTGCGTTTCTAATGGTCAAATTTTTATTGCTAATTTTGTGAGGAGAGAAAGTAATGGCACGAAAAAAAGGATTCGATTATTTTGCAGCAATGGAGCAGTTGGCGACGAACGGCCATTTAGCTGCCAAACGTTTTTCGCTTTTGATCAACGATTATTCTGAACGAGCATTGACCGAAGCAGCAGCTGAGATTCATGCTTTGGAAAAAGAAGGGGATAAAGTGATCGCTGAGCTAACCAATGAGTTATATGATTCATTTATCACCCCTATCGATCGCGAGGACATCCTAGTCATTTCAGAGCGTCTAGATGATATTTTGGATGGCATTATGGGACTGACTTATTTATTTGAGAATTTGGTCATTACGAAGATCCGCCCTGAAACCAACTTATTTGCTGGAATGATCGTTCAAGCGACACAAGGCGTTGAAACGGCCTTAAAAGAATTTCCTAAGTTCAAAAATTCAAAAACATTGCGTCAAATGATTAATGATGTGAATACGATTGAATCAGAAGCAGACCGTTTGTATTCAAAAATGAAAAAAGCGTTATTCACAGACGAAACGGACGTTCTTGAAATCATTAAATGGAAAGATGTTTATGATCGTTTTGAATCAATTATCAACGACACCGAAAGTGCGGTGGATATTATTGACGGTATGGTAATCAAAAACACGTGAGGAACTAGAGACCTTTCAAACAAAAAAAGAGCAACTCTTGGGCAGGTAAGTGCCACAAGAGTTGCTCTTTTTGCTTATAATTGGATCAGCCAATAGCCGATCAAAATGATTCCTAAAACGATACGATACCATCCAAATACGGTAAAATCGTTACGCTTGATGTAGTTCATCAAGAAACGGATCGCGATGATCGAAACGATGAATGAGACGATGGTTCCTGTTAATAAGATGACGGTTCCTTGGAAATCAAAGGCATTGCCATCTTTCAAAAACTTGAAGATTTTCAAGGCACTGGCACCAAACATGGTGGGAATACCTAAGAAAAATGAAAATTCAGCAGCAACATAACGAGAAGCGCCGATCATGATAGCACCTAAGATAGTAGCACCAGAACGAGAAGTTCCTGGGATCAATGCCAATACCTGGAACATGCCGACAATCAAGGCCGCTTTGTAGGTGAATTTGTTCAAATCGGTACATTTCGGTGCTTTATTCTTGTTTCGTTTTTCAACTACGATAAAGCCGATCCCATAAACGATCAAGACGATCGAAACGGAGAAAAAGTTGTAGAAGTGCGCATCTAACCAATCATCTAACGGCAATCCGATAATAACCGATGGCAAGACCGCAACAATAACTTTAAACCATAACGTCCACGTATCTTTTTTCTCTATTTCATTTTTTTGTGGGGAAAAAGGGTTCAGTTTATGGAAATATAAGTAGACGACTGCTAGTATCGCGCCCAATTGAATGACAACATTGAACATCGTCATAAATTCGGGGGTAACATTCAAACCGATAAATTCGTCGGCAAGAATCAAGTGACCAGTGCTGCTAATTGGCAGCCATTCCGTGATCCCTTCAATGATCCCAAATAAAATCGCTTTTATAAAATTTGTAAAAAACATTGGTCCAGTCCTTTCTATGACAAAATACAACTCTTAGTATACCGTTTCCTGATTCGAATACCAATCTTTTTCCTAAAAAAAGAGGGCAGTTTTTAAAACAAAAACTGCTCCTTTCTTGAAGAAATTGATTAGCCGTCAGAGGTTTCTCTTAGGACAAAAGCTCTTGAGAGAGCGCTAAGCCTTTTTTGATGTATTCTGTGTTACCAACTTCGGCGATGGTAAAGCTGCCGTCTTCGTAGATCAGTCGAGTGACCGAACCATTTTCAATATCCATACGAACATTGTTCTCATCATTGATCAGATGCAAAAGAAAAGCGATCGTTAAGCCGTGAGACACAACTAACGCATTGCCGCCGCCTTTTTTCTCAACGCGATAGGCGATATCTTCAAACCCTGTTTTGACACGTTCGGTCAAAACATCAAAGGTTTCCGCCCAATTGGCTGTATCGGCGTGGTAGATCGCATTGGCGATCGCCTCAAACGTGACATGATTAGCAATCATCTCATCATAATCAGGAAAATCAAGAATCCGCGGCAGAACGCCCCACATTTCTGCATCATAGGCCCCTTCAAGGGAGCCAAAGCACCATTCACGAATCCGTTTGTCGATGTGATAAGGGATCTCCGGTCCTCTGACATGTTCACCCAGTATCAGACGCATGGTTTCAATCGCTCGACCGCTGTCACTGGATACTGCTTCTACAAAATCCACATCGCGTAACCCAAGGCCTAAATAGTGGATGCCTTGTTCACCGGTTCGAGTCAATGGTGTGTCACACCAGCCTTGCACCCGCTGCAATGTGTTAAACATTGTTTTTCCGTGACGCACGACATACAATTCCGTCTTTGCCATAACTAGTTATTCCTCCTTTTGATTCGTCATACGTTTATGCGTTAAAAAACGGATTGGTCCGTTTCTCAATTTCGATCGTTGTTGGTTCTCCGTGGCCAGGATAGACCGCCATTTGATTCGGTAAAACAAAGAGTTGCGTTTGGATGCTGGTCAACAATTGTTCCAAATTTCCGGTTGGCAGGTCTGTCCGACCAATGCTACCTTTAAATAAGGCGTCTCCGGAAACGACAAAATTGTCAAAAATAAAACTGACGCTGCCAATGGAATGACCCGGGGTTGCAACAACCTTAAAGGACATGCCAGCTATCTCGTGCTCTTTCAACTCTAGCTCGAATTCAGCTGGACGTGCGGTGATGGTTCCTAATTCAGGATGACGGCCAGAAAGGTTTTTCATAGGATCACTTAGCCATCCTTGCTCAAGCGGACTCACGTAAACGGGGATCTGATAATAATCCCGCAAATGGTCAACTGCGCCGATATGGTCATAATGAGTGTGGGTCAATAAAATCGCTGCTGGTTTTGCGCCTGTTTTTTCGATCTCAGCGATCAATCTCGCTGCTTCTGCTCCAGGATCAATAATCAACAAAACATCTTCTTTCCAAATTAGGTAACAATTTTCTTGAACGGGTCCTGTCACTAAACCAATGATTTTCATGCTAAAACCTCCTAGGATCACAAATACTTGTGTCTGACTATAAGTATAGCTTAAAGTATAAGAGGAAACAAAGAAAGGTTTTTAGGAGTGAAAAATTAATGATAAAAACGATAAACGCAGAAGACAATCGTCAGGCAGTCTGTCAATGGCTAAATCATTCAACGAAAAAAACAGAGGCAGTGAGTGCCTTTTCCGATCAAGAGCAGCTTTCATTTGCTTTTTTTGACAATCAGGATCAACTTGGTGGGGTGATTGGAAAACGGACAGGCAATACGATCCATATTCAATTGTTAGCAGTTGATCCAAGCCATCAGAATCAGGGGATCGGGAAACAATTGATAAAAGCACTTTTTGATCACGGTAAAAAAGCGGGGTGTCGTTCCGTGACGGTTACCACCCAAGACTACCAAGCGCCGCAATTCTACCAAGCAGTCGGCTTCGAACCGTTTGCTGTGCTTACGGATACACCTGTGCTTGGCACGGATAGGCTTTACTTCGTGAAGATGCTGTGATCAACCTTTGGCAGGCAGGTGATAAGGATAACCAATAGTTTGATGAGAGAAAAGCTTAGAATTATTGTGGGAATTCGAAAATTTTTCTAAGAAACTGCATTAGCAAAAAACTGCTGTTATACTAATTAAAATAAGAAAGCGTTGATTCGTTTGAAACGGGTCTAGTTTTTGACGAAAGCATGAACATTCTTCGTGACCAACTTCGAGGAAAGTGTGTGATCTGTATCTTGCGTTAGTTTTGATTGGTATACCTCAACTCTTTGTAAGAAGGTGTTTTTATGAAAAAATCCCTGCAATTTTTTTTCACTCTATGCTTCGCCGCGCTCGCTTTAGTGAGCTGTGGCCAAGAGGAGCTAACCATCAACGATTCGAAAGAAGTTTCTGAAACTGTTACTTCCGCCTCAAAAACGGTTGAAAATGGCGACCTTGATTTGATGCTGATCCAAGATGAGAGTGTCATCTTTCCGCAAAGCCAAGGGGTTTATGATTTTCATGAGAATGAGTTGACGATCGTTAAGCAGTATTTGCCGATGGCAGATTTAGAAGATAGTTCAGCCAGCTTTAGTGATGTTGCCTTGTATGAAGGACAAATCGAAAGTGATTTTCAGCGTCATTTTTCCCATTCAGAGGTACAGTTGTCCAACGACCCTTATCAAATTTATGAGATCACCTATCAAGATGCATCATACACGGTTGAAGGGAAGCATTTGACGATCAAAGCAGATGGACGGACCTTTGAGTTCACCTTAGATCTAGACAATCAACAAGCTTTTGACCAAAATGGTGTCAGTTATGATATTCAAGTCGATCAATAAATATCTTTCAAAAAATAGCCCTGCTTTACTTGCTTAGGTGAGTAGAGTAGGCTTTTTTGTAAATCCTTCGCCAAACCCATTTTCTGGAAGAAAAAATGAAGTCAATTATCTGATGAGTAGGTGTTTTGTTGCAAGTGGTTTTTTCATGGTGATAAAACCTGTTTGGATAGGATACTCTCCGCAGAGGATGAAAAGCTGTTTCTGTTCGCTTTTCCAAAAGTAATCTATCCGCTATAATGGCAAACGAGAAGGTGAACACGTGTATAAAGGAAAAGTTGCGGTTAGAAAAATCGTAGAATTTATTTTGCGCCGAGGCGATATTGATAGCCGTAAAGTCAGTAATCATACCGCGCAAGAAGGCGCCCGTATCCATCGCCAACTACAAAAAGAGGCTGGGGATGCGTATCAAAAAGAAGTCTTTTTCAAACGAGAAAGCCAAATTGAGAAAGATTCGATCACTGTCGAAGGACGTGCCGATGGTCTCTTTTTTGATGCAACTGTTAATTCTTGGGTGATCGATGAGATCAAAACTTCAGAACCAGCGTTCGAAGATATCCCTGAAGATCAAATCGATTTGTTTTTTGCCCAGGGAATGGTTTATGCTTATTTGTTTTTACTACAAGAAAATGAACAAGCAGCGCTTAGTGACAGTGAAAATCAAGAGAAACCAGAAGCAGAACCTACTGCTGAAGGTAATGATCCGAAGAGACCCATCGATCGAATCGCCGTACAATTGACTTATTATCAAACCACTGAAAAGCTGACCACCCGTACGAGAAGAACATTTCAGTTTTCAGAATTAGCTGTTTTTTATGAAGAATTACTTCAGGAATATCATAAATGGTTAGTTTTTCAAGAGAATTGGCGCCGTGTCCGCAATACGTCTTTGCAGCTGCTGTCTTTTCCCTTTGAAACCTTTCGCAAAGGGCAGCGAGAGTTAGCAGCAGCGGCGTATAAAACACTAAAAAATGGCAAGCGACTTTTTGCGGAAGCGCCAACTGGAACTGGAAAAACCATGTCAACGCTGTTTCCCGCATTAAAAGTGCTAGGGGAAGAAGGGGCTGATCGGGTCTTTTATCTGACGGCGAAGACGATCACCAGACAAGTGGCCGAAGATGCATTGAGCAAGTTAGCAGACAACGGTAGTGAAACCAAAAGTGTCACGATTACCGCCAAAGACAAAATCTGTTTTTTAGATGAACGAAACTGTACGCCAGAACACTGTGCGTATGCGCAAGGCTATTACAATCGAATCAATGAAGCATTATGGGATCTGTTGCATCACGAGAACCAAATAACCCGAGAAGTGATCGAGACCTACGGAAAGAAACATACGGTCTGTCCCTTCGAGCTTTCACTGGATGTCAGTGTCTTTTGCGATGTCATTATTGGTGATTATAATTATTTGTTTGATCCCACCGTTTATTTGCGAAGATTTTTTGAGGAGCCGGATGAAGAATATTTCTTTCTAGTGGATGAGGCCCATAACTTAGTCAACCGTTCCAAAGAAATGTATTCGGCAACCATTACCCGGCAGCCATTTAAGGAATTAAAGAAGAAACTATCCAATGACCAGCAAAAATTAAAACGCGCCCTAAACAAAGTTGACAAAGAATTTGCGGCTATTGCTCAAATAGCAAAAGAGGAAGAGTGGGAATACCACCATCAAGCAGCTCCCCATGAAACGATGGTCAATCAGCTCTACAAAGTAGCTGAATTGATGAAGGAATGGTTGCCGGCAAATCCTGAGCATGAATTGCAAGAAGAAGTGCTGCAAGTGTATTTTGAAGCTAATCATTATTTGAAGATCAGTGAATTTTATGATGATCACTACGAAACGACGGTGGAGATCGACCGCTATGATATCAAACTACGGCAATTTTGCATCGAACCAGCGCCGTTTTTGGAATCTGTGTTAGATAAGGGCAAGGCCAGCCTGTTGTTTTCTGCGAGCTTTACTCCTTTGTCCTATTATCAAGAGGTGTTAGGAGGCGGCAATGAAGCTTTGCGCTATCGCCTGCCAAGTCCTTTTGATCCGAAAAATCAGGGGATTTTTATTGCAGACTATATCCAAACAACGTATCGCCAACGTGAAGCCAGCATTCCTGCAATCGTTGATGCAATCCAGCAAATGACTGCAGCGAAAGCGGGAAACTATATGGTCTTTTTCCCTTCTTATCGTTACTTGGATGATGTGGCGGCAGCATTTTCCCAACAGGCGCCAGAGGTGGAGGTCTTGATTCAGGGGACAGCCATGAACGAAGTAGAGCGCGAGGCGTTTCTTGCACAGTTTCAATCTCTTGAGCGGCAACGATCATCCTTGCTAGAAACAAGTCAAGACGGACAAGAGAGCCAGCCAAAAACATTAGTGGCATTTTGTGTCCTTGGTGGAATTTTTTCTGAAGGGATCGACTTGAAAGGCGATCGCTTGATCGGTGCGGCAGTGGTAGGAGTCGGACTGCCGCAAATCAATCACGAGCAAGAATTGATTCGGGAATATTACGATGAGAAAAAGGCAGCTGGCTTTGCGTATGCCTATCAGCTGCCCGGGATGAATAAAGTCCTGCAAGCAGCCGGTCGAGTGATCCGGGATGTCAGCGATCGCGGCGTGGTGTTATTGCTGGATCAACGTTTTCGGACACCGCGTTACCAAGAACTTTTCCCACTGCACTGGCAGCATGCCTTAAACATTCGTCGGCCGCAAGAGTTATCAAAGGCATTGACTCATTTTTGGCAAGAAAAAAACTAGAAGCAGAGCTTTCAGGAGAGGTTGTGCAAAATCAGCGGGTAAGGCCGATTTTGCCTAACCATCACGTTAGACTCTGTTCTAGTTTTTTTTGATTAGCGATAATTTGTAAACTGTAAATCGATCGTCAGGGGCAGTTTACGCAACAATTGGATCACTTCTTGCAGATCGTCACGACTTTTGCCGGTTACCCGAATTTGATTGTCTTGAATTTGAGTTTTAACTTTTAGCTTGGCGTTTTTGATCGCTGTCGTTATTTTTTTGGCGTTTTCTTTATCGATCCCATTGATCAATTCTGCCGTTTGACGAGCTTTTGCCCCCAAGGCATGCTCCGTTTCGCCAAATTGAATATTTTTCGTTGGTACATTCCGTTTGATCAGCTTCGCAAAGAGCACATCTTTGATTTGCTCCAACTTAAATTCGTCATCTCCAACGATCGTCAGTTTGCCCTCAGTCATCTTGATTTCTACCGTGGAGCCTTTAAAATCAAATCGGTTTTTCAATTCTTTTTCCGCCTGTTGAATGGCGTTTTTCACTTCTTCCGTGTTGATCTCAGATACGACATCAAAACTTGCTTCTTTTGCCAAAATCAATCACTCCTCTCATCTCTTACCTATGATTTTAACATGGAGGCGAACGATTCGGGAATCAAAAGTAAATTTTTGCAAATAATTGTTTCATTTTTTCACACAAACTGCTATTCTTTGGAAGGAGATTTTTAGTGAAGGAGCTAGATCATTGTGAGTAAGTTATTAACGAAGCACGAACAATCAGAACGATTGAAAAAAATAGGGGTTATTTTGCTGTCAGGTATCACCGCAGCCATTGCTTTAAATTTCTTTTTGATTCCCGCAAACGTTCTTTCTGCTGGGATGAACGGGGTCGCCCAATTGATCGTGGCACTTGCCTTGGAACATTTTGGCGTTCACCTTAGTACAGGGCTGTTTATTTTCCTCTTAAACTTGCCTATCTTTGTTCTCGGGTTCATCAAACTCGGGAAATCATCGACACTATTGAGCTTTATCAATGTCGTTGTCGTTTCTGTCTTAACGATAATCCTTCCACAAGGAGCAATCACTGACAATATTTTGGTTAACGCTTTGCTCGGTGGCGTACTGTTAGGCGTCGGCGTTGCGTTTTCACTGAAAATGGGTTTTACCACCGGCGGAATGGATATCCTTTCGTTGATATTATCAAAAACGACTGGAAAAACGGTCGGTAAATATATGTTTATTTTAAACGGCATCATTGTCATGGTCTCAGGTTTCGTCTTTTCTTGGGAAAGTGCCTTGTACACGATCATTTCGATTTTCGCAATGAGCTACGTGGTGGACATGCTGCACACAAGTCATCAAAAGGTAACGGCGATGATTATTACGACCAATGCGGAAGCTGTTGGGAAAAATATTTCTAAGCATGTGTTTCGTGGCATGACTTTGTTCCCCTCAGTCGGAGGGTATTCAGGCGTACCAGGCAATATGATCATGATGGTCGTGACCCGCTACGAGATCTACGATTTAGAACAAGCCGTTTTAGAAGCAGACGGCAATGCGTTTATTAACTTTGTGCCGACCCAATCGATCACAGGTCGTTTTGCGACAGATGATGAACAACGGACCTTTAAAACGACAGGGGTCTTCCCAGAACTGAAAATACACAAGAAAAGCCGTCCATAATCCAGGATCGTCCATTTACAAATCTTGCAAAAGAAGGTATTATTTGAAACAAGAATTAAAGGAGGTCTTCAACCGTGGCATATACTGAAGTAGAAGCAGAAGCAATCAAAGAGCGTGTCTTGGCTGCCTTGGAAACCGTGATTGACCCTGAGTTGGGGATTGATATAGTGAATCTAGGCTTAGTTTATGAAGTCGAATTTGATGCAGAAACAGGCAATACCGTAATCAAAATGACCTTAACAACAATGGGCTGTCCCTTAGCCGACGTATTGACTGAATCGATACACGAAGCATTAAGCGATATTCCAGAAGTCAAAAATCCAGAAGTAAAACTAGTCTGGTATCCCGCATGGACGACCGATAAAATGAGTCGTTATGCACGGATTGCTTTGGGGATTCGTTAAGGATTTGTGTTGATTTAACAGCGTTTCTCACTCATTTAGTATGTAGTCTGAACCATTTTTTCGGACTTCGGATACCAGATGAAATGAGGGTATTTTCGATACGGATACCATACTTAATGAGACGATAATTTCTGAACTCTTTTATTAACTTTTAGAAAAAGTTGATAAGGGAGTTTTTGTTTTGCAAAATTTCAGGTTAGAGGAACTATTAGAAGAAATGTTATTCAACGAAAAAGCCAGAGGAATCTCACAAAAAACGATAAAGAAGCATCAGAAGTTTTTGAATCTGTTCTTTGAATTTTTGAAAAAAGAGCAGATATACTTTGTTGAAGACGTGACACCAAAAAGCATTCGGCAATTCATGTTGATGAAATTAGAAGAGGGATGTGCTGAAACATATGTGAATAGCCATCTAAGAAGCATCAGAGCGTATTTTAAGTATTGTGTAGATGAAGATTATGTCCGATACGATAGAAACCCCTGTATGCGTGTTAAATGGGTTAGAGAGCGTAAGGTAATTATTCAGACATTTAATGATATGGAAATCAAAGAAATGTTGAAAGTAGCAAAGAAGTTAACTTTCTTTAAACCTCAGAAAATGGATAAGCAACACACTGGCTATCAAACAAAATTCACGAATCAAAGGGATTATTTGCTCTTACTTATTCTTATAGATACAGGATTAAGAATCAGTGAGGTAATGAACTTAAAAGATGTTCACGTCACTAATAAAGAGTTATTTGTTGAAAATGGGAAAGGGAAGAAAGATAGGATTGTTCATTGCTCACCGTTGATTTACAAAGAATATATAAAATACAAACGAGTAGCAAATTCCTTTTTTGAATATAATGAAATAGAGAATATAGACAATTATGTATTTTTGACAAGAGAAGGCAAACAATACAATTATATTTTAGCTGAACGAGCAATCATAAAAATTGGGAATCAATGCAAGATTAGAAAATCTATTCGAGTAAGTCCACACAGTTTTCGGCATTATTTTGCCCAAAAATTGGTTCGGAATGGGACTGATATTTATAGAATTCAAAAACTACTAGGGCATGCTTCAATAAAAACGACTGAGGTGTATCTGAGAAGTTTAAATATTGAAGATGAAATTAGTAAAGCGGTCAATTTTTCACCACTTCAAACGATTTAAAAGTGTTGCTGGTAGTTTTAATATCAATTAATAGAAATCAAAAGAAATGTAGATTTAGATTATTTAAGAACTTAAAATTCATTTTTTTAGAGGACACACAACATGGCTAAAACATGGTCTTGGGGAGAAGTTGCAAAAGGAAACAAACGTGCTAAAGGAACTGGTTCAGGTGGAACTGGTGGAGGATTTTTTGTTCGTGGAGATTTAGATTATGAAATGGGAGATTTACAACGTTTAACAATTCCTTATGTGTTAGATGAAAACGGTCAACCCAAAATGTTGATTTACTCAGCACCAATTCATTACATTGAAAAACGTGGATTTATTAAATTACAAGGACCTAAAGGTGGAACTTATTCTCCATACTCTATCCGTTGTATGAACCCACTATCTCAAGTTGACTTTGAAAAAGGTAAAGAAATTGCTGAACGTGGTCAATATTGTGCATTATGTACTCTAGCAAGTTTGCAAACAACTGCTCGTTTCGCTAAAATTGAAGAAAAATATGGTTCTGTGGAAGAGTTTAAAGCAATTCCTAAAGATAATGCTGAGAAAAAAGCATTCATTGATTCTTTAAATGAAGGTGACCGAGTTCGTGCTTCTTACAATAACCAACGTAAAGAAACAAACTATGAAACATACATGTTAGTGTTGCGTTTTGAATCTGAAACAAAAGAAGTTGCAGGAGATTTCGGTGTAGAAAAAGTTTCTACTGTAAAATTAGGAACAAGCGGTTTACCAATTTGGAAACCACTATTAATGAAAGTATCTCAAAAACGTATTGAAAAATTCACCAAAGCACTACAAGATGCAGGTCGTAATCGTCAATTAGCACCTGAAATGATTCATTCATTTACTGATGCTACTGGTCAAGAAGTTAAAACAGCGTTTATTGACTTTGAATTAGACTTCCCTGTCCGTAATGAAAAAATGAATTCAGCAGCAGATTTAGAAATTCGTGCGATGTCTACTGAAAAATCTTGTATTACACAAGCATTTGTAGATGAAATCTTAGGAAAATCTAAAGATTTAATCGAGAAAGCAGACTTGGCTTGGGAAAAATCACATGCAAACTTACAAGAGTTTACAAATGATGAATACCAATCTTATATGGAAGATAAAGGAGCTTACTTTACTTCATTGAAAGAACAATATCTAACTCAAAACGATGTTGAATTTGCTCATAAAGTGTTAGAAACTGCGAAAGGTAATAACCAATTCGCTAAGAAAGAAGATGTTGAGGGAGCTGAAGCTACTGAAACAGTAGTAGTTCCAGATGAAAAACCTGTTAAAGAAAACACTGCAGTAGCTGATGAATCAGCAATCCCTGCTGAGGATTTACTAGGTTTAGGTGATTTAGAGATTTAATAATAAGTAATAGAGAGAGTCTATTAAATAAATACTGCTTAGTAATTACTAAGTAGTATTTTTCATATTTACAAATTTAACATTATGATACTTATGTTTTTTGTAACAAACTATATAATGTATCATGGATGGGTTAATCTATTTATATTTCTTTTATTATTAGAATTTATATATAGAACATTTTGGTTTATTTACTCTGAAACTTAAGAGATACGAGAATAATTATTCTTGTATTCCTTTTCTATAGTCCAATTGGAAACCACTATTAAAGAAAGTTCTCAAAAACGTATTGGAAAATTTACTTAAACTTTACAAGATGCGGGACGTGCAAATTTATTATCATATGTTGCATTCATTAACTGATTCTGTTGGTCATGATGTTGAAATAGACAACAGAGATAAACAAGATATAGACAAAGAAAAAATAAGATGACTTCTGAAAAAGTCATTTTTTTTGTAAGAATAGGTAGTTAAGTTCTTATAAAATTTATATACTAGAGCTTCAAAAATAATATGTTGCAAACTTTTTAACCAGAATATTTTTTAATGATTTAGTATTATATTGAAACATTTTCACAATTAAATGGTACAATTATATAAGTAGTTATTTGAAGATGTGAGGACTGATTGAAATATTTAATAATAAATTGAGCCAAAGAGAACATCAAGCGGTTTATATTTTAGATGTTTTGGAACTGGATATTCAAACAAAAGACATTATTAAAAGTTCTATAAATGAGATATCCAGAGGAGCTAAACGTGGGAAAAAGGAACTTATGTCAATAGTTATAAAAGACTTGTTAAACTTTCTCGAAAGACAAGATGAGAATAAAGTCAAAGGGACTGTTGCAGAATTTTTTATTCATCTTTTTCTAAGAAGCCAAGATTTTGAACAACATTGTTGCTTTATGAACTTAGAAGAAAACTCAATGAAAAAAGGATTCGATGGATTGTACACTCATGATGGTGAAACTTGGATTATGGAGAGTAAGTCAACTGCTTATAAAACATCATCTGGAAAACACAATCAGAATTTAAGTAAAGCATATCAAGGCTTAAAAAAATCAATGAAAAGAAGCGGAAATAGTGGCAATAATTCTTGGTCTAATGCCTTGAATCATACATATATTGCATCAAATGAATCTGATGCTACTGATAGTTTAAGAGATAAATTACTATCAGCATCAAATAAATATGTGAACAATATTGAGTTAGATTTGGGAGAATATAATATTATTCCTTGTTCAACAATCTTTATCGAAGATTATTCAGGTAAAACTTACGAATCTAGTCATGACGAAATATTTCAATCTGTTAATAAACATGTGTGTAATAAAGAGGTAATTTTATGTGTAATGAACAAAAGCGTTAACATTTTTATTGAATGTTTAGAAGAATTGTTATGCGAATTGGATGGGGATGTAAATGAAAAGCAATGAGCAAACTGAGTTTACAAAAATAGTAAAGGAAAATGAACTTATAAATGAAATTATAGTAAAAAAACTCTCGTTACCGAATTATGAATTGTCAGATAACGAGAAGGAATTCATTTTAATAATAGCCAGCATCTTTCTTAGGGAGTATGAAAAAGTACCTTCTAAATCGTCGTATAAAGAT
>NZ_NGLC01000001.1:1300935-1302757 GCF_002140755.1 Enterococcus sp. 5B3_DIV0040
GAAAAAAATAGCAGTAATTGTACCAACAAAATCGTTACTTAATCAAACGTATCTAATGTTAAAAAAAGAAATATTAGATAGACGAATTATCATTCATGATGAAATGTATAATGGGGAAAGTCAATTCATTGCGGTTGTTACACAAGAAAGAGCTTTAAGATTAATAGAAAAAAACAAAATATATTTTGATGCGATGTATATTGATGAAGCACACAATATTTTAGATTTCAATAAAAGTAAACGTTCGGTATCATTAGCTAGGCTTATAAAAATGAACTTAGTTAAATCTGAAAAATCTAAGATTGCTTACTTTTCTCCAATGATTTATGATTCGAAAAATTTAAGAGTAAAGGGACAAAGTGACATTGTTGAGTATAAAATTTATAATAATGTCAAAGAAGTAAAAATTGATAGTTCAAAGAACTATTTTGAGTATATTAACAAAACGAGTAAAGAAAAAAATTTCTATTATCATTTTAGACCAGTAAAGGTAGAAGAGTTTTCGAGAGAGTTAAGTGAGAATATTGAGGCTAATTTAGAGAGTGACTCTGAAATAATTATATTGAAAGAAGAACTAGCACAATTAATTCATGAAGATTATCTACAGATTAAGTTACTTGATAAAGGTATAGTATTCTTACATGGATTAATCCCAGATGGAATAAAAGATTATTTAGAATATTGTTTCAAACGAATTAAAAATCTAAAACATCTAGTTGCTAATTCAGTTATATTAGAAGGCATGAATATGCCTATAGATAATCTATATATTTTCAATGGTAGGCTTTTGACACAAAGTAAACTTTTGAATTTAATAGGTAGGGTAAATAGATTAAACATGATTTTTGGAGCATCTAAAAATGAATTAGGTAGATTACTAGCTCCAGTCCATTTTGTGAACAGTGAGAAGTATAATTCAAAAAATGGAAATTTACATGAAAAAGTTAAGATGTTAAGAAAAGATGTAACACACGATGGAATTTTCAACCCTTTGTTAGAGGAATTTGATATCAATAAAAATACAAATAGTGAAGTGAAAAAAACAGAAATTGAAGAAGTTATTAAGGATGAAGAAGATGTGTATAAGAGACAGACTACAAATAGTCCTTGTGAACTCCCATCTGACATTATTAACCTCCTTTCTCTGTATAAAAAAATTGTGTTGATTATTTTATTGTTATTTATAAAAATTGACCGACATGATGATTTTGGAGTTTGTCTAGCATAACGGCTCCTTTACTAGCCAAAAAAAATTTAATAATTTATATTTTGGTTGCTGAGGAGTTGATACTATAAGTTTCAGGTCTACTAGACTCATATTCATGAGCATTTAATATGCCAATAAAATCAAATTGATGTACTTCGTTTGGCTTTAATTTTATTGTTTTTTCTAATTCGGTTGCATAAATTGAATTAATATCAGTTGTATCTATATCTCCGATAAATAAACCTTTACCCTCAGCTGAAAATTTTACTTTATATGATAATTCCTTGTCTGTTAGATTTTTGATTGTCACATTGATATTCTCTGATAGCCTCGGGAAAGTAGGGCTATCAAAATCCAATTTATTAAAATTGAAATTCAAGTCGCTGATTTCAATGGATATTTCAGAATTTATTATGGGATTGTCAGTTGCCGTATTTATCAAATTATTTTCAGCTTGCTCTAAACCATCCTTGAAAATCCCTGATAAACTAGGACTCATAATGTCCCTAAACAGTAAATAACTCAAGAATACAAAAATACCGAATATTATGATTGCTACAACTACAAATAGTCCTTGTGAGCTTCCATTTGTCATTAATAATACCTCCTTTATGT
>NZ_NGLC01000001.1:1304755-1316798 GCF_002140755.1 Enterococcus sp. 5B3_DIV0040
GAATTAAGATGATGAAAAGATACCTAATTAATCAAAGGAAAGAGGGAAATTTTTATTTCTACATTGGAAGTGCTTTTGGTGAAATTGAAAGAGAGAGTGGAGAGTATAAAAACTATTTAAGTAAAGTATACATTGATTTATCTCTGAAAAACGATGTTGAAATAACCAACTATGCAGTTATAAAGCTTTCATTAGAAGATAAATTTATAAGTTATTATTTACAAAGACTGTTAATGATTATGGTTGATTTAACTCTTGTTACTGAAACGGAATACAATGAATTTATGTATGGTACTGTTGATGAAAAAGTAGTTTTACTTCATAAAGCAGGGCTGTCCCCACAAATAATTTTAAAATGGAAATCTAAAAGCTAATAATGATTTAAATAGTTTTATTGTTGCTCAATCGGGATACTATCGATTTGAACTTGAAAAATATTTTTAAATAAGCTTTTCATGTTCTACAAATTTGCACCTTCCTATTTAAGATGCTATAAAGGTCTTTATAAGGGATACTTTTGTAATTTCTATCCATTGTAAATCCTATTCTACCAATAGTTAAGACTGTGATTTTCTAAATTTGGATGATTTAAGGGTGTATGATGGTGAAAGTATCCATATTTATTAAATTATGGAGGGAGGAAAATGGCACAAAGAAAAATTAATGTCAAACCAATTAAAGATAAAGAGGTATTGAAGAATTTTGCATCTGAATTACTAAGAAATAAACATGGACAAAGAGATTATACGATTTTTGTGTTTGGTGTTTTTACAGGATTAAGAATTTCGGATATACTCAATCTAAAAGTTAATGACGTGAAAGGAAAGCTCAAGACTGATATTATTGAGAAAAAGACAGGAAAGAAGCGAACACTTAACTTGATGCAATTGACTAATCAAATCATTATATATCTAGATGAAGAGCACGATGGACAAAGCGAGTGGTTATTTCCATCTCCTAGGGATAATACGAAACATTTAGCTACACATCAGTTCTATAAGATTATGCAAAAGACTGCTGAATCACTCAATCTAGATTATATCGGAACGCATAGCTTAAGGAAAACGTTTGGATATAGTTACTATAAAAAAACAAAGGATTTAACAAGCTTAATGAAGATTTTGAACCATAACTCTCAGAGTGTTACTCTCCGATATATTGGTATAGAGGAAGAAGAACTTCAATCTAGTCTTGATAATTTTAATCCATTTCAATAAGTATTGTTATAAAAGTAAAAGCACAGTCAACTAAGACTGTGCTTCTTTTTTGCTTTCTTTTTAGCAATTGTATTATATTGTTTTCTATTTTCACTGCTTTTTGCATATAAAGTTTCTAACTTGGTATATTTTTCTACATCATTTGAAAAAGTAATTTTCTCATTGGATTTAAAATAATTAGACAAATAATAAATGAATGCAAATAGTCTTTCAATTCTATATAATATCCATTGTCGTTGTTCGTTTTTCGCATAGAAAAAGAAGCAGTCTTCGCTTTGAATATAGATTAGGATGTCATCACGAATAAATTCTATATTATTCTGCACTTTATACATATTAAAATCTCTGAGTTTATTTCTAATAGCAGGTAATTGTTCTTTAGTAGGGATTGCAATAATATCTAAAGTATCTAAAGAATGAGTGTGGGGTAATTGATTCTCATCAAAAGCACTAGAAAATTGAATCGGTATTTGAACGTGCTGATATTCTGTGAATTTCATATAAAATTCTTTATTCTCATTGGATAAGCATTGATTAAACAATTGGGAAGCTTGTGGCTTCTGACTGAAATTTTTATGATTATAGATATTTCTTACAGAACTATAAAAAAAAGCAGTCACTTGTTTTTGTTGATTCGTAGCTATTGAAAGATTAGCTGTTCTAAATCCTAGTGTCAACATTTTTTGTAAGGCATTGGCTTGTAAGTCCAAGTGCTTTAAATTGTCTAAATCAAACTTTTTAGCGTAGTAGAAGTGCTTAGATAACTTCTTTTTAGAAATCCACTTATGCTTTTCTAACGTTTTTAAACGGGCTTCCAAGCCAATTCTGTTACATTGTAGTAGTTTTTCTAAGGTGGATTCATAAATCCCATTAGATGCTATAGCTAGTTGTAATAATTCATCACTATCAATCGCTCTTTTATTGACAATATATTTTTTCAAATTCACTCCCTCCAATAATTTTTTACATATTATTTTCAATAATTTTCATTCTCAAAAGTATCCATTTTTGCATAGTCAAGAAAGGCCGAAATAATCCAATTTTGTGACCCCTACATAGTAGGGAATCTCTTGTTGAAATTTTAGAAATTTTTTTAGGTAGCTGCTGTTTTGAAAAATTCACGGAGGTTTCCATTCAAAATTTGTAAAATTTCATCAAAAATGACCGAGTTTTAAAAAAGTTCGCATGAAAGTTCTCGAAAAGTTCTCGTTTACAATATTAAAAAAGTAACTTATGTAGGGTTGATGCAGGGTATATGTAGGGTATGGAAATTGACGATGTAGGGGCAGACAATTGAGAGAAAAAATCGAGAAATTTCTCTCAAGTATCCATCTCGTAATTATCCATTTTCAATTTACTCCTATCCATATTATATCATCGTAAAACTGATGATGGAAATTTGAATGACATAGTTAGAATTGTTGACAAAGAAAATGGTGATATGAAAGAAAGGTATTCGACTTTGGGGACAAGAAAGACGAACAAATAATTCATACCCCTATACACATTATTTGCTCGTCTTAGCTTATTAACAGATTTTACTCGTTTATTATTTTAACTTGAATGTTATAGGTAGTTTTTCCACCATGAACATTTGTATAAGTAATCTTAATATCATTTATTGCATTAACCTTCAGCTTAGCACCTTCACCCAATTTATAATAAGCATTACCGTAAGATACCTCACTAAATCTATAACTAACACCATTCATCTCAATTGTGGTGCTTCTATTTCGTCTGTTTCCAAAACCTTTGTCTATTGCTTCCTGTTTAACGCCAACGTTATCGTCTGAAATAGCATCTATAAATACATAACCATCTTCTACAATAGGCATATCAACACTACTCAATTTCTTCAAATTAATTGTTCTCATACCTGTATTATCAGGTGTCCAAATATCTGGACACCTATAAACGTTTTGAAACCAAATACCTATATAACCTTTAACTTCAAATGAATTATGAAATTTCCCTACGCAGTTCCCTTCATTACCATCTAATAAATGAGTATTTCCACTAACTTGTTCAAATGCATCACAGTAGATATTTGCTAAATTAGGCTTTAAAGTATCTTTAAATAATAGATAACTTATCAAAACAAAAATACCAAATATTACGATTGCTACGACTACAAATAGTCCTTGTGAACTCCCATCTGACATTATTAACCTCCTTTCTCTGTATAAAAAAATTGTGTTGATTATTTTATTGTTATTTATAAAAATTGACCGACATGATGATTTTGGAGTTTGTCTAGCATAACGGCTCCTTTACTAGCCAAAAAAAATTTAATAATTTATATTTTGGTTGCTGAGGAGTTGATACTATAAGTTTCAGGTCTACTAGACTCATATTCATGAGCATTTAATATGCCAATAAAATCAAATTGATGTACTTCGTTTGGCTTTAATTTTATTGTTTTTTCTAATTCGGTTGCATAAATTGAATTAATATCAGTTGTATCTATATCTCCGATAAATAAACCTTTACCCTCAGCTGAAAATTTTACTTTATATGATAATTCCTTGTCTGTTAGATTTTTGATTGTCACATTGATATTCTCTGATAGCCTCGGGAAAGTAGGGCTATCAAAATCCAATTTATTAAAATTGAAATTCAAGTCGCTGATTTCAATGGATATTTCAGAATTTATTATGGGATTGTCAGTTGCCGTATTTATCAAATTATTTTCAGCTTGCTCTAAACCATCCTTGAAAATCCCTGATAAACTAGGACTCATAATGTCCCTAAACAGTAAATAACTCAAGAATACAAAAATACCGAATATTATGATTGCTACAACTACAAATAGTCCTTGTGAGCTTCCATTTGTCATTAATAATACCTCCTTTATGTTATTTTAATCACTTCTTTATTATATCAACTCTGAGTTTTTTTACAAATTTCCAGTGTATAGAAATGCTGTGTATAAGTTGATAAATAAGCAAATAATGCTTTGGTTAAGGGGATATAATAGAAAAGTAAAGGCATGATTCATTTTTTGGACAATCGTTATATTTGATGAGATAATATAGTTACCTTGACGAAAACCATTTATAATGACCTCTAAATCTTTAAGTGTTTTTCAATTGCCTTGACTATTCCCCAGTTAGTCAGGGTATTTTTGTATATAAAGTTATTAATTTGAACTAAACTAGGAACAAAAAAGGAGGGATATATATGAATAATAGAATTATCGGCTATATTCGAACGTCAACAAATAGACAAGAACTTGGATTGGAGGTCCAAAAGAAAGCGATAGAAAAGTTTTCACCGTCCATTATTTATGCAGAACAAATATCTGGAAGAAAAGAGAATCGAAGTGAATTTCAAAAAGCTCTAGATAGTTTGGGTGAAGGAGATACGTTACTTGTATATAATCTATCAAGATTGAGCAGGTCATCAAGACAATTAGTTAATTTAATGTCGGAACTGAACGAAAGGGGTGTTTACTTAAAAAGTATTCAGGAAAATGTAGATACTAAAACTGCTCAAGGTAGATTATTTTATACGATGCTTGCAGCAATAGCAGAATTTGAGGCGGAAAATATCAGCAGCCGAACAAAAGAAGCACTTGCGAATACAGATAAACGATTGGGCAGACCACCTATTAAAAATAACGTAAAAAAGAGAATTATTAAATTGTATGATAAAAAAGAACTATCACTGAATGAAATTGCTATGAAATGTAATGTTAGCGTGAAAACTGTTTATAATGTAGCGAAAAAAGAAGGGTTATCAAGAAAATAAACCTTGAATAATTTTTCGACTGAAGGTAACATAGAAGAGGGAAGCAAGAATATGACCGGTAATAAATCAAGGTTTTTTACCGATGAACAAATAAAAAAATAACGAACAGGCAAAGGCTGTCTTATCAATGATTTGAAGTTGATAAAGCAGGCTTTTTTTGTCTTGGCAAAAACCTTGATTTATTACATCTAATGATGGTGAGAAAGGATTGAAATAATGGGAATAAATAAACGTATGAAAGTTGGAGTGAGTATTTTAGGTGCAGTTGTCCTAATAGGTGTAGGGATTGGATATGGACTGTATCAAAAAGAGCAGAATAGAGAATTGACAATAAAAGAAACAACTGATTTGAAACCTATCTCTTTTTCTGAATTTCATAACTCAAAAGTGAAAGATGACGGAACAGTAACTCTAACTTTTGAAATCGATGAATTTTTAAATCCGAATAAACGTAAAAAAATGGACTACTATATTTATGATTCGCATACAAATCAACAAATAGAATTACCGTTGAATAGTCAAGATAGTGCAGAATACACAATTGATTTTAAACAAATTGCAGAGAGAAAGATTCAACAATACATCCGTGAAGGTGAGAATGGACAATTTACACCAGATGAAGATAGGATGGAGCAATTACTAAACGATGTGTATAAAAATGATGAAATTTACTTTTTGGCAGTTCCAAAAGGCTATCTAGAAAAAGAAGAAAAACGGTTAGGAAACCTAAATAAAGAGAAATTTGCAAAAGAACATAGCTTTTATTCCATTGGAATGAGTGGTTATATTGAGTTATTGAATAGAGGATTGAAGCCTGACTTTGTTAGGTATACTTCTTATACAGAATACGTCATAAGTTTAGTAACGAGAGACTTATCTAATGAAGAATTTGTGAAGTTAGTAAAAGCGGTGCAACTAAATGTTCCTAAACAAATTGAAATTCTAAAGTCGCACTTATTCGAAGGACAATTTTCTGAACGCCTAAAAGACGGTTACTTTGCTAGAGGAAATTACGATTATAGAAGATTGGGTTATGTGGTAGCTGAAGACTATAGTATTGGAATATACAGCCCAGTGACAGCATATTTAAGAACGTATAGTGTTCCTGCAAATGAAGAACAGGAACTTAATGAAAATATGAAGGACTGGAATCAACGAATTATTGATGATAAAACGAAATTTGAAGAGCAATCTAACACAATGACATTAGATAAAAGTATTCAAAAAGTTGGACTAATAGATAATGCACTCTTCTCTTACAAAAATACGAATGAACTAGGAGAACGATTGGAGATAAAAGAAGACACAGATGTTTACTAAAATAGCCATGAAAAAGTATGTGAAAAATAAAGTAAAACAAACGTTTGTGAAAGCCCACGTAACTATACCTCAGGTTGTTTTAAACAAATTGTCTAATGAGCTTTATAGTCAATTTGAAAAATTTTCTGATAAAGAACAGGAAAAATTGTTGTTTTCAGAGGATTTAGTGATTAATTTATGGAATAAACACATGGATAAAATCAATAAAGAAATGTTGGACGAGATGTGAGTAAAATCATGTCTCTTTTTTTGCTCAAAATTTACAATAAAAACCACTTAAAAAATGACCTTCAAAAAACCCTTATTTATCAAGGGTTTCATTCTTGTTGACAAAATTAAAAGATTGCTGTTATATCAACATTTTAAAGCACTAATTTTGAAAAAACACTTCTCAGGTGAAGCGAAACTTTTTTTATGGGGAATTACCCACTAAAATGAATCTGAGGAGTGCTTTTTAGTATATGCATATTTCTAAAGTTCTGATAAACGCTGATATAACGACGTTTTTAACATTTTTTTCTCTGAGAAGACTATGGAAAGAATCATATAAAATAAAGCATATTTTTTAAAAAATACCCAATTAATTTTTATTGTCAGAAAGTGAGATGTTTACTTTACTTCAGTCGTTGAGGATGGTATAGTCCCGGTAAATATTATTAATAAAATAATAGATAGGTCTAGGAGGTTTCTTAATGACACAAGAAAAAATAATCGAATTGAAACTGAAAGAAAAAAGGGGGATTTTGAGGGGCTGGTTGGATATTTTAGATGAAACGTATGGTGTAAAAATGACGTTTATTGCAAGGCAATTAGATATTCAGATTCAAAACCTACATAATTTTAAAAAAGGGAAACAAACACTTAGTGTGGAGAAACTTTTTTTTTTAGAACGATTTTTGATTGAAAAATATGGGAAGTTATTGATTGAGGAGAGTAAGTAGAATATGAGATTATATGTAAGTAGTATTGTAAATGATACAAAACCTGATGCAACACTGATTAAAGCAATTTCTGCAACAATATTACAAGAATTAGTAGATATCTCTTTAGAAGAACTTGCAATAGAATTAACTCAAAAAGGAAAAACAGTGGTGTTAGCTGAATTATCGGAACAAAAATTATCAAAATATACACCAATTGTTGGTCAAGAGTTAGTAATGCTTGATTTTGATAACAAAGATGGAAATAGTATCTATACCATTGACGATTTAGAACAAGATATATTTATGCAAAATAATGCTTGTTTTATCTATCAAACCTTTAGTGATGCTGATTCAAAGGTTGATAAATTTAGAGTAGTATTTCATCTTGATAGGTTGATTACTTCAAATAATGAAATAGAAGAAATTTATCAAGAGCTATTTAAAAAATATCCGCAAGCTGATGGTAGCGTTGGGCAAACGAGCAGAATATTTTTCGGAAGCAATAGTGGATTTGAGGTCATTGACTGGGGGAATCGGTTAGATACTACTGATTTGTTAGAGGGAAGAAAAACAATTATTCCTAGAGGCTTAGAAGCTATACGTGGCGAAATAATTGATGAATCGATATCGAATTATGAATTATTAAAGTTAGGCAGATACGACATTGTGAAAGCCAAACTTGGGGATAATTACAGTGGGGTTTTTCCTGATGAATATAGTGCTGTCAATCATTTTTGCTCACTGGATTTAAGAGAATTATTAGAATTGCCAGAAGATAACCCATTTATAGATATTCTACACGATGAGGAGAACCCTAGTGCAAGTATTTATTTTTCTGAAGCAACAGGCAGTTACTTTTATAAATGTTTCAGTGAAAATAACCAGATAACTACTGACATTAAGGGATTACTTTGTAAATTTCTGAAAAAAGACAATTTTGAAGTGATTCAACTGTTGACTTACATCACAAATTCAAAAATTACTATGGATTCTGACCTAGGTAAAATGAAATTGAATGCTAACTTATTTAAAAAGGAATTGTTGAATGGGAAAATAGCGGAAAAATATCCCGAACTATATTTTTATTTGAAGAAATATATTCTTGAAATTCCACTTGTGCTTGAATATATGTTTGATTACGTTTATGAGGATTCTGAGGGTAATTTGAAAATCCAAAATTATTATAGTATTGAAACGTTGACGAAAATGTTATCAAGAAGTTTGAATAAGAGAATTTCTATAAATAAAACAAAACGTATTCTGAATGTGATTGTAGTAACAGAAATCATTCAAAAAGTTCCGGAAGAATTGATTGCAGAAGAAATATACAATCGAGTGATTTTAGAACAAAAACAGGATGATAACAAAGTAAGAACCAGCAATATATATCAGCCCAATTTACTTGTAGAAGAGCATAAAGATTATATGGGAGAAATTGGGAAAATTTTAAAACGTAACAATGTCACTATTGATAGTTTAGGTTATGAATTGATTTATCGATTGTTTGGGGAAGAAAAAGCAAATCGAGATTTTCCTCAATCTTATAAACCTTTGGTAAATAAAGGCTTGATAAAAATGAGTAGACAAGACACAAATCTAACAAATAAAAGTATTCAATTAGAAAAATCAATCGTAAAAATCTTGATGAAAGAGTTGGATTCTAAAGGATATATGTTTGAAAAAGAACTCATATCTAAATTGGCTAGAAATAAAAAGCAAAAGATAGCTAGTATTCGTCCACAGTATAATAAGGTTAGAGCAGATATTATAAATAAATATTCTTTAAAACGAACAAAGTTAACTAAGGGATTACATCAAGAATTAGGATTAACAGAGCAATATTCTTCTAAGGTAATATTCTATAAGTAATAAATGAAGTATAAAAAGTGCGTATTGAAAGTAAGAAATTGATGATAAAAGGATAGTAAATTCAAGGGTTATTTGAGGGTAGGCAAATATGATACTAGATATAATATCTTATGGAGGGTCATATTTACCTACCCTAAAATATCTCCCCTTTTTCTAGAAGAAAATAAATGAAAAATACACTTTTGATACGCATTTTTTATAAAAATCTCTAGGCTCATATTTACCGACCTTAAAATTTTTGCCTTTTTTCTAGGAGGATTTGAATGAAAATCTCACTTTTAATACGCACTTTTTGTTATTGGAAATAAGCATGTCTCTAAATTACTTACTTATTAGAATATTTGAATAGGTTTAGTAAAATAGCGAAAGTTTGCTGCTTAGAATTTAACATATAACAAAACAGTGATAATTATTCATGGATTGTAATTTAAAAATCTTTTGAGAAAATCATCTATAAACATCATCAAAACAAGAATATGTCATAAACTATATAATTTATTCCGAACTATAATTATTATATTAAAATAACTTGTGATTCGTTTTGGCTAGCCTGTTTTATTCCCACGGAGTGTTGAAAATTATTTTCGATAAATTATACACAAAGAATTAAAATCGCTTAGAACGCATTTTAGGCAGCATAGGATTGATTTTAAATATAGAGCAAATACTTCAAAGCCTTTAAATACTAAAATTATTTTTATTCATTGTTAAATTGGAAACTAATAGATTTTAGTTGTGCTAGATTTAGACTTTTAGAATATACATATAAACATTGATATATAAGCGTTCAATCAGTATTTAGTTAAATTATAAATGCAAAAACCTCTCTCAGATGAAAGATAGTGGTTAATTCCCCACAAAAATTTTTTCATTGCATCTGATAGGTGTTTTTTGAAAAATAGATATAAAAATCGTTGATGTTACAATAATCTTGTATTATTGTCAACAAGTAGGAAACCCTTGATTTTATTGACTTTTTTTAAGGTCATTTTTTAAGTGATACTTGACGATAATTTCGGGATAGAGCGGAACTATTAGAAGTGGTATCTAAAATTATCTTAGAGTTGAATTAGGAGCAGAATTCACATTTGTCTTCTAATTCAATGGTTGATAAAATTTAAAATGTTGCAGTACTTACGCTTATTTTTAAAACAAAAGCAAATTGAGAGTCTTGGAAATAACTAAAAATTCATGAATTAGGTTATTCAGATAAAATCATTCCACTTATTAGGATTTTATCTAAATGACTATTTTTTCTAATAAATAAAAAAATACTGTCGGTATTAAAATTCATGGAAATATATTGTTGAACGTTACTAACCTATACTTGTGTAATCATTAATCTAATTCTACAAAAATTGACTATACCAATGTTTCAAGAAAATAGAACAATCGTTTATAAGTCGTTTTCCTTTGTTAGTAATTATAGAAAAGTTCGTTATTTGGAGTGTAAACCATATTTTAAATTATTATTTAACATTAATTTTTTCTTAATTTGAAAGCTCTTTACTATTTATTAAACTGGATAAAACTTGATTCTTACGTATGTTTTTTTCAATATTGATTAGCAGATATTTTTTTGGTGTACATGGCTTAGTACATATATTTATATGAAAGATGCTTTTTGTTCTTATTTGTTCAAATCTAATCTTTATTTAAATTATTAAAATATTAGTTGCAATGGCATTTGTTTTTATAGGGGAATTTGACAGTAGTGCTTTAAACCTTTGATTTTTCTAAGCTTTATTTGTATAAAATAATACGATGGATTTGAACATCATCTTAGACAATGAATTTGAATCATCAATATTTAATTGAGTCTTGGATACTTTTTAGAACAATAGATATTTAAATAATCAGATGCTTTTAAGTCATAAAACAACAAATTAATACAATCGTTATCCCTTTTTTCGAAATAAAATCGAATGTTCGGATAATCACTCACCAATATTATATTGTAAACTATTTTTGTAACAATACTATTTAAATTTGGAGGGTATTAGAACAATGAAAAAAAAAATATTAGCGACAACTTTTTTATCAACTTTGTTGTTAGTAGGTAGTAACCCGCTTTTATCAAATGCAACAGAATTAAGTAGTGAAAAAGAAGTTCCTGTAGAAATTCAAGAAGGTATAGTAGATATAAGTTTTAACGAGGGAACAACAAGTAAAGTTGATTTTCAATTATCTGATTTCGACGTAAACTCAGGTGTTCGAAAACAAACGAAACCCTTGAAGGCAGTAGCTACCGTGAATAACACAAAATCAGAGGATGTTAGTGTAAATATTTTTGCGGAACTGGACAATTATAGTATTGGGTTGGAAATTAAACCTTCAAATCCATACATGCAAGCAGATAGGGTACAAAGAATGTCCTCTAAGCAAATTGAGAAAGATTTCGATGTTACGCTTGATGCTGATACTTATGTTTGGAGTAATAATGGAAGTAATAGTGCGAATATTATTTTAAAAGCTCAAGAAGGACCCAATCCTTAGTAATATAATTTTAATTAGAATTGAGAAATAGTTAACAAGTAAATTTATAGACTATGGTCCATCTTTAATAGAGAAAAAAAGTTTAAGTTTGCAAATTTTTACAAAATGAGTTAGATTGCTATACAGTGAATCAAAACGAATGTAGTTTAATTGGACAGCACATAGAATATTGAAGAAGAAGTAACACTAATCGAATCAATAACAATTTCTGTTTTTGATTATTGAATTAGTGTTCCTTCTTTTGTTCTTTTCATTTAGATGAAAAAATTAGCCATTAATCTGGTCACTATCTTTGTGAATTCTAGAGTTAAACGAGATTTCTACAACGTCTGATGTTTGATAATAGTATTTCTAATATTAAACACAATTATGAATAGCTAAAAAGATTTGCTGAAAAAATCACATAGTGTAACGTGATAAATAATACATTTAATAAAAATAATAAGATTTATATGATAATGATTATAA
>NZ_NGLC01000001.1:1321313-1322559 GCF_002140755.1 Enterococcus sp. 5B3_DIV0040
AAAATACTATAGGATTAATCGAAGGATTTAGTCAAGAACTTTTACTGAATGTGTTTGTTAATCTTAAGAAAAAGTTTTTTGATGAATCACCTTTTTTTCGTTTATTGCTCTATTTATTAAAATATCGCAAGACACGTGTGGTAGATATTTCAGAAAAATTAATGTTTAGTAAATCATATAGCTATAAATTGATTAGCCGTTTAAGAGATATTTTTGAATCACAAAGAATTCCAATCACTATAAACAGCGATTTCGAATCAATTTCCTTGGAAGGTAATGAGAAGTATATAAGAACTTATCATTATTTAGTACAAGTGATGGCATATAATGTTTTTGCTGATAGACAAACAAGGGTGAATATCGACTTAGTTGGTGAAAATTATAAAAGTCTACAAACTACAAAAGTGAAACATGAAATTCTTTTATCAATCCTAGAAAATGCCGTTTCTCGTGGGTATTTAATTCAAGATATAGATAAAAAATCCCTCGAAATATTTAATATTAATACTTGGGCTTATCAAAATATTTATTTTGAAAATCTAAATGGCACCACTAGTCAATATAGTAATGATAACAGAATTCATGAAGTTCAAAATATTATTTTAAATACAGTCTTAAATTTCGAATTACAAGTTGGAGATAAAGAACTTTTTGCAAATAAATTATCCCACATCTTATCTTATTTTTTACCTGTTCAAAATAAAGAAACTGTGGTTATTGCCATATCTATGCTACATCATCCTGAATATGTACCTGTTATTCAAAATAAATTGCTTGCAATTTTCAATGAGAAAATCATTAAATTTAGTTCTAATCATAATGAAGCAGATATATTAGTCTCGGATGGTATTCTAAACCATGACAATTCGCAGGATTTTGCTTTTTTTAGGGATATACATAATAAGGACCATTGGGATAATTTAAATTCAGTGGTTCAAGCAAGAATTATATCAAAACTAGGATAATATATTTAGACTAAATACAAACTTAAAAATATGTGCAGGATTAGGAAATAACATCTTTATGGTACAAACTCATATATCTGAAAAAAATCTAAAATTTGAAGAATTCATTGAGTTCAAAAGACATGGAAGAATAACTTTGTTTTTACATTAAATACTGACAACTTACAATTTTCTATTTAAGAGTACGCAAAAAAGATTCTACCAAGTTAGAAGGATGTGAATTACTTAAAAGTATAAATTGGAGATGTGGTTAATGTGAAAAGCATGGGGAATAATTATGT
>NZ_NGLC01000001.1:1329957-1330732 GCF_002140755.1 Enterococcus sp. 5B3_DIV0040
TTAAAAGCTCAAGAAGGACCCAATCCTTAGTAATATAATTTTAATTAGAATTGAGAAATAGTTAACAAGTAAATTTATAGACTATGGTCCATCTTTAATAGAGAAAAAAAGTTTAAGTTTGCAAATTTTTACAAAATGAGTTAGATTGCTATACAGTGAATCAAAACGAATGTAGTTTAATTGGACAGCACATAGAATATTGAAGAAGAAGTAACACTAATCGAATCAATAACAATTTCTGTTTTTGATTATTGAATTAGTGTTCCTTCTTTTGTTCTTTTCATTTAGATGAAAAAATTAGCCATTAATCTGGTCACTATCTTTGTGAATTCTAGAGTTAAACGAGATTTCTACAACGTCTGATGTTTGATAATAGTATTTCTAATATTAAACACAATTATGAATAGCTAAAAAGATTTGCTGAAAAAATCACATAGCTGTCTCTTATACACATCTAGATGTGTATAAGAGACAGGAATTATAGTATTTAAGAAGATAATTTTTATAGATTGGATGATAAAGATATATGGATTGTTGAAATTTAATTGTATAGCTGCTTTTTTTTAGTAGTGGAGTGTATGCTGTCTCTTATACACATCTAGATGTGTATAAGAGACAGATTGTATAGCTGCTTTTTTTTAGTAGTGGAGTGCTGTCTCTTATACACATCTAGATGTGTATAAGAGACAGGATATATGGATTGTTGAAATTTAATTGTATAGCTGCTTTTTTTTAGTAGTGGAGTGTATGTGCCTAAGATGACAAATCTAATAAT
>NZ_NGLC01000001.1:1337157-1339781 GCF_002140755.1 Enterococcus sp. 5B3_DIV0040
ATCTAGGTTACCAAAAGAAAGTTGGGGGAAATTGTTAGTAAGTAGAAACAGATATAGAAAAGTCATGAATAATAGTAGATTTCTCGAGTATCATTTTCAGACAATAAATGACAATACAAGTGAAAATTTACTCAGGGAATGTGACTTGAATAACTTGAAATATCTAGTTGAAAATAATATTCGTGAAACAGTGAATGAATCTAAGAAAAAATCAGTCTTTATGAAAAAAGTGAAAATAGCTAGGAAAAATAGAGCGGATTTTATTTTATTAGAAAAAACCTGTGAGATAATAGCAAACAATATAGAAAATCGTCCCTTTAATTAGATAGTAGTATTGGTAAAGGAGAATCAATATGAATACTATTTTTATGTTTTTACAAAAAAGTAAAATAATATTTCTTAATTGCTGCATACTATTTGTGTTAATAATTTTCGGCACACAAAGTTTAGCTAATGAAATTAAAGATGAGATAAACATTGAGGCTGATGAAGTTACTTTATCATTGAACGATTTAGACTTTTCAACTAGAACAGTAAAACAAATTGAAACTGTGAAGATAAAATATGATGTAAATTCTTCTTTAGATTATTCATTGGTAATATCCACTGAAGGTAAGGGGCTTACTGCTAGGTTTATAGATACTTTAAGCAATACCTATTCTGGAATCCTTTTACCAACATCAAACCAAGGAGAAGTATATTTAAATTATGAAGTCGTTTTGAGCATGGATGAATATGAACATTCACCAGAGAATGAAACTGCCATTACATTTACTTTTGTGAAAAAAAATGTAGATAGTTTTGATGATATTTCAGAGTTTGAAAATGACAAAACAAGTAGCTCTCTTGATGAAAACACTTTGAGCAATAATAAAAAGGACGATAACTCAACTAGTTCATCTGGGGAAATTATTGATGAAAAACCAGATGATTCAGATGTTAAGGATATGAGCGAAAGTGAAAATGATGAAAGTAACTTAGATGAAGAAGATAACAATGACAATCAAAATATATCAGACCAAGATAATTCTGGTGAAAATTCATAAGATAGGTTTCTTGAATTTTATCATTATTAAATGAATCAAAAGAAGTAAATGTATTAATGAATAACGCTATGAGAGGTTATTATCCCTTTTTTTTGAGATTGCGAAAATATTAGATAAGATAGCTTAGAGATTTCCTGTATAATTTTAATTGTAATAGATTTCACAATTACAAAATTAGGAGGATACATTAATGAAAAAAACTCTTTTAGCATCAACAGCAATACTTGTTCTATCAGCAATCGGATTTACGAATACAGTTCACGCAACTGAGGAGTCAACAAAGGCAGTAAACGTTGAAGAAGGTCGAGTAAGCGGAAGTCTTGCATTAACTAATCCAGATGTTACTTCTGTAGATTTCGATTTTGCACAAATTGATTTCGAGAATGAAAAGCCACTTAACCCTGAAACATTTTCTGTTACGTATGATATCCAAAATAGAACTTTTGCAAATATTGCAGGGCGTTTCACAATAGACGTATCAACTGATGGTGCTGGTTTAGATGCAGCCTTTGTGAATGCAGGTGATTCAAATATTTCTGAAACAAATAGCGGAACTAGAAATACAGGTGATGTTATTATTGAAGCTACTCTTGACCCAACATTGTATAATGCCTCGGATTCAGATTCGTATAAGATTACAGTAAGTTTAATTGATTCTACCACAGTAACGCCCTGAGGATTGAAATGATTAATACAACAAAGATATAAGAAAACAGGAGTCATGATGGAAAATAAAAGTAAAATGAGAAAACGCGTTTTTGTTAACGTGTTTTCTCTTATATTCGTTTTAGTAATAGGTAGTTTATTTTACATACAGGAAGTTGTTGCTTCGGAGGATACTGATGCATCAATATTAATTGATGTTCATCCTAAAGAATATGAGTATAGAGATAGCTATATGCAATTTACTCCTGAACTTAACAACAATTATGAGTTTACAGCGACGATTACCAATATTGGTAATAAAGATTTAGACGTTAATGTATATCCATCAGTTGCTATATCGACGATGGCTGGAATAACTTATGTGGAAAATACAGAAAATCTAATGGATAAAGATTATGACTTTAGTAAGTATGTGAAGATAACTAATGATAACGGTGAATTAAAAGATGGTATAGTCCAAGTCAAGGCTAATCAAAGTGAAGATATATCCGTTGTTGTTAACTTAAACAAAGAACTTGATGGAGAAATTCTAGGTGGTTTAAATTTTTCTCAAACACTGAGTGAGCAAAAAAACGAGAATTCTGCAGATATTGTCCATGTTTATGAAAAGGTAGTCTTGTTTCGCCTCAAAATGAATGAGTTAGATTCTGAAAAAGAGCAAGACTATGGTGAATTTGAATTTATCAATTCACAGAATTCTATAGTTTTAAGTTTCTCTGTAATTAATAATAATCCCATAGTGGAATATGCAGAAAGTGGTCCCTACAAAGTCATTAACCCAAAAGGAGATATAATTTCAGAAGGTGAATTTGAAGAAGAAGTACTTACTTTAACTCCTGTTACAAAAACGAAATTAAACATTCCCTTAGTTAGTGATGCGGAATTAATGTCTGGAGAATATCAGTTCATAAT
>NZ_NGLC01000001.1:1339881-1346836 GCF_002140755.1 Enterococcus sp. 5B3_DIV0040
AGATAGCTATATGCAATTTACTCCTGAACTTAACAACAATTATGAGTTTACAGCGACGATTACCAATATTGGTAATAAAGATTTAGACGTTAATGTATATCCATCAGTTGCTATATCGACGATGGCTGGAATAACTTATGTGGAAAATACAGAAAATCTAATGGATAAAGATTATGACTTTAGTAAGTATGTGAAGATAACTAATGATAACGGTGAATTAAAAGATGGTATAGTCCAAGTCAAGGCTAATCAAAGTGAAGATATATCCGTTGTTGTTAACTTAAACAAAGAACTTGATGGAGAAATTCTAGGTGGTTTAAATTTTTCTCAAACACTGAGTGAGCAAAAAAACGAGAATTCTGCAGATATTGTCCATGTTTATGAAAAGGTAGTCTTGTTTCGCCTCAAAATGAATGAGTTAGATTCTGAAAAAGAGCAAGACTATGGTGAATTTGAATTTATCAATTCACAGAATTCTATAGTTTTAAGTTTCTCTGTAATTAATAATAATCCCATAGTGGAATATGCAGAAAGTGGTCCCTACAAAGTCATTAACCCAAAAGGAGATATAATTTCAGAAGGTGAATTTGAAGAAGAAGTACTTACTTTAACTCCTGTTACAAAAACGAAATTAAACATTCCCTTAGTTAGTGATGCGGAATTAATGTCTGGAGAATATCAGTTCATAATAACTGTTGATGGTGAAGAAAAAATTACTAAATTTAATTACACAAAGGAAGAATTGGAAGAAATATCAAAGCAAGTAGAAGATTCAAATAATGTAGTTGTAAGTCAAGACTCAAACATATGGGTAATTGTTTTATTAACAGCAATCGTTGCTCTTCTTATTATCACCATTATTTTGCTGTATCGCAAACAAAAAAAGTCTGAATAATAAATATTCAGACTTTTTTTTTGTCAACTTTTTATTTTATTATGTTTTGTTTAAAATCATAAAAATGAGGATAATCCATAGGTTGTTTATAGTGTTATAGTATTTAAGAAGATAATTTTTATAGATTGGATGATAAAGATATATGGATTGTTGAAATTTAATTGTATAGCTGCTTTTTTTTAGTAGTGGAGTGTATGTGCCTAAGATGACAAATCTAATAATTATTTGAATCTTATATTCCTTACAAGCTTTAAGTTCTTTTTTGATAAGGAAATTACAATAATCGGAGGATTTGAAATGTATTACATTGAAAAAGTCTATAGCTTGTTCATAACAAAGAAGCAAGTAAACAAATTAATCATATTGAAGAAAACACTTATTAATGATGAGGTTTCTGTCAAAAGCTTATGTGAAGAACTGAATAAGAGTACCACACAAATTAAACATCTGGTTTTAGAAATAAATCATGATGCTGATAGATTTATTGAGGAAGATATTTTCTTTTTGAAAGAAAATGATGGCAAATTATACTTTGAATTAGCTTCAGATAATATGAAAAAAATTGAGGTTTTCGGAAAAATAAAAAAAATATATTTTAAATACTCTCAATATTATCAGTTGATAAATTACTTATTTAAACATCGTAAAACAAAGATTGTAGATATATCAGAAGATTTGATGTTCAGTGTTTCGTATTGTTACAAATTGCTCGAATATATAAAAAGGGTATTTACTACACAAAAGATTCCTATTTTCATAAAGAAGAATGCAGATTGGATACATATTTCAGGGGCTGAAGCGTGCATAAGAATGTATCACTATCTATTTGAATTGATGGCTTGCGATACTTATTTGAACAACAGTTTTATTTCAATTAAAGACCCTGTTTCTGAAAATTATGACGCGATGGATACAACAAGAGCAAAGCACCAACTAATGTTTTCTATAATGGAAAATGCAATATCTCAGGGGTATTTTGTGGAGAATGTGGAAAATCATGATTTGGAGCTTTTAAGCTGTATGGAAAATGTAGATGATAGTCTTCCAATTATAGAAAAGTTACCTCTTAAAAATACAGATACAATAAAAAAAGAGCTAGTGTATTACAGTTTTTGGGGATATATATTTATTCCTGAGTTCATTAGTGATGATGAAAAATGTAACAGAGGAAAAAAGTTAAAATCGCTTAATCATATTACCATTGTTGACTTTTCTGAAAAAGTAACTAACAAACTTCGTAATAAATATTTTGTAGACACTAAAACGCTAAATATTATCTTTTATGAGATTGTTATAAATACATGGAGTTACACTCATTTATTTACAGAGAATTTTTTGTCAAGAGAAATTCTAAGCAGTACTCAAAAAAGAATGACGGATATAGAACAAATAGTCTTAGAATCAGCAAATGAAACAGGTATCCTTGATGAAAAAGATATGATTTATATTAAGAAACTAACACAAATTATTGCATCCAATATTTTGTTTCAAGAGGATGATTTAATTTATATAGCAGTGACTGGAATTAATCAGCCAGAATATATCAACGTTGTTAAGAATATTTTGTCTAAAATGTACTCTCATAATTTTATCCAATTCACGACTAATGTTGTAAAAGCTGATATCGTAATATCAGATTGTGCTATAGGAAGTACATCAAAAGAAGTAAATGTTGTTTTTATGGATTGTATACAAAAAAAAGAGAATTGGGAGAGATTAAATTTACTAATCCAATCTCTTATCATGGAAAAATGTATATATAAAAATCTAACAATGATTGGAAAGTAAAATCAAGAATAAATATTGAAATAATAGAAACTATATAGGAGATGTTAAATTTGAAAACAAACAAACAAACATTAGAAAAAATCAGAAAAGCTAGAATGGTTAATGTAAGATTTTTTAGTGATAAAGCTGGAAATACTTTAGAACGAGCGTTGATAATAGATATGGACGAGAAAATAGAAGATGTAATGAATTACTTAGAAGAGTCTATAGACAATATAAATATTATCCACTATACAACAAAGGATATATACAGTATTGTAAATATTTCAGAATTAGAAGACATTCATGATTATGTTAAATTGGAACATTACTGGGGGGATGTGATATCCTACGTTATAGAATACAAAGATTGTTTTGGATTTACGGATGAGCTATGTCTAGTAGCAAACATTGATTGCGATAATAATGACTTGATTACTGCGGTAAGTAATCTTAATGAGAGTTTTGAAGTTGTTAATATATATGAATATAGAGATTGCTGGGTTAAAAGACCCTAAGAAATTTTACCTATCAATAGAATATGAATTTATATAGGCATAATTGTAGCAGCTTTTAATCTGTAAAATTTTTCTGATTTAGATAATTGAATTTGTAGAGTTATTATTGTAGATGTTGGTAGCACTTGTAAAAAATTATATAGGAGAGATTTCATGGTTTCTATAAATGATAAGCATTTAATTGACTTTATATATCATATGAATTCGTATTTAACATTTAATGAACTGAATGAATGGGCATCTAAATTGATAGAATGCTCAGATGAAATGATTGAATATGTTTTTTCTGATAAGGCGATTGACATCGTGCAGTTAAGTGATGAATATGAACAAAATTACTTAATGGAAGATTTTATCACTGTTGATGAATACTTATCTAAACATTATTCAAGTGCAATCTCTTTGTTACTACGCTTGCCAAATTTAAAAAATGAACTCATGGATAGTAAATATAATAGTAACAATAAAAGGTTTCAAATATATCAAGGAAATGGACATGTGGCAACTTATGCCCAACAAATTTTATATTCTTTATCCAATAAATATGATTTGATTTAATAACAAACGGATATCGAATTTATAATATGCGTTTCTGGAAGAATAAATACTTTTTACAAAAAGATATTGACAGGGGCATTAGTTTAAACTGGAGAAAAACTATATCAATAATGCGTTGGTTTGTCTAAAAAAGTTGTTGATAAACAAATTTAACTGTGTAAGATGGGGACCTATAAAAAAGTAATTCAAATCCGAAGTAATTCTAATTTTTTAACCAATATATTCATTTAAATACTGTTAAATCAATATATTTACTACGAAAGACTTGGATGAGCGTATGAGCTCCAGTCGTAACATTTTAGCGAAAGACCGTTTCGACCAGCCATCGTTCTTGTTTGAGAACCAATTCGCAATGCGTTGGTTCGCTGACTATTCGGAGAAGAAAAAGCTAATCAGGATTTTCCACAATCCTATAAACCACTTGTTGAACAGAAAAAAATAAAGATGAGTAAAACAGACATTAACCTAAGTCAAGCAAGTGAGAAGTTAGAAAAATCAGCAGTTAGTATAATTATGAGAGAGATTGAAGAAAAGGGTTATGTATACGAAAAGGATGTTATTTCTAAGGTAGATAAAGCAAGGAGATTAAAGGTTCGTGATAATACAGAAAGGTTCAAGAAACTAAGAGCTGATATATATAATAAATATGGATTAAACACGTGTAGACTAAATAAAGAACTGTATAATCAGTTAGGAATCAAGGAGAAGTATTCATCTAAGAATGTTATATATAAATTAAGTTAGTATATTAGACAGGTAGTATTTCTATCTGTCTTTTTTGTTAATAACCTATGATAGTAAAGGATTACTTCTATGTATTAAGAATATTATCTCTTTTTATATCACTTCAAAACTGCGTATTGAAAAAGAAAAATACGTATATTTTTCCCTAGAAAATACTGGCATAATTGATAGAAATCATTATACACATCTATAAGGATATTCCCTCTAGATGTGTATAATGGGAATGTCAAAAAAAGTCAATAGAATCTAGGGGGATTTACCTGTTTTCACATATATCTTTACGCAAAAATAACTTTACACTTGGTAGTAGTGTGATTGACATAGCTATAAAACGTTGATATACCAGTGTTCGTATTTTTGAGTTCCAGCAATATTGCTCTTTATATTTATTAGTATAACAAGTTAGCGATTTTTAATCATGAATTCTAGTCTGAATATATTTTGAGGAAAGCATCCCTAAACATCATCAAACCAATAATATATCTTTAATGATATATTTTATTGTGTATTAAATGTCCATGTGTATAAATAACGACAAAAGCGTTTTGAACAGTCTATCTTCATCCCTGAGTGTCTTGGAAATGATTTTCGATGAATTATACTTAAAAATTTATAATCGCTTAGAACGCAATTTAAGCAGCATAGAATTTATTTTGAATTTTAGCAAAGAAAGTACCATTGATTTTAGTAGTCAATAAGATTTGAGAAGTATTAATCTGTGATTTGACTATCAGAGTTCATTTTTTCAATTTCAACCATTTGTTGTTCATAAAATGGCGAGGTAGCTATTTTAATCTTTTTCTCTGTTGAAATCGTTAAAGATGAAATATAGTGAGGAGTTACTGCCACTTCAGCAGATGTTTCTGATAACGTAATTAATAATGATTGATTGTCGCCAAAAGTAGCATATTCCGAGACAATAGCAACTAAGCCATTTTTGTTCGTTAGTATAGACAAATACTTAGGTGCTTCGATAGTCCATCCAAATTGCATCTGGTGAGTGTTCATTTTGAGTCCCAACTTTCTATTTTTTATCGTTACTACAATACTAACATGAAAAACTCAAATATTATCAAATTACCTGTAAATATAACCAATTAATTGCTCTCTAAATACTTTGTAGTAATAACGACTTTAAATTCTAAATTAGAATTTAAAACATTAACAGCATCATGAAATTTTTATGTATTAGTGCTTAATAAATAACGTTATATACAATTTAAAAATATTTTAGATGTTAAGTGCTATCCTTAATAATGAAATTTGTAATGGCTAAAATTTTAAAAAGGAGTCGGAAAATGGATAAACAAAATTTAGACTGTCTTACAGACTTCAAGAAAAAACTATTAGGTAGCAATTATATTGATGATGAGAATAGTCCTATCAAAAATATACTCATGGCAAAGGAAAAACAATATTATCAAGATATTAAAGGAGTAGGAATAAATAGTGATTACTGCAGAGGTGATAGAGGTCATGTAGAAAATTATCGAGTAGTTAATGAAGTGTTTACACATCTGACGAACAATAAAACCATTGAACATACTGATGTATTGCACTCTTTTTGGCATACCTATAAAGCATTGATGCAATTAGAAAGACCAGATTTATTCAGACCTTCAGGTTCTTTAAAAGAGGGCAATGTTATACCTTTAGAAAAACCAGATAAAACGAATCCACCTGAAATTGATAATCGATTCCCACCGTATGATTCTGATAAGTATTTAGTTATTCACAAAAAATATATTAAATACTATCAGCATTATTTTCCAGAGTATTTACCCAATGAAGTTCCTAAAAAATACACATGGATAGATTTTCTACTATACAACAATGATAAATTTATTGAAGTGTATAAAAAGTATCCTAAACTAAAAGATTTTGCAAGATTAACCCACAGTATAGGAAATATTATTGTTGTTCCTAAAGGATTTAATAGAGGGCGAGGAGCGAATGACTATGGAGATTTTGCATTAAAAAGTTTAAAAACCTTTTTGGAAACATTTAACGCTTGGGAAGATTATGTAACGAGGTTTTATTTAGAGCCTTTCTTGAATGTAAATGAGAATCAGAGTGAAAAAAACTCTCCGGTTTCACTATGGACTGGTCACTTAGACGGCAATGCAGGTTCACTCCCTAAAAGTGACATAGTAATTAAAGATTTTTTAGCGAATGTGACGAGTTCTATCAAAGAAAGAGAAAATATTTTAATAGAAATAGTTAATATAATGGGAATGTAGATTTTTCAATTAAGGGTGTGAAAATTGTGGAAAAAATTTTTCTAGAAAGGATAAGAAGGTAACAAAGCAACAAAGCAACAGAAAAAATACAAGATGCGTTTAATCATAGACGTGAAGTAGAGGTTATTTCTGTAAAAATATCTAATTTTGCTTTAAAGAAAAAAGAGTAGATACATATTACAGAGTAGGTACTTATACCAAAGCTTAATTGTATAAGTAAAGGTTACTTTTAA
>NZ_NGLC01000001.1:1353354-1358354 GCF_002140755.1 Enterococcus sp. 5B3_DIV0040
ATACGCTAGAATCGAGGAGATACTATCGCTTTAACGCAGGAAAAAGCGATAGAAATGCTGATATAACAGCACTTGACCTTAACAACAATGGGCTGTCCCTTAGCCGACGTATTGACTGAATCGATACACGAAGCATTAAGCGATATTCCAGAAGTCAAAAATCCAGAAGTAAAACTAGTTTGGTATCCCGCATGGACGACTGATAAAATGAGTCGTTATGCACGGATTGCTTTGGGGATTCGTTAAGGATTTTATCGTAGAAAATAAATGTCTTAGACTCTTTTATCAGCTGAATAAAGTTGATAGAAGAGTCTTTTTGGATTTAAGTTGGATGCGTGTCTTTAACTATCTTGCTTTTAGTCAGTGCTTGCAGAAAGTTTGCGAAGATTGCATTGCATTTTCAGAAATGAAACGGTAAACTAGTTGAAAAGATTGGAGGAATGAATCAATGTTAGCTACGAATTTTGGGAAATATACATACAAAAATCCGTTTATGAACGCCTCAGGAGTCCATTGTATGACGATCGAGGAATTAGATGAATTAGCGGCATCAGCAGCTGGGGCATTTGTCACGAAGAGTGCAACGCTAGAAGCACGTGCGGGAAATCCAGAACCACGTTATACCGATTTACCGTTAGGAAGCATCAATTCGATGGGATTACCAAATCTAGGGGTGGACTACTACTTAGACTATGCTATCAAAAAACAGCAGGAAATGACCCAGCAAGCGCCCTTCTTTTTCTCTGTCGCTGGTATGAGCGTGGCTGAAAACATTGAGTTATTGAAGAAAATCCAAGAAAGTGATTTTGAAGGAATCACAGAGTTAAATCTTTCTTGTCCAAACGTGCCAGGAAAACCCCAAGTTGCCTATGATTTTCCTTTGACCGATCAAATTCTGGAAACAGTCTTTGGTTTTTTCACAAAACCTTTAGGTGTAAAATTGCCACCATACTTTGATTTGGCGCACTTTGATGAGATGGCTAAGATATTGAACAAGTATCCGTTAACTTATATCAATTCAATCAATAGTATTGGGAATGCTTTATTCATTGATCCTGCTACTGACTCAGTAGTTATCAAACCAAAAGATGGTTTTGGCGGTTTGGGAGGCGAATATGTGAAACCAACGGCATTAGCCAATGTGCGGGCTTTCTATACACGTCTCAAGCCAGAAATCAAAATTATCGGTACTGGTGGGATTCGTAATGGTCAAGATGCGTACGAACATTTGTTATGTGGCGCTTCTATGTTGCAGATCGGCACAGAGCTGCAAAAAGAAGGACCGGTGATCTTTGAACGATTGACGAAAGAATTAGCAGCGATCATGAAAGAAAAAGGGTATCAATCAATCAGTGAGTTCCAGGGGAAATTAAAAACGATTGATTAAGAACGACTTTGAATGCTTTACTATCCGCTTCTTTTTATAGAAGAAAGGTGGTTTTTAATGGAGAAGTTTCGTAAAACAACGGAGGATGATCTGGTTGAGTTGATGGCGCTTTTTGAAGAAGGCATTGCTTTCTTAAAAGCACAAGGATCTCCGCAATGGCAAGATGGATACGGTCCTAAAGAAAATCAAATCAAAGCAGATATTGCAAACGATGAGAGCTATGTGTTGGTGATAGATGGAAAAATTGCGGCATCGGCAGCGTTAGTATCCGGTGAAGATCCTGTCTACAACGCAATTACCGGCGCAGGGTGGGATGGAAACGGTCCATATCTATCCATTCATCGCGTCGTTGTCAGTTCTCATTTTAAAGGGCAAAAGTTAAGCGCCAAATTGCTGCAAGCTCTTGAAGTGGTTGCATTAGAGCAAGGAATCGTTGATTTACGTATCGATACGTATAAAGCCAATATTGGTATGCAAAAGAATATCCAAGCAGCTGGCTATCAATACAAAGGAGAGGTAACATTCCCTTTTCCGAACGGAGAGCGATTGGCTTTTCAAAAACGTTTGACCGCAAGCTGAACATTCTATTCCATGAGTGTCACTTGGCTGAATTAATGGAATAGTTGTGTCAAAGTGAATTTTTGGTATGAAAATGCGGATAATGGTTGTCAGAATCCTTTCGGCTTGCTAAGATAAGCACGTAAAGGACGGTGCCAAATGAAGAAAAGAGTCAAAAAGAAAAAAGCGTATAAAAAATATATCCATGATATTTTTGCGGGTTATGAAGAAATGCTTGAGAATCCAGCGATCAATGAGAAGAAGTTTTCTTATCTGAAAGAAGAAACAACCTTAAAACGAGACGATCAAAACCAGATCCGTTTTCGTACGATCGATATTGATTAAACTACCTATTTTGGGTAGTTTTTTTGTTTATCTCGACTTAGTTGAAAATATTTCAGAAAAAAGCTTGCTCTTTCATTCTTAGAATGATAAAGTATTCAACGTTGGCAATTGAGCCAGCAGGTCAAAAAAGCTTTTGAAAAAAACTTCAAAAAAGACTTGACCAAAAATGAAACAGATGATATTATAACAAGGTCGCAATAATAAAACGGTTAATCGATGTTGATAAATCAACAAAATTAATTAAAAAAGTTGTTGACAAATAACAAATCATTTGTTATTCTAATGAAGTCGCTGAGACAGCCGCTACGAAGTTGAAAAACAACGAGCGAAAAAAACTTTTAAAAAAGAGTTGACAATCAATTGTCGCTCTGATATGATATAAAAGTTGCTAACGCAGCACGGTAGACCTTTGAAAACTGAACAAAGCAAGCAAACGAACCAATGTGTAGGACGTTTCAATTTATTGAAACAAATACATGCAAGCAATAGCTAGCAAAGTTAATTTTTATGAGCTTAATGACCGTATGGTCATTCAAACAAATCATTATGAGAGTTTGATCCTGGCTCAGGACGAACGCTGGCGGCGTGCCTAATACATGCAAGTCGAACGCTTTTTCTTTCACCGGAGCTTGCTCCACCGAAAGAAAAAGAGTGGCGAACGGGTGAGTAACACGTGGGTAACCTGCCCATCAGAAGGGGATAACACTTGGAAACAGGTGCTAATACCGTATAACACTATCTTCCGCATGGAAGAAAGTTGAAAGGCGCTTTTGCGTCACTGATGGATGGACCCGCGGTGCATTAGCTAGTTGGTGAGGTAACGGCTCACCAAGGCAACGATGCATAGCCGACCTGAGAGGGTGATCGGCCACACTGGGACTGAGACACGGCCCAGACTCCTACGGGAGGCAGCAGTAGGGAATCTTCGGCAATGGACGAAAGTCTGACCGAGCAACGCCGCGTGAGTGAAGAAGGTTTTCGGATCGTAAAACTCTGTTGTTAGAGAAGAACAAGGATGAGAGTAAAACGTTCATCCCTTGACGGTATCTAACCAGAAAGCCACGGCTAACTACGTGCCAGCAGCCGCGGTAATACGTAGGTGGCAAGCGTTGTCCGGATTTATTGGGCGTAAAGCGAGCGCAGGCGGTTTCTTAAGTCTGATGTGAAAGCCCCCGGCTCAACCGGGGAGGGTCATTGGAAACTGGGAGACTTGAGTGCAGAAGAGGAGAGTGGAATTCCATGTGTAGCGGTGAAATGCGTAGATATATGGAGGAACACCAGTGGCGAAGGCGGCTCTCTGGTCTGTAACTGACGCTGAGGCTCGAAAGCGTGGGGAGCGAACAGGATTAGATACCCTGGTAGTCCACGCCGTAAACGATGAGTGCTAAGTGTTGGAGGGTTTCCGCCCTTCAGTGCTGCAGCAAACGCATTAAGCACTCCGCCTGGGGAGTACGACCGCAAGGTTGAAACTCAAAGGAATTGACGGGGGCCCGCACAAGCGGTGGAGCATGTGGTTTAATTCGAAGCAACGCGAAGAACCTTACCAGGTCTTGACATCCTTTGACCACTCTAGAGATAGAGCTTCCCCTTCGGGGGCAAAGTGACAGGTGGTGCATGGTTGTCGTCAGCTCGTGTCGTGAGATGTTGGGTTAAGTCCCGCAACGAGCGCAACCCTTATTGTTAGTTGCCATCATTTAGTTGGGCACTCTAGCGAGACTGCCGGTGACAAACCGGAGGAAGGTGGGGATGACGTCAAATCATCATGCCCCTTATGACCTGGGCTACACACGTGCTACAATGGGAAGTACAACGAGTTGCGAAGTCGCGAGGCTAAGCTAATCTCTTAAAGCTTCTCTCAGTTCGGATTGTAGGCTGCAACTCGCCTACATGAAGCCGGAATCGCTAGTAATCGCGGATCAGCACGCCGCGGTGAATACGTTCCCGGGCCTTGTACACACCGCCCGTCACACCACGAGAGTTTGTAACACCCGAAGTCGGTGAGGTAACCTTTTTGGAGCCAGCCGCCTAAGGTGGGATAGATGATTGGGGTGAAGTCGTAACAAGGTAGCCGTATCGGAAGGTGCGGCTGGATCACCTCCTTTCTAAGGAATATTTCGGAAGACTACACATCGTTTGCCTTTGTTCAGTTTTGAGAGGTTTACTCTCAAACAAAATTTGTTCATTGAAAACTGGATATCGAAGAAAAAATCAAAACAAGTAACACACACCGAGTTGAAATGTTAAAAGAGTTTTTTAATAAGTTCAACGCTTATTTTCTTGAGCAACCTTCTATCGCTAGAAGAAGTACTCAAAACCGACCGTAAGGTCAAAGGTTAAGTGAATAAGGGCGCACGGTGGATGCCTTGGCACTAGGAGCCGATGAAGGACGGGACTAACACCGATATGCTTTGGGGAGCTGTAAGTAAGCTATGATCCAGAGATTTCCGAATGGGGAAACCCAACATCTTTTATAGGATGTTACGTCTGCGTGAATACATAGCGCAGTCGAGGTAGACGCAGAGAACTGAAACATCTAAGTACCTGCAGGAAGAGAAAGAAAATTCGATTCCCTGAGTAGCGGCGAGCGAAACGGGAAAAGCCCAAACCAACAAGCTTGCTTGTTGGGGTTGTAGGACTCCGATATGGTAGTCTATTCAGATAGTCGAAATACTTGGAAAAGTATGTCAAAGAGGGTAAAAACCCCGTAGGC